>NZ_VJZT01000001.1 GCF_007097245.1 Flavobacterium restrictum | reverse complement strand
TAAATTACCTGACATAAAAACTGCTTAATATATTGATTATTAAGCGTTAATGTAGTTATATTATATTTAATTAACAAATTTTTTAGTACTTATTTTTATGCAATATGATGCGTTTGCCCTGATAAACACCCATAATCGGGTAAATCAGCGAAAGTTTGTTTCTCTTTGTTTCTATCAAATATATTCATTTTTTCTTACAAATCGTTTTTTTTTGAACAAAGAAAAAATTTTCTAAACAGAAAACCCTTTCGTTTACTCGAATGCCGTAGCCCAGATAGCAGCGGCATCCTTTATGTTCTTTCTTTAAGAACATAAAGATAGAGCGTATAGCTGGATAAAGCTCCTGAAAACCGTCCTCATAAATGCTAAAATCTCATCTCCAACCTTTGGTTACTGCTTATAAGGTGAGTTAAAATGTCATATTGTCAGACCGTTTTCCGCCAAAAACACCATAAACTGACAATTTACTCGGTTTTTTGTCTTGGCACAATCCTTGACTTATCGGTTTCAAGATGTTAAAATAAGTATTCAATAAAAATTAAATAGAATAAAAATGGGTAAAATAATCGGAATTGATTTAGGTACGACAAACTCTTGTGTTTCTGTAATGGAAGGTAATGAAGCAGTTGTTATTCCTAATGCAGAAGGAAAAAGAACAACGCCATCTATCATCGCTTTTGTAGAAGGTGGAGAAATTAAAGTAGGGGATCCTGCGAAAAGACAAGCAGTAACTAATCCAACTAAGACTATTGCTTCTATCAAACGTTTTATGGGACAAGGTTTTGGTGAGGTTACGGCTGAAGCAAAAAGAGTTTCCTACAAAATTGTAAAGGGTGACAACAATACGCCACGTGTGGATATTGATGGTCGTTTGTACTCTGCACAAGAATTGTCAGCAATGACACTTCAAAAAATGAAAAAAACTGCGGAAGACTATTTAGGTCAAACGGTAACTGAAGCGGTTATTACTGTTCCTGCTTACTTCAACGATGCACAACGTCAAGCTACGAAAGAAGCTGGTGAAATTGCTGGTTTGAAAGTAATGCGTATCATCAATGAGCCTACTGCTGCGGCATTGGCTTACGGATTGGACAAAAAAGGAACGGATCAAAAAATTGCTGTTTACGATTTAGGTGGAGGTACATTTGATATTTCTGTTTTGGAATTAGGAGACGGAGTTTTTGAAGTATTGTCTACTAATGGTGATACGCACCTTGGTGGAGATGATTTTGACCACAAAATTATTGACTGGTTGGCTGACGAATTCAAAACTGAAGAAGGTATTGATTTGCGTTTAGACCCAATGTCATTGCAACGTTTGAAAGAAGCTGCTGAAAAAGCAAAAATTGAATTGTCATCTTCTGCTGAAACTGAAATCAACTTGCCATACGTTACAGCTACTGCTTCAGGACCAAAACACTTAGTGAAAAAATTGTCTAGAGCTAAATTTGAGCAATTGACGGATTCATTAGTAAAACGTTCTATGGCTCCAGTGGCTAGAGCGTTGAAAGATGCTGGTTTATCTGTTTCTGATATTGACGAAGTGATCTTGGTAGGAGGTTCTACTCGTATGCCAAGAATTGCTGATGAGGTGGAAAAATTCTTTGGTAAAAAAGCGTCTAAAGGAGTTAACCCTGATGAGGTTGTTGCTATTGGTGCAGCTATTCAAGGTGGCGTTCTTTCTGGAGATGTAAAAGATGTATTGTTACTTGACGTTACCCCTTTATCTTTAGGTATCGAAACTATGGGTGGAGTTATGACTACATTAATTGAGTCTAATACTACTATTCCAACAAAAAAATCACAAGTTTTCTCAACTGCTGCAGATTCTCAACCAACTGTTGAACTACACGTTCTTCAAGGTGCTAGAGCCATGGCTGCGGATAACAAAACTATTGGTCGTTTCAACTTGGATGGTATTCCACCAGCACCAAGAGGTGTTCCACAAATTGAAGTAACTTTTGATATTGATGCTAATGGTATCATCAAAGTTTCGGCAACTGACAAAGGAACTGGAAAATCGCATGATATTCGTATCGAAGCTTCTTCTGGATTGACTTCTGAAGAAATCGAAAGAATGAAACAAGATGCCGAAGCTAACGCAGAATCTGACAAAGTTTTAAGAGCAAAAGCAGAAAAAATCAATGAGGCTGACTCTATGATTTTCCAAACGGAAACGCAATTGAAAGAACTTGGAGCTAAATTAGCTGATGATCATAAAGTTGCTGTAGAATATGCTTTGACTGAATTGAGAATGGCGCACCAATCTCAAGATGTTCCTGCTATTCAAACGGCGTTGGACAACATCAATGCAGCTTGGAAAACAGCTACTGAAGCTATGTACGCTCAAGGCGAACAAGGGCAACAAGCAGCTCCACAACAAGAGCAAGCACAAGGAGACAACGTAGAAGACGTTGAATTCGAAGAAGTAAAATAGGGCGGAGCGTTAAAAAACAGTTGAGTGAACTGTTTTAGCGAACGAGCCAGGAGATGCATTGGCCTTCGAATCGCTTATCTCGATTTTTATCGGGATCTTTTGAAAAGCATAAATAATAAAAACCGAGTCAGCAATGGCTCGGTTTTTTTTGTTTAACTAATAAAAGCATTTTCCCAATAATTTATACTATTTCATAAACACAGTACACACAAAATTAATCCTTAAATCCTTGAATATAAGATTGATTCGTGGGTTTACTTTATTTTTTTACCAAACATAGTAAGTATTACAATAACGTGTGGAAATGTAATGGAAGCCAAAAAGGAAAAAAATAAAGCATAAAATGTTTTTTGATTTCTAAAAATAAGATACAATGCCGCAATGCCTGCAAGAGATACCATCCAGTAGACAAATGCTGATCGAAAGTATACTCTAAAGGTAGCCCATGTTACCTCTTGGTATAGAAATTTAATTTGATCCATCATAGAAGGAATACTGTGCCAAAAAAT
Organism: Flavobacterium restrictum; assembly: GCF_007097245.1. Lineage (GTDB taxonomy): Bacteria > Bacteroidota > Bacteroidia > Flavobacteriales > Flavobacteriaceae > Flavobacterium > Flavobacterium restrictum. Next base: position 513,567 of record NZ_VJZT01000001.1, on the reverse strand, counting down.
AAAATACAACGCAAAAGCCCATATAAGACTGGAAACTTTGAATAGAAGAGCAAATATGAGGAGATAGAATAGTTCCGTAAGGATAGGACTTTTGAAGTTTTTTAACACATAGTTATAATACAAGCAACTTCCCGCAAATGTAATTATCAAAAATTTTAAAATAGCTGAAAAATAAACAATTGGTATGGTAACGGCAGTTATGGCAACTATTATTTTCTGGACTTCTAGGTCGTGAAATACAAATATTAAAAATAAAAGTAAAACCCCATATTGGATTTCAAATAGCAATTTTATCCATTTGTTTTCACTATCTAGCTTTTTGTTCCAATGTTGCTCTCCAAAATGGTAACCACTAACAAGAACAAATAACACCAATGCAAACCACGGAATAGTATAGAATAAAAGGGCTCCAAATAGTACTACAAGAATGTAATAAAGCAATATATAATAGGAATGAATAGAATTACTTTGGGCGTTTACTTTTTTTATTAATAGTAAATCATTTGCACCATGCAGAATTCCAAAACTGAAAACGAGTATAAAACCAACCCAAGTTTGTGCCGTTTCGGTCAATGAAGAGTCCAACCAAAGCCCAAAAAAGCTTGCTACAATTGCGAAATTCGAATATTTTGCCATTCCATTTTATTTTTGTTTAAAAATACTTAAAAATTATTAAACAAAACGTATTGTTTTTGTTTAATGTTTTTATACATTTGGTTAAACAATTTATTAATCACAACCAAATCTTTTATTATTATGACAAATTTACTTTTCATTCCATCATTGGTGACTAAAATGTTACCTACTGATTATGTCGGTTTTACTTTTTTTGTAGGATGTATGGCCATGATGGCTGCATCAGCTTTTTTCTTTTTATCATTAAATCAATTTGATAAAAAATGGCGTACCTCTGTATTGGTTTCTGGATTAATTACTTTTATTGCTGCAGTTCATTATTTTTACATGAAAGAATACTGGGCAGTAATTGGGGAATCTCCAACTTTTTTTCGTTATGTAGATTGGATTCTAACCGTTCCATTAATGTGTGTTGAATTTTATTTAATACTTAAAGTTGCAGGAGCAAAATCTGATTTGTTATGGAAAATGATTGGACTTTCTATTGTGATGCTTGTTACAGGGTATCTAGGCGAAACTGTTTATGCTGATAATGCCGCATTATGGGGTGGTATTTCTGGATTAGCATACTTTGTAATTGTTTACGAAATATGGTTTGGTAATGCCTCTAAACTAGCTGCAACAGCAGGAGGAGATGTCCTTGCAGCTCACAAAATTTTGTGTTGGTTTGTTCTTGTAGGTTGGGCAATTTATCCTTTAGGGTACATGTTGGGAACTGACGGCTGGTATACTAGTATACTAGGAAAAGGTAGTGTAGATGTAGCCTACAATATTGCCGATGCGATTAACAAAATTGGTTTTGGTTTAGTAATTTACTCTTTGGCAGTAAAATCTCAAAAAGACTAATAGTACAATTTTAGTCTACTTTAAACCGAGTCAGCAATGGCTCGGTTTTTTTATGCTTTTATTTTTTGTGTTTTAAATTTAGATTTTCCCCATTTATAAGGGCATCAATAGGGCTAATTTACATTGCCATTTCGATAGGTTTCCGAAGTATATTTGACGGTATTTGGCAATGATAATTTGGTGTCTGAATTGAAAATTATTATCCATTTCATAATTCCAATTGCCATCTCTAAAAATGGTTTCGAAATTAAAAACATTTCCCACGAGCATTTTATAATCTGCAACCAAATCTTGCTGTTGTTTGGATTGCAAAATCGGCTTGATTTCGGTATCGTAGAAAGCCATTGCTGTTTCATTTACCGCCAATCCTTTCTCGATCCAATGTTGCTCTAATGAATCTTCTTCATATTTGAAAAAATCCGTAATCAGTTTGTCCGAAAACCAATCGGGTAACTTGACATTGGGCTGAACAGTATTCAAATCTGGTTGCAATTGCGAGTTGGGAATTACCGACGAATTGAATAGATACCAGACCGAATCTACAATCAAATAAATGAGTTTCCTAGTTTTTAGTTTGGCAAGCCACGTTCTATACCGCACGGGACTTTTGGGAAATAATCCAGGGTCAATAACCATTTTGCGTACTTTATTCCCAATGCGTACTTGAAGTATTGGCGCAACGTGATAGCCCCAATCTATTTTTCCATTAGGGGAAATATTTTTTTTATCGGCAAACGAGATTAATTTACTGCTAGATGTAGAATAAACCACCGGTGCAAACGCCCAAATTTTGGCACATTGATAGCCTTTAGATGCTAATAACATACTGATATAATGCGAAATATTATGACAATTGGCCTGTTGGTATCCAAAAGGAATTCCAGATTGCATAATTTCGGCAAATAAATCGTTCGCTGTATTTAGATCTATAACAGATGCTTTTCTTGGCGTTAAAAGTGGATGCTTTTTGATGGTGTTGGTATTAGATATTTTAATGTGATGTTTGTTACTGTTGACAACAAATTTATGTAAACTATTGACGGTCAAACTATAACAATGTGATCAATTGTTGTAAAATTTTAATGTTATTGGTATTCTGTTTTTTAAATTAAAATCAAACTAACGGTATCACATCCACCTCAACCTTTACTTTATGTTCTCCAGAACTAAAAATAATCCCTTTTAGCGGCGAAACATCGGCAAAATCTCTTCCGTAAGCCGTTACAATGTGCCGTTGTTGCGGAATCATATTGTTAGTTGGGTCAAATTCGCACCAGCCCATTTCTGGAATATAAACTGAAATCCACGCATGAGAAGCATCGGAACCCTCTAGTTTTATTTTCCCTTTTGGCGGTAGTGTTTCGATATAACCACTCACATATTTTGCTGGAATTCCAACGCTTCGCAAACTCGCAATCGCCAAATGAGAGAAATCTTGGCAAACTCCTTTTCGTTCTTTAAGTACCGTTTTTAGTGGCGTATTGACATTGGTTGCACCCGATTTGAATTGAAATTCAGTGTATATTTTTTTTATTAAATCTAAAATAGCTTCAAAAAGTGACACATCTGGAATGAGACAGGTTTTGGCAAAAGCTTCAATTTCTTCGTCCCAAGTGATGTATTGACTGGGCAATTGGTATTGCAAAACCTCAATTTTGAGTGCAAGATTGGTCTTAAATTTTTGTCTGGCTTCCTCGCAGGTTATCGGATTCAAGGGTTGTACCAGATTATGGAGTACTTCGACCTCGCTAGAAACGGTAACCTTTAGTGATTTATGCGATTCGTGCAGCGAAAAATAATGTTGAATGTTTCCAAAATAATCGGTACGAGAATATATTTTAGACGGTTTTGGCTCAATCTCTAATTTGAAATTGATGCATATTTGTTTGGCAGAATTTCGGGGTTGCAGGCACAAAATACTTTGGTAATTGTGCACCTCGTTTACGTAGGTATAAAGCGTTTTGTGTTTTAATTTATATTTCATCAGAATCGCTATTTTCAAGGGTTTCTAAAACAGAATGTTGCATCACAGAATGGTTGAAATACAAACGCGATAAATTGTTGGAAACAGTGCAAATCAGTTCAAAAACGCTAGAAAGAGTTTGATCTAATTCAGGACGAAATTGTGTTGCTGCATCGACTTGTATTAGATTATCTGCATCAATTAGTTTAATGATGGTGCTGGCCTCCAAAGCTGATTTTTCGGCAATAGTCAATCGGTGTGGCTCATTGGTTTTGGGCAATTTAGAAAGATAATACGAAAGTGTATCCAATAAATAAGTAAGCGTATAGGGTAGGTTTTTTTCTAAAAATACCATATTGATAACGGCTTTCAAACTCAAATGCGATTTGTAAATATTGCGATATTGTGCCAATAAATGGTGGTTTTCCAGAATAGCTTCCATCAAAACGGCTTCTTCTTCCACCATTTTTTTGAAATTGAATGTGGAACGAAATACCGATAATAAAGATAAAATACGCTCTATGTTTTTTCCTGCTTCCAATAAATAAAAGCCATTGTCTCGCGGCAAAGTTTCATAAATATTGCCATAAAAAGAAAACAAACGAATGTGCAATTTATCCAAAGCGTGGTTAACATAATTGATATTATCAGTATCGGTTTTTTTGAGTGTGTACAGGCTGTCTTCGACCAAATTAATGATGCGTCGGGTGTCGTGATTCCATTTTTCGCTCACCTGATTAATGGTATTGAGCAACGATTGTAAATTATAGACTACCGAGCCTGCTTTTTTAGGGTCATTAATCAAAAGCAGTAATTCTGCAATGGGGTCTTCAAAAATGGCTTCGTTATCAAATTCTTCCCCGTCTTTAGCTTCTTTCCCCACGAATCCTGGGTAAGTTTGGGTAAGATGTGTTAATGATTTTAATAAAACGACCAAAAATTCTGGCTGTTTATTGCCATGTTTGGTCACGTTTTCGTTCAATCTATTCAAGATTATTTTTAGAAAACTACGCAACGCCATCGTTCTTTCGCACAAGCGGCCTACCCAAAATAAGTTTTCGGCATTGCGGCTCGTCAAGGAATTATTGAGTTGGTTGTTAGTGTTTTTTCGTTCTACCGATTTTTCTTGATGTGTTGTAGGGCTATTCGTTATGATCCAAGTGTCTTTAGAAATTCCGCCTAATTGGTTCGAAATTTCAAACTTGTCTTTCACGGCAGAACTTCTAGTTAAACCGCCTTGCATTACTGTATATCCATCGCCATCAGCAATCAAAAAAGCACGTATGGCGGCATATCTTGGTTCAATTGATCCATTGATAAACGCAGGAGTTGTCGATAAACTTACTTCTTCTTGCGCCACATAATCTTTGGGACTTTTGAGAATTAAATGCTTTAAATCGGTCAGTTGTTCAATGGACAATAAGCGTCCGTAAATGGATCTAAAACCTTGTTTTCGGTTGGTTTTTTTGATAATTAATTTGGGTAAATTAGCCAAAACAAAATTCAATTCTTTGGTTTGTCCACACCACCAAGTCGCCACCGAACTAATTAAAAGCGGTTCGTTGAGTAAAAATTTACAGGCATTTTGCATAAAAGCCATCAAGCCATAATTTTCTAAAACGCTCGTTCCCGGAGGATTTACTACGGCAACATTTCCCAACCGAATTACTTGCAAAAGTCCCGGAATTCCTAGCAAAGAAGCTCTTCGCAATTCCAGCGGATCACACCATTCATCATCCAATCGTTTGATAATGACATCTACGCGTTCGAGTTGGTCAATCGATTTTAGCCAAACAAATCCATCTCGAACTAATAAATCGTTCCCTTGAACCAAAGTATATCCCAAATAGGACGAAAGGTAAACGTGCTCAAAATAAGTTTCGTTTCCTGGCCCAGGCGTTAGGAAAACTACATTTGGATTTTCGTTATTGTTGTTTCCTAATGTGTCAACGGTTTGTTGTAATTGATTAAAATAGGGAGAAAGTCGTTTTCTATAGGTTTTTTCGTTTAATTCTGGAAAAACCTTACTCATTACAATTCTATTCTCAAGAGCATATCCAGCACCAGAAGGAGCTTGGGTTCTATTGTCTAACAGCCACATTTTTCCGTCTGGCCCACGGGCTAAATCAACGGCATAATTTAATAATTGCGTATCTAGTTTTTGTCGAATATCAAAACACGGCAAGAGAAAACCTGAATTGTCAAAAACCAATTCGGCAGGAATAATAGCGTTTTTAATCAAAGTTTGATCGCCATAAAAATCTTTTAAAATCAAATCCAATAAATGCGCTCTTTGCTGTAATCCTTTTTCGATAGATAACCATTCCGATTCGTGGATTAGAAACGGAATAGGATCTAGTTTCCAAGCCCGATTCGACTCTTTATTAGAATCATACACATTATAAGTAACTCCGTTTTCCTTTAATTTTTTTACAATTTCTTGATTACGCAATTCCAATTCTTCAATTCCAATGGATTCTAAAGTATCAAAAAGTCCTTGCCAATAGGGTTTTACCTGACCGTTTTGGTCGAGTACTTCGTCATACGAATTGATTTTTTCTTTGTAGGTTTGGAGTAGTCCCAATGAAATATCTTGAATCATTTGTTAATTTGGAATGAATTATTTTATAGCCTTGCAAAATACTAGTTTTAAATGGGAATGGCAATGTTATTATTCAAAATAATCTGTGTTAATCATGAAATCTGTGGCAAGAAACTTTTACTTTTTCGCCACCCAAAAATGCCTTAAATCCAGTGTGTTTGGGTATTCGGGATTGACTAATTCTATGGGTGTATCGGGTTTTAGATTGGTTTTGTTTTGAGCCACAAATCTCGAAACCGTAGGTGTATCAATTACAGGTGCAGTTTTTTCAGAAATAGCGGATGGCGTGTGACCAAAATCCCAAAAACGACTAATTTTTCTCGATTCGGCTTCGTAACTATTGACAGGTACTGTTTCATAACTTCGACCGCCGGGATGCGAAACAAAATAGGTACAACCGCCAATAGATTTATTGTTCCAAGTATCTACAATATCGAAAACCAAGGGAACATCAACGCCAATATTAGGATGCAAAGCCGATGGCGGATTCCAAGCTTTATAACGGATTCCTGCTACATATTCGCCTTTGGTTCCCGTACTTCTTAACGGAATTCTACAGCCTTTACACAATAAAATATGACGGTCTGGAATGATTCCCGAAATTTTAACTTGCAATCTTTCTAAAGACGAATCTACAAAACGTGCTGTTCCATTACTGGATAATTCCTCGCCCAAAACGTGCCAAGGTTCTATTCCCAAACGGATTTCCAACTGAATATTATCTACCGTAATTCCTCCGTGATGCGGGAATCTGAATTCGAAAAAGGGATCAAACCACGAAATGTGAAAATCATAACCCACTTCTTTCAAATCATTAACGACATCAATCATATCCAAATAAGCAAAATGGGGTAACAAGAACTTATCGTGCAATTCTGTTCCCCAACGGACTAATTTTTTTTCATACGGGTTTTTCCAAAACTTCGCTACCAAAGAACGAACCAATAGGTTTTGAACCAAATTCATGTGTTTGTGTGGAGGCATATCAAAAGCGCGTAATTCCAGTATTCCCAAACGTCCGGTTGGCGAATCTGGAGAATACAATTTGTCGATGCAAAATTCAGTTCGATGCGTATTTCCTGTAATATCGGTCAGTAAGTTTCTAAAAATTCGATCCACCATCCAAAAAGGAACTTCTTCGTCTTTCGGAATTTGTTCAAAAGCAATTTCCATTTCATACAAGCGTTCGTCACGACCTTCGTCAATACGTGGCGCTTGACTTGTTGGCCCAATAAAAGGCCCTGCAAAAAGGTAGCTCAAAACAGGATGATGTTGCCAATAGGTAATCAAACTTCGCAATAAATCAGGTCTTCGCAATAGCGGACTGTCTTCTGGTTTTGCTGCGCCAAGGGTAACGTGATTTCCGCCACCAGTTCCAGTGTGACGGCCATCGACCATAAATTTATCAGTTCCCAAACGCGAAAGAAAAGCTTCTTCGTACAAAGCGGTGGTGTTGTCTACAATTTCCTGCCACGATTTCGCTGGATGTACATTGACTTCGATAACCCCAGGATCGGGTGTTACCATCATTTTTTCGATGCGGTAGTCGGTTTTGGGTTGGTAGCCTTCTATTCGAACAGGTATTTGTAATTTCTCGGCAGTGGCTTCAACTGAAGTAATTAGGTCTAAATACGTTTCTAAATAGTCCGTTGGCGGAAGGAAAACATAAATAATACCGTCCCGTTCTTCTACACACATTGCCGTCGAAAAAGTTTCTACTTCAAATAATAAAGATTCCTTTTCTTCCGTTTCCTCTTCCGATTTTGGAGCAACATTCGCTTTGTAAGTTGGCGAAGCACTACCGTATCGCTCTTTAACAGATTGGTAATAATCTCCCAAAGGGGGTAATTCTTCAAATAAACTTCTAGAAACGGGTTGCTCTCTTTTGTTTTTAGAAACTTCGGGCAACGATTCCAAAGGCAAACGCAAGCCAATAGGGGAGTTGCCGGGAATCAAATAACATTGTCCTCTTCGGAATTCCCAAACACAGCTGACCCAGTTTTGGGTTTCGTGAATCCATTTTAAAGGCAACACAAAACCAGATGGATTGTTCAAACCTTTTTCTAATAATTTTGCTAAAGTATGGCGCTGAATAGAATCTTTTAGATTGACAGCCAGCGGATCCAGATTTACAGGTAGTTTTCCTTCTTCCAAAGCCCAATAAATAGGGTCTTCATAAGTAGGATTTATATTTTTAATATCGATGCCCAAGTATTTTGTCAGTTCAATGGCAAAACGTTCGGCATCGTGAAAAGTAAATTTTTTACCGTCTTCTTTAGCAATTAAAGTGTCATTTTTCCAAAGTGGGAAACCGTCTTTTCTCCAGTACAAAGCATATTGCCAGCGTGGCATTAACTCGCCGGGATACCATTTTCCCTGACCAAAATGAAGCAATCCGCCGTGCGCAAAACGACCTTTTAATCGCAATGCCAAATCGTAAGCCAGTTTGCGTTTCAAAGGCCCATCGGCAGTAGAATTCCACTCGGGAGATTCGAAATCGTCTATGGAAACAAAAGTGGGTTCGCCGCCCATTGTCAAACGGACATCGCCTTCGATTAAGTCTTTTTCGACAACATTACCCACTTCCATAATGGCTGACCATTGCTGTTCTGTGTAGGGTTTGGTCACTCTTGGATCTTCGTGAATGCGGGTTACGGTGTTGTCAAATTCAAAATTCACTTGGCAAATTTCGCTCGCACCAGTTACGGGAGCGGCACTTTCGTAATCGGGCGTGCAACATAGCGGAATATGTCCTTCGCCAGCAAAAAGTCCTGAAGTAGGATCGAGTCCAACCCATCCCGCTCCGGGTAAATAGACTTCGACCCAAGCGTGTAAATCGGTAAAATCATTTTCGGGACCAGATGAGCCGTCAAGCGAATTTACGTCCGAAGTTAATTGCACCAAATAACCCGAAACAAATCGGGCTGCCAAGCCAATACTGCGCAAACATTGAACCAATAGCCACGCAAAATCACGGCAGGAACCGCTTTGTATTTGCAATGTTTCTTCACAAGTTTGAACCCCAACTTCGAGACGAATATTGTAACTTAAAGTTTGAAATACCAATTGATTGGTAAAAACCAAAAAATCAACGGTGATTAAGTCTTTTTTCTCGGCTAGTTTTGCCACGAAAGCATCAAATAGCATTCCTCGTTCATTTTGTCTTACTTCAAGATACGGAATCAACTCTTTATGCAACTTATTGTCGTAGAGAAAAGGAAAATTTTCGGCATATTCTTCAATAAAAAAATCAAACGGATTGATGACTTCCAGTTTGGCGATAACTTCTACTTCAACCCGCAATTCGGTTGTCTTTTCGTTAAAAACGACTCTTGCTTGATAGTTCCCAAAAGGATCCTGCTGCCAATTGATAAAATGATTTTCGGGATAGATTTTGAAGGAATAGCCTTCAATAGCCGTTCGGGAATGTGCGGCAGGTCTTAATCTGAAAATGTGTGGAAATAGTTTTACACTTCGATCAAATGTATAGGCTGTTTTGTGTGAAATGGCTATTTTTATGGACATAAGGAAGTATTTTTTAGAATAGTATTTGAAAACTACAAATATTGAAAAAAAATCACTATTTATCGAATTTATATGATAATAACAGCCCTGTTTTGATTGCGAATACTTTGAAATTGGTAATTTTAGGTAATTAAAATAAGAATAATGCAAATAGAATTAAAAACCTTGAAAAAGAATCTAGTTGCTAACGATACAAAGATTTTAGCTATGTAAAGGAAGCTTTAAAAAACAACAACAATTTTTTTGTAATTGCTTTTTTGGGAAAGTGTTACTGTATTTTTTCCAATTCTAATTTTAGTTGATTGGATTCTTTTTTGAGTTGCTCTATTTCATTTTTAATAGAATCAGTAGTATTTTTCAACAAATCAAGTTGCTCTTTTTTTTCTGTGGCAGTTCGCAACAACTTAAAATCGGCTGCATTAGTAAGCATTTTTTCAGCTGCATCTAAATTGATTTGGGAGTTAGCCAATGTTTTTTCAATTTCCAAAAGTCTCGAACTATCGCTTTGTTTTTTATCGGCAATTACTTTTTCAGCTGCTACTTTTTCTTGCATAGCAGCCTGTATTTTTTGATCTTCAGCTTCTTTTTGTTGGAGTTCCAATTGGTAATTTTCGGCTTCTGTTTTGTGGTTTTTGAGTTCTAATTCTCGAGTTCTTTTGTCTTCAATGGTGTTCAAAATAGTGATTCCAATCAATACGATTACTACGCCAAAAGCAATCCAAAAAGTACTTTTGGATAACCCAAGGATTTCCTTTTTCGAGGAATTGTTCGCCACTTTTTGCAATGGAGGCGTTTCTCGAGACATATCAATAGGAGGGGGGATTGCTACAAAAATGGTTTTTAGAGCTTCGATTTCACCAGCTGTTTTCCATTTTTCCAATCCTTCAAACCATACGGGAGTAGTTTGGGTTATTTTTTTGGATTTTAGTTCGTCTATATCAAATGGTCCGCTACTTTCGGTTCCGTTGTGTAGATAGTATTTTTTCATAAAATAAGGGATGCTGTGAGCTGTAAAAGGTCTGTTAAATCGATTTTTTCAAAGCTACAATCATTTTTTGATACTGCAAAATCGATAGCGGTTTCTATGGTAACTTAAATTTAGTTGGGCCGTTCGCTACTTTGTATTCTCAAACAACGTTCGTTGCCTAAATAAAGCGGGTTTCCGTGTTTTTCTGACCAGAATCCATCGAGAAAATCCTTGTTAATACAGCGATAAACCGCTACTCCTTTATAGGTTTTGTTGTCTTCGTTGTAGTTGAAATTAATTACGAGAATACGGTCTTTAAAGAAGCCGTTACCCATTTGCTCCTGCTCATTATTAATAAGCCAATGCGCTATGATGCGGTTGTTTTCGTCCAAGGATAAAGTCAAAATGCCTTTGTAAGTCATTTGATTAGTCTCCTCCTGATTGCTTCCAGAAATGGAATATTTACCTATTAAATCGTGTGTTGTCATTTATTTTCTTACCCAAAAATTAGTATTCGCTGTTTAATGATCTTCAAAATAGTTAATCACTTATTTTATAAAAGTTTAAATTATTTTTATAGGATAACAGTATAGGATGTACTTCTTCCCCCTTTATCCTCTTTCATTACAATTCCTTTTAAAATCAGATCTTGAATATCTCTTAAAGCGGTATCAGGAGAACATTTTGCAATCTTTGCCCATTTTGTTGAGGTTAATTTCCCTTCAAAACCATCTAACATTTTATTAAGAAGTAATTTTTGTCTTTCGTTTAGTGGTGTGTTATATAGTTTTTCCCAGAAATTAGCTTTTAATACAACGTGTTCCAAAGTAGTGTTGGTCGCATTTAAGGCAGCTAATACATTTTCGAAAAACCAAAATAACCAATTTGTAATATCCAAGCTCCCTTTCTGTGTTTGTTCTAAAATGGTGTAGTATTCATTCCGTTGTAAAAGAATTTGTGCTGACATACTATAAAATCGTTTTGAGCTGCCATCAGCTTTACACAATTGCATATCGGTAATGGCTCTGGCAATACGACCATTCCCATCATCAAAAGGGTGGAGGGTAATGAACCATAAATGGGCAATTCCTGCTTTTAATAAGGGGTCCAAAGTCTTTTCGTTAGCAAACCAATCTAAAAAATGATTCATTTCTTTCTCTAAATGAATCGCATCTGGAGCTTGAAAATGTACTTTCTCTTTTCCAAATCCTCCAGAAACTACTTGCATGGGACCAGTATCGTCGGTTCTCCATTGGCCTATATTTATTTTATAAATTCCGCTTCTTCCTGTTGGAAATAAACAGTTGTGCCATCCAAATAATCGATCTTTTACTAATGGTTTAGCAAAGTTTTGAGTGGCATCCAGCATCATATCTACGACACCATCAACAGTACTATCAGAGGGAATAAGGCCTGCAATATCCATTCCTAATCGTCTCGCAATAGAGGAGCGTACTTGATCTGTATTTAGAATTTCTCCCTCTATTTTCGAGGATTTTAAAACATCAACTGTCAAGGTGTCTAGCAAAGCTTGTTCCTGCAACGCAAATCCCATAGCTTCCATTTTTCCCATGAGTTTGCCTTGCTTGTTTCTTACCATTCCTATTAGCGACTGCAAAGCGGTTGCATCCCAAGTAAAGGATGGCCAGTTTTCATTTTGATAGCTATATTTCATTATTCTCCGCATTTTTTGCGGTAAATATAATACTTATTCTCCGCTTTCTGTTATATTCTCCGCTTAATTTGCGGAGAATAAGCCGTTTAAATACCACAAATATTTTCCATTATAAAGCAGTTATGGCCTTTTTGTATTTTCCACTAAAAGAGTGTTTTTAGGATTAAATACAAACGATTTTCCAGTAAAGCACGTTTTTAAACAATAATTTTCCAGTAGAAAACACCTTTTTAAAAACAGATTTATAGATACAAAATGTTATTTAAAAAAATGCAATTAGACCTTCGACTTCGTTCGGTGTAGGCTATGAAGTAAACAAAGCTCTTGGGATTATAATAGCCTTATCTTTAGATAGATTAAGTTTACTATGATCCATATCCCAAAATAAGTGTTTGGGAAAAATTGTTGCTATGTTTACTGATTGTTTCACTATGCAAAATTAGTGAATTTAGTGTTATGTGATGCTGAATTATAAAAAATATTATCATCAAACCATTATAGTTCTATTTTGGCAATTAAATTTTTTAGTGTTTAATTGCTCTTTCTTGAAGTGCCAAAACCAATTAAATTATTAACAAAAAACGCTAACCCCTATTGGCTTTTAGTATTTATACTAACTCTTTATATTCAATTACTTATGATATTGTATTGCTATAATTGACCTCCAACACCTTTAAACTTCTCTACAAATGTGGCTATTTTTTGAAAAACGCTTTGCTTTTTTGTTAAATATTGAGGATTTAAAGGACTCATTTTAGGTAAAATCGCATTTAGTTCTGTTCCGTTTTCATTAGCAAACTCACGCTTCAATGATGCTGAAATATATCGTTTAGCTTCGTCTTCATTTAAGTTCTCCTCTGTAATTAATTCCGAAGCCTCTTTTTTCTGTTTATCTTGGGCATATTTGAAGAATGAATCTATAACATTCGCTTTATCTTGAATAGTTTCAAGGTCTGTTTCATTAATAAAATCTACAACTAAACTTTCTTTTGCTCTGTTACCTATACTTGCGCGAATCACTCTTCGGATTTCTTCTATCAAGGTGGCTTTATCTTTATTCTTTTTATTATGATTAAAAATCAATTCAAGAATATAATCAAGGTTTATTTCTTGAGATTTAAGCAAATCTATTTCAAATACAACATCATCCCAATTAATAGTTGATTCTTCTGATGCTGCGCCATTTTTTTCTCGTCTTAACCAATCACGTATATCATTATAGGTAGATCGATAATCTTGAATCATTCTCTCTGGCAACAAGTTTATCTCTTGCATAATAGCTATTTCTTCGTTTGTTACAAAGTAAGCTTCTTTAAATGCTGCAATGGCTTCTGTATCATTTATATCTATTTTTTGAAGTGCTTTGAGATTGGTGAACTCATCGTAATTCTGTAGGATGTTTTCAACTCGCAAGTACTCTCCAAATAGTTTTGAGAACTCTTTTTTATCTTTTTCTGTTATTATTTCATCTGGATTCGAGAACTTTTCGTTTAATTCTTTTACTACATCCACAAAACCTCTGCGTGCTTCTCCTGTAGCAACATCTGTAAATCCATCTAAAAATTCTTTATAGCTTTTTTCGAGTACAACATTTTTAGTGTTCTTGTCTCCAAATAATGTTATGGCATCAACAGTAGCTGTTTCTAAATCTCTAAAAGTAATAATATTTCCAAAGGTTTTTGTCGCATCATAAATACGATTAGTACGTGAAAAAGCTTGCATTAAACCATGATAACGCAAGTTCTTATCTACAAATAAAGTATTAAGTGTTGGCGCATCAAAACCAGTAAGGAACATACCCACTACAATGATAAGGTCAATTTCTTTATTTTTTACACGTTTTGCAAGGTCACGGTAATAGTTTTGGAACTCTTTACTTTCTACCCCAAAACTAGTTTTGAACATGGCATTATAGTCATTTATTGCTGACGTTAAAAATTCTTTGGCACTGCTATCCATAGCAGATGGCTCAAAGTTTTCATCTACTATTTCACCAACTGCACTCTGTTCTTCATTGGCAGCATAGGAGAATATTGTTGCAATTCTTAAAGGCTTTTCATTGTCTTTTTGCTGGTTGTTTAATTCCTCATAATAACATTTAGCAGCATCCACACTACTTACTGCAAACATGGCGTTAAACCCTTTGTTTCCTCCTTGATTTCTGTGTGTTTTTATTCTAAAATTCTTTATAATATATTGTGAAATTTCTTTGATACGTGCTGGATGTAAAAATGCTTTTTTGTTTTCAGCAGCCGTTAACTTTTTCTCATCAATTTCTGTTTCTATACTCTTAAACTGTGCTCGTACATCATTGTAATCTACTTTGAATTTAAGCACTTTTTCATCTCTAATAGCATCTGTTATTACATAAGAATGTAATTCACGACCAAAAACACTTGCTGTTGTTTCTGCACCTAAAGCATTTTCAGGAAAGATTGGGGTACCCGTAAAACCAAATTGATAGAATTTTTTAAACTTTTTATTTAGATTTTTTTGAGCTTCTCCAAATTGAGAACGATGTGCTTCATCAAAAATGAATACCACTTGCTTTTGATAAATAGCTAAATCATTCTCGCTTTTCATTAGATGGTTTAGCTTCTGAATGGTTGTGACAATTATCTTATTGTCCTCTTTTTCAAGATTTCTCTTCAAACCTGCGGTACTATCTGAGCCGTTCACACTATCTGGAGAAAATCTTTGGTATTCTTTCATAGTTTGAAAGTCCAAATCTTTACGGTCTACCACAAAGAAAACTTTATAAATAAAATCCAATTCTGTAGCTAGACGAGCCGCTTTAAAACTCGTTAGTGTCTTACCTGAACCTGTGGTATGCCAAATATAACCACCACTTTGGGCTTTAGACCAATTTTTAGCTTGATAGGAACTTGAAATTTTCCATAGCATTCTTTCTGTTGCTGCAATTTGATAGGGTCTCATGATAAGTAGTGTATCACTTGTATCGAAAACCGAATAGGTGAGCAATACGTTTAACAACGTGCGTTTATCAAAAAAGGTTGTCGTAAAATCTTTCAGGTCTTTGATTAATGTATTATCGGCTTTGGCCCAGTTCATGGTAAAGTCAAAACTGTTTTTATTTCGCTCCACGGTGTTTGCAAAATAACGGCTATCAGTTCCATTTGTGATAACAAAAATCTGTAAGTATTTATATAGCGAGTTACTACTATTAAAACTCTCTTTGGAATAACGATGTAATTGATTAAAAGCTTCACGAATGGCAACGCCTCGTTTTTTTAGTTCTACTTGTACCAATGGTAAGCCATTGACTAGAATTGTAACATCATAGCGATTGGAATTGGTTCCTTTTTGTTGAAATTGTGAGATGACCTGAACCTTATTACGAGCAACATTTTTTTTGTCTACTAAATAAATATTTTGAATATGTCCATCATCAAAAACAAAATCGTAGATGTAATTATCATGAATTTTTCTAGTTTTTTCGACTAAATTATCACTTGGCTTATCTAAATATTCTTCTACAAAACGAAGCCATTCACTGTCTGAAAATTCCATGTAATTCAATGCTTGCAATTGTACTCTCACATTAGCCAACATGGCTTCATTAGTATTTAGATTAGGATTTTCATATCCTTGATTGATTAAATCTTGGATAAATTCTTTCTCAAGAGCTGCCTCAGTTTGATAAACCGCTGGTGGCTCATTTAAAATTGAATGTTTATTGTAATTATCTAAAACAATAAAATTGTTTGATTCTGCTATGGTTTTATACTGTGTCATGTTTATTTGTTATTTGGAATCATTTATTCATTTTCTTCATAATAGTATGAATAATCTATTCCTTTCATATACATTTCTCGGCTTTTAATGTCGGTGGTAAGTGCTGTTTTGAGTAATGAATTTAAAACGCTACTATCTACCGAGCTAATTATCATTGCATTCATATAATTGGTTTTGCTTATTTTGCTCCAATCTACGCATTTTTTTAATTGCTTTTTCAATATCAAGTCTAACCAAATTCGGGTACTTCTGCCGTTACCCTCCATAAATGGATGGGCTTTGTTCATCGCTACATATTTTTCTACAATTTCATCAAAATTGGTTTCAGGCATAGTGTCTATTTGTAGCAAAGTGCTATTTAGATAGTTTGCATACTCAAATCTATAGCCACCTTTGGCAATGTTTTTGGTTCTTATTTGCCCTGCAAAATCATATAACCCGCCAAAAATGTAGGCATGTATTTGTTGTAAGCCTTTGGCTGTGCCTACTTCGATGCTATCTGAAAAACTGGTTTCAAATAAAGCATACGCCTTGGTTTTGCTTTTGCCATCTATGCTTTCTGGGCTATAAGTAAACCAATCTATAAATCGGTTGGCAGTTTTGCTGGGAAATTCTTTTCCTAAGGTTATAATGCCTTCGTAGTCGAGCATATCGGTCAAATAGCGTTTGCCATCATTGGCTACTAATTTCAGTTGGGTAGTGCTACTAACCAACTCACTATTTTCTTTTTTAAGTTTGGCTTTTAGGTATTTCCAATAGTTTCGGTTTTTAGTATAGTCATCTTGGTTTCGCAATACCGCTATAATATCTAATACCGAGAACCGCCATTTGGAATTTTCATCGTCCCAAACGGCTCGCACTTCGCGATCATCAAAAAAACGTATTGAAACCTTAGACATAATGGATCCTTATTAAATGATAACATCAAGACTGTAAAATTTGACCGGTTTGTCTGAACTACTAATGTGCAAAATTTGCACATTGCTTTTTTCTTCTAATTCGCCTTCATTGAAAATATTACCAATATGTTTGGTTATTACGCTTCTATCTCTTTGAAACAGTTCGGCCATTTGCTCTTGATTGAGCCAAACGGTTTCGTTTTCTAAACGGGTTTGGATTTTAGTTGTGCCGTCTTCTGTTTGATAAATGATAATTTCACTTTGCATAACTTCTATTATTGTAAATTATCTTTTGGAAATGTTAATAACAAATCTCTGTAATACTCATATTGTTTTTTTCTTAACGCTATTTCTTTGGGCAAACCTTCGCTGATAGAATTAGTTAAAATGTCAAATTTGTCTAGAATGGAAACAATGCGCTCTTGTTCTTGTAATGATGGGATGGGAATTTTATAAACTTCGAAATCAGATGCTCTAACATGCGGTACGCCACTTCCTTCCTTCATTAAATGAATTTCCCTTTGATTTCTTTTTAAAAAATAAAAAGCAAATTTTGTATTTAAAACTGAACCATTTGGATGAATACTAAAAGCATCTGTTAAAAATAATTCTTCATTCCAATAACTTACCAGTCCAGCATTTGCTCCTGATCTAGAGACAACAATAAATTCACCATTTCTATTAAATTCATTATGAAAACTTATAGGTTCAGCCGCATTAGCAACTACGGGAAATTTGCCAAATACCGACTGCTTTTTTGTAAATGCCACTCCACGTTTAATTTCTCCTACTTCTTCTAAACGTTTCCATTCAACTTTACCTTCATCAAAAGTTAGCAACTTCTCTCTATAATAACTATATTGCGTTTTTCGTGCTGTAAGCTCTGCTGTAAGCTCTGCTGTAAGCTCCATAAATGTATCCAGAATTGCAACTATTTTTTGTTGAATTTCTAATAATTTTTTGGGATTATCTGGGCAGGGAATTGGTATAAGTTTCTTTGTATAATTGCTGATCCATTGTCTTTTGTGGTCGCCATCAACTAATTCACTTGGTAAAGTGTTTAACCAATAGTAAATGTATTTTAATGATGCTTTTGACTCGTCTTTTGATATTATCATTTTCATTGCAGATGATTTCGCTTTAAAATCAAAATCAACCCATTTATTGGCTGTAGTAAAATCATCAAAAATAATAACAGGATTTTCTGATGCTTTATTAATACCATCAGTTTCATCTGTATATCCAAGAATAAACGTTTTTCCAGCTGTCAAAACTGGTGTTTTAAAATTATCACTATAATTTTTTGAATTTACTAAATACCTAGTCGGCTGCTCATAATCTGCATACTCATCTAAAGGTTTCCACTCGACAACTTCGCCGTTTAATAATTTTTCTAGAAAACTCATTTTTTACGACTTTGTTTTTTTGCTGTTTTTTCTAATTCAGCTATGGTTTTTAAATAATCGTTTTCTACGGTACTAAGCGTTTTTACTTTATATTTTTGGTATTCCAGCTTTGCCTTTTGCTCGGCTTGAGCATAAGAAACGCTACCTGCGTTGGTTAGCACTTTACGACCAGTAGAGGTTAGAATGTTATCCAATTCGCGTACATAATCTTGCATGCACATTTCGCGTTCTTCAATGGTGTTTAGTTCTGCTAAATCAAAATAGGCAGCTACTAAATTGTTCAGTATTTTCAGCTCTTTTTCTTCCAAAAAATTCTTTGCAACCATGGCCTCTGCTTGCGTGGGTTGGTCGCCTTT
The DNA here is from genome assembly GCF_007097245.1 of Flavobacterium restrictum. GTDB lineage: Bacteria > Bacteroidota > Bacteroidia > Flavobacteriales > Flavobacteriaceae > Flavobacterium > Flavobacterium restrictum. The sequence goes on along the minus strand of NZ_VJZT01000001.1, from coordinate 494,936 downwards.
AAAGTTGGTTAACCCTGCAAAAGGTTTATCGCTATCTACCCGTAAAAAAAGAACTTCGCTTGCGGTGTTGCCGTGTGCTGCATAGTGCAATTTGTTTTGAACTATTTTGAAAAACTGTAAACTTTCATCCCTTCTTGGGTCATAATCTGTGGCGGTTGCATATAAATCCAGCACTTGGCGGTACATTACTTTTTCGCTAGAGCGGATGTCTCGAATACGATCTAATAACTCTTTCCAATAGTTGCCACCACCCAAGTTTTTAAGCCGATCATCGTCCATGGTAAAACCTTTAACAATATACTCTTTAAGACGTTGGGTAGCCCATTGACGAAAGCGAGTTGCAATTTTAGAATTGATTCGATACCCCAGCGCAATAATCATATCTAGGTTATAGTAATCTAATTCGCGACTAACCTCTCTATTGCCTTCCGTTTGAACTGTTCGGGTTTTCCGAACAGTTGCTTCAGCGGTAAGCTCCTCGTCTTCATAAATATTTTTAATATGTTCGCTTACAGTTGATTTAGCGGCTTGATATAACTCAACCAGTTGTTTTTGAGTGAGCCACACCGTTTCATTTTCTAATTGCACCGAAAGTTCAGAAAGCCCATCAGCTGCTTTGTAAATAATTACTTCTCTTTTTTCGTCGCTCATGCTTCAATTTCGTTTATAATGGCATCAATGTCTGCACGTAGTTTATTTATTTTTAGTACTGTTTTGGCAACTGCTGCGTTCAATTCAACGATGTTAGTTTTCTCACGGTTGTTTTTCACTTCTACATAAGAACTAACTGATAAATTATAATCGTTCTCCCCAATTTTAGTATTGTCAATAGATTTTGCAACATGTTCTACATCTTCTTTACTATCAAATAAGGCCATTATTTTTTCAATATGCGCATCAGTCATCATATTGTTGTTGGTCACCTTCTTGAAGAAATCTTCGCCACTGGCATCAATAAATTGCGTTGTATTATCTGTCTTGTGTTTTGAAAGTACCAGAATTGTTACTGCTATAGAAGTGCCATAAAACAAATTGGGTGCTACAGAAATGATGGTTTCTACAAAATTGTTATCTACTAGGTACTTTCTGATTTTTTGTTCGGCACCACCGCGATAAAAAATACCAGGAAAACACACTAATGCTGCACGTCCTTTACTGGAAAGATAACTCAATGCGTGCAGTACAAATGCAAAATCGGCTTTTGATTTAGGAGCAAGCACTCCAGCAGGAGCAAAACGGTCATCATTTATAAGTGTTGGGTCATCATCTCCAACCCATTTTACCGAATAAGGTGGGTTTGAAACAATGGCATCAAACGGTTTGTCATCAATAAAGTGAGGATGATGAAGTGTATCGCCTAAAGCTATATTAAACTTGTCGTAGTTGATGTTGTGTAAAAACATATTCATACGAGCCAAGTTATAAGTAGTATGATTTATTTCTTGACCAAAAAATCCTTCTTCAATGATATGTGCATCAAAGTGTTTTTTTGCTTGAAGCAATAAAGAGCCAGAACCTGCCGCAGGATCATAAATTTTGTTTACTTTTTCTTGTTTGTGCATTGCCAATTGCGCAATAAGTTTAGAAACGTGCACAGGAGTAAAAAACTCACCACCCGATTTACCAGCATTGGCTGCATAATTGCCAATAAGAAATTCATAAGCATCGCCAAAAAGGTCTATTTCGTTATCTTCAAAATTACCGAAATTTAGTTCTTCAACACCTTTTAAAACCGATGCTAAACGGCTGTTTTTGCTTTCAACGGTGTTTCCAAGTCGCATACTGGTGGTGTCAAAATCGGCAAATAAGCCTTTTATATCTTCTTCCGATGGATATCCATTTGCGGAACTTTCAATGGATACAAAAATGGCTTTTAAATCTGTATTCAGGTTTGGATTGGTATTGGCAGTATTGACCACGTTTGTAAAAAGTTGGCTTGGTAATATGAAATATCCTTTTGTTTTAATTGCATCATCTTTTATATCACGAGTAATGTCTTTGTCAGGGTAGTTTGCATAGTTTACACTATCATCACCACCTTCAATATATTTTGTGAAATTCTCACTTATAAAGCGATAGAAAAGCGCACCTAATACAAAGTGTTTGAAATCCCACCCATCTACAGAGCCACGCACCTCATTGGCAATTTTCCATATTTTTGCTTGTAATTCTGCTCTTTGTATTGTACTTGTCATTATTTATGTTTTTGTAAATCTTTATATTTAAGTATTCTTTATTGACTTTTTCAACGTGTAATTATTTCTATTTTTAAAGCTTTATACCAATAGTAAAAAGCTTTTATTTTTACTTTATAATTATTCGTGTTTTTCGCTTTCTTCAATTTTCTTATTTTCGAATTTTCACATCAACTTTTTTCTTTCTATTCTTTCTTTGGCTTCGGCAACTAGCAAATGTATTTTTTCTTCAAACTGTCTTTTTGGAGGTAAGTCTGTCCAATATTCGGCAACCATTATTCCGTCTTTGTGCATTTCGAGTAATTCAATTTGTTCTCTGCTACTTTCGGCACAAAGTATTAAACCGATAGGTGTATTTTCTCCTTCTTGCTTTTCGTATTTGTCCAGCCATTTGAGGTATAATTCCATTTGCCCTTTGTGTTTGGCTTGGAATTTACCTAATTTTTATTCTATTGCGACTAATCGTTTTAGTTTACGGTGGTAGAAAAGCAAATCTAAATTAAAATCTTCGCCGTCAATAATCATTCTTTTTTGACGTTCTACAAACGTAAAACCTTTACCTAATTCGAGTATAAAAGTTTCTAAATCGTATAGTATTGCCTCTTCTAAATCTTTTTCTAAAAATGTGTTTTGCAAACCAAATAAATCTAAAATGTAAGGATCTTTGAATGTATTGAATGGAATATTCGTTGATTCGATAATTTGTGCATCGGCAATGTTTGTTCTTTCGAAAGCTTTTAAAGCAATTTGTCTTCTTAATTCTCTGACGCTCATAAAACTATTACCCACTTGATTTGCATAAAACACTTTGGCTTCGTGGGTTTTTATTGGTAATATGGCTAAATAATGAGACCAGCTCAATTGTCGTGACAGTGTCACGACAATTTGAAAATCTGTAAACTGTTCAGCAAATTGCATCATTCGACGGAGATTTTTTACTTCAAAATTTCTACCGTATTTGTTTTCCAATTGTGCCGACACTGTCGGCACAATTTGTTTTCCGTATTCGGCACGTTTGTTTTGTAGTATATCTTGATTGATGCGATTACCAACTTGCCAAAACAAAATAGTAACAGCACTATTGGCTTGAACCGCTACTTGTTGTTTGCTTTGCTCAATAAGTTGTGATAACTCAATGAATAAATCATTTTCTGAAATTGATAAACTGTTGGTTTTATCTGCCATATAATTACTTATGCTGCTGTTGTATTATAAAAAATCTACTTTTTTTGAATTGCGAACGCAGTGCATTCGTAATTCAAAATTGTTATTTGAATAAACGCTACAATTATGTTGTGATAGCAGTTGAAACGTATAATCTACAAACATACTAAAAAGCAACGGAATGTAAGGATTGAAATTGAAAAAGGATAGACATGGTAATCAAAAAAAGTAAGAAAGATAGGTATGTATTTCTACGCAATAAAAAACGGAATTTTCTTAAAACCTATTGCAAAAAAATAAATACGGTGATTACTTTCCAATACAAAAATTAGCAAAAATATTTCCTAACAATTCGTCATTCGTAACTTGGCCAGTAATCATTCCAAACTGGTACAAGGCTTCCTTGATGTCGAGTGCCATTAAGTCGCTGGATAAATTGGTTTCGATTCCAAATTTTACTTTTTGTATTTCGTCCAAAGCTTTTAGTAAGGAATCGTAGTGCCTTGTATTAGTGACTATTGTTTCGTTATTTCGCAAAGCACCTGTATTGACAAAGGAGAGTAAGGTGTTTTGAAGTTCATCGATGCCTAGCTTGCTTTTGGCAGAAATAAGCAGGATATTTGGAATTGTAGCCTTTAGAGTATGGATGTCAGTTTCGGTTAAAACATCCATTTTATTGCCAATAATTACCAACGGTTTTAGGGGAAACTGGTTCTTTATTTTTTCGATTTCTATAATAAAATCGGAACTCGAAACTTTAAATTTTGCACTGTCAAACAAATAAACAATCACTTGCGCTTGCTCTATTTTTTCGAACGTTTTTCGTATTCCTATGCTTTCTACCACATCTTGTGTTTCTCGAATTCCGGCTGTATCTATGAATCGGAAACCAATGCCGCCAATTACCAATTCATCCTCAATTGTGTCCCGAGTGGTGCCCGCAATTTCGGATACTATGGCGCGTTCTTCGTTCAGCAAAGCGTTTAGCAAAGTCGATTTCCCTACATTGGGTTCGCCCACAATGGCTATAGGAATGCCGTTTTTGATGACGTTTCCAACCGAAAATGAGTCAATTAATCGTTTCAAGACAAACTCGATTCGGTTCAACAACTCCTGAAATTGGGTTCTATCCGCAAACTCCACATCTTCCTCGGCAAAGTCCAATTCGAGTTCGATAAGTGACGCAAAATTCAATAATTCTTCCCGTAGTTTAGCGATTTCGTTCGAGAAACCGCCTCGCATTTGCTGCATCGCAATTTGGTGTGAAGCTTCATTGTCTGATGAAATTAAATCGGCTACGGCTTCGGCTTGGCTCAAATCGAGTTTTCCGTTCAGGAACGCGCGTAAGGTAAATTCGCCTGGATCCGCCATACGACAGCCTTTACGTAGTAATAACTGAATAATTTGTTGCTGTATATAAGTTGATCCGTGGCAGGAAATCTCGATGGTATTTTCGCCCGTGTAGGAATTAGGCCCTTTGAAAATGGAAACCAAAACCTCGTCGAGCGTTTTAGTACCGTCCATAATATGCCCTAAATGCAAGGTGTGCGTTTTTTGTTGCGTGAGTTCTTTGTTTTTGATGGATTTAAAAACCGAATTGCCAATAGTAATGGCCTCGTTACCAGAAATTCGGATTATGGCTATTGCGCCTGCACCAGATGGAGTTGCCAGTGCTACTATGGAATCGTGTGGAATCATGCTCAAAATTTTAGGCAAAAGTAAGTAAAATAGGCGGTTCATTTTTCCGAGTTTACTATTTTTATTGGGGCTTATTTTTATAAATTAAGGGAACGTTAAATAACTGCCAAACTGATAATTATCAGTTATTTTAGCAGGAAGTTTGCGTAACTTTATAGGATAAATAGGGGAGTACCCTAAACATTTTTATCATGAAAAAAATACTCTTTCCTACTGATTTTTCTGACGTGGCCAACAACGCTTTTGTGCACGCACTCCAACTGGCCAAGGTGGTTCAAGGCGAATTGGTGCTTTTGCATACGTTTGAACTGCCTATAGTTGACAATCAGTTTACGCCGGATAATTATTATATGATTTTCGAATCGATGCAACTCGCTCAATTTGATTTGTTCAAAGAGGAAGTTCCAAAACTTCGGGCTCTAGCGGTCGCAAATGATTTGGGTGATATAAAATTTACGCACCGTTTAATGGATGGCGATTTAGTGTATACCATCAAAAAAGCCATTGAAGAAGAGGCGATAGATTTTGTAGTCATGGGAACTTCGGGCGCAACTGGATGGGAATCTTTTTTTATTGGTTCTAATACTGGCGCGGTATTGTCCGCTGTTACGGTTCCCGTTTTGAGTGTGCCGCTTGCCGCAAAATTCAAAAAAATAGAAACAATAGGTTTTACCACTCGTTACCGAGAAAAAGATAAAAACGCACTAAAACGAATACTGGAAATTGCCAAAAAAACCAAAGCCGAAGTACGTTGTTTGTATGTTAAAACCAGTAATTCGGACGTGTTAGCCGATACAATTAAAGCTTGGGAAAAAGAGTTTGAACACGAACCCATTCATTTTTCGGTATTGCCATCGGATGATGTTCAGGGCACTATTTTAGATTTTGTCTCTCACAAAAGCATCGATATTCTGGCAATGGTAACCTACAAAAGAAACTTTTTTGTCGAATTGTTCCATCCTAGTTTGACTCGGAAATTATCTAATTTTTCTGAAATTCCAATTTTGGCTTTGCATGAAAATTAAAAAGAGCTGCAAAAAGTGTTCTTTTTTTAGATAAACTTCAAAAAAGAATCTGCTAAATCTGGGTGAAAAATATCACCGGATGCAGCAGATTTTTTTATTTAAATCAGTTTTGAAAACCTTTCAAAATCAAAAATTATTCATACAACTAGGATGATTGGGAGCATACTTCCGCAGCAAATTCAGTAGGGAATCATAATACTCTTGTAAGATTTTGTTGTTCATTTCTGGGGATTGATCCGTAGGAATGGTAACGGGCATTTCATTCAAAAATTTTATTAATTCTGGAAATTCGTTCCGAATGGTGGTGGTGATTTTTAGAATATTTTCGTTGAGTTCGGCTTCTGTTTTCATTTTATAAAAGATTAAAAATTAACGGTAGTAGTTAGGAATTATATATTTTTTAAAACACCTGTAAATTTATTTAAACTATTTTAAATAATTGTTATATAGTTATTTGTAGGTTTTATATAATGTAAAGGTTTTACTTTTCAGATACCAATTTTTTTTGTTCCTCGGCTTTTTTCTTTTTCTTAAAAAAACCTCGCAACAAGAAATTATGTTTGGCGGCTTCCTCGATTTCCAGCAACTCTTTGGAACCTTTTTCGATGTTAGTCAAGGACGAGTCCAGTGATGTTGCTAAACGTTCGTTGGTAACCAATTTAGACAAAATGCCTTTGTCCGAGTTTAGTTTTTGGGTAAAAGCGTTGAATTCATTGGAACTTTTTTCGAGATTGTGGAGTGTTTTTTCGATTGAATTGGCATAGTCGGGATTGGTCATCAACTTGGATAATGTGCCGTTTTCGTCGTTCATTTTTTTGGTGAAAACGAGAAATTCGGTGGAGCTTAATTGCAAATTGGTCATCATTTTTTGTACGCCATTTGCAAATTCTTCGTCGGTCAAGACTTTGTTCAATGCGCCTTTTCCTTTGTTGATTTTGGTGCTAAATTCGGATAATTGTAGCGTTACAATTTGAGCATTATCCACGCTTTTTTTTAATCCCTTCATCAAATCTTCGAGTTCTATAGCTTGTGTAGAGCCAATGGTGGCGTTGTCTTTTACGATTTCGTTGGAGGATGTTCCGGGCGAAATGGTCAAAACTTTGTCGCCCATCAAGCCATCGGATCCTATGCTGGCAATGGCATCGGTTTTGATAAATTGCTGGATTTCTTCCTTTATAATCAAGTCCACCACCACGACCGAATCGGTTATAAATTCGATGTTTTTAATCGTTCCTACTGTGATGCCAGAGAACAAGACATTGTTGCCCACTTTGAGTCCGCTGACGTTTTTGAAATGTGATTTGAGATGAAAATTGGATCCAAACAAATTTTTGCTTTTGCCTATAAAATAGATTGTTACGGTAAACAATGTGATTCCCAAGAGGACAAACATTCCTAATTTCCAGGTATAATTTGAAGATTTTTTCATAATTTTTATTTGTTTAATACCCTGTCAGGGTTCAAAACCCTGACAGGGTTGAGGGTTGAAAGGGTTGATGGGATTATATAAAAAACGACCGCACCCATTCGTCTTCGCTTTTTTCTAATTCATCATAGGTTCCTTCGGCATTGATTACGCCGTCTTTGAGAATCATAATTCGGTTTCCGGTCATTTTAGCACAAGCCATATCGTGGGTGATGATGATGGATGTGGTTTTGTATTTTTTTTGTACCGAAAGAATCAATTCACTAATTTCTCGTGACGTTATGGTGTCCAAACCAGAGGTTGGTTCGTCATACAAAATGATTTCGGGGTTTATGATGAGCGTTCTAGCGAGTCCTATTCGCTTGCGCATACCGCCCGATAATTCGGCTGGCATGGTGTCGATGGCTTCCTTTAAACCCACATTTTCTAGGGCTTCGATGATTTTTTTTTCGATTTCTTCATCAGATAAATCTTTGGTGTGGTGTTTTAGCGTAAAAGCCAGATTTTGTCGCACCGACATGGAGTCGTACAAGGCGCCGTTTTGGAACATAAATCCTACTCGAACTCGGATTTTGTTCAATTCTTCGTTTTTAAGGTTGGTAATATCGGTTCCAAAAACTGCTATTTTGCCTTTATCGGCTTCGACCAAGCCGACCAAACATTTTATAGTAACCGATTTTCCAGAGCCTGAACGTCCTAGAATTACCAAATCTTCGCCTTTGTTTACAGTGAGATTTACGCCTTTTAAGACGTCATTTTTTCCGAATGATTTCCATAGGTTTTTGATGGATATGATGGTTTCGTTTGGCATAATTTCTAAAAAAACAAATCGGTTAGTTGCACCGCCATCATATCGATAATAAAGATGGCGAGCGATGCCGAAACCACGGCTTCGTTGGCAGCAATACCTACGCTTGCGGTTCCGCTGGAGGCATTAAATCCTTTGTAACAGCCTATTAAACCTATAAAAAAACCAAAGAAAAAGGTTTTGATTACGGCAGGCATCAAATCGAGAAATTCCAAATGCTCAAAAACATCCGAAAAATAGCGGTACAATCCCATATCGCCGTGTACGTTGAAACCGATATATCCTCCAAAAACACCCACAAAATCGGCATAAATAACTAATATTGGTACCATTAAAGTGGTTGCTAAAATGCGGGTCACCACCAAGTATTTATAGGGATTTATGGCCGAAACTTCCATAGCGTCTATTTGTTCGGTAACTTTCATCGAGCCCAATTCAGCTCCTATTCCCGAGGCTATTTTGCCAGCACAAATCAAGGCAGTAATCACGGGGGCAATTTCTCGAATCAAGGATAACGAAACCATGCTGGGCAACCAACTTTCGGCTCCAAACTTGGTCATTGTAGGACGGGATTGAATGGTCAAAACCAATCCCATTATAAAACCAGTGATGGAAACCAAAGGCAAGGATTTATAGCCAATGGCATAACATTGCCGAAAAAACTCGTTGATTTGAAACGGAAGTTTGACAATTTCTCGGAAAAATCGTCCCCCAAAAAGGGCAAAATTTCCAGTTTCTTCGCAAATATCTTTAAAGTAGGATTGGATCATAATGGCTGTTATTAAGAAAACCTACACGATATAAAAAAACGTGTAGGTTAAAAAAAATAGTATTTGTTAGTACCAAAACTTTTATTTTGGTGACAACTTCTTCTCTTGACAAATACTATTTAGTACTCGTTTTTAATCAAAATGGACAATTTAGTTAAAAACGATTACCAACTATTCTTGAAGTCTTTTTTCGTTGGCAATGATATCACGCAATTGTTTCACTTTGTCGTGATCTGCTTTGAGCAACGCATAGTGTTTGTTGAGCATATCTTGTTCTCTTGGACGAACTTCTTGATGATCTTGAATTAGGATTTTCTTGTAGGTATCAAGAATTACATCTTCGCCATATTCGCAGGAATCCAGAATTGCTTTTCGATCGCTTCCTGTAAAAGCGGCTTTGACATCCATCCAAACTCTAAAGAATTTTCCGGTAACTCGCGTGCCTTCATCTGGAGTTGCTCCCAATCGAGTTACCTCGGCGACTAACTCTTTTCGGTTTTGTACGCTGGTTTCCATCAAATCTCCAAAAAGCATTTTCAAATCGGTTTCTTTGGCCTCTGCTTCGGCGGTTTTATAACCCTCGATTCGGTCGTTATTGATTATAATTAAGGAGTTTAATACTTCAATTATGTTCTCGTTTTCCATTTTTATATGATTTAAAGTTTGTTATTTTGTTTTGTAAAATTCTATATATTAGGGTTTTAAACTGTTATATAACTTTTAGAATAAGTTGTAATATTCCTAGATTTTGGATTTTTTTTGGAATGGGTTTGCTATAATTTTTTTGTATGACTTTGAATTTCTTCAATTTCACATTTTTCTCTTTTAATATCTTGCCGAATAAAAGCAAAAAGACTCATATAAACATTGGCAATCCAAACCAACGAAAACAGCGCAATGGCATAACCTCGCCAATCGTCTAAAAGCAATTTAAAGTCCGTGAAAAAGATGAAAAACAAGCTCACATAATGACTAAAACAATATTCGCAAGTAAAAAGATAGAATAGTTTGCGCTGCACTATTGTTTTGGAATTTTGACTTTTCCGAACACAAAAATCTCGTGGCTCTTTGAAAATTTCCTCGTGCGTAACCGTCCAAGCCACACAGGCAATGGGAATTGCAAGTACAAAAAGCCAGATTAATTGGGTAGCCAAATCCATTATTTTTGACTTACTTCAACACATTTCAAAAAATTATCGATAAAAATTTGTGCAAATTCATCCATTTCTTGAGGGTCAATTGGAAGACCAAATTCGTCAAATTTCTCTTGAACTTTGGATACTGGAAAGTTTTTAGAAACACACAGCGCACCAATTTTCCAAAATATAAATTGCAAATGGGTGATTGCTTGCAACCCACCAAAATCGCCTGACGAAGCCGTCGAAAAAGCAATGGGTTTTCCTTGCCATTCTTCGTACAATAAATCGATTGCATTTTTTAAACTGGCAGGAATACTGCCATTGTACTCTGGAGTTACAATGATAATTCCGTCCGAAGCAACAATTTTACTTTTAAATTCCAATGCAATCCTACTCGGATTGGGTTGGTATTTTAGTGGGGATTCAAAAAGTGGAAAATTATAGGATGCCAGATCCAAAATTTCGACGGTTGCTAGCCTATTTTCGTTTAAAAAGTGTTGGAAATAAAGGGCTATATTGTGGCTTTTTCGACCTGTTCTGATACTTGATGATAGAATTGAAATGTGCATGATTTTGAGTTTTTATTTTAAATGCGCTCTTAAAAACCAAGCCATTTTTTCGTGGGTTACTATAAGTCCAGTTACAAAATCGGCGGTGCCTAAATCCTTAAAATCATCGCTAATAGGCGTAATAATTTCTCGAATATAAAGGATAATACTTTCGTGACTTTCTAACAATTCACGCATAAAACCTTGACTATCATTTTGATGTTCCGTAACTTCTGAAAGATGTGTCAAACTTAAAAAATTTTTCAATGATGAGGCGGTATAATGCCCAATGGCACGAATTCGCTCGGCAATGTTATCCGTAATTTCGTCAATTTGACCAAATTGTGATTCAAAAAATTTATGAACATCATAAAAATCGGCACCTTCTATATTCCAGTGTGCGTTTTTGGTTTTGGTATAAAGTACAAATTCATCTGCCAATAATTTCTGCAAATAATTAGCTACTGCCTCCGTGTTTTTTTCTGTAATTCCGATGTTTGGTTTCATAATAAAATTTTTAATTTATAACCACAAAGTTGCCAATCAAAAACTGTTTTTTTGTTATACAAAAAGAATGGAATCTTGTATAATTCATAGTTTTTTAATTGATTATGAGGAGTTTAGTTATCTTTATATCAAATAAATAAAAAGGTATGGCAACACTCATTTTAATCCGCCACGGACAATCGATTTACAATCTCGAAAACCGTTTTACAGGCAGTTTGGACATTGGTTTGACCGCATTGGGCGCAAAAGAAGCGCAATGGGCTGGACAAAAATTGGTGGGTTACACATTTGATTTTGCCTATACTTCGACATTGAAAAGAGCGCAGGAAAGTTTGCGAATTATTCTGGAGGAAATCCATCAAAATAACATTCCCATCATTCTTGACAAAGCTTTGAACGAAAGAGATTACGGTAGTTTGCAAGGTTTGAATAAAGACGAAACCATTGCAAAATATGGATTGAAGCAAGTCGAAATTTGGCGAAGAAGTTATGCCATTCGTCCGCCCAATGGCGAAAGTTTAGAAGACACTTTCAAGCGAACGATTCCGTTTTATCAACACGCAATTGAGCCACAATTAAAATTGGATCAAACCATTTTGATTGTGGCTCACGGCAATAGTTTGCGGGCTTTAGTGATGTATTTAGAGCATATTAGCCCTGAACATATTTCAAATTTGAACATTCCAACGGGTATCCCAAAAAAGTATGTTTTTGATGCCAATTTGAAGGTTTTACAAGTCAATTATTTGTAATTATACTTCTAATATTTAATATAAAAGATTGAAAAATTTTAAAGAACTCTTTATTTTATTTTTGAAATTAAGGTCTAAATTCCAATCGTTTAAAATAATCTCGAACAAAATGATGCTGCTCGGTATCGGTCATTTTATCGGCGTTTTTTACTTCGATTATAATTGTATCGTATTTATGATCTTTTTTCAAAAAATGAAACAATTCAACTTTGGCATCTGTTGGTCCAAACAGAAGTACCTCATCGAAATTTTGGATAACCGCAGCTAAATTTTTATAAAAAGTGGCGTGTTTGTGCTGTTCTTTGTTGTGCATTTCGCTTTCGCTGCGTTGCAACGTTTCTACTTTGTCTTGAAAAGTAAAATCGGAAGTAATGGTTTTAGTTTCTTTTACTTCCGAAGAAAATTCGATTAAATGCGCATTCGAATGATCCATCCAAATGCCTAATTTTTTTAGTGTTTTCATTGTTTTATTTTTGATTGTTAGATATTTTTTTTGTGATTCTTGATTTTTGCTGTAATTAGTCATTTTTTTTTAAGCTAAATAGCAATCATCGTATAATGTCGTGTTTTAAAACTAGATAAAATTAAGTAATATACTGATTTTGAATAATTAACATCAATATTACTTCATTTGACTTTACCACTTTTAAACTTTCGACTTACTTATATATCCGCCAGTTGCCACAACCATATTGCTTTTTTTTGATTGAGTTTTTGAAACTGCATGGCCACCAAATTGAACCCTTTTTTGCTCATGCGCCAATCGGTGTGGATGGTGTTGGTTTGGGCATCAAATACATAGATTTTCTTGAAGTGTAGTTTGCTTTCGATACCCACTAAATAGCAAATCGAGAGGGCGTTTTTTATGGCTTCGTCCATTTCGTCGTCGGCTATTTCTTGAATTAATTTCAAATTAAAAGTCGAATAGTGCAAGTTGGCGTGCAAAATAGACTCTTTTAATGGGGTCAAAAAAGCCAAATAATTTTGGGTAACGTACGGAACAAGGACGTGTTTTTTCATTGTAAAATAGTTTAGGAAATGGCTTTCAGTTCTTCAAATAATGCTTTTTGTTTGTCGGTCAATTGAATAGGAATTTCTATTTGAATCAACATATAAAAATCGCCAAAAGTGCCTGCTTTTTCATAAACGGGCATTCCTTTTCCTTTCAATCGAATGGTTTTTCCGTTTTGCGTTCCAGCAGGAATTTTGATTTTCAACTTGCCCGATATTGTTTCGATAATTATGTCATTTCCTAAAATTGCATCATATAAATTGATAGTTGCTGTTTGATGCAGATCGTCGCCTTTACGAATGAACTTTGGGTTATCTATAACTCGAATCCGAACAAACAAATCGCCCCGATTCGCATCCGAACTGCCTTTGGCTCCTTTGTTTTTAATGCGCAATTGTTGATCGGTATACGCTCCAGGCTTGGTAGTAACGCGAAGTTTTTCGTTTTCTAATTGAATAATTCGGCTGGTTCCTGTGTAGGCTTCCTCGAGCGAAATTTCCATTTCGGTTTCGTAATCGCCTCCTTTTCGGGATTGGTTTTGTTGCGGATTGCCGCCTCGTTGTTGGGCAAAAAACTGCTCGAAAAAATCAGAGAAATCTTCTTGATTTCCGCCACCAAAACCTTGATTTTGTTGGCGATACTGCCTGTTTTGACCTTGTTGTTGGTTTTGAGCCTGCTGGTTTTGTTGCCAATTTTCGCCCAAGTCATCGTATTTTTTTCGTTTTTCGGGATTGCCCAAAACTTCATTGGCTTCGTTGACTAGTTTAAAATTTTCCTCGGCTTTCTTGTCGCCCAAATTTTTGTCGGGATGGTATTTTTTGGCCAAGGTGCGGTAGGCCTTTTTCACTTCGGCGGGTGTGGCTTTTTTGTCTATTTCTAATATTTTGTAGTAGTCTTTATAGTCCACGATTTGAAATTATTTAATGAAATTTTAGGACAAGGAACTTATACTTTAACAATCATTTTTCCAGTATTTTCGCCTTTAAACAATCCAATTAATGCGGCTGGCAAATTGTCAAAACCATTTTCGATAGTTTCGGTAAATTTTAATTTTCCGTCTTTTACCCATTCACTTAAATGCTTGATTCCTTCGGGAAAATCAGTGCTAAAATTGCCTACGATAAACCCTTGCATCAACACACTTCGGGTTAATAGCATGGGTTGAATTCTGGGACCAACTGGAGTTTCGGTGCTATTGTAAAGCGAAATTTGTCCGCACAAAGCAATACGAGCTTTAAAATTAATATTGGCAATAACGGCATCAGAAATTGCTCCGCCCACATTGTCATAATAAATATCGACACCATTGGGACAAAATTTTGCGATTTCTTTTTCTAGATTTTTAGTAGTTTTATAATTTATAACTTCGTCAAAACCGAATTTTTCTTTCAAAAGATTCCCTTTTTCGTCGGAACCCGCAATACCAATAACTCGGCATCCTTGAATTTTGGCAATTTGCCCAACCACAATTCCTACAGCACCTGCAGCACCAGAAACAACAACCGTTTTGCCTTTTTTGGGTTTTCCAATGTGCATCAATCCAAAATAGGCGGTGAGTCCAGTCATTCCTAAAACGCCTAAATAATAGCTTTCGGGGACAACTTTTGTATCGATTTTTCGCAACCCTTTTTCGGAAACAACAGATTGTACTTGCCACGGCAACATGCCAACTACACAATCTCCTTTTTTAAAATTGTTAGATTTACTTTCCAAAACAGTTGCCGTTACACCTCCGTTTATGGGTTTATCAATTTGAAAAGGTTCCGCATACGATTTGGCATCGTTCATTCGCCCTCTCATATAGGGATCTACCGAAAAATAGTTTGGTTTTAGCAACACTTCACCGTTTTTTATTTCGGATAATGTTATGGTTTCCGTTCTAAAATTGGCAGTTGTTGGTGTTCCTTTTGGTCTTGATGCTAGAACAATTTGTTTGGTTTTCATTGCTATTTTATTTTAATTTTGTTCTTTTTTTGAATCTAATACGGCTAACAATTCATTGGCAACAGCAGCTGCCGAGGCAAGATTTTGCCCCGTAATTAGCAAGCCATCTTTCACTACATAGCTTTTACAATCGTCGTTTTTAGAATAAATTCCCCCCTTATTTTTAAGTTCATCCTCAAGAGAATAGGGAACAATTTTGTCGAGATGTGCTGCTTTTTCTTCGGTGTTTGAAAAACCAGTAACTTTTTTTCCTTTTATCAAAAAAGCACCATTTTTATCTTTGACATTTAGTAAAACCGAAGGCGCATAACAAACAGCTGCTATTGGTTTTTTGGCATCCCAAAAATCTTCAATTAATTTTATAGAATTTTTATCAATGGTCAAATCCCATAATGGTCCGTGTCCTCCAACACAAAATACAGCATCAAAATTCTTGGCAAATACCTCTTGTAATTTGTATGTATTGGCCATTAATTGCAACAATTTTTGGTCAGTTTTGTATCTAATTGTAGACTCGGTTTGGTTTTCGGGGGTGTCACTTCTAGGATCTACAAGCGGTTGTCCACCCTTTGGGGATGCCAATGTAATTTTGGCTTCAGTTGCTTTGAATAGATAATATGGAGTGGCAAATTCCTCGATACAAAAACCCATTTTTCTGATGGTGTTGGTTAATTTGCAATGCGATGTAAGTACGATTAGTATTTTCATTTTTTTAAATTTCAATTTGGCCTTCAGTAGTTTCAATAGCATTGTTTCCTTTTATCGTAGGTGCAATTACTTTAAAGAAATTGATCATCTTTTGGTTTTCGCTATCCCAATAGTGAGCCTTTTTGGGAACTATTTTTAGTAAAGAAATATTGGTATCATCGACACCATCTTGAAACCAAACTTGTAATAAAGGATTCCATAATTTTGCTATTTTATCTTTATCAGTAACTATAGTTGCCTGACCGCTAACGGATAAATAGGAATTTTTTTCGGGTGAGGAAAAATACAAGTGTACCTTTTTATGGGTTGTAATATCTCGATTTCTGTCGCTATCTAAACCACTAAAAAACCAAATAGCACCTTCTTGATCCACAAATTGAGCTGTCATTACGGTTGATGACCTATCATTTTCGTTTTTTAAATCGGTAGCAAAAAAACAGAATTTAATCCCATCGACCATTTGTATCAGTTTTAATATTCCATCTTTTTTGTCTAAATTTTCTATACTATTCATAATCGATTTTATTAAGTTTTTAAAAATAAAATTCTGAATCACCATTTTTTTAGGTTAATTAACGATTATCTAACTCGTGTACCTTTTCGTTGGTCACTAGCGGAAAATTGGAAAACCCATAGTGTTTTAGATGTCGTTGCGCCAACTTATCAAATTAACAAAAAATGGCAAACAGAATTTATTTTTGGTTATATTTCAAAATGTACCTCGGAGGTTATTGGGATGTTCAATACTTTGGAAATCAAGCAATTTTTCTCGGCATCCTTTGTAATGGTTGAAAATTCCTCGGCGGTAATTCCTGGTACTGCACCCGAAATATTCAAGTGCATTCCTGTAATGTTGAGTCCCTCCATGGTTAGGGTGGCTTCGGTGTTTAATTTAGTTGGTGTAAATCCTTTGGCGTTGAGCATTGACGTTACTGCCATTGTAAAACAACCCGCGTGTGCGGCGGCTAGTAATTCTTCTGGGTTTGTGCCTTTTTGGTTTTCTTCAAAACGGGTTTTGAAACTGTAATTGGTGTTGTCGAGAACGCCACTTTGTGTGGATAGTGTTCCTGTACCTTCTTTGAGGTTTCCCTCCCAATGTGCTTTTGCTGTTCGTATCATTTTTTTTAGTTTAAAAGTTATTTAGTCCTAACGTTGTAAAGTCTTCCAGTCGAAAGTCAGAATCTTAAAGACTTTATGACCTTCGACTTTTGACTTTCAAACTATTTTTACATTGGGTCTGAAAATTCGCTAATGCGAACGAGTTTTCTGTTGACAAATTCTTGGATGCCGAGTTCGGATAGTTCCCTGCCATAACCCGAATTTTTGGTACCTCCAAAGGGCAATTCGGCGGTAGTCCAAGTGGGGTGATTTATAGTAACCATTCCTGCATCGATATGATTAGCGATGTTTTTGGCTCTGTCTATGTTGTTCGAAAAAATAGAACATCCTAGACCATAACTGGAATCGTTGGCGAGTTTGATGGCTTCATTTTCGTCCTTGACCACATAGTAGGATACTACGGGACCGAATAATTCTTGGTAATAAACAGGGTTTTCGGGTTTGATGTCGGTTAGGATTGTAGGATCCATGAAGGCACCTTCGCAATTGGTTCGAGTGCCACCCAAGAGTAGTTTTGCGCCTGCATCGATGGCTTTTTTTACCTGATCGGCAATGTGTACTGCGGCATCTTCGCTGGAAAGTGGGCCTAGTTGGGTTTTGGGGTTCATGGGGTCGCCGAGGACTAAATTTTTCATTTGTTGGGTAAATTTTTCTAGGAATTCATCTGCAATTTCTTGTACAACAATAAACCGTTTGGCAGCCACGCAACATTCGCCATTGTTGTTTATACGACCTATAATTCCCCATTTTACGGCTTCGTCAATATCGGCATCCTCTAGGACAATATAGGCATCGCTGCCGCCCAATTCGAGCACCGATTTTTTGATGTATTTTCCTGCTTGTTCGGCAATACTCGATCCTGCTTCCTCGCTACCGGTGAGCGATACGCCCTTGATACGAGTGTCTGAAACTAGTGCCGATGCGCGTTTTCCGGAGATGAGTAGGTTGGTGTAAACGCCAACTGGAACGCCTGCATCTATAAATAATTTTTCGATGGCAATGGCGCATTGTGGTACCATCGAGGCGTGTTTTACGAGTACGGTGTTGCCTATCATGAGGTTGGGAGCGGCAAAACGAGCGACTTGGTAAAAGGGAAAATTCCAAGGTTCTACGCCCAAAATGGTACCCAGTGGGCTTTGTTTGTAATAGGCTTTTCCGAATTTTGGATTGAGGTATTTATCTGCTAGAAAAGTGGGGCCGTGCTCGGCATAATAGTCAAAAATATCGGCACTCAAATCGATTTCGGCCTCGGCTTGGGCAATGAGTTTTCCCATTTCAAGGGTAATTGTTTTGGCGAGTTCTGCTTTTCGTTCTCGCATTAATTTGGAGACTTTGATGAGCATTTCGGTGCGGTGTTCGTAGCTGGTTTTTTTCCAACTTTCGAATGCTTCGGCCGATTGTGCTACGAGATTGTCCAGCGTTACTTCGGACATTTCTTCGAATGATTGTACCACTTTGTTGTTAAATGGATTTACGGTTTGTATGGACATGATGTTGTGAATTTATTTGTTTTTACGTTTTATTTAATTTCGTTTTTTAGTTCTCTATTCTCTTCAAAATCGGTGAAGTTTTGGATGGATATTTTGGCTATTTCGGTAACGGCTTCTTGGGTATAAAAGGCTTGATGCGGTGTGATTAAAACGTTGTTGAAGGATAATAATCGTTCAAAAACATCGTCTTGTATGACGGTTTGCGATTGGTCTTTGAAAAACAAGCTGCCTTCGTTTTCGTAAACATCGATTCCTAAATAGCCAATTTGTTGGTTTTTTAAAGCTTCGATAGCCTCTTTGGTGTTGATTATTCCGCCACGGCTGGTGTTGATAATCATTGCACCTTTTTTTATTTTACCGAAGGCTTTTTTATCAAATAAATGAGTGGTTTTTGGTGTTAATGGGCAATGAATGGATATAATATCCGATTGAGAAAGTAGGTCGGTAAAGGTTTTATACTGCACCCCTTTTTGTTTTAAATCCTCATTTTCTTTGACATCAAAAGCGATTATTTTACATTCAAAACCCAGCATAATGGCACAAAATGCACGACCAATTTTGCCTGTTCCCACCACACCAACGGTTTTATTACATAGATTAAAACCCATTAAATGTTCCAACGAAAAATTATTTTCTCGAACCTGATTGTAGGCTTTGTGGGTTTTTCTATTCAAGGTCATGATTAGGGCAACAGCGTGTTCGGCAACGGCTTGAGGCGAATAGGCGGGTACTCTCAAGACTTTGATGTTGTTTGTATTAGCTGATTTTAAATCCACATTGTCGTATCCTGCACTTCGCAAATCGATGAGTTGTACTCCTAATTTTGCTAATTTCTGGATGCAACTTTTATCCATTTTATCTGTTCCAAAAACACAAACTGCGCGGAATCCTTTGGTTAAATGGCTTGTTGTAGCGTTTAGTGATTCGTTAAAAAAAACCAATTCGTGCTTGTTGTCCACATTAAATTTTGTGAAATATTCCCGTTCGTAAAATTGAGTTCCAAATAGGGCTACTTTCATTTTTTTAATTTTTTAAAACCACTATTGCTATTGATTATCCTCGTCCAAATCGTTGTGATCATCGCCACCAATGCTGTAGGAATTGTTTTCTTCGTCTTCGCTTCCTATATTTTCTTGATCGTCATCGAGTTCCGTTCCAGGAATATCTAGGTCATCTCCTGATTGATCTTGGTCGAAATTTTTCTCGTTCCAAGTAGGATTTTTTTGGATTTTGATACTTTCTTTGTTTATCGAAATATTTTCGGGATCGATGTCAAATTCTTTGTCGAATTTGTTGTAGATATCCTCGTTTTCGGGATATTTTGGATAGCCATCTTGGTCTTCCAACTGCTCGTTTGGCGCTTTTGGAAATTTTTCTGTGTTTTTCATGGTATAAAAAATTAGGATTTTCGCAATTCTTCTTCCAAGATTTTTTTCTTGTCTTGGTACTCGGATTCAGTGATTTTTCCTTCGGCATAGCGTTTTTGCAAAATGGAATAAGCCGACTCTTTTTTGCTTCTTTGCCCCGGAATATCATACGGAATCACAAAAATCCAAAACAATAAAACTATCCATAAACCCCACCAAATGCCTGTCATTCCGTAATAATAATTGTCGTAATACATGATTTTTCTTTTTTTATCTCCATTTCAGCCCTTTCGCCGTGGTGATGAGGGAGCCGAGATACGAGAGTTATTGTTACTTTTTTTTGTCTTTTGTTTTTGTCTTTTTTCTTTTTTTTGCGTGAGGGATGGTAGTGGAGCTCTTTTTTTTGCCTACCCTGTCAGGGTTCAAAACCCTGACAGGGTAGGCAAAAAAAAAGCGGGAACGTACAGCCCGACCCGACCTTTTTTGGGAGGGGCACGCCCAAATTAAGAGACGTTTTTAGTTTTTCTATTCGTAATAACCCACGGTAAGCTCGTTGTTGACAGCACTTACTCCTGGTGCTTTCCAAGCAATTCTCTCGGCTTCGTCTTTTTGATAATAGGAGGTAACCGCTCCTGTTAGGGTCACCTCGTTGGCTTTGACATCGACTTCAATGTCATTATCGTTGATGCTCCAGTTTCTAGAAAGTGCTTTTTCTATTGCCGCTTTTTCAATAGTATCAGTATTGTCCGATTTGATTTTGATGTTATTGTAAATTCCCTTTACACCTTCGAGATTTTGAATGGCATTTCGGGCAGCTTCCCGCTGATAATTCCAAGTCAAATCGCCGTCTAGGGTTACCCAACCGCCTTCGACTTTGACTTTTACGGTATCGTTTGGTACATTCCAATTCCATCGCAAAGCGCTAATTACCTCGTTAGCAATATCCAAATCTGATTTTATATCCCAAGAATTGTTGTATTTGATTTCGATTTTTTCGACTACCGCTTTTACGCCTTTTACGTTTCTGGCAGCAATCTCGGCTTCGGTTTTTTTGATGTAATTGTCAACCGTTCCTGTTAGTGTTACCACCCCATCTTTTACGGCTACACCAATCTCGGCGGCGTGCAAAAGCGGTTCCCATTTGATGGCATCTTGCACATCGATTTGTAAACTTTCATTTGTTTTCATGTTGTCTTATTTATCGTGAACTGTTTTTTTGTGTAACAAAGTTGGTCATTATTGATTATCAATAGGTTATATAACTCTTGCTGTTTTTAGTAAAATTCATAGGTATTACAACAAATTAATAGCTGCAAATTCAATCCACTTTTTGGGTTGATTGGTATTTTCAATCGTTACTTTTTGAGGCACTACTATTTTTTTTGAAAAAGGTGTTTTGTTTGGAATTTTTTGACTCTTTTTGACCAAATATTTTTCAATAGTTAATCGTGCCATTACGTAGCTTACGGTGGATTCGGCACCTTGATTAAGGTTGATATAGGTATCTTCTAAACCGTCGTAGCATCCGCCGGTACAGGGATTATAGACTATTTGATGCAAATGATTTTTGCCCAAAAACCAATCGAAAGCTACTTCCATTTTGTTTAAATAATCCGTTTGTTGGAACGTTTCGTAGAATTTGCTTAACGCCAAAATCGTATACGCTACATCGATGGGTTGTTCGCCACCAATTTTATCTGGGTGTATTTTGTTGTCATTATGCAGCCAACCTTTGTTTGAAATTACTTTTATAGTGTTGTTTTTGAAAATTTTGGTCAACAAAAAATCAAAAGACGTTTTGGCAATTTCTCGATACACATCCATGTTTGTTGCTCGATAGGCACACAACATCGCTTCTGGCAAGATGCTATTTCCATAGGTCAAATAGGGTTCAAACCATTGCCAATTTTCATCTGTTTCGTGTTTGTACATTTGTACCAATCGATCCGACAACTGTTTTAGAACAAACGTATTTTCCTCAAGATAATTTGTGGTATTACTGTAATAAATTCCTTTAATAATGAATGCCATGGCTCGCGGCGAATGGATTTTATGTACTTGGACCAAGGCTAATTGCAGTGTTTTTTTGGCTTTTATTTCCAGTTCGATAGGCAATAAATCACTTATAGAAATCAAATATCCTAGTGCCCAAATTGCTCTTCCATTGGAGTCGTTTAGGTTTTCGGAATTTTGTGTTGTGAATTTTTTATTGGTATCTACATAATTCAAAAAATGACATTCGGGTTGCAGACAAAAGGCTATAAAATCCAAATATTTTTGGATGTATTTTAAATCGTTTGACTCCTTTTTTAGTGCATAATTTTGACACATAGCCACCAAAGCGCGCGCATTATCATCAAGCGTATAGCCTGAATTTAAGTCCGGTTGATTGATAATCGAAAACTGAATCATGGCAAAATCAGTAGTCATTTTCTTGAAATGATTCCAGTTTATAGCTGGAATTTTATAATGCAATTCGATTTTTTCATGGCTTATTTTTTCGAATAATAAAGCGTGAGCAATCGCCGAGTTTTCCCAAGCGGTTGGGGCTAATTTATGGATTCCGTTTGAGGATATTTCGTTGCGAAGGGACTCATTATCCAGCAAAAGAGTAACTTGCTTTGCCAATTGTTTTGGATTTTCAAAATCGATGATAATGCCTGTTCCGTTTTGCAAAACCTCGACAGCATGCGGAATAGGAGTGGAGATGATGGGGCAACCACAACTGATGGCATACGAAAAAGTTCCCGAAACGGCTTGATTCCTATCTTTGGATGTAAATAGATAAATATCAGTAAGTTGCAGGTATTCTAGTAGCTCGTTTAAAGGCAAATACTGATTGATGAACAACACATTAGCATTCAAATTCAAAGCGGTTATTTGGGCTTCGAGTGTGGAACGGTATTTTTCTCCTTCATTTTTTACAACTGTTGGATGTGTTTTTCCAATGACCAAAAACAACACTTCAGGGTGTTTTTTGACAATAGTAGGCAATGCGTTGATAGAGGTTTCGATGGATTTTCCGGAGCTTAACAATCCAAAAGTAGCTATTATTTTTCGTCCTGCAAAGTTGTATTTTTCTTTCAAAAAATCTTTGTTGGTATGCTCCACCAAATGAGTTCCGTGCGGAATTACAGCAATTTTATCTTTTGCAATCGCATAATCATGTACTAATAATTTAGCCGATGATTGTGTCATTACGATTATGGATTGGACGATTTTGTCAATTTTTTGGACGTTTTCTCTCAACAAAGCATTTGGATTGGGCAAAACGGTATGAAAAGCAACAATAATGGGTTTGTTTACGGATTGTAAAAATGCCATAAAATCCGCTTCATTGGATCTAAATAACCCAAATTCATGTTCGATAACCATCATCGAAATGGTGTTATTTTCGTTGATATTTGCGGCTAAATCGAGATAAGATTTTTGATTGTCCGTTTCCAAAATGTAATTAACTTCATCTGGATAATGTTGTTTTTCAAATTCCGATTCCAACGCACAAATTTTTATGTCAAACGATTTTTGGAATTTGTTATTCAACGCCAAAATTAAATCTTGGGAATAAGTAGCAATACCACATTCGCGAGGTGGATATGATGTAATAAATAGAATTTCAGGCAAACTATTTGGATTTTCGATGGTATTAGTATTAGATTTTGCATGGTGTTTTTGGTTTTTTCTAGTGGAGAAAAGGGTGTTTTGATGGGCAGATAGTGTCGTTCTCATATTTATTTTAAGTTAAGCATTAATTCCGTTATTAAATCAGACAAAACGACTGATGCACAAGCAATTCGTTCATCGGCGGCTCCGTAATAAATGTATAATTTATCGTCAAAAACAACCGCTCCCGTAGGAAAACACACGTTGTTGACTTCACCTTTTAATTCCCATACATATTCGGGTTTGAACAAGGGGTAGGGCAATCGAGCAATTTCTTTTTCGGGATTTTCTAAATCCAATAGGGCAGCACAAGCGGAATAGACATACCCATTAACATCGTCTTTTACGCCGTGGTAAATCAGTAACCAACCTTGCGGGGTTTCAATTGGGGGACAGCCTCCGCCGATATAACTGATTTCGTGAGGATATTTTGGCGAAAGCAAGGCATAATCATCAAAATTGAGTAAGTAATTTTTCCAAAAAGAAAGCGTTAAATCTTCTAGCTTTTCGATCCCAACCACAATTTGAATTTCGGGTTTGATGCGGTGCATGAAAAAGAATTTTCCATTGATTTTTCTTGGAAAAAAAATAATATTTTTGTCCCAAACCAGCATTTTTACACCTTCTTTTTCCAGAATTCCTTCGTGCTGATTGTACCGGAAATATTTAGAATTGATGCTTGAATTTGTTTTGGATAAGTGGTGAAATTCTTCATACGTAATTTGTGGCACTAGAATTCCTTTTTTTTCAAAATGAACCAAATCAGTAGAAGTTGCCAAGCATCCTAGAGCATTTACGCCATCGTAAGCCGTATAAGTTAAATAGTAGGTATCCTCAATTTTTACTAATCTGGGATCCTCAAGACCTTGTGACTCGTAGTCGAATTCAGGAATCAAAATGGGTTTGTAATGACGGTCTTCAATTTCCAGTGGCCCATCTAACTTGCAATAGCCTATGGTCGAATGATTTCCTTTTTGCACCGCTCGATAAAACAAATGCACAAATTCCCCCTCCCGAATGGCAGCTGGATTTAGAACCCCTTCGTTTTCAAAATCCAATGTTGTTTTTTCTAAAACAATTCCTTCCTTTTTAACATTTAACATGGCAGTTTATTTAACGGTTACAAGATCAAAATTACCTACTAATTTTGTCTTGTAAAATTCTGATTATTTGCAGTTTATAGTGTTGTAGAACTTTGGGTATAACTTACAAAATTACTAGGTGGAGGGATTTGACGGTACAAAAAATGACTGTCTTTTTTTTGACAGTCATTCCTTTTTTATGAAATTGGCGGATTAAATAGAGTTGTTTTTTGGGCTATTCTAATGCTTTAGCCATGCTACAACTTCTGTGTATTTGGATTATAAAGGTTTTGGTGCAATGCCTTATTTTTTCTTTTCATTCAATTCTTCGGCTTCGCTCAAAGCGATGGCAATGGCTTGTTTTGGGTTGGTTACAATGGTGTTCGTTTTGCCTGAATGTAAATTACTTTCTTTGAATTTGTGCATTACTTGCGCAATTTTTGTTTGTTTAGGCGTACTTTTTTTGGGTTTCGATGCTTTCATAATTTTAATTTTTTTAGCGAATACCTTCATTTTTGGTTTTCTATTTTCTATTGTTTCTAGTCTCTAAAATTTACAATGTTTTTTCTAATGTGGTTGGAATTTCCACTTTTGCAATAGCGGTTGGAGCAATAGTTCCAGAATACATTTTGGCGTAAGCGGCAGTAAATTCGGCTCCAAAAAATAAAATCATAGACGAGTACGAAACCCAAAGCAAAATAAGAATTACTGAACCCGCAGCACCATAAATGGAGGCTGGTTGTACTTTTCCAAAATAATAAGCCAAACCCATTTTACCTAGAGTAAACAATAATCCAGTAACCAATGACCCCAACCAAACGTGTTTCCATTTGATTTTGGCATCAGGTAAAATCTTGAATATCATGGCAAATAAGGCTGAAATAACCGCTAACGAAATGATAAAATTGAGTAGTCCATAAAGGAGCATCATGAATTGTGAGCTTTCGAACGCAATATAATTGCTTACAGCTACTAATGCTGTTGAAATGACTAACGAGATGGTCAATAGGAACGCAATTGCCAGTATCAATCCAAACGAAAATAGACGTGCTTTTACAATGAGCCAAATGCCGTTTTGGGGTTTTACTTTTACATTCCAAATTAAGTTTAGTGTTTTTTGAAGTTCTACAAAAACGCCTGTAGCGCCTACTAACAATACGGATATTCCAACGATTGATCCCCAAGTGGTCGATTTTTCGGTGGTCGATTTTGATAAAACTTCTTGAATTTGTAGAGCGGTTTGGGATCCAATTGTTTCGGATATTTGTTGCATCAAGTTTTGATTTACCGCATCAGTTCCAAAGAAATATCCAGCAATGGCAATACATAAAACTAGCAATCCTGGAATGCTAAATATGGCATAATAGGCAATAATGGCACTTTGCCGGAACGGATCTTTGGCCAGCCATTCTTTGAAAGTAGCCTTAAAGAGTTGTCCTAAATCGTTAATTTTGAATGGTATCATTTGGTTGTTTTTATTTTTTTTTGGGGTGTCCGCCAAGAGGACTAACAATTCAATAATGGTACACAGATGACACAGATTTTTGCTGATTGATATATACGAATCGATTTTTATCGGTTTAAATTCGTTTCATCTGGGTACCATTTTTAAAATTGGTTTAATTAACCCATTGTTATATTTTTTTTAATTTGGCAATAAATCCAACTTCTTTTTTACTGCTTTCAATTTCTCCTATCAAAAAACCAAAAGGCTTTAAGGATTCGATATGATCACAAACAATTTTGAACATTGCTGTGAGCGGAATTGCTAAAATAATGCCTGGAATCCCCCAAAGTAATTCGCCCAAAACCAAGGCTATAATGGTAAATAGGGAATTTATTTTGACTTGTGGTCCCAAAATCAAAGGTTCCAAAATCCAACCCTGAATGAGTTGCACAATGCCATAAACAAGCACGATTCCGCCCAATAACCCCAAATTGCTACCGTGAATGGCTGCTACCAAAACCGTCAATGTAGTACCCGTGATGTTGCCTATAAACGGAACGATTTCTAATAACCCGCACAAAATGGCAAAGAAAATAGCGTTTTCGACACCCAAAACACTAAAACCTACACCGTACATTATCCATAAAAGAAAAATCATCTTGAATAAACCCAGTAAATATTGTTGTGAAACAGCGGTTACTTTTTTCAAAATTTGCTGCATTTCGGTTTGTTGTGATTTGGCAGTGAGTTGCACCAAAAAGTCTTTAATGTGACTGCGATAGTACAATAGGAACGCAAAATAAACCAGTAGTAAAATAAAACTGGACAAAAAATTAGTTACTGAACCTACCATCATTTG
Source organism: Flavobacterium restrictum (assembly GCF_007097245.1). GTDB lineage: Bacteria > Bacteroidota > Bacteroidia > Flavobacteriales > Flavobacteriaceae > Flavobacterium > Flavobacterium restrictum. Next base: position 468,213 of record NZ_VJZT01000001.1, on the reverse strand, counting down.
CAACATATTGGAGTAGGAGGGTTGCTCGTTTTTAAGAATCTTGAACTGCTCCGAGATAGAAATATTGAGGTGGTTAAAAACGTATTTTTGGATTTGTGTCCCCGTTTCGATGGCTTTTTGTTTCAAAGTGGCAATGTCGCTAATGAGTTCCATAACCTTGTAACCCAAAAGCGAAATCAGAATAAAAAGTAAGAGTAAAAACGCCAATAAGCAAGCAAAAACGGCGATTCCTTTGGGTACTTTTTTGCTTTCCATCCAATGGCAAAAAGGTAAAAACAAGGTAGCCAAAATGCCACCAATGCACAACGGAATCAAGAAATCTTTGGCAAAATAAAGCCCTAAAAATAATAGAAAAAGAAGAAGTATTTTTTTGATAACTGATGTTAAAGATAGTGTCATTTTGATGTTTTTTTAAAATTTCGTTTCCATAATTTGACTAGTTCGTACCACAAAACGGAAACACTTCCTATTGCTATTGCCATACCTAATTGATTGCCGTTCAAATACTCAAAATCAAAAAAGTTGGACAAGGGAGCTACATAAAGCAGTAAGCCCATAACCACTATTGTAATGCCAACAATCAAAGCAACCAACTTGTTTTTGTACGCCAAAGTGGTCAAAACCGAATAATAAAAGGAGCGATTGACCAAGGTTAAAACGATATTGGCGGTAACCAAAACCACAAAAACCATTGTTCTCGTATGGGCTTCGTTATACCCCAGAGCTACTCTGTATTGATACATTCCTAACGACCCTATTGTGATCATCAAACCCTGAAGAATACTGGTCGAAAGCTCTTTCCAATTGAAAAAAGTGGTTGTAAAAAGCCTTGGTTTTTGCAACATTGTGTTTTTTTCTATCGGTTCGTTTTCGTACACAATCGAGCAAGTAGGTCCCATAATCAATTCGAGAAATATAATGTGCAAGGGCGAAAAAATACTTGGATATTTCCAGCCCAAAGCCAGTGGTATAAAAACGGTAAGTATAATAGGAATGTGTATAGAGATGATAAACCGAATGGCTTTTTTGAGGTTGGCATATATTTTTCGCCCCATCGAAATGGCAAAAACCATTTTCGACAAATCGTCGTTTACTATAATTAACGAGGCGGCTTCTTTGGCTATTTCGGTTCCTTTTTTGCCCATTGCAATGCCTATGTGCGCTGCTTTGAGTGCTGGTCCATCATTTACGCCATCGCCCGTCATGGCTACAATTTCGTGATTTGCTTTGAGTGCCTCGATGATTTTAAGTTTTGCTTCGGGAAACATTCGGGTAAATAAATGGATTTCCTTTACTTTCTTTTTGAGTTCTAAATGGGTCAATTGCATCAGTTCCTCGCCCGAAATACTTTTGTCAAATCCTATAAATCCTATTTGTTTGGCAATGCTCGAGGTGGTTTCGGCATTGTCGCCCGTAATGATTTTTACGGCAATTCCTGCTCTGTAAAAGTGCTGTAAAACCAGCCGAATATTCTTTTTTGGTGGGTCATAAAACGCTAATAACCCCTTGAATTCCAACTGAAATTCTTGTTGGGTTTTGGGGTACTTTTTGCCTTTAAAAACCGCTTCGCCAACCGCTAAAATTCGGTAGCCTTCGGTAGCCAATGCTTGTATGGCTTCCTGAATTTGCTTTTTTTGGTTCACCGATAATTTGGAAATAGCCATTATGGCTTCGGAACCGCCTTTGGCAGCGATAATTTGGTTTCCAGATTTGTTTTCAAACAAATGCGTCATCATAGGCGGTTGGCCAGACAACGGATATTCGTGTACCATTTTGTATAGCAAGCGTTCGTCTTTTTTTGTTTTTTGAGCATACATTTCGTGCAATGCTACTTCCATTGGGTCAAACGGAATGGGTTCGCTTGCCCACATTCCCATTGTTATTAATTGGTTTTCGGCATCCGACAAATCATTTTCTAAATCCAAAATTCTATTGGATTCTAAAGTAAAAATTTTTGCCAAACGCATCGTGTTTTCTGTAATTGTACCCGTTTTGTCAATGCAAATCACGGTGGCACTTCCTAGGGTTTCTACGGTTTTCATTTGCTTCACGACAATCCCTTTTTTCATCATGCGCCAAGCGCCAAGTGCCATAAATGTGGTAAAGGCAATAGGGATTTCTTCTGGCAAAACACTCATTGCCAAGGTCAATGCTTTGAGCAAGCTGTCCATAAAACTCTTGGAATGGTACCAATTGATACCCCAAACCACCCCAAAAACGATGGCTCCTGCAATGGCCATTTGCTGCACAAAATGACCAATTTGTAGTTCCAAAGGTGTTTTTTCTTCGGCAATTGCTTCTAGACTTTTGCCAATTTTTCCCAATTTGGTTTGGTTACCAATAGCAGTAATAGTGGCAATTGCCAATCCGCTTGCCACTGTTGTTCCTTGAAAAATCTGGTTATCGCTACTCGATTTGTCTTTGGAAACCAATAGCGATTCGCCTGTTAAAATAGCTTCGTTTACCGAAAAATCGTTCGAATGTACTATTGTTCCATCACCCGATATTGAAGTTCCTTCCTCGACCAATAGGCTGTCTCCAACCACTAATGCTGACGTTTTTATTTCGATCGTTTTTCCGTTTCTAATAACTTTGCATTTGGGTTTTGTAAAATCTTTCAGTTTATCCAAAGCATTCCTGCTCCGAGCATTTTGATAGGACGAAAGCACGGAAACCAACACAATTGCCGATGCCAAAAACAGGCCGTCAACCGTTTTTCCGCTCACAAAATAAATCGTTGACGCCACCACCAACAATAGTATCATAGGATCTTTTACAAACTTTAAAACCGATTTTGCAAATGGATTTTCGTCCTTTAAATCCACCGAATTGCTGCCGTGTGTTTTTCTGGATAAAAGCACTTCTTCATTCGATAAACCTTTGATAGTATGTGGGCTTGTTGTCATTGCTTTAATTAAAAAAAGGCAAGAAATTAATCCTACCTTTGGTGGTTATGGTATTAAAAATCTTATCTAAACAAATCTTTTATGTTGTTTCCAATTTCGTCCATATCTCGATTAAAATCGCTTTTGAATGTTTGCCAATCGGTTTGGTTGCCGTCGTAGTTGTTTAATTTTGCTTTGAGATCGTTGTTTTTGGCTTCGAGTTTTTCGATTCGAGTACGGTATATTCCGTCGAAAGTGCTGCCTGGTTTATTCATTTTTTCTTTCAAATTAGCAATTCGTTGCTCATTATCGAGAATTTTTGCTTGTGATTCGGCTTTGAAAGCTTTCCATTCAGCAACATTGGATGCTTGCGTGTTTGTCAAATCCTGATTGGCTTCTGTTGCATTTTGTTGGGCTGTCGCTTGTTTTTGATTGGCCGATTTGCAAGAAGTAAAAATTGTTCCTGCTGCTATGGCGAGGATTACGATTGCTTTGTTCATTTTTTCTATACTTTAAAATTGTTTTACAAAGTTGCATTTGAAAACAATAAAAACCGTTATAGAATTTTTGTGAAATGTTATAAGATTGCTGTTTTATGACAGGGCATTCGCTTTTAAAAAGCATAATTTTCTTTAACCACAAATTACACAAATTACACAAATTACACAAATTACACAAATTACACAAATTTACTCAAAAATGAACCCGTCAATAACATCATAATTAACTCAAACATACCAAAAACAGACTTTGAATTTGTGAAAATTTGTGGAATTTGTGGTGAAAAATTTTAAAAGCGAATGCCCTGGTTTATGATGGCAATTTCAAAAATCAATTTCAGCACTTTGAAATCAAAATCCTTACATTCTTTCCATGTACCAATTCAATTCTTTTTCCATTTTTTGGTATTTAAAAATGGTTTCAATAGCTTTTTGAAGCCGAACAAATGCGGTTTCGGATTTTACAATATAATCCGATGCTTTGTGGTGCATACAACTGATGGCAACATCAATTTTGTCTTGGCTAGAGAGCATTATTACAGGGATTTTAGGATTGAAATCTTTGATTTTGTCTAATGTTTCTAGTCCGTTTATAGCGGTTCGATCTATTCCGTCAAGGTGAAAATCCAGGATTACAATATCAGGATTTTGAGCGATGTTAGCAAGGCATAATTCGCCTGTAGCAAAGGTTTCTATGTCCAAATTTGCGTGATCTAGGAACTGAATTTCGAGCGATTTCAAAAATACAGCATCGTCATCGACTAGGAATAATTTTATTTTGTTTTCTTTTGGCACGATGTTATTTATTTAGATTGGTAAGTTCGATTTCGAGTTCTATAAAAGTTTGGTTGCACACGTTTTCGATTTGGTCAACTAGCTGATCCAAGTCATCGGAAATTTCGAGTTTATGAGCAAATTCTTGAATTTTATGAGCAACGGCGGCAATTTCGGGATTGATTCCCATGATGGTAAACGACGGGAGCATCTTGTGAATGGTGGCTTGTAGCAAATGCCAATCTTTGTCCAGAAAACTTTGTTTCATCGTCCTGACAAGTGGGGGCGTTTGTTTTAAATAAACGCGGATCATTTCGGTCATTAGTTTTGGGTTGGATTTGGTTAGTTTTAACAAATAACTCATATCCACATATTTCATCTTTTCGATGATGGTGTTTCCCTTTCTTTTTTCTTCAATAATGAGTACTGGTTTTTTGATAACGCTTATCAGTTTGCTGTACAATAATCGTTCATCAACTGGTTTGGAAATGTAATCGTTCATTCCTACTTCTTTGCATTTTTCGACATCAACGGTGGTTACATCCGCTGTGAGAGCAATGATTGGGATGTCCATTTTTAGTATTTTACGAATGTATTTTGTGGCATCAAAACCATTCATTTCAGGCATTTGCAAATCCATCAAGATAATATCGTAGGTCTTGGTAAGTAGTTTTTCGATGGCAATTTTTCCGTTTCCTGCAATTTCGCATTCAAAACCAAAATCATCCAAAAGCGTTTTCATCAGTAATTGGTTGAGTTCCATATCCTCGGCAACTAGGATTTTGATGTCCTTGATATCGGTATTTAATTCTAGAATTTCGGGTTCAAGCACCGCATCGGCATTGGTTTTTTTAAAATCTAAACTAAAACTAAAAACGGAACCTTTGTTCTCCTCACTGGCAACTTCTATTTTTCCGTTTTGGGCTTCAACGAGTTGTTTTACAATAGCAAGTCCCAATCCAGTACCGCCAAACAAACGGGAAGTACCGCTGGTGGCTTGCTGAAAATTCTCAAAAACTTTTTCGATTTTGGTGTTTTTTATTCCTATTCCAGTATCGGCAACCGAGAATTTTACGGTTGCTTTGTGCTCATTTTCCGTAACCAAGAGGACGCTTACGGTTATTTTTCCTCTATTGGTAAATTTCACTGCATTACTTACTAAATTTAATATTATTTGGTGTAACCTTACTGGATCTCCTACTAAAACTTCTGGGATGCTGGCGTCGTAATTTGTTATTAATTGGAGGTTTTTCTCTTGGATTTTGGTTTCAAAAAGGTGCAACATCGCTTTTATGGACAATTTGAGTTTGAAAGGTGTTTTTTCAAAAGTCATTTTTCCAGCATCGACTTTGGCCAAATCTAGAATGTCATTGATGAGTACAATTAGCGCATCGCCACTCATTTTTATAGCAGTCAAGTATTCTTTTTGTTTGGCAGAAAGCTCTGTTTTGAGTACCACTTTTGTAAAACCGATGATGGCGTTCATTGGCGTACGAATTTCGTGGCTCATATTCGACAAGAATTGCTGTTTTGATTTTACGGATTCATTTGCAACTATGGTAGCGCGTTCAGCGATGGATGTTGCGTGTTCCGCAAAAACTTTGGCTTCGGTTAGTTCTTTTTCTAATGCTTTTTGGAGTGTAATGTCACGAGCCACAGCCACAGCTCCAATTACAGTATTGTTTTGGTCTTTATAAACCGAACCATTAAAAAGGACATCGGTCAATTTATGGTCTTTTATGGTCAATGGAAAATCGATTACAAATCCTTCGTTGAAAATGGTTTCGTAACCGTCTTTTGCTTTTTCAGGGTCTGTAAAATACCCTATAAAATCAGATCCTATTAAGTCGTTTTGTGAAACTCCTGTAACCCGAACGCTGGCTTTGTTGACATCGGTAATTTTTCCTTGGGGACTTATCGTAAATAACGGATCGCGGCTGGCCTCAATCAAACTGCGAGAATAGGCTTGCTGTTGCGCTAGATTTTTTTGAAAATTTAGTTCAATAGTTGCTATTTTGAGTTCATCGACCCGATTTTGTTTTTCGGATTGTTGGTGTGCCAATTCGATATTTGCAATTCCGAGTTCAAGGGCACGATTCGACTTTTCGGCTTGTTGGTGTGCCAATTCAATATTGGCAATATCCAATTCATCGGCACGGTTTTGCTTTTCCGTTTGTTGGTGCGCCAGTTCAATATTGGCAATATCCAACTCATCGGCACGATTTGATTTTTCGGATTGTTGGTGCGCCAATTCAATATTGGCAATATCCAACTCGTCAGCGCGGTTTTGTTTTTCCGTTTGTTGATGCGCCAATTCGATATTGGCAATATCCAACTCATCAGCACGATTTTGCTTTTCGCCCCTTTGAAACAGCAGTTCTTTGTTAGCAATTACCAACTCGGCGGCTCGTTTTTCTTTTTCATCGTTCTGAAAAGCCAGTTCTTTATTCGCAACCACTAATTCAGCAGCTCGTTTTTCTTTGATTGTATTTTGATATTCTAATTCCTCATTAGCAATCAATAATTCATTAGCCCGTTTTTCTTTTTCATTGTTTTGAAAAGATAATTTTTGATTGGCATTACTTAATTCTTCGGCATTTTTTTTTGATTTTGAAATATCAATAAATGACGTTAAAGAGCATTTTTTGCCTTGAAATTGTATAGCTTGAATGGAGGCTAAAAACCAGAACGGTTCGCCTTTTTTATTATTTAGAACGATTTCTATGGTATTTACTTTGTCCTTTTGAAACAATTGCAGTATTGTTTTTTTATGAAATTCTGGGATAACAATTCCGGTTTCTGCAGATGTTTTGCCTATAATTTCGTTTCTTGTAAAGCCCATAGATTTAAGAAAAGCCTTATTTACAAATTGAAATTTTTCGGTATCAATAACCGTAATAATCATTCCAATAGCACTGTTTTCAAACATATCAAAAAATAAATCATCGGATTTATAGTTTGTGTTTTCTGATTTTTTTGAGGGGCTCATGTTATTAAAATTAATTACCAATATCTTCAATCGATGTTCTGCGCTTATTTTTGAGTTGTTTGAAATGCGATGGGGACAATCCTGTGGTTTTCTTGAATTGACTCGACAAATGCGCCACACTGCTGTAGCCCATTTTCCAAGCGATTTCGGTAATGTTGTATTCGCCGTAAATAAGCAGTTCTTTGATGCGTTCGATTTTGTGGGAAATGATAAAATGTTCGATGGTCATTCCTTGCACTTCGGAGAACATACTGGCAAGATAGGAGTAGTTGTGGTCTAGTTTTTGGGACAAATAATCCGAAAAATTGACTTTGATGGTTTCCTCGGAATGGTGTACCATTTGGACGATGATAGTTTTGATTTTCTCGATTAAAATGGCTTTTTTATCATCCATTAATTCCAAACCGCATTCGAGTAAATGTTGTTTTAGCAAGGCTCTTTTCTCGGAATTGAGGTTTTCCATAATTTCGACTTCGCCTAAATCGACTACAATAAAATGAAGACCCAATTTGTTGAGTTCGTCTCGCACTACTAGTTTGCAGCGATTGCTAACCATGTATTTGATATAAACTCTCAAAATAAGTTCATTTATTTTTTTACCAAATATGATGTTTTAAATTGATTAAGTGTTATATAATGTGAAGAATAAGTTATATAATTCCTAGGTTTTTTATTCGTAAAAAAAAAGTAAGAGTAGATTTGTAGGTTTTATTGGCTTTAGCCAAAAATTCGTACTTTTTGGCTAAAGTCAATTTATTTTCATACCTATATCCCCAGCAAAAGCTGGAGGTAATTCATTTTTTTGATAGGTTGAATAGAATTTTGTTTTATAGTCTATAGTCGGCAACGGTGTGGTATTGAATTTTATCGCCTTCAAAAACGAAAGTATCGGTTCCCATAGGGATTTCGACACTATTGGATTTGCTTGCCCATGCAATGTAGGCTACGTTTCCTTCGATAATTTTTTGTTGCATACTAAAGGCTGAACCTGTGGGGATTGCTTCAAAAAAATCTTCAAAAAATCCCTGAATTTCTGTTAGTCCTTTTACAGTTCCGTTGGGTGTCATGATAACGGATTCTGGGGTGTAATCTTTTAGAATTTCGTCTAAATTGTTATCGCCAAAGGCAATCAGGTGGTGCATTAAAATTTGTTCTACTGTTGTGTTCATTGTTTTTGTTTAGCTATTATTTCAACTTGATTTAGGGCAATTATAGGGATATGTTACATTTAGTTGAATTATTTCGAAAAGGGATAGGTGTTCAAATAATTTAATAGGTTGGTGTTTTAAATTGGTGAGTGTTGTTATATTACCATTATAAAAATAAAACAAAACTTATTTTTATAATAATTTAATATTAAAATTAGTTTTTTAAATCTGAAAAATTAGTGTCAGGAGCAAAGGACGAATTTGTTTTTTCGACCACCAATTCTTTGGACAAAGAAAATCCTGCGGTTTGTTTGCTGTTTAATGATGACGTTCCGATGGCGATTTTATAAGCACCGGCTTCTGCAATCCAAGCATTTTTTGTAGTTACAAATGAAGCTAAATTTTTAGAATTCAGGGTTAATATAATGGTTTGACTTTCTCCAGCTTGCAATAATTTTGTTTTGGTAAAAGCCTTTAATTCAGCACTTGGTTTGTCGGTATTTTTGGATGGAGCAGACAGATACAATTGAATCACTTCTTTTCCTGCGGTTTTTCCTGTGTTTTTTATAGTTACAGTTGCAGTCATTTTTTTGGTAAAAGTTTTAGTACTTAATTTCAAGTTAGAAACATCAAAATTGGTATACGATAAACCATAACCAAATTCGTAGGCAGGTTTTACTCCAAAAGTGTTGTAATATCGATATCCTACATAAATTCCTTCATTATAAGTTACACTTGTAGGATTCTCCATAGGTGTACCATTCCAGTTTTTTGCGGATGGTGTGTCCTCGTATTTAATAGGGAAAGTCATTGTTAATTTTCCAGAGGGATTTACTTTTCCAGAAAAAACATCTGCTACAGAATTTCCTCCTTCTTGCCCTGGTTGCCATGGTAAAAGAATGGCATCTACTTTATCTCTCCAACTTGCAGTTTCAATTACACCACCAATATTCAACACTACAACTACTTTTTTTCCTTTGGCGTGAAATGCCTCCGAAACATTGTTAATTAAAGCTACTTCGTCAACGGCCAAAATAAAGTCTTCATCAAGATTTCTGTCAGCACCTTCACCTGCATTTCTGCCTATTGTAATCAAGGCAATTTCAGACGAATTGGCTTTGCTTTCTATAGTCGCCTTATTCAATTCTAATTCAAGAATTCGTTTTGGTGTGGCCAGTAACCCGCCATTTTTATCGCGACGTTCCATTTCTTTTGCCTTTTGATCTGCAACATAAGGTTTATATAATCCTTCTAATTCTGAATCTATTGCAAATCTATTATTGGTCAAGCCGTCAATTAATGAAATCGTATACGCTTCGTTAACATCACCACTACCAGTTCCGCCAGAAATGAAATCGTATGAAGTAACTCCAAAAATGGCTAATGGTGATTTTTTTGATTTGAATGGTAATGTATTGCTGTCATTTTTTAATAATATAGTTCCTTCTGCAGCAGCTTGTCTGGTCACTTCAGCATTTGCTTTCAAATTTGGTTTGTCAGAATATTTATAATTATTCATTGCTGGCGACCTCATAACCAATTCTAAAATACGGGTTAAATCTCTATTTACAACTGATGCTGTTAATTTTCCGCTTTTCATATTGTCTAAAATCGCTTGTTTTTGCGATGGCAGTCCAGGCATCAATAAATCATTCCCTGCAGATAATTGTGCAGTAACATTGCTTACTACATTAGGTGTAAAGGGAGCCGCATAGCTTATATATCCACCAAACCAGTCACTCATTATTAAACCTTTAAATCCCCATTCGTCTCTTAATACTGTTGTCAATAAATCCTTTCTTTCTGAAGTAAAAGTGCCATTGATAGAATTATAAGAAGACATAATTGTCCAAGGCTGTGCTTCTTTTACAGTTATTTCAAACCCTCTTAAATAAATTTCTCGCAAGGCTCTTTCGCTTATATGAGCATTTATACCCGTACGATTGCGTTCTTGATTATTTGCGGCAAAATGTTTAATGGAGGTTCCAACACCATTCGATTGAATACCATTTACGATTGCTGCCGAAATTTTTCCAGTAAGTAATGGGTCTTCAGAATAATATTCGTAATTTCTACCACACAATGGATTTCTGTGAATGTTCATTCCAGGTCCTAACAACACATCTACGCCATATTCTTTGACTTCGTTACCCATTGCTTGCCCAACATTGTTGATTAATTCTGTGTTCCAAGTGGATGCCAACGCAGTTCCTACAGGAAATGCGGTTGCATAATAATTGTTTGAGTCATTATTTCGTTTTGGATTAATTCTCAATCCAGCAGGACCATCAGAGACAGTAACTGTAGGGATTCCTAGTCGTTTAATTTCAAATGTTCCACCAGCTGCCCCAGGCACTTTTCCTTGAAATCCCTCGGTAGTGAACTTAAATGTGGTTAAGTCAAATCCGGGCATTCCTATACCTGTGAGCATACTTGCTTTTTCATCGTCGGTCATTTTGCTTATCAGATCTTGGATTCTGTCCTTTATCGGAAGGCGAGTATCTTCATATTTATCTAGTTTTCCGTTTTGATTTAAGTCCGAAAAAGTGAAACCATTGATAGTAATTATAGTTTTATCATTAGTGTCTTTGATTTCAGGTTTTTTATTCCAAGAGATTCCAGAAATTATAACTATTGTAAGGAGCGATGTTTTTGCAATTTTTAAAAAAGATACGTTTTTCATGTGATTTTTTTGTTGATAATTGATATTTGCAACGAATAGTCACAAATTTTTATCTTTGATTTTTTTATAAAACAGATTGACTTTATTTACCAAATCATAAGTAACTGTTTAAATTTTTGATATTAGAATTTTTATGAGATTATTTTTTGATAGTCAAGGCAAATTTTGAAAGAATAATCAGCTTATTTTTGAATAAATTTAACGAAGAATAGCGGAAAATAATCCATAAAAAAATAATTAGATAAAACTTAAACAGTTATTAAATATATTTTAAAAACAGATAGTTTAAACGAGGTCGCTTAATAAAAGGCAACCTCATTTAAACTAAAAAAAACCTGTTTAAACAATTATTTTACACTACTCATATTATAATCATTAAATCATCAGAGTAGTCATATTGATTCATCATTACGTTTTTATTTAAAACTATAGGATATTGAAGCCCAAAAACTGCGAGGTAAAATAGTTCTACCAATCATTAAGCTTCCTTTAGCAATTGTTGAAAAATCTCTAAATTGATCTCCTCTCACATCTCCTTCGGTAAGTGCTCTAGTATTGGTTAAATTATCAACCCAAAATTTAGCTTCAATTGCTTTTGTTAATTTATAACCTGCACTAGCTCTCACAGAAATATATCCTGGTAATTTATAGCTGTCAGATGGAGAAGTATAGCGACTTCCTGTATAGATAATACCCCAATTGGTTGTGAATTTTTTGTAATCATAATTAGCAGATAGTTCTGTACTTAATACTGGAACTCTTTCAGTTCTATTACCAGAAAAATCATATGTTTTATCTCCTAATTCTGCAAAAACTGCTGGATTGGTATTAGTAGATGCTTTATAATCCGTATATTTAGAGTCTTGTAATGTACCTGTAAGTCTTAAACCTAAATTATTGGATACTTTATAAGCTACTTCATATTCAGCACTTAAGGTTGCAGTAGAACCAAAAGCTATCAAAGACTGCAGTCCAGCACTAGTGGGAACCGTTATATTTAAAGAGACATTTTTAATAGCTGAATAACTCATAGAGCTAAATAAAGACCAACCATTTTTCGCATATTTATATCCTAATTCAGCTAAATATACGGGACGTTTTTTAATAGAAGCAGCATTGAAAACCTGTACACCATAGTCTAAATAATTTGGGGTATTGTATGCTCGTGTAAGTCTAGCAAACATGGCTGCATTTTCGCTTATTTTATCATTAAGTCCTGCAGAAAATGCCCAGTTGGTATTTGAATATGAATAATCTGTTGTGCCAGTAACAGTCATAGTAGCTGGAGCAGAAGGGTTTGGTGTTCCATCTGTGTTTACCCCATAATAAGGTCTTTTGCCATCTATATTATGATTATCCAAACGGAAACCCAAATCCAATCTGTATTTAGCACTCAAGGCAATTTCATCAGTAATATAACTCGATAAAATACGTGTATTTGCTATATATAGAGTTGTACTAGCTGGTATAATACCATTTCCTACAATACCAAAAGCTGGAATAAGTAAACGACGCGGATTTTCTTTCAATTCCTGAAAGAATACGAAAGTATCATATGGATTATTATTTACATTATGTTGGTGTATTCCTAATCCCATTCCAAGGCTATGATTATTAACTTTTTTCTTGAAATCAAGATTGTTGATATATTGCTTATCTTTATTTCGCCACATAATTGCTGCAGTAGTAACATTATAATCGTTAGCACCATATACCGCAGGACTTCCGTCTAAATATTTATAATCAACTCCAGGAACATATCCTCCCACACCTACTGGAATACTTGAATTTATATCTGTTTTATTATCTTGGTAACGAAAATTATTAGATATCTGCCACTCATTATCAGTAGTATAATTAAATTGAAAGCCTATTGCCCCCATTTTGGTGTGCATCCCATCTGCTAAATCATAGCTAGTTGTTTTTCCTGAACCGTTAGTATAATCCCATTTTGAATCTACTACTTCCATTGATTGTGTAAAAATGTCATAGTTTGGTAGCGCCTTTGGTTTTCCAGATCCATCGTAAGAATAATAACTAGGTAGTCTCCAATATATTTTGTCATCTATATATTTTCCTAAAAGACGAAAGTAACCTTTGTTGTGTTTGAAATGATACGTTATATTTCCTTTCAATTGACCACCTTTACCAGCGTTATATGGAGGAGATACGATTCCATTATCAGTACGATAAGATCCACCAATATTGTACCTAATATTATCGCTTAATGAGCCCCCTGTATTCCCTTCTACTTTGAATAGACCTTGAGAAAGCCCAGACGATACTTTGAAATCTCCATAGCTTTTAGCTGCCCCTACATAGCTAATATTATTGATAACAGCACCAGGCGTATTAGCCAAAACAATAGCCGCATTACCACCACGAATGGCTTCAACATTTTTAATGGTAAGATCGGCTTTATAATATTGATCTGCAGATGGGGCTGAATTAAATCCAGTAGGTAATACAGCTAGTCCATCTTCTAAAATTCCTAAATAAGTGTAACCACCTCCTTGAGGAAAACCACGTACCCATACATTGCCGGGGCCATCACCACCGCTACTTTCTACAGTAAGACCTGGTATTGCTTTCATTAAATCAATATTATTAAGTGGCGCTCTTTGTTGAATGTCTTTGGCAGACATCGTGGTAATGGCTACACTAGATTCGATTTTTCGTTTTGGACGACCACCTGTAACCACTACAGCGTCTAGTTGCATAGGATCTTCGACCAATTGTCCGTTAATCACGACATCATTATTTTCAACAACAACTTGGGCGGTTGAGGCTAAATGTCCGAGTAACGTAAAAAGAATTTTGTATTTTCCGTTGGGTACGTTTTTAAAATTGTAAGTAGACATGGAATCGACTTTGGTACTTCGATCTGTTCCATTTGCGGATGATAATTTAACAGTAACTTCAGAAAGCAGTGTACCGTTTTTGTCTTTTACAACGCCTGAAATACTTCCAGTACTTTGTGCGTGAGCCACACTTGAAATAATAAATAGACAAAGGAGCCAAAATGTTTCCAGCTTGTCTTTTAATTGTAATTTTTTCATTTTGTTTGTTTTTTGGGTTAATAGTTATTTTAATAATGATTTGCAATTTTAAATATTTTGCAAATTTTCTTTATTGCACTTTACTCCTAATTATCAGGAAATAAAAGATATAGGTTATGCTGTATTCGAATAATTTCGAAAAGTTATAAGTCTCTATTTTATTTAGAGATAGTTTTTTAAAAAGGGTTGTTGGTGCTTTTATTTCACGTTTTGAAGAGAATTAATGAGACTCTGTAAAATAAATTTTTCTATTTTCCTAACGGATTATTTTTTCAAAAAAGAGACGATACATGCCCAGCTCGCATTAAAATTTTCGGTAAAACATTCATGTGTAGCATTTGGAATAATGGCAATTTGCGATTTCGGGATATTCCGTGCCGCACTTACCACACGTTCTACAGGATTGCCAGTGTCACGGTCTCCTGCCATAACAAGAACAGGACATTTAATAGTGCTTAACAACTCTTTGCCCACCGTAACATTATTATAGCAATTAGAAATTTGTGTAAATAAATCCTCTATTCTATTGGGTTCTGGCATCAATTTTAATTGTTGTTCCCAGAAGGGTTTATCCATTTCGAATGCCATTTTAGAAGTGAATTTAAACTCTCTTACACCAGGACTTACTTCGCCAGCGCCAATGACAATCATTTTTTTGACTCTTTCTGGATGCATTGCACCTAATTTATACGCTGAATACCCGCCATCGCTAAATCCAAGTACAATAACACTATCTTTGGTTACGGTATTAATAACCGCCATAGCGTCGTGGGCACGTTGCTCTAAAGTAAGTGGCTCGGTACCTAATTCAGATTTGCCATGACCACGAGTAGAAACGGCTATTACTTGATAGTTTTGTTGTAATAGGTCAATAAAGTCTGCCATTTCTACAGTAGAACCGAACAATCCACCATGTAACAATACAATAGGTTGCCCTTTGCCATACACTTCATAATAAATTTTGGCATCATTTGCCTGAACATAATGCCCTGCTTTAAGGTTATTTCCATATGGTACTTTATTCACCACATTGGCGGGTTGAAAAGCGCGTCTTAAATTTTTTTGCTGTGCCTGACCAGTTGAGATAAAGAACAGTAAAACGAGAGCGGTTACTAATTTTGAATACATATTGTTTTTTTTTTTAAGTGAATAGTATTGTTTTGATTCTTGTTTTGTTTTTAAAATAGGGGAGTGGGTTTAGATTGTAGTTTTTTAATTTTTTTCTAAAAAAGCAAACTCTTTTTTAAAAAACCCGGACTTTGATTCTATTTTGTCGCCTAAAACCATAACAGCACCAGACTCTTGATCATACATTTTCCATTCGGGCAAATTGCTTCCATTTGGATTGCCCGTTTTGGCAAAATTGACCCAATAGGACGAAAAAATAGTTTCTATTTCGGTGTCTAATGGTTGCCAAGGACGATTCCAAGTATGCAAATTATGAAGTACATACGGCACTTCCGAAGTGTGAAAAGCTCCGTAATTAGGCGTGTTTGGTTTATCTGGTGCCACATGACCAAATTGATACACATAGCTTGCTTTAGTGTTATAACTTGCCAATAAATGAGCTGGTAATCCGGCAAAGCCTAATAATGTCAATTTTTGTTTCACACTTTTTACTTCGTCAGCTGTATTTGCAGGAAAAATATTCAAAAACGCATCGGCTTTATCGCCATATTTTGTTTGAGCTTCTTTTTTATAATCGGCAATAGACATATTAGTATCTCCCAAAAAATTACCATCGCCAGTAACCCAACCCGTTAAAATAGGCGTTTGATTGTGCAACCCTTTTTTAAAATGTTCTAATAAATTAACGGGTAATACATAACCGTCTAGTGTAGTTCCAAAGCCGCCAACTTCGGGATTATTGCCTATTAGTTGCAATGCTTCTGCGGGTATTTTTCGCAATTCGGCAATGGAATTGGTATTTGTTTTTTTCATAAAAACAACCCCTTGATTTTCGGCTTTTTCTAAATTTTGAATTAACATATTAGAAAACAAACCACCACTTTGTGCAATAGCTTTGTGGAACAAACCTTTGGCCAAGGGCGAAGCAATCAGAGCCGTTACGCTAAATGCACCTGCCGATTGCCCTGCAATGGTTACATTATTAGGATCTCCACCAAAGGCTGCAGCGTTTTTTTGCACCCATTTTAAAGCTGCCATTTGGTCTAAAAACCCATAGTTTCCCGAAGTATTATGACCCGATTCTTTGCTTAATTCTGGGTGAGCCATAAACCCAAAAACACCTACTCTGTAATTTATGCTTATAAAAACCACTCCTTTTTTGGCCATTTCTTCGCCATCATAAATAGCACAATTTGCCGATCCGCTATTCAAGCCTCCTCCATAAATCCATACAAATACGGGTTGTTTTTTGGATTTTGCTTTTGCAGATGTCCACACATTCAAGTACAAACAATCTTCCTTGATGGGTTCGGGTTGTGCAATAAATTCTTCCGACCAACAGTAAAAAGGCACCGGTTTGTTTTGTATTGGGCTTGCCGAAAAGCGAGTGCATTGTTTTATACCTTTCCAGTTTTGCAATGCTTGCGGGGCTTTCCATCTCAAGTTACCAATGGGTGCTGCCGCAAATGGGATTCCTTTAAAAACACGAACTGTTTTATCCATACTCGTTGTACCCTTAATTTTGCCATTGCTGGTTGCTACAATTGGGTTTTGTGCTTTTGCAAAAACCGAAAAGCATAAAATTAGTAAGAGGAAGCTGTTTTTCATATGTTGCTATTTGTTTTTTTTGGTGTCATCGAACTTCGTTTCGCACACAATCGTTGGTGTTAGCGACCCAATTTTGAGTCATGCTCATTTCATAATTTGATGTTTTTTTTACACTACATCGTTACTCATAATCATAAAATCCTTTTCCTGCTTTTTTGCCAAAATCTCCTTTGGTAAATTTCTCCACCACAGTGGGCGATGGTCTGTCGGCTGCATCGCCACTTTCTTTGTATTTTTCCATTCCTACATGATAGGCCAAATCGATACCCGTAAGGTCTAATAACTGAAAAGGCCCCATTGGGTAACCCAGTCCGTTTTTGGCGGCGGTGTCTATATCTTCAAAACTGGCAACGCCCATATCTAATAGCTTCAGGGCTTCTTGTCTGGTGGCTTGCAAAAGGCGGTTAACGAGAAAACCGTATATTTCTTTGTGAAGTAAAACAGGAGTTTTATTCATTTTTTTGGCCGCATTCATTACAGCATCAACGGTTTCGTTTGAAACGTGGGATCCTTGAACGACTTCGACCAGTTTCATGACCAAAGCCGGATTAAAAAAGTGCATGTTGCATACTTTATCAGGGCGATTGGTAGCATCGGCAATTTTGGAACTTACGATGTACGAACTATTCGTGGCCAAAATGGTATGTGCAGGACACATGGCATCCAAATCGGCAAATAGTTTTCGTTTTACGTCTAATTTTTCAATAATGGCTTCAATAACCAGATCCGTTTCAACAACAGCTTCTTGAATTGTTGGTACAAAAGCCAAATTTTGTTTGGTTTTATTCGCTTCTTCCTCGGTTAGTTTTCCTTTTGTAACCCTTTCGTTCAGGTAATTGTTCGCAAAGGCAATTGCTTTTGCCAGAATATCCGGATTGGTATCGGTACATTTTACTTCAAACCCAGACAAAGCGGCACACAAGGCTATTTGATGTCCCATATTTCCGGCTCCAATAACGGTTATTTTTTTTATTTCCATACTAATTTTCATTTAGTTATAAGTACTACATCCTTCTGGTGATTCCGTTATTTTTAACGTTAGTTCGATTATTATTTTTTTAACTTGTTGACTAACAGTATTTTTATTTCTATTAGTTTTCCTGCAAGGTCTTTTTTGACCTTGTAGGTATTTTTAGTATCGAAAATCATACCTACAAGGTCAAAAAAGACCTTGCAGGAGTGTAAAATTTATTGAAATCATCATTCAACAGTCTAAAATCAGGTTTTTAGTAAATGCTTTTATCCGCAGTATCGTTGTCTTTTTTGCACCACCAATTGGCAAGCGTCGATCCCGATATGGTCATCCAAGGCACGGCTATAACAGAGGCTAAACCCACTGTTGCTATTTTTCCCATTTGAAGGGCAATACCCGATGCAAGTCCTCCGTTTTGCATGCCAACTTCTAACGAAATGGTTCGGCACGATGCTTCGTCTAGCCCCATAAATCTCGATGCCCAATAGCCCAATAAATACCCAATGGTGTGGTGAATAATGGCCGATAAAAATAATAATGGACCAATTACTAACAGTGAATCTCTACCGGAGGAGACAATAACAATCATCATCATCAATACCCCAAACATGGATATTTTAGGCAATAGGAATTGAACTTTTCTAACCGTATTTCTAAAAAATTTATTGATAAGCAGTCCAGATACTATGGGCAAAATAATTATTTCGGCAACGTGTAACATCATGGCTTGCAAATCGATAGCAACGTATTGTCCAGCCAATGACTTCATTAACAAGGGCGTCATAAACGGTGCCGCAAGCGTAGAAATCGCCGCAATAGTTACCGACAGCGGCATATTAGCCTTGGCTATAAACGCCAACACATTGGAGGTTACGCCACTTGGTACCGAACCCATCAATATAACACCCGCAGCTATTTCGGGGGCAAATCCAAAACTTTTGGCCAAGGTAAAACCCACTAATGGCATAATGGTAAAATGGCTTACCAAACCAATCAAGACCGCTTTTGGTGTTTTGATAACGCTTTCAAAATCTTTCCAACTCATTTCGGTGCCCATTGTAAACATGATTAACTGAATAAGCGGTACAATAAAACGGGTGCACTTAAAATCGCCAATTTTTTGAAAATACTGTGGAAAAAAGAACCCAACCGAAACGGCCGCCAATACCCAAATGGTAAACGACATTTGATTTAGAATAGAAATGCTTCGACCTCCAAAGGCTAAACAGACAAGTGCGCTAACAACAAAAGGACCAGTTGCCAATAATCCGCGTCCAAAAAACAACATTCCTATTGCTAAAAGCCCTAAAATAGCGGAACTTATAAGTAAGAATTTATATAAATTATTCATAATAGGTAAAATGTTGGTTTTATAAAATGTTTTTTTGTTTATAATTTGGCAATTTTTTGATTCAAATTAGATACACAATATTTTAATTTTTCGGCTACTTCTTGATGCGTAAGTTGGTTTGTTCCATCAATTCGTGCCAGCATGGGTACCGTCATGGCGGCTACTGCATTTCCATTCATGTCCAAAATAGGAAATGAAATAGCATGAAGCCCTGCATACTGTTTACTTTTTATAGAGGCAAATCCATTGGAAGCCACTTCGATTAGTCCCTTTCGGAACGTTTCTATTTCGGATTCTGATGTATTCAAAAGGCATTCTCGAATTCTGATATCGGTGATCACTGGATCTTGAAAAGCCAGCAATACTAATCCTGATGCCGAAGGTGCTACCTCAATTTCCGACCCCACCCGAGTCATAAAACCCAATCCGTTTGGCGGCTGAATAGACGCTACAACGGTCTGAAAACCATTGTTATAAACCCTCAAATCGCAAGGAAAAGATACTGCTCGTGATAATTCTTCCATTAGTGGAAGTGCCTCGGTAAGCAAACGATATGTAGGCGGATGAAAATGCGACAGTTGAAACAATTTGGAAGTTATGGTGTACACATTACCATAATTAGCAACATAGTTTCGTTGTACCAAACAGTTCAACATCCTGTAAATTTCTCCTAATTTCCGCCCAAGTTGTCCCGAAATTTCTTGTTGTGTCAGTCCGTTTTCGCTTTTGCAAAGCACTTCTAGAATGTCCAACCCTTTGTCTAATGCAGGTGCCGAATACGCTCCGTTTTCTTCTTTCTCTTTCATATCTGATTTATTTTACGCTTTGTTTGAGATAAATATCTGCTATTTTAAGCAAAATAAACCGTAAATCAAACTACAATCCTATTTGATGCACCTCGATGATGTTTCCGTCTGGGTCATGAAAAAATATTTGATACCAACCCGCCAATGCCCATTTGCCATAATCGGCATAAGGAATATTTTGTTCCTCTAACTTTTTTTTGAATCCCTCGATGTCATCGGTTCTAAAACAGAAATGACCGTTTTTAATCGGATTGATCCATTGGTTCATTCTATGTCCCGCATTGTGGTCTTTTTGGGTAATATGAAATTCTATAGCACCATCGGTTATAAATTCAACTTGGCCATCGTACCTATTCTCGGTGTCCTCGGTCGTCAATCCGTGTTCTTCATCTTCAATGCGGTTCATGTCGAAAATGTCTTGGTAAAATTTGGATAATCTGGATACATTTTCTGTACAAAGATTCATGTGATGGTATTGGAATTTCATGTTTTACGAATTTAATAATTGTTATTTGTTTTGCAAATATGAAACATTATTTTTAAATATGAAAAAATAATTCGTATTTTTGTCGAAATATATAATAATTTACCTCTTTGTGAGAACATTTAGTACTATGCAAGAAAACATTTTAGAGTCAAAAAAACAATCAATTGAACTGTGTAGTCCCTCGATGGTGCGTCGTGTAGCTGCTATGTTGGATCTGCCTACGGCTTCTTTTTTCGAAGGGAATTTGTTGCCAAAAGGCTGGCATTTTTTTATGCTAGCTGGCGAAACTCCAAAATCCCAATTACGCCAAGACGGATTCCCCGGTTTGGGCGTGTCAATTCCTGATCTTGGTTTGCCAAGATTGCTTCTGGGCGGCAGAACGGTAACCTATAATGGAGATATTATAATAGGATATAAAATCGAGAAAACCAGTTTTATAAAAAGTATCATAGAAAAAACAACGCCTTCGGGTCCTATGGCCATTGTAACCCTTCAACACGAGTTGCGAACCATCACAGAATCTAGTCCTGCCATTATTGAAACCCAAACCTACATCTTGTTGGGCAAAAATAAAGCTTCTAACGATACCACAAAAACACTTTCGCAACCCATAGAATCAAAATACCAGCAACAAATAATTCCTGACGAAACACTTTTGTTCCAATACTCGGCATTAGGATTTAACTCTCACAAAATTCATTTGGATCGAAATTATGCCCAAAACATAGAGGGACTTCCAGATTTGGTGGTAAATGGTGGTTTAACCACACTTTTAGTAACCGAATTTATGAGAACCCATTTAAAACTCGAAATTTTGGATTTAAAAGTAAAACACCTAGCACCGCTTTATTGCAACAGGCCCATGACCCTAACTGCCCAAAAAACAGAAACAGGATGGAACTTGGCCGTTTATGATGATAATAACGATTTAGCGGTAGCAGCAGAAACAAACGTAAAATAATGAAGTATGAAATTTGAACCCCTAAAAAATATCAAAATATTAGACTTAACCTCCGTAGTAGTTGGTCCAGTGGCTACGTGGCGATTGGGGCAATACGGCGCCGAAATTATTAAAGTCGAACACCCATCAGGCGATTTAATGCGTGGTCTTGGAGGAATGTCCCCAACTGGGCAGCATTCGGGTACGTACTTACATCTTAATCGAGGCAAAAAAAACATTTGTCTTGATTTAAAAAAACAAAGTGGTCAAGAAATCGTTCAGAAATTAGTAGCTTGGGCTGATGTAATTGTTGCCAATATGCGACCTGATGCCTTGCAAAGATTAGGTTTAGACGCAGATACGATTCGATCAAAATATCCCGAAAAAATATATTGCATGATAACCGGTTATGGCACCGATGGGCCGTATTCGGGATTGCCAACCTACGATAGTGTTTTGCAAGGCGCCTCGGGTATTGCTGGCCTAACCATGGCTCGTGATGGAAAACCAGCCTACGTGCCACTACTTTTATGCGATCACGTGGTGGGCGAAATTACCGTAGGAACCGTTATGGCAGCGCTAATGCAACGTCAAAATACAGGAATTGGTTCGAGTATAGAAATACCAATGTTCGAAACTATGGCGTCTTTTGTCTTGCAAGAACATTTGGCGCAACAAAGCTTCGATCCTCCTGTTGGCCCACCAGGTGATCTTCGACTTTTGAGTCCGCACAATCAACCTGTTAAAACAAAAGACGGTTACATTTCCTTCACCATCAATACCGATTCTCAAGTACAAGCTTTCCTAAAAATAACCAATAGAACCCAATTACTTACTGACGAACGATTTTCAACGGTAGCAAGCAGGGCAAAATATGTTTCAGAATGGTTTGAAATTCGGGGTGCAGCACTTTATAATAAGACTACTGATGAATGGCTTAAAATATTCAGAGAGGCCGATTTGCCTGCAATGCCTTGCCACACGCTAGAAACCTTGCCCAACGACCCGCATCTAAAAGCCGTGGCCTTAATTAATTTTGAAAATCATCCCACCGAAGGAAAAACAGCCGTAATTCGTTCGACCATAAAAGTAGATGGCAATTATCCTGTTGCACGTTCTACAGCAGCTCCTTGTGGCTGGGATACCAACGAAATTCTGGATGAATTGGGATATTCAGATATAGAAATAGAAACAATTTTATCACAAAAAGCAGCCTATACCCATAAACCAAATAACAAACAACCCTAAAAAAGTCCAATTATCAGTTCAAACACAGTCAACAATTATTTGGGCGTGCCCCCATGGCTTGGCTCCGTTATCTCTTCGCCAAGCCATGGAGTCGGGCTATCCGTTCCCGCTTTTTTTTTGGCATTTGGGCTGGGAGAAAAACCCAGCCCAAATGCCAAAAAAAAGAGCTCCACTTCTATCCCTCACGCAATTGGAATAGAAAATCAGAATAAAAAACAATGGTTATAAATAAAACAATAAGTCGTTTCGCTACTATAACCAGCACTTATTTAAACTTAAAATATTGGTTATCATTATAATTTTTAATTGGTAATTGTAACCTACACCCAAAAAAAGGTATTAATTTATTTAATTTACAAAAAAATAATCCAATGAAACAATCCTATATTATTGATGCTGTTCGTACTCCAATTGGAAGTTTAGGTGGTGGTTTATCCTCACTCCGTGCCGATGATTTGGCAGCCTTGCCAATCAAAGAGCTCCTCAAAAGAAACCCCAATTTGCCCCTAGAATTAATAGATGATGTAATTTTGGGCTGCCACAACCAAGCCGGCGAAGACAATCGCAATGTAGCCCGAATGGCTTTACTTTTAGCCGGAATACCACATACGGTTCCGGGCGAAACCGTCAATCGGTTGTGTTCCTCCGGAATGTCGGCCATTATTCATGCCAACAGAGCCATCAAAGCCAATGATGGCGATATTTTTATTGCGGGAGGAATGGAGCACATGACCCGTGGCCCCTGGGTAATTTCTAAAACTTCAAAACCCTTTGGCAACGATGCCCAAATGTTCGACAGTAGTTTTGGATGGCGTTTTATCAACCCCGAAATGCAAAAACAATACGGCACCGATGCCATGGGAATAACCGCCGAAAATTTGGCAACACTATATTCCATCAGCCGCGAAGATCAAGATTTGTTTGCCTATAACTCACAACAAAAAGCGTTTTTGGCACAACAAAATAACATTCTAGCCAATGAAATCATGAAAATCGAATTGGCAGATAGAAAAGGCAATATAACCGTTTTTAACACCGATGAATTTATAAAAGGCAACACAAGCCTTGATGTTTTATCCAAATTAAAACCTATTTTCAAGAAAGAAGGCGGCACTGTAACGGCAGGAAATTCGTCTGGTTTAAATGACGGAGCTGCTGCCATGCTGATTGCTTCGGAGGAAGCCATAAAAAACCATCATTTTATGCCAAAAGCAAGAATTGTATCCTCGGCGGTTGTAGGCGTCGAACCCCGTATTATGGGCATTGGCCCCGTGGGAGCCACACAAAAAGCCTTGCAAAAAGCAGGTTTAACACTCGACCAAATAGACGTTTTTGAATTCAACGAAGCCTTTGCAGCCCAATGTCTGGCCGTTACTCGAAATCTAGGCCTTGCCGACGATGATGCCAGAGTAAACCCAAACGGAGGCTCCATTGCACTGGGGCATCCACTCGGGATGTCGGGCACCAGAATTATTCAAGCGGCTGCCAATGAACTGCTTCATACCCAAAAAAAATATGCTCTTGCCGCCATGTGTGTGGGCGTAGGAATGGGCTATGCCGTAATAATCGAAAATGTTACTATATAATTAGATATGAAAAACGTAAACGAACAAAAAAAATACAATCACCTATTATTAGATAACAAAGTTTGTGTGATTGTTGGTGGCGGATCATTGCGTAGTATTGGTTATGCTACGGCCGAACTTTTTGCAGCACACGGAGCCAAATTGGTGCTTTTGGATTTGGTCATGAACGAAGAAAAAGCCAAGGAGGCTACTAATGCTATCGCTTCACAAATAGGGTATACACCTGAAATTATTTGCATTCCATGCGACATCCGAAACACATCCGATTGTGAGAAAGCCATAGCAGAAGCCGTAGCACATTTTGGCACCATAGATTGCTTGGTCAATTGTGCAGGCATTGTAAAGTCGGAAGGAATGTTGTCTATCACCGAGGAAGCCTATGATTTGATAATGGACGTCAACCTAAAAGGGACATTTAATATATGCCAAAGTGCCCTAAAAATATTTGCCGAAAAGCAAGCAGGAGTTATTGTCAATTTATCATCCCTGTCTGCACAACGCGGTGGCGGATTGGTAGGTGGCACACATTATGCGGCTTCCAAAGGGGGCGTTATCAGCCTTACCAAAGCCATTGCCAGAGAATTTGCTCCCAAAAACATTCGTGCCAATGTCATTTGCCCAGCCATGATCGAAACCAGCATGCTCGACGGCCTTTCGGAACAACAATTGAAGGATGTGGTTTCAGGAATCCCATTGCAACGCGTGGGCAAAACGGTTGAGGTTGCAGGTGCTTGTCTTTTTCTAGCTTCGGATCTTTCGGGGTTTACTACTGGCGCTACTATCGATGTTAATGGTGGTATTCATATTCATTAAATAATTAATCTAAAGTGATGATCGAAATAAAGGCACTACCACAAAAGGAAATTAAAGACGGTTTCAAGGCACAATTTGTTCATGCAGATACTTTTACCTTGGGGTATTGGGATGTTGAGGAAGGTGCCATTTTGCCCGCACATTCGCATATTCACGAACAAGTGACCCAAGTTTTGGAAGGACAATTTGAAATGACCATTGGCAAGGAAACAAAAATCTACAAAAAAGGGCAGCTAGTTGTAATACCCTCTAACGTGGTACACGGAGGAAAAGCACTCACAAAATGCAAACTATTTGATGTCTTTTGCCCCGTTCGAGAGGAGTATCTGGTTTAGGTTTTAGTAATTAATTTTAAACTATCAAAAATGAAAACCCAAACCAATCTTACCATGCGATTTGTATTGTGTACAGCCTTGGTACTAATGTCTACCCTACTTGCTGCCCAGAAAGTGGGAGCAAAACACAAAACAATCCCCCCAACGCATCACACCTCAACAACTACTTTGAATACAGAAGACCTTCTCGCCCGAATTACAGCCATCGAAGACCGCCTCGAAATCCTAAACCTTCTTGCGGGTTCTGCTTTTAGTTCCGATGTAGCGTCCGAATCGTATTGGACAAAAATGTTTACCGAGGATGCCACTTTTGATCGTGGTGCTGCAAAGCAAGATAAAGGTAGAGATGAAATCTTGAAAATCGTCAATGCACCCGAGCAGAAGCAGGCAATCCAGGCTGGAATGTCTCATTTAGCAATGCTTCCTCATATCACACTACAGGGCAATACTGCTGTTGCTACGGGTTATTTGCTCATAGTAATGCCTGACAGCACAGCCTCACACGTAAAATTGCCTGGAAAAGGAACTTCTCCCGGGTTTTCTATTTATCAACTTACCATCAACCAATGGAAACTCGTGCGGACTACTGCTGGTTGGAAAGTTACCAATCGTACCGTTAGACCCATGTCAAGTGCTGATTCTCGTACGATTATTCAACAAGCCATTGAAGTTGATACGAACAAATAGTTTAAAATGAAGGTCTTGACCTAAACTATTGGAAATCAAAAAAAAACATTTATTAATGGATTAACTTACTATTCCATTTCGTACCATTTAGAAAAAGAGTTTGGAAAATTGTTTTTCCCTATTAAAAAGCCTTCTTGGGGTAAGCTAGGGCTTTGTATTTCGTGCAAAAATTACCCGAAAAGTTGGTTGTAACACTAAAACAAGCCCATCAATTCAAAGTTAAAGCTCCCAGAATTTCTTCGGACAGGAAGGGGCCTCCTGGATAATGAGCCGTATAATCCAAATTCAACCACACTTGACCGCGCTCGTCTATATGGTAATGCAATTGTTGCTTTTGACTTTCCTTTTCGAACAAAACATTTTTGATAAGGAAATTTACTTTTTCTAAATCGATTAACGAACCAATCAAAATTTCGGGATAAATATGCCCTTTGGTATGAATCAATCTCGGGGTTCCACCTATGGCTCTAACACAAGCCGCCATGAGTATAGAATGATCGTCACAATCTCCCGAGAAATAAAGCAACGACTCGCTTGCTGTGGCTATATAATCGCCTTCTTTGGGGTCGTTTACGTAATTCCAACGGTTATTTATTTCTTTGAAAACGGCAAAACATTGCATTATCGTGCGGTAATCCGAGTAGCCTTTTATGTTTTTAAAATGTTTTGAAGTAGCCATAATGGCAAAATTCCGAACTTTTGGATTTTCGTATTCAATGGCTTGAATGATTTTGGATTTGTTAGGAAAAGGAAGCAGTTTAGCAATGATAATATCTTGCGGATACGGATTATCAGACATCGTGTACACCATGGAATTATAGTCTTCAAAAACGTTATTGAAACCATAATTTCCCAATACCGTTCCATAAAATAACACCAAAAAATAAAGTGCCAAACAAACTATAATAATGGTGCGTAAGGAAATTAAAACATAATGAATAACGGCCAAAAGCACTAGAAATAAAAAAACACGATCCAAGTGAAAAGGCCAATTGGGATTGATTAAATTTTGGTGCAAAATGATGAAAACAGGGAAAGTAATTAATAAATTCAAAGAAAAAATGATAATATGATCCCAAGGTTTTTTGACCTGAAGTTTGGCTTTTATTTTCTTTAAATCAATTTTTTCGTATGTTGTCATAGGATACAAAAGCGTGGTCTATACGGCTTTTACGAGTGTAGCAAAAGTACTTATTTTATCAATAATACCCAGCTCAAATAATTGATTTTGAACTTTATCAACCATTTCTTCCGAAAGTGGTTTTTGAGACCATTCGGTTACTGCTAACCACTCTTGAATAGCCGCTTTTTTTTGATTAAAATGCTTCGCCAAAACCGAATCAATAGCCGGGATTTCTTTAAAAAAAAGCATTTCTTGATTGATGATTTCAAGAATTTTGGCAATGATTTTAGGTTGTTTTTCTAAAATTTCATCCCGAACCGCAATTACAAAACTAGGCCAAGGTGTAGGACAATCTCCAAGGCGTCTAAAAATACCTTGATCGACTAACGGCTGTGTCATGAAGTGTTCCCACATAAAATAATCCGCAGTTCCTTGGGTCAAAGCAGCGACGGCGCCATCGATAGTATTTACAATTTCGAATGGCAAGTTAGTCGTTTTCCAGCCTTGATTGTGAGCATTTACATAGGTCATTAATTGCGAACCGGAACCCACTCTTGAAATGGCGGCTTTGGTATTTTCTAAATCCGAAAGTGTTTTGTAATGGGATTGTGCTGCAACATGAATCCCCCATATCAAAGGCGTTGCTACATATATTTGCACGATTTTGGATGGGTTTCCAGCAGCAATATCCTTTACAATTCCTTCGGTTAGGATTACGGCAATATCGGTTTCGTCATCCCGAAGCATTTGGCACATTTTGCCTGTTCCTTCGGGAATATCTGTCCATTGTAAATGGATGTTTTCGTTTTCAAAAGCTTTTTTTTCGAGGGCAAGATGCCACGGAAAATTGAAATGTTCTGGAACGCCTACTATTTTTATTGGTGTCATACGTGATTTTTTTTTGAAAACGGATTCCCTAGCCCCGACAGTAGCGGCATCCTTTTTCTGGCTTCTTTAGCCAGGAAAAGATACAGCGAATGGCGGGAAATAGCTCCTGAAATTACACATTTATATCTTTAAAATTATTCAATCTTGCGTAGCGAATCATATTGGTAAAGGCTTCGGAATCTAGTTTTGGGATTTCGAGAATGGTGTTCAATAAAGTGGTGTCGTATTCATTGGCAGCCGTTGTAAAATAGGGGCTTAAGTGTTTGCCAATGCTTTCGTAATACAGTTTTTCGATGGTATTTTTGTATTTAAAATCGAGTGAATTTTGTATCAACGTAAAATTGGTATAGCCCACTTCTTGCATGATTAATTGCAGTCCAGTGGCCATATTAAAGCTTTTGTTGTGTACAATATTGAGTTGCTCAATATCATTTCTTTCGAAGGTATTTACAATCACTTTGGCAACATAATCGACTGGAATAATGTTCAAACCAGTATCCTTGTTGATGATAAAACGGACGTTTTCTTGCTCGCCTTTTCGCTGTGATGTAAAGTGAAAAAACTTTGCCAAGAGATAAAAAACCATGTATTTTGGGATGAAATACGTGCTTTCGTTACCCAGCATTTTGCCACCAATAACGCTGGGACGCAAAATCTGGAATGGCAAATGTAACCGTTTGCATTGTTGTGCTATGTAGTTTTCGGAGTGAAATTTAGCATCTTCATAGGCATTGCGATGCTCGGGTGTGAAGTCTAAATTATGAAAATTATTGTCGATTAATCCTTTGCGAATGCCGGATGAAAAAGCGGTTCCTATGTAAATGAATTTCTTGATAAAGGGATGAAAAGTATGGAAAAGAGTTTTGGTAATTTGGGCATTTTCCTCAAAAATCTTTTCTTTTTGATCGGCATCCGTGGATAAATTCACGTATCCAGCAGAATGAATGAAATAAGCGTCTTTTATTTTGGCTGAAAAAGAGGCGTCTACTGTTGCCAAATCCGAATCGATGATTTCGATGTATTGGTGTAGTTTTTCAAGTCCTTTTTCTACAAGAATTTTTGGGGTATAATCGCTGGATAATAATTCGTTTATTCGATCTTGTGCCGAATTTTTGCCCTTGTTACGGGTAATTATAAAGAGTTTTCCGCTGTTGTTTTTGGTAATAAAAAGTTCCAGAATTTCATACATAATATGAGAACCTAAAACGCCAGTTGCACCTGTAAGTAGTATTTTCATTATTGATTTGTTGTACGAACAAAGATAGTTTTAAAAAAATGAAGTTATTCCTTATTTTAACAACTCCTTAAAAATTACTTGTTTTCTAGTTCATACCAATTCCAAGAAATCCCTTCTTCGAGATAGTTTTGGGTAAATTGCATTCCAATTTTTTGAAGAATGGCGTTTGAAGCCCCATTATTAGTATGTGCAGCTGCGGTCATTGTTTTGATATTCATAGTCTTGAAACCATAATTGAGCCAAGCAAAACTAGCTTCACTGGCGTAGCCTTTGCCCCAAAATTTTTCGTCTAAACGGTAGCCAATATCATAAAAATGAGTTCTGTTATTGACTACATCCGTATTGTATTTCAAGCCAGCCCAGCCAATAAATTCATTTGTTTCTTTTGAAATCATAGCAAACCGACCAATATTGTTTTCAACATACTGCGCTCTTACAAAGGCGATTATAGCTATTGTTTCTTCTATTTTTTGCGTGGGTTTGTTCCATAAATACTGGTGAACATTAGGATTGCTGTCCATTGCAAAAAAAGCTTCGGCATCAGTAAGTTGGAGTTCTCGCAAGAGGAGGCGGTTGGTTTCTAGGATTAAATTCATTTTTTTTCTTTTTTGGAAAATTAAAAAAAGTGGGACTAATTAAGTAGTGTAGCACCTATAAAAGACACCACTGTTACAAAGCCGGAGTACTCAATTTATCCAGTGTATAAGCAATCAAAGCATCGACGGCTAGTAACGGATCTTCGCTAAAAGTTCCCGTCGCTCTATTAGCAATAATGGCATTTAGCGAAAGGGAGTGATGCCCTAATAGTGCCGAAAGTCCATAAATAGCGGCTGTTTCCATTTCGAGATTGGTGATTTTAGTGGCTTCAAAAGCAAATGTATCCATTTTTGAATTTAAGGTAGAATCCTGAATTTCCAATCGCAAGATGCGCCCTTGTGGGCCATAAAATCCGCCTGCAGTAGCTGTAATTCCTTTGTGCATCTGGTCACTTTCGATTCTTTTTTCGAGTAGTGGCGAGCAAGAAATAACGTATGGTTTTCCTTTGCGTATGTCCCAATTGGTGTGTTTTATAAAAGCATTTTCGATTTCATGATTCGAAATTTCGTCAATCAAGTAGGAGCGGAGCATGTTGTCGAGACCCAATCCAAATTTTGATAGCACAAAACTATCGCAAGGAATACTCGCATGAAGCGAACCTGACGTTCCAATCCGAATGATGTTTAGCGCCGTAAGTGTGGGTTTTGGTTTTCTAGTTTTGAGATCAATATTGACCAAAGCATCGAGTTCATTCAGCACAATATCAATATTATCAGGGCCAATTCCAGTTGACATAACGGTAATTCGTTTGCCTTTGAAAGTTCCTGTTTGAGTTTTGAATTCTCTTTTTTGAATAGAAAATTCGATGTTGTCAAAAAATTGCGTGATTTTTTCAACCCGATTTTGATCTCCTACAAAAATAATATCCCGAGCGATATGTTCCGGTTTCAAATTCAAGTGATAAACGCTTCCGTCGGGATTGAGAATTAACTCGGATTGTTTGATAGACATACTTTATATTTTAAACGAAGAGTTATTAGCCAAGTTTTTGTTAGTTTTAACCGCAAAGAGCGCAAGGTTTTACGCAAGGTTCGCCAAGTTTTTGTTGGTTTTTAAAAGCAAAATTCGTTGGGTTTTAGGCAAAGTCCGCAAGGTTAAAGTTTGCTCATTTTTTTTAATTTAAAACGCTATCCACCAACACGTTTTGTTTTGAATCCTTTTTCTTTTAAAATGACCATTATTTTATCTCGATAATCGCCTTGAATAATGATGGAATCATCCTTGAAAGTCCCGCCAACACTCAATTTTGTTTTGATTTCTTTGGCAAGGATTTTAAAATCTTCATCGGTGCCTTCGTAGCCTTCGATTATGGTGGTGGCTTTTCCTTTACGTTTTTCGAATTTGCAAATCATGGGTTCTTTTTGAACATATAATTCGTGTGCAATTGGCTCGATTGCTTCTTCGGGAGCAATTTTGTGGTCGGGAAAAAGGTTTTTTAGTTGGTCTTGTAAATCCATATTTTTATTCAAAAAATTACCAATTTTAAAATTCCAAAACTCAAAATGCAGCATTGGAATTTTAAAATTAAAAGGCTATGCTGTTATACTTTGATTAATCCCAAATCGACTAAACGCTCATACAAATAGGTACCAGCGGTGATGTCT
Source organism: Flavobacterium restrictum (assembly GCF_007097245.1). Classification (GTDB taxonomy): domain Bacteria; phylum Bacteroidota; class Bacteroidia; order Flavobacteriales; family Flavobacteriaceae; genus Flavobacterium; species Flavobacterium restrictum. Next base: position 436,764 of record NZ_VJZT01000001.1, on the reverse strand, counting down.
TCGAATTTTTTCGGGTTTTCGGCATCTATGCAATTTTCGAGACAATCTAGTTTCATATCGCTCACAGGGTGCATAAAAAACGGTATCGAATAGCGTGAAGTTCCCCACAATTCCCTAGGCGGGTTAACCACTTGATGAATCGTTGATTTTAGTTTATTATTGGTATGACGCGAAAGCATATCGCCAACATTTATTACCAATTCGTCGGGTTGCGCAATGGCATCAATCCATTGTCCATCGTGGTTTTGTACTTGTAATCCTTTGCCTTGAGCTCCCATCAAGAGCGTTATCAAGTTGATGTCGCCGTGAGCCGCTGCACGAATCGCATTAGCAGGTTCGGCAGTGATAGGAGGGTAGTGTATGGGTCTTAAAATAGAATTTCCTTCCTTGGCATATTCGTCAAAATAAAATTCGCCTAAACCCAAATGCAATGCCAAGGCTCTTAAGACATAAACGCCTGTTTTTTCGAGCATTTGATACGCTTCTTTCCCCGCCGAATTGAATTTTGGTAACTCGGCTACCACTACATTTTCGGGATATTCGGTGGCATATTTAGAATCGTTGGCAACGTATTGTCCAAAATGCCAAAACTCTTTCAAATCGCCTTCTTTTCGCCCTTTGGCGTGTTCTGTTCCAAACGAAACATAGCCTCTTTGACCACCAATTCCAGGGATTTCGTAGCTTTTTTTGGTTGCTACTGGCAAAGCAAAAAAGTTTCTGATTTCGCCATACAATTCTTCGACCAATTGATCGTTTAAAAAATGCCCTTTTAAGGCCACAAAGCCTATTTCTTCAAAAGCACTTCCGATTTCATTTACAAATTTTTGTTTGCGTTTCGGGTCATCCGAAAGGAAATCACGCAAGTCAACACTAGGAATGTTTTGCATAGTATTTTAATTTTAGTACTTTTAGAAGTGTTTTACATCTTCCCTACAAATGTATCGAATATTTTTAAATACAAATTCTAAAATCGGATTTCAAACTAAAATAATATAACAAAAAACAATCAAACTGTTATATTTTTTTATCTTTGAAGCATCCTAATTAAGCAAACACCATGAATTTTGATCGAAAAAACCTCTCGGACGAGAAATTATTAGATTTATACAAGCGAATACTTAAACCCCGATTGATTGAGGAGAAAATGCTCATCCTCATCCGACAAGGAAAAGTGTCCAAATGGTTTTCGGGAATTGGTCAGGAAGCAATCGCTGTAGGCGTTACAGCAGTTTTGGATGCTGATGAATATATTTTGCCTATGCACCGTAATTTAGGTGTTTTTACAGGACGAAATATTCCATTGTACCGCCTATTTTCGCAATGGCAAGGCAAAGCCAATGGGTTTACCAAAGGTAGGGATCGCAGTTTTCATTTTGGTACACAACAATACCATATTATAGGAATGATTTCGCATTTGGGGCCACAATTGGGTGTTGCTGATGGAATTGCATTGGCAAATAAACTCCAAAAAAATGACAAAATAACGGCTGTTTTTACCGGTGAAGGAGCAACAAGCGAGGGCGATTTTCATGAAGCTTTGAACATTGCTTCGGTGTGGGAATTGCCCGTAATGTTTGTCATAGAAAACAACGGGTACGGACTTTCGACACCCACAAAAGAGCAATACCGATGCGAAAATCTTGCCGATAAAGGCATTGGTTACGGTATGGAAAGTCATATCGTTGATGGCAATAATATACTTGAAGTCTACCATTTGTTAAGCCAATTGAAGGCGTCGATGATCGAGAAACCACGTCCCGTTTTATTGGAATTCAAAACCTTTAGAATGCGTGGACATGAAGAGGCGAGTGGCACGAAATACGTTCCGCAAGAGTTAATGGATCTGTGGGCGATTAAGGATCCAGTTGAAAATTACAGGAATTATTTACTAGAAAATGGCATTCTAACCGAAGCTTTTGACTTGGAAGTACGAACCGAAATCAAAAAAGATATTGATGACAGTTTGGCCATAGCCAATGCCGAACCCGAAATTAAAGCCACTCTTGAAACCGAAATAAACGATGTTTACAAACCTTATTCGTTTGAGTTGGTCAAGCCAAATGCAACCACCGAGAAAATTAGGTTTATAGATGCTATCTCTAATAGTTTGCGAGAATCGATGACCCGACATAAAAACTTGGTTATCATGGGGCAAGATATTGCCGAATATGGAGGTGCCTTCAAAATTACGGATGGTTTTGTAGTGCAATTTGGCAAAGAACGCGTCTTGAATACGCCCATTTGTGAGAGTGCGGTTGTATCTGCTGGGATGGGATTGTCTATAAATGGGTATAAAGCGATTGTCGAAATGCAATTTGCCGATTTTGTTTCGACGGGATTTAATCCGATCGTTAATTTATTGGCAAAATCCCATTACCGCTGGCAAGAAAAAGCCGATGTAGTGGTACGAATGCCTTGCGGTGGCGGCACACAAGCGGGGCCTTTTCATTCACAAACCAATGAAGCTTGGTTTACCAAAACACCGGGTTTAAAGGTTGTTTATCCCGCATTTCCGTATGATGCCAAAGGGTTGTTGAATGCCGCAATCAATGATCCAAATCCTGTTTTGTACTTTGAACACAAGCAATTGTACCGCAGTATTTCGCAGGAAGTCCCTACGGATTATTACACGATTCCGCTAGGAAAAGCCGCTTTGTTGCAAAAAGGAACGGATGTTACGATTATTACCTTTGGTGCAGGGGTACATTGGGCATTAGAAACCCTATCCAAAAATCCTGAAATAGCAGCGGATTTAATAGATTTACGAACCCTACAACCGCTGGACACAGCGGCTATTTATGCTTCGGTAAAAAAGACAGGACGAGTTGTTATCTATCAAGAAGATTCGCTTTTTGGAGGAATTTCGAGTGATATTTCGGCTTTGATTATGGAAAATTGTTTTGAATACTTGGATGCTCCCGTTATGCGCGTGGCGAGTTTAGACAGTCCAATTCCGTTTACAAAAGCCTTGGAAGATCAGTATTTGCCCAAAGGCAGATTTGAAACGGTACTCAAACAACTTTTAGCGTATTAATACTCAATCAAAAATCTATCAACTATAAAATAATTATAGAAATACAAAATAAAAAGTTTTAACTACTTATTTATAAGGTAATTATGTTTAAAAAATATAATTACCACCGTATAAAAAAAAATAGATTGCAGGACATAAAAAAATAATTCTTATTTCATAGCATCATTTACAACTTGGCTATCTACAAACTGTTCAAAACCGATAATTTTGGTATCTTTCAATTTCCAAACGTGCGCCACTCTGGCTGTAAATGATTTGCCTGTAATTTTATAAGTACCCTTGTAAGTACCGTAAGCCACTACTTTATCATTGCTGGCAACATAATCTTCGGGCGTGAATTTATAATCAATCCATTCGCTTCCCAAACGGCTAAAAACGTTTTTGGTTACGTTTTCTAATCCAATATAAGTCCCTGCATACGGAAAACCTTTGGCTTCGGTCCAAGAAATATTTTCAGCGGAATATTGCGCTAGATTTTTACCGTTTTCTTCCGAAGTATTTCCTTCGTAGGTACTTTTTATAATGTCAAGATTTGTCATTGCCTTTTTATTTAAAGAACAGCTTGACAATGCCAAAAGCATCGCCAAGCTGCATAGAATTGATTTTACCATTTCATTTCTCCAGTGTTTACTTTTGCACCAATCATCAAGGCAGTTTCAAAAGTAAGTGTTGGGTATTTTGATTTCAAAGCTGAAATTAAAGCTTCTGAAGTTTTGTTGGTTTTTAGGGCTTCTTCGTAGAATTGAATGTAACTTTTGGTATGATTTACAGCAGTAATATCAAATGGAGAATTGGCATTAGCGTGAGCAGGAATTACAATTTCAGGTTTCAAAGCCGAGATTTTATCTAAAACGGAAATCCAGTTTTTGCGTTCTTCTGCGGTTTGTGCATCTGCCATCCAAAGATGAAAAGTAGTTCCAAAAACGTTTATTCCACCAACAACCGCTTTGATAGAAGGGATCCAAATAAAGGTTTTTTTAGGAAATTCATCCAAACCAATTATTTCTAATTGCTGCCCTTCTAATTCAATGCTGTTTCCTTTTAAAACTTGAGGTAAAACAACATTTGAAGTATTGTTTTTACCCAATCTTTCGCCCCAAACTTCTAATTTCTTTTGAGCTGTAGCTTTGATATGCTCTACCGTTGCAGGAGAAGCATAAGCGGTAACTTCTGGAAAATATTTTTTGAATACTTCCAAACCGAAATAAAAATCAGGATCGCCATAAGAAACGTAAACTGCTGTTAATTTTTTGCCTGAATTTTTAATTTCTTGTGCTACTTTTTCGGCATCCGCCAAAGTAAATTGCGCATCAATCAAAACGGCATCTGTTTTTCCGGATACTATTACCGATGCTACACCAAAACTGTTTTCGGATGCGTTGTAAACTTGAAGTTTTAAATCTTTTGTTTCAATTGTTTTGAAAATTTGTGCTTGTGATTCCATATTAAATAAAGTTAAAGTTGTTACTACTACTGTTGCAATAAGGTTTTTCATTTTTGTGTTGTTTTAAATTAACACGGCAAAGATGAAACGAAATCCTATCTCAAAACATTAAACTAGTTTAATAAATAAAAGGAAAATCTTATTTTCTGACAGCAATTTTCTTTCGGATATTACTCAAAAAAACATTGGTAATTCCCAAATAAGCCGCTATTTGTATGTTAGAAAGACGCTGCACAAGTTTTGGGTATTTTTCTAAAAATTCGATATAACGGGACTCTGCTGTTTTACTCAAATTATCAATCATTCGTCTTTGTAACGCAACATGCGTTTTTTGAGTCATTACTCGAAATAACTTTTCGATTTTAGGCAAATTGGAGTATGCAAATTCCTTATCTTTTTTAGAAATAACAAGTACCTCACTATCTTCAATAGCTTCTATAAAAAGTTGGGATGGGGATTCATTGGTAAAGCTATCAATATCGGTAATCCACCAATTTTCAATAGCAAAATAGAGTATTTGTTCTAAACCATTTTTGTCAATATGATACACTCGAAAAAGGCCTTTGGTTACAAAACCTTCGAACTTACAAACTTCTCCTTCTCGCAATAAAAAGCTTTTTTTCTGGATAGTTTTATGCTGAAATAAATTACAAAAACCTTCCATTTCAGTATCGGACAATGAAATATGGCTAGCAATATTTTGTTTAAGTAGTGTTGTCATTTTATGGGTTTTATAAAGAATGCTATCTTTATAACTAATTATTACTATTGATTTTACTTAATTTTTTCATCTAAAATTCAATGAACCTTTTAAGCTAATAGAAATAGAAGAAGTACAAAAGTAATGAGATTTATTTTTAGCATAAGTATTTTAGCAATCGATTCTTCAATTGACTTTATTAAATTTAGTAGTAGTTGGTATAAACTTATCTCATAAAATCATCCTATTTTTACTCGTTTTTCATTTAAATTTTTGTTCAATATTGGGTTGTTCGTACGTTTTTTTGACCTAGTATTTTGCTTGCACTTTCAATTGGAGTGCCATTTGTTTTCACAATTTCTAACGCTTCTTACCCAAAATTCGGAATCAGTTACAAAAGTGTGATTTATTTTATATTGGGCACTTTGTATTTTTATCACAGCAGTTTTTAGCTCTTAACGAATATGATTAAATGAATATTTTAGTTAGAACATAAAAGAAAAACCCCGTAAAACATAAGATTTATGAGGGTTTGATTGCTTTTGTTTTCAACTGTCTGGCGTTTTGTACTTGCAAACCAATGCAAATACTACCGATTTGTGTAGTATTTTATTTTCTTAAAGAAAGGAGCTATTCTCGCTAAAAATAGTCTTGAATGGTTTGTGAAGGATGGCTTTTTTAGCGGCTGTCCCCGATGGTATTAAGTATGACGGGTATGTTGCAGCAACTCAAAAAGTTATTATGGAGCAAACCCCTTGTGCATGGAGTGGAGCGGCTGTTGTCCATATTTGTTTTAATATCATAAAATCGTTTGAGCGAAACACTAAAAAAGTCAAAAACCAAACTAAATGAACTTTTTATTGAACCTTGAGTTATGTCTGCCAAGTTTATCAAACTAATTAATGGATGCTCCGGCATGGGTAATTCTATCAATTTGTCATATTGACTAATGGTTTTAATGTGATATAGCGGTACTTTTTCCATTTTTAAAATTTCCATTTTATAATCCAAAACTTATTTTTATTTGGCATAATAACTCAAATCACACGTATGAATTGCTGTTTCATCTAATAATAGTTGATAATTAAACGCAGCACAATCTACAAAAGTCGCCAAACTGTTTTTTGTTTTGGATCTTGTTAGGTTTCCTTTTGAAGCATCATCAGAAATTATGCTTGCTCTATGTACCATCCATTCTATATCGTTGGCTTGCTCTGTTAGGTATTTTATTACGGCTTCATTGTCTCTATGTTGTCCTAGTAACCCCGAAAATCGCACCATTGTTTGTTTTAAAACCCAAAACATAAAAGGAAGTTTTTCTTTATGAGGACGACTAAAACCTCCAGCTTGGTACAAAAAACGCTTTACTTTTTGGCGACGCATCGCAGGAATTAGTTTTTTGACGAATTCTGTATTTACGTTTTCCAATTTTTGAAGTCGGGCGTCCCCTAACATACTTACCACAAAGTCTACTCCATTTAATAGTTCATCAATAGAATAGCTGTCATTTATAGTGCCTTTAATTACTTTTAAATTAGGGTTCTGTATATCCATTTTTTCAGGATTACGAACCAATGCTATCACTTTATGACCTGCATTAAGGGCTATCGAAACAAAATGTTTCCCCGTGCGACCTGTACCACCTAATACAAGAAATGTGAATTTTGAATTTGTCATGCAATTATTATTTTATGTTAGCTGCAAAATTGGAATTATTGAGTAATAACTTTGTATCTGAATTTGATATTATTGTAATTAGATTTGATTTTTCTAATTTTAGTTGGTCTTGTCCCGTTTTTATCTAAAATTCTTGCGTAATCAGTATTTTAACAAAAGTACAAATTCATCAATTAAAGCTAGCTCTATACTTTAATGGACTCATTTCCGTTTTATTCTTGAACAATTTATTGAATGATTGTGGATGTTCAAAACCCAATTGATAGGCAATTTCTGCAACTGATAAATTGGTTGTTGTTAAAACATCTTTGGCGCTTTCAATCAGTTTATTATGAATGTGTTGTTGTGTGCTTTGCCCAGTAAGTGTTCGCAACATATCACTCAAATAACTTGTAGAAAGGTTTAATTGATTGGCAATTTCAGTAACGGTTGGTAATCCTAATTTAGAATCGGTATCGAAATAACTATTCAAAACATTTTCAAATTTTGCTAGCTCATCATTATTTGCCATTTTTCTGGTTACAAATTGACGGTTATAAAAGCGGTTGCAATAATTAAGCACTAATTCTAAATTAGAAACAATGACATCTTGGCTAAAAGTATCGATCCTTGATTGGTATTCTTTTTGGATGTTTTGAACTAAACTTTCTATGATTTTTTCTTCTTCATCTGATAAGTGCAACGCTTCATTTACGTCGTAAGAAAAAAATCCGAACGTTTTTATCGTTTTACTTAATGGGTAATTTCTAATCAAATCGGGATGAAATAAAAGTGACCAACCGTCTTTGTTTCTGGTTTGATCCTCATCAACAGTTATTACTTGATTTGGAGCTAAAAATGACATTGTTCCTTCGTCAAAATCATACTGATTTTTACCATATTTCATTTGGCCTTGAAAACTTCTTTTGATAGAAATATTATAAAAATTTAGCAGTAATTGTTCTTTATTGTCACTTTCAATAGTTGTTGTTTCATTATGGTTTATGAGCGTGATTAAAGGATGAAAAGGTTTAGACAAAGACAATATGCGGTGCAGTTCCGAAATCGAATTTATTGTTTTAATTGTTTTAACATTTTTTTTCATTGCGTAAAGGTAAAAAATAAAAGAGAAGCTATTAAGCTTCTCTTATTCACTAAATCATTATTTATTTGAATCCGCCCGAAACTTCAACTGTTTGTCCAGTAATTATTTTGGAATCATCAGCAGCTAAAAAAACAGCCATTTTTCCAATATCATCTGGTGTAGCCATGCGACCTAAAGCACTTCTATTCACAATCCCTCTAAAAGCATCTGAATCTTCTGCAAAGCCCAGTTTTGCAACACCTTCGGTAAAAACACCACCTGGTCTTATAGAATTAACTCTAATATTTTTTGTTCCCAATTCTTGTGAAAGAGAGTAGGTAATAGAATCCACCGCACCTTTAGAAGCTGCATAAACAACAGAATAAGGTTCTGGTCTTGTGCCTGCAAATGAACTGATATTAATGATACTTCCTCCATTTGTGCCAAACAAATTTACTGCTTCTTGCGAAGTTAATAGTATGCCTAAAATATTAATATCAAAAGTTCGTCTATAGGAATCTTCGGTGAAACCTTCCAAAAGTGCAAATTCATAAATGCCCGCATTGTTTACCAAAACATCTAAACCGCCAAACGCATTTATAGTTTCTTCAAAAAGATGTTTAACATCAGCTTGTTTTGACATATCTCCTTGAATGGCAATTGCATTTCCGCCTGCTTGTACTATTTCTTGTACTACAGCAGCTGCATTTTTTTTGCTACTTGCGTAATTCACTACTACTTTGGCGCCTGCTGCACCCATTTGTTTTGCAATTCCCGCACCAATTCCTTTGGATGCTCCAGTTATAATAACTACTTTGTTTTCTAATTTCTTATTCATCTTGACTTCTTTGTTTGTGAAGTACAAAGGTCAGATGATTATAAAGGTTGATTGTGTCCAAAATGGAGTTAGTTGTATCCGAAATCAAGATTTTAATCTATACTTATACTTTCAATGGCTTTTTGCATAGCAGTTTCTTTTATTCCTGGTACTTTTAATCCTTCTGCACGGAATATTGTCAAGTCGGTCATTCCTAAAAAACCAAGAAAAGCTTGTAAATAAGGAGCAACGAAATCATTGGCTTTGCCGGAACCTTCTGAATAAATACCACCAGATGCCATAGCCACATATACTTTTTTACCCGTAACCATTCCAATTGGGCGACCCTCTTGGTCATAACCAAAAGTGATTCCTGCTCTGGTAATGTGGTCAATCCAAGATTTTAGTGATGAATGAATTGTAAAATTTATTAGCGGCGCGCCAATAACAATGATGTCGGCATTCAGTAACTGCTTCACAAGCTCATTAGATAAACTAATGCTTTTTTTGTCTTCTTCCGTTAATTGTTCTTTAGGAATAAATAATGTGCGAAGTACGGCTGGTGTAAGGTGTGGAATTTCGGTTGCTACCAAATCTAATTCTTCTACTGTAGCATTTGGATATTTTTTTTGAATTTTTTCAACGATAGTATTGCCTAATTTAATACTATACGAAGCATCGCCCATTAGGCTTGATTTTAAATGAAGTATTTTTTTCATAAGAAATTTATTTATTTTTCAAAACAAAGGTATTGCTTTGCAGTATGCAAAAGGTATTAGTTACCCAAAGGAAAGCGGTTACTTTTACGAAAGTTTCTATCTTTGCTACTATGAAAATCATTGAAAATAATACGATTCCAACTAAAGAAGAATGTGCAGGATCACTAAAAAATGTTTTTGATGCTATGTATGTCCTGAACGGAAAATGGAAATTACCTTTAGTTCTTTGCTTGATGCAATCTTCAAAGCGTTTTAACGAACTACGGAAAGAAATTATAGGAATTTCTCCTAAAGTATTGGCTAATGAATTAAAAGATTTAGAATTAAATTATCTTATCAAACGGAATGTTTATCCGACAACTTCAGTTAATATAATTTATGAGGCAACCGACTATAGCCACACTTTAAAAAATCTTTTAATTGAATTGAGTGTTTGGGGTGAAAAGCATCGCAATAAAATAAAAGAAGATAAAAATTACTAGTTTTGATTAAAAAGAAATGCTCAATAGAATTTACTATTGAGCATTTCTTTTCTTCATTTTTTGGTTTTACCAAGGGCTTATTTCTGTTCCCTCTTCGATGTCATTACTAAAGAATTTTCCAGTTGGTGCATTGTTATTGGTCTAGGTATGTTTAACGCTAAATGCCGCTGTACTTTTTACAGTTTCTGGTCCAGTTATTACACCAAATAAATTTACTTCATAAACTTCTTTAAAAATTGTAATATTTGTATTTGTTGCATTTTGTTCCATACCACCAAGTATTCCTGCATTGTTTATTAAAATGTCTAGTTTACCTTTTTCTTTTTCGATGGTTTCTTTGGCTGCAAGTACCGTTACACTATTGGTAACATCAATTTGAATGGCTTTGATGTTTTCATATCCATTGTTTTTTAATTCTTCTGCAATTACTTCTCTTTTTTGAAGGTTGCGTGTCCCTAATAGACAAATACTCCATTTTTTGAAAGTTATTTTGCGGTTTCTAAACCGATGCTTCTGTTGGCACTTGTTAGTAATGCTGTTTTATTCTTTTCATTTTTTTATAATTTAAATTTATGCTAACTAATTAAAAGATTTTCTATACTCTAAAGGCGAAAATTTGGTTTTTGTTTTAAATAGTTTACTAAAGGATTGTGGATATTCAAAACCTAACTTGTAAGCAATTTCAGCAACTGATAAATGGGTTGTCGTTAAAGTTTCTTTTGCTTTTTCTATGAGTTTATTGTGGATGTGTTGTTGTGTGGTTAGTCCGGTTAAAACTTTTAGTAAACTACTCAAATAGTTTGCTGAAACATTCAAATTTTCTGCAATATTTTGTACTGTTGGCAATCCTCTATCACTTATTTGGTTGTTTTCAAAATAGAAATTGAGTAATTCTTCTAAACGATTCAAAATTTGATGGTTGTTTATTTTTCGGGTTAAAAACTGACGGTTGTAAAAACGATCTGCGTATTTAAGAAACAATTCCAATTGGGCAATAATTAAATCTTGACTGAATTTATCGATATTGGATTGGTATTCTTGTTTGATGTTTTGCAAAATCGTAATCAAACTTGTTTCTTCTTTTTCTGATAGAAACAAAGCTTCGTTTATGGCATAATCAAAATAATCGTATTTTTTGATTTTTTGAGCCAAACTTGAACCCCATAAAAAATCTGGATGAATGAGTAACATCCAACCTGTTGTTTTAAAAATTTTGTCAACTTCGGCTTGAATACTAAACATTTGATTGGGTGCGATAAAAAATAAAACGCCTTCATCAAAATCATATTTCTGTTGTCCGTATTTGATTTTGCCGTTGATGTTTCGCTTTAATGCAATAGAATAAAAATCCATAGACCAACTCGTTTGGTCGTAATCATCGGTATTTTTCATTTCTTCAAAGTTTACCAAACTGATTAATGGGTGTTCAGGTTGCGGTAAACCTCGAAAACGATGGTACTCGCTTATGGTTTGAAATCTATGGATTTTATTTGTTTTCATTGCTTAAAATATTTTGCAATTTACGAATTATAAGCCTTTGCAAAATCAAGTGCAAAATCTTTTACTTTCACTTTTCCAAAAATAATTGGTTTATTTAATTTGTAATCTTCGTACAATAAACCAGTGTGAATGGCATGATACATTTCTGTTAAATCTTCCGCAATTTTAGGTTGCATACCCGCAGCAATTAATCGATTGATCATTTCTTCATTTGTAAATTGTACCCATTTTAAATCTTTTTTGCCAATTGCTTCACCTAAAATACTTGCCAATTTATCATAGGTTATTTCTTCGCTTGCTACATAACGCACTTTTCTTCCTGAAACTCCAATTTCGATTTCATTTGCAATGGCTGTTGCAATGTCTTTTGGTGAAACCCAACAATTAATCACATCATTACCAATAGCTGAACCTATAAAACCGCTTGCTTTTGCATTATACACTTGAGGTAATAAGTTGTAATAAAATTCAGTTGGTCGCATGTGCGTTATGGCAACATCATTACTCAATTGGTTCAGAATACTTTCTACTTGGTTTGCACCTTTAAGAATACCATTTCCTTCGCTTAAATGCCCACCAATAGTGCTCAAATTAATTACTTTGTTTACACCCGATTTTTCGATTGCTGTTGCATAATTACTGCCAATTCTTTTGTAGTAACCCAATAAATCAAGGCTGTGGTCAAAATAATTTGCTGGTGGTACCATTGTATAGACTATAGCTGCACCATGAAACGTTTCTGCAATAAAATCAACATCTTCTAAAGAGCTAATTGCAGGACTTGCACCTAATTTTTCGATTGCTTCTTGTTTTTCGGGATTACTGCTAATAACCGTTATTTGATGCCCTTTTTGCACTAACTCTTGGGTTAATGGCTTGCTAATGTTTCCTAAAGAACCTGTTACAATAATTTTCATCTTTTTTGTTTTAAAATTTAATGTTGTAAAATTCATTCTATTTTAAAATAATGATGTGTTCAAATCTACGTTTGTTGTGTTTGAATTTAGTGAGTAAATCCTTTTTCCAACTGCTTATTCCCCCAATGATGCAAATATTTTATAAAAGGAATGAGCTCTTGCCCTGTTTCGCTAACAGAATATTCTACTTTTGGTGGCACTTCGTGATACATTTTTCGGGTTATCAAATTATCGTATTCCAATTCTCGTAAGGTTTGGGTAAGCATTTTGGTGGTAATATCGGGTAAAGTTCGGCTCAACTCACCGTAACGAAGCACCGTTTTTGAATATAAATACCATAAAATTCTGCCTTTATATTTTCCACCAATGCGTTTAAAAGCATAATCAACACCACACATTTGTGTCGTTTCAGAACTATTTGATTTATTTTTCATTTTTATTCATTTTTAAATCAATGATAATCAACAATACATACTTTTTAGTTTATAAGGTACTAATAAGTACATACTTGTGGCAAAGATACCTTTAATTTAATTTTGCAGTTCATTAATTAAGTAAATAAAAATGGAATTGAAATTAAAAGATAAAGTAGCCGTAATTACTGGTTCATCAAAAGGAATTGGTGCAGGAATTGCTAAAGCTTTTGCCAATGCAGGTGCAAAAGTGGGTGTCAATTACGCATCAGATAAAGTCGGTGCCGAAAAAGTGGTTAATGAAATTACAAAAAATGGAGGTGCTGCCATTGCTGTTCATTGCGATGTTACCAAGTTGGTAGATGTGCAACGCATGTTTGAAGAAACAAAAAAAGCGTTTGGCAGACTGGATATTTTAGTCAATAATGCTGGTGTTTTTGCATTTGAACCATTAGAAGCTGTTTCAGAAGAAAGTTTCAACAGACAAATGAATACCCACGTTTTGGGCAATTTGTTGTGCTCGCAACAAGCCGTTGAATTGTTTGGAGAAAGTGGCGGAAGCATTATCAATATTAGTTCTACGGTAAGCACCAATCCTATGGCTGGTTTGATTGTATATTGTGCCGCAAAATCGGCGGTTGATACTTTTACAAAAGTATTAGCCAAAGAATTAGGATCTAGAAAAATACGAGTAAATACGATTGCACCAGGCGTTACTGATACCGAAGGGAATCATACGGCTGGCATAATTGGTGGCGATTTAGAAAAACAAATGGTGGCAATGACGCCATTGGGTCGCACAGGTGAGCCAGACGATATTGCAAAAGTTGCCGTTTTCTTGGCATCTGATGATGCGGGTTGGGTTACTGGAGAGCGGATTACAGTTGCTGGTGGTTTGTTGTAAATTCTAGAATTAAATACGAAATGCTGTCTATCAAGGACAGCATTTCTTGTATTTAATAATCACTTTTTGTACGTAACATATTAATTTTATGTAATTTAATCGTTTCCGCTAAAAAAAGCCAACATCTTCTCTAAAGCACCTTCGCTATGCATCATATCGCCATTTTCTAAAGAGGCTTGAGCTGCTATTGACGCTCTTTTTCGCATAGTTACTTCATAAAAAGAAATAGCTTCTTGTATGGATTTATACTTGTCTGATGTTAAGCATTCGCTCAATTCAACTGCGTCTAACATTGCCATATTAACTCCTTCGCCAGCATACGGTGGCATTACATGAGCGGCATCGCCTAGGATTGTAAGGTTTGGCAACGCTTCCCAAGTTTGATTTAATGGCATACAATAAATTGGGATAGGCATAAAAGGAGTTTCAGCATTTTCAAACAATTCTTGCCATACATTGCCCCATTCTGCAAAATCGTTTTTGAACCAAGAAAGCATTTGTTTTTTATTAGCTAAATCTAAATTTTTAAAATGGCTCTCGTCTGTTTTGTAGGAAAGATAATAAGCCAAACTGCCATCTCCTTTTGAGGCTACACAAAAAAATAGTCCACCGCCAAAAGCCATTATTTTTCCATCTTTCAAAAGTTTATGAATGTATGGAGCTGTTGTTTCGGGGGTTTCGACACTGCCCATTAAACCTGATGTGCCCGTGTAAAAAGATTTTATATTGGTAATGTAAGGTCGGATTTTTGAGTTTGCACCATCAGCCCCAATTACAATATCTGCATAAGCTGCTGTTCCGTTTTTGAAATGTAATAGCCAACCCTCATTTTGTATTTCCATTGAAACAAATTGGCTGTCCCAAACAACGGTATCGGATTGTAATGATTCTAACAATAGTTGCCTTAACGGGCCTCTATCTATTTCCGGTCGAAAATGTTCGCTTCCAAAATCGGCTTCGGGTTTTCCTTCGTGGTCACTTAAAAAAACTTCAGCGTTTTCATTTGTAAGGAGCATTCTGTCGGCTCCAGGTCGATAATTTTTTTTAAATTCTTCTAAAAGTCCAGCTTCACGGATGGCTTTTAAACCCGAATCTTCGTGTAAATCGAGTGTTGTGCCTTGCACTCTTGCGGCTGCATTAAAATCTCTTTCATATACTTTTACAGCAACATTTTTTAGTTGTAGTAGTCTTGCGAGTATTAATCCGCCTGGACCGCCGCCAACAATAGCTATTTTTTTATTTTGTATCATGATTTTACATTGTTTAATTTTCAATGCAAAGATGTGGCGATACCGATTAATAAAATAGTATAAATCGGTCGTTTTTAGAATGGAAAACATTTGATGGCTGTAATGTTTAGAAATCGACCCTCTTTGTTTTTACTCAACTCTTTTGGGGTTACGCCAGCATATTTTTTTATCTCTTTGATAAAATGATTTTGGTCGGTAAAATTTTGTTCAGGAAAAATTTTGCCTTCGCTAATCTGTTTAAAAGAAGCTCCGAACCGAAGAATATTGCAATAGGTTTTGAGTGAAATACCAAAAGTTTGATTGAAGTACCGATTGATTTGGCGACTATTCCAAAACACTTTTTCTGACAATTCATTTACTGACATTGAGCCATCTGTGGCGTATAGGTGTTCAAATAATTTTTTCTTTCGGCTATCAATAGTTTGAGTTGCAATGGTATTTATTATTTGAGTTGCTTTACTACAAAAGCTTTCTAAATCGATTAAATCCATTTCGTCAAATTGCCAATAATCGTTTGCCATAATTTTACCTTCATTGAGAATATTTTTGATAGAATCCTTAAATAAATATTCAACGGCTAGTAATTTGAACCCAATGGAAAACATTTTTGTTCCGGATAAAATGCTCACGTCACCCGACATGGTGTCAATGCCTCGGATTACCATTTCCCATTCCTGCGAGTCGGTTTTCATTACAATCAAATCGACCATTCCGTTTGGCAAAACAGTCGAAGGAATATCTTTTTGCGTTTTGTTTTCGAGCATCCAAAAACTATGTACAAAATGAGTAATTGAACTATCTGGAAAAAGGGATTTAATTTCGATTTTCATTGTTGTTTTTTTAATTTTAATAAAATAAAACGGCATACTTTCTGATACTTCCACAATCTCAAAAAGTCTGTACTTCTAAAATTCTATCATAATTTCTACCCATTAATACAACTTATCGCCTCCAAAATTTCATAATTAAATCCTTTCTTTTTTACAATCGCTAAAATTTTATCAGAATTGATTTAATCACCTTAAAGTCTTAAAATAACATGTATGCAAGAAGAGGGAAAACCGTATCGCTAGATCAAAGTTAATCATTAAGTCCGTATTTTTATTTTGAATAGTGCTAAAAATCCTAACAGCTTGCGTTATATTCTAAATGTCCTTTATAAATACATCTATCATTTTTTTGAATTTAAATTATTTTTGGACCAAAGTGCTATTTATAACAACACCCACCAAACTAACACAACAAATCCTTAATATTCTTGATTTTAAATTTTCCTGAAATAATTCTTCGTTTTTATGGATTAGTTCCAATTGAACGTCAAATCACTCTAGATTTCATCAAATCAAGATCGTTATTTATTGTTCTAGCTTCTTCATTTGTACCCTTCACTTTAGCCCCTTCTTGCGACTATCGTTCGGGATTTATATACTTGTTAGCACTAAACTCAAATCGTTTGGCTTGCACTGTTACTCTTGCATAAATAGGGCAGATGCCTTAATTGTTGGCTTTTGATCTCTTGATGTAAAAGAGAATTGATACTTTTGTTTTCATTGTGGTAACCTTTTAGTTAGTATTAAATTTAATTCTAAAAAGACTATATCACAAGATGTTCAGATAGTGAACTACTTTTTGAACTGGTTATTGAACTGGTTCGGAAGCCTTGTAAATACTATCCCAGAGATAAAAATCGGTTACCCTAATTTCGGATAGTTTATTGTAACCGATTTTATCCCTTTAGGTTAACGCATTAATGAATAATTTGAAGGTGTTGTAAAAACAAAAACCCTTTAAATCATACGATTTAAAGGGTTTTAATTCAATTTGTATTTCTACTGGCGGAGAAAGAGGGATTTGTATCTCTCTTTTTATGCTAGTGTTTATAAGGGTTTAGCTGTAATATGTTTCGATAGGTCATTAAATAGGTCACTAGTAAAAACCAATAAAGAACGTTAAATAATATTTTATGTAAATATAATCAATATATCCATATAAACCAAGTGTTTACACTGTTATTTGAACTGCTTAATGAACTAGTTTTTAATGGATAGAGAATTGTTTTGAGCCTCGTAGAAGCATCAAATCCTATCCGATAATACAACGTAAAACGTGTTCAATTTGTAGTCCTGAAAAGGCACAAAATTCTTCAATTGAAATTAATTGATGTGGCTCTTTGTTGAGGTTATCTTTTACCTTTTTCAAATACAATCTTGCCTGCCTATATGTTTTACCTGTAATACGTTGTACATCTTTTGGATAAATACATACCCTAGTGTTACTTCCTACCACATTTTTATATTTTAATACACTATCTATGCCTTTGGTACGCCTTTGAGTAACCTCAACATACAATCAATTGGCTTCGATTCTCTACAAAGTTATGGAAATCACTTTATGAATAAGTGATTAAAACAGGTAATTATATACTCTTTACTACCATTATTGACATTCACTTTTTGAAATTAGGTTTAAAAGATGAAAACTTTGCTGATAATCATTCGAGATTTAGTTGCAACGAGTATCGGGATGAAAGAGTAATTAGTGAGTTTTTAAACTTAAATTTTAGAAATTATGGCAAGACAGAAAGGCATAATTAAATTAAAAGGTACTATCGGAGATATTACTTTTTACAAAACGCAAGATGGACATTTGGCGCGTGAAAAAGGTGGCATTGATGCGAGCAGAATTGCGAGCGATCCTGCGTTTCAAAGAACACGTGAAAATGGTTCTGAATTTGGTCGAGCTGGTAAAGCAGGAAAGATTTTAAGAACGGCTTTGAGAGCATTGCTTTTGAATTCTGCGGACAGTAGAATGGTCAGCCGATTAACGCAACAAATGGTTAAAGTAATCCAAGCTGATTTAACCAGTGTTAGAGGATTACGAAACGTAATTGATGGTGAAGCCGAACTTTTAGCAGGTTTTGAATTCAATATCAGTGGAAAACTGGGGACGAGTTTATTTGCTCCGTTTGTGGGAGCAATTGACAGAGTTACAGGAAATATTACTGTTGATTTGGCTTCATTTATCCCTGCTAATATGATTGCTGCACCATCTGGAACAACACATTTTAAAATCATTTCTGCTGGTGCGGAAGTAGATTTTGAAGCGGAAACATTTGTTGAAGCACATTCAGAAACGGCAATTTTACCTTGGGACACTACCGCTACGGCTGTAATTAGCCAAACAAACGCTGTAACTCCAGCAAGTGCAAAACCTTTGTTTTTGGCTCTTGGAGTTGAGTTTTATCAACAAGTAAATGGTCAAATGTACCCATTGAAAAATGGTGCATTTAATCCATTAGCATTGGTGCAAGTGAGCGGATTGTAAGATGGTTTTAATACTATCGAGAACTTATTTACCTGACGGAACAAACGGAAAACTCGAATGCGAAGGTAAATTGATTTGTAAAACCATTGAATTGCCGTGGAAGATGAACGAAACGAAAGTTTCCTGCATTCCGGAAGGGAAATATTTTATAAAAAAGCGGTACAGCAAGAAATTTCAATGCCATTTGGAAATAATCAATGTAGAAAATAGAAGTTTAATTCTGTTTCATCCTGCCAATAATGCTTTGCAAGAATTAAACGGTTGTATTGCTCCAGTAACAAAACTTTCTGGACCAGGTTTAGGTCTGATGTCGAGAAAAGCTTTTGCTAAATTAAAAAATTTAGTCAATCCAATTTTAGACAAAAACGAAAGTGTAGCATTAATTATCAAATCTTAAATTCATAGATTATGAATATCATAAAAAGAGTAAAATCGCCCAGTCCAAAGTTTTTTAAAGTGCTTCGAAATATCGGATTGGTTTTGGCTGCCGTAGGCGGAACAATTTTGGCAGCTCCAGTTGCTTTACCTGTTGCAATTACTACAATTGGTGGATATGTAGCCGTTGCAGGTGGTATTATTTCGGCGATTAGCCAATTGACAACTACAAAAGAAGATGTCATTACAACACAGTAATACAACATTGGTTGGTACCGCTGGCGGTACATTTTTGAGTGTTTTACCGAATTTACATTCGGAAGATGTTTTAAAAACTATAATTCTTGCCACACTTGGTGCAGTTGTTAGTTTTTCAATATCTTTAATTCTCAAATTTTTCATTAGAAAGCACAAAAAATAGTCTAATTCTAGTTGTGGTGACCTTTGGATTAGACATTAATGAAGCCCAAACCGCAAGGAATGGGCTTTTTTACGTTCTAAAATTAAACTTCCTCAAATAGGTTTAATGTAACTTCTACAACCACAACTTCGGAATTATGGTTGTATAATTCTTGCCATTTTGCGCTGTCAATGGCTTTGGTTCTGGTGACGAAAACGCCAAAACATACTCTTGATGCTCTGCTTTTCCAATTGTCGGTTTGGTACAAAATAAATAGTTTCATTTTTGTCAATTTTAGGTTTATATATGGGTTTATTTTTTGCAATACCTGTACAAAATGGCTTTTCGAATGTCATTTATTAGCATCATATCTTCTTTGTACTGCTTTTCTTTTTTCTCTAGAAGTTTGAGAGCAGCAATATTTTTTTGATGTTGCTCGTGTTCCACCATCATTAAACTGACTTGTGGATTGAATTGTTTTTTGAAATCTGGAAGACGTAAAAATGGGATTACTGAACCAACTAAATGTTGATGCCAGAATTTTGTTTGCCATAAACTATAAGCAATGAAAAAAAGGTTTTCGCAATCTTCTTCGTTTTGAAAAATGACTACAAAACTGTTAGTAAATGGTTCTTTTTGGGGCTTACCACTGTTCATCCCTTTGTTAAGTATGAATAAATGAGGTTTGGCGTATAACGTGTCTTTTCGGTGCGTTTTGATGATGAAATTTGGCATATATTCGGTTTTTTAAGATAATGTGCCTCGTTATCACAAGCCACACATAAAATTTTTAAAAGAAAAAAAAAGAAAAAAAAGAAAGTCGTCCTTCAAGTGGAGGTTTCAAGAAAAACAAGTTTTTTAGAAAAAATACTACCCGAATGGGTGGAGATTTTTTTTAAAACCCGCAGGGCTTGAACTTTTTTTTCTTGAAACTGGAACTTACCTTTACTTTCTTTTATTTATTATTTTTTTATTTTCCTTTTAATCCGAGAAGTTTCTGTTTGAGACAGATTAAAAAAATGTTGATGAGATAGATGATGTTCTTCGGAAAGGGTATGAAATTTTAAAGGCTGAATAAAAAACCAAAAAACAATAAAACTGCTTTTATTCGGACTTTGAAATTTCATACTCTTTCTTACGGTTTGATTTTGTAGGTGTAATAAATTGCTTTATCGAGATTGTGAATTTTAGAAGTGAAGTTGTAAAGCAATTTATTACACTTACAAAAACAATGCAAATATGACCTAGTGCGATGAGGCAGTAGCGCAGGCAAGTGTGTCTTTTTTTATTTGCTTAACGAGATGTTTCTGATTGATTTTACTATCGGCTTGATGCCCAATTTCCCTAAAAAATATAGTCTTGATTTTAAAGAAATCATTCTTCTGAAAACGCTAGGAATCAAGCCGATGGAAAATCAATTTGTTTTGACATTCTGGCAAATAAAAAAAGATACTCTTGCTGGCTTTTACTTGGTTTTGTGGGTAGAAAAAATGGCTTTTACCATAGGTAAATCCACTATATAATGAAGCCATTTTTCTACTCATAAAAGCAATGTAAATACTACCGATTTAGCCATAACGCTGATAAAACAGTTGTGAAGTTCTTGAGAAATAATTACTTGAATTTTGAAAAAATGTTGTTCGGAATTATGACAGTGGTTTGTGAAGGACGGTTTTTTTGAGCAGCTCTCTACGAATACATCAATGTTAAGATATTATTTCTGGAGCTGCTCAAAAAAGTTGTCCTGGAGCAAACCACAAGCGCGTTGGGTGTGGCGGCTGTTTTACATAAATGATATTATAGCTTCATTGCAAAAACCAAAAAAACAATAACAAAGCTTTGTAATGAACTATAATACTCAATTATGTAACACAGCTTGGGGAAAAAAATTACTGGCGCAAGTTGCGAAGCATACGTGTTTTTTCTAAAAACTGTGCCAGTAATTTTTTTTGGAGCGTGGGCAAAGGAGTGACTTCTGAAATGCAAAACTTCCTTTTTACTACCGAACAAAAAAAGAATAAGCTCGTTATTGGAAATGAAATTAGCGAAATGAAGCAAACAAAGATTTGAGTATAGGAATACTTGGACTATACGAGGATTTTGTGCAGCTGAATGAGATAATGGGTTTAAATGATATTATAACCTTTAAGTAGTTTGATTAAATCTAAAGACTCTTCTTCAATCCATTTATTTTCCGATATTAATTGATTGATAAAATCGAATTCTTGTAATGAAAAATCATTCTTCAATAAATTTGAGAATTCATTATCATTCCATTTACTTTTATGATGTTTTACATTAACTTCAATTGCAATTTCGTATGATTGTGGCTGGATTATTTTAACTTCGATTCCTTTGGATCTAAATATTTGTTTAACATTTGAATATATTAGCAATCCGTTGTAATCCCAATCGCAAAAATAATATATTGGTAGTTTTAATTTGTCTTGAGAAATGTCTTCTAATGGTTTGGTATTATTACCACCAACATACCATAACTCGATATTATTATTCTTATATTCTAAAGGAACTTTTAGACAATCAAGATTCTCACAAAGCACAATGACTTTTGGATTAAGGCAATCAACTACAAATCTCCATTGATTATTTTTTGGGTCTTTTTCTGGGAATTCATTAAGCTCTAATATTTTTAAAACGGCATTCTTAACACTTAATTTATTAGATAAGTATTTAGAATTTTGATTTTTATAAATTAATGCTGATAATTTTTTCTCTGTTGTTATATTTTTTTTTAATTCCTCTTTGTTATAAAAAACAAACATTAATGCTTTAAAATCTTCATCATCAAAAGATTTTTTAGCATCGTTTTCTATTCCCGATTTTTCAAAAAAATTATTATAATATTCATAGGTTTCTAAAAATTCTTGCTCGTAAAACTCATTAAATCTTGAGGATGCTTCAATAATTGAATGATTTCCAACCTTAAATTTTATTAGTTTCTTTTGTTTTAAAATGACCTGATTTATAAAATCATTGTTAGTTATTTTTAATCTTGTTTGTTTTGATTTATAAAGTTGATGCAATCCTACTAGGTGTTTCCATTCAATTTTCTTCATATTTTAATTGTTTGATGATCCAAAAATTGGCACAGGAGTGTAGTTTATATTTTCATCTTCTAAACTATTGTGCAACAAATAAATATTTTGATTTTCTGCATCAATTTTATTGGGATTTATCGATAAAGATAAAATTTGGTAATCATTTGCTTTTGCAATATTATAAAGCATATCAAAATTACTTCCAAGACCTTCTGCCTCATCAATAGCCATATAACGAATCCCTTTTCTTATTTTAGATTTTGAAGCTTTATCTATTAAAGATAATTTTGCCATACATAAAAGTGCTATTGCAGAATATGTTTGACTTGTACTGCCAGCAGTTTTATTCCCTTGTGCTGATTTAATTGAAAACTTCAACCCGTAATATGATTTTGGATTCAATAAGTCCCTAACTTCTAGTTTGTTTGCTCTTGTTCCACCAGTTCGATAAAACGCTTCTTTTAATTTTTCTTCTAACGTTGGAAAACGTTCAAATTCTGTTGAAAATGTTTTGAGAGTTTCAAATAATGATTCGTCCATACCGTATTGAATATCTTTACTTATTTCTTCTGTGAAATCATTCAACCATTCTTTTTTGAATACATTATCGTATATTACATCTAAATCGACTTTGTGACCACCAGTAATTTTTTTTTCTTCTGAATTCAAAAAATTACTTATTGTTCGTATATCCATTAATTGACTACTTACTTCATTTGAAACATCATCGATAATCT
Organism: Flavobacterium restrictum; assembly: GCF_007097245.1. Lineage (GTDB taxonomy): Bacteria > Bacteroidota > Bacteroidia > Flavobacteriales > Flavobacteriaceae > Flavobacterium > Flavobacterium restrictum. The sequence continues at coordinate 413,949 of NZ_VJZT01000001.1, read as the reverse complement.
CACTTAATTTTTGAAGTTTTCGACTATTAAGTTTTTTATTCTTAATATTTATATTTCGTAAATAATTAGAAATCTTTTCAATTATATCTGCGTCTAATAAATCTTTTTCATCAAATATTTCTTGAGGTAAAATTTCTCTACATAAAGGACTAAAATCGCCAGTGTCTTTGTATTGACTTATTTTTTGTTTAAGAAAAGTATAGACTACAAAATTATACTTTAGAATATATTCATTATTTGCATTCTTTGATTTTTTTTCTAATTCATCAATTTCAATATCGTCATAATCATTAAAGACTATTTCTTCTGCAAATAGAGTTGGGTTTTGGCTGTAAATCTCATTTTTTTTATGTGTACTATTTGAAATTTTTAAATCTATTTCCTTTAGAGATTGTGTTTGATTGTTATTAATTATTTGAGAATTATAAGCTTTTTTCAGTTCTACATAATAGTCTTCGGCTTCGGCTAATTTTGTATTTAAATTCCCTAAATCAACATTATTATTAGTTGATGTGAAATTATATTTACTCTTATAATCATCTATTTCATCAATAATTATTGGTGTTAAAAAGGATTCTAATTCACGTTCTAGATTGATATTTAGATTGTCTAATTTTCGCTTTTCGCTTTCTAATTTTCTGAAATTTGTTCGCGCATCTGTAATCTGTTCATTAATTTCTTTTTCTCTAGAAAAAGCATCAAAATAATCATTAAAAATGATATTTGATACATCATACATTTCGTGATTTTCAAGCTGTTCTTCTAGTCCTATATTTGAATTAAAAGCAAGTACATAATCATCAGGATTTTCCAATTGCTCTAAAACTTCTAAAAGCAATTCGATGTTTAATAATTTCTTCTCCAAAGTTGAAATGTCTTCTTCAATCGTAAAAGTTTGTTTCTGAAAATATTCCTTAATTTCTTCTTTATCCTCCTTGTCAAAAATTGGTGATTGAATTAAAGATATATGTTCCATTAACCCATTTAGATCAATCCAAAAACCTTTGTCATTTTGATTTGATATTTTAAGATTTTCTATTAATTGATTTGGTTCGGGAATATATCTTAATAAAACATCTGACGGATCATCTACTTTTATATTTTCGTTTTGGTATTTATGAATTATACTTTCTTGAAATAAATCTAATTTTTTAGTTTGATTTAAAGCCCAATGTGCCAATGATTTTTCATCTTCGATATTATGTAAAGCTTTTAATTTATTTTTAATTTCTAGCTCTTTTTTGTAAACTTCGGTTTTTGAATTAATTTGTACAAGTATATTTTTACCCTTTAAGTTTTCATTGGTAAAAAAAGTCAAAATGTCTTTTGATTTTAACTTTTCAGTCAATTCTCTTAATTGTGTTATTTGAAGTTTATTTTGATGGTATTTATTATATTTTTCTCTTAAAATTTCTTTTTCATTACAATTAAAATCCTGTAGCCAAGTAAAAAACTTTTTTAATTTGTTTTCACATTCTTCCCATTTATACTTTTCTTTATATGCATCATCCCATTTTGGTTCTATAATTTTAATTTCTTCTTTTGTTGAAATTATTTTTTCTTGGACAATTGTTTTTAATTGGATGAGTATTTTAGAACTATTTTCATAAAGATTAATTTTCTCTTTTATTTCATTTTCTGAATTAGTAATTTCCTTTATATAATGGTTAAAAGATGCTAACAAAAAAGTCTGTTCGTTTTTATCTTTTTCAACTCTCAATTTCAACAATTCACTTAAAGCATTTTGCTTATCTGTGAGTAATTCTATTTCGTTTAAGTTTTTATCAAATTCTTTGGTGTCACCATTCAATTCTTTAACGGTTTGATTAAATTTTTCAAGTAATTCTTTTTCTTTCTCCTCACCAAATAAAAAACTTTGTAATTTTTCACTCTTATTCATATCCAAAGATTCTCTAGAAAATGCTTGAATAATTTTGGCATAATTGTCTAACGTTTTATTACTGATTGACAAATCAATAGGCAATATTTCATTTTTGAAAAGAATTTTATGATAATTTGAAGTTTTATGCCAAGATTCACAAGTAAGTTGCAAAGTATTACTGATGTGTTCTTTCAAATTTTGAATTGGTAATATTTGATTGTTTTTGAGAAAATCGGAATATCCTAAAACTGTTTCAAAAGGAATCAATTGAGTGTCGTCATCAAAATTATTACCCTCTTGAATAATAAACATATTTGAAGTACCAGCACTTTCTAAATAAATACCAATGACTATACATTTATTTTTCTCTATCTCAACATTTATAAAAGCGTAACCCATATCAGTTCCATTACCATCAGTTCTTAAAACCATAGTTTTAGGTTCTCTCGTGCTTGTACCTTTTGTAGGAGAATGAAAAGCTGAAGTACCAACACAAATTAATTGTAAAATGTCAGAAATCATACTTTTACCAGCACCACCTTCGCCAACAAAGTCAGTTCTAAATGTGTTAAAATCATAATCAAATCCCTGATGGTGTACTATGCCTAAAGTTGATAGTCTTTTAATTATTGGATAGTCTTTCATTTCAATTCGTTTAAAGTTTCCTCTATGTTTATGATATACTCTTCATATGCTTTTAACAATCTGTCGAATGCCGGTAATGTATGAAACTCATCTTTATCTAATGTAATCCAACCAATTTTTTTAAATTCTTCAAGAGCCGATTGAATTGTTTTATCAATTATTTCATCATTGTAATTACTAGGATTTGTATTCTTTGATTTAGCAATTAAAGTATAAATACCTTGCTTGTAGTCTTCACATTCAAGACGTATTTTTTCTTTTAATTTTTGAACAGAATCTAAATCAAATTCTCTGTCAATAAACATAATTTTATAGATTACAAATCCAATAATTACATATTCACTTTTGAGCATATATCTGTGTTTGTCAGAGATATTTCCTCGATCATTATTTATAAAATCTAAATAATAATAGCTAGCATTGTCTTCACCTCCTTTGACTAAATCGACTTTAAAAAAGGTATTGTAATACATTTTAAGACTTTCTTCATTTTGCGAAATAAAATTATATTGATTTATTTGTTTTCCTTCTTTTTGAAAGTGCACCCCATCTTTTAATGAATAATCAATTGAAGCAAATAAATCCTCCGAATTATCACTGTACAAGAAACTACTTAAACTAATTTTATTATTTTCATTTTCCATAATGTAATGTTTTTAAATGCGCTATTCGTTTCTAATTCTTTATCAATTTCTAATTTATATTTCTCTTTATTGCTGTAAACATATTTAATGATGTTAAAAGTTACGCTCACAGCGATTTGACTGCTTTTATTTTCTTCAATAATTTTAAAAAAAACTTCTGATAATTTGATAATTCCTTTTAGTTCTATTTCCGATAAGATATATTTTTCCCAATTTCTAATAGTGTCTATTTCGTTTATTTTATATTGAGCTTTCTTAATGTTTTCCTCAATTACTTTTTCGTTTTGAGCATATTTTTTTCTTTCTTTTGGTTTGGAAGGAAATAGTTCTCGGTCTTTATCAATTATTGTGAAATGTGGCGTTGCAATATGAATTTGTGGTGAAATAATATTACTTGGAAATACTATTGATTTATTACCATAGTTAGATTCTAATGTACTTTTATACAATAGAAAATGAATGAATTTTTCAATCTTTGAACTTAACAATGGTTTGCTTAATATTGAAAATAGTTGTCTGATTTTGGGTTGTATTCGATCTAATTTTCTATCAATTGAATTTAATCGATCATTGATGTATTTTACAAATGAATACACTTCCGAAATCAACTCATTAATTTCGCTATCTTGATTTTGTTTTTGTTCTAATAAACCTCTTATTGTTTTGGTTTCAGAATAAGCCGAACGTAATTCTGCAACGTGTTTTTGAGCATTGTTCATACTAACATCTGTTGCTACCAGTATCTCTAGGAAATTTTGATTGGTAAAATCGGTTCCTTTTTTAAGCAATTCTATCGACTCGGTAATTTGTCTGTCTAAAAAATCGATTTGTTCTCTTAAATCAGGTTCAAATTTCTTAAAAGTTTCTTTCAGCCAAAATTTAAGTTTATCTATTGAATCCTCTGATTCTAATAAAGAATTTGAAAGAAATGAACAAATCTCTTGGATTCGTGTGGGATTAAAAGCTCCAATAAGAGTTTCTTTAGCGTGTTTACAAAATTTAGAAGCATAGTCTTTGAAAAAATACTTTTGTGATTCCTGGTTGTAATCTAAAAAATATTCCTGTAAGTCCATAATATGGCTGCTGTAAACCTCTTTTGGATAGCGTACCTTTGTTTTGTATACATATTCAAAAGCTTCGTGTAAATCTTTTTCGGTAAATTTTTCATCTTCAAAAACACCATCACTAATTTTCTCATAAATCAAAACAATAGCAAGTCCTATTTCTCTTTCGGGAAATAAAAGCTTATATGTTTTCTCTTCATTTAGAATTTTAATGAAATTAAAGTTTGTGTTTATGGGATTACTCAATATGGATTAATTTTGATGTTTTTATAGAGCTTTTAGTTTTTGTTTATCATTACTTGTTTTTTGTAATCTTATCAAAATAGCCAGGCGGTGATGCTTTATAACGTATGTTTTTTTTCTTTTTATCATCATTTGAAAAATCGAAATTTTGAGCTTCATTTAAACTTTTTACAGGAATATTGATTAAATGAGTGTTAAACATTTTTTGTCCTTGATATTTATAGATTGTTCTTTCATTACTATCTTCATAAGGAGATATCACAACAGATCCACCATAATGCCCCGTGTTACATATTACTACATTGCAATATAAGAGTCTGGCTAAAGTTTCAGCCATAGAAAAATAGGTGTTCAAATCTTTGTTTAATGAAATAATAAATAGATGGTGGATTTTAGTTTGATAAAGTAACATTCTTTCAATATCAAAAATATCAGAACAAATCATAATTCCAAAGTTTCCAAATTTTTCAGATTTAAAAATATACATATTCTGTTCGGGATCTTCATAGCATTCAGAACCCTCAATATTTTTAAACATACTCCTTTCCATATATGTAAAATATGTTTTACCATAATGCAATGATGTTATTCTAGTTGAAATACTATCTTTTCCCCAATTATTAGGTATTGTTATAATACCTCTATTTCTAATTTTACTTGTATCTGATGGATTTCTTTGAAAATCTACTCCCGCAATAATCATTACATTATGCTTTTTGCTTATAATTTTTAACTCATTTACTTTTGATATGGGTAAATGCAATTCCGGAATTAGAATGATTTGAGGACAATTGTTGCTCTTTATTAATAAACGAAGTCCGTCACTAATTTCTTGCCAGACTCTTTCAGCTGACAAAGCATCAATGTTTAATTTATATGGAATAAATGTTGTTCTTTCTTTTTCTGAAATTATGAATGAATCACTTTCATTCCAGCAAATATCTGGATTTATTACAGGCTGAATTAATCCTATTTTTAAAAAATCTATCATAATTAAAATATATTTTTTGTTTCGTTAAGAACATCAATATCAATAATTGTTAGTTGACGAGGAGCATTGTCTAATAATATTAAATGGTCTTTAATTAAGTCTTTTTGCAATTCGTCAAGAGTGATTATAAAACCATCTAAACTTATAATTTTTGTTGTTTTATCAATTTCAATTGTATCTGAACCACTAAAAAAATTAACATCTTTTTTCGAGAAAATTTTAGTTAAAACCATTCTAGTTTTTGAAGAAATAGGCTCTGTTTCAATCGTAAATAAAGCCTTTGAGTATAATTGATCTATAAATGATTGTTTATTTACTGAACAGGGCCAATCGAATGATTTTGACAATAATTGTGTCATTAATACCGATAACCCTATAATTATGCTAAAATCACCTAATCCAAATAACCAGTTTATACCATTTGTTTTCCATATTGTTTGAATTGGCAGATAACGAAAATCGTCAATTAAAAATTCTGGTTCATTTAGAATTATTTTGTTTTCATCTTTTCTTACAAACTTTTTCCATTTATCCCAAGTTATTTTATCATTACTAACCCATTTTATAGGCAATAAATAATTTACTGGATGAAAATAAAGAATGCTACTATTAAAATTAAAAATAGTAATCTCTTCCTTTTTCTTCTTTATTGCTTCTGCAATTTGTTTTATTATTTCTAACATAGTCCATTCAGAAAGTCTAACATCAATCCATTTTTCAGCTTTGGTGTTATTTTTTACCATTTCAATCCATTTGTTTAATGGCAAATATTCTAGTTCACTTTGTTTTAAAATTTTCTCTAGTTTAGGGTAATATTCCCTATACTTTTCAATTATTTCTGGTCGCTTTTCAAACATTTCATATACAACACCATTTTCACGATTCCTAAATTCAAAATTTTCATAAATTACATCATCAATACTTTTCAATTCTTCCTCTATATTTTTTATTTTATCTATTGTTGATTCAGGAATACTAGCAGGAAATAATGAAATAATGCTCCAAGAAATTTTGTTTTTGAAATTTATATATTCAATATTATCATTCCATAAGTTTAATTTCACTGGTTGAATAGTAATAGATAATATATACCATAAAAAAGATTCAAACGTCAAATATTTCTCGTCGTCTTCTAATGTATCATAGAACTTATGCACAGATTTATAATTTATATCTGCTTCTTTATTTTTAAATTTTATCGTGCTTTTTATAAATTTATGATTGATGTTTGTCTCAAATGCAAATGGTTTGTTGATTGCTGTATTTATTTCCAGAATATCAACTTTTGAAATATTTTCTAGAAATTGATTTGAAGTATAATTTTTCCAAAATGATATATTCTTTACATTAATTTGATTTTGTGCTTGTATTATTTTCTCATTTAAAATTAAAACACAATATACTTGTATGTATCCTTTTCCTTCATAATGTAAGTCAGTATCCTTAATTGATTTTACAATGTTTTTTATTCCATTAAAACCAGTTATATAGCAAAACTCGATACAACGTTTCCATAATTTTAGTTTATCCGGATTTTCACAAGCTGATTTTAAAAGTAGCTTAAAAATTTTTTGAAATCTTTTATCGGTTTTCTTAATTTCCGAGATTAAACTTTCTTTAATATTATTTTCTATAATTCTGTCTAATTCTATTTTCTTCTTTTTTGGATCTTTGTATTTCGTTTTATCCAAATAATTATTGAAAGTAACTTCAGCATCAAGAATATTCTGAAAATAAGATTTGTCAAGTTTTTTAAAATCGGGTTTTATATGTTTAGCTAATTGGCATAATTTAAAAGAAGCAAATGCCATTCGAGTATCTCTTCTCATTTCGGCATCTGGAAAATCTGCTAATAAAAAATGTTCTAAATCAGATTCAATTTTTTGTAATTCATCCGAATCGAGCAACTCATAATCCTCATCGTTTAAATTTGACATTTTTTGAAGAGTATGGGTCATTAAAGGTTCTGGGAAATTTATATCTAAACTAGGGTCTTTATAATTTTCATTCTTAATATCATAAGAAAATTTATTTTCAGAACTAAATTGAAATGTATTTTCTGGACAGATTTTTTCTTTCTGAAATTCAACTCCTGTATTTGATTCAGATAATATTAAGCTATAATAATTCATAAATTTAAGTAACTCTTTTTTTGACTTACTTAAAATAACTTGGTCATCAACAAACTTAAAAACTGCAATATCTCGATTTTCAATTATATATTTTGTTACTTTTTCATCAACATCAATAAGTGCAATATTAGAAAGAAATCCAGAAACTAATAATCCAGTTGGTAAACCGTAGTATTCATTTAAATCACTTATTCCAAAGTTTTTTTTATCTAATAAATCATTTTCATTTTCCCAACCTCTTCTATCGATTGGAAATCGCAACATTTTTTCAATTGTGCTGAATAATAATTCTGTATCGTCTCTTGGTTCGCCATTATCTCTGATAATATTTTTTTTAATATTTTGAATTACAATTTCAGGGTTAATTGAAGGAAAGAATTTTTTGTAGTCTAAACCACTCCAAAATAATTTTTTATTATTGCCTTTCTTCCAAAAATCATTATCTAAATATTTGTATTCGTTCCAATTATTTTCTTTTTCATCTAAAAAAATATTTTTCTCAATTTCATTATCTAAATTTTCAATTTTGAACCTCGAATTAAAGCCCATTGTTTTAATTGTCATTGCAATATGTCGTCTATAAAATGGCCAACTTTGATTCCATTTTCGATATAAATTTTCTGAAGCATTTATATATCCCCCTTTTTTTAATTTCGGTTTATTATTTTCTTCTTCATACCAAATAGGCACAAACAATCTATTTCCATAGCTCCAAAACGGCATTTTTGGTTCAACAAATCTAGCAATTACATTTACTATTGCTATCCAAACTAATTGGTCTTCAATATTAATCCGAAAATATTGTCTTAATCTTTCTTCATTTTTCTTATTATTTTTTTTAGGAAATGGAAGCGGTTCAATAGGATGTGGATTATATGTTCCATCTTCAATAGATCTCTTCAATCTACTTATATTTGTGGCTAAATTGGCTTCATATTCACTTAATTCTATTGGATTATACCATTCATTTGATTGTCTCAAATAGTGATCTAATTTTTTAAAAGCAGAATAAAAATTATCTTCATTTATAAATTTTGATTTAAGATCGTCCATAAATTATTATTAAGGAAAGTAAATTGTTTTTTTGTTTTTTTTATAAGTCTTCCAATTACAAATCATTTAAAAATACTCTGAAATAATAATAAAAGGTTTTCTCTAACTATTACATATTCTGGTAGTTTCTCTTTTTTAATTTGATGTTCTAGACTGTTCTTCCAAGCACCTTTTAAAGCTTTATCACTTTTTGGATTAATTAACTGGTCTATTCCGGTGAATTCAATATTTTTGAATTTCATTTTTTTGTAAAAAGCTTCAACGATTATTGTCCAGTTTAAATCAGCAAAATTATTTGATAAGTACCAAATATCATAGTAATCACGTGGTGCCGTATAAGAGCGTTGAATTAATGCCCTGATTTTTTCGGATAAAACTTCTTCAATTTTATAACAAGGTATTGTGTTTTTTAATGCTAGTTTATCAGAATAGGGGTGGCTAACTGCTCGTTCTGTAACTTCAAAAATCATTTCTTCATAGAGAATTATTTCTATTTTAATTTTTGTTTGCCAGCGGTCAGGTGTTGGTGGCATTACATTTCTTGGATGGTCGGCACCCCAAAATTTAATTATAGCTTCATAGCCCGTTAATTTATCTTGAAATCGTAATGGTCTTAATGAAACGATATGTGTTTTTACTCCAGTATTGTCTTCAATATGTTTTGTGATAAATTTTAGATGACTTTGTGTAAGCTCGAATTCTTGTGACTTTGATGTAAAATCCAAATCTTCCGAAAATCTATATTCCTCAAACCAACACTTTTTCAAACAAGTTCCTCCTTTGAAAATTAATGTTTCTTTTAGTTCTGGTTCGTTGAATATTGCTGCTATAAAGTGACCCAACATCCAATCTTTATCAATTACTGATTTTGACACGCCTAGTTGTTCGGAAATGTTCGCTATTTCTTTTTGTAAAATCATTAATATTGTTTGTTACAGATGTCTAAAATTTCTTCGCTGCTTATGTTTAATCTCAATCGCCATTTGTTTACAAATTCGCCTTCTTCTATTCCAAATGGGTCAAAGAGATTGTATTTTTCGTTGACTTCTTTTAATGCAAAGTTTATAAATGACTTCATTCCTTTTTTATTTAGTAATTCTGCTAAATATCCCATTCGTTTTGTAATAGCAATGTTTTTAATGGCTTTGCAATACACTATCATTTTTTCGCTGTTGAGATTTGCTTGATTGAATGCCCGAATTAATTCGGCATAACCACCGGAATATTGTGGCAAATCAAAACAATCAATGATTGTTTTTTCAATATCAGTCATTTGGTAGCTGTGGTTTCCATATCCTAATCTTTCTATTCCAGTAATTTTTGATTTTGAAATTTGAATAAATTTATAAGAAACTCCAAAAACACTCTTGTCTGATTTTCTTTTTGTAGTTTGAATAAAAATAGAATTTGGAAATTGTTCTGTAAGTCCGTGTTTGTTTAATGCGGACCAATAGGCAATAGCACAATCCTCGGACAACTTACAACCAATTACGTTTTCATCTCTGAAATTGTATCTGCAATATTTACCACGTTCTATCCGAGATAGTAGTTTTTTATGTACTAGATTTTCTACTATCTCGTTAATGTTCTCAAATTCGTTTGATGCAATTAATTTAATCTCCTCTAAAGTAAAGATGTCTAACTCATTATCATCAAGCATTAACATAAAATCTATTTGATTTTGTGTTGTGTTTTCAGAAATATAGGTGCTTTTTGCCATTACTAATCGTTTAAGGATAAACCCTAAAAATTGGGGTTTATCTTGCGGTTAAAGGTAATCAAAAGTAATGCTAATTTTTGTATAAATAATGTGGTTTTTAAGAAAGTATTACTATTCTTTTATCATTTATACCATTCCTCTTTAATTTTGTCAATATCCATATCTTTCCATTCTTCTTTCCATAATTCCCAATACGGAATATCATTTGAAGAAGGTTCATTCGTGCATCTGTCTATTTGAACAATTGATGGTAAAATAACCGATTCTCCAATTAATAAAGCTTCGCCTTGTTTTAGTGATGGCATTTTTTCAATTAATGAACCTAAACTATCGGGAAGTAATTTTTTTACATAGCCTTGGTCAATAGGATTAGTTAATCTCATCGCAATGAAATTATTACATTGTGAAAATATAGTTTCTGATATTTCTGAAGGTCTTTGACTTGCCAATAACAAAGTAACTCCATATTTTCTGCCCTCTTTCGCAATTCTTTCAATTGATTTTTTTGAAGATCTATATTTTACTAAATCGCTATTGGGAACATATTTGTGTGCTTCCTCATAAACTAAAAGTATTGGAATGTCATTATTGATTTTTTCATTTGGATTAATATCGTTTCTCAATCTTTTGTAGATATAACCATATTCAAATACAATTCTTGAAATTAAAGAAACTGTAATACTTAATACTTCAAAAGGCACTCCACTTAAATCAATTACTGTAACATTCGATTTAGAAGTTTCATTAAATCCAATAAGTTGTTTTATAGTTTCTTGAAAAGTAATCTTTTTTGATTTTTCACCTATTAAAAAATCTAATCTTTTATCATTTATTTTATTTTCAAGTCTATTAACAAAATTGGTTAATTTACCATACAAACTTCCTTGTGTAGTTTTTTCTTGCCCTTTTTTTGCTCCAGAAACGTATTCTTCACCGGTTCCAATTAATTCCGTGTTTTTATCAATTGCATATTTTAGAATGTTATTTATGTCAAAAAATAATGGAGAGTCAAAATGAATTTTACTTTTTTCATCTTCTGGACCTACAAAATTTGATTTTCTTTCCGCTACAACAGATTCTTTAAAAATATATCTCTGGTTGTGATCATTTGCTTCTGTATCTATAAAAAACTCTTCTAGTTCTTCACTATTCAGCATCCAATATGGCAAAGTCAGGTTTTTAATATCAATAAAATTAGCATTAGGAAAAGCTGATTTATATTCGGAATGAATGTCAAAAATTATTACGTGCGAATTATTTAAACTAAAATCTCCACTTTTAGAATTTACAGCCGTTTGTATGATAGTAGATAATGTATGAGATTTACCAGAACCTGTTGAACCAACTATTGCAATATGCTTATTGAAAAATTTATTGCCATTTACTGGAATTCTAATGTTTGCATTTGAAGATAATGAGCAAAAAGTAAATTGTTCTTTATCCTCTACAGATTCGATATAGATTTTCTTGATTTCCTCTTCTGTTGCTGGTTCGACTTTTTTGGGAGGAATGGTTAAATCGTCACCACCTCTTGTAAATTTACCATTTTTTATTATTCCTAATGGACTTGCTTCGATAATATGTGTTCTAACAGCTTCATTATTTTTCTCTGAAACATCAATTGAGAAATTTTCAATAATTGCCATTAATATAGCATTGTCATTTCCATAAATTTTGAGATAAGAACCAACTCTCAAAGATTCGTTGGCTATCCTGAAATCTTCAAGTTTGTCAACCTTGATTTTTACTTTGTTTGGGAATACTGCAATTACTTCAGCATTTAATTTGTCTTCTACCATTAGATTATATTTTTGATGTCGTTAATTTCTTGTATTTGAATTTGTATATGTTTTATACTTGCATTTGATGTCGAAAAAAAAGGAGTTTCGAAATAGAAATGATATACTTCTTTAGTTTTTGAAATTTGATTAAAAACTGGTTCAATATCTTTTAAATCACTCACTATTTTAATTTTAATTCCATTATAATGAGTAGCTTTTTCTGCTATTGATTTTGGATTGAAACTTGAACCGTTAAAATCAAAACCATCTTTAAATTTAAAATTCTCGCTGATAAGTTCTGTTTTTAATTCAATTAATTCTGAATTTGATAATCCAAATATGTGGATATATGGACAAAAAGAATCTGGATTTAATCTTGAAAGTTGTGAATATTTTTTACTAATTAAATGAATTATAGATTTTAAATCACTTCGCAAATAATTGCTTGAATTCACTTCTATTAGAAAGAATCTTTCAAATGGAGAATTATTGTAATCACAGAAATATTTAGCCCTAACATCCGATAATAATTTCTTTTTACCTTTAAATTGAACAAACCATTTATGAAAAAGTACTTGTTTAGAATTTATTTGTGTTAAAAAGTCTTTTTTTGTTATTCTTCGATTGGCTAAATCATTCTCTTTGGCAAGATTGCTAATAATTTTTAATGCGTTGTTATAGTAGAAATTTTCAGCTTCAAAATCGTCGCAATTGAAATTATTTTGATTTTTTAAAGAAGTAAAAATTTCTTTTAGTTGTTCTTCATACGATTTTGCATTAATTTCAATTTCTAAAGTTTCTAAAAACGACATTAATTCTGTATCACTTACTTTTAAGTCTTCATAGTGTTTGTATTCAATCCTATCTTTTTTATAAGTCAGTAAACTGGACTTTAGAAAATCTAATGTTATTGAAGATGGAAATCTTTCGTGCCCTGATTTAAAATGACCGAAGTATAAATATTTTATTCTCTTCTTTTTTCCAATTAAAACTTGCTTAAAATGATTAAGCATAAGCCGTATTGGTTTGGCAATAGCTGAATGATTATATTCAGTTTTAGCGTGATATTTACATTGTATTGCTATTTCTTCAGTTGCATTTTTTACATCAACATCCTCAATGCCTTCAACTGTAATTTCGTGTGAGTCATCATCTAATTGCAATAATTTAAGTATAGCTAAATCAAATTGATAAAAATATCCTTTAATTGTATCAGTTGCTGTTCTGTCTGTCATTGTTTTTTAAAGGAGTTACGATTAATTGTATAAGTTTACTAAAATAGCAAATAATTCTGATTAATATTGTTTATCTACTTTTGACTTATTAACCTATTTATCAAACTCTTTTATCCATAATATTTCTTTCAAAACCAATCAAATTAATCATTTCCCTCAATCTACTTCTGACCCGATTTCCATAAATATTCTCAATTTCAGAAGCCGAAAGATTAGTAGTGATATGCGTTTGGATTTTTTTAGAAGTAAAAATATCATAACGACTTAATAGAATTTCTGCCATTATGTTACATTCATTTCCGAAGTATTTTAAGTTGTTTTCTGTTCCGAGATCGTCAAAGCATATTGTTTTGGGTTCTGATTCATATAGTTTTCCTTTACTGTATTTGTGTATGATTAGGTAACCATCTTGGATAAATTCAAAACTTATATCTCGACAGGGTTTTACGAAAAATTTATGCTCGGTTGGTGCCAAGTGTTTCATTAAATTCATCAGCGATGTTTTTCCACAACCGACTGGGCCAGAAAGCAAAATTCCTTTGTTGAGGTCAATGTTGAATTGAAAACAAGTTGCCTCGTCTTTTAAGAAATAGGCGATGAGTTTGTAAATTATGGGATGATCGGTTTCAAGGATTTTGAAATGATTTCCGTATAAATCAACTCCTTTTTTCTCAAGCCAAAGGATTACTTCTTCGTAGTTGTAGTGGGATTTTATTTCTGTTTCCATAGTTTAGGGTTTAACCGCAAAGAGTACAAAGTTTTTACTTCGTTAATTCGACCTTTGGCTCGGGTCGCAAGGTTTGCAAAGAAGCTGAAACAAGTTTAGCTTAAAGCGGTTCTGAATAATCTTTGTCGGTAGTGATGTTGAGGTATTTTGCTCTGTCGGATTTGGGTTCGTTGGAGTTGAATTTGTTTGCGTTTAGCATCCAGTTTTTGGCTGCGGCTTGCCAATTGACCATCGGGGTTTTGCCACCAACTAACCAACCGTTGCTGGAGAAGTAATTGAAAAATTTATTGGCTTCGAGTTCTGGGAAATTATTTTCTTGGAAGAATATTTTAACCTCATCGAAAACTGGCTTCTCGTCCTTCGACTGCACTCTGGATGACACGCTCGAAGTGACAAACTCTTTTTCTTTTTTGGCGGAGCTTTTTTCTTTTTTTTCTTCAACAACATTTTTTAAAACTTCATCTTCAATTTCAAAATTTTGCGTTTGCTCACCCAAGTTTATATCGTTTGAAATGTTTGTTTTGTTTATATAGTTTATAGAAGGTACTAGTGCTTGTTCAGTGCTTGTTTCATCACTAGTTCGTTGCTTGTTCACGACCTGTTTAGTATTTGGCAAATTTTTTTCGGTGTTGCTTACTCTTTTTTGAACTGGTTTTAGGTCTTCTGAAAAATTAAAAAGTATGACCATACTACCCTTAAATGGATTGAATGATGGCTCGTATTTGATATACCCTTTTTCGTTTAGTTCTCGCATACATTTGTGATACGTTGCTTTGGAACAAATTTTACTAATTCGCATTACCTCATCACGAGTAATGCTTATTGGATTTTGAAAACGATTTACATTCCAAAATTGAAAAAGGGCAATGTAAAGGCTAATATGTGTTGGATTTAGGTTTCGATCCTGGACGATTCTGTCGAAAAAACCTGTAAGGTGTTTGATGTAATTCATCGTACCAACCATTTAGGATTAAATAAATTGGGTGTTGCATCTACTTTATTTTTTTCTAACACTTTTTGCAAATCTGCATAGGCATAGAAAATAATTCCTCCAACTTTGGTGTAGGTTAGGGTTCCGTTGATGCGGAGATTTTGCAAAGTGCCAGAAGAAATGTTAAGTAATTTTCTGACTTCGGTAGATTTGAGCCATTGTTTTTGCTGTTGCGGTTTTGAATTAAACATTGCGTTTAAATCTGCTAAAAGTAGTGTGCGAAATTCGTTTAAATCTTCTCGGGTAATAACTTCGATTGCCATAATGTTGTGGTTTAAATATTTTGGACAAAGAGAAATATTAATCTAATACCAAACCAGTTACTGGGGTTGCGCAACCCCCAACAAAGTATAGTAAAATCAACCATTGAGCAGAAAAAAGTTTTTATTTAAAGGTGTATTGTTGTGAGTTTTGTTCATTTATGACTAAATTTGTACACTGAACACAGAATAGAGGTTTTACCTCTATAAAATATATTAGCGAAAGTTATTTAGGGCATCAGAAAACGACCAAACTTCTTATAATCAGCCTATGAATAAACTGTTCGCCTACGCAATGCGTGGGCTCGGTTTATCGTGGCTGTGGGTGCTTGGTCGTACCTCTGATGCTGATAATCGATGTCCCACGTTGTTGTTTGTACCAATCTCAAAATGGGACTTTTCGTAAAATCTAAAAACAAGTATTATGAAAAATTTAATTACAATTAGTCTCGAATTGCAACGATTTATGGAATTGCATAAAATTCCAAATCTTATCTCATTGCTTCAAATTGAAGATGAAATATTACTTGGAATGACTGGTTTTGGCTGGAGAATGATGGCAGAAGTTTTAACGCTTCGTAAGACTTAATAATGTAATTGTTTTTTCACGAATTGCATTTTTTGTACTCGTTTCAATATTGTAGTATTTTGATTTTATGCTATCCGTTGAAATTTTATCAGTGTTAGCCGTTTTGAAATTCTCTGAAATGAAACGAAATATGTCTGCGTGGTTTTTGTGGTCTATTATTCCTGTTTCGATAAGCAATCCAAAAAAATAGCACAATTGTGCGACCGACAATCCTGTTAGAAATTTGATTTTTTCTTCATTGCTTGCAACATTTGTAAATTGATTGGCTTCGAGTTTGATTTTCTTGGTCAAATATTCGATTTCTTCTTCAATCCAATTGATAATTTGTTCTTTTATAGACGGTACTTTTTGATTGTATCGCGTAAAATTTCGGGTTTGTTTCTGATTGTAATTTTTTAATTCTCGGTACAGAATATCAATTTTTTGGATATTGTTTTCTACTTCTTTTAATTCCTTTGAAATATCCATAACAAGGCAATCGAAAACTGTAACGAATTGAAATTCAAATCAAATAAGCAGTCTTTTATTGCTTCTTCAGTAATATTCTCAAAATCAATTTGATGATGCAATATCAAAATAAAATCGGAGCAATAATTAAAATCATAGTAGGTTAATTTTTCTTGAATGTTGATTGTGGCAATTTTTAGCAATGGTTCATAAGCCAATTTTAGTAATTGATCGTTGATGTTGCTTCCTAATAAGCGTGATTTGAGTTCTTTGAGCTTATCCGTGATTTCAAATTCTTTGACCAATATGGATCGATACGGAATTTGAATATTTACATTTAGGTAGTTTTTGAATTCTTTTTCTACAAAACGCAGTAGTTTTTCTAAATAAATATAGGTTATTTTCAAGCAATCTATTTTATCATAATTGGACGAAAATCGATAAATATCCGATGAATTTATTGGGTTAATGTCTTTGATTAATTTGTTTGCTAAATTTTCGAGTGCGTATTGTTTTTTATGAATGTACTGCTCAACTCGCTCTTTGGATTTTAAATTAAAAATCGTCGCCTTGTTTATTTTTTTGATTTTATCGTTTTCATTTTTTAAAGAATGATAACAATACAGGAAAAACCGCAATTCATTTGATAAATTACTAATTTCGATTTCTTGTAGAATATATAAAGTATTACTATCATTTTTTGAGCACCAACGCAAGTTAGCATCGAGATGATTTATTTCTAATTTTTCAAATACCTCGGAAATATATTCTTCAAATTCTGATGTTGGTTCACATTGTTTACCGTTTATTTCTGTCGCCTTTGGGTGCAAATTATGGATAGGTTTTTTTATAGTATATTTTGTTTCTCCGTTTTGTTTTACAAAATCAACTTTATAAATCAAATAACTTTCTGCCGAACAATTTTCTAGAAAAGCCACAAAATCATTATCAAAAACAATTTTCGGGTTTTTGATTTCTTTTAGTATCTGGTCGTAGGTTTCCAGAATGTACTTTTGTTTCATAAATAGGGTTAGAAGTGCTGGTATCATTTTGAGAAATGATTTTTTATTTGAGCTATTTAGATTGATTGATGCTTTTATGATTGTCAATATCTGAATCTATAAAAATTGATTTCATACATCTTTTATGTAATGTTAATCGAGTAATTCTTCGCATTCAAAACCTTTATCTTGCAAGAGTCTAATTACCGATTTGGTAATTTCTGTTTCACTGTCTATTCGTAAAATTTTGTCGCAATCATCAAGGTCAAAATTCCATTTTGCTTCTTTCAGTAATTCGTTTAAATACGGCTTTAATTGGTTAATGTCGTTTTCCATTTTTACTGAAGTTTTAAATACATAAATCATTTCCACATTTTTTTCAATTGTTATAATCCTTTTTTCCCTTCAAGCCAATAGCCTTGTGAATAGAATTTTCCTTTTGTTTTGTTTTTTAAAACTTTTCTGAAAGTTTGAACAGATTTTACGTTTCCTGTTATAGTAAAATTTGCTGTCTGCCATTCAGATGTTTGAATAATAGGCAAATCGATTATCCTTTTTTCATTTCTAAATAAGCCGTTTTTATTGAAAACTGTATAGTTTTCCAAGCCCAACAATTCAGGAACATTTTTATTTTCTTCGTCTAATTCAAAGTAGAATTGGAACTGATGTTGGTTTTGTTTCAAAACAGGAAGAAGCGAACAGGCAAGCCCTAACGAAGTTTCATCTCCAAATACAATCTGCTTTTTTACGCTTGGATCGTAAAAGTTTTTGCCTCTTGGCGGACTGATAAATATTTCATCGCCTATATTTAAGTTATTCAGGAATGTACTTCCAACTCCTTTTCCGTGAATATGAAGTATAATATCAAAAAATCCCTTTTCGATGTCGTGATAGGCAACTGTATAATTTCTATATTCTGTATCACTTACACGAATAACACTTGAATAGCCGATTTGAAAACTCCATTTTGATATATCTCCTTGAAAGCGTATTTTTTTGATGTATGGACTGATGTAATGCGTTTCTAAAACTTTTACATTGGGTAGCATTGTGTTTCCGAATAAATTGCTAACCCATTTTGGTATGCTCGAAATCATTATTTCTGAATTATCAATTACTAATAGTTTTTGAATGTAAAGGGTATTGTTGCTTGCCCAAAATCAGGCATATTTTCTGGGGTAGTAATACTTTCTTCTTCCGATGATTGAGCAAATGTTAGTTGTAAATCAGTACTCGGATCATAGGCAAGTTTTTGATTGTTGTTAACGTATTCACGCAATTCACTTTCATAATTACTGAATGCTTTTTGCAAATCGTATTTATGAGTAGCCAATTCTCCTGCCAAAACATAAGCACCAACCATTGCAACGGTTGTTCCCTGGCCAGTTGACAAAGACGCACTGTAGCCAGCATCTCCAACTAACACTACCCGCCCTTTTGACCAACTATCCATAATAATTTGATTGATAGAATCGAAGTAGAAGTTAGATGAGTCTTGCATATATTCCTTTATTTTCGGAATCTCCAATCCAATATTTTCAACCCTTTCATTTATCAGTTGCTTCTGCGATGCAATATCTCGATGGTCATAATCTATTGGTTTTTCACTGCCGAATCCCAGATACGTCCTTGCTTCGCTATTTTTTTCTTTAACTATATAGGTTGCAAGAGGAATGCCTTCATTTTCAAAAAACACTTCCCAATAGTCAAGATTAAGAAAATTTGGAATCGTAAATATCGCAACATAGTAGCCAAGATAACGGATGAACTGCTCGTCTGGACTGAAGACCATTTTTCGCACATTTGAGCGTAATCCGTCTGCACCAATAACAAGGTCAAAACGTTGAGGAGCTGCATTGGTAAATGTAACATCAACGCCTGTTTGATCTTGGTCAATTGATAGGATAGAATCATTAAAAATATACGTTACTTGATTACCAACCGTCTCAAAAAGAACACGGCAAAGATCGTCACGCAGTATCTCAACGTCAGGACTATCAAATCTGCCAGCGGTTATGGTGCCTTCGGTACTGCTAAAAGTCTCTTTTGCTGATAAAGCATCAACTACCGACATTCCTTTCAGTTTTGTACTGTTGTTGCGAATGGTATCTAAAATCCCCATTCGTTTAGCTACTTCCAATGCAGGACCTCGCACATCAAGAGCTTGCCCTCCTGCACGGATATGTGAGGCACGTTCTACAATAGTAACTTTAAAACCATATTTTACAAGCCAATACGCTGTGGTTAGCCCCGCAACACTTGCACCCGAAATCAGGATGTTTATTTCTTTATTTTCTTTTATTGTTTCCATTTTTATACGATTTATTTGTTGGTGCAAAGTTGCGACAACAAACAAGTGTAAACAATAGCAATAAAAAGGTAAGTTATAGACTAATCGTGGTTTTTGTTCCGAAAGGTTAATGCGGACATTCCTGTAACTTTGGTAAACAACCGTGAGAAATAATTGTATTCATCATAGCCCAATTCGGTTGCAATTTCCTTTACCGATTTACCAGAATGGTAAAGCAATCGTTTTGCTTCTAAAATAATACGTTGTTGAATGTGATAAGAAACAGAATGTCCAGTCGTGTTTTTGACGCATTCGTTTAAATAAGCAGTAGATACATTTAAGGTTTGAGCGTACTCTGTCGGTTTTTTGGAAGATATAAAATTACTTTCTAATAATGTTTTGAAGGCTTTGCTGATAATTTCAAATCGTGAAAGTGCGTCCATTGATTTTGATAGTTCTAAATACTGTGAAGCAACTAATGCAACTAACGTATTACAGCTATCTTTTAGCAAAGACTGATGTAATTTTTCATTTTTTCGTTCTGATAATTTTATACATAAAGTTACTGCTTCGGAAATAATGGAAAACGTTTCTTCATTTAAAGTCAATGGTTTTGCAGGTGTAATGTCTTCCAATAATTTCAAATATTCAGGATTCAGGTTTTCATTATTGATTGCCCAAAAACTGGCGGTTACATTTTCAAAAGGTCCCAAACGATGCACCTGATTGGGATGAATATAAATAACAGAAAATGATTTTGCATTGTACTTTTGAAAGTCAATTTCAAAAGAAAGATTTCCTTTTTCCAATACAAAGAATAAATGATAGTCGTCTCGATGTGATTGCTCCGCTACTTCAAAAGTTTGCAACTCTGTAATAGATGCTCTCCCGATGGCAATACCTGCACCAAACATATCTACCATCGTGTTTATTGGAATATGGTTTGACTTTTTAGGCATTAGAAGTTAAGTTTACTTTGTAAAGGTAGTTGTTTGAATTGTGAACTTGCAAAACTTTTTTATTTAGCTACATTTAATTGACTATGTATTTTAAACTTATCCCTCAAAACCTGCATATCCTCACTTACTTTCTTATCCAAAATCTTTGCATAATGCTGTGTGGTTTTAATATTAGTATGCCCCAGCATTTTGCTTACGGATTCAATTGGAACACCATTTGTAAGTGTAACAGTCGTCGCAAAAGTATGTCTGGCAATGTGGAAGGTTAAATCTTTTTGAATACCGCACACATCCGCTATTTCCTTTAAATAGCTATTCATTTTTTGATTGCTCAAAACTGGAAGTAATTTGTTTTCGTTTATACATTGTGGATGTGCTGCATATTTTTGGATTAATTCCTGCGGAATAGGGAGTAAGGGAATTCGTGAAGCGGTTTCCGTTTTTTGACGATGTGTAAATATCCATTTGCTACCATCGATACCAGTACTGATATTTAAAAGTGTCAATTGTTTTACATCAATGTATGCCAAGCCAGTAAAGCAAGCAAACACGAAAATGTCTTTGACTTGATTTAGTCGTTCGGTTACAAATACTTTCTCATAGATGGTTTGTATTTCTTCTTGTGATAAAAATTCTCTTTCGACTTCACGGATTTTTACTTTGTAATTTACGAAAGGATCTTTGTCTAACCAGCCATTAGAAATACAAAGTTTAACAATCTTCTTAAAATTCTTAATGTATTTGACTGCTGTGTTGTTGGCACATTTTCGAACACTTCGCAAAAAGAATTCATATTCTGTTATAAATGCGTGGTCAATATCCTTTATATCAATATCCGAAGCGGAATATTTCCATTGTATAAATTCGATTGTGTGTTTCAAAGATGTTTTATACCGCTCTAATGTTCCTGGTGCAAATTCTTGGCCAACTAAAGTTTCAACTTTATCATTATGCTCTTGAAAAATGGGAACCAACATTCTAGCTCTTTGTTCCGTTCCTTGTAATTTAGACTTTAAACTAGATGCAGTGGCAGTAATTTTGTCTTTCATTATGGAATGATGTGCATCGTAAACTTGTTGCTCTAATGTTTTCAAGTAAAGGTTTAAAGATTTTACCTCATCTGAAGAGCCGGAAACCTTTTGGAGTTTGTTGTCCCACTTATCAGGTTGAATGTATCTTTTGGAAGCAATTTCTTTTGGCTTTCCATCGATAGTAATTCTCAAATAAATTGGAGCGGTACCGTTGGCTTTGATTTTGCTTTTCTTTACAAAGAAAAGCAGGTTGAATGTTTTGTTCATAATGTGGCGACTTTAAGTTTGATAAAATTATACATCTTAAACACTTCCTACAAGATGTTCAAAACGTGAACACCTTATTATACAAGTGTTTCAGCGATTTCTAGTGACCTATTTGAGTTTATGCAAATAGGTCACTAAATAGGTCACTGAAAGAATACCATTTAATGAACTTTGTTGGTATAGTCACCAATAAAAAAACGCTGTAAAACATAAGTTTTACAGCGTTTTAGCCTTTTTTGTTTTTCTACTGGCGGAGAAAGAGGAACAAGCACCTACTTTTTCTATACTTATCAAATCTTACTAAAACAGTCGTTAACCCTTGTAAAATAAGGGTTTTTTAATATGTAATAGTTAAGTAAAATTAAGTAAATTATATATAAATATAGTCAATGTGGGGATTATGTGGGGATTATTTTGTATCTTTAAAGTGTTGAAAAACCTAATAATTCCGTACCAATGGCAACTATTAACTACCTCATTAAAGGAGAAAAAAACGCAACAAATATACTTTTGCGTTTCAAAAATGGCAGAAAATGCGATTTAACAGCTACAACAGATCTAAAGGTTGAACCTAAAAAATGGAGTGCAGCTAAACAAAAAGTCAAACTTACTGCTGCTGACACTACAAAAGACGAAGTTAATCAAAAACTTTCAGAACTTGAAAAATTCATATTTGATGAATTCAATTTTGATAATAGTAAAGGCGAATTCATAGACAAGTACTGGTTAAGAAAAAAGATTGCCAATTTCTTCAATAGACCTATTGACGAAACAGCTGTAGACCAGGTATTTTTTATACCTTTCATTGAAACCTTTATTAAAAATGCACCAACAAGGATAATCAAAGGCAAAAACAAGGTCATTGCCAAAGGAACTATTACAAAATATACAACAACACAACATAAGCTAGAAGAGTACGAAGAACGCTTTAAAACAAAGCTAAAATTTACTGATTTAGATTTGACTTTCTATGACAAATTTGTCAATTTCCTTTCGCAAGAACAAAATATAAATTTAGGTACCATTGGAAACTACATTGGCACACTAAAAACCATTGCCAGAGACGCAAAATTAAAAGGATTGCCGGTTCATATACATATTGAGCATCCAAACTTTTTTGTACCTAAAATCACAGCAGATAGTATTTATTTAAATGACAATGAAATCAACAAAATTTTCAATCACGATTTTGAAGGAGTGGAACGACTAGAAAACACAAGAGATTTGTTTATAATTGGTTTGCGAACTGGATTAAGAATATCAGATTTTTTAAGATTGAAAGATGCCAATATTAAAAATGGCTACATTGAGATAGAAACACAAAAAACAGGTCAAACAGTTACTATTCCTCTGCACACTCAAGTCAAATCAATTTTAGAAAAAAGGAATGGTTTTCCTAGAACAATTTCTGACCAAAAGTTTAACGAACACGTAAAAGATTTATGTGAAGTTGCAGGATTTAAAGAAAAAGTTCAAGGATCTAAAATCAATAAGAAAACGAAAAGAAAAGAAGAAGGAATGTATCATAAATGGGAATTGGTTACATCACATATTTGTCGTCGCTCCTTTGCAACTAATTTATATGGCAAATTAGATAATCTTACTATTATGGCAATCACTGGCCATCAAACAGAAACCCAATTCTTGAAATACATAAAAATTACCAATACAGAAAAAGCAGATAAACTCAAAGAATACTGGAATAAACAAAACGAGGAACAGGATTTTGAAGAGAAAAAAATGAAAATAGTAAAGTAAGGTAAAGTTTAATATATTTAAGGCATATTTTTTATCTATGAAAAACGTAAATTCATTTATTAAACTATTGGGCGAAAACTACTATTTCGATTTAATTATTGATACTCAAACAGAAGGGATCGACTTTTCTAAATATCATTTACCAGTAAACTATCAAAATAATTATTACTACGAATTAAGAAGCAACGGAATTCATTTGAAACGTAGAGAAATAATAAATAAAATAAAAAGTCAATATCAAGACGCCTTATCTGAAATTTATATTAACCTATCTTCACAAGACCCAGAGAATTTTGATGCTTTTTTAATATTTAATATTGAAGCTATAAAATTGCGATTAAAAATTATCAAAGCAGATTTTTATGTCGATAGTAAGCAATCAAGATATTATTCGGTAATAGATGATAACCCAGCAACACAAGATTTAGAAACCTATTATTTATCAAAAACAAAGAATGATGAATTTGAAATTGATGACCAAGTATTAAATTTAATTTTAAATTCAGATTTCAAAAAAGTTGAAAGTTTGTACTATATCGGTACATTATATGAACGTTCAAAAGCATTAAGTTTTTTACCTCTTTCATTATTTAATATTGGTCATAATTTTATTATTCAATTAATGAAAATTCAACAAATAGTGAATGATTTAAAAGAAGAAAAACAAGTTAATCCAAGAATAAAATGGAGTGGCAAAAAAACTCATATTGGCTATTTTTTGGGAACATTAGCAATAAATGGTTTTATTGATGCTCCAAAAAATAAAAACGGAGAAATCAATTTTACTGCTTATGCTAAACTAATTAAACAAAATTTTGATGTTGAAGTAGATCAAGATACGTTAAGAAAATACCTCAACCCTGAAGACGATAAACATCAAGAAAATAAAAATTCTTTTGATAAAGCAAAATCCCATATACCTAACATAATTGAAGTAAGTTAAGCCGTTCCGGAACGTTGAGGAACGTTTGCTAAAACATAACCAACCTTACTTTGTACCATCAACAACGATAAAATATATCAAGATGGAACAAAGTAAAATGACACAAGTATTCGGAATTTCTCCCGAAGAATTCAAAGAAAGCATCTTGATTGATGTTAGAGCAGAGATTAAATCTTTAGCTCAAAATTTCCAACCCATTACACCGCCAGAGTATCTCACTCGACAAGAAACAGCCACGATACTAAAAGTATCTTTGGTTACACTTTCCGATTGGAACAAAAAGAAAATCCTCAATCCGTATAGACTTGGAAACCTCATCAGGTATAAGCGTTCCGAAATTGAACAAGCTTTAATTAGTATCAATCCTAAAAAAGCATAACGATGAGCCACCCATTTCAAGACAGCTTAAACAACATTGAAAATCGTTTGGAAGAGCTAACCAAATTGGTTACTAAAAAGCAAGAAAAAGTATTCGACAAAGTAATTATTGACAATGACGAGTTTCAAAGACTGTTTAAAATTAGTCCTGGTACAGCTTCCAATTGGAGAGAGAAAGGATTGATTGCTTACAGCCAAATGAACAATAAAATTGTCTATAAAATAGAGGATATTAATACAATGCTTGACAACAACTATCGACCATTTAAAAAGCAACTATAATTTTTTTTAAATGCCGTTAGATTATCTAAAATGTAAAATCCTTGACGATGAACTTATACAACAAGTATGGGACAATCCTTTATTGGAATTTCATAGCAAATCTGAAAAGAGATACAATGATGTGATATATGAAACTATCACTAGAAAATTTGAAAATTTGTTTTTTACAAAGCATCAAAACCGATTAGAAATTAGTGGAAGTGTTCATTATTTTTTTAATAATGATTTACACAATGCCGATGATTTTTATATTGAAGATTGTATCGAAACTATTTTTTACATCAAAGAACTTTTTAAACTTGATTTAGAAAAATGTTTTTTAGTCAATTTAGAATACGCTGTAAACATCAATCCAATTACGAATGTTCCTGATTTAATCCTTAACATAATCTATCACGAAAAGCGACAATTTGCAAGACATCCAAAATATTTTTATTGTAAACAAGCCGGATTAGAAGCATATAAACAAGTAAAAGTATATGATAAAGGTGTGCAATTTCCAGACTATTGTAATTCCAATACTTTTAGATTTGAAGTAAAAACAGGACAAGCAAAATTCATTCATAGACTTGGATTGTTTACACTTCAAGACTTAACTTATTTCGATAATTACGACATTCTAATATCATCTATACTCAAAGAATGGGATAATGTTTTGCTATTCGATTTATCAAAAGACATTGATATTAAATTTTTTAACACCCATTTTTGGGAAGATATTATAAAGAACGGAAGTCGAAACAAATTCAACAATCAAAAGAAACTATATTTTAAAAAATTAGGTGCTAATAATTTACACTCCAACATCAAAAAAATCATAGAACGAAAGACCAAATATTTAAAATGTGTGCATATTCCAACTATTATAAACTTGGAAACTGCACAGGTGAAGATTTTGTTTTAAAAATAAATAAAAAGCATATAATTAAGTTTTAAAATATTATTTTTGATCATTAGTCAAAAACTGACAAAAACAACTTTTCTACTTTTATGATTATAGACAACGAAAATCAAAAGCTTAAAGTCCACGAATGGATAACAAAATATAATGAAGAGGGAACACTAGATGTAGTTACTGGTTATTTTACAATTGGAGCATTGGCATATTTGTCTAAAAGTACTAATGATAAAATTGAAAACTATCGTTTTGTTTTGGGTGATATTGTAAATTTTGATAAAAAGATTAAAGCACTCGATTTATTAAATGAAAGCATCGATATTGACACCTCTTTTCAGTTAAATAGATTAGCTAAAGAAGCAGTTAGTTTCCTTCAATTAGATAAAGTTGTGGCTAAAACGCTTGAGCCTAATTTTTGTCACGCAAAATTATATTTAAAAAGTGCTAAAAATGATGATAGAAACCATTATTTTATTTCTGGAAGTTCCAACCTAACAGAAGCAGGTATTGGTCAAAAAACAACAAGTAATGTAGAATTAAACATTGCAGAAACAGGTAATAACAATCAGTATAAAGAATTAATAGAATGGTTTAATGATTTATGGAATAGACCTCAAGCACATTCTAAAAAAACATTGATTGATGAAAATGGTAAACTTTCACAAAAAGATTTTAAGCAATATCTAATAGACGAAATTTCAAAACTTTTTGAAGTTTATACTCCAGAGCAAATTTATTATAAAATCTTATTTGAATTATTTCACAAAGAACAGGACAATCCAGAAGTTGAAAAACAATTAATAAAATTAGAAGATACTGTTGTTTTCAATAAACTCTATGATTTTCAAAAAGGCGGTGTAAACAGTTTAATTAGGATGTTGAATAAATACAACGGAGCTATTCTTGCTGATGCCGTCGGTTTGGGTAAAACTTGGAGTGCTTTGGCTGTTATGAAATCATTTCAGCACAAAGCAGATGTATTGTTGCTTTGTCCAAAAAAATTAGAACAAAACTGGAAGCAATACATAAAAAAAAACAATTCTATTTTTGAAGAGGATAAATTAGATTTTGATGTAAAATTCCATACTGATTTAAGAGTAGGTGGTTTTAATGATAACTTCTTGCAATACTTATTAAATGATAAATCCAAGTTACTTGTAATAGACGAAAGCCATAATTTAAGAAATGACAAGTCCAGTCGTTACAAATACTTAATTGAAGAGATATTACAACAATCAAAAGGAGATATAAAGATACTTTTACTTTCGGCAACACCAATCAATAATTCATTCAAGGACATTAGAAATCAATTCAAATTGATGACTAAAGGAGAAAATACAGGGTTTAAGGAAACTTTAGATGTAAATAATATCGAGAGCACATTTAGGGAAATACAAACAGTATTTAATAAGTGGAGCGCGGAACCCGGAGCAAAGCTATCCGAATTCCATAGCAAAATAAAAGACAGTGCTTTTTTTAGATTAACAGATCATTTGTTGGTAGCACGAACTCGTAAAAATGTAAAAGCTAATTTTGACAATTCACTTACATTCCCTATTCATAAAAAACCAATAAACATATTCAAAACTCCTTTACAATTTGGAGATGTAGAAAACTTTGCTGAATTTATGGATAATTTCAAATTGAATTTATCGGCATACCAACCGTCTTATTATACAATTTCCAAAGAAGAACGAAAAAGACTAGCAAAAGAAAAGGCTGAAAAGAAGAAAAAAGGAATTAAAGCAGAGAAAGATGAAGTTCTAAAGAACGATGTCCAAAGAGAGCATTTCCTTGTGAAAATGATGATGATTTTAATGCTCAAACGTTTAGAAAGCTCTTGGTATTCGTTTCAAATTACGGTTGACCGAATTTACAACCATCACGAAAATGCTATTAAAAAAATCAATCAATACCAAGAGCTTAAAGAGAAGCAAACTATTATAATTGATGAGGTAGAATTCATAAATGACATTTTAACTGAGCAAGACGAAGAGGAATTAAGATTGTTAGATAGTCTTTCTTTAGGCAAGAAAACAGCAATAAGTTTAAAATCTATTGATGATGCTAATAACCTCGATGATTTCAAAAAAGCAATTAACAAAGACAAAATTATTTTAGGTAACATTCGTAGAGCTTTATTAGAATTTGAAGAAAAATTCAAACCTGAAAAAGAACTAAAGTCTATTGACACTAAATTAGACGAGTTATTGGCTATTATTATTGAAAAGCAGAAAACAAGCAATAAGAAAATTGTTATTTTTTCTGTTTATAAAGATACTGTTGAATATCTATTCGACCAATTGACTGCTAGAGGTTTTACCCATTTTGCAATGGTTTCAGGGGATGAAAACAAAGTTTGGAATGAAACAAAATCTAGCAAAAAACACGAAAACGTATTAGAGCGTTTTGCACCTTATACAAAATTATTCAAAGAAAAAAACTGGACTAATTTTGTACCAACAACTATTGAACTAACAGATAAGGAATGTTATCAAGAGTGGCAAAAATACATTCAAGAAAATGAAGCAATGACATTCAATAAACTGGAAAATCAAATTGATATACTCATTGCTACAGATGTATTAAGCGAAGGACAAAACTTGCAAGATGCTGATATGGTTATCAATTATGACATTCATTGGAATCCCGTTCGTGTGATTCAACGTGTTGGGCGTATTGATCGTATTGGTTCGCCAAATACCAAAATACAAACCATAAATTTTTGGCCAGCAAAAGATATTGATGGTTACATCAGATTAAAAGAAAGAGTAGAAAAAAGAATGGCGATAATGAAAATATCAGGTTCAGAAGTTATTGATGAATTTACAGATGAATTTAATGAATTAGCGGAGGCAGACAAACTAGAAGACCAACAAAACGCCAATATGTTACGACAAATGGAAACAACAATGCAAGACATTGATGGCGAACAAACATTAGGATTTGATGATTTTTCTTTTGACAATTACCGTCAGCTATTACAAAATATGCTAAACCAAAAGAAAAAGGAATTTGAAAATATGCCTAATGGTGTTTTTTCTGGAATTAAAATTGAGAATAATCCCGAAATGCAACCAGGTATTATATCGCTCTTGGGTTATCCTGCACAAAAAAAATACAATCCGGAAACCAATTATCTATCTTACGAGTTGATTTATATTGATTTGCAAGGAAATCAAATTTCAAACAATCAAAAGGTCATTTTGGAGCAACTTAATAAAAACTATACTTTACCAAGAGCTATTGACCCAAAAATTGAAAGTGGAGATACTGAAGCCATTAAAATATTAAGTAATGCGTTGAAAAATTGGATAAACAATCAAGCTAAAGCAGAAAAAGAATTAGAAGACGGCACTAAAATAGAAGTAATATCAAATGCAGGTTTAGATTTAATCAATAAATTAAAAACCAATCCGAAACAAACGCTCGAAAAACTGAAAATTGAAGGAAACGTTTCAAAGAAATTTAATTTTGATAATTTTGATCTAATTACTTGGTTAATAATAAGCTAATATGAACTTACTACAAGATTTTAAAAACAAACCATTTATAGAAGCAGTACAATCGTTTTTCAAAAATTTGAATGTACCAGTAAATGAAATTACAACTGCTCCAGCAACTGCAATTGACATTATAGGCGAAAACCCAGTTAATATTACTATTAATGAAGTCTATGTTTATGGTATTGTTGATGATGCTATTTTTGAGCAAAACGAAACTTTCAAAAATCTTGCAGATGTAAAATTACTAAAAGCCGATTATGATGGTATTCTAATTTTCGGGATTACACTACATCCAAGAGAAAACAATTTACTGCCTACAAGAGCACAATTAGCCGATATTACACGTGCTTTTAGTAGAACTTTCAAACATACACCAATTACGATTGTTTTTAAATACGGTAATCATATTGCCTTTGCCAATAGCGAAAGAACACAATTCAAACAAACTTGGCGTGAAGGCGAAAAAGTGGGTAAAGTAACCATACTTCGTGATGTATTTATAGAGAAACCTCATTCTGGACACGAAAGAATTCTGCGGAATTTAGGAATAAAGAAAAGCGGAAGTAAGATCATTGAAACTTTTGAAGGTTTATACAAACATTGGCAAGAAGTACTCAATGTTTCTGTATTAAATAAAGCATTTTATGAAGAATTAGTAAATTGGTATTTTTGGGCTATCAAAAAAGTTACTTTCCCAAATGAACCAATTCAAGAAAATGACGAAAACTATTCAGATTATTTTGAAAGACTAAAAGCACATCGAGCACAAAATGTAATTAGACTAATAACAAGATTAATGTTTACTTGGTTTATCAAAGAAAAAAACCTTGTGCCAACTGAATTATTTGACCAGTCGTTTCTAAAAAACAATATCGATTTTGGCGACAACAACAGTAGTAATTATTACAAAGCCATATTACAAAATCTATTCTTTGCTACACTCAACCAAGAAATGGGCAACCGTGAGTTTAGAAAAGAGGGTCAAAATGTAACCATAACCAATCTTTACCGTTACAAGAAATTATTTAATGATGAAAATATCGCTTTAAAATTATTTAAAAATGTTCCTTTCTTGAATGGCGGTTTGTTTGAATGTTTAGATAGAGGACTTGATAAAATAGATGGATTTTCAGAAAGAAAAGATTGCATAATGATTTTTCCTAACGAATTATTCTTTAGCGAAGAACAATTTGAAGACTTTACCGAAGATTATGGTCAATCAGGTAAAAAATATCAAAAAGCACCGGTTAGAGGATTAATCAATTTGCTTAACGATTATGTTTTTACAGTTACAGAAAACACACCTGTTGAAGAAGATGTTGCACTTGACCCAGAGTTATTAGGAAAAGTTTTTGAAAACCTATTGGCAAGTTACAATCCCGAAACCAAAACCACAGCTCGTAAACAAACAGGTTCATTCTATACACCTCGTGAGATTGTTAATTATATGGTAGACGAAAGTCTTATTGCCTATTTAAAAAATGAATTACTCAAAGAAGTCCCAGGTTATGTAGAATTTGGTAAATCTCAAACCAATTTATTTGGTAACGAAGCCAAAAAAGGACAATTATCTTTAGAAACAAAGATTGAAGAAAATCCTTTTAAGGAAAACGAAGAAACACTCGATTTGCAATTACATCAGTTGTTTTCTTATGAAACAATTCAACCATTTAATGACGATAAAGTAAAAAACAGCATTATAGTAGCATTAGATAAATGCAAAATTCTTGACCCAGCTTGTGGTTCTGGTGCTTATCCTATGGGAGTTTTGCATAAAATGGTTCACGTATTACAAAAACTAGATCCCGTAAATACACATTGGAAAGCATTGCAAAAACAAAAAGCAATACAAGAAACCCAAGAAGCATTTGATTTTGGCGAGAAACAAGAACGAGAATTGCGATTGATAGAAATAAATGATGCTTTTGATGATGGAATTAATGACCCAGATTATGCTAGAAAACTGTTTTTAATAGAAAATTGTATTTATGGTGTAGACATACAACCTGTTGCAGTACAAATTTCTAAACTTCGTTTCTTTATATCGCTAGTAGTTGACCAAAAACCTACGCAAGATAGCACTAAAAACAGAGGCATTAGACCATTACCAAATCTCGAAACCAAGTTTGTAGCAGCCAATACATTAATAGGTTTAGATAAGCCAAAACAATTAATGTTGCGTAATCCCGAGATTGAAAAATTAGAAAAACTACTTGCCGAAGTTCGTCACCATCATTTTTCTGCAAAAACACCAAAAACCAAAGAAAAGTGGAGAGCAAGAGACAAAGAACTACGAAACGAAATCAGCCATTTATTGATTGATGATGGTTGGAATACAACAAGTGCCAACCAAGTTGCCAATTGGGACCCATACAATCAAAATACTTCCTCTGATTTTTTTGATACTGAATGGATGTTTGGTTTTGAAAATGGGTTTAATTTAGTTATTGGAAACCCGCCTTATATTGGAGAGAAAGGAAATGAAACAGTATTCCACAAAATGATAGGAAGCGACCTATATAAAAGATTTTATAGTAGATGGATGGATTATTTCTATTATTTTTTTCATTTTGGTTTAGATGCTTTAAAAAAGGATGGAATACTATCATACATAACGACCAATTATTATTTCACTTCAACAGGAGGGGGCAAATTAAGAGAAGATATTAAAAAAAGAGCAACAATTTTTTCAATAGTTGATTTTAATGAAATAAAGGTCTTTGAAAGTGCTAGAGGACAACATAATTCAATTACAATTTTAACAAAAGGAAAAAAAGAATTAATTACTGAAAGTATTATTTGTAATAGCAATTTAACAATAAATGAAAGTCATTTAAACTTAATTTTAAATGGTTTAGATAAGGACACAACTTACTCAAAAATAAAATCAACAAATATTTTTGATGGTTCAGATTTTCAAATAAGAATAAAAGGTATTAATAGTGGAAGTAATATTGATACTATTTTAGATTTAATTGCCAAAAAAAGCAAAACAAAATTAGGAGATATATCGCAAATAACAATGGGTGTTGTTACATTATCTGATACATTTAGCGGTAAACATTCAATAGATTATCCTAATATTAATGCAGTTAAAGGAGACGGTATTTATGTTTTAAATGATGAAGAATTAAATTCATTGGATTTAGGTATAGAAACAAAACAAAAAATCATAAAACCATTTTTTAAAAATTCGGACATATATAAATATGGTACAAAAACTAAAAATGAATTGTGGTTAATCTATTTGAAAGATTTAGGCAAACCATTAAATTTAGAAGAAAACTTGAAAAAACATTTTGAAAGGTTTAGTACTTTAATAATTGGACTTAAAGAAAATTTCTTAAAAAATGAAATAGCTGCTTCGGTCGTGAAGAAATGGTTTAAAAACGGCAATTATTTTGTTTTATTTACTCCAAAAAAAGAAGAATATTTTATTGGAGAAAAAATTGTGTTCCCATACAGAAGTAAAACAAATATTTTCGCATATAGTGAAACTGATTTTTTTGGTTCAAAAGATATTGGATATATATTAAAAAAGGATGCAAACTATAATTTAAAGTATTTACTAACATTATTAAATTCCAAGCTAATGTTTGTGTGGTTATACAATCGTGGAAAAAGAAAAGGAGAAACACTTGAGCTTTATACAAAACCATTAAATGACGTTCCAGTTGTTTCTGCTAATATTAATTATCAAAAAATTCTAATCATTTTTGCAGATATACTTTCTTATTTAATTGATAAAAAAAACAATAAGTTTTATTTTTTTAATGATATAGTTGATGGTTTAGTCTTTGAATTATATTTCACAGACCATATGAAGGACAAAAATATTGATATATATGGTTTTGTTCAAGAAGATATAAAAGCAGTACTTGGCGAAAAAGACTTTGAAAAATTATCTGATACAGAAAAACAAAATTGTATCAATGAATTAGAAAAACGATGGACAAGTGCAGATAACGAAGTTAGAAATCGCATTAAGTTATTTGCAGTTCGTAGCCCAGATATTTTAAAACCTATACTAGAAAGCAAATAATGAAGCAGTTTATTGAAACCATCAAAATAAAAAACTTTAAAGCTTTTCAGGAAGAACAAGTTTTTGATATTAAGGGCAAGAATGTTTTAGTATATGGTACAAATGGCTCGGGTAAATCGTCTTTGTTTTGGGCACTTTATACTTTTTTGCAAAGTAGTATTAAGACTGATGATGAAATAAGGAAGTATTTTCAAACTTTTGATGAACTCAATAAACAAACCCATCAAAGCTTAAAAAATGTTTTTATGCCTGATGATGCAGATAGTTATGTAGATATTACTTTTAAGGATGAAAACGATACTATAACTTCCTACCAAATATCAAATAATGTAATTGATACCAATAATGATGATGATACAAAAATTCAGGAATTAAATCTTGCTAGTGATTTTATAAACTACAAACTTCTTTACAACTTCTACAACACATCACATAAACAAGAAATAAATCTATGGCCAGTTTTTGAAAGAGATATTTTCCCTTTCTTAACTAATGGAACTCAAAATTGGTTAAACGATATCATAAGACCCATAACTAATGACGTGCCAAGAACGCCTACAGGAAAAGTAATTTCTAAAAATAGAAAAATAAGATATGAGGATCAATTAGTTGTTTTAAATGACAAAATACAAGCCTTATTAGATGAAGTTCAAAGAAATGCCAATAAGTTTCTGAAAGAAGAGTTTTTTGATAACAAAGAAGTAATTGAAGTAGAATTAAAATTTACAAAAAAATTTAACTTCAATAAAGTTAGGCAGAAATTATGGGAAGAAGTCAATAGTTATAAAAGGCGAGAAGAACTTCAAATTAAATTAACCATAAAACTTAAAGATGATGGTGCTACTGTATGGAAAACAATTCACAGACCACATTCATTCTTAAACGAAGCGCAACTAACAAGAGTAGCAATAGCAATTAGAATTGGTGCAACGCAAACAAGATTAGAAAGTTTTTTTAAGATTTTGGTTCTCGATGATATGCTTATTAGTTTGGATATGAGTAATCGAATGGATGTAATGCGTTTAATTCTAAATGTAGAAAACAAGGCAGAGCTAAAATTCTTTGACAATTTCCAAAAAATAATACTTACACACGACAAAGGTTTTTTTAATCTAATACAAAGACATACAGAAGATACAGATTGGGTTTATTACAAATTCATTAAAGACGAGAGCAAAAATGAAGCTCCAAAGATTAGCCAAGATTTAACACATTTACAAAAAGCAGAAAAATATTTTGAAGATGCTGAATTAGAAAACTGTGGTAATGAGTTAAGAAAAGCAGCTGAACAAGTTCTAAATCAATATTTAGATCCAACAATGAAAAATCTGAAGGATGATTTTGAAAGTTTAGGAACGAAATTGAACAAAGCAATTAATGAAATTAATAACAATCGTTTTAATAAATTCAAAACTAGCTTCATATCAAATTTAGAACTAGATAAATTAAAGAAAATAAAAGAAGATTATTTAATTGATGTAACGTTGTCAGATGATGAAAAAACTACAATAACGAATACCAAAACAAAAATATTAGATTTATTAATTGATTTAAATTCAGTGAATGATAAAAAGGAAACACTTTTAATAAATACTAAAGAAATACTTGAAAGGATAATGAATGCAGCATCTCACGCAGGAGAAAATCCACTTTACACGGCAGAGTTAAAAGATGCAATTGTTAAAATAAAAGAGTTGAAAGATTTTTTAAATCAATAGAATGAATTACAATCAAGTGAAATAGTTTCAAAACGTCTTAGGTTTGAAACATTAAATTAGGTACAATAATTGATTAAGAATTGGTAAATAATTCACAATGTTGTCTTATTATTCTTTTTAATTCGTAAATTTACTTACTTTTGCACCCTAAATTATAATTATATGAATACTTTTAATTATAAGAAATCTGTTCAAGCACTTAATTACCTAGCGGTTTTAGAAGGAGGAGCGATTAATTATATGAAAGCTCTTAAACTTATTTGGTTGTCAGACAGATACCATTTAAGAAATCACGGTAGAACCATTACAGGAGATAAATATTATGCCTTGAAAAATGGACCTGTTGCATCATTTACAAAAGACATTATA
This sequence comes from Flavobacterium restrictum, assembly GCF_007097245.1. Classification (GTDB taxonomy): domain Bacteria; phylum Bacteroidota; class Bacteroidia; order Flavobacteriales; family Flavobacteriaceae; genus Flavobacterium; species Flavobacterium restrictum. The sequence goes on along the minus strand of NZ_VJZT01000001.1, from coordinate 378,103 downwards.
ATCAATAAACATATAACCGCTGAACAAAATGAATATAGCTCTTCCTTTGTTAGTGTTAATGGTTATTCACTTTCTTCAAATTCAGAACCAAATGCTAAAGTTTTTTCACAAAAAGAATTAGAGGTTATCAATACAATATTTGATAATTATAAGGCTATGGATGAGTTTGAAATATCTGAATTCTCACATAATTTTCCTGAATGGAAACAATATGAAGAAAAAATAAAAAGGACAGGGAGTAGTTATGTAATTGATATGAATTTGTTTTTTGAAAATTATAAAGACAATTCCAATCTATTTGTAAACGATAAGGAAGAATTAGAAGAAATGAAAAGTTATCAAAAGACTTTTTTTCCTTCATTTGCAATAGTATAATTTTTCTTTATGGATTTACCAAGTAATCTAATTAATTCTGTAATAAAGGAAGGCGCAGTTTTTTATTTTAGAACCAACAAAATTAATTCCGATGAACCACATTATTTTATAGTTATTTCAAATATTGATAATAAAATTATTGCTCTTTCTTGCTGTACTTCTCAATACGATACAATTTTAAAATATATCAAAAGAAATAAATATCCAGTAAGTACAATTGCGGATATTGATTATAATAATTATGATTTTTTAAAAAACCCAACCTTTATAAATTGTAATGGTAAAATAGAATTTGAATACAATGAATTTGTAAACAAACATCTTAAAGATGAAAAAGGAGAAGTTAATAAGGGTGATTTTAAAAAAATCGTAGTAGGAATGTTAAATAGTCCAGATATTGAAGAAGAATTTAAAGAAATACTTAAACTGAAAAAATTGTAATAAAATTATTTAATGAGCAGTTTAAGAAATAAATCAGACATTAATATTGCGGCCGCAGAGCATTTAGATGGAAAAAGTATTTATCCGCCTGTTGCTCATTGTGCCTATTATAGTTGTTATCAGTTTATGAAACACATTTGGTTGTTTTCAATGAACAAAACAGACAATGATTTGGCATTGTTAACAAGAAACACTACTGAAGGCTCACACGAAGTATTAATAAATCAAATTACAAAATATCTAAAGTCTAAAAATCAAGATACTAGGAGTTTTAATACCGAAATAGTTTCACTAAAAAAATTAAGGCATAAATCAGATTACGACAATATAGAAATTGGTTCAGAAATTAGTGCCAATGCTATAAAATTATCAAAATCATCATTAGTCGTTTTGAAAAAATGTTTATAAAAATTAAAGATATGTTACCATTTGAATTTATAAAATCAGAATTAAAAAATTTCATAATTGAATTTCCTAAAACAAGAGTTCGATATGAAATGGATGATAATTCAAGTACTCACTCCATAGAAGTTGTTCCTAATGAGATTTATCGATTAGATAAAAATTATATTATTTGGGAAGATAATTTTTTTGATGAATTTATTAATCAGTTTCCAGATCAAAGCATTTGTTTTATTTCAGACGATGCTATTGTTGGATTAGATAAAATAGATTTCGAACTTTCAGGAAGAGAGTATATATCTATGATACCAAACAATATTATTGATAATGGTTTGCAAGTCCAACCAAATTGCATCAAAAGTTCAAACAATAAAATCAGTATTAATGGATTGAGTTTTAATTCAGGTGTTTCAAAAATACCAGTCGACTTATTTTCATTAATTCAAAATAATAAAAACAAAAGTACTCCAATAAATTTGAAACAAACTTTTTTAAATAATGGTAGTATCGATGCAATACCTAATTATTCTTTAGCAGCTTAAAATGGAAAATAATAAAAATAACCTTGAATCTGGCTTCAAAATAAATAACCTTTTACTTCTTGAAAGTACATTTAGCAGAGTAATAAATGTAACATTTGATAATCCAGAAGTAGTTCAGAATATAGATGTTGATGTTAATGTTAGTGTTAATGAAAACACAGTGGTTGTTACAGAAGAAATTAAGTACAACCAAACTTTTAATGAAATCCAAGAGGTTTCAGCAATAATAAAAATGGTAGGTGTTTTTGAAAAATTTGGAGATAGTGAATTAGATTTAGAAAATTTTGGCAACATAAATGGGGCAGCTATAATATTCCCATATATCAGAGAACATTTAACAAATTTAACTTCTAAAGCTGGTTTGGGATTAATAATAATTCCACCTTTTAACTTCACTAAAAAAGAGAAGTAGTAAAATATCTATTTTAGATACTATTTAAAATTAAGTATTTGAGTAAAAAAGGTTTTCAAAACAACATTTACGGTAAAAACAACACGGGCAATCAAGCGGTCTCTCTTCGGTCGTTCCCTTTGTTCCGTTCGGCTGTTCCAGTCAGTCGTTCCTCCTTCCGTTCCACAGACACTTCACAGCACAAAAAAAAACAGCAGCTTGAAAAACAGCAGCTATTTTTTTTGCACTGTTTCGTTCCTCATCTTCACACGTTCTCTACCCTACGTTCGGCAGGGCTAATGCATCCACAATACCGCTTCATTCCGTTACACTTCGCAAGCTACGTTCCACTGCATTCCAGCCGTATTATGTCTGCCGCCCTTTATTTTTTCAGCGGTTGCTCTTTCGCACAGCCATCGGGGTTGGCTCCGTTCAGTAAAAACTTCACTTTGCCCTAAATCAAGGAACGCCAAAGGCTGACTTATATTTTTTCCCCGCCGTTTCACGCTCGCAGTACTTCTCTCCACTTCGCAAAAGCTACGTTTCTTTCCCGTCCTGCGGTGGCTGTTCGATTGCCGCAACACCGCCGACTTCGCTCCTCGAAAAATAATAAATTCCGCTATCGCTACAATCATTTTTTTCTGCGGTGCTTGGGGGTGTTTGATTGCCGATTCCAAAAGAAACATCCCATATAAAAGACCACACAAGAAACATCCTGCTATAAAAAAAATAAATAAAAAGAAAGTAAAGGTAAGTTTCGGTTTCAAAAAGTAAAGTTCAAGCCCTACGGGTTTTTGAAAAAATCTCCACCCTACATTTTTCGTACGCTTCAACATTAGATTATAATCAAAACTTTATTTCCGAACAACTTCATAATATAAACCCGGGTAGTATTTTTTCAAAAAAACTTGACTTATTTTGAAACCTCCACTGTGACGACGACTTTCTTTTTTTTCTTTTTTTCTTTTAAAAATATATAGGGCGGAGGGTAACGATGGCATCATTTTAAATCCGAAGCTATTCCGGATTGTATTATCAAATCCTTCCAAAAAGAATTAATCTTCCTGATAAGCCACAAATAGAGCCTTTACAGATTTGTTTTTAATTACCACTCATAACCATTAAAGCACAAATTGCAATAATTTATAATAAACAAATGTATTTTAGTTGTCATTTGAAATTAAAATTGGTTTATTGATTAAATTTGTATCATTGTTTAAAATCAATACCAAAGCCGTACCAAGCCCACGAAATTGTAATTTTTAAATTGTCATAATTATGGGTAAAATTGGTAAAGGTATTCTAGGAGGAGTATCAGGAAAAGTAGCGAATGTAGTAGGTGCAAGTTGGAAAGGAATTGATTATCTTAGAGCTAAACCTCAAAGTGTTGCAAATCCTCGTTCTGTTCTACAAGTGAACCAGAGAACTAAGTTCTCTTTAGTATTGAGGTTTTTACAACCAAACTTGAGCTTTGTTAAGTTAGGATTTAAAAACTATGCTGTTAAGCAATCACAATTCAACAGTGCAATGTCTTATGCCCTGAATAATGCAATTACAGGCACAACAATCGATGATTTTGCAATTGACTACAACTTGGCTTTATTAAGTAGAGGAACGTTGTCAGGAGCTTTAAATCCAGTATTTGATCTAACCACTCCGGGACAAGTTCAATTCAGTTGGGATGATAATTCAAATGAAGGTAGCGCTTTGCCAACGGATAAAGCAATGGTTGTTGTTTACAATCCCTTAAAAGGGGAGAGTGTTCTTATCACTGATGGTGCTGCAAGAACAGATGTATCACAAACTGTAACAATACCAAATAGCTATGTTGGGGATGAAATTCTGATGTTTATTTCATTTAAGAATTTTGCTGAAACTCAATTATCGAATAGTATCTTTATTGGCTCTGGTACGGCTTCATAAATTTTATAGATACTTTTTAAAGAACCGCCTTGAAAAAGGCGGTTTTTTTATGCTTATAATTCTGATGATTGTGGGGATATTGTGGGGATATAGGAGCAATAAAAAACCCTAACTCGCTGATTAACAGCGGTTAGGGTTTTAATTCCGCGGAGAAAGAGGGATTCGAACCCCCGGACCTGTTACAGTCAACAGTTTTCAAGACTGCCGCATTCGACCGCTCTGCCATTTCTCCAGTGAGCGACAATCGTTATCTGATTGCGAATGCAAATATAAGAACCTTTTTTGGTTATACAAATGTATTTTTACAAAATTTGATTCTAATTTTATGACTATTTTTTAATCCTTTCATTTACTTCATTTTAGAGCCAAAATAAATTAATATTTCACGTAATCTTTAATTTCTAGACCATATCCAATCATACCAACACGTTTGGTTTGCTCTGTATTTGATAATAATCTAATTTTTGAAATATCAATGTCATGCAAAATTTGAGCTCCAATTCCAAAATCTTTATTGTCCATTTTGATTTGTGGTGCCTTGAATTCACCTTTGGATTGCAACATTTTTAATTCAGTGATTCGATTTAATAAATCAATGGATTGCACTTCTTGATTGATAAATAATACAGCTCCTTTGCCTGCATCATTTATCAATTGAAACATATCGTCTAATTTTTTATTTGCATCATTGGTCAATGTTCCTAATATATCATTGTTTACCGATGTCGAATTTATCCGAGTTAAAATTGGCTCACCAATATTCCAAGTTCCTTTGGTTAAGGCTACGTGAATTTGTTTATTAGTAGTTTGTTGGTATGCTCTTAATCTAAAGGTGCCAAAACGGGTTTCAATATCAAAATCTTCTTTTTTGACAATCAAGCTATCGTGTTGCATTCTATAAGCAACCAAAGCTTCGATGGAAACTAGTTTTAAATTGAATTTTTTTGCCACTTTTACTAATTGTGGTAAGCGCGCCATCGAACCATCTTCATTCATGATTTCGACTATCACACCAGCCGATTTAAATCCTGCTAGTCGCGCAAAATCAATTGCCGCTTCGGTATGTCCTGTTCGTCTTAAAACGCCACCTTGCTTGGCTATTAAAGGAAAAATATGTCCTGGGCGTGCTAAATCATGCGGTTTTGTGTTAGAATCTACTAGCGACAAAATAGTTTTGGCTCTATCTGATGCCGAGATTCCTGTTGTAACACCATTGCCTCTTAAATCCACCGAAACCGTAAAAGCTGTTTCCATAGGGTCGGTATTGTTGGTCACCATTACATGTAGTCCTAGTTCCTTGCAACGACTTTCTGTTAGCGGTGCGCATATCAATCCGCGTCCGTGGGTGGCCATAAAATTGATCATTTCAGGAGTTACTTTTTCGGCTGCGGCCAAAAAATCGCCTTCGTTTTCACGATCCTCATCATCAACTACAATAATTATTTTTCCTTGGCGAATGTCTTCGATAGCTTCCTCAATGGTATTGAGTTGTATTTTATTTGTAACCATAATTGGTGTTATTTTTTGGATGGAAATATTTTTTGAAATAATTTTTGAAAAGGAGCAAAAATGACATCAATATTGATCAATCCAATATCATTTGTGGCTCTGTAAGTAAGTAGTACGGCAAGTGGAGTCAAAATAAACGAGGACATCCAAGCTCCCATAAAGGGCGTCATTCCGTTTTCTTGAGCTACCCGTTTCCCAAAAGTGTTAATAAAGTGAAAGCTTATGAATATTAAAACCGCAAAAACTATAGGAAGTCCAAGTCCTCCTTTTCGGATAATGGCGCCTAATGGTGCTCCTATAAAAAACATTAGATAGCATGCAAAAGCAATTACAAATTTTTCGTACAAAGCTATTTCGTGATTATTAATGTCTTTTTGTTTAAAGTCTAAATTCGTTTTAGTCGCATTAATGGACAATAAAGTATTGTCATTGGTACTCATAGCATTTTTCAAAATACTGGATTTCTCGTCAATCGTGTAGTAGGCCAGAACATCCTTTTGAACTTTTGCGTTTTTGATCAAGAGCTTTTTTGGTACACTTTTTTTCGATTTACTTTGAACTGGAATCCCGACTTTTTGATTAATGTTTTCTGAAAAAGTGACAATTTCGGTCTTTAAATCCTTATGAAGTGAATCTAATGTATACCGTAATTCGGATACATCTAGCATGTTTTTGGTATCTGTTTTGTCCTGTTCTTCTGGATTTACGCTATTCAATTTTGATAAATCGATATTGATAATGTCTTTTTGGAACGCACTTTTTATGAAAGGCATCTTTTTGCGATCTTCGTATTTTTTTGGAATAACGTCTTCGTAGTAGTACCCGTTGTTTAATACTAATTGAAGAATGTTAGATTGTTCATTGCTAATTAATTCACCATCTTTGGCTTTGATAACGGTTCTACTACCATCGCCAATATTCGATTTTTTATGGATGGTAATTCCAGTTAGAATATTCCCGTTTTCTCCAGATTTTTTATTGACTTTGATGGTATAAATCCCAACGGTATTAAATTGTCCTTCGGCGATTGCCAATGCGGGTTTTACTTGTGCAATGTTTCGCCTAAAATTCATGAACTTATATTCCGCATACGGAATGACATTATTAGCAAATAAAAAGGCAACAATGCTTAAAAAGAAAATGAATATTATCAAACTTCGCATGGTTCTTTGCAATGAAATTCCAGAGGATTTCATCGCTGCAAATTCATAATTTTCGGCTAAATTACCAAAGGTCATTATGGAAGCTAATAAAATGGATAACGGCAATACTAGCGGAATTATTCGCGGCATAGAGAACATTAAAAACTTAAATATCATAAGGACATCCAAATCTTTTCCAGCTAATTCAGTAATAAACAACCAAACGGTTTGAAGTATGAATATGAAAAACAATATGACAAATACCGTAGCAAATGTAATTAAGAATGTTTTTAATACGTATTTGTCAAGAATTTTCACTTAAAATTAGTCTAGCTTGTTGATGTAGTAATTTGGATATTTACTCTTTACAAAGGTAAATTGATTTTTTGACAAAGGCTGATTGGTTTTGAAAGAATTAACCGTTAGCGTGGTTTTAGTTCCTTTTTTACCCATTTCTATCAAATTATAAATGTGCTTGGTTTGAATATCAATTCCCAATAAAATCTCTTTTCGTTGGTCTTTGGTGTTGGTAGGAACCAGTTTTATATACTGTATTTTTCGTCCTTTAATGTCTTGAACGATATCCATTGTATATTTATAACCCGAATTAAAAAAAGTCAACATTTTTGAGGGAGTTATTGCATTATCTTCTTTTTCGTTGATTTTAGAAATAGTTATTTCTTCATCTTCAGGGACTATTGTATAGGTTTTGTCTCCGTCAAATAGTTTTGTAACACCCATAAAATTCAATACATATTGATTGCCTTTCATGGTCACATTTCCTTTGCTATCTTGATTGATGTTTTCTTTGGTATTGTTCAAGGAGTATTTAAAATCGATAACAATGTTGTCGTAACTTTTTATTTTTGAAGTTACTTGATCTAATAATTCTTTTGCTTTCTTGTCCTGTGCATGAACGGATAGGCTTATAAAAAATACCAGAAATAGTTGTACAAGTGGTATAAAATAGTTGTTCTTACCGTTAGTTTTTTTAGTTTTCATAGACTACTAATTTTGTTCATTATTAAAAAATTGATCTAGAGAACTCATGTCTTGAATGTTTACGCTTCTGGCTTTACTGCCTTCAAATGGGCCAACAATTCCTGCCGCTTCTAATTGATCTATCAATCGTCCTGCTCGATTATAACCCAATTTTAGTTTTCGTTGCAGCAACGATGCGGATCCTTGTTGTGCGTTTACAATCACCTCGGCAGCTTCTCTAAACAAAGTATCTCTATCAGAAACATCCATATCAAGATTGATGCCACTATCTTCCCCAATAAATTCTGGAAGCAAATAAGCGGTTGCATAAGCTTTTTGGGAACCAATAAAATCAGTTATTTTTTCGACTTCGGGAGTATCAATAAAGGCACATTGTACCCGTACAACATCGTTTCCATTAGTATAAAGCATGTCGCCACGACCTATTAATTGATCCGCACCTTGCGTGTCCAAAATGGTTCTGGAATCAATTTTTGAAGTAACTCTAAAAGCGATTCTTGCCGGAAAGTTGGCTTTAATCAAACCCGTTATTACGTTTACCGATGGTCTTTGCGTGGCAATTATCAAATGGATTCCAATGGCTCTTGCCAATTGTGCCAATCGTGCAATAGGAACTTCGACTTCCTTGCCAGCTGTCATAATCAAATCAGCAAATTCATCAACAACGAGCACGATATAAGGTAAAAAACGATGTCCATTTTCAGGATTTAATTTTCTTGCTTTGAACTTGTCGTTGTATTCCTTAATGTTTCGTACCATCGCATCCTTCAATAACGAATAGCGATTGTCCATTTCAACACAAAGCGAGTTCAAGGTTGCTACGACTTTGGCATTATCAGTAATAATGGCATCTTCGGTATCGGGTAATTTAGCGAGATAATGTCTTTCTATTTTATTAAAAAGGGTAAGCTCTACTTTTTTGGGATCTACCAAAACAAATTTTACTTCCGCGGGATGTTTTTTGTACAAAAGCGAAGTCAAAACCGCATTTAATCCTACTGATTTTCCTTGTCCTGTAGCTCCTGCCATCAACAAGTGAGGCATTTTGGCTAAATCAACCACAAAGGTTTCGTTCGAAATTGTTTTTCCAAGAGCAATGGGTAATTCCATTTCGGCTTCTTGAAATTTTGCCGATCCAATCACACTTTTCATAGAAACCATCGTAGGATTCTTGTTGGGAACCTCAATACCAATGGTTCCTTTTCCGGGAATAGGGGCGATGATACGAATCCCTAATGCCGAAAGTGACAAGGCAATATCGTCCTCTAAACTCTTGATTTTTGAAATCCTAATTCCAGCTTCAGGTACAATTTCATACAAGGTTACAGATGGGCCTACGGTTGCTTTTATTTGTGCAATCTCTATTTTATAATTGCGAAGTGTTTCTACAATTCTATTTTTATTTTCTTCTAATTCTTCTTGATTGATTGTAATCCCTCCCGAAGAATATTCCTTTAACAAATCTATTGTTGGGTATTTGTAATGCGATAAATCAAGGGTTGGGTCGAATAAACCAAAATCCGAAACCAAACGAGAAGCCAAATTGTCCTCAATAATATCCTCTTCAACTGATTTTTCGATTACAAATGCTTCGTCGTTCGTCTTAATTACTTCATTGTAAATAGGAGGTGTTACTTGCATGGCAAGTGGTTTCGAAACGGGTTCTCTATTGAGATCTGATGCGTTCGAAATCGTTGGTTTCAGCGCTTCTTTATTAATCTCAAATTGGTTACCAGGCGATTTTAAATGAAGGTCATCTTCGGGCTCTTCCTCAATAGCAAATTCCTCTAGATTGTAAACACTAGTATCCGTTTTTGGGAATGGATTGGTGGCCAAATCCGCTTTGATTTCGTTCCTGGTACTATCAAAAAGGGATTGAATTTTTTCTGGTGAAATCTTTAATTTAAAAATAACATAAAGTAGTAATCCAAAAATCAAAACCAGTAAAGTGCCCGTTTTGCCAATGTAATCTTGCAAGAACGAATTCAATTCAAACCCAATTGTACCTCCCAATTCTGGTAAGGATGTAGCAAAAAATCCAAATAAAACGGCTATGATAATCATTACAAATAAATCCCAAAACCAAATGTTTTTGAGTTTTTTTATAGAAAGTTCTAAAACCAAATAAAGACCCGTCAAAAAGAACAAGCGCACAAATAAAAAGGCTCCAATTCCAAATCCTTTATAAACAAACAAATCAGATAAAAAAGCACCAAATTTACCCAACCAATTCTCGACAATCTCATTTCTATCCGATAGTTGATTGACAGCACTTTGATCCGATTGTCCATAGCTGTAAAAGGAAATAAAGGCAAATAAAAGGGCGACAGAAAATAAGACCAACAAACTGCCTAAAACTAATTTGTGCTGTTTTGTTACTACCCAAAATTGGGTTCCTTTGGGTTTTGAATCATTATTTTTATCTGTAGATTCTTTTTTAGTAGTTCTAGCCATTCTTGATTTTAATAGTGCCTAAATAAATTTTGGTACATATATTATTAACCCTATAATTATTGCAGTTATGGCGGCAAAAAACACAGCTCCTGCTGCAATATCTTTTATAAAACCTATTCGTTCATGGTAATTGGGATGTATAAAATCGGCTATTTTTTCAACGGCCGTATTCAATCCTTCGACACTCATAATCAAACCAATAGCTAATGTTTGAAAAAGCCATTCGGTAGCAGTTATACTAAAATAAAAACCAGCAACAGTCATCAAAATTCCTATCGAAAATTGCACCATAATGCTATGTTCGGTCGTAATTAATTTGACTGCTCCTTTGAAGGCAAAGGTGACGCTTTTCAATCTTCCTGTAACGAAGGTATTGTCTTTTTGAAATTCCATAGCAAACTATAGTACAGCTAATGCCGCTTCATAATTAGGTTCGTTAGCAATTTCTCCAACTTGTTCTGTGTGGGTAACAGTTCCGTTTTCGTCTACTACGATAATAACTCTGGAGTGCAATCCGGCCAAAGGTCCGTCAATAATTTCTAAACCATTGTTTTTACCAAACGCACCCTCTTGAAAATCTGATAAATTAATGACGTTTTCTAATCCTTCAGCACCACAAAAACGTTTTTGTGCAAATGGCAAATCTCTAGAAATACACAATACGGTTGTGTTGTCTAATGTGCTGGCACTTTCGTTAAATTTTCGAACAGATGTTGCACAAGTTCCAGTATCGATACTTGGAAAAATATTCAAAACTAATTTTTTTCCAGCAAAAGTACTTAATGTAGCAATTGACAAATCGTTTTGAACTAATTTAAAATCAGCTAATTGTGAACCTACCGTTGGTAATTCTCCTGAAGTGTGTATTGGATTTCCTCCTAATGTAATTGAAGCCATTTTTTTTTGTTTTTAATGAGGTTCAAAAGTAAGGATTTTTTTTAAGAATTATGTTCTTACTCTTTAAGAATTTATTGGTTGATGTATTCCTAAATACAACTTTTTGGCATAAAAAAAGCGCACTCATTTCCAAGTACGCTTTCAATTTCTATTTTTGTTTTTATTTATCTATTGAACCCAAAACGCGTTTCATAAAAGCATTCATAGCTTCTTTTTTATCAGTTCCAGTTTGAACCATTTTGTGCACCTCAAGTGCGCCGTACATATTAGAAATCAATTCGCCAATAACATCCAATTCTTCCTCTTTTAAGGATGAAATTTCAGTCATAGCTTCCAGCACTTCGATGGTTTCAATAATATAATCTTGGTCATTTTCTTCAATAAATTGAGTCAAATGTTTTATAACAGGTAGTTTCATATAGCAGTCTTTAAACGATTTCTTGAACTAACTCTATCAAAACTTCTTGTTTGTTGGTTTGTGTTTCGTTCACCAAAATTCCTTTTACAAATGTGGCAAAAGTAGGCAAATTGCTCACGTTAGCTAATTTTCTTGATTCAGGAGAATTTTCGGCATCAACCAATACAAAAGTTATAGCATCGTTTTCGGTAGCTAATTTTTTGAATTTTGGTTTCATAATTCTGCAATTCCCACACCATGAAGCCGAAAATTGTACCACAACTTTTTCATTTGCTGCAACTAGTTCATGCAACGTGTCTTCGTTTAATTCGATTAACATAATTTTTTTTATTTAGAGGCTAATTCAAAAGTCAATTTCAAGATAAAAAATATTGCATTTTTGAATTTACAATTGATTTTTGCTATTGGAATTGTCATTGCCATTGAAATTAACTTTTGAATTTGCTGTTTTTTTTAGTTCAAGCTCAAGTATTCGGCAGTACTTTTTCTGTCAGCGCTCATGGCTTCTTTTCCAGCTTCCCAGTTTGCAGGACAAACTTCACCTTTTTCTTGAATGTGAGTGTAGGCATCAACCATACGCAAATACTCATTTACGTTACGACCCAATGGCATATCGTTTACACTTTCGTGGAAAATTTTACCTGTTTCGTCAATAAGGTATGTTGCTCTAAAAGTCACATTAGAACCTTCAATAATCACTGAATCCGTTTCTTCGCTGTATTCAGTAGAATCGATATCCAAAATATCCAAAATATTGGCAAGATTACGATTTGTATCGGCAAGAATTGGGTACGTTACTCCTTCAATTCCACCATTATTTTTTGGAGTATTTAACCAAGCAAAATGCACTTCATTTGTATCACATGACGCACCAATTACAATGGTATTTCTTTTATCAAATTCAGGTAAAGCAGCTTGAAAAGCATGTAATTCAGTTGGACATACAAAAGTAAAATCTTTTGGATACCAAAACAATAGTACTTTTTTGTTGTTGTTTACCGCTTCTTCAAATACATTTATCTTCAAATTATCACCCATTTCCGAAATGGCGTCTACTGCAATACTTGGGAATTTTTTACCTACTAATGACATAATTTTATAATTTTATTGTTGTTTTAAATTTGATGCAAAAGTAGTTCTTAAAAACAGTTCTTTTAAATAGTTTTTAATTATATTTAATTATCTAATGATAAGTTTTGACTATTAAAAGAGGTGTGTTCTTAAATAATTATATCATGTAAATTTTAATGCTTTAAAAAAATGAAATTCCTATTTTACGGGTTCTTTTATTTCGAATTCCGTTGGGAGTTGTGTTTTGGAAAAAAAGGTATTTTTTGATAAAATTTAGTTGTAGGAATGATTCATACTACTTTTTAAAATAAAAATGGCAATTAGCGTTCCTTTTTTACTATTGCGCAATCAATAGGATTTCAATAAAATATTTCAGAAACAACTATAGTTTTTATCTATTAAAAAGCTAATTAACGATAGATTTATTTAGTAATTTCGTACTCTAGAAATGTAATTAATTATTTAAAATATGGAAAATAACTCAAACCAAAATGGTACATCGTATGATGTAAACAGTCAAAGCAAATGCCCGTTTTCGGGTGGAACAGCATCCAAACAAGGTGCTGGTTCGGGGACTAGAAATCGTGATTGGTGGCCCAATCAATTAAAACTGAATATTTTGCGCCAACATTCATCATTGTCTAATCCCATGGGCGAAGCTTTTAATTATGCAGAGCAATTTAAGTCATTGGATTTGAATGCTTTAAAAAAGGATATTCTGGAACTAATGACCAGTTCGCAAGAGTGGTGGCCAGCTGATTATGGTAGCTATTGCGGCTTGTTTATTCGAATGGCTTGGCACAGCGCTGGCACGTATCGTATTGCTGATGGTAGGGGAGGAGCAGGTTCAGGAACGCAACGTTTTGCCCCTTTAAATAGTTGGCCTGACAATGCGAATCTAGACAAAGCTCGCCTGTTATTGTGGCCAATCAAACAAAAATACGGCAAGAAAATTTCTTGGGCAGATTTAATGATTCTTACTGGAAACTGCGCTTTAGAATCGGCTGGATTTGCGACTTTTGGTTTTGCTGGTGGTCGGGAAGATGTGTGGGAACCACAGGAAGATGTGTATTGGGGTTCCGAAAATATTTGGCTAGACGACAAGCGGTACACAGGCGATAGAGAATTAGAAAATCCGCTTGCAGCAGTTCAAATGGGATTGATTTATGTAAATCCCGAAGGGCCTAACGGAAATCCAGATCCACTATTATCCGCTATTGATATTCGAGAAACTTTTGCCCGTATGGCTATGAATGACGAAGAAACGGTTGCGCTTATTGCTGGCGGTCACACACTAGGAAAAACCCATGGTGCTGCAGACCCAAATCAATATGTAGGGCCAGAACCCGCAGCTGCAAGTATCGAGAATCAAAGTCAAGGTTGGAAAAATAGTTTGGGTAACGGTAATGCAGGTGACACGATAACTAGCGGACTCGAAGGTGCCTGGACGACTACGCCAACGAAATGGAGTCACAATTATTTCGAAAACTTATTTGGTTTTGAATGGGAATTAACCAAAAGTCCTGCTGGAGCACACCAATGGAAACCCAAAGATAATGCGGGTTCTGGAACTGTTCCTGATGCACATGATGCCTCAAAAAGTCACCAACCTTTTATGTTAACTACCGACTTGGCTTTGCGATTTGATCCCGTTTACGAGAAAATATCCAGACATTTTCTAGAAAATCCTGCTGAATTCAATGATGCTTTTGCTAGAGCGTGGTTCAAATTAACACACCGTGATATGGGCCCTAAATCCCGTTATTTAGGAGCCGAAGTTCCTGTCGAAGAATTAATTTGGCAAGATCCAATTCCAAAGGTGGCGCACGAACTAATTACTGACGAAGATAGCGCATCGCTTAAAACAAAAATTCTAGAATCAGGACTATCAGTATCGGAATTGGTTGCCACAGCTTGGTCATCGGCAGCTACTTTTCGAGGTTCGGATAAACGAGGTGGTGCCAATGGTGCTCGCATTCGATTAGCGCCACAAAAAGATTGGAAAGTGAATAACCCCGCACAATTAGCCAAAGTTTTAGGAACTCTAGAAGGCATTCAGGCGAGTTTTAATAGTGCGCATTTTGGCGGCAAGCAAGTTTCTATTGCGGATTTAATTGTTCTGGGAGGTAATGCAGGAATCGAGTCAGCGGCTAGGACTGCTGGTCATGCTATAAAAGTTCCTTTCAGCCCAGGAAGAGCCGATGCTTCGCAAGAACAAACAGATGTTGATTCGTTTGCTGTGCTTGAACCTCAAGCAGATGGTTTTCGTAATTATGTAAAAACAAAATACACGGTATCGGCAGAGGAAATGTTGCTCGATAAAGCACAATTATTGACATTAACGGCTCCCGAAATGACAGCACTTGTAGGTGGAATGCGTGTTTTAAACACCAATTTTGATCAGTCACAAACAGGGGTTTTTACCAAATGTACCGAGACACTTACGAACGATTTCTTTGTTAACTTATTGGATTTGAATACCACTTGGAAAGCCGTTTCAGAGTCGGATGATGCTTTTGTAGGAACGGATCGTGCTACTGGTGCTATTAAATGGGTGGGTACGCGTGTGGATCTTATTTTTGGTTCTAACTCGGAATTAAGAGCTATCGCCGAAGTATATGGTTGTCAAGATGGTCAAGAAAAATTCATAAAAGACTTTGTTGCTGCTTGGAGCAAAGTAATGCACTTGGATCGTTTTGATTTGGTGTAACTGGAACTATTATAATTGTATAAAAAGGTAATTTGGTCAAACAAATTACCTTTTTTTATTGGTTATAAGTAAGTCGAAAGTTTTAATGTCGTAAAGTCAAAAGAAGCAATAGTATTAATACTAGTTCAAAATCAATATGTTAACTAGCTTATAGCAATTAGCTGTTCGCCATTAGCCTTAAAGTCAATGTTTTAAACTTTAAAAATATAGTATTAAATTATTTCAAGTACTTACTCCATTTTGTCTAATTTTTAAAACACGTCATAATACAATCGATGATTGTTATTTAGTTACAAATGAAATCCAACATTCTCTAAAGTCCTTCGATTTCAACTGGTAATGTTCCTTTGCATGCTCCATTTTCAAGTAATTGCTGTGCGGCACTTTCTTGAAATTCATCAAAATCCTGATAGACTTGTATAATTCCTTTGGCTTGATTCAGCTTTGGGAGCACTTGCAACGCATACGGATTCCCAAAAAGGTATACGATACATTTTTTGGTTTCAAACCATTTCTTCAAAATTTCTAAAACAGCATCTTCTATTTCAAAATTATGAAAAGGTTTGGCTTTGGGTACAAACAAGGCAATTAGCAATGTATCGTAAAGCTTCATTTTTTCTAAAAAACCATCGTCTATTTCAGCCCCTTTTTCGATACCAAATTCAGGAGCAGGAAGTATTTTTAGTACTTTAAAAAAAGCATTATCGGCGTTTTTATAAAGAGAAATTTTTGCTAATGTATTGTTTTTTTGCCCTTCAAAAATAAGTTGGGTATTCGAATTGTCTTTGATTTTGGTAAGGCTATTTTGAGCAATTTCCCGATTCAAATTTGACGTTTTGGCCCCGTCAAAACCACCCGAAAAAGTGACTTTTGTATCTAAAATACCTGCTTTTTCTTTGCATTTCATAATGCGATGTAGGCTTTCTTCGATGCGTTGTGGCGTGGCGTTTTTTAGTATTTCTTGTATGCCTTCTGGGACATTTTCAGCAAAACACAAAACATCATTTCCAGCATTAAACGCCTCCCATTCTAATTTCCCTTTTTGGGTATACAATTTAGACACGCTGTGCATATTCAAGGCATCCGAAATCACTAATCCATCATAACCCAATTGCTTGCGCAAAAGCGTTTCGATTATATTCTTGGATAAAGTTGCCGATGTATCTTTGCCATCATTCAATGCTGGAACCGCCAAGTGACCAATCATAATGGAATCGACATTGTTTTGAATTCCTTTTATAAAGGGAACCAATTCGTTTTCGAGTAATTCCGCTAAAGTTTCGTTCAAAATAGGCAATCCAAGGTGCGAATCTACATTCGTATTCCCATGTCCAGGAAAGTGCTTGAGGCAACCTAAAACTCCAACAGAGTTCATACCACGCAAATATTCTATAGCATAATCCGCCACTTTATCTTTGTTTTGACCAAAGGAACGGTACCCAATTACGGGATTATTAGGATTATTATTGATATCCGCTAGAGGTGCAAGATTGTAGTGAATTCCCGCGGCTTTGAGGTCCAAACCTATTTGCTTTCCTACCTCGTAAACCAAGCTTTTATGACTTTCGGGCAAGGCACCTAGGGTAATGGCATAGGGATATTGTGGTGTTTTTTCGATCCGCATGGCCAATCCCCATTCCGCATCAATACTCATTAGTAGGGGAGTGGTAGCGCAGTTTTGATACCTGATAATTAACTTTTTTAGGCGGTCAAAACTGTCGTCGTTATATTCAATTTTTTTATTGTTTTCATAATTCGTTGCTGCACTGGCACGACTGTGAAAAAAAGTCAATCCGCCTATGTTGTATTCCCTAATTAAGCGTTCGGTAGCTTGGATATTTTCTTCGGTGTCGTTAATGAAAACGGCTGGAAAAAAGAATTGTCCTATTTTATGTTCTAAAGTTTGAGGAGTCATTATGATACAGTTTTTTTCATACAAACACTATTCTCCATGTTTTCATAAGGAGGGTAATTTGGGGTAATAGTGTAGCCTAATTTTTGATACAATGCAATGGCTTCAGGTTGATTTTTTCCAGTTTCTAAAATGGTTTGTGTGTAGTTTAAATCCGCTGCCCAACGTTCTAATTCATTCAAAATCTGGGATGCAATACCCTGTTTGCGATAATCAGGATGTACAAACATTCGTTTAATTTCAACACATTCAGGGCTGTATTCTCTAAAAGCACCGCAACCCGCAGCCGTTTCATTTTCATACCCAACAATTACATGCTTGATAGCATTGGTTTTATTGAATTGATTGTAAAAATCGTGATCTTCGCCATCTCTAATTTTTAAATCTTGGTCTAATAAAACGATTAAATTTATAAAATCAATAGCGTCAGAAGTTGTTTTTTTTAAAGTTATCATAGGTTTTAATTGCTTTTTGGATGTTTTGCCACGAATGTAAAGAAAGAGGTTGCACTTTGACAACAAGTGGCACGCTGTTTTGACTACCAATTGCACCAATTTGCACCAATTAAAAAAGAGTTAGATAGATTGTATTGATTTTAAAATGCATTAAATTTATCTCCCAAATAGTGTTTCAAATTGTATTTCTTGGTGGTGTCAAGCGCACGTTCCAAGCAAATGAACTTTTGTCCAGTATTCACTTTGAAATAGTCAACCGTCTCGGGTTCTATACTCACATCAAGACAAATCAAAGTTTCCTTGTCGCCATCCGTTGCAAGTAAAATTTCGTTTTTGGTAAATTGTTCTTGAGCCGTTGTAGTATAATTAAGCGTAAAATTATTTTTCAATAAAATCTCTGTTAATAGTTCTTCTTTATTAAAGGCATTGACCAATTGTGCTTCTTTGTCTCGAATGTATTTTTTTAATAATTCTATGTTTCCTTGCTCTGATAATTCAGGGTCAGGCGCAAATTCAACTCTTGGAAAATTTGATTTTTGAAGTTTGAAAACTTTGAAACCAAGATTGGTTTTTGGTTGATAGTTGCTAGTTGATGGTTCAGCAACGGAATCAAAAGATAATTCCCCCTCTTTCTTTTTGTTTTTCTCGGCTAGTTCGTTTTCTATTTTAGCAACTACACGCTTGTTACGCTCTATTGTAATATCACTTATTTTCTTGAATCCTGCTTTGTAGGCTTCACTCTTTTCGTCTGTAGCTTCGGGGATTTGGACTAATATAAACTTACGGTTGCCACCATCTTCTTTGTTCAATTCCATTACAGCTTGACCTGTTGTGCCGGAACCTCCGAAGAAATCTAATATTAAAGCATTTTTATCATTTATACTAGAATAAAAATATTTGACTAGAGTAGTTGGTTTTGGAAAACTAAATATTTTATTTCCAAAAAAATCAACCATCTCTTTATTCCCATTTTCACTCATTCCAATGTTTACGGGTAATATTGTTGAAACAGCTTTGATTGCATCTTCACTACCATATTTTTTTAAAGCCTTTTCTTTATCTTCACTTTCAAAAACTCTATAAGATGGAATATTCGTATTTAAAAATTTATAATCATCTGGAAATACTATTTTGCCTTTATCATAATAATCTTGAAAAGTATCTTTAGTTACAGACCAAACTCTTTGACGATTAAATTTATAAATCTTATTTGTTTTTGGATCTACTAAATCAAATGCTGAATTTGGTCTCTCTTCTGCACTAGTTTGTTTTGTTAAATCGGATAATCTCCAACGGTCATTTGGGTAATCGTCGGTTTGATGATATTTTCTTTCAATACTTAACCCGGCATTAAATTCAGATTTAGCATAAGAAATTATCCATTCATAATCTTGAGATACTCCGAACGGAACATCACTTTTTGCTGTTCTTTTCTTCCAAGGAAAAAGGCTGACAAAATTCTCCTCTCCAAAAACTTCATCGCATAATTTGCGTAAATGATGTACTTCGTTATCATCAATAGAGATAAAAATCACGCCATCTTCTTTTAGTAACTGTCTTGCAATTAGCAATCGACTGTACATCATATTAAGCCAGTTGGAGTGATAGCGCCCATCGGTTTCGGCATTGGTATCAATTTTTACTCCATTTTCAAGCACTTCGGCATCTTCCCAGTAGCCTTTTTTGTCTTGGGTAAAATTGTCGCTATACACAAAGTCTTTCCCTGTGTTGTAGGGCGGGTCTATATAGATACATTTTATTTTTTCACGGTAACTGCCACTCAATAGTTTCAGCACTTCGAGATTTTCTCCTTCAATAATTATATTTTCGCTGACCGTTGGGTTTATGCTTCTATGCTCGTCATAAACCAATGTAGCATTACTTGGCGTAAAAGCATTGCGCTTGGCTTGGCTTTTGCCAAACCAACGAAATTCATAGCGTTCCGTTTCTTGTATGCCAGCGTAATTGAATATTTTTACAATTTCTTGAATGTTTGGCATTTGCTCATTGGTAAACAAGTCTGGATACAACTTTTTTAAGGTTTGCAAACGTTCTTCGTTCCAGTCGTGGCTTAATGGCATATAGTCGTTGATGGTTTCCATTTATTTGAGTTTGTTTAAAGAATTGCTAGTCAGCAATGATTTCATTTGGGTAATTGCAATTTCATTTAATTTTAGTAATCTTTCTGGTTGAATACTACCTTGTTGAATAAGCATGGCGTTTATACTTTCGAGATTAGACAAAACCACCAATTGTTCTATTGTGGCTATATCTCTAATATTCCCTTTCTCACTTGGATTTTCAGTACGCCATTCTTTGGCAGTTTTCCCAAATAAGGCGACATTCAAAATATCGGCTTCATCTGCATAAATAAAATTCTTCTGTTTTGTAGTTAAACTTATTGGAATTAGATTTTCTTTTATAGCATCGGTATGTATTCTATAATTTACTTTGGCAAGTGTACGATGAAAATTCCATTGCAGATTTAGTCTGTCATTTTCATCTTCTTTTAATCTTTGGTATTCTTTGATTAATAATAATTGAAATTTTGGACTGATCCACATTCCAAAATGGAAGGCAATGTCTTTATGGGCATAAGTGCCACCATATCGTCCTGCTTTTGCAGTTATGCCTATAGCACCCGTACTTTCTATCCATTGTTTGACAGATAAAACAAAGTTATTACTTCCTGCGGT
Organism: Flavobacterium restrictum; assembly: GCF_007097245.1. GTDB lineage: Bacteria > Bacteroidota > Bacteroidia > Flavobacteriales > Flavobacteriaceae > Flavobacterium > Flavobacterium restrictum. Next base: position 357,763 of record NZ_VJZT01000001.1, on the reverse strand, counting down.
ATTTTTAATTATACCGAATTCGGTATAATTAAAAATAGGATTGTATAATGCTTCCCACTCTCCAAGATATTCAATGGTACTTTTTAAACTTAACCACTTAATAATAATAGCTTCTTGCATTTGACTTTTTGCCATATCAGTTAAAGAAATAAAATCATCCTTATGATTAGATATAATTGTTATTTCTTTTCCCTCAATGTTAATTTTTTTATTTTTTGCCATACTGTTTTAATATTACAAATTAAACATTCCAACCCGCCTCCATTTTCAACTGGTGACAATTTGTTACCGTTTCATTTCCTTCTGCAACTAAACGCTCTTTTAACTTATTCCAATATTTTCTTGCTCTTTGATAATCTACTTGATTGGTCAAAACCAACACTACATCTACAATAGAGAAATACCATTTTTCTTCTTCATCGTTCCAAACAGAACGAACTTGTTTTGATTCGAATAGTTTTATACTCGTCTCTTTTTCCATAACTATTATATTTTTTAGATGTCCGAGAATATCGGACATCTTATCTTTTTTTATCTGTAATTATCACTTTCCTGATGTCAGGAAAGTGATAATCAATTACATTATTGTGTTTATAATTTTATCCGCTTCGGTTTTAAAATAAGTAAATTCTTTGACTGGAGCTTTATAATGCACCTCTAATCCAAGCTTTTCAAAGTGTTTCATAGCGCATCGTATTTTATAAATCTCACTTTCGGTTAAGGCGCTTTTGTCGTTGATGTCATTTGTTCCTTTTGTTTCTATTACAAAATAGAATTCCTTTTCATTCCCGTTTTTTAAGTTTTTACGTTTCATTACCAGTCCAAAATCAGGCTCATAATTTCCTATTGGCGTACTTATTTTATACCAACTAGGCAGTTTAAGGAAACAAACCACTTCGGCAGCTGCATCTGCTCCTAATGAAAAATTGCGCTCAACATCGCTATCAATTATCATTTTGTCAAAAACACCTTTATTTGGGGTTTCAACAAAACGAGTAGCTGGCATATTCTTTACAAAATCATCAAAATCAAAAGGGTAACTTTCCCCCGTTAAATTATAATCCAACCCACGAATCATTTTATCTAATTCTACATTGCGAATTATTGTTGAAGCTTCGTGAATAAAACGAGGTGGATTTTTTACCATTTCATTTAAGTTGGTTAATCTCGTTACAATACTGAACAGCGTGGTATAACTCAAGCCCGTATTCTCGCTCAACTCTTCAATCAAATCCAAAGGAGTAAAATAGGACTTTTGTTTTACTTTGTCAGTTCCTCCAAAAGTATCGGTTCTTCCTTCTTCGGTAATACTATGAATTAAATGACTTGATGCTTCAATTACAAAATCTGGAATTGTTATTTTGGAAATAAATTCACTAGCCGATGTAATTAAATTTTCTTCATCAAAAGCGATGGTATATTCTGTTTTCTTTGCTAATGCTGTCCAATATTCTCTAAAAGCTTTGTCCATTTCTGCTGAACTATTTCTTTTAAATTTAACAGCGTCCATTGCATCACCTTTGTGTGTATGGGTCATTCCTGCACCTGCATTTGTTGTACCATAAACCGATTTGATTTCTTCTTGGTACTGGGTTACAAAGGTTTCGTAAGTTTCATTAGGAATAACCGTAAGTTGATTGATACGTTCATTATCATCAACATCCAAAGCATCATAAATTCTTTGTCCTTCTTGATTGACACAAATACGCAATCCACGCCCAATTTCTTGACGTTTTTTAATTTCGGAATACGAATTGTTTAATGTGGCAATATTAAAAACATTGGGATTATCCCAACCAACACCAAGAGCAGAATGAGAAAATACAAATTGAACTGGATTAGATAGCGTCAATAATTCCTCTTTCCCTTTTAGAATTAATTCATAAATTTTACTTTGTTCTTTAACGCCTCCTTCGTTGTCGGCAAATTCTCCACTTGCTTTTTGTGCAAAATAATAGCCTTGAATGCTTTGAATATGTTCACTTGATGGAACTTTACCTTGATTATACTCGGAATAAATAGCTTTATATTTTTCTACAAATAGATTTTTTATAATTGGATTTTCTCCCATATAATTTGAAACTCGGTCAATAAAAATAAGAGACAAACATTTAATCCCTTTCGATTCTAATTTTTGAGATTTTGTAAAATGTCTGTGAATCAACCATTCTATTTGCAAAGCCCAAATATTGGCTAACCCCCCTGAAATTTGTTTTTCCAGTATTTCAGTACCATTTGAAAACGTTACTGTTGTCAAACCCGTTTTTAAACTCTTATTTATATTTGAAATCGTGTAGTTCAAATAACTTGGGTTGTTTGTTTTGTCTCCTAAATTATCATTTTGATTGAGCCAGCCAGTTACTTTAAAATCAATTTTATTGGTCGATTTATTCAAATGCCACGCTTTCAATTTCACTTTTGGGTCTCCTTTACCAAATTGAATCTCCGACAACTCAATTTTAAGTGTTGCTTCATCATTCTTTTCAGTAACCGTCAGGACTTCTATTTTCTTTACCAAACCCTCTTTATAACTGTCATAAGGCGTTAATCTGTACAACAAGTTTTTCATCACTTTGTGCGTTGCAGAATACCTAATTTTATATAATGGATTCAGTTTTGCAATTTGTTTTATAGAATTATCGGTATCCATTCCTTCCTGTGGCTCATCCATTATGATAATTGGATTACATTGGCCAATTGCATCTATAAAAGGAACATTATTGAATAAATCTTCTCTTTGTGCTTGATTCAGTATTTTGTCTTCGGAATTAAAAGAAGCCAAAGTCATAATCATCACTTGTGGATGTTGGTCTTCAATAAATTGAGTAACCTTTTGAAGTTTTTTACTGTCATATTCAAAAGCATTAGGTTTGAACCCATAAATACTTTCCAGTTGGGTATTGAATGATTTGAATGTACCAATGATATTTTGCCTGATGGCAACCGATGGAACTAAAATTATAAACTTAGTAAAGCCATGATGTTTGAATAGCTCATAAATGGTCTTAACGTAAACCAGTGTTTTTCCTGTTCCCGTTTCCATCTCAACACAAATATCTTTATCATTTGAAAGGTTGGCTACTTCCTCCGATATTCCGTTTTCTAAAAGAATGTTTTTAATATTACTTTCAACTTCATCCAAAGAAAGTGTATTGATATTAGAACGAATACCCTCTTTACAAGAGTTATCGAATGTATTTTTCTCCGTCCCTTCAAAAATTTTCACAACAGATTTAACGGCGTCTTCTTGGTATTTTAGATTTTCAAGTTTTAAAATCATCTTTTTTGTACTGATTTAGATAATATTAATTAGTTTTTTTTCCAAAATCAGTCGGAAAAATCAAAAATCGAGATAAAATTAATCCTGGAATAGTGGCTAGAAATACCCAAATAAAGAAATTTCCGTACCCCAAATAGTCTTGAATATACCCGCTTAACATACCTGGAAGCATCATTCCTAATGCCATAAATCCTGTTGCAATGGCGTAATGAGAGGTTTTGGACTCCCCATCAGCAACATAAATTAAGTACATCATAAAGGCGGCAAAACCAAAACCGTAGCCAAATTGTTCCGCAATAACAACCACATAAACATAATGAACCGATGCAGGATGAAAATGCGAGAGCAAAATAAACCCAATAATAGGCAAGTGCATGGCGAGAAACATAGGCAACATCCATTTGCCAAGTCCGTGTCTTGAAATCGCTATACCACCTAAAACACCTCCAATTACGAGTGCTGCCACGCCAAATGTCCCGTAAATAATACCCACATCCTCGGTGGCTAATCCCATGCCACCTTTGGATTTTTCGTCAATCAAAAACGGAGTTAGCATTTTTAATAATTGAGATTCGCCCAATCTAAAAAGCAAAATAAAAGCCAATACAACACCGATTTGTTTTTTCTCAAAAAAGGTTTTAAACACCACGCCAAAGCTTTTTTTGTCCTCGGTATCGGGAGTTGCTATTGGTTCCTCGACTTTGGGAGTAGTAAAAAAATTATAAACCGTTAACACTACCATTAGCAACGCAACAACAATCATGGTATACGACCACGCTTTGCTTTTATCCCCATATTTTTGTTCCAAGAAACCGCCTAGAATTACAATTAAGCCATTGGCAGTAAGCATCGAAAGTCTGTAAAATGTACTTCTAATGCCTAGGAAAAAGGATTGCTCTTCTTTGGCCAAAGCCAACATATAAAAGCCATCACTAGCCACATCATTCGAGGCAGACGCAAAGGCCGCAACCCAAAATAAAGCCAAACTTATCATGAAAAAATGACTCATAGGAATGGTCAAACCCACAATTAAAAATAAAATGGCAATGACCAATTGCATCGTCAAAAACCATTTCCTTTTGGTGGCATATAAATCAATAAACGGACTCCAAAGCGGTTTGATAACCCATGGCAAATACAATAAACTAGTATAAACACCTATGGATTCATTGTCGATTCCAAGGCTTTTGTACATAATCACCGAAACCGAAATGATAATAGCATACGGAAATCCGGAGGCAAAGTTCAAAAAAGGAATCCAGAACCAAGGTTTAGTGTCAGTTTTCATAGTTGTAAAAGGGTTTTAATGTTATTTTTTAGGCAAATCAACGGTGGCTTCTTTACTTTCATTGCCATAATAATCAATAAAAGTAAGGGCAAATGCTTTTGTTTTTTCTAATTTAGATAAGGGAATACTAATGTTGATGGCATCGCTTTTTTGAGTGACAGTAATTTTATCAATAATCTGACTTGGATTATTCAAGTCTAATTTCGAATCGTTTTTGGCACCATACACCACTATATAGCGCACTTTGGTGTTCAAGGGAAATGACAAACTAAAAAAACAATTTACCGAGTCAATTCCAATGGCATTTACCATAGGAATATCAACCACAATGTGCATTGAACTGGGAACAGGATAGGGAAGTGCGGGATATTTGTACTGTTTTTCTTGTAACAATTGCGTAACATCTTGATTGGTATTTACAAACCCTTTGGCACTAAAAAAAGCATTTCCTTGCACATTTTTGTAGGTTCTGGTCAAGTCAATTTGGTTTGGAATTTCCATTGGATTATCCCATTTTTTATCCGAATCTGTTTTGATTTTGTACGTGCTATTGCCAATATAAAGGTTGGTGGTTGTAGTATTTTCGGACCACCATTTCAGCAATTTTGCATACGAAGCTTTGGGATGTTCAATGCTCCAATACAATTGTGGCAGGATGTAATCGATGTATCTTCCGTCCATCCAAGCCAATGGATCCGCATATAAATCATCATAATTGGTTTGTCCGGCTTCGGTATCAGAACCTTTTGGATCAACAGATTTATTGCGCCAAACGCCAAACGGACTAATCCCAAATTGTACCCAAGGTTTTATATTTTTTATACTAGAATAAATAGTTTTCACAAAGGAATTCACGTTAGAACGACGCCAATCCGCTAACGAAAGCCCATTTCCATATTTTTTGAAAGAAACGGAGTCGTTAAATTCCTTTCCTTTTACGCGATAGGGATAAAAATAATCGTCAAAATGTATGGCGTCAATGTCATAATTTTGAACAATTTCTTCGACAACTTTAGTCAAATGACTTTGAACTTCGGGCAAACCGGGATTGTAATAGTATTTTTCTTTGCCAACTTCCCCGTATTTAATAATCCAATTGCGATGTTTAAAAAAATCGTGGTTGGGGCTTAAAGTTTCAATTTTAGTATCGAAAGTGGCTCTATAAGGATTTAACCAAGCGTGAAATTCAAAACCTCGGTTGTGGGCTTCGGTAATCATCCATCCTAAAAAGTCAAAATTATCTTTTGGTGCTTGCCCTTCTTTTCCAGTTAAATAACGAGACCAAGGCGCCAATTCCGAGGGATAAAACGCATCACCAACACTCCTAATTTGAACAATTACGGCATTATAATTTAGTTTTTTATAGGCATTCAAAATTTCTAAATAATCGGCTTTTTGTTTGGCAATGGAGTCGGTTCCTTTTTTAGGCCAATCAATATTGACTACTGTAGCAATCCAAACGGCACGAAATTCGTTTTTGGGATAAATCTCTTTTTTTTGTGAAAAGCCATTTCCAATTGCCAATAAAAGGCAGGTCAACGTATAGAAAAGGGATTTTTTTGTACTCATTAGGCAGGTATTTATAAAGAATTCAAAAATAGTTTTTTTTAGGGTAGGGACTGGAAAATTTATTCAATAAATTAGGTTTGGTTAATTGTGAACCAAAATAGTGCCAATTGTTTTGCGTTTTCTTTCCTGATTTGCTAAAAATGAAAGGCTAAATTTTATATTTGTGGTTTATTACTAAACTTGAGTCCAAAAACAATCAATACCGCTCCATGGTCACCCAAATCCAGTTAGAACAACTCGCACAAACATTAGAAGGAACGCTTTTATTCGATGCGCTACATAAAACACTATATGCCACAGACGCATCGGCTTACCGATTGGTACCACTAGCGGTAGCCGTACCCAAAACCGAGGAAGATATAAAAAAAATAATGCGTTTTGCTACCCAAAACAAGCTGTCAATTACCCCTAGAACTGCGGGAACCTCTCTAGCGGGACAAACCGTAGGCGAGGGAATTATTGTAGATGTGTCTAAACATTTTACCCAAATCATTGCTTTTGATCCCCTAAAAAAAACAGTTACCGTACAGCCAGGAGTGATTCGGGATGAGCTTAATTTATTCCTGAAACCCCACGGATTGTTTTTTGGCCCCAATACATCCACCTCAAATAGGTGCATGATTGGTGGGATGGTAGGAAATAATTCTTCAGGGACAACGTCTATTCGATATGGGGTTACACGAGATAAAATTGTCGAAATAAAAGCCGTTTTAAGTGACAGTTCCTCGGTGGTTTTTAATGATATGACCTCTTTGGAATTTATCCAAAAAACTAAAGGCGAATCGCTAGAAAATTCGATTTACAAAACCCTGTACGAGGAACTTTCGAATGTTGAGAACCAAAAAGAAATCACCAGTCAATTTCCAAAACCCGAAATTCACAGACGCAATACCGGTTATGCGATTGATATTTTATTGCAATCCGATTTGTTTTCAGGAAATGAGCCTACTATAAACCTAGGCAAACTCCTTTGCGGAAGCGAAGGAACACTGGCCTTTACTACTGAAATTACCTTAAAAGTAGATGATTTGCCACCTACGAATAACATTATGGTCGTGGCACATTTTGATACCATTCAAGAGAGTTTAGAGTCGGTACTTATTGCCATGAAACACCATCTCTATACCTGTGAAATGATGGATGATACGATTTTGGATTGTACCAAAAACAATCGGGAACAGGCTAAAAACAGACATTTTATACAAGGAAATCCAAAAGCAATTATGCTATTTGAAGTAGCTGCAGCGACCAAAGAGGAAGCCGAAAACCAAGCCAATGCTTTAGTAGATGATTTACAAAAAAATAATTTTGGCTATGCCCTGATCAAACTTTACGATGGGGATATTGATAGGATTATCGAACTTCGAAAAGCGGGGCTTGGACTTCTAGGAAGTATTGTTGGCGATGATAAAGCCGCCGATTCTATTGAAGATACCGCTGTTGAATTGCGGGATTTACCTAATTATATTGCCGAATTTTCGGCTATGATGAAAAAACATGGGCAAGACGCCATTTATTATGCGCATGCGGGTGCTGGCGAAATTCACTTGCGCCCCGTTTTGAATTTGAAAACCAAAGAAGGTGTTTACCAGTTTAGAAACATCGCTACCGAAGTCGCCCTATTGGTCAAAAAATACCGTGGTTCCTTAAGTGGCGAGCATGGCGACGGCATTGTGCGTGGGGAGTTTTTGCCTTTTATGATTGGTGATAAAAATTACGAATTATTAAAACGGGTCAAAAAAGCCTTCGATCCCAACACGATTCTTAACGTGGGCAAAATCGTAAATGCCTATAAAATGGACGAAAACCTTCGGTTTGAATCAGGTAGAGTAGAACCCAATATCCAAACTATTCAGGATTTCTCGGATAGTATGGGGATTTTGCGTGCTGCCGAAAAATGCAATGGTTCTGGTGATTGCCGTAAATTGCCATCGGCAGGAGGAACACTTTGCCCGAGTTATCGCGCTACCAAAAACGAAAAAGATACCACGCGAGCCAGAGCCAATGCGCTCCGAGAATACCTCACGCATTCCGAAAAAGAGAATAAATTCAATCATAAAGAACTCTACGATGTTTTTGAATTGTGTGTGAGTTGCAAAGCCTGCGCCAGCGAATGCCCAAGTAATGTAGATGTTGCGGCTTTGAAAGCGGAGTTTTTATACCAATACCAAAAAGCAAATGGATTTTCGTTCCGAAATAAAATGTTTGCTTACAACAACAAAATCAATCAATTAGGAAGTCTACTTCCAAGGGTGACCAATGCTGTTTCCAACCTCTCGTTAGTTAAAAAAAGTATGGGAATTGCTCCCAAACGAGAAGTGCCTTTTTTGGCAAAAACTACCTTTAGAAAATGGTATAAGGAAGAGTTCAAGCGCCAAAAGCCAAGAACCAAGAGCCAGAATGGCAAACTGTATTTGTTTTGTGATGAGTTTACCAATTATTACGATGTTGAAGTAGGAATTGATGCGTATGAATTGCTCACGCATTTGGGGTACGAAGTTATTGTTATCGATCATGAAGAAAGTGCTAGAGCTTTTATTTCTAAAGGGTTTCTGGATCAAGCACAGGCCATTGCCAATAAAAATGTAGCGGTATTTAAAGATTTAATTTCCGAGAATTGTCCGCTTGTGGGCATTGAACCTTCGGCAATTTTAACATTCAGAGACGAATACCTGCGCTTGGCAAAAGACAAAGAGGCGGCTGCAAAAGTCGCTAAATATGCCGTTACGATGGAAGAATTTTTTAAAAATGAGATTGATAAAGGTGCTATTCATCAAGATCAGTTTTCGGATGTGGTCAAAACCATTAAAATTCACGGACATTGCCACCAGAAATCGTTGAGTAGCGTAGAAGCGACTTTTGCGATGTTAAATGTACCCAAAAACGCTTCAGTTACGATTTACAATTCGGGTTGTTGTGGTATGGCAGGCTCTTTTGGATACGAAAAAGAGCATTATGACATTAGCATGCAAATGGGTGAGGATACGTTGTTTCCTAAAATTAGAAATACCAATTTGAATACCGAAATCGCTGCCGCAGGAACCAGTTGTCGCCACCAGATTTTTGACGGTACCAATAGGAAAGCCCTACATCCAGTAACTATATTGAGAAGTTGCTTGAAATAAGAGCTTTTGAGGAATTAAAGGGGCTTTTTTTAGTTCAAAAGTGGCATCTAACATTTGGTATTTGTTAAAAATAATTTTAGTTTTAAAAATACCGTTATTTCAAGGGGTATTTTTATTTATATTTGGATTTCCTTATGATAAAAAAATAGATAATTCAATTTTATTCTTAATTTAAAAAAAAATGTTGCCAAATCTGTAAAAATTAAAATTCTTTTATATATTTGGATTTTAATAATATTTGCATAAATTGAGATGTAATTTTGAAAAATTTACAGGATTATAATTTTTAACGATAAAATTTACAACATGGCTTTAAAAGGGTTATTCAGAAAAAAAACAGTCCAAGACATATTAAAACAAGTTGAAAAAAACAATCTTGACGGTCACAATGCGCTAGGAAAACATTTGACAGCTAGAGATTTAACCGCTTTTGGTATTGCTGCTATTGTGGGGGCAGGAATTTTTAGCACGATAGGCAAAGCCAGTGCCGATGGTGGGCCAGCAGTAATTTTTTTGTTTCTTTTTACAGCAGTAGCCTGTAGTTTTGCCGCATTTGCGTATGCTGAATTCGCTTCGATGGTACCTGTTTCTGGGAGTGCTTACACGTATTCCTATGTTGCTTTTGGCGAAATAATCGCTTGGATTATTGGTTGGGCATTGATTATGGAATATGCCGTAGGAAATATTACCGTCGCCATATCCTGGAGTGATTATTTTACGGGCTTATTAGATAGTGGTGGTATTCATTTGCCGCAATGGGTTCAAATGGATTATTTGTCGGCCTCCAATGGTTTTAAGGATGCTACAGCATTGATGCAAGGTGGAAAATCTTTTGGCAATTTATCTCTTGCCATGCAAGATGCGTATACCGCTTGGACAACTTCGCCAGTTATAGGTTCCTTTCATTTGGTTGCGGATCTTCCTGCTTTGTTGATTATTGTATTGATTACTGCTTTGGTTTATCGTGGCATGAAAGAGTCTCGAAATGCTAGTAATATGATGGTTGCCGTTAAATTGTGTATCGTACTTTTGGTTATTGCAGTTGGTGTTTTTTATGTAGATACAGCGAATTGGCATCCATTTGCACCCAATGGCGTTGGTGGTGTTTTAAAAGGAGTTTCGGCGGTTTTCTTTGCCTACATTGGTTTCGATGCTATTTCTACAACTGCCGAAGAGTGTAAAGATCCGCAACGTGATTTGCCTAGAGGAATGATGTGGGCGATTATTATTTGTACCATTTTGTACATAGCCATTGCATTAGTTTTGACAGGAATGGTGAGTTATAATGAATTAAATGTGGGAGATCCATTGGCATTTGTATTTGAAAAATTAGATTTAAAATGGATGTCAGGAATCATTGCGGTGAGTGCTGTTGTAGCTATGGCGAGTGTATTGTTAGTTTTCCAGATGGGACAACCTCGTATTTGGATGAGTATGAGTCGTGATGGATTGTTACCCAAAAAGTTTTCTACCGTGCATCCAAAATTCAAAACACCTTCCTATGCTACCGTTGTAACTGGATTTGTTGTCGCCGTTCCCGCTTTATTTTTAAACTTAACTATGGTGACTGATTTGTGTAGTATAGGGACTTTGTTTGCTTTTGTACTGGTTTGTGCTGGAGTTTTGGCTTTGCAAAATAGAACCGATATTCCTCGTGGTAAATTCAAAACGCCGTATGTGAATTCTAAATTTATATTGCCTGTTTTGATTGGTATCGGATTGGTTTTTGCTTTTGGGTACAACAAGAAAGCGACAATGGATTTTATAACCAATGAAACTCAAATCAACAATTCAGCGGATATTATTACATCTTTGAACAAAGAGGAAACCCAAAAAGTGTATGATTATTTAGTAAGTATTGATACCAAAAAAAGCACCTTGGCCACATTAGACACCGAGCATTTATTGAGTCAATATCAAGGCGATGAAGCAGCTTACGCCAAAGTGGTTGCTGCTTTGCCTATTTCGGATGCAGTAAAATACGAAAAGGGTTTTGATTTGTTCAAACACAAAATACCCATGTGGATTTTTCTACTCGTTTTGGTTGGATTGATGGTTTGGTCATTCAAAGCCAACTTGTCCTTGATTCCGCTTTTGGGTTTAATTTGTTGCTTGTATATGATGGCTGAATTGAGCGTTTGGAACTGGATTTATTTTACCATTTGGCTCTTGATAGGATTGACAATCTACTTTGGTTTTAGCCGAAAAAACAGTAAACTCAATTTGAAAGAAGCCTAAAAAAAACAGAATTTATTGATAAAGCGTCCTAAACAAATGGGTTTAGGACGTTTTTTTTTGTTTAACAATAGTTGTATGTAAGTCGAAAGTTTTAATGTCGTAAAGTCAAAAGAAGTACTATTGTCAATAATTTTTCAAAATCAATCGATTACTCTATTTTGTCTAATTTTTAAAACACCTCATTATACGATGATTGTTAGCTATTTGAAAGATTTTACTTCTATTTAAAAAAGGTTTTAAACGAATCTATAGCAGTCCTAGAACCACAAAAAAAAGGTGTTCAAAACCATTTTTAAACAAAAAAAAAAGACAATCTAACGAATTAGATTGCCTTTTTTCGGGGTTTTGAATTAGTAATTTTGAGTTTCTTATTTTTTGATAACTTGTTTGAAAATGGTTTTACGATCTTGAGTTATCATTTTTAAAATATAAGTTCCAGCGGGCAAATCACCCATTTCTATTTGCTGATTTTGAATGCTTTGAAACGAAACTAAACTTCCTTTTGTATCGAATATTCCAGCCTCGGTTACTACCGCATCAGATTGGATGTTTACGGTACCATAAGTGGGATTTGGATAGACTAAAAATAGGTCTTTCTTGATTTGGTTGTTGTTTATGGCAAGGACAACTTTGTAGGTGTCATCAAACCATTTATCAGCAGTTATTCCCTCTAAATTTGGGCTTTGTGTATTTCCCGCTGCGTTTCTAAATATTACATTTACAGAGGTTATTCCCGTAAAAGTGTAGGAATACCAACCATCTAGAAGTGGTGTCATCGCTATTGATTGCTCCCAAGTAATGCTTGGAATGCTTCCAGTTGGAGTTGCTGCCCAGTAATAAATTTTTGGAATTCCCCAAGCTACATTTGGTTTGAAATACACTGTTATTGGAGAAATAGTGCCGCCAATAGTATATTTTTGAGTCGCAGTACTTTGATTGCCATCTTTGTCAATTGCCAAAATGGTGAAGGTTGTAGACGCAGTTATGTTTATTGTTTTTGTCGAAATAAAAGTAGCCGAGGCTGTTGTAGGTGTACTACCATCAGTCGTGTAATATACTTTGGGACTTGGATCAGTAGAATCGGTTGCTGTGATTTTTACGTCTAATGGTGTAGCTGAATAATTGGTTGCAGGATCAAAAACAATTTTGGGAGCCACATCTAAATTTTTTCCTACCCAAACGTGTTGGATTTTAGATTTGGTTATATTTCCTTTTTTGTCGGTTACTTCTACATAGTAATCAAGTAATTTTTCGGATATACCGGCAATTTCAGCATAATACTGGTTGGCAATAACGTCTGGCAACATATATAAATCGGCTTGAGTGCTGCTGGTTATGTTTCCTTTTGGAAAAATTCTTTCGTTCATTGGTAACGTAATCCAACTTCCTACCTCGCTACCACCAGCATAAATTTCGTTATGGTTAGATGTTTGACTGTTTTTACCATCAGCATCAATGCGGTACTTTAATTCCGATTTCTCTACGCCACTAACATCGTAAGCAAAAGTATAAACGGTAAAGTCAGCTGAATTCAAGACTTCTTTATAGGAATAGGGAGCACCATATCCTTTTTCGCCAGGATTGTAAGGCCAGCGTTGCGGAATAAATACGGATGGTTTGGTGTTGTCCACGCCAGGATGTGCGTCTAATGTAGGTTTCGAGAATTGAACGGCTCTATTTACAGCAAGTGTTGTTTTTATTTCTAAATCTTCGGCTAAACCGTAGTAGGCGTTTCCGCTATCATAGCCCGCCATCAGGAAGTGCCACGCTTTTTCGGCAGGACTCACAGCAGCGGTAGGATTTACGATTTCGCTCATGCGTAAATTACTTCCTTCGAGTTGTTCAGCCATGATTACGTGGTTCTCGCCTGCGGTGGTAATGGCTTGGTTCATCATGTCTTCCGTCCAGCCATTTGGATTGAATTTTTTACTTGTTGCGTCGTAAAATGGCCACAACCAGTTGGTAAATTGGGGGTGTCCAAAATCACCATCGGCATTGACCCAAGCACCATCTTCTACGTGAACGACCTCGGAGTCTGGTACGGGATGGTCTTTTAGATATTGAGGAATTGTAGTGGGAATTACCCCTTTTGCGGCAGCGGCATGCGAAAAACCTTTAACCGATTCATCATAATAGGACGAGCCACCGCCCCAAGCATTGTCGCCATCGTGGGCAAATAAAACTAAAGGAGGGCGAGGCGCAGTTGGTGCTCCAGCAACGATGGGATCAATTAAAGAAGTTCCAATTGCAGCATATCCGTCCTCATAACTTTCGTAATCCGCCATAGGAACTACGGTGATTTTGTATTCTTGTGCCGTTTCAGGGTCAATGTATTTTGATTTGTACGGCAAATAGCTGTAAGGAACGGCAAATTGTCCTCCACGAGCATCTTTTTGAGCCGAAAACCAAGTATTTCCTTTTGTTGCAACTTGATCCGCTTTGTTAGGATAATCACACATAGAGCCGCCAGAACCAGCCTTAATAGGATAATCAGCAAGTGTTCTCGATAAATGACTGTTGGCTATCACGGACCATTCAATGCCGCATTCCGTTAATGTTTTGATGATCCTTTCGGAAAAAGCACATTCAGCAGGCCAATATCCTTTGGAGTCATGAGAACCAAATAGTTGTGCAGAGTAAAATTGGTGTGCCAAAATTTCTTTCTTTAACGCTTCGTCACTCAACAAAGGGGAAAGTGCGTGGTGCATGGTAAAGGAAACAACTTCCATACGCGAAAAACCGCCTGAAGTTTTCCAGCCTTTGGCCGTTTTGATATTCTGAATCCAAGTAGGACTATAACCCCATTGATTGGATTGCGCCAGTTCGTTTACATTTTCCATCAAAGAGCCGCCGTAAGTAATTTGTGCGCCAGCTTCGGGTAAATCTTTGATAGAGTTAATGGCATTTTTGGGTGCAAATTGGTACGCAGCCACACGGTCGCCTGCACTAAAAATTTCCTGAAGGTTATTAGTAGGATGCGCCAAGCCGTTTTTATCATTATTAGCCCCAGATGTTTTTAAATCTTGGGATTCTTTAACAATTTGATAGCGATTTGGATTTTTTTTACTCACATCACCCCAATATGTTGGTTGATGCAAATGCCACAAATAGGTGGTATGAACTTGTGCTTGAGCACCAAAAAGTGTTGCAAAAAGGGCAACAACTTGTATCGCTTTTTTAATCATAAATTTAGATATTAGGGTTGATTTGGGGTATTTATTTGATAAAATTATAAAAATTAACATGTAAATTATCAAATTCTTTTTTTTGATAGAAACTATTACGTTTTCGTGTTTATAACTTTCTTGTTACAACTTTAAAAGCATTGTATTGTCATCTTTTTATTAAATAATTATTGTTTTTAGATTGCTGCTTTTTTAAGATGCAGTACATTTTGTTCCTTATGGGTATTTGATTCTTAAAAAAATCCCACAAAAAAGCGGTAATAGCAATTATAAATTCATAAAAATTAACAAAAATCGGGATGGAATTTCTTAATTTTGCAACACTTTAATTAAAAACAAAAACTATGAGTTCATTTGACGTAGTCATTATAGGTTCAGGTCCAGGCGGATATGTATCAGCAATTCGTTGCGCACAATTAGGTTTCAAAACAGCCATTATCGAAAAATACAGCACTTTGGGAGGAACTTGCTTAAATGTAGGTTGTATTCCTTCAAAAGCATTGTTGTCCTCTTCGCATCATTATGCCGAAATCAAACATTTTGAGGAAAATGGAATCGAAATTTCGGGAGAGGTAAAGGTCAATTTAGAAAAAATGATTGCTCGTAAGCAAGCGGTTGTGGATCAAACTGTTGGCGGAATCAATTACCTGATGGACAAAAATAAAATTACAGTTTTTGAAGGTTTAGGTTCATTTGTAGATGCCACTCATGTTGCCATTGCCAAAGCGGACGGCACTTCAGAAACCATTGAAGGGAAAAACATTATCATTGCTACAGGTTCAAAACCGTCTTCGTTGCCATTTATAACTATCGATAAAGAACGCATTATCACTTCGACAGAAGCTTTGAAACTGAAAGAAATTCCCAAACACCTTGTTATTATTGGTGGTGGCGTTATCGGAATCGAGTTGGGACAAGTTTATTTGCGTTTAGGAGCGCAGGTTTCGGTAGTAGAATTTATGGACAGAATTATTCCAGGAATGGACGGTTCGTTGTCTAAAGAATTGACCAAAGTCTTGAAAAAACAAGGGATGAAATTCTACGTTTCGCATAAAGTCAAAGCGGTTGAACGTAACGGAGATGTAGTCATTGTTCAAGCTGAAAATGCCAAAGGAGAAATCATTACCCTTGAAGGGGATTATTCATTAGTGTCTGTTGGGCGTCGTCCGTATACGGATGGTTTGAATGCGGATAAAGCAGGAGTTACAATTTCGGATAGAGGACAAGTAGTGGTCAATGATCATTTGCAAACTTCGGCATCGAATATTTATGCTATTGGCGATGTGGTTCGTGGTGCCATGTTGGCTCATAAAGCCGAAGAAGAAGGTGTGATGGTTGCCGAAATTTTGGCAGGACAAAAACCGCATATCGATTATAACTTGATTCCGGGTGTGGTGTATACTTGGCCAGAAGTAGCCGCTGTAGGGCAAACCGAAGAGCAATTAAAGGCATCAGGAACAGAATATAAAGTGGGAAGTTTTCCTTTCAAAGCGTTGGGTCGTGCTCGTGCTAGTGGTAATTTGGACGGATTTGTAAAAATCCTCGCCGATGCCAAAACCGATGAAGTGCTAGGAGTACACATGATTGGAGCCAGAACTGCCGATTTGATTGCCGAAGCTGTAACAGCAATGGAGTTCAAAGCCTCTGCCGAAGATATATCTCGAATGAGTCACGCACATCCTACTTTTGCGGAAGCGATTAAAGAAGCAGCATTAGCCGCAACTGATAATAGAGCGTTACACGTATAAGAACCGTTTTTTTCTAAATTAAAAAACCGATAGTAATGGTACTATCGGTTTTTTTTATCCAAAAAAGAAGTGATATTAGGCAGTAAAAACACTTTTGTAATTGTCCCAATAGCGGTAAATTAAAAATACATTGCCTAAAAACAGCAATGCCGCTATAGGAAGTCCTTCTGGTGCCAAGAAAAAATTTATAAACAAAATGTTTATTGTTATTGGCATGATTAAAATGTTAGCCAAGGTGACGTATTTCCCTGCAACAAAGGATAATCCACAAAGTAATTCTACTGTTTTTGCCATAGGCATGATATACGTAGCGGCAACTAAACCAACATTAAAAGCTTTGAAATTTCCAGTTGATTCCGGCTCCGGCATGAGATGAAAAAAATAACTAATGGAGGCAAACAACAATAAAAGTCCAATTAAAGTTCGGATAATAATAGTAGCGATTTTCATGATATAACGGTTTTTATGGGTTAAATTAGAATGCTTATTTTAGTTCTAAAATAAGAGAAAAATACAATTTCTTATCATTATTTAAGTTTTTATTTTTGGAGTCAAATAATGGGAATTCCACAAATAGAAACTACTAATTATAAGAATAGTTGAATGCTATATCAAATATAATTCTTTTTATCCAATAAATAACAGACCATTTAACAGTTGTTTACACTTTGTTTTTGCCATATTTTCGATAAATAAAAAAACCTCCCAAGCTTAAGGCAATAAACCACCAAAGCTGAAACACAAACACAATGAGGTTTTGCAATACATACCAACCGCTTTTTAAGGAATCTAGTAGTTGCAGTCCAATTTGAGGTTGGTAGGAATTGGCATCTTTTTCGTTAGCAACTATTTCTTGTTGCACGCTGTCACGCTGATACAACTGCAGGGTAAGTGTGCTAAAATTCACTTGGTCTTGAAGGGATAAATTCTCAATTTTGGTGGCGTCGTTTTGTTCTTTTTGGGTCGCTAAATCGGTTTCGGCGGTGACTACATCAGTTAGTTTCTTGCCCTTGGTGTCAATTGCTTTTTCGATTCTTTTTTCGTTTGTTACGCTTCTTTCTTGCGACAATTGGTTCGAAATCACTTTTAAGGAAACGTCATCGGCCTTGATAACACGATAATCCAAAAAGGCAATTTGTTTTGCAATTGTTTTAATTACGGTATCCAATTGCGCATTGGGAACTCGGATAGTAATGTCATTTGCCACCGAATATTTAGTAGTTTCTAATGTGCTATCCTGACTAATTTTGGTTTCTAACTTGTCTGTAACCGTACTTTGCAAGTTGGTGTAGGTTACGAATCCCCCAAAATGATGCGTCGTGTTTTCGATGGCATAGGTTGATTTTGCTACGTTTTTGACTTTGAATTTTAAATCGGCAGTTCGAATAAATTTCCTATTTTCTTCTTTTTTACCCACTACAACTGCCGTTGAAATGGTGTCAGTGTTTGCGCTAGTAGTAACGGAATCGTCAATTGATGCGTCCGCTTTTTTGCAAGAAAAAAAGAATGTGGTAATGACTACTGTAGTCAAACCTAATTGTGCAATAGTTTTCATAAAAATGATGGTATAAGGCTGAATAAATGGGTTACTTAATAAAAAGAGAACAAAATAGGATAAGTAGTTTTTCGTCAATAGTCCAATCAGTTTAGTAGGAATTCGTTGTTTGGGTTGTAATAAAAATCGTGCCAGTATTTTTTGCAATCGGGTTGTGGGTTGGCTTTTTTTTGTTGTAATTTTGAATTCTAATAAAAAATCAGTTTTTGAGAGTTTCTATAATCAAACCTATTCCCAATCCCATCGTTTTCAAAAAGCAATTGCTACGCTGGTCACAACAGTTTCGTGAAGTTGCTTTTTTAGACAGCAACGCCTATCCCGAAACGTATTCTAACTACGATTGCTTGTTGGCCGTAGATGCGTTTACGGCTTTAAAAACCGATTACCACCATGCTTTTGAGGATTTAAAACAGTACCAAGAAGCGACCAAAGATTGGCTTTTTGGGTATTTATCGTATGATTTAAAGAACGATGTCGAGCGTTTAGAATCCCATAATTATGACGGATTGCATTTTCCGGATTTGTTTTTTTTTCAACCCAAAAAATTATTTTTATTGAAAGGAAATCAACTCGAAATACAGTATCTCTCGATGTGTGATGATGAAATAGGGATTGATTTTGACGAAATTACAGGAAGTAGAACAGTAGATTTGGATGCCGCTTTGGACGAAAAACCGATACACATACACCAACGTATTTCTAAAGAAAATTACCTTCTTAAAATTGCCAAAATACAAGAGCACATTCTGCATGGCGATATTTACGAAGCCAATTTTTGTATGGAATTTTTTGCCGAAAAAGCGATGCTAAATCCATTAAAAAAATTTGAAAAACTCAACGAAATTTCAAAACCTCCTTTTGCTGTTTTTTTTAAAAATAACAATCATTTTTTACTTTCTGCTTCGCCTGAACGTTATTTAAAAAAAGACGGCGAACACCTTATTTCGCAACCCATAAAAGGAACGGCAAAACGGTTTTTGAATCCCGATGAAGACGAAAATTCCAAAAAAAGATTGCTTGCTGACCCCAAAGAGCGTGCCGAAAATATTATGATTACAGATCTGGTTCGCAATGACTTGTCCCGAACCGCTCAAAAAGGCTCGGTAAAAGTTGTCGAGTTGTGTGCCATATATTCGTTTCTGCAAGTGCACCAAATGATTTCTACAATTACCTCAAAAATCGATTCGCAATATCCTGTTGTAGCGGCTATAAAAACTACATTTCCCATGGGAAGTATGACAGGAGCACCCAAATTATCGGTGATGAAAATCATCGAGGAGCAGGAGGAAACCAAGCGCGGTTTGTACAGTGGTGCGGTGGGGTATTTTACGCCAAATGGCGATTTCGATTTTAATGTAGTGATTCGCAGTATTTTATACAATCAAGAAAATGAATATGTTTCTTTTTCAGTGGGAAGCGCCATTACAGCCTTATCAAATCCCGAAGCTGAATATGCAGAATGTTTGCTTAAAGCAAAAGCAATGTTAGCAGTTTTGAGTTGAATTAAATGCTCTGTTAATTCAAAATAATACTTCTGTTAATTCAAAATTTTTTGTCTGTTAATTCAAAATAATACTTCTGCTAATTCAAAATTTATTGTATGTTAATTCAAAGTTTTAACTTTTTTAATTCAAAATTTATTATCTGTTAATTCAAAATAATATAGTACATTTGTATTTATAATCAAATACTTATGGCTATAAATAGAGAAATAGTAAATGCAATTAATGAGAACAGGAAAATGTATCCTATTCTCGCTATTTCTGGACCAAGACAATCTGGAAAAACAACGATGTTAAAGAAACATTTTCCAGAATACCAATACTTAAGTTTAGAGAACATTGATGCTCGTAATTTTTTGGCAAACGACCCAAAAGGCTTTTTCGAGAAATACGATAAATTTTGCATTTTTGATGAAGCACAACGAGCTCCTGAATTGTTTTCGTATTTGCAAACCAAAGTCGATGAAGACAAAATAATGGGGCAATACATCCTTTCTGGCTCTCAAAATTTTCATTTGATGAAAAGTATTACCCAAAGTTTAGCAGGTCGTGTTGCTATTTTGAAACTATTTCCACTAGATTTCAACGAGCTAAAATCCGAAAATTTATTAGAAAAAGAGTATGTAAAAGCAATGCTTAAAGGATTTTATCCCGCTATTTACGACAGGAATATTCCGTCTAAAAATTTTTACAATAGTTATATTCAAACCTATGTTGAGCGGGATATTACAGATTTAGTCAATATACAAAACCTGCGTTCGTTTAGGATGTTTTTGGGTTTGTGTGCCGCTCGTGCAGGACAGTTATTGAACTTAAACAATCTTGCCACAGACTGTGGTATTTCGCAGCCCACTGCAAAGTCTTGGTTATCAGCATTAGAGAGTAGTTATATTGTGTTTTTGTTACAACCCCTACACAATAATTTTAACAAGCGGATTATCAAAACGCCAAAATTATATTTTTACGATACGGGATTACTTTGTCATTTATTGAAAATTAAAGATGAAAACCAAATTATTCAAAATGCTTTTAAAGGCAATTTATTCGAGAATATGATTGTGGCTGAATATGCAAAACAAAATTACCACCAAAATAACTTTGATGAATTTTGGTTTTGGCGGGACGCATCAGGGCATGAAGTGGACTTGATTAGGCAAGATGATTTCAAGTACAATGTCATCGAAATCAAATCGACCAAGACCATAATGCACGATTTGTTTAAAGGAATTACTTATTTTGAGGCTTTGGCCAAAGAAAATGTAAAATCCAAAACTTTGATTTATGCTGGTCTAGAAAACGAAAAACGAACCGCAGCCGATGTGCTTTCTTGGTATGATTTAAATTTAAAATAATTAACTTTGACCATGCTAGAAAAATTAAAAAATCACATCGCTCAAAACCTTCCTTTTTTGGAACACAAAAAACTGTTTCTAGCCGTAAGTGGCGGATTAGACAGCATGGTTTTGTTGCATTTATTGCAACAGTTACCGTATGAAATTGCGGTTTTGCATTGCAATTTCCAGTTGCGGGGACTAGAAAGTTTTGGTGACCAAAATTTTATTCAAAACTATGCGAATCAGCACGATATTCCCATTTTTATAACGCAATTTGACACGACAGCTTTCGCCAAAGACTATAAACTGTCAACGCAAGTTGCCGCCAGAGAATTGCGGTATAGCTGGTTTTATGAGCAATTAGAAACTTTAAATTTTGATTATTTGCTCACAGCACACCATGCAGATGACACGCTCGAAACGTTTTTTATTAATTTGACACGTGGCACTGGTCTGGAAGGATTAACGGGAATCCCCATGCAAAACGAGCAAGTGATTCGGCCGCTTTTACCATTTTCACGTCAAGAAATGGAATTGTATGCCAAAGAAAATAAAATCGAATGGCGAGAAGATAGCAGCAATGCCTCCGATAAATATTTGCGAAATAAAATCAGACATCATTTAATTCCAACCTTGAAGGAATTGAATCCCAACTTTATAGCCTCGTTTCAAAAAACGCAAAACTATTTGCAAGAAGCACAAGAAATGGTTGAAGATGCGGCGATTATGGTGTACCAACAAGTTGCCAAAGCGCATGAAAATGACATTTATTTCGATTTAAAACAATTGCTAAAATTGCCTAATTATAAATCGTACTTGTACCAATGGTTGCATGAATTTGGATTTACCGCATGGCAAGATATTTATGATTTGGTAGAAAGCCAATCAGGAAAACAAGTTTTTGCTGCCAAATATCGGTTATTGAAAGACCGAAAATTTTTGATTCTGAATCCGATTGATTTCGAACCTACAAATGAGGAATTTTTGATCGAAAAAAGTGCTACAGTAGTTAAAATTCCGCTAAATCTTTCGTTTTGTAAAGTGGATGACATTTCAGTTGCAACAAATGAAACTATCTTTGTCGATGAAGAAAAATTAGTTTTTCCTTTGGTTTTGCGAAAATGGAAAACGGGTGATTTTTTGCAACCTTTTGGAATGAATGGAAAAACCAAAAAAGTGAGTAAGCTTTATAAAGACGAAAAATTATCCTTGATAGAAAAGGAAAATACGTGGATTTTGTGTTCCAATAACCAAATTGTTTGGGTTGTAGGAATTCGTCAAGACGAGCGTTTTAAAATTGAAAATAGTACCGAAAATATCCTCAAAATAGCATTAATATAGATTTTATACGAATGAAAAAAATAATTGTTACTCTCCTTATCATTTTGGCTTTTGTCAGAGGAAACGCCCAAATTCTAGATCCCGTAAAATGGACAACCCAAATCGAAAAAAAATCGGCAACCAATTATATTCTTACGTTTAATGGTGTTCTCGAAACCGATTGGCATCTGTATTCGCAATTCACTCCCGATGGTGGGCCATTAGCTTTGGAGGTTTTATTTAAGAATCAAAAAGGGAATTTTAATTTGATAGGCAAAGCCAAAGAAAGCAAAACCAAAACCGCATTCAACGACGTTTTTGGGGTAAACGAAACTTTTTTTGAGCACAAAGCCCAAATTTCACAAGAGATTTCGCTGCTGAATCCAAATATCAAAACCATCGAAGCCAACTTAAATTACCAAGTTTGCAAAGAAGTTTGTATCAATTTAGAGAAAAAATTCACCTTTGTAATTCCCACAATTGTTGCTCCAACGGCTACACTTGAAACAGCAATTATCCCAGTAGATTCCTCTAAAAAAGCCACAATTCAAACTCCTGAAGTTGTTGAAAAATTACCAGAAACGAAACCTTTAGATATAAAAACAACTACACCTAAATCCGATTCTCAAAGGGGTTTATGGTCGATATTTTTTATTGCTTTTTTATCCGGATTTGCCGCATTGTTGACGCCATGTGTGTTTCCAATGATTCCTATGACGGTAAGTTTTTTTACCAAACAAAGCAAAACGAGAGCAACAGGAATTAGGAATGCAATCATTTATGGCGTATCGATAATCGTAATTTATGTTGGTTTGGGGCTTTTGGTCACTTGGATTTTTGGTGCCGATGCTTTGAATGCTTTGTCAACTAATGTTTGGTTTAATATTATTTTCTTTGGTTTATTAGTGTTTTTTGCAACGTCATTTCTTGGAGCGTTCGAGATTATGTTGCCTAATTCATGGGCCAATAAAGTTGATAGTCAAGCGGATCGTGGCGGAATTATTGGGATTTTGTTCATGGCATTGGCCTTGGCAATTGTTTCTTTTTCGTGCACGGGACCAATCGTGGGAACGCTTTTAGTCGAAGCAGCATCTAAAGGTGGCATTGCTCCTGTAGTAGGCATGTTTGGATTTTCGTTGGCTTTGGCATTGCCTTTCATGCTTTTTGCTTTGTTTCCTAGTTGGTTGAATTCGTTGCCTAAATCGGGTGGTTGGTTGAATACAGTAAAAGTAGTTTTAGGCTTTCTAGAATTGGCTTTGGCATTCAAATTTTTATCCAATGCCGATTTGGTTTTGCAGTTGCATTTACTGGAAAGAGAAGTTTTCTTGGCAATTTGGATTGCAATTTTTGGAGCGTTGGCGTTTTATTTATTTGGAAAAATTACGCTGCCACACGATAGTCAGTTGCCGCATATTTCCGTTGGACGATTGGTGTTGGGATTGGTAGTTTTGTCGTTTACGGTGTATATGATTCCGGGACTTTGGGGTGCACCTTTAAAATTAATTAGCGCTTTTCCGCCGCCAATGGAGTATAGCGAAAGTCCGTTTGGAGTTGGAAATTCCAATAATTCGAGTGCTACAGTATTACCAGCTGGAGCTAAAAGTGGTCCTCACGGAATTGTAGTTTTTAATGATTATGAAATAGGTTTGGCGTATGCTAAAAGTGTTAACAAACCCATAATGCTAGATTTTACGGGTCATGCCTGCGTGAATTGTAGAAAAATGGAAAATACCGTTTGGTCTGATACTACTATTTTATCGATGCTGAAAAACGATGTTGTAGTGCTATCTTTGTATGTCGATGAGGATATCGATTTACCAAAAAAGCAACAATTTATATCTAAAACTACGGGATCAGAAATCGTGACCGTTGGCGATAAATGGACGGATTTTATGATTTCTAAATACAAAACCAATACGCAACCTTTGTATGTTTTAACGGATTTAGAAGGCAATAGTCTCAATGTATCGCAACCTACCATTAGCTTCGTTTCGGCAGCTGAATATGAATCTTGGTTGAAAGAAGGAATTTCGAAATTCAAGAAATAGTTAAAAAATCCCATTCCGAATGGGATTTTTTAATCTTCCATTTTTGATAAAATAGTACGCAATGTTTCGACCAAGAAACGCGCATTTTCTTTGGTAAAACACATTGGTGGTTTTATTTTTAGAATATTGTAATAATCACCTGTTGGATAAATAATAATTCCGTTTTGTTTCATCGTTTCCGAAACCCATAAAGCTTTTTGACTGTCAGGTGTTCTTGATTTTTTGTCTTTTACAAGATCAACTCCCAAATACAACGCATGACCATAAACCGCTCCAACCGACTCGAATTCATAGATAAGTTTTTCCAATTCTTGTTTTAAAAAGGCTCCAACAGCAGCTGCATTTTCTTGTAGTTTTTCAGATTCAATTACGGTCAAAACCGTGGATGCAATTTGCGATGAAACGGGGCTTCCTGCAAAAGTATTAAAATAGGTGTATTTTTTTCGGTACGCCTCGGCGATGGCATGCGTGGTAATCACCGCCGAAACGGGATGACCATTCCCCATGGGTTTTCCTAAAGTTACAATATCTGGCAGCACGCCTTCTTTTTGAAATCCCCAAAAATGACTTCCCATTCGTCCAAAACCAATTTGCACTTCATCGGCAATGCAAACGCCACCCGCTTTGTGAACGGATTCGTAGACTTTTTGCAAATAGCCTTTTGGCATTTCGACACCACCGCCAGAACCCAATAAAGATTCGGATATAAAAGCGGCAACTCCGCGTCCTTGCGATTGGATAAAAGCAATTTTTTCGTCGGCATCTTGGGCGTATAATGTGGCTACATCTGGAGTTTCGCTATTGTATTTTCCTCTAAAAGTATTGGGTTGCATTAACGGATGCGTAAACGGGCGAACACTTTTTGAAGCCGTGGGGTTGTCCATCAAACAGGTGCTAATTTCATCGACAGCAGTCGTATTGCCATGGTATTCGCCATCAATAACGAGAACATCATTCTCATTAGTGTACGCTCTTGCTAGGCGCAAAGCCAAATCATTGGCCTCACTTCCGGTACAGGTGTAAAAAATAACTTGCAACGATTCTGGGAAATAAGCAAGCAATCGCTCGGCATAATCAATGTTGTCTTCGTATAAAAAGCGAGCGTTGGTGTTGAGTTTTTTTAATTGTTGCACCGCTGCTTCCACAATTTTTGGATGCGAATGTCCTATAAGTGCCACGTTATTTATGGCATCTAAATACACCCGACCATCATCAGCGATTAAGTATTGTTGCCAACCACGAACCAAATTCATGGGTTTTTGATAATAATATTCTTGCGCTTGCTGGATGATTTTGGCTCTGCGATTTTCGAGTGAATCGGTTTGGGTTGGTGTTTTTTCATTGGATTTAAATTCCAAAAAAAGGGCAGGATCTGAACACAGCAATTGCCACCCTTTACTTTCGCTAGGAACACAAAAAGCAGGAGCATTTCCAGAACAATCAATTTGAATGTACACAAGCGACGGAAAAGCGGTATTCAATTTTTCGGGAGCAATAACACCTATAAAATCGCCTATTTCTAACGGTGATTCCATTTGTAAATCAGCATCAATTCCTGATAAATACAAGTAAAAATCATTGGTTTTGAAAACATATTTATCGCTTTCTTTTTTAACAAAATCACAATCAATTGGTGCGTAAATAGGCGTTGCAACTGGTGCAAAAGCAAAACTTCCTAACGCAATAGTTTCGTTTTCTTTCGAATTTGAAACAAAAGGGTGTAAAGTTGCCGAAAGATAAGAAGTACAACCAAAACCGTTTTCTAGTTCCGCAATTATATTCTCTTGACAGGCTTGAAAATTAGTCCAAGCCCCTTCATTATAAATATCCGAAGCAGGAGTAATAGCAATATTTTTAAAATTTATTGGGTCTTTAAATACCGATTGTATTTTTTGGTTTTGCAACGAAAACTGCATTTTTTCATTTTTTTCGAAAGAAAAAGCACAGGCATCCAGAAATAGGGCAGTGGCAAAATCACTTTTTTCCACTGATAATTGTTGCAGTATTTCTTGGTCGGCGATGGCTTGTTTGCGCACATAGTCGTTATCAGGCTCGATGGATAATTGCCTAGCCGAAGCGCTAACAATAGTCGCAGATCGAAGCTGTATCAAAGGATAGAGGAGCTCAATTTCGGTTTTTGTAATTGGAAAAATACGGTGATACGACTGAATCATTTGGTACGCATCGGCAAAAGGAGTTGGGCTTCCGGTCATAGCCGATTCGAGTAACAAAACCGCTAACTCACCAATAGTCCACGACCAGCACACATCGCCAAAATCTATAATGCCTTGAATTTTTTCGCCTTTATCGTCAAGCAAAAGATTGTAGCGTGTTAAATCGGCATGGATGATGCTTTTGCGGACTTGGGCTATTTTAGGAATCTGGGTTTTCCAGTTTTCCATAATGGTCAAAATACTGTTTTTTGTCTTTTCGTCTGCAACAAAAGTGACCCAGTTTTCTAGCAAAGTTGCGGATTGTTGCAAATCCCATTGTAAATTTCGTTCAGCCGCTGGATGCGTAAAAGAAGCCAATTGCTTGGAAATTTCTCCAACAAACGCACCAATGTTTTGTACTAATTTCGTGGAACGATACGGAACGGTCGACAACATGGTTCCTTCCAGAAAATTCAAAACACGCCACCAATGCGACTCGATGAAAAGCATTTGGTGTCCCTCTTTAGAAAGAATTATTTTGGGAATGGCATCGGCATATAAATGTTCCACTGCTTTGTTCTGCAAGTCGAGCCACGGTTCAGGCGTTTCGATATTGGCGATTTTAAGCACATATTTTTCGCCATTGTTAGTTTTTACTAGGAAATTTTGGTCGAGGTAACTGTCCAATGGTTTTAGAGAACCTGAAATCCCCCAGTTATCATTTAAAATTATTAACGCTTCATCAGGAGAAAAAGTGGGGCAAGTGGCGATATTCATGGGAATACTGTATTATATTGAAACCAAAAAAAAATGAATTATTTCGATATAAATTAAAGCATTTTTTGTTTGTTTTACAACTATTTGTTTATTTTTTGTAAATAAAGCTATTTTGTTTTGAATTTTTTGACTAAAGTTGCAGAATATAAAATACAAGTTTCAAAAAGCAAATTTCAAATAAATTTTAAAACTCAAATTCAAATTTCAAAAAGCAAATTTCAAATAAAATTCAATTTTCAAAAAAAAATAAAAATTTGTGTTAATTCGTGTATTTTACCGTAATTTTTTTTCCCTAAACAGTTAGGGATAGTACCAAACTACAAAACACCACTACTCAAACCTACATTTTTAGAATGGATAGCCTATGGCGAGATTAAAAATCAAGTTTTCTTTTCGCCATGAACCGCTTCCTAGACTTATTTGGTCTAAAACCCAGCGATTTCCTTCGGGTAAATAGGGTTTTCTGATGGGGAAAGCAAAGTCAGTTCGAAGTATTAAAAAATCAAAGTCAAAACGCAATCCCGCTCCAGTTCCCACTGCGATTTCACTCATGAAGTTTTTAGTGAATTTTGCACCAGCTTTGTTGGAATCATTATTTAACAACCAGATATTACCTGCGTCAATGAACAAAGCCCCTTTTACCAAACCATAAATTTTGGCTCGGTACTCGGTGTTGAACTCTATTTTTATGTCGCCTGACTGATCTTCTAGAAACGAACTGGTATTGATGTTGGGGTCTCTATAACTTCCTGGACCAATGGAACGGGCTCTAAAAGCTCTCAAACTATTGGTTCCCCCTATAAAAAATTGTTTGATGTACGGCATTTCTCGAGAATTTCCGTAAGCGAATCCAGCACCTACAATTATCCTGCTGGCAAGTTCCGCATTGGGGTTGAATTTATAATAATGTCTAAACTCATTTTCTATTTTTACAAATTGGCTAAAGGGGACACCAAAAACTTTCAAAGTATCTTTTTTGTCCAAGTTTGCTCCCGTTACTAATCCAGTTACCGTTGCCGAAAGATCAATAGTACCTTTGTAATAGAAGGTGTTTTTTTTTCTTTTTTGCATCGTATTGGTGTAGCTATACGTGTAACTTGGACCAAAAATCAATTGTTTTTCGATTACTTTTCCCAAGGATGGGTTCAAATTAATTTCTTCCTGATACAAAGCGGTGACGTTTTGTGGTCTGGCGTATGTAATTTCGGAAATATTTAGGGTGTGTTCTTTGCGTTCACTAGCTTTCCAATTGTATCCAAACAAGGCCTTGAAGGTTTGCAAGGTGTATAATTGGGTTCGGTTTTGAAATTCGTAACCCAATGTAGCTTTGGTTTTGGGAACAAATCCATTGGACGTTTTAAACGTAAAAGGGGAGATGATTCTGGGCCAAATTAAATTGGCTTCGGTTCCCAAACGATAGACATTGTAACCGTTGTTTTGTCCTGCAACTTGAACTTCATATCCTCCAAATATAGAAATAGTAAGCAATTCAGCCGCTCTAAAAGCATTGCGGTTGCTCCAATTGGCATTCAATTCGGTTCCGTTATAATTCGCCGAGTTTGTTTTGGCCAAAAGTTCCAAACGAATTGATTTTTTGGTAGCAGGTGACAAATAGTAATACGCATCTAAATAATTTCCGGTAGTATCAGCAGGTTTAAATTCATTTTTTACAAATTTAAAAGTGCCCAAATTGACCAATCTATTTAAGGATAAATTATGGTTGGTACGGTTGTAAAAATCATTTTTTTTGAAGTACAAAGCCCTATCAAAAACACTCGGTTTGAATGTATTTTCGGGATCTATAATCGTAAAATCGTTGTGTTGTATGGCCAGAACCGAATTGGTTTTGACAGTATCAGCACCAATGCTATAATTGGGATAAATGACGATGGAGTTGATTTTGAATTGCTTTTTGGCTTGTGCTGGTGTTTCCTCTTTTATTTTTACAATCAGGTCAACTTGGTGTGTGGCAACGGTGCTATCCACTTGGATTTTGAGATAATCAGGATCAAAATAATAGAATCCTTTTTCCTTTAACCTATTGTCAATTCGAACACGCTCTTCTTTTATAGCGTCAAGGTCATAGGCATCGCCTAGTTTTAGCAGGCTTCGGCGACTGGTGCCTTTAATAGCAGTTGCAAGAACAGTGGAATCCTGCGGGAATATAACCTTCCTAATAGTATATTGATGGGCTGGTTTTACGGTATAAGTTGCAGCAACTCGTTTGTTTTTTTGAACGGTATCTGCGGTGGTTTTGGTATTGAAATAGCCTTTGTTTTCGCTGTAATTTTGCAAGACACTTTTGGTATATTCAAGATCTACTTGGCTTGTCAGCACGGGTGCTTCGCCTACTTTATTTTTTAACCAATAACGAAAACCTTTTTCTTTTTTGGTCGTACCTGCGATATTGTAAATAAATAATTTAGGTCTTAAACCCAAAAAAGTCGAATTGGGTTTGGGGCGTAAAAGCGGTTCTAGTTGTGATTTCAAAAGGGCACTCTTTTTTTTGACCGAATCGTTAGCTTCTATTTTTATATGAGCACCAGTATACAGCATTTCGCCTTCTGCCAAGTATTTGATATTGCTACAAGAACTGATGCAAAGTGCTGTAAAAAAAAAATATAGGATATGATTTTTATTCATCAGATTTCTTTTTGGCGTTTTTTTCTTTCGGCTTTGGAGTGCTTTGAGTTTTGTTTTTTTGGAACAATTCTTTAAATTTTGAATAATCAATAGTTATGATAAACGAAATTCCAGTTTCAACAACTTCGCCCTGAAGTGCTACTTGGTATTTATTGATGCGATAGCCCCTGATTTTGTATTTCCCGTCTTTGGATAGTTGGTAATCTAAAGCAACATCGCCTGCAATGGTATTACTTTGCTGGTTGGCTTGCTCGGATCCTTCTAAATTAAAGCTACTTCCTACGGTTACTTTTAATCGATCGTTAAGTAATTTTTTTGAAACGACCACATTTAAGTCGGTTTTATCTTGTCTTTGTCCTGACGAATAATCCTCTGTAGACTGCAAATTCAAATTTAATTCGACTCCTTTTATTAAATTTCCCGCTAGATTATTAAGTTGTTCCGACAAAATTTTGCTGGCACTTTCTCTCGCCATTGCCGAAACCGACCCACTTCCTGATTCACTCGAAAATGGATTGTCGCCCATAAAATGATTCAAAAGTAACACCGCAAAGACTTGTTTGTTGAGTTCATTAGGATCTTGGCGCAGCTGGGATAACTTGCTTTGTGTGCGTTTTATAACCGTTGATGAAACGGAATTATTATCTGGAAGCACAATGTCAAAACTAATGTCAGGTTTCATTAATTCGCCATTCATTTTTAACTCGGTTTCAAAAGGAATTTTTTCTTTGTAGGTATTCCGTTCCGACTCCGAAGCGGTTCCCAATTCGTTTTGCAACAAATCAATTGGAGCGGTATTGAGTTTGTAAACAGCGGTAATATTGATGTCGGCCGTGGTTGGTTCGCCATTCCATAGAATATAACTGCCTTTCTTGATGTCGAATTTTCGTTTTAATCCGCTAAAAGTCATTTCGTAGGTACCCTCGGAGAACTCATATTTACCAGTCAGCGTAGTTTTTCCCGAAGGGTCAATGCCACCATTTAATTGTGCTTCGCCTTTTAATTTCAAATAATCGCCACTTGATTTATCAATAATAATAGTAAACTCGGCATCCTTATCGACCTCGATATTTACGGAGGCGTTGATGCCTTTAACTTCGGATTTGTTGATGGTTTCCTCTGCTTTTAAGGTAGTTTTAATTTGTGGATGATCCTGATCTATAAATTCAACAATGCCCTCTCTGTCTGCAATGGATGGATCGGATTGTGGTAAAACCAATGTAAATTTAGTATCGGCATTCACTTTTATATTTCCAGAAACAATAGGATTATCGAGCGTGCCTTTGACTTTGAGATGGTTGTCTAAAAATAATTCGCCATAAAATAAATCATTGTCTTTGGCTTTGGAATTTATCGCTTTAAAATTTGTGGCGTCAAGAGCTAAATCAAAACCTAAATTACTAAAATTTTTGCTATCTATTTTTCCATCAACGATTAGATTATTGTCTTTTTCATCCTTGATGGTAAAGTGATCCAACAGAATAGCATCAGTAGTAAAGTCAATCGCATCATTTATCGACTGAAACTTGGCGTTGAGCTGTGTGGCCTTGAATCCAATGCCGTTAAACTGTAATTTACCCAATAATTGCGGCTGCGTTGTAGTTCCTGAAAGGGTAAAATGGCCTGTAAAAAAACCAGTACTTTCAATCAATTGGTTCATCGAAAATCCTTGAATACTTTTCATATTCAGTTTTTCAATGTTTAAATTCATATCAAAACTGCTGTCTTTCGCTTTGTAAATTCCATCAAGATTGACTTGATTTTCTTGCCCTGTTAACGCAATATGAGCTTGGTATTGATTGGTAATGTCGTTGTTGACTTTTATGGTGATGGTACCTACGGTATCTTTTTTGAATGTGAAATCTTCAAGGACTAAATCCGAGGTAAATAGGGGTTTTATGGTGCTGTTTTTTATAACGGCATTTCCATTAATTTTTCCGCTCATTTGCAAATCGCTTTTTTCGACCATGCTGGTGATGGTTTCTATTTCGAAGTTTTTAAAATCGACAGCGATGGGTGCATTTGGAACTTCGGATTGGGATTGGACGGTAATGCTGTTTTCGCCTTTACTCAATTGGAAAGCATTGGCATAAATTCCGTTTTGACCAATCTGGATTACGTTTTCGGGAGTAATTGTCCAATCCTTATAATTAAGGAGTAATTTGTTGGGATCGAGTTTAAGGACTGAATTTCCGTTAGTAGCTTGTACTGTTCCCGCAATAAAGTAGCGTTCTTTGTCCTTTAGATCCTTCAATTGCAGCGTATAATCAACGGTATTGTCCTTAATTTTTCCTGAAAAATTAGTGTAAGGCAATTGGATTTTTGGATTCTGAATGTCATCAACCACAACGCTATACTCCAAGGATTGCTCTTGAGTTTTCACTTCGAAAACAGCATTGGTAATCGTGTTTTCGCCATAAACTAGTTTTGGAATACTGCCATTTATCACGATAGAATCGTTCACGGCATTGTATTTTCCAGAGAGGGTAATGGGCTCTAAACTTTTTATCTCTGGTACTAATTGGGATACAATAGGACTATTTTTTAGATTCATTGTAAAATCAAAATGCGGTTTGTCTGTTTTGATTTTTTTACCATTGGGATTAGTGTCGTAATACGTTGCAATCGAATTGGCTAGGGCAGTAGGCAGCTGCGAAAGTTGGTATTTTCCATCCAAGGAAGCATCCAAAAATTCTGATTTCAAAAGCAATGTATTTTTTTGATTGGTTGCCGTTGCCGATACACGAATTGTATCTAGTGCAAAATCCCCTTTGTCATTGGTAATAAAAAGATTTTTGATACTAACATTTCCGTTGAGATAATCAACATCAAGGGATTGTATATCCGCGTATAAATTCCCTCGTAATTTCATTGGGCCAGCATGTAGATTTAATTTGTCTAAATCGGCGATATCTACGTTTAAGGCTACTTTTCCTGTTGGATATTTGTCTTTGAAACCTCCATTTGCAGTGGCATCAAAGGTTAAATTTGGGTCTTTGGCAACAGCCGAAACCGTATAATTTCCAGCATTGATTCGTCCTTTTAATGTTGCATTTTGATACGTATAATTGTTAACGTTCGCTTTAAAAATAGTGCCACTCACCATAGCATTGGCCGTTTTGGGATTCATACCAGTTCCTTTTACCGTGGCTTTGAGCGAAATTTTTCCAACCGCATTGTTTTTGATAAACTTGCCCAGATCAAAATTTTGAAACTCGGTTTGTGCCTCATATTTTTCTTTATTTTTTTGGCGTTGGTCAAAGGAGGCTTTTATTTTGGCAGCTCCCCAACTGCTTCCCAGATTCATGTTGGTATAAAAATGATTCACAGTTCCTTTAAAAGTTCCTTTGGCGGTTAACTGCGATGGCAATGCAATCGAGTTGGGAATAGTTCCTTTGGGTACAAATTGATTAATATCCGTAGCACCCGATTGAAAATCATGGATTACCAAATCGAAATTTGCGGTTTTTACATCAGGCAAACCTACTATTTTTCCGCTGGCTTTTAGTTTGGTTTTGCCAATACCACTAATTTCTAAATTGGGAATTTCGATGTTCTTAAGTTTGCCCGATACGGTGCTGTTAATCTTTAAAATCGCATTTGGGTTGCTCTTGAAGGAATTGGTTGCCGCTAGAGTAGGCATAAAAATCAAAATGTCTTTGAAACCCAATTGGCTTTGTTTCAAAGTGGCTTTTAGAGCTACTTCTCCACTATTCTTGGTTATTGATGCAACTGATGGGTAGGTTACAATGAACTCGTTGCGAAGGATTGTTTGTGGTGTTTTTAGGTATAGATTTTTTAGAAAAGCAATTTTATTTCCAAAGAAAAAATCGGTTTTGAAGGCTTGAATATGCAAACCGCTTTGTTCTTTTGCCGAAAAAGAATGAACAGTTGCCGCCACTGATTCTGGGCTATATTGGATATTTGTTGCTTCCAAAGCTGCGTTTTGTAGTTGTAAATGGCTGTAATCCATTCCTTTTTTGAGCGCAACGGCATTGTTGTCATCAAACTTGAAATTGATTTTCTTGAGATGGGTCTCGTTTATTTTTACTTCCCACTTATTCGTGTTTAGGGGATTTGTAGTCTCTTTTTGGGTAATTATTTGTTTCATTTTCCCCAAGGTGAGCGTGCCTTTTACATTTTGAATAGCAATGGCATTCAACAGTAGTAATTGGTTCGAAAGATCTATTAAATTAACCGAAACCAAAAGTTTTTGCAAGGACAAATTAGAAGTTATTTTGGAGTTTTCATCGGCATAAACTAGAGCAATTTTCTTTAATTCAATTTCGCCTAGTTTTAATTTTAAATCAGGCGTGGCGGTTTTTGATTGAGATTGTTGTGTTGCGGTAACAGCTTTTGTGAGCAGTCCTTGCTTTATTTTTAGTTGTAAACCATTGATTTTAAATTTTGGAACATCAAAACTCATGGCATCCAAATCGAAGGTTTTTATGCGGGTGTCAAAATGTTTCAAAACAACCGAAGCCTCGTTGTGACTCAAGGCATCGTTATAGTTTATTTTTATTTGATTCAAATCGATTTTATCAATAGAAAGCACCATTGGCGTACTG
Organism: Flavobacterium restrictum; assembly: GCF_007097245.1. Classification (GTDB taxonomy): domain Bacteria; phylum Bacteroidota; class Bacteroidia; order Flavobacteriales; family Flavobacteriaceae; genus Flavobacterium; species Flavobacterium restrictum. The sequence continues at coordinate 323,430 of NZ_VJZT01000001.1, read as the reverse complement.
GTATCTTTGGGGTCATCAGGTGTTGCAAATGCTTTTGTAAGGTAATCAAAATTAAAAATCCCTTTTTTATCCCGATTCAAATACGAGGTAATTCCCTCGAGTGCAATGGAGTTGATTTGGATTTTGTTATTGACCAATTGCAACAAGCTAATGTCGACAGCGAGTAATTTTCCTGATAGCAAAGTGTCTTTTTTTTGATCTTCAAAATAAACGCCTTCCAGTTTTATTTGTTTCAGAATGCCAAATTCCAGTTTGGCAACAACGACTTTGGTTTTTATTTTAGTTTCTAAATAGCTGACAATTTTAGCTTTGGCAAAATTTTGAACCGCAGGAATATGGACGCCAATTACCAACAAAAGCAACACAATAAGCAGCGTCGCCAATGTCCATCGGATTAGTGATATAGTCTTTCGTAAATATTTGTTCAAGTTACTTTTTTTTTAAAAGTCTAAAATTAGCCAATTAAAATGAGGGAGCAACTTTATAAAGTGTAGAAAGTGTTTTAATCCAAAAAAGATATAAGTTAAAGGGTATAAAGTCGATAAATTGCATTTTAAAAAGGTGTTTTTAAATAAAAACAGAATTTTTTTTAACCACTTAAGAAATTTTAAGAAGAAGTAAAAAGTGTTGACAAACAATTTTTTAATTAAATAATTGCTACTTACCCAAAATTTCTTGAACAGGTTTTTTAAATTTGCAATTGACCAACCTGCGTTTGTGGGTAAGAGCCAGAGGTATCTTACTAGTGCGGTTTAAAATCATGAACAAAGTCCTTTTAAAATTCCCAGATTTTCTCCAGAATCAAACTATCAAATTTTTAAATCCACAAAATATAGTTTACTTTAGCATTTTAAATAAAAAACCAAAAAATGATTAGCGACGCCCAGTTTCAAAACGAATTACAACTCCTAATTGTCAATGCTATTCGTGAGGACGTTGGGCCTAGCGATTATAGCTCTTTGGCTTGTATTCCCAGTACTGCAATGGGCAAAGCCAAATTATTAGTCAAAGAGGACGGCATTATTGCAGGTGTAGCTTTTGCCAAAATGATTTTTGAATATGTCGATGCCAGTTTGCAAATAGAAACGCTAATCCTTGACGGAACTCCCGTAAAAAAAGGCGATATTGTTTTTTATGTTTCGGGAAGTTCCCAATCGATTCTCAAAGCAGAGCGGGTTGTACTCAATTCTATGCAACGCATGTCCGCCATTGCGACCAAAACCAATGCCTACGTACAATTACTCGAAGGCACGAGAACTAAAATTTTGGACACCCGAAAAACAACACCAGGATTTCGCGCCCCCGAAAAATGGGCAGTGAAAATTGGTGGAGGCGAAAACCACCGTTTTGCCCTCTACGATATGATTATGCTCAAGGACAATCACAACGATTTTGCAGGTGGAATTACGCTGGCAATTGCCAAAACCAAAGCCTTTCTTGCCGCCAATAATTTAGATCTTAAAATCATAGTCGAAGCCAGAAACCTCGCCGAAGTTGCCGAAATACTTGAATCCAATGGTGTTCATCGTATTCTGATTGATAATTTTAATTTTGAAGATACTCAAAAAGCAGTAATTTTAATCCAAGATAAATGCCAAACTGAATCCTCCGGAAACATCAACGAAAATACCATTCGTACTTATGCTGAATGTGGTGTAAACTACATTTCCTCTGGTGCATTAACGCACTCTATTTACAACATGGATTTGAGTCTAAAAGCCATTTGAACCCATAAAAGTACCCCCAACAATGACCCCAAAAAAAATAGAACCTCTTGAAATAAGAATCAAAAAACGAGTGCGTTCTAATACATTTGTAACCCAAATAATCCTTTTTCTGGATGCTATAAAGCTTTCCTGGCTCGAAGGACTTTCGCTCTATGGACTGTTAAGATTGTACGGTGATGGAATAGCCACAGCGGGTTTGTCTATTCGTGCAGGGGCAATTGCATTTAGTTTTTTTATGGCATTATTTCCATTTGCTCTTTTTATATTAAACCTCATACCGTTCATACCAATCGAAGGTTTTCAGCAGGATTTTTTGGATTTTGTCGCCCAGAGTGTACCGCCCAATACCTATGATGCCATTGCGGTAATCATCAATGATATTTTAAACAACAGCCATTCTGGTTTGCTGTCATCGGGATTTTTATTGTCGATTTTCATCATGGCCAATGGGCTAAATGCTATTTTGGGAGCCTTCGAAAACTCGCCAAGTGACATCCTCAAACGAGGTTTTTTTAAGCAATATCTAGTCGCATTAGCCATATCGTTATTGCTCTCGTTTTTACTACTTTTTACGGTGGCAACCATCGTTGTATTCGAGGTTTTTATACAACAATCCCGTATCCAAGACGTAGTAAGCAATGCCATTCCGCTCATACAACTCGGGCGTTTTGGCTTTTTTATCCTCATGATTCTCATCACTACCTCCATACTTTTTAGGTACGGAACCATGCAAGCTCACAAACCAGCATTCATTACCATAGGCTCCGTATTTACTACGATTTTAATCATTATTTCGTCTTATTTTTTCGGAATTTGGGTCGTAAAATTCTCTAAATACAACCAATTATATGGCTCCATAGGAACCTTATTAGTCATGATGTTTTACATTTGGATCAACTGCATGATTTTGCTCCTTGGTTTCGAATTGAATGCGACCATAAACAAGCATAAAATAATTGTCAATAATCTAAAAATCAAATAATATATTTAGGAGCTATTTCCTGCTATCCATTACAAGTCCTCGCACAAACAGCATTTTTGCAAGCCCTAAAAAGAGCTTCCGCTGGTCGCTTTTTTAGAGCAGCAAAAAAAGCAGTTTCTACTCCGGGCTTTCCATTCCTATCAGGGCTAAAAAATTACGATTATGAAAAAAATTCTCTTTTATCTACTCTTTATAAGTAGTATCATTACCACTTCGGCCCAAACCGTAATAGGAAAGTGGAAAACCATTGATGACGAAACAGGCAAAGCCAAATCCATTGTAGAAATCTACGAGAAATCAGGAAAAATCTACGGCAAAGTATGGGATATACTGGATCTAGCACATCGTAATTTTAATTGCATAAAATGTTCCGATGAGGATAAAAACAAACCCATATTAGGAATGATTGTTATCAAAGGATTGACCAAAGAGGGCAACGAATACAATTCAGGCAAAATACTAGACCCCAAAAACGGAAAATTATATAAATGTTACATCACGTTGGAGTCCAAGGACAAGCTCAAAGTTCGGGGATATATTGGTATTTCCCTTTTTGGTAGAACCCAGTATTGGTATAGAGTCAAAAGTTGAAGCACTTGCGATTCAAAATTAAAAAAACAAAAAACAACTCCAGACCATTAACTCCTAACCGATAATTCATAACTCATAATTCATAACTTATAATTCATAACACCCAACCCAAAACAATGTATTTCGTCGAAGTAATCCTGCCACTTTCTCTCGCTAAAACCTTTACGTACCGGGTATCACAAACCGAGTACGAGTACATCAAGAAAGGGATGCGAGTGGCCGTACCCTTTGGTAAAAGTAAAATTTATACCGCATTGGTTATCGATTTGCATCAAAACCAACCACAACTTTATGAAGCCAAAGAAATACACCAAATCCTAGACGAAAATCCTATAGTAACCCAAATCCAAATCACGCATTGGCTCTGGATTGCGTCTTACTATATGTGTGCCATTGGCGATGTGTACCGCTGCGCTTTACCGAGTGCGTTACTACTCGAAAGCGAAACGGTGATTGCTCAAAAAACTGCCGTTTATGTTGACGAAAGCCTACTTTCGGATGAGGAGTATCTCGTTTATCAAGCCCTGCAACAACAAAGTTCCCTGAAAGTTCAGGATATTATGGCTATCCTGAACAAGAAAAATATTTTTCCTGTTATTCAAAAATTAATTGACAAAAACATACTAGTTTTACAGGAAGAAATGATCGAAAACTACAAACCAAAATTGGTGCGTTATGTTCGCTTGCATGCTAAATATGAAACACACGATGGACTCGGTCAGCTGTTAGAAGCCCTCAAGAATGCACACAAACAAAAAGAGATTGTCTTGCATTATTTTCAACTTTGTGCCTCCGAAAAGACCCAAAACGGTCAAAAACCCATTACGGTTAAAAAACTCATAGAAGCTTCAAAATCAACTGCAACTGTTATAAAAGCATTAATTGAGAAAGAAATCTTCGAGGAGTATTTTATACAAGAAGACCGCATTAATTTTGCAGGAAAAAGTGCCGACACCGATTTGCAATTGAGTCCGGCACAACAAACCGCTTTTACCGAGATTGCAAGTAGTTTTACCCAAAAAGAAGTGTGCCTGTTGCATGGCGTAACCTCCAGCGGCAAAACCGAAATATACATTAAACTCATCGAAACCTATCTTGCAACAGGAAAGCAAGTATTGTATTTACTGCCAGAAATTGCTTTGACCACCCAGTTAGTAGGTCGTTTGCGAGCTCATTTTGGCAATAAAGTGGCCGTTTTTCATTCAAAATACAGTAATAATGAACGAGTAGAAGTTTGGAATCAAATTTTAAATAACTCCCAGAAAGCGCAAATTACAATAGGAGCAAGGTCGGCATTGTTTTTGCCTTTTCAAAATTTAGGACTCCTAATTGTCGATGAGGAACACGAGCAAACCTTCAAGCAAGTAGATCCCGCACCGCGCTATCATGCTCGTGATGCAGCCATTGTCTTGGCTCATTCGCATGGTTCCAAAGTGCTTTTAGGGTCGGCAACACCTAGTTTAGAGACCTATTTTAATGCCCAATCAGGCAAGTATGGTTTGGTTGAAATTACAACTCGGTACGGCAATGTTCAAATGCCCAAAATAGAATTGGTAGACCTTAAAGACAAGTATTTTAGAAAAAAAATGTCGGGGCACTTTAGCGATTTTTTGATAGAATCCATTACTGCAGCATTGGCATTAGGCGAGCAAGTTATTTTGTTTCAAAACCGAAGAGGGTATTCGCCCATCATGGAGTGTATTACTTGTGGTCATGTGCCACATTGCCTTCAATGCGATGTAAGTTTGACGTATCACAAGCATAAAAACCAATTGCGTTGTCATTATTGTGGCTATTCTATGAGTAAACCTTCGCATTGTCATTCGTGTTCTAGTGTCGATTTAACGACTAAAGGTTTTGGAACCGAACAAATTGAGCAAGAATTAATTACTCTATTTCCAAATGCCAAAACAGGTCGAATGGATCAAGATACGACGCGTGGCAAATACGGTTTCGAAAAAATAATTGATAGTTTCAAGAACCGTGAAATGGATATTTTAGTTGGAACTCAAATGCTAGCCAAAGGATTAGATTTTGATAATGTGAGTTTAGTAGGCATCATGAATGCCGATAATATGCTGTATCATCCTGATTTTAGAGCATTTGAGCGCAGTTTCCAAATGATGACTCAAGTGGCAGGGCGTGCTGGACGTTCTGGAAAACAAGGAAATGTAATTATCCAAACCTATAATCCCAATCACAACACGATTCAGCAAGTTACAGCAGCTAATTATTTAGCAATGTACAAAGAGCAGTTGTACGATAGGCAAATTTATAAATATCCGCCTTATTTTAAAATTATAAAAGTTACGTTAAAACACCGTGATTTTGATAAACTAAAAGAAGGTGCTATGTGGTTGTATCAGGTTATGAGCCAAAATTTAAACATGCCCGTTTTAGGCCCAGAAGAACCCGCCATCAGCAGAATCAGAAACGAATACATTCGTGTTATTATTATTAAAATTCCTCAAAATACGGCAATTGGAGGCACAAAAAAAACTATTCAAAAAATATTGAATAGTTTTGAGGCTGTTGCTACTTATAGAGCGATTAAAGTGGTCTTAAATGTTGATTTTTATTAACCTAATAAGCAACCGAAAGTGCTTTGGCTAAATCTTCCTTTTTATTTCTGCTCAAAGGGATTTTGGTAATGCCAATTTCGGCAAATTTACTATTAAAACGGTCTATCTTGTCAATATTAATAATGTACGATTTGTGAACTCTTAAAAATTTTTCTTTTGACAAGTCATTTTCAAAAGCTTTCATTGTCGAAAGCACTAGATTACTATCGTCCTCGGTTACCACACGAACGTAATCACCAAACGCTTCAATCCATTTTATTTTGGAAGTAAACACTTTTAATTTTTTGAGATTGCTTTTTATAAAAATATGTTCGCCTTCTTCTTCTTTGGTATCTTTTTTTAATAAATACAAATCAATCGCCCTTTTTACAGAGGCATTGAAACGATCCAAAGCAATTGGTTTTTGCAAATAGTCCGTGGCGTCGTAATCAAAAGCTTTCATGGCATATTCAGCCTTTGAGGTGATGAAAATAATTTGAGGTTTCAGTTTTAATCCATCCAAAAAATCAAAACCACTGATAACAGGCATTTCAATATCCAGAAAAATCAAATCCACATTATGTATTGACATGCAGCTTTTGGCTTCGATTGCATTAGAAAAATCACCTATTAAATGGAGGTTGGTGTGATTATTTACTAACTTTGCAATAATCATTCGTTGAATGGAACTATCGTCTACTACTACACAATTTAGTTTCATAGAATTGGTTTTTTGTTGATTTAGGTTAGTAAAACTAATTCTTATTTATTTTAAAAAAAAGTTTTACCGTCCTTTTTTTACCGCATAACGATTAAAGTTAATTTTTGCTTGTGGGATAAAATAAATTGATTACTTTTGCACCCAAATTAACAAATAAATATATTATTTATGAATCATTATGAAACTGTTTTCATTTTAAATCCCGTTTTATCTGAAGTTCAGGTAAAGGAAACAGTAAGCAAATTTGAAGATTTTCTTACTACTCGTGGAGCTACAATGGTATCTAAAGAAGATTGGGGCCTAAAAAAAATGGCTTACGAAATTCAAAACAAAAAATCTGGTTTTTACCACCTTTTTGAATTCAACGTTGCAGGAGAAGTATTAATTGCTTTCGAAACTGAATTTAGACGTGACGAAAGAGTGATGCGTTTTTTGACTGTAAGTCTTGACAAACACGCTATTTCTTGGGCTGAACGAAGAAGAGCGAAACTTAAATCTACAAAAGCTTAATTATTATGGCAACATTACAACAATCGGCTTCAGGAAAAAAAGACGGAGATATCAGATATCTAACGCCTTTGAACATAGAAATCAACAAAACTAAAAAGTATTGTCGTTTCAAAAAATCAGGTATCAAATGTATTGATTATAAAGATGCTGATTTCTTATTGAAATTCGTAAACGAACAAGGGAAAATTCTTCCACGTCGTTTAACTGGAACTTCATTAAAATACCAAAGAAAAGTGTCAGTAGCTGTAAAAAGAGCGCGTCACTTGGCTTTAATGCCATACGTGGCAGATTTACTAAAATAATATAAATTAACAGTTGTTGGTTTTCTGAAATATGAAACCTAACTTCTATAAAAAAGGACAACAACATGGAACTTATTTTAAGACAAGACGTTCAAAATTTAGGATTTAAAGATGATGTCGTTTCCGTAAAAAACGGATACGGTCGTAATTTTTTAATCCCACAAGGATTTGCTCATTTAGCTACTTCTTCTGCAAAGAAAGTATTGGCTGAAAACCTAAAACAAAGAGCGCATAAAGAAGCTAAAGTAGTAAACGATGCCAAAGAATTAGCAGAAGCATTGAAAGCTATCGAAATCAAAATTTATGCAAAAGCAGGTGGAGAAAAATTATTCGGTTCAATTACCAATAGTGATATCGCTGAAGCTTTGGCCAAAGGTGGTCAAGTTGTTGATCGCAAATTCATCACTAGCGGTATCGTAAAACGTACTGGTAAATACACTGCAAACGTGCGTTTACACAGAGATGTAATTGTTGAATTAGCGTATGAAATCATAGCTGAAAAATAACATTTTGTTAACTAATTGTTAATAAAATATAAAAATCACTCTTCGGAGTGATTTTTTTTTGTCTAATTTTGCTAAAATAACTTAACTCAAAGCTTATGAAAAAGATTTTTACTTTATTATTTTTTGTTGTAGGTGTACATTTTGTTGTGGGGCAAACCACAACATCAAGCATCAAAGGAACAGTTAAAAGTGCTGCTTTTCAATCACTTAATGGTGCTACCGTTTTGGCGGTACATACACCTACTGGATCCAAGTATTCGTCTATCACCAATCAAGACGGTAGGTTTAACATTTTAAACATGAAAATTGGTGGGCCTTACAAAATCACAGTGACTTTTGTAGGATACCAAAGCCAAGAATTCAATGATGTGTATTTAGAACTAGGAAAAGCAACAAGCCTAGAATTCATTTTGCAAGACGAAAGTCAAAAACTAGAAGAAGTAAAAGTGGTGGGTTCTAAAAACAAAGTTTTTGGAAGCGGACGAACAGGAGCCGAAACGACAATAGGTCGCAAAGAATTAGCCGCATTGCCTTCTATTTCAAGATCCGCTGAAGATTTTACGCGATTGGAACCATCGGCAAGTGGCGGTTCATTTGGTGGTAGAAATGACCAATACAATAATTACTCATTGAACGGAGCGATTTTCAATAATCCCTTTGGTTTAGATGCCGCTACTCCAGGCGGTCAAACGGGTTCTCAACCTATTTCATTAGATGCCATTGACCAAATTCAAGTCGCTACCGCACCTTATGATGTGACATTGTCTGGATTTACAGGAGCTTCTGTAAATGCGGTAACAAAATCTGGAACAAATGAGTTTCATGGTACCGCGTATGGCTATTTTAGAAATGACGCCATGACCGGTGACAAAGTTAAAGGACAAAAAATTGTTGTTCCTAATTTAGAACAAACCCAAGCGGGTTTCAGTATTGGTGGACCAATTGTAAAAAATAAGTTATTCTTTTTTGCGAATTATGAAATAGACCAACGAAGCGATTCTGGTTCAAATGTAGTTGCTAACGATGGTAATGGAACAACTGGAGTTAATGAGTCTAGAGTGTTGGCCTCGGATTTAATGCACGTTTCATCAGAATTAGCTAAATTAGGTTATGCTACGGGAGCTTATCAAGGATTTACGCATAATTCAAATTCAAATAAAGGAATTATAAAGTTTGATTGGAATATAAATGACAATAATAAACTCGCTGTTATTTATAATTTTCTGGACGCATCCAAAGACAAACCAGCACATCCAACGGCTATTCGTCGTCGAGGACCAGACAATAATACCATGCAGTTTGAAAATTCAGGATATGAAATCAACAACCAAATTAGTTCGTTTTTAGTTGAATTAAATTCAAAATTTACCGAAACGATATCTAATAAATTACAAGCGGGTTACACGCATTTTAATGATTTTAGAAATCCATTTTCTGCACCAGCACCTGTAATTAGTATTTATAAAGATGGTTCTCCATATATCATTGCAGGTCATGAGCCATTTTCTATAAACAATAGATTGGATCAAAAAGTAATTCAAATTACTGATAATCTTAATATTGTTAGAGGAAATCATACCTACACTGCAGGTTTTTCTTTTGAAAAATTCATTTTCAAAAATTCATTTAACCTAAAAGGATATGGTTTTGATGTGTTTGGAAGCACTGATATAGCAGGTTTTGATGCCAATATGGCTAGTGGTTATTACGCTACCGCTTTTGCAAATGCACAAGCAACATTTGATGCCAAAAGCAAATTAGCAGCAGGAACTAATGGTGGCTGGAATTTATCTGAAACTACTGTGGGTCAACTAGCTTTTTATGTACAAGATGAATGGAATATCAATGATAATTTCAAATTGATTTATGGCTTAAGAGCTGATAAACCTTTGTATTTTAATACTTCCGAGAACATTCAAAAATTTATTGATACTGATAATTCCGAAGGATATGTACCAACCATAAATTATTACAATCCAAAAGACGGTAGTAAAGTAAACTTTGATTCTACTAAATTACCAGGAAATGCTTTATTATGGTCTCCTAGAGTTGGTTTGAACTGGGATACTAATGGTGATAAAACAACTCAACTTCGTGGTGGAACAGGTATTTTTACAGGAAGACTTCCATTTGTATGGATAGGAAATCAAGTTAGTGGTATCGACCCATTTTTTTACGAAGTTGTGGATAAAAATTTTAAATTCCCACAAGTATGGCGAACCAGTTTAGGAATAGATCATAAATTCAAAAACAACTATATCGTAACGGTGGATATGTCATACAATAAGGATATTCACGCTGTACATGTTCAAGATTGGGGATTAAAAACACCAACAAGCAATCTAGTTGGTGCCGATGATAGAGCTATTTACGGAGCAAATGACAAAGGCGTTTGGACAGAATATGGTTTTCCTGCTGATACGCATGGATATGTTTTAACCAATACCAATAAAGGGAGTGCTTTTAATACTTCTATAAAAATCCAAAAAACATTTGACAACGGATTGTTTGCTAGTTTTGCCTATAACTATTTGAAATCTAAAGATGTAAATTCAATAGAAGCCGAGATTACAGGTGATGCTTTTAACTTTAATCCCGCTTTTGGAAACGTAAATGATGCCGTTCTTGCCAATTCTAAATATGGTGATACGCATCGTTTTATTGGTGTAGGCTCCAAAAAATGGAAATATGGAAATGACAAATGGGCAACCACAATCTCTACATTTTTTGAATATGCGCAAGGTGGTCGTTTTAATTATACGTATGGTGGCGATATCAATAACGATGGTGCCTCTGGGAATGATTTAATCTACATACCTACAACCGCTGAAATTAGTACTATGAATTTCTCTGGTGCTGGTCAAGGTGCTGCTTTAGACAAATACATCAATCAAGATGATTATTTAAGCTCTAGAAGAGGTCAATATGCCGAAAGATACGGTGCATTGGCACCTTGGAGAGGAAAATGGGACGTTAAGTTCTTGCAAGATTATAATTTTAAAATATCCTCCGCTTCCGAAAAGAAAAATACAATTCAATTTAGCATCGATGTTTTAAATATTGGAAACTTATTAAATTCAAACTGGGGTTTAATACAACAACCTAATAGTGTACAACCAATTGGTGTAACTGTGGATCAAACTACTAAAATTCCAACTTATACATTTAACGGAAGTCAAACAAAAACCTTTAGTTACGATGCTAGTTTAGCCTCAAGATGGCAAGCACAGTTTGGAGTTCGATACATTTTTTAAACATAATTGCAATACAATAAAGACCTTCTTGAAAAAGAAGGTTTTTTTTTAGCCTAAAAAAACTTAATTTTGTACCCATATAGAAAATCATTTTCAGTTGGTTTTCTGCAATGCATTATACTTTTTTAAAAATGAAATACACCCGATTAACTAAAGAACAATTTGAAGAACTGCATCAAGAATTCAGTACTTTTTTGGCCACACAAACGATAGATAAAGCCGAGTGGGATAAAATTAAAATAGAAAAACCCGAAGTAGCCGAACAAGAATTAGACGTTTTTTCTGATTTAATTTGGGAAAAAGTATTGGCAAAAGCCGAATATTTAGAACATTTTTCAAAAAATCATATTTTCCTTTTCCAATGTTTTGATACCGAAGTCAAATCTATTGTATTAAAATCCACCGTTCCCGAAGTTGATTTTTTGACCAAAGACGGCTTACAATGGTTGAGCGACAATATGTTTACCGAAACGATCGAAATGAAAGTAGGTAAAAAAGTCTTCACCGATGAACGCAATTTTTCGTTATTTCAATTGATTCAACAAGGCGCTTTTTTGAGTGACGGACAATTGTTTAAACAAATAAATGCAATTATTGAATCGTAAAATTTGATTTGTAAACTTTAAATTGGCTATTTTAGTAGATTATTTACTAGACTAGCCAATTTTGTTTTATGACCGTATTTCAAACTATACAAGCACTCCGAGAAGAACTCAATGTACACAATCATAATTATTATGTGTTGGATAATGCCACAATTTCCGATTATGATTTTGATAGTAAACTAAAACAACTGCAAGAGTTAGAAAACAATAATCCTGATTTTTTTGACCCGAATTCGCCAACACAGCGAGTAGGAGGAACTATTACCAAGAATTTCCAAACCATTGCTCACGATTATAGAATGTATTCCTTGGATAATTCCTATTCCAAAGATGATTTGTTAGAATGGGAAAAGCGAATCCAAAAAGTGTTAGGAGATGTTTCTTTAGAATATACCTGCGAACTAAAATACGATGGCGCATCGATTAGCATTACGTATGAAAACGGAAAATTGAAACGAGCTGTGACTCGTGGCGATGGTTATCAAGGCGATGATGTGACCAATAATATCAAAACTATAAAATCAATTCCGCTGCAATTGAAAGGCAATTATCCTGAAAATTTTGCCATTCGTGGTGAAATTATTTTGCCTTTTGCTGGATTCGAAAAAATGAATCAAGAGTTGATTGAAATAGGTGAAACACCCTATTCTAATCCAAGAAATACTGCTTCTGGCAGTTTGAAATTACAAGATAGTGCCGAGGTGTCCAAACGCCCTTTGGATTGTTTGTTGTACTTTTTGATTGGAAATAATTTGCCTTTTGCCACGCAATTTGAGGGGCTAGAAACTGCCAGAAATTGGGGTTTCAAAGCGCCAAAAGAAGCCAAACTAGCCCGGAATTTGGATCAAGTTTTTGAGTTCATCAATTATTGGGACACCCACAGACACGATTTACCTTACGAAACTGATGGCGTAGTTATCAAGGTCAATTCGTTTCAGCATCAGGAGGAGTTGGGATATACTGCCAAGTCGCCGCGTTGGGCTATTGCGTATAAATTCAAATCGGAGCAAGTTTCTACCCGATTAAATTCGATTTCGTATCAAGTAGGTAGAACAGGAGCGATTACGCCTGTAGCTAATTTAGAACCGATACAATTGGCAGGAACTGTTGTAAAAAGAGCTTCCTTGCACAATGCCGATCAAATAGAAAAGTTAGACATTCGCATTGGCGATACCGTTTTTGTCGAAAAAGGAGGAGAGATTATTCCAAAAATAATAGCGGTTGATTTAAGCAAACGACCAGCAAATTCCGAACCCACGCTATATATTACGCATTGTCCAGAATGCCAAACAGCATTAGTTCGAAACGAGGGTGAAGCCAATCATTATTGCCCGAATTTCTATGGTTGTCCGCCGCAGATTATTGGACGAATTCAGCATTTTATTTCCAGAAAAGCTATGGATATTGAAGGTTTGGGTGGCGAAACAGTGGCATTATTAGTTGCTAACGGACTGGTACATAATTATGCTGATTTGTATGATTTAACGGTTGAGCAAATTTTACCTTTGGAACGAATGGCACAAAAATCAGCAGAAAATCTTGTTAACGGGGTACAAAATTCGAAAAAAATCCCTTTCGAAAGTGTTTTGTTTGCTCTAGGAATAAGATTTGTAGGCGAAACGGTTGCCAAAAAATTGGCCAAACATTATAAAAACATTGAGGCTTTGCGCCAAGCAAATGCAATGGATTTGATTCTTGTGGACGAAATTGGGGAACGAATCGCCAATAGTGTCATCGAGTTTTTCGAAAATCAAGAAAACTGCTTGATTATAGATCGATTAAAATCGTACGGTATTCAATTTGAATTAATAGAAACAATAAATCCAGATGCCACCACTAAATTTTTAGGTAAAACTTTCGTGGTTTCGGGAGTTTTTTCAAAATTTTCTAGAGAGGATTTAAAGAAAGCCATTGAGGATAATGGGGGCAAAGTAGGGAGCTCTATTTCGGCCAAAACGGATTATGTCATTGCTGGCGATAATATGGGGCCATCAAAATTAGAGAAAGCCAACAAACTTTCTATCGCAATTATTACCGAAGATGATTTTATACAACTAGTGCATGAAGCCTAGTACACCCGCATTACTGCTTTACTTTGTAACGAGTATAATAGCCATTTTCTTGACGTTCATGCAGCAGTATTCGCTGGTGGTATATTGCAAAGCGATTCTTGTTCCTGCCATTTTTAGTTATTATTTGATTGCCAATAATTATAAAATGGACTGGTTAAAATTACTTGTTTTTTTATTCAGTTTAATAGGCGAAATCTATGGTTTAATGGACTTTAAGCATGCGGAATTGGGTTCAATTCTTTCGTTTTTTATAGTATATATATTGCTTTTGAAATGTGTTGTTTTTGATTTCAAAAAAGCAAAACTCAATCAAACAACCATTGTTGGAATTGTAATATTAGTGCTGTTTTTGGGAGGATTGTTATTCTCAATTCTAGATTTGAAATTTGAAAAACTAAAGTTCAGTTTCTGTTTGCTTCTATTTTATGGAGTCGTGCTGGGAATTTTGTCCGTAATTGCAATTTCAAATTATATAATTAGACCCAATTATCGGTTCTTAAATTTGGTTTTGGCTTGTGCGTGCTTTATCATTTCAGATGTTTTTTATGCGTTGAATCATTTCTACATTACCACAGCCGTTTTGCGAATAATAGGGACAAGTACACAAATCCTTTCCTATCTTTTTCTGGTTATTTATTTCATTGAAAGCAATGCTTTGCAAGAAAATAAATAGTTTAGATTGACTTTCTTTTTTTAATTCAATAACCCTTTAACGGCCAGTAGTTTTAATAATTTTCCTCTAATTTAGGAAGATTATAAACTTCATTATCGAAAGAAAAAACAGTATAAAGTGTTAAGAATATAACAAAAAGTTTGAAAAAACCGTTATACTTTTTTAGATTTACCAATTGTAATCAGACTTTATTATTTATTTTTGTAAACTAGTAAAAAGGCGTATGTTTTTAAATTTTTTAAAAGATTTTTTTGTAAAAAGAAAATTAAAAAAGAAGCTGCAGAGTAGTAAGAGTAGCGCTTTGGATAAAAAAATACAAACTGTTGGTTTACTTATTGATGAAAGTTATTTTTTTCAAAAAGAACAACTCATTGCAGCTTTGATAGCCAACGGTTTTTTGGAAAAAAACATAACAACTATTGTCTACAGGGACAAATTCAAAAAAAAGGAAAGCTATGCACAACCTACTTTTGGTCCCAATCAATTGCAATGGAATGCTCAAATTAGCGATGCCGTAGTAACTGATTTTGTTGCTACAAAATTTGATTTATTAGTAAGTTATTACGACATAGAAAAAGCCATTTTACTCCTCATAACACTGCAATCACAAGCGGATTTCAAAGTAGGTTTCTCGGCTATTGACAATCGATTGAATCATTTTATGATTACTACAAATGCCGAAAGTTTTGGCGTTTTTGTCAGCGAATTATTTAGATATTTAAAAATATTAAACAAAATATAAATTACCAATATGCAATCATTAATAGGAACAGGTGTTGCTCTTGTAACTCCTTTTAAACACGATTTTTCAGTTGATACCGAAGCTTTAAAACGGATTGTGAATTTTTCTGTAGATAATGGAGTCGAATATCTGGTTGTATTAGGAACCACTGCCGAAAATGCAACATTGTCTAAAACCGAAAGCGAATTAGTGATCGAAACGGTTATTGCGGCAAACAATGGACGATTGCCTTTGGTTCTTGGAGTAGGAGGCAATGATACTTTAAAGGTTGTTGCGGAACTCAAAACCCGAGATTTTTCGGCTTTTGAGGCCATTCTTTCGGTTTCACCATATTACAATAAACCAACTCAAGAAGGCATTTACCAACATTTTAAAGCCATAGCGCAAGCAGCTCCAATTCCTGTTATTTTGTACAACGTTCCAGGACGAACTGGAAGTAATATGTTGCCAAGTACCGTTATCCGATTGGCAACTGATTTTGACAATATTGTCGCCATCAAAGAAGCTGCAGGCGATTTAGTGCAAGCCATGCAGTTATTGCAAAATAAACCAAAAGATTTTCTAGTGATTTCCGGTGATGATATGATTGCTTTGCCAATGATTTTGGCGGGTGCATCTGGTGTTATCTCGGTAATTGGTCAAGGTTTTCCAAAAGAATTTTCGGAAATGATTCGGTTGGGCTTGAATAGAAAAGTGAACGAAGCTTTCAAATTGCATTACTCACTGGCAAATTGTATCGAGATGATTTTTGAACAAGGCAACCCAGCAGGAATCAAAGAAGTCTTTCTCTCATTGGGATTAACAGAGAATCAGGTGCGATTACCATTAGTAAATGTAGACGAATCACTGGCCAATCGAATTGCCGAATTTGTAAAAAACAGTGCTAAATAATCACAAAAAACAGGTATTTTTTTAAATAAAAATATATTTTGAAGTAGCTAAATTAATAACTAAATTTGCGAACGAAACTTTGAGCTGGTTTTAGCAACCCAATCAATAGGTTTTAAATAAAAAAAATCGAAGTTTCACAATTCCAAAACAAAACAATTTTATAATGTTGATTAAAAAAATAGTCTCTTTACTACTACTTGTTATCCTTTTGGGATCTTGTAATGAATATCAAAAAGCTTTAAAAACCGAGGATGTTGCTATAAAATTTGATATGGCAACCAAATTGTATGATAGCGGTAAATACTCAAAAGCAATTCGACTTTTTGAACAAATTGCACCAGCGTACAGAGGAAAACCACAAGCCGAAAAATTGTTTTATATGTTTGCACAATCCTACTATAAAACCCAACAATATTATCTAGCAGGATATCAATTTGAAAGTTTTGCTTCTGGTTATCCAAAGAGTGAAAAATTACAAGAAGCTGCTTTTTTAGGAGCCAAAAGTTATTCGAAATTATCGCCTGTTTACAGTTTAGATCAAACCGATACGCACAAAGCGATTGATAAATTGCAAACCTTTATCGACAATTATCCCACTTCCGAATATTTAGCGGAAGCCAATGCTGCGGTAAAAGTATTGAATGAAAAGATTGAGAAAAAGGTATTTGAAAATGCCAAAGCATACCACACCATACTAGATTATAAATCAGCCATTATTGCATTAGATAATTTTGTAGCTGATTATCCGGGAACTCCTTTTAGAGAAGACGCCTTGTATTATAAATTAGATTCAGCTTACCAACTAGCAGTGAATAGTATTCCTTCAAAAATGGAAGACCGTTTAAACGTTGCCAAAGTAGCGCACGGTAATTTGATTAAATTTAATGCCGAAACTAAATATAAAAAAGAAGCCAACGCAATGTTAGCTCGAATTGATACCGATTTACAAAAATTTACTAAATAAATAAAGTCATGGATTTAAAAAAGACGAATGCTCCAGTAAATACAATAACGTACAACAAAACCGTTATTGAAGAACCAACTGGTAATGTGTATGAAGCAATAACCATTATGGCTAAAAGAGCGAACCAAATCAATTCTGAAATAAAAAAAGAATTGACTGAAAAACTGGAAGAATTTGCCACTTACAATGATAGTCTTGAAGAAGTTTTTGAAAATAAAGAACAAATTGAAGTTTCTAAATTTTACGAAAAATTACCAAAACCACACGCTCTTGCAGTTCAAGAATGGTTAGATGGTAAAATTTACCACAGAGATTCAAACAAATAATACGGAGCTGATGTCAGTTTTAAACGGTAAGAAAATTTTACTTGGAATTTCAGGTGGAATAGCAGCCTATAAAACCGCTTCATTGGTTCGACTTTTTATAAAAGCAGGTGCGCATGTCCAAGTGATAATGACACCTGCTTCAAAGGTTTTTATAACGCCACTTACGTTATCTACGCTCTCCAAAAATCCAGTACATTCTAGTTTTTACAACCAAGATGATGCCAACGAGAAATGGAACAATCATGTGGAATTAGCACTTTGGGCTGACCTCATGCTTATTGCACCAGCAACTGCCAATACCTTGTCTAAAATGGCGAATGGCACTTGTGATAATCTCGTTTTAGCGGCTTATTTATCAGCAAAATGTCCCGTTTATTTTGCTCCAGCAATGGATTTAGATATGTACAAACATCCTACTACAACCACTAATTTTAAGTTGTTAGAACAGTTTGGTAATACCATTATTCCTGCTGAAAGCGGCGATTTAGCCAGTGGTTTATCAGGCGAAGGACGTATGGCTGAACCGGAAAATATTATTACTTTTTTAGAAAATGATCTTTCGAGTCAGTTGCCACTTCAAGGAAAAAAAATCCTCATTACAGCAGGCCCAACCTACGAGGCAATCGATCCTGTGCGTTTTATAGGCAATCATTCTTCCGGGAAAATGGGTTTTGATATCGCCATTAGTGCCGCAAATCTTGGCGCTACGGTTGTTTTAGTAACTGGCCCAACACGTTTTAAAGTAACCCATTCTTTGATTAAAGTTGTTGACGTAGTTTCGGCACAAGAAATGTACGATGCCTGCCATCAATACTATCACGATGTGGATGTAGCTATTGCTGCGGCTGCAGTAGCGGATTACAAACCCAAAATAGTAGCTTCGCAAAAAATCAAAAAAGCAGCCGATGATTTTACCATTGAATTAGAGAAAACCAAAGATATTTTGGGTTCTTTTGGTGTGTTGAAACAAAAACAGTTCCTCATTGGTTTTGCTTTGGAAACCGAAAATGAAATCGAAAATGCTAAATTGAAAATTCAAAAAAAGAATTTAGATTTAATTGTGCTAAATTCGTTGCAAGATGATGGTGCGGGTTTTGGAAAAACAACAAATAAAGTTACCTTTATTGACAAATTCTTTGCTATTGAGCCCATGCCTTTGAAATCGAAAGAAGCTGTTGCGGATGATATTTTGAAAAAAGTGATCGCTTATTTTGAAAAATAATATACAGATACAGCTTTTATAAAATGAATTTTGTTTTTTGGAATGGAATCCTTCCAATAAATCAAATGGTGTGACGTTATGAAATAGCAGAATTTAAAAGGAGGAATACACCAATCAAATTCGGGAATTTTAGGTTTCAATTACGAAAAAAGTAAAATATATGAATAAATTAGTTGTTTTTTTGCTGCTATTTTCTTGTGGATTTTCACAAGCGCAACAGTTGAATTGTACGGTTACTGTCAACGCACAAAAATTGGCTAATGCCAGTCAGCCTGTTTTCAAAACATTAGAAACAGCTGTAAATGAGTTTGTAAACAAGACCGACTGGACGGGACAGGTTTTGAAACAAAATGAAAAAATAAATTGTTCCATTTTTATAACTATTACCTCTAATAGTTCCGATAATTTTGTGGCGACAATCCAAGTGCAATCCTCCCGACTGATTTACAATTCTACGTATTCCTCGCCGGTATTGAATTATAACGACAAAGATTTTAGTTTTAAATATACAGAATTCGAAAACTTGATTTATAATCCAGCAAATTTTGATTCTAATTTGGTTTCGGTTTTAGCTTTTTATTGTAATATGATTTTGGGTATGAATGCGGATACTTTTCAACCTTTGGCTGGAAATCAATATTTTGAAACAGCCCAAAACATTGCCAATGTAGCCCAACAAGGCGGTTACAAAGGCTGGAGTCAAGCCGATGGAAATCAAAATAGGTATTTTTTGATTAATGATATGCTCTCCCCTACATTTGGCCCTATTAGACAAGCAATGTACAGCTACCACGCTGGTCTAGATGTAATGAGTTTGGATTTGAAATCAGGTAAAGAAAAAATTAAAAATGCAGTTTTAGGCTTGAGCAAAGTAAATGAAACGAGACCAAATGCTTTTTTGACACGCGTCTTTTTTGATGCAAAATCAGATGAAATTGTATCTGTTTTTTCGGGTGGACCAAGTATTACCGTTTCGGATTTGACGGATACTTTAAATAAATTATCGCCTTTGAACTCCAGTAAATGGGTCACAATTAAGTACTAATTTCTATTTAATTTCTTTTTTGAATACGCCTTTTCAACATTAATACAATTAAATGATAACATCCCTTTCGATAAAAAACTATGCGCTTATAGAAAAATTAACTATTGATTTTTCCAAAGGTTTCTCGATAATTACTGGAGAAACAGGTGCCGGAAAATCGATTATTTTAGGCGCATTAGGATTGGTTTTGGGCAAAAGAGCTGATTTAGCCGCACTCAAAAACAAAGAGGAAAAGTGTATTATCGAAGCCCATTTTGAAATTTCAAAATACAATTTGATTCCTTTTTTTGAGAGTAATGACTTGGATTATGAATCGGAAACGATCATTCGTCGTGAAATTTTACCTTCGGGGAAATCAAGAGCTTTCATCAACGATAGTCCCGTAAATCTTCAAGAATTACAAGACTTAAGTTTGCATTTGATTGACATTCATTCGCAGCAGCAAACTCAAGAATTATCAGATGAAATGGTTCAGTTTCAAATCATTGATGCTATTGCCAATAATAAAGAATTAATCTTTAAGTATCAAGAAGTTCTAAAAAGCTATAAATCAGATAAATCAAAACTGAATTCCTTACTTAAAAGACAAAGCGAATCGATAAAAGAGCAAGAATACAACACTTTTTTGCTAGAAGAATTGCTCGCTGCTCAATTAAAATCAGGAGAACAAGAAACTTTGGAAGCTGATTTCGAAAAATTAAACAATGTAGAATCCATCAAAGAAGCACTAGATAAGTCGTTGGCAATTGCCAATGAAGACCAGATTGGTGTGTTGTATAATTTGAAAGAAACTAAAACAGCATTGCAAAAAATAGCTTCGTTCTCAACTGAATATCAAGTACTTTTAGAACGCATAACAAGTGTAGCGATAGAGTTTGATGATATTACGAATGAACTAAATCGTGCTTCTGATAAGTTGGTCAATGATCCGGAACAACTAGACGCAATAGGGCAGAAGTTGCAGGTGATTTACAACTTGCAGAAAAAGCACCAAGTAAGTTCAGTAGATGAGCTGTTAGCAGTTCAAAATCAATTGGATACATCGCTTTTGGCTATTGGAAATCTAAAAGACGAAATAGAAAAAATTACGAATTTAATTCAAGAAAGTGAATTGCAACTGGACATATTAGCAACCGGAATTCATTCAAATAGAGAGCAAGCAATTCCAGTTTTGTCCCATAAATTAATAGTGATTTTAGAAACATTAGGAATGCCAAATGTGCGTTTCAAAATGGACTTAACAACTACAACAACCTATTTTCAAAACGGTAAAGACGAATTGCAGTTTTTATTTTCGGCAAATAAAGGAACTGATTTTGGATTGCTTAAAAAAGTAGCTTCGGGTGGCGAAATGTCTAGAATTATGCTTGCGGTCAAAGCAATTTTGGCACAGTATTCTAAACTTCCAACCCTTATTTTTGATGAAATTGATACCGGAGTTTCAGGTGAAATTGCCATTAGAATGGGCGAAATTATGAAAGAAATGAGTGCCGAAATGCAAATTTTTGCTATTACCCATTTGCCTCAAATCGCAGCCAAAGGAAATGCTCATTTCAAGGTTTTTAAATCTACCATTGGCGAGGACACCCAATCCGAATTAAAATTATTATCTGCCGAGGAACGGGTCGTTGAAATTGCACAAATGCTATCAGGAACCGTGGTTTCGGATTCGGCCTTAAATCATGCAAAAGCCTTGTTGAACTAAAGAAATGGTTTATATTTGTCAACTAAAAAAAATAAAGACGCTTACACGGGAAGTACTTTTTTTGAAATTATACCAAATAACCGTTTATCTAAAATAACGAAAAAAAATAAAAATATGATCATAGAACCAAGAATGAGAGGATTTATTTGTACCACATCTCACCCAAAAGGATGTGAACAAAATGTAAAAAATCAAATTGAATACATCCAATCAAAAGGAAAAATAGCTGGAGCCAAAAAAGTATTAGTAATAGGTGCTTCAACAGGTTTTGGTTTGGCATCTAGAATTACAAGTGCATTTGGTTCTGATGCAGCGACCATTGGTATTTTTTTCGAAAAAGCACCTTCTGAAGGGAAAACAGCGTCGCCAGGGTGGTACAATTCTGCCGCTTTTGAAACTGCCGCACACCACGCTGGTTTGTATGCCAAAAGTATTAATGGAGATGCTTTTTCTAATGAAATTAAGCAACAAACCATCGATTTAATCAAGGCTGATTTGGGTCAAATTGATTTAATAATTTACAGTTTAGCCTCGCCAGTGCGATTGCATCCTACAACGGGAGTTTTACATCGTTCGGTTTTGAAACCCATTGGAGAAAAATTCACCAATAATACAGTCGATTTTCATTCGGGTAAAGTTACAGAAATTACAATCGAGCCTTGTAGCGGTGACGATATCGAAAATACAGTTACCGTTATGGGTGGCGAGGATTGGTCAATGTGGATGAACGCATTGAAGGACGCTGATTTATTGGCTCCAGGCGCAACAACCGTAGCGTATTCGTATATTGGATCGGCATTAACCGAGGCAGTATATAGAAATGGAACCATTGGCCGTGCCAAAGACCACCTTGAAGCAACGGCATTTTCTATCACAGATAGTCTAGCGGCAATTAACGGAAAAGCGTATGTGTCTGTAAACAAAGCCTTGGTTACTCAAGCTAGTTCCGCAATTCCTGTTATTCCGTTGTACATTTCATTGTTGTACAAAATTATGAAAGCGGAGGGAACGCACGAAGGTTGCATTGAACAAATTCAACGTTTATACGCACAACGATTGTTTACAGGAAATGAAGTTCCTGTTGACGAAAAAGGACGAATTAGAGTTGATGATTGGGAAATGAATGCTGCTGTTCAAGCGCAAGTTGCGGCATTATGGAAGCAAGCCAATACCGAAAATCTAGCTGAATTGGGAGATTTAGAAGGCTATAGAAAAGATTTTTACAATTTGTTTGGTTTTGGATTTGATGGTGTAGACTACACCGCAGATGCAAATGAATTAGTGGGAATTGAAAGCATAAAATAACAATTTATTTTGCATTTGGTGCATCTGAATTTCCTATTGGTTTTTAAAATCAAGAAATTCAGATGCATCTTTTGGTTTTGAGTCATTTAGAGTTTTATAAAAAACAACAGCATAAAATTGTACTATGTATCATTTATTAAAAGGAAAAAGGGGAATTATTTTTGGCGCATTAGACGAGAATTCTATCGCATGGAAAACAGCAGAACGGGTTCATGAGGAGGGCGGAACATTTGTATTAACGAATGCGCCCGCATCTATCCGATTGGGGAATATTACCGAATTAGCTCAAAAAACAAACTCACAAATTATCCCTGCCGATGCTACTCTAGTCACTGATTTAGAAAATCTAGTGGAGCAAGCCACCGCAATTTTGGGAGGGAAAATTGATTTTGTCTTGCATTCTATTGGGATGTCCGTAAATGTGAGAAAAGGCAATCATTATACCAATCAGGATTATGACTATACGGAGAAAGGTTGGAATGTATCCGCGCTTTCGTTTCATAAAGTATTGCAAGTTTTGTACAAAAAGCAGGCTATGAACGAGTGGGGAAGCATAATTGCATTGTCCTACATGGCTGCCCAGCGCGTATTTCCAGATTACAATGATATGGCCGATAATAAAGCCTATTTAGAATCCGTTGCTCGAAGTTTTGGTTATTTTTTTGGAAGAGATTATAACGTCCGTGTCAATACTATTTCGCAATCACCCACAGCCACACGTGCGGGACAAGGTGTGAAAGGGTTTGAAGAATTTATAGCTTTTTCAGAGAAAATGGCACCTTTGGGCAATGCAACAGCTTTGGATTGTGCCAATTACACAGTAGCTATGTTTTCGGATTTGACTCGAAAAGTCACCTTGCAAAATTTATATCACGATGGCGGTTTCTCTAATATGGGGGTAAGCCAACAGGTAATGGAAATGTTCGAATAATACCCAAACTACTCCTAAAAAGGATATAATTTTAAAACCATGATATATAGTTGCTGGTTTTTTAGAGATAAATAGTACCTTTGCAATCCTTTTAATTCTAGCCGTTATCGTATGTTTTTTTCTCTGATTATTCCTGTTTACAATCGCCCTGATGAAGTTGATGAACTGTTGCAAAGTTTATCTGAAACTACTTATGATGAGATTTTTGAAATAGTAATTATTGAAGATGGATCAACGGTAAAGTGCCAAGATGTTCTAGAAAAATACGCCAACCAATTAAATATTTCGTATTACTACAAAGAAAATTCAGGGCCTGGCGATTCTAGAAATTACGGAATGCGTAGAGCAAGAGGAAATTATTTTATCATATTCGATTCGGATTGTATCATTCCAAAAGACTATTTAGTAGCCGTTGATGCGGCATTGAATCAAAATTATGTGGATTGTTTTGGCGGGCCAGATAAAGCATTGGATAGTTTTTCGGAGGTTCAAAAAGCAATTAATTTTGCTATGACATCCTTCTTGACAACAGGAGGAATACGTGGTGGATCGGAGAAAATAGATAAATTTCAACCCCGAAGTTTTAATATGGGATTGTCCCGAAAAGCATTTGAAGCGTCTAATGGTTTTGGGAATATTCATCCTGGCGAAGATCCTGATTTGTCCATTCGATTGTGGAATTTAGGGTATGAAACCAAACTTTTTACTCCTGCCTTCGTTTATCATAAACGTCGTATTGATTGGGGTAAATTCTCGATTCAAGTTCATAAATTTGGAAAAGCACGACCAATCCTTAATAGTTGGTATCCGCAACACAACAAGCTGACCTTCTTTTTCCCATCGGTTTTTATTGTAGGATTTGGTATTTCCATTTTTTTATACCTATTCAGTCAAAAATTTGATTTTTTCTTACAGTTGTATTTTCTTTATTTTATCCTTTTATTTTCGGTATCTTCTTTTCAAAATAAAAGTGTAAAAATTGGTTACTTATCGGTAATCGCTGTTTGGAAACAATTTTATGGTTACGGAACGGGTTTCCTGAAGTCTTATTTTAAAATAATAATTTTGAAACAAAAACCACAAGAAGCATTCCCAGAACTGTTTTTCAAAATGTAACATGACAAAAATTATTGGTTTAACAGGCGGAATTGGAAGTGGAAAAACCACTGTTGCTCATTATTTTCAGGAATTAGGAATCCCTATTTACATTGCCGATGATGAAGCCCGAATCCTAATGGAGTCGAAAGCAGTACTAAATGCGATTCGAACTACTTTTGGCGACGCGGCATTTGACGGATTTATTTTGAACCGTCAAAAATTAGCAGCAATAGTGTTTAACGATGCCCAAAAGTTAGCTGCCCTAAATGCCATTGTTCATCCAGCAGTTCGACAACATTTTGAAGCTTGGCTTTTAGAGCATAAAGAGGATTCTTTTGTCATTTATGAAGCGGCAATACTTTTTGAAAGTGGAAATTATAAAAATTGTGATTGTGTAATTACTGTTACAGCACCTGTAGAAGCTAGGATTCTTCGTGTTATTACTAGAGATAACACCACAAGAGAAGCTGTTTTAAAGCGCATGACAATGCAATGGAGCGATGCCGAACGCATTGCAAAAAGCGATTTTGTGATACAAAATACTTCCCTGAAAACGACTAAATCAAAAATTGTTAAAATTCTTAATTTTTTAAAGATTAAACAAAACTAGGTAAAAATGTTAATATTTGGTTAATGTATTATTTAGTATATTGTTAAAATGTTAAATTTGTTGCATGAATAAATTGTTTTTTAGGTTATTAGTTTTATTAATGAGTTTGTCCTTAATCGGAATCATTCTAGTTCAGGTGTACTGGTTTGATACTTCGTTTAAGAACAACGACGAACAATTCAAATTTCACGTAAAACAAGTCATTGGCAATGTAGCCGAAAATTTAGAACATCAAGAAGCATATCGCTTTTATGACAATTTCAATAAATTAAAAGATAGCACAGGTAAAACACCTCAAAAAGAGGATATCATGCAGTTTTCTTTGGTTCAAAAAAATATTAAAACCAATAAAACTATTGTTTATTCAAATATATTAAATTCAGAGGATTACAAACTAAAACCTTCCT
Source organism: Flavobacterium restrictum (assembly GCF_007097245.1). Classification (GTDB taxonomy): domain Bacteria; phylum Bacteroidota; class Bacteroidia; order Flavobacteriales; family Flavobacteriaceae; genus Flavobacterium; species Flavobacterium restrictum. Next base: position 297,680 of record NZ_VJZT01000001.1, on the reverse strand, counting down.
TTTCTAATAATAAAGAAGATGATTTAAAATTTAAAAGTTTCAATTCACGACGAGTTACTGAAATTTACAACAACAATGAAATTGATAATTCAGGATTGCAACAAAGTTTAATTCCTGATGTTAAAATAGAAAAATCAGGTAGTTTAGATGTTTTGGATGATGCGCAGTTCGAAATTTCGTATAAAGATATTGCTTCGGCAATGCCAATAGATGAAAGAGTTTCTAATGATGTTTTGCGAAAGCTAATTAAGAAAGAATTAGAAGAAAATGGTGTAAACACCAAATTTGAATTTGGGATTTACAGTAATGGATTGGCAACAAAAATAAAATCTTCGGATTTTAAATATGATAAAGAAGCTACGTATTCCATTCCTATTTTTACTGATAATGAAGGAAATGATAAGTATAAATTATTGGTTACTTTCCCTCATAAAAAGAAGTTTTTGTTATCGGAATTGGTCAGTATTACCATTCTTTCTATCATTTTTACATTGATTATCATTATTGCTTACACAAGCGCATTGAATCAATTGATACGACAACGCCAAATTTCTGAAATCAAAACGGATTTCATTAATAACATGACGCATGAGTTTAAAACGCCTATTGCCACCATAAATTTAGCTTTGGACGCCATTAGAAATCCAAAAATAATTGATGATAAAGAAAAGGTATTCAAGTACCTAGAAATGATTCGGGATGAAAATAAGCGGATGCACGCTCAAGTAGAAAACGTGTTGCGAATTTCTAAATTAGAACGAAAAGAGCTGGACATTATCAAAGAATCGAGTAATGTAGAGGAAGTAATTGAAGACGCAATTGAGCATGTAAATTTGATTTTAGAAGACAGAGACGGCACCATAGATTTGCATTTTGATGCCACTAGAACCACCGTTTTATTGAATGATGTTCATTTTACAAACGTAATTGTAAACATTCTAGAAAATGCTATAAAATATTCGCCTGAAACCCCAAAAATTGATATTTATACCGAAAATATCAAGGATATGGTACTTATTAAAATAAAAGATAATGGTTTAGGAATGAGCAAAGTAGCTCAAAAAAGAATCTTCGAAAAGTTTTATAGAGAGCATACTGGAGATTTGCATAACGTTAAAGGGCATGGTTTAGGTTTGGCTTATGTAAAACGAATTGTAGACGATCATAACGGTCAAGTTTACGTAGAAAGTGAAAAAGGAAAAGGAAGTACCTTCATAATAAAAATACCACTAATAAATTAGCAAAATGGAAAATGTAAATAAAAAAATTCTTTTAGTAGAAGACGACCTTAATTTTGGAGCCGTATTAAAAGATTATTTAATGCTAAATGACTTTGACGTTGTTTTGGCCAAAAATGGAATGGAAGGATTTGAGAAGTTCAAAAAAGATTCGTACGATTTGTGTATTCTTGATGTCATGATGCCGTATAAAGACGGGTACACTTTGGCAAAAGAAATACGCGAAAAAAACAGCGAAGTGCCTATTATTTTCCTTACTGCAAAATCGATGAAAGAAGATGTAATAAAAGGATACAAAGCTGGAGCCGATGATTATTTGAACAAGCCTTTTGATTCGGAAGTTTTATTGATGAAAATAAAAGCCATTATTCAAAGAAAATCATCTGATGTTAAAACAGAGCAAGTACAATTTGAATTTAACATCGGTAAATTTCATTTGAATTCAAAACTTCGTTTTTTAACGTTTAGTGATGAAGAGCCGATTAAATTATCGCCAAAAGAAAATGAATTGCTAAAAATGTTGATTCTTCATGAAAATGATTTAATGCCAAGAGAGTTAGCCTTAACAAAAATTTGGAGAGACGACAACTACTTTACTTCTAGAAGTATGGATGTGTATATTGCTAAATTGAGAAAATACCTAAAACCAGATGAGGATGTTGAAATTCTTAACATTCACGGAGAAGGTTTTAGATTAGTTGTCAAAAACAAAGTTATTTCATAGTGAGATAAATATAATAAAAAAGAGGCTTCAAGTAAATTGAAGCCTCTTTTTTGTGCGATGAAAAGTAGTATTGGTTGCCGATTAACGCAAGGTAGCGCCCAATTCTTTCTCAAAATTCATTTGTAATTTGTTCATTATTTTATCAATTTGAACATCTTCCAATGTTTTTGAATTGTCTTGAATAATGAAGCTCAAAGCGTATGATTTTTTTCCTTCAGGGAGATTAGCACCCTCGTATACATCAAAAAGTTGAATCGATTTTAACAACGATTTTTCTGTTTGTCTAGCAATCGTATAAATGCTATCATAGGTGGTGGATTGATCAATAAGTAAGGCTAAATCTCTGCGTACTTCAGGGTATTTAGGAATTTCAGTAAATTTAATTTTGCTTGACATTACTTTTAAAATCAGTGCCCAATTAAAATCGGCAAAAAACACTTCTTGTTTAATACCAAAATGTTTTAGTATCACTTTTTTAACAACACCAAATTCCACTAAAACATCGTCTCCCAAAGCTAATGCTATTCCTTCTGAAAACACATCGGTGGTTACGGGTTTACTTTGTGTTTTTTGAATGCCTAAACGCAACAAAATTCCATCGACAAATCCTTTGAACAAAAAGAAATCAGATGGTTTTTGAACACTTGCCCAGCTTTCTTGGTTTTTGTTTCCAGTTTGAAACAAAGTTAAATGCTTTTGTTCTTCGTAACCCGTTTCGAAATTATGATAAGATTTTCCAAATTCAAATAACTTCAAATCGGCATTTCGGCGATTGATGTTGTATGAAATAGCTTCTAAACCCGAAAATAACAAGGATTGACGCATGGTAGCCAAATCAGCACTTAATGGATTGAGCATGGTTACATTGTGTTCCTCTTTCAAAAAATCAGACAATTGAATGTAAGAAGCAGTCGTCAATGAGTTGGCCATCATTTCATTAAAACCTTGCGAATTCAATTGGGTGGCAATACTATTTTGAACTTTATAATCTTCATTTCTAGGCGAATTAGAAACGGTAGCATTTAATTTTTTAGAAAAACTAATGTTGTTGTATCCATAGACACGAAGAATTTCTTCGATCACATCAATTTCGCGTTGCACATCTACACGGTAGGCAGGAATTGTTAGTCCCAAACCAGCATCCGAAACGCTGTTAATTTTAATTTCTAATGAAGCCAGGATTTTTTTGATAATATCTTTTGGTAATTCTTGTCCAATGATTTTAGCAACTTTATTAAAGTTAAGAAACACTGGAAAATCTTCAATTTTCTTTTGGTACACATTAATAACATCTGATGTGATTTCGCCTCCAGCCACTTCTTGAATTAAAAGCGCGGCCCGTTTTAGCGCATATTCCGTAATAGTGGGGTCAATTCCTCTTTCAAAACGGAACGAAGCATCGGTGTTTAATTGGTGTCTTTTGGCTGTTTTTCTAATGCTTACGGGATTGAAATACGCACTTTCTAGGAAAATACTATTGGTAGTTTCTGAAACGCCTGAATTTTTACCACCAAAAACGCCTGCAATACACAAAGGACCTTTTTCGTCACAAATCATTAAATCTTCTTCGTGTAGGGTTCGCTCTACATCATCCAAGGTGATGAATTTTGTCCCCGCGGGAAGCGTTTGTACAATGATTTTTCCATTTATTTTGGACGCATCAAACGCATGTAGTGGTTGTCCTAAATCATGCAAAACATAATTAGTGACATCTACGATATTATTTTTGGGATTAATGCCAATAGCTTTTAATCTATTTTGCAGCCATTCTGGCGAAGGTTTTACCGTAATTCCTGAAATGGTCACACCACAATATCTTGGCGCTAACTTGATATCTTTGACATTAATATCAATTTTTAATGTTCGTTTATCGACTCTAAAATTACTTACTGATGGTGTAATTAATTCCACGTTTACGCCACTTTGTATTAATCCAGCTCTTAAATCGCGAGCTGTGCCTAAATGACTCATGGCATCGGCACGATTGGGTGTCAATCCAATTTCAAAAACTTCGTCATTTTCGATTTTGAAAACAGTAGCAGCTTTGGTTCCTGGCAGCAAAGCATTGTCAAGAATCATAATCCCATCGTGGCTTTGTCCAAGACCTAATTCATCTTCGGCACAAATCATTCCGTGACTTTCTTGTCCGCGAATTTTCCCTTTTTTTATAGTAAAAGCAGTTCCTTCTTTATCATATAACACAGTTCCTAAGGTAGCCACAGGTACTTTTTGTCCCGCAGCAACATTGGCAGCGCCACATACAATTTGAACAGGAATTCCGTCTCCTAAATCTACGGTTGTAATTTTTAATCGGTCAGCATCTGGGTGTGGAATACTAGTAAGAACGTGTCCAACAACAATTCCTTCTAAACCTCCTTTTACCGATTGGTATTTTTCAACAATCTCTACTTCAAGACCTAAATCGGTAAGTAAAGCAGCCGTTTCATCGGATTTCCAATCAATTTTTATGAATTGTTTTAACCAGTTGTATGATATTTTCATTATCTATTTTTTTCGAGAATGCAAATATAGGTATTATAAGAGAAAAAGGCAATTGGAGTGGTGTATAATTATAATGGTAGTCAAACAAAACTTTAAATTAATTCATTAAAAAAAAATTAAAAAGTAAGATTTCCAGCCAATTCTTTTAATGCAATTTCAGATAATTTGGCCTGAAAATGCGCATTGCTGTTGCGTACTTTGGCATTTACATAATTGAGTTGCGCAGCTCGAAATTCAAGTGTAGTTATAGTCCCAATACGCAATTTATCAATGGTAATACTCAAATTTTGCTTGGCAATCAATTCGTTATTTTGCTCTAAATCGATGAGTTCTAAATTGGTTAAATAGGTTTGAAAAGCTGTTGCTAATTGTGTATGTAAAGCCAAAAGTTGCTGAACAAATACAATTTTTGAATTTTCTATTTGAATAGCAGCTATTTTTTCGGTTCGATTTTGATTGAAACCATCAAATAGGTTCAACGCAGCACTAAACCCATAATTCAAGCCATGTGAGGATGATTGTGTGGTAAATCCTAAACTCGACTCGGTGTTGGCAAAATTGTAGCCACTAGTTACTTTTACGGTTGGATATCGGGTTCCTTTTATTTGTTTCAACTGCAATTCGGCTACTCTTTTGTTGATAATTTGTGCTTCTAATGCAGGATTTTGTTTTTCGGACAATACGGTTAGTTCATTTAATAATAAGGAGTTGTCTATTTTTATTGCATCAATAACTTTAAAATCTGTTTGAGTTGGTCGAGCCAAAATTTCATTGAGTAAAATCTTGGTATTGGCGTAGACTTCCTTTTGTCGCAAGAGCGTAACTTTATCGGTATTCAAATCGACTTGGGCATTCAACACTTCTAATTTGGACGCTTTTCCTATCGTAAATCGGTTTTGCGCCAAGGTTAATCGTTGTTTTGAAATTATGATAGTGCTGTCCAGAGCGATCAATTGTTGTTGTTGCTGTGCCAAGTCATAATAGGTCGAGGTTACGTCACCAATCTTGGTCAAAATGGTTAATTTGAGATTGGCTTCTCCTAGTTTTTGCAACTCTTTTAACTGCTCTAATTTAGCAAACATTTTGAACCCGTCAAAAATTGTCCAATCCAATCCAACGCCATAATTCAGACTATTGTTTTTGGCATTGTTCAAGGAAGTTACCGTACCGTCTGATTTCGTTTGTTCTATTTTCTGAATCCCATTGGCATCTACAATTGTAGCGGTTGCTTTGGGCAACATTCCAGCGTTTCCTGAAGTTACATTGGTTTTATCGATATTCAAATTATTTGTAGCGATTTTGATTTCGTAATTGTTTTCTAATGCTATTTTTACGGCATCTTCAACCGTTAAAACTTCTTGCGCATTGCTTTTGGCCATGCAAAAAAAGAATAGCAGTAGACTTTGAACGACTATTTTACACTTCATATATTGTTTTTTATCCGAATTTAATTTTAAAAAAATCTAATTTAGTAGCATTTGTATTAATGATTCGCTTTTTCATATTCGTCGATATGATCAAATTCTGGGTAGTGTTTTCTAGCTTTAGACCACATCAAATAGAGTGCAGGAATAACAAATAAGGTCAAAACTAAAGAAAAAATGGTGCCGCCCACAATTACAACTCCCATCCCAATTCTACTTGTCGAAGCCGCTCCAAGTGACAATGCTATAGGCAATGCTCCCAGCGAAATGGCCAAACTCGTCATTAAAATAGGACGTAATCTAGCTTCCGAAGCTTCAAGTATGGCTTCGAGTTTTGGTTTGCCTTGTTCTCGTAATTGGTTGGCAAATTCTACGATTAGAATCCCGTTTTTGGTCACTAAACCAATGAGCATCACGGTTCCAATTTGGCTAAAAATATTCCAACTTTGGTCGAATAACCATAACGAAAATAAAGCTCCAGCCACCGCCATTGGCACGGTCAAAATGATGATAAAAGGATCTACAAAGCTCTCAAATTGTGCCGAAAGGATTAAGAATATCAACAATAACGCCAGTCCAAAGGCGAAACTAGTATTGGAACTACTCTCGACAAAATCTCTGGATTCTCCTCCTAAATCGGTTGTAAAGGAGTCGTCCAAAATTTTGGCTTTTATGCCATTCATAGCATCAATTCCGTCCGAAATACTTTTGCCTGGAGCCAGACCTGCCGAAACCGTTGCCGACATATACCTATTATTATGATACAATTGCGGTGGATTACTTTGCTCTTCAACGGTCACGACATTATCCATCTGGATGAGTTCGCCTTTGCTGTTTTTGACAAACATCGACGTTAAATCCAATGGTTTCGAGCGATCTTTTTGGTCAAACTGCCCAATTACTTGGTATTGTTTTCCGTTTTTAATAAAATACCCAAAACGCTGTCCGCTTAACGATAACTGTAAGGTTTGCGCAATATCAATCACCGATATGCCCAGACTTTCGGCTTTTTCTCGATCGATTGTTACATTTATTTCAGGTTTATTGAATTTTAGATTCACATCCGTAACCGAGAAAACATCACTTTTTGCCGCCTCATCCATAAATAATGGAATTTTCTCTTGTAGTTTCTTGAAGTTTGGAGCCTGAATAATGTATTGAATAGGCAAACCACCACGCCTGTTTACTGCAATTGTCGGTTGCTCTGTAACGGCAGTTTTTGCTTGAGAATATTTTTTGGTAAGTTTGGTGAGTTTTTCGGCGATGTCTTTTTGCTTCATTTTTCGTTGTGAAGGATCGACCAAAGCAATTCGCACTCTACCGCTATTAACGGTTGACGCCCCAAAACCAGGCGAAGTGATAATCAACGCTACCTTTTTTTCGGGGATAGAATCATCTACTAATCTCGAAATTTCCTGCATGAATCGATCCGTGTATTCATAAGTTGCCCCTTCAGCAGTGGTCATGCTCATTACCAATGCACTGCGGTCATCATAGGGAGCCGTTTCTTTTTTCAAAAGGTTAAAAAACAGGTAAATCAATCCAAAACAAGCAATTAAAATGGGGAAACTAACCCATTTTCGCTTCATAAATTTTTGTAAAGAAGCGGCATACGTGCTATTTAATTTTTGGAAATACGGTTCGGTTAGATTGTAAAATTTTGATTTTTTTTGAACACCACCTTTCATTAAATAAGCATTTAGCATAGGGGTCAACGTCAAGGATACAAATGCCGAAATCAAAACTGCCGCACCTATAACGACACCAAATTCCCGAAACAACCGCCCGACAAAGCCTTCTAGAAAAATCACCGGTAAGAACACCGCAGCCAGCGTTATTGATATGGATATTACTGCAAAAAAGATTTCGTTAGACCCTTTTATAGCCGCTTCTATAGGCGACATACCTTCTTCTACTTTCTTAAAAATATTCTCGGTTACTACAATTCCGTCATCTACAACTAGACCTGTTGCCAGTACAATAGCCAGTAAAGTCAATACATTGATCGAAAATCCAAAAAGCCACATGATAAAAAAAGTAGCAATTAACGAAACCGGAATGTCTATTAAAGGTCTAAAAGCAATAGCCCAATCTCTAAAGAAAAGATATATAATCAAGACTACCAAAAGTATTGAAATTCCTAATGTTTCGGCCACTTCGATAACGGATTGTTTGACAAAAATAGTACTATCGATAACAATATTGAGTTTGATATCCTTGGGTAAATCCTTTTTTAAGGCGTCAAATTGTTTGTAAAAAGCTTTTGAAATATCCAAATAATTCGCTCCCGGCAAAGGCACAATCGCAACTCCAACAAGCGGTAATCCCGATTGACTCATTTTGGTTTCCAGATTTTCGGCACCCAAAGTAGCCGAACCAATATCGCTCAAACGGACTATTTTTTCACCCTCGGAACGGATGATAATATTGTTGAATTCGGCTGGAGTTGATAGATTACCAACTGTTTTTACGGTCAGCTCGGTGTTGTCACCCGTAAGTTTCCCCGATGGTAACTCGACATTTTGTTTGTTGAGTGCGTCCCGAACCTCGGAAACAGTACAACCATATGACGCTAATTTTACGGGATCAATCCATAATCGCATCGCATACCGTTTTTGTCCCCAAATTTGAACGCCACTTACACCCGGAATGGTTTCTAATCGTTGTGAAATTACGTTTTCGGCATAATCACTTAATTCTAATGCGCTTCGAGAATCACTTTGAACAGTCATCGAAATTATCGCTTCGCCATTGGCATCGGCCTTGGAAACCACTGGAGGTGCATCAATATCTTGGGGCAAACTCCTAACAGCCTGTGACACTTTGTCCCGCACATCATTAGCTACTTCTTCTAGGTTTTTATCCAAATTAAATTCTACCGTAATATTGCTACTTCCTTGAATACTAGAGGAAGTCACGTTCCGAATTCCGTCGATGGAATTGATGGCTTTTTCGAGTGGCTCGGTAATTTGGGATTCAATAATATCCGAATTGGCGCCTGTATAATTGGTACGAACCGATATTTGAGCGGGATCTATCGAGGGAAATTCCCTAACACCAAGAAAACTGTACCCAATAACACCAAATAGAATGATAGTTAAGTTCAATACAATTGTAAGTACGGGTCTTTTTATGCTTAAAGTGGATAAACTCATGGAGATTTTAGATTTCTGATTCTTGACTTCTGATTTTTAATTTCGTAACGAATCGGTATCCGTTTTTTGAAGTATTTAGTGGTTCCGTGAAGTGTTTTTTGTTGCTTGTGCAACTTTAGTACTTAAAGAATCTATTTTTCTGTTTTTAAAATGACTTTAATGGGAGTTTCATTTTTTAGCGCCATAACACCGCTCGTTAATACCGTGTCGCCCACTTTTAAACCCGAAAGGACAAGTATAGAAGCGTCTGTTCGCGTTGCGGTTGCTACCATAATTTCTTTGGCCATTCCGTTATTGGCAACAAAAACTTTCTTGCCATTTTGTACTGGAATAATGGCTTCGGTAGGCACCACAATGGCGTTTTTGATGATGTCGAGCGGCAATACCACATTGGCAAATGTACCTGGCAATAATTTTCCGTTACTGTTTTGGGCAATGGCTCGAACTTGTAATGTTCGTGTTGCAACTGCTACTTCGGGCTCTATGGCGTAGACTTTGGCGGTGTACGTATCCGTAGTTCCTGCAACAGTAAAACTCAAATTCACGTTGGTTTTAACCTGGGAAGCGTATTTTTCGGGAATCGAAAAAGTGATTTTTAATTGATTTACATTAACCAATTTGGCTACCAAAAGGCTAGGAGTGATGTAGGTTCCGGGCGAAATAGCTCGCAATCCAATTTTTCCCGAAAACGGAGCTCGAACGGATGTTTTATATATTTGAGCATTAATCAGTTGGCTTTGAGCTTGCGCTGATTTGTAATCGGCTCTGGCAACATCATATTCTTCTTGACTAATGGCTTCTTTTTGAAGTAATAATTTGGCTCTACGTTCGTTTTCGCCTGCTAATCCTTCTTTGGTTTTGGCTTGAATCAATTGGGCTTTTAACTCAATATCATTTACTTTAAAGAGTACTTGTCCTTTTGCAACGGTGCTTCCTTCTTGAAAATAAATGCCTTCAACAATCCCCGAAATTTCGGAGCGAATTTCAACTTGTTCATTGGCTTCAATCGAACCAGAAAGCGAAAGCGTATTGTCAAAAGTTTGTGATTTGACAACAATACCAGTTACGGTCATTGGTTTTTCTTTTCCATCTTTATCCTTTGGATCTTCATTTTTGGTTTTATTAGCTACAACTCTGTAGGCTATGAAACTGCCAATACCAATTAGTAATAAAGTATAAACGAGGTGTTTTATTTTCATTTTTTTTAATATAAAAGCATTAATAATGTGTCATTTCAACACAATAAGCAAAGTTAGGATTTTGGATTTTAAAAATAGTTAATTCGGATAGTAATTTACTATTGTGATATAAAAGAAATGAAAGTGCTTTAAATCAATATTTTATGTTAAAACTAACTAATATAATTCCAAATGTTTTTTTTCTTGGTCATTTCGATAAAAACGGCTTTTAGAATGGCGTTTTCAGGTTTTTGCATGGGCGCATCGTCTTTTAGAATTTGAATAGCATAATTTCGAGCCAAAAGCAAAATGTCTCTATCCCTTACAATATCAGCAATTTGAAGATTCAAAACACCACTTTGCTGGGTTCCCATCAGGTCGCCTGGGCCACGGAGTTTCAAGTCGACTTCGGCAATTTCGAAACCATCATTGGTACTCACCATTGTTTCCATACGGGTTTTGCTATCGCTCGATAATTTGTAGGAAGTCATCAAAATGCAATAACTTTGATCCGCACCACGACCCACACGACCTCGCAATTGATGGAGTTGCGAGAGCCCAAAACGCTCCGCACTTTCTATAATCATGACACTCGCATTAGGCACATTGACACCCACTTCTATAACGGTTGTGGCGACCATAATGTTGGTTTTTCCTTCGGAGAAACGCTTCATTTCAGCATCTTTATCAGCGGGTTTCATTTTTCCGTGAAGGATAGAAATAGCATACTGTGGCAACGGGAAATCACGAGAAATACTTTCGTAACCGTCCATTAGATCCTTAAAATCCATTTTTTCCGACTCTTGAATCAGCGGATAAACGATGTAAATTTGGCGTCCCAATGCGATTTCGTCTCGAATGAATTTCCACACTTTCAATCGGTTGGAGTCAAAACGATGCACGGTTTGAATGGGTTTTCGTCCCGGAGGCAATTCATCAATCACCGAAATGTCTAAATCACCGTACAAACTCATCGCCAAAGTTCTAGGAATAGGCGTTGCCGTCATGACCAAAACGTGCGGAGGAATGGTGTTTTTTTTCCAAAGTTTAGCCCGTTGCTCCACACCAAAACGATGTTGTTCATCAATCACCGCCAAACCCAAATTTTGAAATTTCACTTTATCTTCTAGCAAAGCATGCGTGCCAATTAAAATTTGCAAAGAACCATTTTCTAGCTCTTCATGAATGATTCGTCTAGCCGCAATTTTACTCGAACCAGTTAGTATTTTTATGTTTATATTCAAGGTGTTAGCAAATTCCGAAAGCCCTATAAAATGCTGATTTGCCAAGATTTCGGTAGGTGCCATCAAGCACGCCTGAAAACCATTATCGAGTGCCAAAAGCATGCTCATAAACGCCACAATTGTTTTGCCAGACCCGACATCACCTTGCAGCAAACGGTTCATTTGGGCATTGCTCCCCATATCAGTTCGGATTTCTTTAATCACTCTTTTTTGAGCATTGGTAAGTTCAAAAGGCAAGTGATTTTGATAAAAATTATTGAATAATTCGCCTACTTTCGTAAACGGATGACCCTTAATTTTGTGTTTCCGAATGAGATTTTTAGTTATTAATTGCAACTGAATGTAGAATAATTCTTCAAACTTTAATCGGAATTGTGCTTTCGCCAATATTTCGGCACTTTTGGGGAAATGAATGTTGAATAATGCTGCGTTTTTTGGAATCAGTTTCAGTTCTGTCGTCAAATATTCCGGTAACGTTTCGCTAAAAAGAGCCTGCGTTTCCTGAAACAATTGCTGCATCATTTTGTTCACCACCCGATTGGTAATTCCGCGATTGGTTAGGGTTTCGGTCGAGGGATACACGGGTTGCATGGCGGAACGAAGGCTTTTTTCGTGTTCGCTTAACAACTCAATTTCGGGATGTGCCATGCTAAATTGGTTGCCATATTGGGCACATTTTCCAAAAACGACACACACTTCATTGAGTTTCAAACTTTCTTTAATCCATTTGTGTCCTTGAAACCAGTTGAGATCCATTTGTCCCGTATCATCTACAAATGTGGCTACTAATCGCTTTTGGTTGCGACCAAATTCCACGGTTTTGATGTTGCTAATTTTGCCAATAATTTGAACTTCGGAGGCGGTTTCTTGCAGTTCATTAATTTTGTAATACCGTGTTCGATCGATATACCGATTGGGGAAAAAATTAACTAAATCCCTATACTTAAAAATTCCCAGCTCCTTTCGCAACAATGTACCTCGATTGGGACCAACGCCTTTGAGGTATTCTATGGGAGTATCTAAAAGGTTTTGCTGCATAGTTCGAACACGGATGAGACGGATTTAGTCCGTAAAGACACGGATAAAAACGGATTTTTAATTTGATGGAGCGAAGATAGTTTTTTGTTTGGAAAATAGGAAATAGGATAAATTGGAATTTGTTATATTTGAAGAATAAAAACTGAATAATTATGAAAGCAATCCTTACCCAATATAAAATTGACAGTATGCTAGAAGATATTGGTAGTGACATTACCATGATTCATATTTTTTTTAAAACAGCAACTCGACCAGAAGCACGAATGCCAGTTATTCTTCCTTATGATAAATTAACCCAATTTATCCAAACAATTGATGAACAGGCTTTTGATTATTTAACAAAAATAAGATCTAGTATTGCTGGATATGGTCCCAAACATACTGCCGTTTTTAAAATTTTGGAATCCGAAAATTTTGATTTAACTCCTTATTTAAAGAGATATGTCGAAGCGTTAACGCCTACCTACATAGCGCAACAATACGAATGGTGTGACAGCATTGTGAATAATCCATCTAATACAGAAAAAGTTCAAAATTCTTTTAAAGAAATCCAAAAAATCGCCAATCCTGATTTTATAAATAGAAATGTTAAAATGGATCAGTTTAGGGATGAAATTGATCAAACACTTCATGAACTGGTGCTGAAATTTTTTCCAGAGTTGTTTGAAAACGGTCCAGAATGCCTATCAGAATACCGAGATATTTTAGTTAGAACAACGCTTAATTTTTTTGAAAACATTGATAAATTAACTTTCAAAAATGAAAAATAAATCCATTTTAAAGTTAAAAGACACCCAATTATGACAACCCATCTCGCCCTTCTTCGTGGCATAAATGTATCAGGTCACAACATGCTTAAAATGGACGCTTTGAAAACCACGTTAGAAGCTATTGGTTTTCAAAACGTGCAAACCTACATCCAATCTGGAAATGTGTTTGTGGACACCGAGGAAGAAAGTACAGCCGCAGTAGCTTTTACCATAAAGCAGGAAATTTTCAAGGCTTTTGGTCACGAAGTTCCCGTTGTGGTTATTGGTAAATCCGATTTAGAAATATGTTTCAAAAACAACCCTTTTTTGAAAGAAAAAGATATAGATTTCAAGAAATTGTATGTGGCTTTTGTCTCGGTAGTATTGCGTAGCGACAGTATTAATGACTTAAAAATTAGCCAATTCAAACCTGATGAAGCCAGTATTGACGGCAGTAGAATTTATATAAAATATGCTGTAGGTGCCGGAAAAACAAGGTTTGATCAAAAATATATCGAAAAGAAATTGAATGTAACGGCTACCATTCGGAATTGGAATACGGTGTCGCAGTTGCTCAAAATGTACGAGTAAAAAACAGTGGTTACCCTTCTAAATTTTAATTTGCAAAACAAAAAACAATGCACACTTTAAACGATTTGCACGCCATATCAAGCACTTTTTCTAATACCGAAAAAATGCCTGTTTTGTTTCTAGGACACGGCAGTCCGATGAATGCCATCGAGGAAAATGAGTTTGTTGCCGGCTTTCGGAATTTAGCCAAAACCTTGCCGCAACCCAACGCTATTTTGTGTGTTTCGGCGCATTGGTTTACTAGTGGAACCAAAGTTACCGCTATGGAAATGCCAAGAACGATTCATGATTTTGGCGGCTTTCCGCAAGCCTTGTTCGAAGTAGAATATCCCGCCAAAGGAAGTCCCGCATTAGCCGCTGCAACACAAGAATTACTGCAACCCATTCCGGTAGAACTAGACGAACATTGGGGTTTAGACCACGGTTCTTGGAGTGTTATTAAACATTTATATCCTGATGCAAATGTACCTGTAATTCAGTTGAGTATCGATTATACAAAATCACCGCAATACCATTTTGAATTGGCTCAAAAATTAAGCAGTTTACGCCAAAAAGGCATCTTGATTATAGGTAGCGGCAATATTGTACACAACTTGCGATTGGTCGATTTTCCTAATTTTGACAAAGACAATTACGGGTATGATTGGGCGATTGAAGCCCGACAAACCATCAACAATTATTTATTGGACGGCGATTTTCAGCCGCTTATTAATTACGAGAAACAAGCCCGAGCCTTGCAGTTAGCCATTCCTACGCCAGACCATTATTTGCCTTTGATTTATACTTTGGGTCTCAAAGACAAAACCGAAGAACTGACTTTGTTCAATGACAAATTAGTGGCGGGTTCGTTGAGTATGACCTCGGTAAAAATCACATGAAATAAATCGTATATATTTACACTAAAATTATTTAAACTATGAAAACAAAATTATCTTTTTTGACTCTAACATTATTTTTATTATTCTCTTGTGCTACAACAAAATCAGTAGATGATGAGCAACTAAAAAAGAAACTAACAGGCAGTTGGAGCGGCTCTGAAAAGGACAATCAAAAACCTGGTTTGACTAAATATTGGATACAAAACCGAAATAAAAACGGTACTTATGTTTTATTATTTACCGTAATAGAAAACTGTGAAGTAGAAAATCATGTCGAAAAAGGAAAATGGGGGGTAAAAGACGGCTTGTTTTATGAAACATTTGATGAAGATGGAAAAACTGATGTTTATGAAATTGAAATAATTGACACTAAAGTAAAATTCAAAGCAAAACAATTGAGCTTGGAATTTGGTAATACCGAATATGAGTTTATTGAAACTAGAGAAGAGTAGCTAAAGGAGATTATAAAACAAAGTGATTCTCAATTTGAAAACTACTTCAAATCATAAAACAAAACTTTGCGCCTTCGAGTCTTCGTGGCAAAAAAACAAATAAAAAATGAAAATAATCGCAGTCATACCCGCACGCTACGCCTCTACTAGGTTTCCGGCCAAATTAATGCAGGATTTGGGAGGAAAAACCGTGATTTTACGCACTTATGAAGCCGCAGTAAAAACCCATTTGTTTGATGCAATTTTTGTGGTAACCGATTCGGATTTAATTTACAACGAAATCGTTTCTCACGGCGGAAAAGCTATAATGAGCATCAAGGAACACGAATCCGGTAGCGACCGAATTGCCGAAGCAATCGCCAATCTCGATGTAGATCTTGTTATCAATGTGCAAGGTGACGAACCTTTTATTGATGCAGAACCGCTGGCAAAAGTGATCGAAATTTTTAAAAAAGATACCGATAAAAAGATTGATTTGGCCTCGTTGATGCGAGAAATTACAGCCGAAACCGAAATCAACAACCCTAATAATGTAAAAGTAGTGGTGGATCAAAACGGATTTGCTTTGTACTTTTCCCGTTCCGTGATTCCGTATCCTAGAGAAACGAATGTGGGCGTTCGCTACATGCAACACATTGGCATTTATGCGTTTAGAAAACAAGCCTTGTTGGATTTTTATAGTTTGCCCATGAAATCATTGGAAGCCACCGAAAAACTGGAACAATTGCGGTATTTAGAATTTGGAAAACGCATCAAAATGGTCGAAACCAATCATGTAGGAATAGGAATTGATACCCCCGAAGATTTACATAAAGCCCGAAAAATGCTGCTTTAAAATTGCTTTTCAATGGGGTACTTTTGCTCATTGATTCGTGCAATCTTTTCAACTTTAAATGTGTATTTTATTCTATTTATAATTTTATCTTCGCAGTTGCGTTTTACCATTTAGAAAAAGCGATTTAGAACATGCCCAAGAAACTTTTATTTGTAGTTGTATTTTTATTTTGCACCGTTTCGTACGGGCAAATAGGAGGGAAGTATATTTATCAGTTTTTGAACTTGGTAACTTCGCCAAGACAAGCGGCATTGGGCGGAAAAACGATTACAATTTATGATGATGATGTGAATCAAGTTCATTTCAATCCCGCTACTTTGAATGCGGATATGGACAACCATTTGGCTTTAAACTACGGTAGTTATTACAAGGAAGTCACTTATGGAACGGCATCGTATGCGTACACTTACGACCGGCATTTGCAAACTTTTCAAGCAGGTGTGAATTATGTAAACTATGGCAATTTTGAAGGATATGACGAAAACGGTTTGGCCACTAGTGCTTTCTCTGGTAGCGAAATAGCACTTTCTTTGGCGTATGCCTACAACATTCCGTTTACGGATATTCACATTGGTGTAAATGGCAAATTAATTTCATCAAATCTCGAAAGTTACAGTTCCTTGGGTGGCGCAGTAGATATTGGAGCCCTTTTTATAGACCAGCGCAATGATGTCAATTGGGGATTGGTTATACGGAATATAGGAACGCAATTCACTACGTATTCAGGCACAAATGAGAAGCTGCCGCTTGAAATTATCCTTGGTGTATCGCAAGAATTAGATAATGTTCCTGTTCGCTGGCACCTTACTTTAGAAAATTTGCAACAATGGAATATTGCGTTTTCGAATCCCGTTCGGGCGAATTCAAGCATTGACGGCGAATCAAGTCAGGAGAAAGTTTCGTTTGTAAATAATGCGTTGCGCCATGTGATTTTTGGGGTGGAACTTTTTCCCAAGAAAGCGTTTAATCTTCGGTTAGGATATAATTTTCGCAGAGCCGAAGAATTGCGTGTGGTAGATCAGCGTAATTTCTCGGGAATTTCATTGGGATTTGGCCTCAAAATGAACAAATTAAAATTCAATTATTCGTATTCAAGATACACTTTGGCAGGCAATACGAGTTTATTTGGCTTGACCATAAATTTTTCAGAAAATTGATTGGGACAACAAAACGTATTTGTGAAAAAAAAAAACAGGTTTAATTCTACAAAGACAGTTTTTTGTTTTGGGCGTGACCCTCTCGAAAAGGTCGGGTCGGGCATTCCGTTCCCGCTTTTTTAAATTTGGCGAAGAAAAATTCGCCAAATTTAAAAAGAGCTCCACTTCAATCCCTCACGCAAAGCAACCAAAAAAATAGTGTCCTAATCAAATGTTGTAAATCGAAGCATTCAGCAAAAAAATAAAATGAAAATGAAAAAAATCACCATTGCAATAGACGGATTTTCCTCTACAGGAAAAAGTACTTTGGCCAAAGAACTTGCCAAGGAGTTAGGTTATATATATGTAGACACAGGAGCGATGTATCGTGCAATTGCTTTTTTTGCGATGCAAAACGGATATATTTCCCCTGACTTTCTAGACAAAGAAACACTCATTAATAGCCTGCCTTACATTACGTTATCCTTTAAGTTTAATGCTGATTTGGGCTTTGCCGAAATGTATTTGAACGATGCCAATGTCGAAACCGAAATTCGAACCCTTGAAGTGTCTAACTTTGTGAGTAAAGTTGCCGAGGTATCGCAAGTGCGAGCCAAATTGGTAGAGCAGCAACAAGAAATGGGCAAGAATAAAGGCATTGTCATGGATGGTAGAGATATAGGAACGGTCGTTTTTCCTGATGCCGAACTCAAAATTTTCATGACCGCAGGAGCAGATACTCGAGCGCAACGACGTTTTGACGAATTGCAAGCCAAAGGCGATGCTGTGACCTACGAAGAAGTGCTTAAAAATGTAGAAGAACGCGATTATATTGATACCCATAGAGCCGATTCACCTTTGGTAATGGCTGCCGATGCCATAGAAATTGACAATTCCTATTTGAGCAAAAAAGAGCAGTTTGACGTGGTTTTTGAATTGGTTCAGGAGGTTGTTAAAACAGCTTAAATAGTTGTAGGTTTATTTTTTAATGGTAGTTTTACACCTTTGAATTTGTAAAACAATTAAACCACTTTTCATGGGAATTAAAAACAGATTAATCGCAATGAGTTTTCTCCAATTTTTTGTTTGGGGAGCGTGGCTAATAACAATTGCAAATTACTGGTTTGGCACCAAAAGTTGGGAAGGAACTCAATTTGGTTTGGTTTTTAGCACCATGGGAATTGCGTCCTTATTTATGCCAACTCTTACCGGAATTATAGCCGACAGATGGGTAAATGCCGAAAAATTATATGGAATTCTTCATGTTTTATATGCAGCGGTATTGTTCTATTTACCAGAAATAACCACTCCAACTGGTTTTATTTACGGAATGCTATTGGCGATGTGTTTTTACATGCCCACCATTGCATTAAGCAATTCAATATCCTTTACGTCCTTAAAATTGAATAATAAGGATGTGGTAAAAAATTTTCCACCTATACGCGTTTTTGGAACAATTGGGTTTATTGTCGCCATGTGGATTACCAATTTAACGGGCAATAAAGCAACTTCGTACCAGTTTTACATTGCTGGGATGGCGGCTCTTATTTTGGGAATTTATGCGTTTACCTTGCCACAATGCAAACCACAACGATTAATTAAAGAAAAGGCTTCCTTGATCGAAACATTAGGGTTAGAATCCTTTACATTATTTGCCAATTATAAAATGGCGTTGTTCTTTATTTTCTCTATGTTTTTGGGAGGAGCTTTGCAATTGACCAATGCTTATGGCGATGTTTTTCTGGATGAATTTAAACATTTTCCCAAATATGCCGATTCCTTTGTGATTCAATATTCGACTATAATTATGTCTATTTCCCAGGTTTCGGAAACGTTGTTTATATTGGCAATTCCTTTTTTCTTGAAGCGATTTGGGATTAAACAAGTCATGTTAATTAGCATGTTGGCTTGGGTATTGCGTTTTGGATTGTTTGCCTTTGGAAATCCAACTGACGGGTTGTGGATGATTGTTTTATCGTGTATTGTGTACGGAATGGCATTTGATTTCTTTAATATTTCAGGGTCACTTTTTGTAGAAACCAATACCGATTCTAGAAATCGTTCCTCGGCACAAGGATTGTTTATGATGATGACCAACGGTGTTGGCGCAGTGTTAGGCAGTTTTACATCAGGTTGGGCGATTGATCGTTTTTTTACAAAGTCATTTGCCTCTTCAACGGATTTAGCTTCTTTTTTGCAAACCGATGTGGCGAATTCCAAAATGTTGGATTTTATAAAAAACCAAGGAAAAACCATTTCTCCAGATGGTTTTTTTGACACCGCTATTTTGATGAAAGACTGGCATACCATTTGGCTGGCTTTTGCAGTGTATGCTTTGATTATTGCTGTTGCATTTGCCGCTTTGTTCAAACATGAGCATAATGTTGATGAAATAGAAAACGTGAGCCATTAAATTATTACTGATCTTTTAAGCAAGCCCGATATGTTTCATAAATTTATCGGGCTTCGTTTTGTAGATACATCACCATATAACCCATCTAGTCTTGATGGAAGGGAATATCCTTTTTAGTCTGGTATTTTGGGACGAGACTAAAAGATAGGAATGATAGCGGGAACTCTGCCTCCAAAAATGCCCTATCATTCGCTACTAAACCTTTTTATGTTTGATTTGAGTTTTCTCGTAAATATCTCGCCTTAAATATTTTGCAAATAAATAAAAAAGAATTACTTTTGCACACCTTTTGGCGGTTAGTGTTTCCATTAGGAATCAATTATATATATCAACAACTTCTGTATTTTCTGCTGCATTAAGAAACACGAGAGAACACAGAATACAAATTTTTAATCAGCATGTCTGAACAAATTAAATCACAAGAAGAGTTTTTAGCAAATTTTAACTGGCATAACTTCGAAGAAGGTATCGATGCAGTAGATGAGAAAAACTTATTGGAATTCGAAGAACTAGTTTCAAAAACATTTATCGCTACAGATCAAGAAGAAGTTGTAGAAGGAGTAGTTGTAAGAATCACAGATAGAGACGTTATCGTTGATATCAACGCAAAATCGGAAGGTGTTATTTCATTAAACGAATTCCGTTACAACCCAGCTTTAAAAGTAGGTGACAAAGTAGAAGTATTAATTGACATCCGTGAGGACAAAACAGGTCAACTAGTATTATCTCACAGAAAAGCACGTACTATCAAATCTTGGGATAGAGTTATTTCGGCTAACGAAACAGGAGAAATCGTTAATGGTTTTGTAAAATGCAGAACTAAAGGTGGTATGATCGTTGACGTTTTCGGAATTGAAGCTTTCTTACCAGGATCTCAAATTGACGTGAAACCAATTAGAGACTACGATGTATATGTAAACAAAATGATGGAATTCAAAGTGGTAAAAATCAACCACGAATTCAAAAATGTTGTTGTTTCTCATAAAGCGCTTATTGAAGCGGATATTGAAGTACAGAAAAAAGAAATCATCGGTCAATTACAAAAAGGACAAGTATTAGAAGGTGTTGTTAAAAACATTACTTCTTATGGTGTCTTTATTGATCTTGGTGGTGTTGATGGATTAATTCACATTACGGATCTTTCTTGGAGTAGAATCAACCACCCAAGTGAAGTATTGGAATTAGACCAAAAATTAAATGTTGTAATCCTTGATTTCGATGATGAGAAAACAAGAATTCAATTAGGATTGAAACAATTGAACGCTCACCCATGGGATGCTTTAAATGCTGATTTGAAAATTGGTGATAAAGTAAATGGGAAAGTAGTTGTAATCGCTGATTACGGTGCATTTATCGAAGTGGCTGAAGGTGTTGAAGGTTTGATCCACGTTTCTGAAATGTCATGGTCTACTCATTTACGTTCTGCTCAAGATTTCGTAAAAGTAGGTGATGTTGTTGAAGCTCAAATTTTAACATTAGACAGAGATGACCGTAAAATGTCATTAGGTATCAAACAATTGTCTCAAGATCCTTGGACTGATATCACTGCTAAATACCCTGTAGGTTCTAAACATTCAGGTATCGTTAGAAACTTTACAAACTTTGGAATTTTTGTAGAATTAGAAGAAGGAATTGACGGATTGATTTATATCTCTGACCTTTCTTGGACTAAAAAAATCAAACATCCATCAGAATTTGTAAATGTTGGTGAAAAATTAGACGTAGTTGTATTAGAATTAGATGTTGACGGACGTAAATTATCTTTAGGTCACAAACAAACTACTGCTAATCCTTGGGATCAATATGAAGATTCATTCGCTGTAGGAACTATACACAATGGTGAAATTTCTGAAATCGTTGACAAAGGAGCTACTGTAGAATTTGGAGATGATATCGTTGCTTTTATTCCTACTCGTCACCTTGAAAAAGAAGATGGTAAGAAATTGAAAAAAGGCGATACTGCTGATTTCAAAGTAATCGAATTCAACAAAGAATTCAAAAGAGTAGTGGCATCTCACACGGCCATTTTCCGTGAAGAAGAAGAGAAAAACGTGAAAGCAGTTACTGAAAATACTTCATCAAACTCTACTACAAATGCACCAGCTGCAACTTTAGGAGATAACAATGATGTGTTAGCAGCATTGAAAGCTAAAATGGAAAAATCAGAGAAAAAATAATTTCTTGATTTTATGAATATAGAAAGCCCCGCAATTGCGGGGCTTTTTTTATGAAAACTATTTTACTAGAATTTTATTCTTTCCAGTTCAATTGCAAGGCAAAACTAGTTTTATCTGCTTTGGTAATACTAAATATAGTTTCGTTTTGGATAGTGCTTTTGCGAATAAAAACGGTATCATTTAGCGCTAATTCTTTTAGAAAATTCATTTCGAAACTTTCTATTTTTTGATTCAAAATCAAATCAGTTGCAGCTAAATCAATGCACCATTCCAAATACTTTACATTATTGGCGTGATTCACAATATCTAAATCCGACAAAAAAACTGTTCTCTCAAAAACCTTCTCCGTTTCTGGATGCAGGTTTATTTTGGAAAACCCTTGGAGCGTTGCTTTCTTTTCAGGGAATAATTCAAAATGTTCAAATGGGAGTTGTAAGGCTTCAGGGCGTCTTTTGACAGTATTAAAAACGACCCAAAAAGTTTCGGAACCTACTATTTTCTGCCCATTTACATACATTTCTAATGCCCGAACCGAGCGGGAGTTTTCTAGCGAATTAATCCACGTTTTTATGGTAACTACATCACGCCATTGTGGCAAAGCTGTGATTTCAACTCGCATTCTGCTCAAAACCCAAGCTTGATTAAATTCCTGCATATCCGAAAAACTAATCCCACCAATTTCCGAATGTGCCGCTGCGGTCAGCTGTAGCAAATTGCACAACTCGGTATATTTCAAATAGCCATTGGGCGCACATTGGGTAAAATTGATTTCCCAGTCTTTGCTTAAAACGGAGGTGAAGTTGTGTGAAATGGGCATTTTTAATTTTAGATTTACGATTTTAGATTTACGATTTTAGAATTTAGATTTTTTGAAATAGGGTAAAAATAATTTAATGTTAATGGCAATAAACCCTAATAATAGAATTCCATAAATAAAGAATTCTTCAGTATTGAGATTTTTAGAATGAGGATCTTCAAATTTCATAAATAATGCCATAGAATATGGAAGTATTAAATATACAGTTAGAATAAAAAATATAATTCTCCCTATTAATTTTAATGTATTCATACTGATTTACCTTTTATATAATCAATAATTTCCTTTGGATTCGTCAAATAATCAAACCACTTTATTGCTTCATTTCCTTTGAACCAAGTCAGTTGTCTTTTCGAAAATCGGCGGGTATTTTTCTTGATTTCTTCAACAGCAAATTTCAAAGTAATTTCGCCTTCAAAGTAACTAAAAAGTTCTCTATAACCCACCGTTTGCAAGGCGTTTAAGCTTTTATTAGGAAACAATTCAGTGGCTTCTGCCAATAAACCTTGGTTCATCATGATGTCCACCCGTTGATTGATTCGGTCGTAAATCACAGGTCTTTCGGCGTCAAGACCAATGCTTATTGGAGTGAAATTGCGGTTGTTTTTTTCTTTATTCAAAAAAGATGAATATGCTTTTCCGGTTCCCAAACCTACTTCTACAAATCGCATCATGCGTTGCGGATTTTGCAGGGTTTGCGGATTATTTTCCAATAAAGAATCAAAATAAGATTGGTCTAATTCTTTTAATTTTTCTTGTAGAAAAGGCAATCCCTTTGCATCATATTGCATTCGAACAGTTTCTCGAACCGCATTATCAATTTCTGGGAATTCATCAAAACCTTTTAAAACCGCATCCACATACAATCCCGAACCGCCAACTAGGATAACATAATCATTAGTTTGGTGCAATTGTGCTATTATACTCAACGCTTCTTTTTCGTATTCGCCAACAGTGTACGTGTCAAAAATTGATTTGTTTTGTATAAAATGATGTTTTGCCGCAGCTAATTCTTCTGGACTTGGAACAGCAGTGCCAATGGTCATTTCCTTAAAAAACTGTCGGCTGTCGCAGGAAATAATATCGCAATTGAAATGTTGTGCCAAGGCAATACTCAAAGCCGTTTTGCCAATTGCTGTTGGTCCTACAATAGTGATTAGGTATTTCATTTTCTATAAAAATTAAAAATGAATCACTTTCAAAGTCTTACTTTTTCGGAGTTGGCTTTGGATTATATTTTTGGCATCCCGATTGTTTTGCATCGGAATTAGGATGTTTTTTAGGATTTCGACATTGGTAATTTGATAATTCAAATCATAAAAAGCGTATCCTTTATAAATACCGTTTTCGATCAAAACTGCCGAGCGTTCGCTGATGTTTCTTCCTTTATCGATTACAATCATGTTTTGATTTTCGTAGGTGTTTTGGTTTATAAAAGTCTGCACTCTACTATTGTATTCCTCGGGGCTAATTTGCCCAACACACGCGCCATCACATTCCTTGATGGTGTATTGAAAACATTCTTTTTTGGTTTGATACAAGCCGTTTAATTTCTGGCACAACTGGTATTTTGTGGTGATGTGAAACAGCATATTTTTAGCTTCTTGTAGCGATGAGAATGATGTAATTTCTTTTTTTCGTCCATCGGCTTTTTGAATTTTTAAGTTCAAGTAGCCTTTTTTATCCATCTCGGCATACAACGCCAATTGAAAAATACTCTTGCGTTGCGCTCTATTCAAAATGGGTTTGTTGACCTTAATTTCTTCGCTTTCTTTCAATAGAGCAATCAATTCACTTCCCGTTTCGTCATAGGTTACGGTATAGACTTCGGTTTGAATTTTTTTGCATTTGGTCGTATTTCCCGTAAAATGTTGGTTGATTCTTTTTTTAATATTTCGGCTTTTGCCAATGTAAATGAGAACACCTTTATCGTTATGAATGTAGTATATTCCTGTTCTCGAAGGCATATTTTGAACAATATCCAATAATTTGGGCGCAATTCCTTTCTCGATTTCGGTTTTGATGAGCTCCTTTAGAATGACTTTTTCGAGATCTTTATCCAAAAGCATTTTGAATAATTTTACCGTTGCCATAGCGTCGCCACTCGCGCGATGCCTGTCGGCCATAGGAATGCCAAGTGCACGAACTAATTTCCCTAAACTATGGGAAGGTTGTTCAGGCATTAATTTTTGAGATAATTCGACGGTGCAAAGCGTTTTGAGATTAAAATCATATCCCAAACGACGGAATTCAGTGCGTAGTATTCGATAATCAAATGAGGCGTTGTGCGCTACTAAAACGCAATCTTGAGTGATTTCGATGATGCGTTTGGCCACTTCAAAAAACTTGGGCGCCGAGCGCAACATGGCGTTATTAATCCCCGTTAATTTAACCACAAACGGCTGAATTGGGATTTCGGGATTGACTAAACTGATGAATTGGTCCACGATTTCGTGTCCATCAAATTTATAGATGGCGATTTCGGTAATTCCTTCTTCGTTAAATTGTCCCCCAGTGGTTTCTATGTCGAGTATTGCGTACATTTTCAATATCAATTTCAAAAAATCAATGGCAATGGCAATTATACAATGTCAATATCAAAAATCAATGGCAATGTCAATTCTTAAAAATTGAAAATTGGTATTGCCATTGCTATTGAAAACTCATTGCCATTGAAATTGATTTTGAACTATTTTTTATTATTAATCATTTTTGATGCTATAGCGATAAGTTCCTCAACCTCTGCCAAAAGCCATTTTCTTTTTTCTAGTTCTCCTTCATTGATATATTCAAGAACTTTTAATGAATTTCTGGATTCTTTCAATTCTTTTACTGTTAATGAAGCTTTGAAAATAAAATCTTTACTTGTTATCGTTCCTTGTGCCTCTCCGTAATTAAGGGAGGAACTTCCTGATGAACGAATTAGTTGATTTTTATAATATTCAAGTTCAAATGTTTTGTCCAATTTTCTAACAAAGAAAATACATTCTCCAGCAAAACGAACCAATCGATCTTCAAAATTGTAGATTTTATCAAAATTAGGTTCGTTTACTTCCATTTCTTTTTTTATTTTGAAATTGTCATTGAAATTGTCATTGAAATTGCCATTGCATTTTATCGTCCCCCAAAGATACTACTTCCAATCCGAACCATCGTGCTACCACATTCAATTGCGAGTTGATAATCGCCGGACATTCCCATAGAAATAGTTTGCCACGTAGAGACGCGATTAATCGCGTCTGTACTGTGTAATAATTTATCAAAAATCGATTTTAAATGGGTAAATTCTTTCTTGATTTGCGATTGATTATCAGTAAAAGTCGCCATTCCCATTAATCCAACAATTCGAATGTTTTTCATTTCCTGAAATGTGGTGGAAGTAAGAATCTCGTTTAATTCTTGTTCGTCTAAACCAAATTTAGTTTCTTCTTCTGCAATGTATATTTGAAGCAAACAATCGATAATTCTATTGTTTTTTTTGGCTTGTTTGTTGATTTCTTCTAGCAATTTCAAGCTGTCAACGCCATGAATTAAGTTCACAAAGGGCGCCATAAATTTCACTTTATTGGTTTGAACGTGACCAATCATGTGCCATTCAATATCTTTTGGCATCGCTTCCCATTTCTCGGCCATTTCCTGGATTTTGTTTTCGCCAAAAATGCGTTGACCCGCATCGTAGGCTTCCATCAAATCCGGAATGGGTTTGGTTTTAGAAACAGCAACAAGCGTTACGGTTGATAGTAAAGTGGATTTTATTTGGAGGAGGTTTTTTGTAATTGACATATTAATTAAATTGTTTCGAAATTTTATCCGCTTTTTTACTTTCGCTGTAATCATAAAAACCTTCACCAGATTTCACGCCCAGTTTTCCAGCACGAACCATATTGACTAATAACGGACAAGGTGCGTATTTTGGGTTTTTGAAACCGTCGTACATTACGTTAAGAATTGCCAAACACACATCCAATCCAATAAAATCGGCTAATTGCAATGGTCCCATAGGGTGACCCATTCCGAGTTTCATCACGGTATCAATTTCATAAACGCCTGCCACTTTGTTGTATACCGTTTCTATGGCTTCGTTGATCATGGGCATTAAAATTCTGTTGGCTACAAACCCAGGATAATCGTTGACTTCAACAGGATTTTTACCCAGTTTTTCGGATAAATCCATGATGGTTTTCGTCACTTCATCGCTCGTATTGTAACCTCGAATGATTTCTACCAATTTCATAACGGGCACCGGATTCATGAAGTGCATGCCAATCACGCGCTCTGGATGCGCCACAACAGTCGCAATTTGTGTAATCGAAATAGAGGAGGTATTAGTTGCCAAAATCGTATTGTGCGAACAAGCCTCATTTAATTGTTTGAAGATATTCAGTTTTAAATCAACGTTTTCGGTGGCGGCTTCAATGACTAAATCTACGCCAACAACGCCATCATTAATATCCGTATAGGTGATAATATTAGTAATTGTTCTAATCACATCCTGTTGAGTGATAGTGCCTTTTGCTACCATTCGGTCTAGGTTGTTGGCAATGGTTTGCATGCCTTTATCTAGCGATTTTTCGGAAATATCAATTAACTTTACAGTAAATCCGCTTTGAGCAAATGCATGCGCAATTCCGTTTCCCATAGTTCCTGCTCCGATTACGGCTATTGTTTTCATTTTATATGATTGGATTAAAATTGAAGTATTTATCTAAATCTTCTTTGATAACTTCATATTCATTTTCATTGATGTATTTATTGCTATAAAGCCATATATATCTTTCATATTGAATAGTATAAGGTAAAACTGGGTCTATCAAAAAATATTTTTTTCTAAAAAATTCGACTTGTTTTTTGTAAACCAATTCGATGAATTTATCAACTTCAGGTGCATTCTTTTTAGTATAAATAAAGTAAAAAAGTTTAGAGGAATCTATGTGTTTTTCATTAAAATCTTCAAATAATGTTCTTAATACCAAAACAATAGCAAACGAACTTGAAAAAAATATACTTAAAAGTGAATTTTTAGTGAACTTTACAGATTCAGATGTAATATAGATTACAAAAATAAGATTTAAAAGAATTGATAAATAAGTCACTAAAGCAAAACCATCTTGTTTACTTTTCGAAATAAATTGAGTATTTTTTATATCCTCCAACGGAATATTGTATTTTAATTTATGTTTTGAAGTATTTAAATCTACATTTATTTCATTGTCTAGTATTTCAAAAGTTTGTCTTTGATTTCGATACTTAATTTCTAATTTGTTTTCCATTAATTACTTCTTAAAACAATCAATAATTTGATACGCCACTTTTAGCGCAGCTGTAGCTTGTTCTAAAGTTACAACAGGTGTCGTATTAGTAGTAATAGCGTGGGCAAAAGATTCTAATTCGTCCAGAATGGCGTTGTTTTGTTCCACATTTGGATTCGAGAAATAGATTTGTTTTTTTACGCCTTCGGCATTTTGTAAAATCATATCAAAATCGCCAGGTACTTCGGGAGCATCTTTCATTTTGACTACTTCGCATCTTTTTTCGAGAAAATCAACCGAGATGTAGGCGTCTTTTTGGAAAAAACGGGATTTACGCATGTTTTTCATCGAAATTCGGCTGGCTGTTAAATTAGCAACACAACCATTTTCGAATTCAATTCGGGCATTGGCAATATCAGGCGTATCACTAATTACGGAAACGCCACTAGCATTGATGTGTTTTACTTTGGAATTTACCACACTCAAAATGGCATCAATATCGTGAATCATCAAGTCGAGCACCACTGGAACATCCGTACCACGAGGATTGAACTCTGCCAAGCGATGGGCTTCGATGAACATGGGATTTTCGATCATATTCTTGGTGGAGATAAAGGCAGGATTGAACCGTTCTACATGTCCTACTTGTCCTTTTACGTTGTATTCCTTGGCCAACGCAATGATCTCTATTGCTTCCTCGACCGTATTGGAGATTGGTTTTTCTATAAAAACGTGCTTACCGGATTTAATGGCAACTTTGGCACATTTAAAATGGGATAAGGTAGGAGTCACTATATCAATTACATCAACAGCGTGTAGTAAAGTGGCAATGGTTTTAAATTGTTTATAGCCAAATTCTTTTTCGATTTTTTGACCATTTTCTACATTTTCGTCATAAAAACCAACCAATTCATATTTTTCAGATTGTTGCAATAAGCGCAAATGTATTTTTCCCAGATGACCAGCACCTAATACTCCAATTTTCAGCATAATAATGTTATTTCTACAAAAATAGCAATTTATTGATTAATTTATTACAGATACAGCACAATTATTTCCATAAATTTAAACTATAAAAGCAATATTTTTATTAGAAATTCTTTTCTATTTTTACCAAAATAAATCAACTCTATTTTGAAAGATACTGCCAAACATCAAGGACTTCGGAATCAATTAGTAAGCCTTTTGCAACAAAAAGGAATTACGGATGGGAACGTGTTGGACGCGATTAAAAAAATCCCCCGACATTTATTTTTGAATTCCAGTTTTGAGGATTATGCGTATCAGGACAAAGCGTTTCCAATAGGTGCGGGGCAAACAATTTCGCAACCGTATACTGTGGCTTTTCAGTCTCAATTATTAGAATTGAAAAAAGAGCACAAAGTTTTAGAGATAGGCACGGGTTCGGGCTATCAAACTGCAGTTTTGTGTACCATGGGTGCAAAAGTCTATAGTGTAGAGCGGCAAAATGAGTTGTTTAAGCAAACATCGAATTTGTTCCCAAAATTGGGTATTCGTCCCAAGCATTTATCTTTTGGAGATGGCTATAAGGGATTGCCACTTCATGCCCCATTTGACAGTATTATTGTAACTGCGGGTGCGCCAATGATTCCAAAACCATTGATGGCACAACTAAAAATAGGAGGTAGGCTTGTAATTCCGTTAGGTGAGGATGTTCAAATTATGACTTTATTGATTCGTAAAAACGAAACCCAATTCGAGAAACATGAGTTTGGTGAGTTCCGATTTGTACCACTTTTGGAGGATAAAAATTAAGTGGAATTTCAGTAAAAAGCAAAAAAAATAATACTAGTCAAAGTATTATTTTTTTTGCTGCTGTTTGTACATTTATTTTTTTGGTAACGAACCGTCTTTTTTCATTTCACCAACTACTGCTTGCATAATGGCATCAACCGTTGTACCAATATCCGTTATATTAGAAGATTTTGTAGTTCCTGTCCAAATTAATTTATTTTCTTTCAAAGAGAAAATATTAGTTTCTACTAAATAATAGGTTGTTTCTTGGTAATAGCCTGAATTATAAAAATTAGACGAATACATGCCGTACCAATTACCAAATCCGTAACCATACATTCCGGAATACATGCCTCCCATACCGCCATAATACAAAGAGGTATTAGTGCCTGGTACATAACTCGTTTCTTTTTCGGTGCTTACCAATCGCATGGTTACAACGCCGTCAAAGTTCTCGTCGTTGAGTATTTTTATTTTTTGTTCTTTGGTAAGATCCAAATTTGTACCATTCAAAAAAGAATACGAAGAGTGAAAGATAGGATTACTGGAGGCAATTCTATTCTCGGTAGTTCTACGAGTCGCTTCGTCTTTTACAAGTGCTACTACTAATACTTTTTTGAATTCTTGATTTGCAATAGTGGTATCTGGGTCTCTCCAGCTATTAACAATTGCTGTATTACTTCCACAACTTGCCATAAAAATGCAAGATACAATAACTAAAAACTTTTTCATAATTTAACATATTTGATTTAGAGTAGTAAAAATAAGGATAATTTTGGGATAAATTGTATCCAATATTATCTTTAAAAAGATTTTTTGATTCGGTCTAAATCTCGTTTTGTGTCTTGTTCTTTGAGCGATTCTCTTTTGTCATAGGTTTTCTTTCCTTTGCAAAGACCAATTTGCAGTTTCGCCATCCCTTTTTCGTTCGTAAATAACTTTAATGGAATTATTGTAAGTCCTTTGGCTTGAACACTTTTGGCTAAATTTTTTAATTCTTTTTTATTCAAAAGTAATTTGCGCTCGCTTCGTGCTTTGTGATTGAATTGATTCCCAAACGAATATTCCTCAATATAGGTGTTGATGGCAAAAAGTTCCATATCAGAAAATTCGCAAA
Source organism: Flavobacterium restrictum (assembly GCF_007097245.1). Taxonomy (GTDB): domain Bacteria; phylum Bacteroidota; class Bacteroidia; order Flavobacteriales; family Flavobacteriaceae; genus Flavobacterium; species Flavobacterium restrictum. The sequence goes on along the minus strand of NZ_VJZT01000001.1, from coordinate 267,008 downwards.
AACTTTCGGTAATGTTGGCTTTTCCTAAACGAATGGATTTTATTTCGGTACCTGCCAAAACGATTCCCGCAGTAAAAGTTTCGATTATTTCATAATCAAAACGAGCTCTTTTGTTAAGTATGTTGACGGTTTTTAGCATAGGATATAAGGTATAATAAAAAAAGAAAACGAATCACGTAATCTCTAAAAAAATGAATTTTCAAATGGTTTTTGAGGGGTAAAATAAAATGTTTTACTACCTACGAATTACTAAATTGTAAATTGCTTAAGTTTTTATACAGTCCGTTTTCCAGCCCAATTAGCTCCTGATGTGTGCCTTGCTCGGTAATTTTACCGTTATCAAGTACCAAAATTTGATCGGCACTTCGTATGGTCGAAAGACGGTGGGCAATTATGATACTCGTTCTTCCTTGCATCAAAATTTCTAATGCTTCTTGCACTAATTTTTCGCTTTCACTATCCAATGATGAAGTCGCTTCGTCGAGTATCAAAATACTTGGATTCTTGAGCAATGCTCTAGCAATAGCTATGCGTTGTCGCTGACCACCTGATAATTTTATACCTCTTTCGCCCACGATAGTTTCCATTTTTTCGGGAAAGCTTTCTATAAAATTTAAAGCATTTGCTTGTTTGGCAGCCAAAAGAATTTCGTCATTGGTTGCATTAGGTTTTCCGTAAGCGATATTTTCTTTGATAGTGCCTCCAAAAAGAATCACATCTTGAGGAACGATGCTCATATTGCCACGAAGATTTTCTAAATCGTATTCATAAATATTTTTTCCATCGACTAAAATGGAACCACTCTCGATATCATAAAAGCGAAGTAGGAGTGAGGCAATAGTCGATTTTCCAGTACCGCTTGGACCAACAATGGCAATTTTTTGACCAAATTCAGCCTTAAAACTAACGTCTTTCAAAACTTGAATTTCCTTTCTTGACGGATAACTAAACGCTACGTTTTGAAAAGTTACTTCCCCTTTTATTTTGTGATTGGAAGCTGGGTTTTGTACGGAATTTATTTTTTCGGGGGTTTCTTCTAATAGTTCAAATACACGTTCAGTAGCTCCAATTGCTTTTTGCATTTGGGCGTACAACTCGGCAATTCCCCCAGACGAAGCTCCTACATAGCTTGAATAGAGTATAAAAGTGAACAATTGCCCCACGGTAATTTCGCCCGCAATACTCAACTGCACGCCATACCAAACCACAGCCACAATGGTTCCGAACAAGCAAACAATGATAAACGAGGCAAAATAGCCACGAAATTGTCCGCCTTTGATGGCAATTTTTACGACTTCTTTTATTTTGTCTTTATAACGTTCTATTTCGTACCATTCATTGGCAAACGCTTTTACAATACTTATTCCTTGCATTGTTTCTTCAACAACCACTTGGCTTTCGGCAACTTGATCTTGTACTTTTTTGGAATATTTCCGAATAAAACGACCAAAAATAACGGCAGCAACTCCCACCAAAGGCACCACCGAAACCATCATAATTGTAAGTTTGATATTGATGCTCGCCAGCATGGCAAAACTCCCAATGATTAAAATAAACTGACGCAAAAATTCGGCAATTGTTGTTGTTAAAGTATCTTGAATTTGTCCAATATCGTTGCTAATACGGCTATTTAATTCTCCAACCCGTTTTTGAGAAAAAAACGACATGGGTAATTTTACTAAATTGGTATACAATGCCATACGAACATTGGCGAGCGTATTTTCGGTAAAATTTACAAATAAGGACAACCTAAAAAAGGAGAATACGGATTGCAAAATTAAAACCAATCCTAGGCCAAGCGCAATTTGATTGGCTAGGGCACTGTCTTTTTTATTCACACAATCTACAAGCATTCCCATAAATTTAGGAAACGCCAAAGCAGTAACGCTAGTGAGCAGTAAAAACACTAAACCAACGTAAAATTTCCAGCGGTTGTTTCCAGCATATTTAAAAATTATTTTTGCTTTATTGAGAGAACTTGCTGTAATTTTTGATTTTGGTAAATCGTTTTCTTTGAACCGTGCCATTATAATTATTTTATGTTCCAAATGTACTACTATAGCAATTGATAACAAAAAAATAACGCCAATTGATTCTTGATTTAAACGACTGAAAAAGAATTGATAAGCAAAAAGATGGACTTTTTTTATTTATTTTTTCCAAATTTCCTTGTAAATACAATTTCTAAATGTATATTTGCACTCACAATTAGGGCGATTAGCTCAGCTGGTTCAGAGCACCTCGTTTACACCGAGGGGGTCGGGGGTTCGAACCCCTCATCGCCCACAAAATCCGATAGCAATATCGGATTTTTTTGTTTAATTACTTTAAATTTATTCGTCTCTTATTTTATTTCCTACTCATTTTCATTACATTGCAGTACTTTTTTAAACAAATGGTATGAATAAAATAGCTGCAATTGTATCCTTTTTTGTTGTTTTTTGTCTTTTGGGCTGTGCCAATCTCAAAAACAATCCTCTCCAACAATCGCTTACTTCAAACGATAGTCTTATTAAAAGGGTTTTGGATCATCCAAAAGAATATGAATTGCAAATTATTTATACTCAAATCATCCGAGATAAGAATAATGCCGTCACTTTTAAGGATTACAAATATCATGTGGCTTCAAAAAACTATTTTTATCCTGCAAGTGTAGTGAAATTTCCCATAGCAGTCTTGGCTTTAGAAAAGTTAAATACAATACCCAATACCTCAATAAATACCGAATTTTCTATTGATGGTAACCTAAAGAAATACCGATTTTCCGATGAAATATCAAAAATATTTGCTGTAAGTGATAATGAAGCTAGTAATAATTTGTTTGAATTTATTGGATTTGATTATTTGAATACGAGTATGCATAGTAAAGGTTTGCTGGATTTTAGAGTGACACATCGATTATCAGCGGTTCATTCTGGAAGTCGAGTTATGAAAGCAGTTACTTTGTATAAAGATGATTTTTCGGTAACGACTATTCCAGCAACAATTTGTGATACTTTTGCTCCATTGCAACTTAAAAAAGTAAAAAAAGGGATAGGATATTTAGAGAATGACAAAATAATTGCAAAGCCTTATGATTTTTCTGATAAGAATTATTATTCATTGGAAACAATGCACAATACGTTAAAAAGAATTGTTTTTCCTCAAGTTTTCAAAGAAAATGAACGCTTTCATTTAACTGATAAAGAGCGAGAATTTATACTTTACTCCATGCAGAATTTACCAAGAAATGCAGGATACGATCCAGCCGAATATTATGATGGTTATTGTAAGTTTTTTATGTTTGGAGATACCAAAGCGTCCATACCAAAAACTATTAAAATATACAACAAAGTAGGAGAGGCCTATGGAACGCTAATTGATTGTGCCTATATTGTTGATGTTGAAAACAAAGTTGAATTCCTGGTTTCGGCGACAATTCTTGTCAATAAAGACGGAATTTTTAATGACAATGCATATGAATACGATGCTATTGGATTTCCGTTTCTTGCCGCATTGGGACGATCTCTTTATAAAAACAATAAAAAATAATTCACTAATTCAAGGTTAAAGCACCCAGAATTTCTTCGGATAAAAAGGGAACTTAAGGAATAATCCAAGTTAACGTTTTTTACCAAAAAAGTACATCTTGTTTCTTATCCTGTAGAGAATTAAAGACTAATAAAAAGACTTTACTATAAAAAATGGGATACCCAAAAGTATCCCATTCCTTGTGTTACTTAAAAAAAATTAAAGTAAGCTTTTTTGAATATAGTTAAAACTCGTTGCTACAGACTCAATAGGATTTGGTTTGTAATTTGATTCGTGCTCCAAGAAAAATCGTTTCATTCCCGAAAGTTCGGCTTTGGCAAAAATAGCTCTAAAATCAATTGCACCCGTTCCTATTTCGGCATTGAAATCGTGGTTTTGTTTGTCCATATCTTTTACATGCCACATTTTGACACGTCTAGGATATTTTTGGAACAAGTCAATAGGATTGTATCCCGCACGAACAACCCAATACAAATCCATTTCAAAATCGACTAATTTTTTATCCGTTTCGTTTAGCAAAATTTCATATCCAGTTGTGTTTCCAAATTTAATGAATTCAAAATCATGATTGTGATACGCTAATTTTAATCCTGATGCTGCACAAAGTGCAGCTGCTTCGTTTATTTTTGAGGCAAGTTTTTTGTAATCATCGGCAGTTGTACCACGCAATTCAGGCAAAATCCACGGCACAGTAATATATTCGCTACCCAAATGGTTTGCCGTTTCTATGTAGGTTTTTACAATATCCGTATTACCATCTTTAATAACCGAATTAAAATCAAAATGATTACTTGTCGCTTTCAATCCATTATCATCGAGCATTAACTTAAAATCAGGCACCGAAGTTCCAAAAAAACCTTTGGAAACCGAATAGCCAAAAGTTTCTACTTCGCTAAAACCTATTTTTCCAACCTGTGTCAAAACGCCTTTGACATCGCCAGGCAAAGTGTCTCGCAGAGACCATAATTGAATTCCTATTGGTTTCTTTTTTGCTTCAAAAGCAAATGAAGGTGCTATTGCTAATGCTCCTAAAGCCAAGCCGCTGTTGATTAGAAAATCTCTTCTTTTTATCATAACTTTATTTTTTTTTAAAATTTTAAATATCACAAATAGTAATGGCTTGCTGCAATGAAGCGAGTTTGTTCGGATTCTTGGCTATGAATTCCTGCCCTACAAATCCCGTAAAACCAGTGGCAGCAATGGCTTTCATTATGGCAGGATAATAGAGTTCTTGTGTGGCATCAATTTCATTTCGCCCAGGAACTCCAGCGGTATGAAAATGGGTAATATAGGCGTTATTTTCTCTAATATTTCGAATAATATCGCCTTCGTCAATTTGCATGTGATAAATATCAAAAAGCAATTTAAAATGTTCCGAATTCAATCGTTTTGCCAGCGTTACGCCCCAACTTGTGCGGTCACATTGGTAATCTTTATGATCAATTTTGCTATTTAATAATTCCATCACGAGGGTAACATTGTATTTTTCGGCTAGTGGAAGTAGTTTTTGTAAACCAATAATGCAATTATTCCAACCTTCTTCATCGGTTTTTCCTCTTCGGCTGCCGCTAAAACAAATTAGATTTTTATACCCTGCTTTTGCTACAAGCGGAATCATTTCGGTGTAATTTTTTAGCAATACATCATGAAATTGAAGGTCATTAAAACCATCAACTAAATTAATTTCGGCACCATTGCACATTGTAGACACCAAACCGTGTTTTTGCAAAATGAGCCAATCTTTAGGACCAACCAAATCAATTCCTGTAATTCCAATTTTTTTGGCTTCAATACAAAGCGTTTCTATATCTAAATCATTAAAACACCATCGTGCCACCGAATGATTTATGTTTCCTTTCAACATACCTACTGTTTTTTTTGCATCCGTATTTGGACTGGCCAAAGCCGAAAATTCAGCTGGAATTCCTAAAACTGCCGCTCCAGCTAGCATTCCTTTTATAGCGGTTCTTCGGTCAAAATTTGTACTCATTTTTTTGTTTTTAAACGCTAGCAATTGCGTCTTGCGTTTTGTTTTTATCCGTAAATAATACTGCAAAAATCAAGAATACAACAAATGCAATTCCCGCTGGTATGATCCAAACCATCTGCCAGTTTGTGGTGCCTTCTATTGTTTTATAATTATCCGTAATCCAACCTGCAACTGCAAAACCTATTAACATTCCTACACCATAAGTGGCGAGTGTTATCAGGCCTTGAGCGGCACTTTTGTATTTTTCACCAGCTTTGGAATTGGTATAAATTTGACCTGAAACAAAGAAAAAATCATAACATATTCCGTGCAAAGCAATTCCTATGATCAGCATAAAACTCAAATCACCTCCATTGCCGTATGCAAATAAAACATAGCGAATTGCCCATGCCAACATCCCCACCAAAATCGTTTTTTTGAATCCAAAACGACTAAAAAACACAGGAATCAGTAATAAAAACAAGGCTTCGGATATTTGACCAATTGCCATTTTTCCAGTAGGATTTTCAACTCCTGCCACCGTCAAAAAAGGATGTGCATTTTGATAATAAAATGCCAATGGAATACAAATCAAAATGGAAGAGATAAAGAATATTGCAAAATTTTTGTCCTTCAATAGTTTCAAAGCATCTAACCCAATTATGTCACCAATTTTAATTTTTTCGTTACTCACTTTTGGTGGCGTTTTTGGCAGTGTAAAACTAAAAACACCCAAAATAAAAGCAGCGATTCCAGCCAAAAGAAACGTATTTTTAAGCAATCCTCCTGAAATTGCTTCGGCAGCATCCCAATGAAATATAAAACTAATTGATAATCCCGCAACAATCCAGCCTATTGTACCCCAAACTCTGATGTTTGCAAACTCTTTTTCTGGATCGTTCATTTGATTAAATGCCACCGAATTTACTAACGCCAATGTAGGCATGTACAAAACCATATAGCTCAAAACGTAGGTGTAAAACAATCCAACATCCTGTGATTGATACATTTGATACATCAAAAAAGCACCAATAATGTGCAAAATCCCCAAAATTTTCTCGGCGTTAAAATAGCGATCGGCAATCAAACCAATTATAAAAGGAGCAATAATCGCTCCCCATGATTGAGTCGAAAATACGGCTGCAGTTTCGGCACCAGTAGCTTTTAGATTACTTCCTAAAAAAGTTCCCAACGTAACAAACCATGCCCCCCAAATAAAAAATTCGAGAAACATCATTACAGATAATTTAAAGCGGATTGTTGTATTCATTTAGTTATATATTGGTTTTTGGTTATTATTTTAGTTTTTTTTTAGGCTTTCTACTGCTGTTACATGCCGTTTTCGCAACCAGTAGTTACTTTTAGTGTATTCCATTCTTTAATGTAAATGTTGCGATACCACACATTTTCGCCATGATCTTGCAAAGCAATTTTTCCCGTTTTGAACGTTCCAAAATCAGCCCAAGCAGCAAATTTACTTCCTGCAACCAATGTTTTAAAATTAGCATCCCAAAGCATGGTTTCCACAACAATTACGCCGTTCAAAACCAAAGAAAGCTTTCCGTTTTTACAAACCACTTCTGCCGTATTCCATTCTCCTACAGGCTTTACGGGTTCACTACTGCTTTTTATTAAATCATACAAATCGCCCGATCGGTGCTTTGGAATTTTCCCATCGGGATGCCCGTCATTGTCCAAAACTTGCATTTCTAGACCTGTTTCATACGTATTTTTATATTTTTTTGGGTCTTCATTTACATAAAAAATAATACCGCTATTGGCTTTTGGCGCCACTTTCCACTCCAGTTTCAAGTGAAAATTAGTATAGTCTACATTGGTCACAAGATCACCTCCTTGCCCATCTTTGGCGGCAGCAGGATCAAAATGCAAAACCCCATCTTCCACTTTCCAAGCGGTACCCACCGTTGTTTTTCCATAAGTATGCCATCCCGTTGTGGTTTGCCCGTCAAAAATGGCCTTAAAGCCTTTTGGAACTTGCGCATTTACAGTTTGAAATAAGGCAAAAGCAAGTACTGCAGTAAAAATATTTTTTTTCATTTCTTTATAATTTAATTTTTTAAACACAATTTTATAAGTGTAACAATTCCTTTGCTTTGGGCGTGCCACCATTAGGAAAAGGGGCTATTCAATATAGGTGCTAGAAGCCCCTTTTCCTAATGCTGTCGGGCTGTACGCACTACTTCGGTAGTTTGCTTCCATCCCTCACGCAACTCCATAACAAAAACAATTCGTTGTAATTCAGTTTTATTATACTTAAATCCGTACCTATTTGAGGATACACAATTTAGCCTATGATTTTTGATTTATAACGCAATATTTTTCCAACCTTCGCGATAATTTCGTTTTACAAATTGGTTGACTTCATCAAAATTGGTGATTCTCATGGCATCGTTATCCCACAACAATTTTGCAGAGCGTCCAGGAAATACCTCTTCGCCAAGCACTTCTTTTTGAATATCGTATCCTCTAATGGCTAAATTGGCCATCAATAAGGCTTCAGTCAAAGGGCCAGCAATTTCGAATGGAGAACTCACTTCCTGTTTACCATACCCTGCAATTGCAGCTTCAATCCATTGCTTGTAATGCCCATCAGATCCGCCAGTTACACGAGCATACTTTTGTGCCACCTGAAGATTTTCGTTTCTAGAAAGCGGCAATAATCTTGGATTTAAGCCATAGGTATCGCACATCATTTTGCCTTTTGTACCTGTAAATAAAGTGCCATTTCCTCCATCGCCAAAAATCTCATTAGCACCTAATTCTGCAGGGCGTTCAGGCTGAATACCGCCATCCATCCAATGCAAGGTCACGTCACCATTTGTTTTTTCAGTTTTCGGAAAAGTTAAGGTAACGTGGCTAGAAGGAGGACAGCTTTCAGGGAAATACCCCCTTTGAAATTCGTCAACATATACGGAACCTACGCTGCATTGCACATCCTTGGCGTATTTTAAATTCAAAATCGAGAACGGCGCCTCTATCAAATGGCAGCCCATATCGCCCAAAGCTCCCGTTCCATAATCCCACCAACCACGCCAATTAAAAGGTACTAATTTATTGACATAGTTTTTATTGGGTGCCGTTCCCAGCCATAGATCCCAATCCAATTCTTTTGGAATTTCAGTTTTGGCGGTAGACCAAGGAATTCCTTGTGGCCATACTGGGCGATCTGTCCAAGCGTGAATCGTGTGTATGTCGCCTATCAAACCCGCTTCATACCATTCTTTCATGATTCGGGTGCCATCATTGGAGGCGCCCTGATTGCCCATTTGGGTTACCACTTTGTATTTCTTGGCGGCTTGAGTCAGGATTCGAGCTTCGTAAATATCATGCGCCATTGGTTTTTGCACATAAACATGTTTGCCTAATTGCATGGCTGCAAAAGCCTGTATGGCATGATTGTGATCGGGAGTTGATACCGAAACTGCATCAAAATTTTTATGTTCTTTATCTAGCATTTCTCGCCAATCTTTGTAAAATTTGGCTTTAGGAAAAGCGGCAACACTATCCGCTGCTCTGCGGGTATCTACATCACATAAAAAAGCGATATTTGCTTTCCCACTTTTATCAAAATAGGCAACATCGGATTTTCCTTTTCCGCCCACACCAATACTGGCAATCAATAACTTATCGCTTGGTGCGACATAACCGCGTCCCAATACATGACGGGGAACAATCATAAAAGCGGCTGTAGCAAGTGCACCCGTTTTTAAAAAATCCCGCCGATTTGTAGGTACGTTTTTTTGTTTTTCTTCTTTCATTGCTGCAAATGGAATTTAAGGTGTAGAATAAATTAGTTGTTTTTATTTTGAAAAATGCCTTCCAAAAGCGTTTATTTTTTCAACGAAAGAATGTATTTTGCAATCGTTTTGGCTTCTTCTTTTTTCAAACTAGTATGAGCAGCCATAGGAATCGCACCCCAAACACCGGAACCACCTTTGATAATTTTGGTAGCTAAATAATTGATGTTTTTATCATTAGATTCATACTTTTTGGCAATTTCAACATAAGCTGGTCCAACAAGTTTTTTGTCTACTTTATGACAACCTACGCAATCCATTTTTGCAATTAATTTTTCTCCATCAATTGCTTGTACAACAATAGCTGTTGCCGTATTGTACTTTTTGTCTACATTGTTTTTAGAAAAAGAAGTTAAAGTAATTATAACGACGCTTAATGCTAAATATTTAATTTTCATAATTTTATGTTTTTAAAGTCCTAAATTTTTTCTGTTTAACTCGGTATTGGTTGCTACAGCAGCAAAATCATCAAAGGCTTTATCGGTCACTTTTATGATGTGATTTTTGATGAATTCAGCTCCTTCACGAGCACCATCTTCTTGATTCTTTATGCAACATTCCCATTCCATCACAGCCCATCCTTTGTAATCATATTGTGCCAATTTGCTAAAAATTGTTTTAAAATCAATTTGTCCGTCACCAGGTGAGCGATACCTACCTGCACGATTTGCCCAATTTTGATACCCGCCAAAAGTACCTTGTTTTCCAGTTGGATTAAACTCGGCATCTTTGACATGAAATGCTTTTATTCGTTCGTGATAAAAATCAATATATTGAATGTAATCCAATTGCTGTAAAACAAAATGGGAGGGATCGTATAACAAACACGCTCTAGAATGATTGTTTACCGCTTTTAGAAACATTTCATAGGTTTCACCATCAAATAAATCTTCTCCGGGATGAATTTCATAGCACACATCGACACCATTATGGTCAAATTCGTTTAAAATAGGCAACCATCTTTTGGCTAGTTCAGCAAAACCCTCTTCAATTAAACCGGGAGGCCGTTGTGGCCAAGGATGAAAATATTGCCATAACAATGATCCACTAAAGGTAGCATGTGCTGTTAAACCTAGATTTTGCGATGCTTTGGCAGCATATTTTAACTGTTGCACTGCCCATTCCTGTCTGGCTTTTGGATTGCCACGAAGTGCAGCAGGAGCAAAGCCGTCAAAAAAATCATCATAAGCAGGATGAACCGCTACCAATTGTCCTTGTAAATGAGTCGATAATTCGGTTATTTCAAGTCCGTAAGAGGCCATTTTTCCCGATAATTCGTCAGCATACGTTTTGCTTTCGGCGGCTTTTTGTAGATCGATAAATCGAGTGTCCAAAGTTGGCATTTGTATTCCTTTAAAACCTAAATCAGCTGCCCATTGGCAAATGCCATCCAAGGAATTAAATGGGGCTTGATCCCCTATAAATTGTGCTAAAAAGACCGCTGGCCCTTGAATTGTTGTCATATTGAGTGGTGTCTAATATCCTAATTTATGATAAAACGTAAGGAGTCCATTTTTGATCCGAAAGCGATGAGGCTACCACATTATCAATAAATGCCATCCCGCGAATTCCATCAGCTACTGAAGGGAAATCTAACATTTCGGGAGTGGGTTCTTTTCCGTCTAATTTGCAACCCAAAGTTAGAGCAAAATTGCGATAAATATTGGCAAATGCTTCAAGATATCCTTCGGGATGCCCGCCAGGAGTTCTACAATTATGGGTGGCAAATGTGGATAAATGACTGTAATTTGAACCTGCTCGCAAGGTTTGCATAGGCTCATCAAGCCATTTTACGAGTAACGTATTTGGGTCGTGTTGCAACCATTCGATACCGCCTTTTTCGCCATATACGCGAATTCGCAAAGCATTTTCTTCGCCAGCTGCCACTTGTGACGCCATTAAAACGCCTTTGGCTCCGTTATCAAATTTTAATAAAACAGCACCATCATCATCCATAATCCGACCTTCAACTAATGTGTTTAATTCAGCACAAATTGCGGTTATTTCAGCTCCGGTAATGTATTCTGCCAAATGAGCCGCATGCGTTCCTATATCTCCCATAACCGAACTTTTACCTGATTTTTTGGGATCAGTTCGCCATGCAGCTTGTGCATTTCCTTCTCTTTCAGATAATTTACTCAACCAACCTTGCGGGTATTCGACCCAAACTTTTCTTATTTTACCAAGTTTTCCTTCTCGCACCATTGCTTTGGCTTGCTTGACCATTGGATAACCGGAATAGGTGTGGGTCAAACAAAGAATTAAACCTGTTTCCGCTACTTTTTGCGCCAGTAATTTCGCTTCTTCGGATGAAAAAGTGATTGGTTTTTCGATTACAACATTGAACCCATATTCCAAAGCCATCATTGCTGGAGCAAAATGTGCAAAATTTGGCGTTACAATGGTTACAAAATCCATACGCTCATCGGCAGGCAAAGCAGCTTCGGCTTGAATCATTTCTTGGTACGTCAAGTAGGTTCTTGATTCAGGAAGAAACAAGGCTTTTCCTGATGCAAGGGCTATTTCTGGATTAATGCTCAATGCACCACAACTCAATTCGATAAGTCCATCCATATTTGCCGCAAGGCGATGAATAGCTCCTATAAAAGCGTCTTGACCACCGCCAACCATTCCCATTCTTAATTTTCTATTCATGTTTTTTGAACCTAAATGTTTCCTTTTTTTAATTCTTTTACCGCATAATCACAAGCACGAGCGGTTAATGCCATAAATGTTAACGATGGATTTTGACACGCAATAGATGGCATGCAAGAACCATCAGTAACAAATACATTATTTACTTCGTGCATTTGATTCCATTTATTTAACACCGAAGTTTTAGGATCGTTGCCCATTCGAGCCGTACCCATTTCGTGAATTGCCATACCAGGATAACAGTCGTTGTCGTATGCTTTTACATTTTTCATTCCTGCAGCTTCTAGCATTTCGGCGGCATCATTCATCATGTCTTCGCGCATTTTGGCTTCGTTTTCTTTGTATTCGCAGTCAATTGCCAAAACAGGTTGTCCCCATTTGTCTTTTTTGGTATGGTCGATATAAACCTTATTTTCGTAATAAGGAAGCATTTCACCAAAACCGCCTAATCCCATACTCCAAGAATCGGCAGGAAGTGACATGGTTTCTTTGAAGTTTTGACCAAAAGCCAACTCCGCTACTTCTTTGTGCCACGAACCTCTGCTCGCACCACCTTGATAACCAAAACCACGTAAATAATCGCGTTTATCATTCCCAATGTTTTGGTATCTTGGAATGTAGATTCCATTGGCGCGTCTTCCATAAGTGTATTTATCTTCAAATCCTTCGGCACTTCCTTCGGCACCACAACGGAAATGGTGATCCATTAAATTATGACCTAGTTGACCGCTTCCGTTTCCTAGTCCTGTGGGATGCGCCTCGGAAGTAGAGTTCAATAAAACAAAAGTTGACCCCAAAGTAGAGCCGTTCACAAAAACGATTTTGGCATAAAATTCCATTGTTTCGTTAGTTTCGGCATCAATGACCATAACTCCTTTTGCTTTTTTGGTGTCCTTATCATAAATAATATGATTTACAATTGAATACGGTCGAACGGTAAGTCGCTTTGTAGCCATTGCCGCTGGAAGAGTAGACGATTGCGTACTGAAATATGCTCCAAAAGGACAACCTCTGCTGCATAAATTTCGATACTGGCAATTGCCACGACCATTGTGCGGTACCGTTAGGTTTGCCGTACGACCAATGGTAAGAATACGGGATTTATTATACTGCTTTTCTATGCGTTCTTTTACAGATTTCTCGACACAATTCAAATCCATTGGAGGCAGAAAATGCCCGTCTGGCAATAGCGGCCAGTTCTCATTTTGCCCACTTACGCCTATAAATTTTTCGGCATAATCGTACCAAGGCGAAATGTCTTTGTAACGAATAGGCCAATCGTTTCCATGTCCGTCTTTGGCATTATCCTCAAAATTATGGTCACTAAAACGGTAACTTTGGCGACCCCACATCAGTGATTTTCCTCCAACATGAAAGCCCCTGTACCAGTCAAAACGCTTGTCTTCGGTGTAGGGACATTCTAAATCATTTACCCACCATTTTTCGGTTGCTTCATTATAAGGATAATCTCGAGTTTGAACTGGATGGGTGCGTTTTTGCTCTTCGGTAAGTTTTCCTGCGTGCTCAAATTCCCAAGGACTTTTCATCGCCGAATCGTAATCTTTGATGTGTTCAATGTTCATTCCACGTTCAAGCATCAAGACTTTAAGTCCTTTTTCGGTAAGTTCCTTTGCGGCCCAACCACCGCTAATACCTGAACCAACTACAATTGCATCGTAGGTATTTTGTTTTTTTAAATCCGTATTTATATTCACGTGTCGTATTTTTTTTAAATTCAAAAATTATTGAAAACTTGTATACAAAATAATATTAGTTGGTTGCCCATGCTTTTTGCCCTGGCGAATAGGGAGCGCTACCATCATAACGTCCTGGAACAGGCAGGTATTCTCGAGCTGCGGTACAACCAATTTCTGAAGAGAAATAGCCTAAAATAGTTAAATCTCTGGCTATTATAAAAAACGAAGGGGTTTTGTTTGCCGCTAAAGCTTCGTCTTTAAGTTCGGTTACAATTTGTACCCGTTCTGCTGTAGTAAGCGATATAAAACTCTTGTTGAATTCTTTGGTGCATCTTTCATTCATCGCTTGGAGTCCATTGGCGAAAATTTCTTGCATTTTAGCAGGATAACAATCCCTTACCATCATGGGAATAAAAGCACCCAATCCAGCAGCTTTTGCCCCAGCAGATGATGTAGTAGTTGGAATTATAATTTCGGCAAACTCAGCTAAAGTTTCTTCATCTGAAGCCGAAAAAGTGATAAAGTTTTTTTCCTTTTCAGGTACTGTAAAACTTTCAAACAAAACCCCCATAGTGGTTGCAGAAATGGCACCTCCCATCAAAAAGGCAACATTTTTTAGTGCTTGTCGTCTATTCATTTGCTAAATTATTAATTGTATGAATTAATTATTGAATAATATGTAATTAGTATATCATTACAATAATAAATAAATTTCAGCAATAATCATTTAATAGTTGTTAAATTATTATTACAATTGAATAATTTGCACCTTTTTAAGGAATTAGTTTGAATAATGGAGGGTATTTTTTAAGGTTTTTGAAAAAAAACTACCAAAAACGCATCTTTTTGCAAAAGGAAGTAATCAAAAATTAGCTTTTTGTTGTTGTTTTTAAATGTTTTTTCATGTTAAAAAACAGATACGCAATCGATTTTTGGTTTTCAATGCGTTAAAATGACGTAATAAGAAAAAAAACATTCATTTTTGTCCAGCTGAATGCGCTCAAAATGAAAGGTTTTAATTTCGAAAACTACTATGAAAATCGATTTATGAACCACAAACAAGGGTTTACTGTTCAAATAAACCAAGCGTTCCTCCAACCCAATCTTTGTCTTTGTTGAATTTAACGCCAATCATTTCGCCACGACTCAACCGGACTAAATTGCAAAGTAAGGTGGGAGCAACAGCCTCTTTTTTCCAAACACAAAGCATTCTAACTTCGGCTTTTACTTTGCCATCAGGAGATTGTACAATGGGAATATAATTTACTTTTTTTTGCAAAATATATAATTCTTTATCAACTACCGCTTCAATATCCTCTTTTTTAACATGAAAAATAACGCCTGAACCAGAGAATGAAAATAAGGGTTTCAAAACGTAATTTTCTAAATCTTCAGGAATTACTTTTAAGTCGCTCAAAAGTGTAGTTTCGATAAAATATTTTCCTTTGAGAAGAGGCAAAATAAATTTACTAATTCGAAAAAACCAATTGGGATGTCCCGCCCATTCCAAATCTAATTCATCTGAAAAACTAAAATTTAATTTTAAATCCGTGCGTAGATTGAGTTCGTCAAAAATTACACGATTGTAAATGCGTTTTACCAGAATTTCTATTCCAAACTCATTCTTGTAAAAGAGCTGGTTTCCTTTTTTAATGATTTCGGTCACGCAAATAACGGGAATACCAAGGTCTTTGTGGCAATACAAAAAATCAATTTTGGTATTTTGCTTTTCGGGTTCTATTTCGAGCAAAATGACGTTTTCCTTTGGGTGATTGTTACAAATAACAGATTCTAAAATAGCGTTGTATTCTTGCGCATCAATTCCATTTATAAAAGGGGTTACTGTTTCTAAAAACTGGTATTGTTTTTTGAATTTTTCAAACAAATTGACTTGATAATTGTATAAAGTAGGAAAGCCCTGAACTTCGATTAATTTTGGAATCACATGACCATCTTCTTCACAAATTCCAAAATCAATTGCCAAAAAAGTAGTATGTTCATCTTCATTAGGTACTTTAGTGTTGAGTTCTAATGATTTGTTTGTTAATTCTTTAAAGTTATCTTGTTGAATTAAAGCTATCACTTCGTTACAACCTTCTATTAATTGTTCTTTTAACTCTCTAGAAATAAAAAAAGGAGTTTCACCTATTCTAAAAGTAGGCATATAATCAAAATCGGAAGCAATATCATTTTTGAAATCTTGATATTTTTGGTCGGTAAATTGGGCATTAAAAAGCTCCCGATATTTTGGAATCATACGATTGGGATTGTATTAATTGGACAGGATTTTTTTGGTTTTCATCAAGTCATTTATGGCAATACGAAGAAAATTGGGAATTAGCGTTTCGTTCGTTCGGTATATTTTATCATCGTCAACTAGATCTTCGAGCATGTTTCTAAACTTACGTTTTCCTTTCATGTTTCTAATTTTTTCTTTCGATTCTTTGTTTCGCAAATGCATAATAAAACTAATGGGATCTGCTTCGGGATGAAATTGTGTTCCTACAAAATAATTGGTAAAACGCACCGCCATAATAGCACGTTCGTATTGCACGTGATCTCTAATTTTTTCCAATGACAGTATTTTGGCTCCTTTTTTGGCAAAAACACTTAATTTGGGTTGTACCACTTGATAATCTCTAGAATCGATGGCATAAAATGGATCTGCAAGCCCTTCAAAAAGCGGATCTAAAAGTCCTTCTTTCGTTTTATGAATGGTCATTACTCCAAATGAGGTGTCGTTTCTTTTGGTTATTTCGGCTAGACCAAAATGTTTACACGCCATTTGAAACGAATGACAAATAAACAAAACGTGTTTTTTGATTTGGTTTTCGGTGTTCCATTTGTTTAGCGAATCGATGAAGTCATAATATTTCATATCCCAATCGCCGTCGCCAAGAAGCGGATTTCCTGGACCGCCTGATGAAATATAAATATCAAATTTATCTATTTTAGGCAATTCACATTTCCCTCTAACGTCAAAAATTTCAAAACTAACAACGGGCGTAAATCTATTGATAATAGCTATAATACAGCGCATCCCTTGATTGGGTTCGCCATTATACATGTCTAATAAGGCTATTTTTATACTTTTTGAACTCATTTTTTAGGCTTTAAAAACAGTTGCAAAGTTACTTGATATTTTTATAAACCCTTGGTAAATTCGCTGGTTATAAAATCAACAACTTTAGAGAGATCATTGGTTTCCTGAAAAACAGTAAGCTGCTTATCTGCGCCTGTTCCGTTTTTTAGGATTTCATGTACATAATTAATGTCCTCACGACTTCCTAATTCGTCTACTACATCGTCTATAAAATCTAATAATTCAAGGATAAGCAACTTGGTTTCTACTTCTTTTTGTAAGCCAAAATCAATCATATTGTTATCGATTCCGTAACGGGCAGCTCGAAATTTATTCTCCTTGATTAATGCCAGTCGGTAGATGTTAAAACTGGTATTGTTCATGTTTAGTTTGTACAATTTTGCCACAATAGCTTGAATGATAGCCACTATACAAATGGTTTCGTCAACGGTTAAACACATGTCACAAATCCTAAACTCGATGGTGTTATAAAACGGATGCAACCGCAAATCCCACCATATTTTTTTGGGATTATCGATACAATTGGTCTTCACCAATGTTTCTAAATAATTTTCATAGGAACTAACCGAATCAAAATACTCGGGTAAACCTGTTCTCGGAAATTTGTCAAAAACCTTGGTTCTAAAAGATTTATAACCTGTTTTACGCCCTTCCCAAAAAGGGGAATTGGTCGAAAGTGCAAAAATATGAGGCAAGAAATAAGTCGCTTGATTCATTAATTGCAATCCTATCTCTCTGTTTTCGATACCCACGTGGCAGTGCATTCCAAAAATCAAATTGGAGCGTGCCGCATCTTGCAACTCATTAACAATATCGTGGTAACGTGGATCATCAGTAATGGGTTGATCTTGCCATTTTGAAAACGGATGTGTTCCGGCACCGCCTACAATTAAATCTTGCTTTTGGGCTAATTCAACGATTTTTGACCGCAAGAATTTTATTTCGCATTTGGCTTCGGCTACACTTTTGCAAATATTAGTTCCTACTTCAACCACTGATTGGTGCATTTCGGCTTTTACTTGTTCGTTCAAAATTATTTTGGCACCATCAACAATTTTAGACAAATGCGAGCGTAAATCTCTGGTAACAGGATCTATAATTTGATATTCTTCTTCTACACCTAGTGTAAAAACAGGTAATTTTTTCATTTTTTTTGAAATTTTAATAGCACTATTTAACCGCAATAGCCTCTTTCATAAAAGTACCCCAAGTTAAATTTATTTTCCCTGGTTTTTGTTTTTTTGCGGCAGCGATGGCCATTTTTGCAGCTTCTTCTACAACCCAGTCAAAATTTTCTTGTCCAACCGAATTAATATCGGCATCTGGAGCTGGATTTCCAAAATCAATAGCGTACGGAATACCGTCACGAACGGCAAATTCTACGGTATTGAAATCATATCCTAATCCTTTACACAATCTTAAAGTATAGTCTTTTATAGTTGCTATTAATTTTTTATCGACTGGAGGGCCGTCCAAGACGTAACGCAAATGATGCGGATTTCTAGGTTCGTATTGCATGATTCGCACCGCTTTGCAACCTAAACAATAGACTCTGAAATACTCGGTAAAAACAATTTCTTCCTGTAACATCATCACTAATTGTCCTGTTTCTTGGTGTTTTTCCCAGAATTCTTCTTTGTTTTCTAATCGGTACACGTTTTTCCAACCGCCGCCAGCATAGGGTTTCATGTAAGCAGGAAAACCAATATAATCAAAAATTCCTTCCCAATCCATTGGGTATTTTAGGTTTCTAAAGGATTTTCCAGTGGTATCCGTAGGATGTTCAGCCGAGGGAAGAATCACCGTGTTGGGCAAAGGTACCCCCAGCGTATCCGCCAAAGCATTATTGAAAAACTTGTCATCGGCACTCCACCAAAAGGGGTTGTTAATTACGTTCGTTCCCGTTAAAGCAGCGTTTTTGAGATAGGCGCGATAAAACGGAACGTCTTGCGAAATCCGGTCAATAATTACAGCATATTCGCCATCTTTATTTTGAACTACTTTGTCTATCGAAACGGCTTCGGCAATGATGTCTTTTTCGTTTTTTGAATTTACTTTATCAATAAATGCTTGTGGAAAGGTGTCTTCCATTCCAAATAAAATTCCAATTTTTTTCATTTTTATACGGTTAAAAAACGCTGTTATTAATCAAAAAAAATAACAAAGTCAATGGTTAGAAAAATTTAATTCGTGATATGTAATGTGGAAACATTTCCTTCCAAACAGGCCAATCGTGTTCGCGGTCTGGGCGTACATCCAGCCAATGGTGAACGTTTCTATCGCTCAATACTTTACTCAATCGCAAATTAGCATCATAACAAATATCCCAGTTCGAGGTGCCCAGAACAACATCCATATTCCACAATTCATGATTGTCGAGTCCGTACAAGAAATCTTCGGGACTGTTATAAAACACATCGTCATTATGAAAACCATCCATAAAATTTTTGATACTAAAAGCACCGCCCATCGAGAACAGGTGACTTACATAACCCGGATGTCTGAACGCAAAATTAGCGGCATGATACCCGCCAAAACTACAACCCGCCAACGCAACTTTGCCGGATGGTGTGTTGTGTCGCACTTTTTCGACTAGTTCGTGGCAAATCATTTTGTCATACCAAGTGTGATTTTCGATGCGGTGAATGGGATGAATTTGCTTGTTATAAAAACTATCTTTGTCGATGCTTGCGGGGCAAAAAATTTGCACTAATCCTTGCTCAATAAACCACCTTGCCGATTCGATTAAGCCCATATCCTTGTTTTCGTGAAAACTTCCCATCGAGGTTGGGAATAAAATTATTGGATAACCCGAATGACCAAAAACTAGCATCTCGATATCTCTGCTTAAATTAGGAGAGTACCATTTGAAATATTCTTCTTTCATAGGATGGTTTTAAAATTGATAAATTTTAGGCAGTTACCATTTAACAATTATACTAAAAAATAGTATGCTAATTACATCCATTGCTACTGATTTTATCATTTATTTTAAAAATAAATTGACATTTACCAAATCCTAAAGAAATTGTAATTATAAGGTAAATAGCCATTCGTTTTTTGAATTATAAGCAATGAAAATGGCATTTTAACAATTTTAATTTTGGCTCTCCTGCACATCAAATAATTGCACTTGACTTTTTAGGCGCTCCATGAGCATTCCCATCATTCGTTTGTTAAGGCTCGACGAATTTTTTATGTACAGTTGGTATTCTGCTAGTGTAAACAATCCTATAATCATTCCTTTCAGGGCATTTCTAAACTTAATATCCTTTTGGATTGCGTTTTCTATAATCGTTAATTTTTTGGCAACAGGATGGAGGTAAAAATCAACTTTGTTTTTGCTCACATAATTACTAAATGCGGCAACAAACAAATCATTTTGAAGTTTTAAAATAGGGCGGAGGACTTCGTTTTGAAAGGATTCCTCTGGGGAGGATTGGGAGGTTACTGTGCCAATGGGTTGTCCGCGAAATTCATTTAAGAAAGCATCTCTCTGTATCATTTTTTTTTCTAAATTTAAAAAAAAAGGAATTAATAATGTTTTTTTAAACCAAATAATTTAAAAAAACTTCCTCCAACAAAAAAATACAAAAAAAGAGGCTTACAATTAAGATAAGTAATAAGAATAATGTAATGTCGCTTTTTAAAATCTGACAAAATGATATAATCGGCAACTATATAGTGATTGTACATAATAGTAGGTCTTTAAACTTTACGACATTTAAACTTTCGACTTACTTACTTACTTACTTACTTACTTACTTACTTACTTACTTACTTACTTACTTACTTACTTACTTACTTACTTAATGCCAATACGGCTCAAAAAATAGCATTGGTATTAATTCGAAAACTGGTTTAGGATTTCCATAGCCCTTGTTGCATCCTGATATTTCACAAAAATATGATCGTGATAAAAGGCCGCAACCACATTACAGGATATGCCATCCTGCGCAAGTGCTCCAGAAAAAGCGGCTGTTAATCCCACCGCCTCTAAAGCCGAATGTACGGTCAAACTGATCCAAGCGGCAACAAAATCATAGTGTAATTGCAATGCATCGGCAACTTCTTTTTTTAGAACTAATGTGATTCCCTCGGATTCTCTAAATAACAAAAGAACGTTTTCAAGCGGTACATCATGGGCATTTTGCACCACGCAAAACACATATTCGCCCGTATTAAATTTTGGTTTCATGGATTGCAATAAGACTTCCAAGTTTTTTTCTCCTGACATTGTAATTGGGTTTAATTTTTTTATTCCAAATAGCCGTTTTCCGATGGCATCTCGAAAACTTCTAAATAAAAATAAGGAACGGCTGCAATAATATGGTCAAAAATATCAGCCATAATGTATTCGTAATTTTCAAATCGCTTGTCCGTCGAAAAAGCATAGACTTCCAGCGGAATCCCATGTGGCGTTGCTTGCATTTGGCGGCACAGCATGAGCATGTCGGTATTAAGTCCCGGATAATTGGTTAAATACTGAGTAATGTATTTTCTAAAAAGCCCCAGATTGGTTAAATTCCTACCATTTATAGCCAATGATTTATCGACCTTATGACTGGTATTAAAAAGATCAATTTCGGTTTTTCGGGTGGTAATATAGTCGCGTATCAATTCGATTTTTTGCAAGTCTACCAATTCATTTTCGCTCAAAAACCGAATCGTATTGGCTTTTATCAACACATGTCTCTTGATGCGTCGCCCATTAGAATCGAGCATGCCACGCCAGTTTCTAAATGAATCGGAGCTCAAACTATACGTAGGGATGGTAGTGGTGGTATTGTCAAAATTGCGCACTTTTACGGTAGCCAAATTAATTTCGATAACATCACCATCAGCCCCAAATTTTTCCATAGTAATCCAATCCCCAATGCGAACCATATCATTGATTGCGACTTGAACACTGGCAACAAATCCTAAAAGCGTGTCTCTAAAAATTAATATTATTATGGCCGAAACAGCTCCCAAAACCGTTAAAAGATCTTTTTGATTAATGTCAAATATCTTTGAAATAATCACCGTAATCCCGTATAGCCACAACATGATGTTAAAAACCTGAATAAAACTATCGATGGGTTTGTCGCTAAATCGAGGAACTTGTTTTAAATAATATTTTAAAATATTTAGCCCAGTTCTAATAACCATTATCACCAAAACTACGATCCAGATGGCTACGATTTTACCAAAAACAAACTCCCAATAATCGTATTTTTCTAAAATCACAGGAACTGATTTGTAAACCAATAGCAACGGAACCAGATAAAAAAGGTATTGTCCCGTGATGTTTTCTATAATATAATCATCAAATTTATTTTTAGTTCTAATGGCTATTGCTCTAAAAGTTTTATCCAAAACAAACCGAAAAACAATGAAAAAAACATACGCCATACAGCACATCAAGACAATGTTTACCAGCAAACTAAAGTAGGAAGCAATGGTGTAATTCACGCCCAACTTTCGTAATAAAAGATAACACCAACCAAATATTTTTTCGAGCGAATTATTCATTTTTCAACTGTTTTTTTTCGATATAAAAAGCCCCAAACGGAATTAAAGAAGCCACAACGATGATTCCCCATTTTTTCACAGACCAATTGTCTTGAAATTTGAGTATACTAGCCAGAATGATGTAACTCACAAAGAGTAATCCGTGCGCCATCCCTACAGGAAAAAGCAACATTTTGTACACCTCGATATGAGTTGGTTTTATAAAAAGCATATTAGAAAATAAAACCAAATACGAAATGCCTTCTAAAATGGCAATAATCTTGAAAATTTTGAGCATACCTTATTTTTTTTGAAACCGTTTGTCACAAAAATAACTATTATCATTGATTTTAGGTCTATGGATTCCCAAACTAATTTACTTTTGTATTCTTAAACTTTGGAAATGAGCAAACGTGATTTAAAAAAATACTTGACCGAACTAAATAAAGAACAACTCGAGGAACAAATCTTGGAACTCTATGCCAAATTTCCTCCTGTAAAAGTCTACTACGATTTTGTTTTTAATCCCAAAGAAGCCTCACTTTTACAGGAATGCAAACTCAAAATCACCCATGAATATTTCCCTATCAAAAAAATGGGCAGAAGAAGTAGACCTAAAATGCGTCGCTCCGTGGCTCAAAAATTCATCAAGCATTTCCTGCTTTTGGGAGTAGATTCTTTCTTGATTATGGATGTCATGTTGTACACGATTGAAATTGCTCAAACCTACTCAGGCGAAAACACCATTACACAAGAATTATTTTATAAAAGCATGTACAACTCCTTTGACCAAGCGGTTTCCTATGCTATTGCCAACGGAATTTTGTACGAATTCAAAACCAGAATCATCGCAATTCACAAGGAAACAGTAGCTCAAAAATGGAAAAATAAGGACGCTTTTGCCGCTGTTCTAGAACGTTTAGAACTGTAAAAGAAGCACATCCATAAAACCGAAAAGTGAAAACAAGAATTGACATTCGATTATAAATCAATTTTAATTAATCGGACCTATTTCTTTTTAATTAAAAGTGATGGTTTAACTGTTTTTTAGGTGTATTTTTGCAAAAATCCAATAAAAAGCAATGTTACAAGAAACTTTAGAAATTGAAATTGAAGACAAAAAAGAACTATATGCCTATCAAAAAGGAGATATAGACGCCATCTTTGAACGAATTGATAATGCTCCAGCGCAACACCATTTATTATATCAATTACCAACAGGCGGTGGAAAAACAGTCGTTTTCTCGGAAATTGTTCGTCGTTATTTGTCGCAACACGATAAAAAAGTGGTGGTGTTGACGCACCGTATCGAGTTGTGCAAACAAACCTCAAAAATGTTGAAAGGATTTGATGTCAAAAACAAAATTATCAACAGCAAAGTCAAAGAACTTCCAGATCAAAACGATTATTCCTGTTTTGTTGCCATGGTCGAAACCCTCAAAAACCGTATCAATGACGAGAAACTACATCTAGACAATGTAGGTTTAGTAATCATTGACGAAGCCCATTACAATTCGTTTAGAAAACTCTTGAGTTCTTTCAAAAACGCCTTTATATTAGGAGTTACCGCCACACCATTGAGTTCGAATATCAAGCTGCCCATGCACGAAAGTTATGACGAATTAATTGTGGGCGATACCATAGGATCCTTGATTGACAAAGGCTTTCTGGCCAAAGCCGTAACCTACAGCTATGACGTAGGATTGACTTCCTTGAAAGTAGGAATAAATGGCGATTATACCGTAAAATCATCGGACGATTTATATACCAATATGGCCATGCAAGAAAAATTATTGCACGCCTACACCGAAAAATCATTGGGCAAAAAAACCCTAATTTTCAATAACGGAATCAACACCTCCTTGTATGTCTACGAGACCTTTAGAGAAGCAGGATACCCTATTCGGCATTTAGACAACACCAGCAACAACGAGGAACGCAAGGATATTTTGCATTGGTTCAAGCACACACCAGACGCCATTTTGACCTCGGTAGGGATTTTGACCACAGGTTTTGATGAGCCAACCGTAGAAACAATAATTCTAAATAGAGCCACAAAATCATTGACATTGTATTTCCAAATGATTGGTCGTGGCTCCCGAAAATTGCCCAACAAGAATGAGTTTACCGTAATCGATTTAGGGAACAATGCCGCACGTTTTGGACTCTGGAGCGAACCCGTAAACTGGCAACATATCTTTAAATCACCCGAGTTTTATCTGGAAAACTTAAGAGACGATAACGAAATCGAGCTGTATTTTAAATACGCTATGCCACCAGAATTAAGAGCCAAATTCAGCAAAACAGCTGTCGTAACTTTTGATGTCGATGAAGAACACAAATTGATTATCAAACAAAATTTACGCTCAAAAGTAGTACTCGAAAAATCACTTGAACAACATGCCTCCATGTGCGTAGACAATTCCGAAACCCTGCAAGAAGCCAAAGCATTGGGCAAAGAACTAGATGATGACATTGATTGTCGCATCAAGCGCTACTCCAAATGCTTAAGTCAATGCAGCAAAAATTACCGCGAATGGCTCGTTGACGATTACAAACTAAAATTAGTCTTGTTGACAGGAAAAAAATACCGACAGAAAATCATGAACGAAGCCGATTAATTTCCGGCATTTACTCCTATCGTTTTCTTTTCAAGGAGCTAATTCCTGCTGTACGTTGCAATCTTATGAGCCGAACCCCGGCTCATAAGGATTTTCACTTCCATCAGGGCTAGGGCATCCGTTTTCAAAATAACTATTTCAAAATCCAAAAAAAATGTCAAAACAATTCTCTGATTTAGGAATTTCAGCACCAATATGCAAAGCCATAACCCAATTAGGGATAGTTACACCTACGGAAATTCAGCAAAAAATAATTCCGCTAGTGTTGTCCAACACCACGGATGTAGTAGGTCTTGCCAAAACTGGAACTGGAAAAACAGCTGCTTTTGGATTGCCACTTTTACAACTCATCAACACGGATTTACCTGTAATTCAAGCAGTAATACTAGTACCAACGCGAGAATTAGGACATCAAATTTTCAAAAATTTAGAAGATTTTGCACAACACTTGCCTCATATTGCTATGGCAGCAACTTGTGGCGGTATTCCAATAAAACCCCAAATCGAACGCCTAAAGCAACCTACACATCTCGTAGTAGCCACACCAGGAAGATTGATCGATTTAATAGAACGCAAAGCAATTGACTTAAAACAAACCCAATTTCTAGTCCTTGACGAGGCCGATGAAATGGTCAGTATTTTAGGGGAAAGTTTAGATACAATTATTACCCAAATCCCTAAAGAACACCGTACTTTTTTATTCTCGGCAACGTTACCTGGCACCATCAAGCAACTGGTTCAGAACTATTTGAACAAAAATGTAGTTCAAATAAGTGCCAATATGGAAACGGTAGGAAATCAAGGAATTGACCACCATTATATTGTGGTAGATCCTATTGAAAAACTCAACGTTTTGATGCACTTTTTGAATTCTAAAGAAGGAGAACGCGGTATTATTTTTTGTAAAACCAAAGCCGCTGTCAATAAACTGGCTAAAAATCTAGCCATAAATAAGTTTTCGTCGGGAGCGTTGCACGGGAGTTTGTCACAAGGTATTCGGGATCGAATCATGGAGCAATTCAGAGGAGGTCACATCACTATTTTGGTCGCAACGGACTTGGCTGCTAGAGGAATCGATGTGGCCGCCATCACGTATGTAGTCAATTATCATTTACCTGATGTGTACGAAGTATACGTACACCGTAGCGGTAGAACGGCTAGGGCAGGGGCAAAAGGATTGTCTTTGACCGTTTTACAACCCGAAGAAGTGTCAGAAATTACTGATTTTGAAACCGCATTAGGCATTCAATTTACAGCATTCAAAAAACCAACCGTGGCGAGTATCGAGGAGAACAATACGCTTTTGTGGGCCAAGCAAATCTTTAAAACCAAACCCAATCATGATGTTGATTTAGAATTGAAAACCAAAATTAAAACCGTTTTCCATCATTTGACCAAGGACGAATTGATCGAAAAATTGATTGCAAATTATGTGCTTCAATCAAAAAATGAACCCGTAGAAAAACCAATTAAAAAAATAAAAAGAAACTAAATTTCTCGCATTTATTTTACAATCTTATTTTCAAAAAGCATTTCATAAATACTGTATATTTATGAAATGTTTTTTTTTATGCAACAAAAAATTAAATACTTATGGAGATTGTCATTATTGGTGGAGGATTTGCAGGATTGAATCTAGCCAAAGAATTGCTCAATAAAGAAGGAATTCATGTTACACTTGTGGATAAAAACAATTATAATTTTTTTCCACCGCTAATTTATCAAGTGGCAACAGCTTTTTTAGAACCATCCAGCATTAGTTATCCATTCCGAAAATTCTTTGCAGGAAAAAAAAACCTGCAATTTCGTTTGGGCGAACTGCTGCAAGTACTTCCCCTCGAAAATAAAATCATCTTAAGCAATGACGAACTAAAATACGATCAATTGGTTTTTGCCACGGGTGCCGAAACCAGTTATTTTGGAATGGAAAATGTCAAAAAAAATGCCATTCCAATGAAAACGCTCAATGATGCTATTGAAATGCGCAACACTATTTTGAAAAATTTAGAAAAAGCAGCCATTTGCAAAGACATTAGGAAACGTCGTGAATTGCTAACTATTGTGGTAGTAGGTGGCGGGCCAACTGGGGTGGAACTTTCAGGAATGTTTGCCGAAATGAGAAAAAGCATACTGCTAAAAGAATATCCTGAACTCGATACCACAGCAAGTAATATTTATTTGGTCGATGGTGGAGATGCGTTACTTGCACCAATGAGTGTGGCGTCCCAAACCGATACGCTGGAAGCTCTCACCAATCTGGGAGTGGTCATAAAATTAAACAGTCGTGTGAATGATTATGTAGACGATACCGTATTTTTTACAAACGGAGAAACCATCCGAACCAAAAATTTAATTTGGGCAGCAGGAGTTTCGGCAAGAACTTTTGACGGAATTCCACTAGAAAGTTACGGGCGAGGAAAACGAATGGCTACCGATGCGTTCAATAAAGTCAACGGTATGACAAATATTTATGCCATTGGCGATACCTGCATTCAACTTACGGATACCAATTTTCCAGAGGGACATCCCCAAGTGGCACAAGTTGCTATTCAACAAGGATTGAATTTAGCGGCGAATTTCAAGGCGATGCAGCATAATAAACCGTTGCACCCCTTTGAATACAATGACAAAGGATCGATGGCTATTATTGGAAAAAATAAAGCAGTTGTCGACTTGCCCAAACCCAAAATGCATTTCAAAGGCTTTTTTGCTTGGATTATTTGGCTTTTTGTACACCTAATTTCGTTAATCACATACCGCAATAGAATCAATACTTTCTATCATTGGACCACTGCTTATTTTGCCAAAGACCAATCATTGCGCATGATTATAAGACCTGAAAAAAGAGTTAAAGGCGAACAGACAATCTGTTAAAAATCCAAAAAAATATTAATGTACCATTGTAATTTCATCCTCAAATGAAGTCGCAATGGTATTTTTGATTGTTCGTTTACCGATAATCAAAACAAAAAATGCCGTTACTGTCGAAAAACACATAATAACAACCATAGGAGCTATTGAATTTTTTACAAAAACACCCACAATAAAAGAAGCAAAAGCACCCAAACCCAATTGTATTGCACCCATTAATGCCGAGGCACTTCCTGCGTTTTTGGCAAAAGGAGCCAAGGTTAAACCCGCAGTATTGGGATTTGAAATACCCAAACAAGCCAAAAATAAAAACAAAAAAGCAATTGTTTCATACAAGCCCAAAAATGAGTTTACAGCTGCTATGAGAAATAAAATACTAATAATTGATTGGGCTACGAGTGCGCCAAAAATCATTTGCTCACTTTTAAACCTCCGCAACAATAGGGAATTCAGCTGACTAGCACCAATAAAACTCATGGACATAAAAGCAAAAATCCAACCGTAGGTTTTAGCACTTACTTTGAGAATGGTCATGAATAAAATAGGCGAAGCCGCAACATAAGTAAACAATCCTGAAAAAGCAATTGCACCCGTAAAAGCATAAGTATAAAATTGTGGAACTTTGATAATTTCTATAAAATTAGTGATTATGGGTTTTGGTTTCAACGAAATGGTAGTATCGGGAATAAATTTTGAAGGAAGTCCTAGCCAAGCCGCTAGAAAAACAAGTATTCCCAAACACATCAAAATCAAAAACACCACATGCCAAGAGTAATATGCCGTTACGTACCCACCAATTGTTGGTGCCAGCATTGGCGAAAGCCCAACAACCAACATTAATTTTGAGAACACTTTTGGAATATCTTTTACAGGAAATAAATCCCGAACCATAGCGACAGAAGTCACAGTAGCAGCGCAACTACCAATAGCTTGTATGAAACGTAAGCCAATAAAAGCATCAATATTTTTGACAAAAACGCAACACAACGAAGCCAAAATATAAATCAACAAGCCTATAAACAACGGTTTTTTGCGTCCAAATCGATCCAATAACGGGCCATAAAGTAATTGTCCAGCGGAAATTCCAATAAAATAACTGGATAATGTCATCGAAACATTGGCAACTGTAGTATTCAAATCTCTGGCAATTCCCGCAAAACCGGGCAAATACATATCAATTGAAAATGGCCCAAGTGCTGTCATAGAACCTAATATGAGAATTAGCTTTAAATAATTGGTTTTGGTCATTTCTTTTTTTTAAAGTGCAAATATAAGTCTAATGAAGGTATTTGCTGGGATAAACGTATTTTTCTATATAAACTTGTTCGTTATAAATACTAAAAACGTCAGTTAGAAGTACAAGTGCTCTTTTAAATAATTATTATATTGTCAAATAGCTTTTCAAGTTACTTATTTCCTACTGTTGTATTTTGCACTATAATTTATATTATGTAAAATAGACTTTTACAAAAACAAAAAGGAAAGCCCTTTTTGTTTTGTATTAAAAATTGGAATTAAACCTTATATTTACTGGACTTTCATAACAAAATTCCATTTTTCCCAACTTAACGTAATATCGTTTGGATTAACAAAATATGCTAATTTTTCGGTGCTTGTGGTTGCTGCTTGTTGTTTTATCTTAACGCGCAATTGATCATTTTTTTCTTTGTAATCATAAGCACCCCATTGTTTTGGTTCTTTGTTAAAAATGATAGTACTTTCGGTTTCACTTGGAATGATAAAAAAAGAATATTTTCCTGCTGGTAATGTAACGCCTTCAATAGTCAAGCTTTTATCAGTTTCAATGGTGGTGGCTTCATTAGCTCCAGCACGCCAAACTTGATTAAAAGGAACTAATCCGCCCCAAATTTTTCTTTCTTTTACAGATGGGCTTCCGTAATTAATCGTGATGCTGGCACCGTTAATTTTTCCCGATACCGTTTCGGCAGGACTGGCTAGTTTTTTTTGCGCATTAGCAAAGGGTACTATTGCGATTAGAAAAGCAATTACGAGGAGTTTTTTGGATAATTTCATGATTTTAAATAATTTAGTTTACGTCATAAATGTAAAAAACAGTATTCAATTTAGGATAATTTTTAACATTTTTATGAAAAAATTATGAATTGTATAAATTAATCGTTTTCCCCTTACATGGATACGAAAATGACTTTTTATTTTATTATTTTTACAAACCATAAATTTATTTTAAACAAGCTATGAATACTATTGCAGCCCATATTGCAGACTTTTTGAAGGATTACCAGCCCTTTGATAATTTAACTTTTGAAGAATTATCAGAGATTGCTACGAGTATTCGGGTTGTTAATTTAGAAAAACACAAAACCTTGTTTCAAATTAATGATGTCTTGCACGATAGTTTTTATGTAGTGGCTTCGGGCGTTATCAATTTATCCGTAATTGCCGATGCCGAAGAAACTTTATTGAATAAATGTCATAAAGGAGATATTTTTGGGTTGCGTCCTTTTTTTGCCAAAAACAATTACATGATGACCGCCAAAGCTCGGGAAGAAAGTATTGTTTACGCCATTCCAATTGCCACTTTTAGACCTTTTGTTGCCAATAACACACTTGTATTGAACTTTTTGTTAGAAAGTTTTGCCACCAATACTCCCAATCATCATGACAAAGAAAATTTGCGTGGCAAACTCATTTCGGATAATGTATTTTATTCCGATCAACAATCGGAAATTCAATATTTTCAATCATTAACCTACAATACATCCCCATTAACAGTGCTCACTACTGCCGTTATAAAGGATATTGCCAAGCTAATGACCGAAGAAATTTCGAGCAGTGTTATCATTTGTGAAAACAATTTTCCCATTGGTATTGTTACAGATCGGGATATGTGTACCAAAATTGCTACTGGAAGATTTCAAATTACTGATAGCATTGCGACCATTATGGCATCGCCCGTAATTACGGTTGTAGAAAACGTTTCCCTTGCCGAAGCGCAATTGCTGATGCTCAAATACAATGTCACGCATTTGTGCGTAACTTTAGACGGAACGGCTAAATCTGTTGTAAAAGGAATCATATCCGAGCACGATTTAATCATTGCTCAAGCCAGCAACCCTGGGGTTTTAATCAAAGAAATAAAACGTTCCCAAACGCCAAAAGATTTAAAACAAATACGCGAACGATTAACGGATTTGATTCAGAATTCGATTCATAAAAACATTCCCATCTCGCATATTACCAATATTGCTAGCGAAATCAATTTGGCTATCATAAAACGAAGTGTGGAACTTTCTATTTTAGATTTAGGCTCCCCTCCTGCCCGTTTTGCATGGTTGAGTATTGGTAGTCAAGGCCGAAAAGAACAGCTATTAATGACTGATCAGGATAGTATTTTGGTTTTTGAAGATGTCACTCCCGACAAATACCGTGAAGTAAAAGATTATTTCTTGCGATTAGGACGAAGAACAACGGCAACACTCGAAAAAGTAGGTTTTGATTTGTGTCCAAATGGGCATATGGGAAGCAATATGCTATGGTGTAAATCACTGACAGACTGGACAAAACAATACAACAGCTGGATGAATACTCCAGGAGAAAACAGCAATGATTTGAGTAGCCTCTTTTTTGATTTTGAAATTGCTTTTGGAGAACCCAAAATTGAAGAAGCCCTGGAAAATATCATTTTCAAAAATGCCAAAAACAATACACTTTTCTTTGATTTTTTAGGCAATGATGCTTTAAAGAAAAATGCACCTTTGAGTTTTTTCAAAAAGTTCATTATTGAAGAAGATGGAGAAAACAAAGATAAATTTGACATTAAAACGCGTGCTTTGATGCCGCTTATTGATGGTGCCCGATTGTTTACTTTACATTACAACATCAAAGGGGTTAATAATACCTATATGAGATTCAAGCAATTAGCCATGATTGACCCCAAAAATGCTGAAATTTATTTGAATTGCGCCGATGCGTTTCAAACCTTGTCGAAATTTCGAACCATTGAAGGCTTAAAAAATGATGATTGCGGTCAGTTTATTAATTTGAACGAAATGTCTAAAATTGATAAAGAAAAATTAAAGAATAATTTTGCTCCAATGAGAGAATTAGAAGAGTTGATCAAAGGGAAATTTAAACTTACACAATTTTCATAATATGTTAGACTGGCTAAAAAATATCAACAAAGAATACCCTGAATTTTGGAAAGAGTATTTGTCTAAATTTGAAACCAAATCAAAGCGATTTGTTGTTTTATCTACTGAAACCTCTGGTATGAGTCCAGTCAAAGATGTTATTTTATCCCTAGGATCCTTTGCTATTGTGGATAATAGCGTGGTTATAGGCGATAATTTTGAAGCTGTATTATTGCAATATAAATTTTTGCATGACAATGGACTATCTAATGAGTTTATTGTAGAAAGCAAAATGAAAAAACTCGTTGAACCTGACGCCATAAAATCATTGATTGGTTATATAGGAAACGCGGTTTTGGTTGGTCATCACATTCATTTTGATGTCGAAATGATCAACGCAGCACTGGATCGTTTGGATTGCGGTCGCTTGAAAAACGAAGCCTTGGATGTAGATGTCATGCATCGCAAATTATTGGATATAAACGATAAGCAATTTTCACTGGACGAATTATGCGACATTTATAAAATCCCAAAAAGTGATCGCAATTCTGCCTCCGAAGATGCTTACAAAACAGCATTGTTGTTTTTGAAATTAAAATCCAGATTGGGTATATAGATTTTTTTATCGTTTAATTTATTCTGATCTATTTTAAGAAGTAGTCTAAAGTAAATTTTTATAGTAGCCAAATCCTCGAAAAGCAATTTTTTGGAGTACAGAAACTAAAATCACAACGTAATCCCGCACCAAAACCGTCCGTGATGGGTTATCGAAACGGGTTTCAGTTCCTGGATTTGTGGATTATTCTGGTATGGAATTCCATTTATTTTGGTAATTGGCGTGTTCGGATCCATTGTTTTAATTTGGTCAAAGTGCTCTTTTGTGGCAACGGCAATGGTATACACGCAATCTGCATCAACAGTAGTTTTTGTAAAATAACGAAATCCCTTTATGTGGACAGTTCCTTCGTTTTGATTGCTACAATCGCATTCCAATTGCAGGGGAAAATACCCTCGGATTCCTGTTTCCCGATTGTAAATTTTGTAAGCTGCTTCCTTTCTACTCCATAAATTCCAAACCATACTTTCGGGATTTTGCGAGGTGCTGATACGCAATTGCTCGCTTGGAGTGAATATTTTATCCATAAATCCCTTGCGTTGCCAACGGCTTTGTTTTTTGGACAAAGCCAAATCTACGACGTCGTTTCCTATCATTTTGAGGCTAATTGGGTTTCAATAATGGTCAAAGCAGCTTTTACGTTACTCATTTTTTCCATCGCTTCATTGTCAATCACGATATCGTATTTTTCTTCAATGTCTAAAATCACATCGACTAAATTAGCCGAATTTATCTTCAAATCATTAATGAAATCAGTGTCTTCCGTAAGATTTTCAAACGCTTCTTCGTTTTGAATATACGGTTTTACAATGGCTTTTAATTCTTGAATGGTTTCTTCTTTGTTCATAATTGTAATCATTTTATGGATATTAGCCTATTTAGTGTAGCCTATTTAGCTACTGATTCACTGATTTCAAAATATAAGTACATTAGCACATTTTGATTTAGCTTCTAAAAATAATAAAACCACAAATTTTCACAAATTAATAAGTACTAATTAATGCAATTTGTGGCAAATAAATTAGCGCTACAACTTTGCAGACTTTCAGTCCAAAGTGGTTTAGTTCTAAAATTTGCGAATTAGCAGTTACTCTTTTTAAAATTTCTTGAAAATTACACACCCATTTACATCTCCAAAACCAAAACTTGCTTTGGCTGCAACTTTAATTTTGCGGTAAAGCAATTGTTGAGGGATGCGGCTTTTGTCGATTATAGCGGTAATATCGGGATTTAAATCTTCGCAATTGCTATTCGGAAAAATAAATCCGTGATGCAATTGCAGTATGGTAGCCACACTTTCTATGCTTCCTGCTCCAGACAAACAATGCCCCACCATGGATTTTAAGGAATTAATATACGGAAAATCAACACCACTTCTATCTAAAGCTTTACTCCAATTTTCTATTTCTAAACTATCTTTGGATGTGGCAGTTAAGTGCCCATTTATTATATCAATTTCACTAGCCTGAATTGCAGCATTGGCTACTGCATTGGCAATACAATTTTGAACAGCAACAGGATTGGGTGCTGTCATGGTTCCCAGTCCTCTTTGCCCACCCGAGTTAACATTTCCGCCCAAAACTTCGGCATAAATTTGCGCTCCTCGTGCCAAAGCTGTTTCTAAATCTTCCAGAACCAATGCTCCTGCCCCACTCCCTGGAACAAACCCAGAAGCCGTGCTTGACATGGGGCGAGAACCGCTTTCAGGAGTGGTATTGTGCTTAAAACTGCACACTTTCATGGCGTCAAATCCTCCCCAAATATAAGGACCTGAATCACTGGTGCTTCCTGCCAACATTCGTTTGGCTTGACCGGATTTAATGCGTTCGTAGGCCATCAAAATACTCTCGGTTCCCGTGGTACAAGCCGAGGAGTTTGTTGTGACTTGATTTCCTAATCCTAATTTGCCTCCCAAAAATGCGCTCACACCACTATTCATGGTTTGTGCCACAGCGGTACTGCCCAATTTGCGGGTTTCGAAAGCATCAATTTTATAAATACTCTCTCTAAATTTATCGATTCCAGATGTTCCAGTTCCAAAAATAGTCCCGCTGTCCCAATCCGGTTCGTCTCGTTTTTCGAGTGCTAATCCAGCATCCTTCCAAGCATCCATTCCAGCAATTACACCATACAAAATACCTGACGAATTGAAATTTCGCAATTCCAATTCGGAGAAATAACGCAATGCCATTTCGTTTGAAATTTCTGGTTTTCCCGCAATCTGACAGGAAAACTGCAATCGTTCCAATTCCGGATCGTGCTTAATTCCCGAAATTCCGTTTTTTATAGCATGCGTAAACTCAGTTAGCCCGACGCCGTTTGGAGCCACTACGCCAAGTCCCGTAATTACAACACGTTTATTCATATAGAATTGTTTTTAGAATGGCAATTTCAATAGCAATTTCAATTTCAATGGCAATAGCAATTTTAATAGCAATTTCAATGGCAATTTCAATTTCAATAGCAATGGCAATTTTGATTTTTAAATTTCAATCGTTTATTCTAATGCTGTTCGGTCCTCCTTTGCTGATGAGCGGAGGATACCGGCAATTGTTCCTGTGCAAACCGACTCTCCTTTTTGGTTTTTCATTTGTACTTTACATTTTAATTTTCCGAATCTAAAATACACTTTTTCAGAAATAACGGTAACTTTTTCGTTTGGATAAACAGGTTTTAAAAATTCTATATCCGTTGAAGTTAAGGCAATTGAAGTATTTTTGTTAAATACATCATTTACCAAAAAAATTCCCAAACAAACCAATCCTATTTGCGCCATAACCTCGGTTAGAATGACACCTGGTGTGATGGGATTATCCTTAAAATGCCCTTTGTAAAAGTCTAAATTTTCATCAAAAGTATAGGTTCCTTCTACTCCATTTTCGTCTATCCGACTAATGTCATCTACGAACAAAAATGGTTTGGTATACGGTAATTGGGATAAAATTTCTTTACTATTCATAACTAAAATTGGAGTAAAACCCGTTGAGCCGAAAATCCGGGACCAAAACTCAAAAGCAAACCTAGTTCCCCTTTTTTGGGATTTTCGTCCATAATTCGTTCTAAAACATACAAAACGGTTGCACTCGACATATTGCCATACAATCTCAAGACTTCCTTGGTGTCATTGATGTTTTTGCCCAAACTGGAGAACAAACTTTCTACTGTTTGTACAATTTTTTTTCCACCAGGGTGAAAAATTAAATGATCAATCGCTTCAATTGAAACGTTATTTTTAGCTAAAAAAGGATGAATAATATCCGGAAAATGATTGGAAATAGTTTCGGGAACTTCGATATCCAAAACCATTTGCAAGCCTGAATTGGTGAGTTTAAAGCCCATCATGTGAATGTTGTCGTAAAAATGATACATTTCTTCGGCAAGGACTTCCGGGCCTTCGTCAGCTTCGTGGGAAGATAACAAAACACAGGCGGCTCCATCGCCAAAAATAGCGGCACTAACAATATTAGCCATCGAAAAATCGTCTAGCTGAAAAGTGGCCGTAGGACTTTCGACTGCAATTACAGCTGCCCGTTTTCCGGGATTGGCTTGCAGAAAGTTTTTGGCATAAATAATCCCCGAAACTCCTGCGGCACAACCCATTTCGGTCACTGGAAGCCTCACAATATCTTGTCGCAAATGCAACGAATTGATCAAATACGCATCCAAAGACGGAATCATGATTCCCGTACAACTTACCGTAATGATATAATCCAAGGTTTCGGGTTTCCAATTGGCTTTTTGCAACGCTTTTTGGAGTACTTTTTCGCCCAAATCAATCACTTCTCGAACGTAAATAGCATTTCGTTCCTCAAAGGAAGTTTGGGTAAAAACTTCGATTGGATCCATTATAGAATATCGCTTGTCAACGGCGGCTCCTTCAAAAATTTTCTTCACTTTCCGAATAAAACGCTCGTCTTGTCCCGCCAACCACGCATCCAAAAAAGGAATGATTTCATCGGTAGTTCTCGAATATTTGGGCAGTTGCTTGGCAACACATTTTATTTTTACACTCATTTTTTTTTGTCTTAAACAATACGTTTTTGGCTAAAGCCAATACTACATTGATTTCTTTTTTCTCCAGCTAAAGCTGGAGTCTATTGATTCCTTTTCTCCAGCTAAAGCGTGGAGTCTATTGCTTTTTTTCTCCAAATAAAACTGGAGTCTATTGATTCCTTTTTCTCCAGCTAAAGCGTGGAGTCTATTGCTTTTTTTCTCCAAATAAAGCTGGAGTTGATTCCTTTTTTTCCAGCTAAAGCTGGGAGTCTATTGCTTTTTTTTCTAAAGCTGGAGTCTATTAATTTTTTTGGCAGCATTACGATTTCAAAATGCTAACCCCAAACTTATCATTTATTGTAACTTTCCTCTAGCTTCTTTCTTCTAACTCCTAACCTCTTTCCTCTAGCTTCTTTCTTCTAACTCCTAACCTCTTTCCTCTAACTTCTAGCTTCTTTCTTCTAGCTTCTTCTTTCTAATTCCTGACCCAAAACTCTCAACCTATTTCCAAACAATCCATTGGTATCTGAAAGCCCATTTCCATTGAATAGTATAGTTTTTAAATTTATTTTTTATGGAAAACTGTTGTAATTCCACTTTTTTGAAACCCCTTAAAATGGAGGTTAAACCATCCTCACGCGACATGGCATTCAAACCAAAAACAAAACACAATCCTTGAAATAAGCGGTACGCTAGTGCGCTTCGTTGCAAATCATTAATCACAATTCCGATGCTAGCATTGGTGTTAAAAACGGTTAGAATGGTATCGATTTCACTTTCTTTAAAATGGTGTAACGTTAAGGTGCACAGCACAATATCGTATTTCAATTCGCTAAACGATTGCCCAAAAATATCTTCACAGCGGTAACTGATAGTAGGATACCCAACCGATAAATTTTGGGCGTGACCAATGGTAAAATTATTGGCATCAATCCCAATTAGTTCCAAAGGCAATTGCTCTTTTTTTCCATATTCGGCCAACGTGCGCAACATATCGCCATTGCCACAACCTACATCTACAATTCGGATGGTTGGTTGGTTTTTATTTTGATGGAGCAACTGGGCAACACCTTGTAAAGTTAATCGGTTTCCTCCTAAAAGCTGGTTTATTTTGGCAATTTTATCCAATGCTTCTCGCAAAATTTTCCCTTCCAAAGCAAAATCATCCATGATTTCGGGCGTGTCAGTTCGGTATTTGGTGTTTATTGCCATAGGTTTTCAATCGTTTGAATGTGTGTTTTAGTCTTTATTTGGATGGATAACAATTGGTTTTCCATGCGTTTTTGTGATGATAAAAGTCAAAAGTGCTGGAAACCAAATTATAATTTGCAACGCCAAAGCAGTCGCTTTTTGATGTTGTAAAAGTTGAGCTAGCCACCGTCCTGACTGGATTCGATGCTTGAAATTAAAATTCCATACTTGTGTGTATTTATGCTCTAATTTGGTTCTTGATGCGATTGTTCCCTTGTTGTATTCCGCCACCAACTCGGCCGCCAGTTTAGCACTATGAATTGCCATTGCCATGCCGTTGCCACACAACGGATGAATAAGTCCAGCGGTGTCGCCTATAAGGAGCATGTGGTCGTAAACGGCTTCTTTTTTATCAAATGCTATTTGGCTAATGGTCAATGGTTTTTCAAAAAGCAGTGTTGCATTTTCGAAAATAGATTTTAAATTTGGGTTTTTGCAAATCCACATTTTTTGGTAATCTTCGGTATTTTTGTAGGGTTTAAAGGTTTTGTAATCCGTTAAATAACAAATATTCAAGATGTCATTTTCTACTTTTGACACGCCACAATAACCGCCTTCAAAGTGGTGTAATCCCACCAAATCATCAGGGAAATTTCCAGTATAATGCGCTTTAACACCCAGCCAATTTGATTTTTTTTGAAAAAAAGAACGTTTTAGTTTTTGGTCTAAAGTGGAACGTTTGCCAAAAGCGCCAAGTACAATTTCGTATTCAAATAATTGATTAGTAGTAGTTTCTACTTTAAATTTAGTATTGCTAAAGGTTACATTCTCGACTGTTTCTTGCAGGAATTGGCAACCGTTTTCTAGTGCTTTTTGGTACAAAAAATAATCTAATGTGTACCTACTAATTCCAAATCCGCCCAGGGGCAATGCACTCGTAATGGTAGTCCCGTTTGCTGTCGAAAATTGAAGGTTGGTAATTCTAGTTGGTTGTAAAGTCTCGATTGTGATACCCAACCAATTGAAATAAGGCAAGACTTCATTCGAAATATATTCGCCACAAACTTTGTGTTTTGGGAAAGCATTTTTTTCGATTACAAGGACTTGAAACCCAATTTTTGACAGATGAATTGCGGCAGTTAATCCCGCTAAACCACCACCAATTATAAGGATTTCCTTGTTTTTCATATCAAAGTAAAATTAGACATTCCATTTGATTATTGTGGTATAACATTCTGTTAAAAATTTGCTTAATTATTGGTTTTAAGGTTTTTTAGGAACGGATTCTAGTCGTTTAGTGCGTGAGGGATAGTAGCGAAAAGCCCACAGCAAAACGGAATGGAATGGCGTTTTGCGAGGACTTGTAGCGAATAGCCCGACACCATGTATAAAAGGCGCTTTTTTGGGCAGTTGCCTAGGTGCGCCTTTTATATGTGGTGTCACGCCCAAATGGTAGTAATTTTACA
The DNA here is from genome assembly GCF_007097245.1 of Flavobacterium restrictum. Classification (GTDB taxonomy): domain Bacteria; phylum Bacteroidota; class Bacteroidia; order Flavobacteriales; family Flavobacteriaceae; genus Flavobacterium; species Flavobacterium restrictum. The sequence goes on along the minus strand of NZ_VJZT01000001.1, from coordinate 227,872 downwards.
GTCGTAAAAAAAAACTGCTTTATCGCAAGGACAAAGCAGTTTTATGTTTTGGGAACCAATTGGTTTTACAATCGTTCTTCTTTTATTTCATCTACAATTTCAGGGTTTAATAAGGTTGACGTATCGCCAAAATTTGAATAATCACCTTCGGCGATTTTACGAAGAATTCTACGCATGATTTTTCCAGAGCGGGTTTTGGGCAAACCAGAAACAAACTGAATTTTGTCTAGCTTGGCAATTGGCCCAATATGATCCGAAATGTATTGGTTAATTTCGATTCGTAAATTATCTTGGTTTCTGCTTTCTCCCGTTTCTTTTAGAATGACATAACCGTACAACGCATTCCCTTTGATATCGTGCGGGAAGCCTACAATTGCAGACTCGGCAACTGCTGGATGCTCATTGATGGCGTCCTCAATAGGCGCCGTTCCTAGGTTGTGCCCAGAAACAATTACCACATCATCAACACGACCTGTAATACGGTAATAGCCAACTTCGTCCCTCAAAGCACCATCGCCAGTAAAATATTTACCTGGAAAAGTAGAGAAATACGTGTCCTTGTATCGCTGGTGATCTCCCCAAATGGTTCTCGCAATTCCGGGCCAAGGGAACTTGATACACAAGCTACCTACTACTTGATTGCCTTCGATTTCGTTGCGCTTTTCGTCCATCAAAACGGGTTGAATTCCAGGTAATGGCAAGGTAGCGTAGGTTGGTTTTGTTGGGGTTACAAAGGCAATTGGCGAAATCATGATGCCGCCAGTTTCGGTTTGCCACCAAGTATCTACAACAGGACAACGCTTGTCGCCAACGTGGTCATTGTACCAGTGCCAAGCCTCTTCGTTGATAGGTTCCCCTACGGATCCAATCACTTTTAAGGATTTCAAAGGGTATTTTTGAATGTATTCTAAATTTTCTTTTGCCAAGGCACGAATGGCGGTTGGTGCGGTATAAAATTGAGTTACTTTATGTTTTTCGATGGTTTCCCAAAAGCGACTAAAATCAGGATAGGAAGGAATTCCTTCAAAAATTACTGTTGTTCCACCGTTCAATAATGGGCCGTACAAGGTGTACGAATGTCCTGTAATCCAACCAATATCAGCGGTACACCAAAAAATATCATTTTCCTCATGGCTAAAAACATTCTTGAAAGTATAGGCCGTATAGACCATATACCCAGCTGTAGTATGCACCATTCCTTTTGGTTTACCCGTCGATCCCGAAGTGTATAGGATGAATAATGGATCTTCGGCATCCATGATTTCGGCAACATTATTATCAGAAGCATCGTCTAAAAGTGGTTGCAACCATTGGTCTCGTCCTGCTTGCATTACAATTTCAGAATTCGTTCTTTGCGCCACCAAAACGGAAGTTACCGATGAACAACTTTGCAAAGCATCGTCAACAATTCCTTTTAAATCAATAGTTTTATTTCCTCTAAAACCACCATCCGAAGTGATGACCATTTTGCATTCGCTATCATTTATTCGTGCGGATACTGCCGAGGATGAAAAACCTGCAAATACCACCGAATGTATGGCTCCTATTCGAGCACAAGCTAATATTGAAACGGCTAATTCTGGAATCATAGGCAAGTAAATACATACTCGATCGCCTTTTTTTATGCCTTGTTCCCGCAACACATTTGCCATTTTGCAAACACGTTGGTGCAATTCATTATAAGTAATGTGTAATGCCGCTTCGGATGGATTATTGGGTTCAAAAATGATGGCTGTTTTTTCGCCTTTTTTGGCAAGATGTCTGTCGATACAGTTTTTGGTGATATTTACTTTTGCTTCGGTAAACCATTTTACTTCGGCTTCGGCCATATTAAAATCAACAACTTTATCCCAATATTGATACCAAGTGAAATTTTCTTCGGCTATTTTTCCCCAAAATTTCCTTGGTTCCCGAACTGATTTATTGTAATGTTTAAAATATTGTTCTAAATTTTCAATTTTATAATAGCTCATGTTTTTTAATTTTTTATAAAAGTATTAAATCTCTATTAATTCGTACAACTATTTAAGTCATTAATTATTTTTATTTGAAGAAAAAGTAGTCAAATGCCATTTTTACAAATAAAAAAAGGTGTAATAGCTCTGTATTACACCTTTTGAAATGAAAAACAACAAAAAACAATATTAATTTAACAGTTGTTTTTTGTTATGTTATTCCCAATAATATTAGGGATTACTTCACTCAACTAGCAACCTAAATTACAGTTAAGTGAATGTAATTATGCATCAGTATCAATTTTATTCTAATAAGTGCTTACTAATTCAAAATATTATGAAACCCAATGATATAATGCCAATCACAGCACACCCTCATGTGTGGTAATTCCTAATTTTTAATTATCCAATTTTTTTCATAGCAGTCATAGATTCTCTCAACCACGCTCCTACTTCTTCAATAGGATGTTGACGAATGCTACTATTTACAGCAATTAAAACGGCATTATCAACTCCATTTGAAGTAGAGAATGGTTTTCCAATTACGTTAGTATCTACTGTTTTCATGAACTCAACCAATAATGGTTTGCAAGCATGATCAAATAAATAACAACCGTATTCAGCGGTATCCGAAATGATTCTGTTCATTTCGTATAATTTTTTTCTAGCTACCGTATTGGCAATCAAAGGCAATTCGTGCAACGACTCATAATAAGCCGATTCTTCGATAATTCCAGATTGTGTCATGGTTTCAAAAGCCAATTCTACACCCGCTTTTACCATAGCAATCATCAATACTCCGTTGTCAAAGTATTCTTGCTCTGAAATAGCAGCTTCCGTTGGAGCCGTTTTTTCGAAATTAGTTTCTGCAGTTGCTGCTCTCCAGGTTAATAAATTGATGTCGTCATTTGCCCAGTCAATCATCATATTTCTTGAAAATTCTCCCGAGATAATATCATCCATGTGTTTTTGAAACAAAGGACGCATGATGTCTTTTAATTCTTCTGCCAATTCGTATGCTTCGATTTTTGCAGGATTAGAAAGACGATCCATCATGTTCGTAATTCCGCCATGTTTCAAAGCCTCGGTTATGGTTTCCCAACCGTATTGAATCAATTTTGAAGCATAAGCAGGCTCGATTCCTTTTTCGACCATTTTGTCAAAACACAAGATAGAACCTGTTTGCAACATACCACAAAGAATGGTTTGTTCTCCCATTAAATCCGATTTTACTTCGGCTACGAAAGAAGAGTTTAAAACTCCTGCTCTATGACCACCAGTGGCAACGGCATACGCTTTCGCTTGAGCGAAACCTTCACCATTTGGGTTATTCTCTGGGTGAACTGCGATCAAGGTTGGTACACCAAAACCTCTTTTATATTCTTCACGAACCTCTGAACCAGGACATTTTGGAGCACACATAATTACGGTGATGTCTTTACGAATTTGCATTCCTTCTTCAACGATGTTAAAACCGTGAGAATAGGCCAATGTTGCTCCGTTTTTCATTAAAGGCATGATAGCGGTAACTACTGCAGTGTGCTGTTTATCAGGCGTAAGGTTACAAACCAAATCAGCAGTTGGGATTAATTCTTCATACGTTCCCACTTTGAAACCATTATCAAAAGCATTGGTGTAAGAAGCTCTTTTTTCGGCAATTGCCTCTGCACGTAATGCGTAAGAAATATCTAAACCAGAATCTCTCATGTTCAAACCTTGGTTCAAACCTTGAGCGCCACAGCCTACGATAACTACTTTTTTTCCAGCTAATGCCGCTATTCCGTCAACAAATTCGGATTGATCCATGAATTCGCAAACGCCTAATTGTTCTAATTGTAATCGAAGTGGTAATGAATTGAAATAATTTGCCATTTTTTTTAATATTTAATGAATGTGTAATTTAATAATTGAGTGTGAATATTATTTTAGATCTACTAATAAGGTTGAAATTTCCATTTTGGATTTAGAAACCGAAATTCTTCCAGAGCGCACAAACTGCATGATTCCAAAAGGTTTCAATTTAGCATGAAGCTCTTCTATTTCGGAGCGTTTTCCTGATTTTGAAATCACAAAAAAGTCTCTGGAAACCGTTACAATTTCGGAGTGGCTTTCTTTGATGATATTTTGAATTTGTCTTTCGTCAAAAAGCAAGTTAGATTGTATTTTGAACAAAGCACTTTCTAGGAAAATGGTTTCTTCATCTACGTGATAAAAAGCTTTGATGACTTCGATTTGTTTTTCGATTTGTCCTACAATGTTTTTAACCCATTTTTCGGTGGTATCCACAACAATAATGAATCTAGAAACATTTTCTATTTCAGATTCGGATACATTTAAACTTAAAATATTGATGTGGCGTTTCAAGAATATTCCTGAAATCCTGTTGAGTAAGCCAACGTTATTTTCTGAATAAACAGAAATGGTGAATGTTTTATTTTCCATAAATTATTTTTGTTTAAAGTTTTCTTTGTTTAAAGTTTTGAGTGAAAAACTTGAAACTTCAAAAAGCAAACTTTTTTTTAACTCAATCTCATTTCCGAAACCGAAGCTCCTGTTGGAATCATTGGGAATACGTTATTTTCTTTTTCTACCATAACTTCCAAGAAATAGGAGTCTTTGGAAGCCATCATTTCGGCAACGGCTGCGTCTAAATCTTCTCTTTGTGTAACTTTTTTGGCTTTGATATAATAGCCTTCGGCAATGGCACAAAAATTTGGATTAACCATTACTGTGGAAGCATACCTGTTGTCAAAGAACAATTCTTGCCATTGACGCACCATTCCTAGAAACTCATTGTTTAAAACTACAATTTTAACAGGAACTTTTGTTTGATTGATGGTTCCCAATTCTTGAATGTTCATTTGGAAACCTCCATCGCCAATAATAGCAACTACTTCACGTTCTGGCATTCCCATTTTGGCACCAATAGCGGCTGGCAATGCAAATCCCATTGTTCCTAATCCACCAGAAGTAACGTTACTTTTGGTTGTGTTGAATTTGGCATAACGGCAAGCAAACATTTGGTGTTGTCCTACATCCGAAACCATTATGGCATCTCCATTCGAGTGTTTGTTAATCATTTCGATAGTTTCGCCCATCGAAATTCCTTTACCATTCGTTGGTGCTAATTCTTCGTTAATAACGGCATCCAATTCGATTTCATATTTTTCTTTGAACTCATTGTGCCAAGAATCGTGCGATTTTTTGTCTATTAATGGAATCAAAGCAGTCAGAGCTTCTTTGATATCTGCTAAAACGGCTACTTCTGTTTTTACATTTTTATCGATTTCTGCAGGATCTATTTCAAAGTGAATTACTTTGGCTTGTTTGGCATATGTGGCCAAATTTCCAGTAACACGGTCGTCAAAACGCATTCCAAGTGCAATCAAAACATCACATTCATTGGTCAAAACATTTGGTCCATAATTGCCGTGCATGCCCACCATACCCACATTCAAAGGATGATTTGTAGGCAAAGCAGAAAGTCCTAAAATAGTCCAAGCAGCAGGAATTCCTGATTTTTCAACTAATGCTTTCAATTGTTCTTCTGCTTCGCTCAAAATAACACCTTGTCCAAAAATGATATATGGTTTTTTGGCATTATTAATAATGTTCGCTGCCTCTTGCACTTTTTGAAGATTCAGAACTGGTTTTGGATGATAACTTCTTATGGAAGTACATTTTTCATAACAAAAATCCAATTCGTCAAACTGCGCATTTTTAGTAATATCAATCAAAACGGGACCAGGACGACCTGATCGAGCAATATAAAATGCTTTGGCTATAATTTCTGGAATTTCATGTGCTTCGGTAATTTGGTAATTCCATTTGGTTACCGGAGTCGAAATCCCAATAATATCGGTTTCCTGAAAGGCATCCGAACCCAATAAATGTTTTCCCACCTGACCTGTAATACAAACCAAAGGCGTAGAATCGATTTGAGCATCGGCGATTCCTGTAACTAAATTGGTTGCTCCAGGTCCTGAAGTGGCGATTGCAACACCCACTTTTCCAGTAGCTCTAGCAAAACCTTGCGCTGCGTGAGCCGCACCTTGTTCGTGACGCACCAAAACATGATGCAATTGATCTTGAAATTTATATAATTCGTCGTAAACGGGCATAATAGCACCACCTGGGTACCCATAAACCAAATCTACCCCCTCGGCTAATAAGCATCTGATAACTGCTTCTGCTCCTGTTATTTTCATTTTTTTAAACTGCTTTTGGCTATTGGCTTTTAGCCTTTAGCATTTGTTTTTAACTTTTTCATTTTCTAATGGCTAAAAGCCAAAAGCTACTAGCTTTACTTATCCGTTACACATCCTTCAGAGGCACTAGAAACCGAACGCATGTACTTCAATAAAACGCCTTGTTTTATAGGAGATATTGGTTGTTTCCAGTTGGCTTTACGGGTTGCAAAATCAGCATCCGATATTTTCATATTAATGGTGTTTTTTACAGCATCAATGGTGATGACATCGCCATTTTCGATTAATGCAATTCCGCCACCATCATACGCCTCTGGCGTGACGTGACCTACTACAAAACCATGCGAACCTCCCGAGAAACGCCCATCGGTAATCAAAGCAACGGTACTTCCTAGTCCAGCTCCCATTATGGCAGAAGTTGGTTTGAGCATTTCTGACATTCCTGGCCCACCTTTTGGACCACAATATCTTATAATTACTACGTTTCCGGGTTGCACTTCGCCACCTTGAATTCCTTTGATTACGTCTTTTTCATTTTCATAAACCACAGCTGTACCCTCAAAAAACTCTCCTTCTTTACCACTAATTTTAGCTACACAGCCTTCGGAAGCGATATTTCCATAAAGAATTTGAATGTTTCCAGTAGCTTTTAATGCTTTTTGGATTTCATGAATAACATCTTGGCCATCGTGCAAATCCGGAACCAAAGCTAAATTTTCTGCTATTGTTTTTCCAGTTACCGTCAAACAATCGCCGTGAAGCAACCCTACTTTTAGCAAATATTTCATTACTCCTGGAACACCACCTACATTGTGCAAGTCTTCCATTAAATATTTACCACTTGGTTTCAAGTCGGCAAGTAAGGGTGTTTTATCGCTAATATCCTGAAAATCTGTCAATGTTAATTCAATTCCTACGGAGTGCGCCATAGCAATTAAGTGCATCACGGCATTCGTAGAACCACCTAGAACCGCCACCATGGTAATGGCATTTTCAAAGGCTTTGCGAGTCATGATGTCACGTGGCTTAATATCTTTTTCTAACAAAATGCGGATGGCTTTTCCCGCATCGGCACATTCTTGTTTTTTTTCTGGACTCAAAGCAGGATTAGACGAGCTAAAAGGCAAACTCATTCCTAATGCTTCAATTGCCGATGACATCGTGTTAGCAGTATACATACCGCCGCACGCGCCTGCACCTGGACACGCATTTTGAATTACGCCTTTGAAATCTTCGGGTGTAATGCTGTTGCTGAATTTTTTGCCCAAAGCTTCAAAAGCCGAAACAATATTCAAATCTTCGCCTTTCCATTTCCCTGGGTGAATGGATCCACCGTACACCATAATTGATGGGCGATTGACTCTACCCATTGCCATTACAGCACCCGGCATATTCTTGTCACAACCTGGAACCGCAATCATACCGTCGTACCACTGTGCTCCCATTACGGTTTCGATAGAATCAGCGATTACATCACGAGAAACGAGAGAAAAACGCATACCGTCATTTCCATTAGAAATTCCGTCGCTAACGCCAATTGTATTAAAAATCAAACCGACTAAATCCGCATTCCAGACACTCGTTTTAATGTCTTTGGCCAAATCATTCAAGTGCATGTTACAGGTATTTCCCTCGTAACCCATGCTTACTATCCCCACTTGAGCCTTTTTTAAATCGTCTTCGGTCAAACCAATTCCGTACAACATGGCTTGAGAAGCAGGTTGTGTTTCGTCTTGGGTAATTATTTTACTGTATTTATTTAATTCCATTTTTTATTTATATTTTTTCCTAAAAACACCCTTCTGGTGTTTGGGCATTATACTATTGTTGAACGTCCTATTTGAACAAAATCTTTTTTGAAATACAAATCATCTTCATTGGTTATGTAATTTGAAATAAAATCCCCTACCTCATTGGTTCCAAACTGGGAATTCACTTTCAAATCGACCGTGACGACTTCGCTTATAATGGCTTTTTCTACGGCTTGAATCACTTTTTTGGATTCTTTTGAGAGTCCAAAATGTTCTAATAATAACGCTACTGACAAAATTGCCGCAATTGGATTGGCTATGTTTTTATCTTTTGCTTCGGTATAACAGCCGTGAATGGGTTCAAAAAGCGAATGTTTTTCGCCCAAAGATGCCGAAGCCATTAATCCAATAGAGCCTGAAATTACACTCGCTTCATCAGACAAAATATCGCCAAATAAATTGTCTGTGAGCAAAATATCAAACTGGGATGGATTCAAAACAATTTGCATCGCAGCATTATCTACGTACAAGAAATTTAAATCAACATCTGGGTATTCAACAGCAATTTCCGAGACAACTCTTCGCCACAAACGGGAAGTTTCCAGTACGTTAGCCTTGTCAACCAAGGTTACTTTTTTGCGTCTGGATTGTGCAGCTTTGAAGGCTAAATGCGTTATTTTTGAAATCTCCTCTTCATTATATTCACACAAATCCGAAGCATAGGTTCCCGCTTCGTTTGTAGTTTTTTCTCCAAAATACATCCCACCATTGAGTTCTCTATAAATGACAAAATCGGTTCCTTTTAAAATTTCTCTTTTTATAGGTGACGCATTCATCAATTTAGGATACGCTTTTATGGGGCGAATGTTGGCAAATAAACCCAATTCTTTACGGAGCTTTAATAATCCTTGTTCGGGACGAATTTTGGCTAATGGGTCATTATCATATTTAGGATCCCCAATGGCGCCAAACAAAATAGAATCTGTATTTCTACATAAATTCAGCGTTTGTTCTGGCAGTGGTTTTCCCGTTTTCTCGATAGCAATTGCTCCGATATACGCATCTTCAAAAATAAATTCATGATCATAAACAGCACCAATAGCATTCAATGCTTTCTTGGCTTGCAAGATCACTTCGGGACCAATTCCGTCTCCCGAAAGAACAGCTATTTTTAGATTCATAATTTTGTTTTTACTTTATTCGTTTGTGATTTACTAGTTTTTTACCAACTCACTATACATTTTACAAGCTTCAATAATTTGATGAATATCGCTATCTAGAACTTCTTTCTTTATATCTGCAAATTTCAAAAACTCTACATATACAATATCAAGTTGCACTTTGGTCAACTCATACCCCACTTTTTTGGCACGATACGCTAATGCTGCTCTACCACTTCTTGCCGTTAAAATGATGGATGATTCATTGACACCTACATCTAATGGATCCATGATTTCGTATGTGGCTCGGTTTTTTATCACACCATCTTGATGAATTCCTGAACTGTGTGCAAAAGCATTTGCTCCTACAATCGCTTTATTGGGTTGTACCATCATTCCCATGCTTTCGGACACCAAACGACTCATTTCATTCAATTGTTTGCTGTCAATATCCGTGTATAAATTAAGGTATGGGTGTTGTTTAAAAATCATAACCACCTCTTCAAGTGCTGTATTTCCTGCTCTTTCCCCAATACCATTTATAGTACATTCTATTTGTCTGGCTCCGTTTACCGCTCCCGCAACCGAGTTGGCTGTAGCCATACCTAAATCATTGTGACAATGACACGAAAGAATTACGTTTTCGATTCCTTTGACGTTTTCTTTCAAATATTTGATTTTCGCACCATATTCTTCTGGCAAACAGTAGCCTGTAGTATCCGGAATATTAAGTACGGTTGCTCCAGATTTAATGACTTCCTCACAGACTCGTGCCAAGAATTCATTATCGGTTCTTCCAGCATCTTCGGCATAAAATTCAACATCTTCAACATACGATTTGGCATGCGAAACGGCAAATTTTGCTCTAGCAATAATATCCTCTTTGGTGGTTTGTAATTTATGAATAATGTGGGAATCAGATGTTCCTATTCCAGTATGAATTCTAGGTTTTTTGGCATATTTCAAGGCTGCTGCTGCAACATCAATATCATTTTTTACGGCTCGCGTTAAACCACAAACAGTAGCATTCTTGACAATCTTGCTAATTTCTGAAACGGATAAAAAATCTCCTGGACTAGAAACCGGAAAACCAGCCTCTATAATATCGACTCCCATCTCATCGAGACGATTGGCAATAACAAGTTTTTGGTTGGTGTCTAATTTACATCCTGGGACTTGTTCGCCATCTCTTAAAGTGGTATCAAAAATTTGAACTTTCTCTCTATTCATTTTCATTTATTTAATGTAATTTCACATCTCCAAACAAAAATAGATTTCATTACTTTATTATAAAAACCAATTTAATGAAATATACTCTTTATAAAGCAAATATTTACTTTATAAAATACTGAAAAACAACATTTTAAGTTACATTATTTTACAATGGCTAACCATCAAAAAGATTTCTTATTCGTATTAATAAAATCACTTTCAAAGTCTGAAAAAAGACAATTTAAGATTTTTGCCAGCCGATTAGAAACCAGTTCCAATACTAAATTTATCGAGTTATTTAATATTTTAGACAAATCCGAAGCCTACGATGAGAAGATAATTCTTAAAAATGGGCTAATCAAAAAGGTGCAATTATCGAATCTAAAGTCTTATTTATACAAACAAATTCTGGTGAGTATTCGCTTGAATATTCCCAGTCAAAACATCCGTTATCAATTGCGGGAACAAATTGATTTTGCCGCCATCCTCTACAACAAAGGATTGTACAAGCAAAGTTTGAAAATTTTGGATAAAACCAAATTACAAGCCATCGAAAATGACGAAAAATATATGGCTTTTGAAATTGTAGAATTCGAAAAACTAATCGAATCCCAATACATTACCCGAAGTATTCAAGGTCGCGCCGATGAGTTAGTGATTCAGGCCAAAGAGTTGAATTACCGCAATACCATTTCGAGTAAATTATCTAATTTGTCCTTGCAATTGTATGGCATTATGCTCAAAACTGGGTATGTAAAAAGCGATGAAGAGTACCAACATATTGATGATTATTTTAATAAACACGTTGCAAAACTTGACGAAAACAAGTTTGGTTTTAGAGAAAAATATTGGTTTTACAATGCTAATTTATGGCGTAGTTTTTTGGTTCAAGACTTTCTAGGAAGTTACAAGTATGCTTACAAATGGGTTTCGTTGTTTTATGACAATCCCAATATGATTTATTTGAATCCTGTTTTTTTTCTAAAAGGAAATCATTATTTATTAGAATCCCTTTTTATGCTCAAATACAAATCAAAGTTTAAGGAATACTTGGACTTATTAGAGCACACCATCGAGGATCCAAAATTCCCAATGAACGACAATATTGCTTCCTTATCGTTTTTATATTTGTACAATAATAAATTAAATTATCACATTCTAGAAGGAACTTTTGCCGAAAGCGAATACCTAATTCCAGAGGTTTTGAACAAGATAAAACTCCACAGCGAGCACCTTGACGAGCACCACGAAATGTTGTTTTACTACAAGATTGCTTCTATTTATTTTGGAAATGAAAAATATGCCGAATCGATTTTTTATTTGGAAAAAATAATAAACAATAAAAATCTTTCTATGCGAGAAGATTTAATGTGTTTTGCAAGATTGCTTTGCTTGATTGCCCATTTTGAATTGGGAAAAGATTATTATCTGGAAAACCAACTCAAGAATACCTATAAGTTTTTGATTAAAATGAATGATTTACAAGAAGTACAAAAAGAAATTATCCGTTTCTTAAAAAACTTAAACTCAATCTATCCAAGCGAAATCAAAAAGGAGTTTATCAAAATGAAAGAACGTTTTATTGAATTAGAAAAAAACACCTACGAAAAGCGCGCTTTTTTATATCTAGATATTATTTCATGGTTAGAAAGTAAAATAGAAAACCGGAAAATAAGCGACATCATTAAAGAAAAAGCCAAATTAAATAACCGATAAAATAAAAAAAACTTCCAAAATTTTTGGAAGCTTTTTTTATTGTAAGTACGCGATACGCCTATCGTTTCAAGGTGAAATGCGCTCTAAAAACTTTGGTAGTTGCTAGCTCTTCATATTCAACCGTAAACCAGTAATCATCAGCTGGAAGTGGTTGTCCGTTATACGTTCCATCCCAGCCCTGTTCTGTTGGGCTAATTTGTTTTAGCAATTTACCATAGCGATCAAAGAGGAATATTTTGGAATTGGGTTGCCCATTTAAACCAACAATATTCCAATTTTCATTGTACCCATCCCCGTTTGGAGTAAAGAATTTTGGGTATCCAATGATGAAAACATTTTGAGTCAAATTCGTACACCCATTAGTATCGCCCACCGTTACTTGATGCGGCCCCAAACTCACATTGGTAAAAAGATTCGAAACTTGAAAAGGCCCATCGTCCAATTGGTACTCGTAAACACCATTTCCTCCCGAAACCGTAACCGTAATAGTTGCATCATCAGCGAAAGCTGGGGTTTGTGTAGTTGCAATAGTGGTGGCTGGGAACGAAGCTGTAATGGTTGCTGTGGCAGGAAGTGAGATACAGCCCGTACTTTTATTGGTGGCAATAACACTGTAATCGCCCGCAACTAAAGCCTCATAGGAACTACCAATAGCACCCGCAATTGGAGTCGTTGATGGACTCAAGAACCACTCAAAAGTATGTGTTGTAGCACTCAATCCTGTAGCCAACGTATAAGTTTCAAAAGCAATATTAGAAGTTTGATTGACACAAATAATGCCGTCCGCAAGCGTTGGATTTGGCAATGAATTCACCAATACTTTGATGGCAAGTGGTTTTCCTTGACAACCGTTTAAACTTGGAGTTACCGTATATATTACGAAACCTTGCGCAGTACCAGTTGCTTCTAGCACTTGATTAATTGTATTTCCAGACCCATTTGTTGCTCCCGTAACTCCCGTTTGAACCACCGTCCAATCAAAAGTTGTCGCTACCATTAACGGATTTGGAGCTAGAGAAATACTGGGACTTTCGCCGCTGCAAATGGTGGTAAGCGTAGGGCCAAAAACTTCTGGGGAAGGATTTACTGTTACGATTACTTTTATGGGTAAGCCTACACAAGCGTTTTTTGTTGGCGTTATAGTATACTCAACAGTACCTGCTACAGATCCAGTTGCTATTAGTTTTTGAGTAATAGCAGTTCCCGTTCCAGCAGTTGCGCCTGATACTCCATTTTGAATTACAGTCCAATTAAACGCTGCACCAACAACATTGGGAGACGTTAATGCAATAGCTGTAGTTTCGCCTGAACATAAAGTTGCTGCAGTAGGATTTGCATTGGCAATGGGTACAGGAATTACATCAATAGTTACCGTTATAGGTTGTCCGTAGCAACCATTTAAAACTGGTTTAATGGTGTATACTACTTGTCCCGTGTTATTAGTAATAGTTGTTAACGTTTGTACAATAGCTAATCCAGACCCTGCTAGAGCTCCAGCAACATTGGTTTGAACCACATTCCATTCGTAAGTAGCACCGGCCAAATTACTCGATAAAACGAAGGATGTAGTATCTCCTGAACAAATAGCTTGTAGGCTCGGAGTGGCTTTGGCTATCGGAACAGGAGTTACATCAATTGTTACGGTTATTGGGCTTCCAGAACAGCCATTGGCCGTTGGAATTATGCTATAAATTACAGTTCCTAGCACACTTCCTGTGGCAGTAAGTGCTTGCGAAATACTCGCTCCAGTTCCTGCACTTGCTCCTGTTGCTCCTGTTTGTGAGAGCACCGTCCAGTTGTAAGTAGTGGCGGCAATCGTACTGGAAAGCACAATTCCTGTTTGATCGCCCGAACATATTTTTTGTGATGCTGGTGTGGCTGTTGCAACTGGCGACGGTTTAATGGTAACTGTTGCAGTTCCTGAAACCGTTTGCGAACATAAAGTGGTAGGATTAGTTGCGCTTACCAAACTGTAAATGGTAGTTACCAGTAAATTTCCTGTTGGTAGACTGGCTTTTCCAGTAGCATCCAGAACTAATGTTAAAGCTGTTCCGCCATTTATAGTATAGCTAACAGTAGCATTAGGAGTTCCAGTAAATAATATCGTAGTTCCTGTACCTAAACACACTCCTGCACTCCCTGATATACTTGCGGTAGGCAAATCATTCACCACAATAGTCATTGTTGTGGTGGTGGCACAAAGTCCGGTAGCTGGTAAAAAAGTATATAGTGTAGTTTTTGTATTGTCTAATGTTGGTGACCAAGTTCCCGCTATGCCGTTGGTCGAAGTGGTTGGCAATGCCGCCAAAATAGTTCCTGAACAAATAGGAGTCACCGCTGTAAAAGTGGGAGTCACTTTGCTATTGACCGTAATTGTCATAGTAGCATTCGTTGCACATAATCCAGCAGTTGGTTTAAAAGTGTACAGAGTAGTTTTTGTATTGTCTAATCCTGGCGACCAAGTTCCTGTTATACCATTATTAGAAGTAGTTGGCAATGCTGCCAAAATCGTTCCCGCACAAATCGCACTTACTTGCGTAAATGTTGGTGTAACATTGGGCGTAATAGTGGTGGTTAATGTTTGCTTATTGGCACACGGAAAAGAAGTATTTGGAGTAAATTCATAGCTTCCTGCAATCGTATTGTTGATGGTAGCGGGAAACCATGTTCCAACTATTCCGTTGGGAGAAGTTATAGCCAAAATCGGAGCCGTTGAACCCGAGCAGAACGCTGGTATTGCTGCAAAGTTTGGAGTTGCAACATTGCTAACTGTTTCTGAAGGTACACAAGGCGTACCATTTGCAACGAGTGTAAATGTTACACATTGATTTCGGGAAGCTACATTTACAACAAAATGAGAGGGAGACAACCAATTCCCAGTTACAGGTGCTCCACCATCTATGGTATAGGTATATGTAAAACTACTTTGACCCACATTAGCAAAATCAAAATAAAGAGTAGTTGCTGTAGATTGCGCATAATCTATAAATAAACTCAATCGTTTGCCATTATCAGCCACCACTTTTACAGGAATAACGGCTCTTGCTCCTTCGCAACCTGAAATCGTTTGACTCACATAATAATTAATAGTTCCCGCTACTGCTGTGGACGGAATTGGAGCTGTTGTCGAAGCAATTCCTCCTGTAGCATTCGTACCATACCAATTTAATGTTGCACCTGGCAATGCCGAAGCTATAAGTGCAGTTGCAATGCTACCTTGACAATAATCGCTTGGTGGAGTAACACTTGGTAATGGCACCTGTGGACTCACAACAATGGTACCGATTAATATAGCCGCTGGCGAACAACCGCCAGTTGTAGCAACCGAATAATTGAAAGTTCCTGATTGTGATGGTGTTCCAGTGATTGTAAAAATTCCAGCTGAAAAAGTTCCTGTAACCCCTGTTGGCAATGAACCCGTTAGGACTGCACTTGTAGCGCTTCCGATTATGGCATAGGTAATGGGATTTATCGCAGTATTGATACAAGGTGTTTGTGATGTTGTGGCTGTCGCCGATGTCAACGTGAGTATCGATGAAGGACTCACAACTATAGATCCAACTAAAGTTACTGTTGGTAAACACCCTCCTGTTGTAGCAACCGAATAATTAAAAGTTCCCGATTGTGATGGGGTTCCTGCAATAGTATAAACGCCAAAGGCAAAATTCCCCGTAACGCCTGTTGGCAAACTGCCTGTTAAAATTGCCCCAGTTGCTGATCCGCCTATGGTATACGAAATAGTATTTATACCACTATTAATACATGGCGTTTGAGCTGTTGAAGCTGGTGCTGATGTCAAAGTAAGCGAAGGTAACGGACTCACAACAATATCAAAAGTGGTTGCTGGACCTGTACAAAATCCTAAAGCATCGGTTGCAGTAACCGTAATAGTTGCCGTTTGTGCTACAGCACTAGTGTTCAATGCAGTAAAAGCAGTAATATCTCCAGAACCAGAAGCTGGAATTCCAATAGTTATATTGGTATTAGTCCATTTGAACGTAGCGGTAGCATCTGGACTTGTAAAATCTATAAGTGAAACCGTTGTATTGGCACAATTCGTAATTTTTACAATAGGATTTACTATTGGCACCACGCAATTGGAAGCTACACAATTGGCAGACACAGGTTCAGGACAAGCGCTACCAACTGGTGTAAAGGTTAACGATACACTTTGCCCTGCTGTTAAACCAGTAACGGTCAATGTGGTGGTTGGACTCGAAATAGTTCCTGTTACGGTCGCCGCCAAAGCTGGAGTATACGAATAAGTATACCCAGTTGCTCCAGCAATTGCATTCCAATTAAAGGTAACGCTTGTTGCTGTAGCGGTGCCACAACTTATAGTTAATATTGGGGTTGTATTTAGTGTTACTGTAGCAACACTTACACTATTTACACAAGGTGCTGTTCCTAGAATGGTGTATGAAAAAGTACTCGTTGTAGCTCCTATTGCCGGAGAATAACTTCCCACAAGAGCATTAAAAGTACCTCCCGTTCCAGTCGTTCTAGACCATGAACCGCCTGCTTGCTCACCACTTATTAAAGTGAATAAATCGATAGCCGTTGTACTTGATTCACAAACCGAGATTCCACCCGAAGTTCCTGCATTGGGTTGTGTATTGATGGTTATCGTACCAATACTCGTATCATTTACACAAGGAGCAGTTCCTAAAACCGAATAGGTAAAGGTACTCGTTGTTGCTCCTACAGCTGGCGTATAGGTTGCCGATCCTGCATTGAATGTTCCTCCAGTTCCAGAAGTTCTAGCCCAAGTTCCACCCGCTTGTTCGCCACTTATTAAACTGTACAAATCAATAGCTGTAGTACTCGATTCACATACCGTAATCCCGCCATCTGTTCCAGCACTAGGTTGCGGAATAATAGTTACAGTTGCCTTACTGACAGCCGCCAAACAGGCTGCTGTAGCAGTAAGAGTATATGAAAAAGTACTTGTTGTGGCTCTTATTGCTGGTGCAAAAGTGCCTGCTCCTGCAGTAAATGTCCCTCCTGTTCCAGAAGTTCTAGCCCAAGTTCCACCCGTTTGCTCCCCACTTATTAAACTGTATAAATCGATAGTTGTAGTATTAGATTCACATGCGGTTGCTCCGCCATCAGTACCTGCATTGGGTTGCACATTGATAGTAATGTCAAAAGTAGACGAACCCGCTGCCTGACAAATACTGGCATCGGCACCAACAGCATATTTTACGGTATATGTTCCTGCCGTACTCAACGAAGGATTAATAACTCCTGTTGTGGAATTAATTGACAACGTTCCCGCTCCTGCAAATTTACTCCAAGTACCACCAGCCGTAAAAGTAGCAGGAGTTGTTTTTACTGGTGTTACTACCGTAGTGGTTTGACATACTGGTGTTGGGTAAGTAAAAGCAGTATTAGAGGTTCCTGGGGAAATAGCAACTGTAATCGATTTACTCGGCCTACAAGAACTCGTAACTTGTGGTATAAAGGTAATATCATCTATACCAAAATCATTTCCAGATGCCGAAATTTCGGTATCATACAATTCAACGGTCGCAGTAGTAATTCCAGCCCCTGCAGTCCAAGTATGTTTAAAATTTAACCATCCTCCAGCAGTAACTGTTGGCGCAACATCTATTGCTGATGCTACACTATTATTGACAATAACACCATTTATTTTGAGCTGTAATTTTGCAGGGTGAGCAGCGTCCGTAGAAGTAATTGTTCTTAAAAAATAATCAAAATCGTATACTATTCCTGGCTTAACGGCTATATTTTGCCCCCAAACTTTATCGCCCAATGTTTTTGAACCATCGGTAATAAACATATTTCCTGTACCACTGTAATCCGTAGCGGTATCATAAACAGATCCCCAAGTTTTAGGATTCGAAATAACGCCATACGCTTGTTGTACAAAAGTTGGATTCGTAGCGTAATAGGCATAACTTGATGAAAATCCTGCGGTATCTTTCTCAAAATCGCCATTATAAACCAAATTTGTCAATAAGCCACTAGGTGCATTGGCAGTTACTGTATAAACCGTATTTTGAGTTGGTGTTACTGTAATTGATGTGGCATTGGGAGTCGTAAGCGTAGGATCTACTGGAGTTGCTGTCCAAGTATAGCCAGACATATTGGCTGCTTTTAGCGTTATTGTTGTTCCATTGCAAATTGATGTGTTTACTGGTTGCAAGCTTGTTGCTGGAACAAGTGCCGGATTTGCAGTTGTGCCTGCGGCAATAGTCATGTCTACAATGGGGTCAATTACTACCGATGTCGTTTTTTTTCCAATAGGGGAATTAGTATCTGTTACTTCTATCGTGTAGGTGTCTGCAACAAGATTTGTAAAAATCCCAGTCGCATTGCTCGTTGAAACCCCAGTAGACGGAGTCAATTTATACGAATACGGTTGAACTCCTCCAAACCCATAGGCCGAAATAGAAGCATCCGTTAAACCTGGGCAAGAAATACCAATGTGTGAGGCACTTATTGCTAATGGTAATGGTGGTGCGATTAGCGACAAATCATCAAGTGCAAAATCATTCCCATTTGGCGAGGCTGTTGGCGTAGATAATTCAATACGCACATATTTTCCACCAGTTCCACTAGGCGTGATTTCATAAACAACTTGCTGCCATGTGGTACTATTTACGGTGGCACTGCCTGATTTTAAAACCGGAGTACAGCCACAATTATCCAAAGCCTCTATTTTAATAATTGGATTGGGAAAGGAACTATTACTTGTGCCGTTTTTATTAATATTTACTACCCAGTAGGAAAAAGTATACGTTGTACCGCCTTGTAATTGAATGTTTGGATTTTGTTTCCAAAAAATTTGATTGTTGGCATCCACAACCATCATTTTAGATCCCGAATGCGGGGTAACATTAATAAAACTACTGGTATTCATGGGACCTGAATTCCCTGTCAAGGCATAATTTCCGTCTGCGCTTATGCCACTTGTGCCAGGAGAAATATTGGTGTAACCATTGCTATCAAAACCGCCAGCACCCTCAAATCCTGGGTTGTTGGCGGTTATGAGATTTTGTCCTTTGGCATTAAAAGTAAAAAGAAAGCAAAAAACAAATACAATGAAAAATCTCTTTTTTGGGGCAAAAAGGGAATAACAAGAATTTTGTAACATATAAAAACGGGTTAGTAGGTGTGGTAATTTTTAGTTTCTAAAAAAATAAAATTAACAACAAAAAATTATTCTTTTGATAAAAAAATACCTTCAATTGTATATTAATTTAGTAGAAACGTTAAATTTATGTAAATTTATACACCCACGACATCCGGAATAGATCTTACCGTTACGAAAACGTAGTAGTGTTGAAAACTTTGCAACTAAAACGTTTTATTAAGTCGTCAAAAGATTACAATTTGCTGTCCTTTGGCTTTTTTTTAAGAAAATAATAACGGTATTCGTTTCGGATTTAAAAAAAGATCTTCTCAAATTAGTATAACTAAATAGCAAGAAATAGCTATTGTCGCAAGTATTAAAAGAGTTTTTACCACAGATTGGAAGGATTAAAAAGATTTCATAGCAAGTAACGAAATAATCTGTGCTAATCTGTGACCCGACCGAAACAACTGTCGAAGCAAATCTGTGGCAAAGAAATTGGGTGCCTTACAGTACGACATTAAATTTTAACCATTATTTAAATACCATACATGATTGTTACTTATTTGACGAAATTCAAAAAAAGTAGTTGTAAAAAAAAAGGTTTAGATAATTACTCTAAACCCTTTTGTATTCTTATAATTTGCTAATATAACTGCCGTATAAATCCTTAAACTGATACCCCTCGGACAAGCGGTCTTTGCTCAATTTATTGTAAGCAACCAATCCCCAAAGCACGAATTCTTTCATAAAATAACGATCTTCTTTAGGCAATTGAGGTTGGTATTTTTTTATTAAAACATCCATTGGAGCAATGTCATCCAGAATGGTTTTGTATTCTTCATCCGAGGAATCGTCTAATAATTCGAAGCCACTTTCGGCGAAAAACCATTCTAAAATATCCGAATAAGCTGTTTTTTCTCCTTGTTTTTCTAATTTCTCAATTTTCGGGAAATAAGCTGGCAAAAATGTATGAATCGCATCTTCAATTAAATGTTGTGCCACAACTGCAGCTCCCTCCTGCTCTCCTTCATAAACCAGCTCAACTTTTCCAGTAATGGCTGGAATAATTCCCATAAAATCGGACAATCGCAAGGTCGTTTTATCCGTTCCCGATTTCAAGGCACGACGTTCGGCTGTGCTCAATAAATTCTCAAAAGCGGTGATGCTCAATCTCGCACTCACACCACTTTTATTGTCAATATATTCACTTTCACGAGCTTCAAAACTGATTTGTTCCAATAAATCTCTGGCTAATGAAGGCACGTAAACCAAATCACTTTGAGCAATGTCCAATTTAGCTTCTTGTTCCGTAATTGTTCTTGCGATTTTAATCGTTTCCGGATAATGCGTCAGGATTTGGGAACCAATTCTGTCTTTAAGCGGTGTAACAATACTTCCTCTATTAGTATAATCTTCGGGATTTGCAGTAAAAATAAACTGCATATCAAGAGGCATTCTTAATTTGAAACCCCGAATCTGAATATCGCCTTCCTGCAAAATATTGAACAACGCCACCTGAATTCTGGCTTGTAAATCAGGTAATTCGTTGATGACAAAAATACAACGATTGGCTCTTGGAATCATCCCAAAGTGAATCACACGATCATCCGCGTATGATAATTTTAAATTGGCAGCTTTTATCGGATCGACATCGCCTATTAAATCGGCAACGGTAACATCCGGAGTTGCGAGTTTTTCAAAGAAACGTTCGCTTCGGTGCAACCAAGATATGGGTGCTTCATCTCCTTTTTCGGCAATTACATCTTTGGCAAAACGGGAAATTGGATTCAACGGGTCATCGTTGATTTCGGAACCTGTCACAAAAGGAATGTATTCGTCTAACAATTCAATCATTTTACGGGCTAATCGAGTTTTCGCCTGACCACGAAGTCCCAACAAATTGATGTTGTGACGAGACAAAATAGCACGCTCCAATTCCGGAATTACGGTATTTTCAAAACCGTGAACGCCTTCAAAAGTCGGTTGTCCGGACTTGATTTTCTCTCGTAAATTATGACGCAATTCGTCTTTGATACTTTTAGTTTCGTATCCTGATTTCTTTAATTTACCTAGTGTGGTTATATTTTCTATTTTCATATTTTTTATTACTTTATCTTTATCAACGAGTTCAACTGAATACTAAAATCTGAATGCTGAACACTTATTTAATTCGTTTCTTTCTATTGGTTTCATAATCTTCGAAAATCATTTCGCCCAAACCTTTTAACCCTGTGTAAAAAGCTTTTCCCTGATTGGCTTCGGTAAAATGATTCACAAATTGTTGTAAATATGGATCATTGGCAATCATAAAAGTGGTTATGGGAATGTGTAATTTTCGGGCTTGTTGCGCCTGATTGTAGCATTTATCGACAATATATTCGTCTAGACCGTTGCTGTTCATATAATAGGAACCGTCTTTCTCCCGAACACAACTCGGTTTTCCGTCGGTAATCATAAAAATTTGCTTGTTGGTATTCCGTTTTCTACGCAATAAATCCATTGCCAATTGCAATCCCGCTACGGTATTCGTGTGATACGGCCCGACTTTCAAATAGGGTAAATCCCGAATGGCAATCGTCCAAGCATCGTTTCCGAAAACGAGAATATCCAAGGTATCTTTTGGGTAACGCGTCGTGATTAATTCGGCCAAAGCCATCGCTACTTTCTTGGCAGGCGTGATTCGATCTTCGCCGTACAAAATCATACTGTGGCTGATGTCGATCATCAAAACCGTACTCATTTGGGATTTGTATTGGGTTTCTTCGACCACCAAATCATTTTCGGTCAGCATAAAATCGGCTACACCGTTATTGATTTGGGCATTGCGTAAACTTTCGGTTAAAGAAATGCGTTCCAATCCATCGCCAAAATGAAATTCCCGAAATTCTCCCGTATGTTCGTCGCCATTTCCGGCGTGTTTGGTTTTGTGATTGCCACTTCCGGAACGTTTTAAATTTCCAAAAATGTTATCCAACGCTTGCTGTCGAATGGCTCGTTCGGTTTTGGCAGTAATACCAATTCCTGACGTTCCATCGTCTTTGAGTTCGTCTCGGATGTATCCTTTTTTCTTTAAATCTTCGATAAAATCATCGATGGTATAAGCGGAATCGGTGAGTTTGTATTCCTTGTCTAATTCTCGCAACCAATCGATAGCTTCGTCAAAATCGCCCGAGGTATGGGTGATCAACTCCTTGAAAATCGCAAAGAGTTTATCAAACGGAGACTGAAATGGCGCTTCGTAGCTCTTGAAATAAAATCCTTTTTTGATGGTGTTCTTCATAGCTTTAAAATTACATCTTTTTGAAATGTACCAAAGGGTAACGTTTATTAATTTTTAGTTAAAAACAAAAAGCAATAAAAAAAAGGGGATTTAAAAGGCGAAAAAAATCAAAATTTTCAATCGGTTAAAAGTATTAGTTTTCGACTTAAAAACTCAATCGCTCTTTAACCAACCCGTAATACTCATGCGCGTGTTTTGGGTAACCAACACTTCGTGAACCAATTCGTCGCTTTTAAAAAAAACTGTTTTTCCTTGTGTTGGACTTATTTTTTGATTGTTGTCCAGCTGATGAATGAGTAATTCACCACCGTCACTTTCTTGCCAATCGCTATTCAAGTAGCTAATCATAGAATATTTCCGACTGGGATTATTCTTGAATTGATCGAGGTGTTTTAAATAAAAATCACCCTTTTCATACAAGGAATAATGAAATTCATAGCCCGTTATTCCCGCATAACAGCTTTGATTCAAATACAAAATAAAGGCTTCGATTTGGGCAAAAAATTCGTTTTCGAAACTGTTATTATGCTTTTTATCCAACCAATAAATTGAATCACTTCGTATGGCACCATCATAGGACAGTTTTTCTAAATTACCAATTCCTGCGGCCGTCAATAGACGTTGTGTGTTCAAAGCGAGTAAATGTAGTTTCAAATTATTCGCCAATGTGTCACTCAAAAAATGTTCGGATATGCCTACTTTATTTTCTATAAATGTAGCAATCAAAGCTTCAAAGCTGTTTTCCATATCGTTTTTTGATGGACTCAAAATGGTACCAAAGCACAAGGTAGACTAATTAAATCTAGTAAAGCACAATGTTATCACAAAGTAAAAAAATACTGTTAATATTTAAAAAATCATAATGCCTTTTGCTTAAAACATTCTTTTTTTTACAAAAAAAACCGAAACAAGTACTGTTTCGGTTTATTATTTAAGAGCATTGATGGGATTAATTTCGAATCAATTTTCTGTATTTCAAACGTTTTGGGGTCAAATCGCCACCCAAACGTTTCTTTTTATTTTCTTCATAATCAGAGAATCCACCTTCAAAATAATACACTTCCGAGTCGCCTTCGAAAGCTAGTATGTGCGTACAAATTCGGTCCAAGAACCATCTGTCGTGCGAAATCACTACGGCACAACCTGCAAAATTCTCCAAACCTTCCTCCAAGGCACGAAGCGTGTTTACATCCAAATCATTCGTTGGCTCATCTAATAAAAGTACGTTTCCTTCTTCTTTCAAGGTCATCGCCAAGTGCAAACGGTTGCGCTCTCCACCAGAAAGCGCTGAAACTTTCTTGTTTTGCTCACCACCACCAAAGTTGAAACGGGATAAATACGCTCTTGAATTTACTTGTTTTCCGCCCATCATAATCAATTCCTGACCATCGGCAAAATTTTCCCAAATGGATTTATTCGGGTCAATATTCGAATGTGCTTGATCTACATAAGCGATTTTAACAGTATCGCCAACCATAAATTCACCGCTATCCGTTTTTTGCTCGCCCATAATCATTTTGAAAATGGTAGATTTACCCGCACCGTTAGGCCCAATAATTCCAACAATTCCGGCTTGTGGCAAAGTGAAGTTTAAGTTGTCGTATAATAATTTGTCCCCAAAAGCTTTGGCAACATTCTTGGCTTCGATAACATTCGTACCCAAACGAGGCCCATTTGGAATGTAGATTTCCAAGTTTTCGTCCAATTGTTTTTGGTCTTCGTTCAATAATTTATCGTAGTTCTGTAAACGCGCTTTTTGTTTGGTTTGACGCCCTTTTGCTCCTTGACGCACCCAGTCCAACTCGCGTTCCAAGGTTTTTCTACGTTTGGAAGCTACTTTTTCTTCGAGTGCCATACGACTTGATTTTTGGTCTAACCAAGACGAATAATTTCCCTTCCAGGGAATACCTTCGCCTCTATCCAATTCTAGAATCCAACCCGCCACATTATCCAAGAAATACCGGTCATGCGTTACCGCAATTACTGTTCCTGCATATTGCGCTAAATGTTGCTCCAACCAAAGTACACTCTCGGCATCCAAGTGATTCGTTGGCTCATCCAGTAACAATACGTCAGGTTGTTGCAACAACAAACGACATAAAGCCACCCGACGACGCTCTCCTCCCGAAAGGTTTTTGATAGGCGTATCGCCCTCTGGCGTGCGCAAGGCATCCATGGCAATTTCCAGTTTGGTATCGATTTCCCAAGCACCAAGCGCATCGATTTTGTCTTGCAATTCGGCTTGCTTGTTCATTAACTTATCCATTTTGTCTGGATCAGAATAATTTTCTTCAAGACCAAACAAATCGTTGATTTTATTGTATTCTTCCAAAACTGCCATTGTTTCGGCAACGCCTTCTCGAACAATTTCGATAACGGTTTTAGAATCATCCAAAATAGGTTCTTGCTCCAAATACCCCACGGTATAACCCGGTTGAAAAACCACATCGCCTTGGTAGTTTTTATCAACTCCTGCAATAATTTTCAAAAGGGAGGATTTTCCAGAACCATTTAGACCTAGAATACCAATTTTAGCCCCGTAAAAAAAGCTTAAATAAATGTTTTTAAGTACCGGTTTATCGGCTCCTTGATAGGTTTTACTCAATTTCTGCATTGAGAAAATTACTTTTTTATCGTCTGACATATCGATTTATGATTTTAGAATTTAGATTTATGAATAGAAAAAATAGTTTTTATAGCCCAATAATACCTCTTACAAACGGCCTTTCAGCGAGCTAAACACCCAAGCATTAGCCAAGAATCCAAATCCTACAGCGGCAAATCCCCAACCTGCTACATCGTCATATCGAAAAGCCCCCAACCCAATGAGTAATAACCCCATCAGAATCATAATTAAGGTTGCCCAGCCCAAAACTGTATTTTTATTCATTCCCATAATTGTGGTATTTTGTTTTTAAAGAGTTGCAAATATCGGGAATTTTCAATGTTAATTAAAAATTTTAAAAAGCATTTCTCGCAATAAATCCGATTGGGACAAAGCATTGGCACCAACACCTTTGCTTTTTACATCGGTATCGCGCAATGCCGTTACAATTTGGCTTACTTTTCGCATGGGATAATTTTTTACAGCCACATCGTATTCCTTCATAAAATAAGGATTCACGCCCAAAACTGCGGCTACATTTTTAGGGTTTTTATCTTTCAAACCGTGGTATTTCAATAACTGAACAAAGAAACTAAACACCAATCCCGTGGTCATCACTAGCGGATTATCTTTTGGATTTTTAGAGAAATTATCGGCTATTGAGTAGGCTTTTAGTTGGTTGCGTTCGCCAATCGCTTTTCGCAATTCAAACACATTAAAATCCTTGCTAAAGCCAATATTTTCCTCAATATCTTCTGGAGTTATGGTGCTGCCTTTGGGCAAAATGATTTGCAATTTTTCGAGTTCATTGTTGATTTTACTCAAATCCGTTCCTAAAAACTCCACCAACATGGCAGTTGCTTTGGGTTCGATACCGTATTTTTTGCCTGCCAAAACCCGCTTAATCCAATCGCCCACTTGGTTTTCGTAGAGCTTTTTACTTTCATAAACAACACCAGTTTTGGCTAGTATTTTGGGGAGTTTTTTTCGTTTGTCTAGCGTTTTGTATTTGTAACAAAAAACCAAAACCGTTGTTGCCATTGGATTCTCGGCGTAGGATTCTAGTTTATCAATGGTACGTATCAATTCCTGCGCTTCCTTAACAATTACGACTTGTCTATCTGCCATCATTGGGTAGCGTTTGGCGGTCGAAACAATATCTTCTATCGTCACATCACGCCCGTACAAAACGGTTTGGTTAAAGCCCTTTTCCTCTTCGGATAAAATGCTTTTCTCTATATAATCCGATAATTTATCGATATAATACGGTTCCTCGCCCATCAAAAAATAGATCGGTTTGATGTTGCCCGCCTTGATGTCATTGACTATTTTTAAAACTTCGTCCATTAAGATTTATGATTTTTGATTAACGATTTTTGATTTCAGATTTTCAAAATATCGCATCTCTTTTTCTTACTTCTTTGCTCTTTTTTCTATTCTCTTTTTTCTCTATTCTAAAAGTCTTACTTTTGCTTTATGCAACAACTCCATTTTCCTTCTTATTCTTTTCGTTTCAAAAATAGCGAAAATAAAGTATCTATTTTCGACGAAATTAGGAAAAAATTCATCATTCTCACGCCCGAAGAATGGGTTCGACAGCATGTGGTTCGGTTTTTATTGGAAGAAAAAAAATACCCAAAATCCTTAATCAATGTCGAAAAAGTATTGCAAGTCAATGGATTACGCAAACGCTACGATATTGTGGTTTACCATCCCGATGGTTCTATTTTTGTTCTTGTAGAATGCAAAGCTCCCGAAATTAAAATTGCCCAAAATACTTTTGACCAAATCGCACAATATAACATGACGCTAAAGTCTCAATTTTTGATGGTGACCAATGGTTTGAATCATTACTTTTGCATCATGGATTTTGAGAATGAAAAATACGAGTTTTTGAAGGAATTGCCGGATTATGAGAAGAGATGAGAAAAGAAAGAGGAAAGACAATTGGGATACTAAAATTCAAAACAGGTCGCTCTTAAATTTATTTTAAAAATATAAAAAACATAAATGAAAATAGCCGTTGTCATCCTCAATTGGAATGGAACAAAATTACTAGAGCAGTTCTTACCATCCATTGTTCAATTCTCTCCCGAAGCGGATATTTATGTTGCCGATAATGCTTCTACGGATAATTCTATTGCGTTTGTAAAAGTGAATTTTCCAACGGTAAAAATCGTTGAAAACAACCATAATTTAGGCTTTGCTGGCGGATACAACGCCGCTTTGCAGCATATTGATGCCGAAATTTTTGCTTTGGTCAATTCGGATGTGGAAGTGACTGAAAACTGGCTGAAACCTATTCTTGAAACATTCAAAAAGGAACCCAAAACCGCTATCATTCAACCCAAAATTTTGGATTATAAGCGTAAAGAATACTTTGAATATGCTGGTGCAGCGGGTGGATTTATAGACAAATACGGGTTTCCTTTTTGTCGGGGACGTGTTTTTGAAACTTTAGAAAAAGACAACGGACAATACGATGACTATCGTGAAATATTTTGGGCTTCGGGTGCTTGTTTTTTTATCCGAAGTTGGGTTTACAAGGAATTAAACGGTTTTGATGTTGATTTTTTTGCGCATCAAGAGGAAATAGATTTGTGTTGGCGAACCTTTAATAAAGGTTATGCTGTTAAATACGAGTTTCAATCGGTGGTGTATCATGTGGGCGGTGCTACTTTGGATCAAGGAAATCCTAAAAAAACCTTTTTGAATTTTAGAAATTCGTTGTTTATGCTGACCAAGAATTTACCTAAATCATCTTTATATACGACACTTTTTATTAGGATGGTGTTGGATGGTGTGGCAGGAATTCATTTTTTGGGACAAGGAAAATTCAAACATTCGCTTGCAATTTTAAAAGCGCATGGGGCATTTTATAAAAATTTTAATCATCATTATGCTAAAAGAAGTTCTTTTCAATCGCAGGAATACTTTACCACCAAAAGTATCGTTTATAAATACTTCATCCAGAAAGTTACCATTTTTTAAGACTCTTTTGACATTTATTTCCATATTAAAAAACTAACTTTGTAACTCACGTTTAATTAAAATTAATTTTTATGAGAAAAATAGTAATTACCCTATCCGCTCTAGCACTTTTGACTTCTTGCGTTTCTAAAAAGAAATACGCTGATTTAGAAGCTAAAAACAAAGAGACCCAAGATTTATTGAATACCGCCACCGTAAAATTAAATTCTTGTTTAGAGGAAAAAGCGGGTCTTACTGCTACTGTAGCTGGCTTGAAAGATCACAATCAAACGTTGATTAATTCTTCCAAAGACATGACGGTACTGACAACAAAAGGAGCCGAAAACATTGAAAAAGCCCTAGAATCTATCAAAGAAAAAGATTTGAAAATAAGCAGAATGCAAGATGCTTTGACCAAAAAAGACAGCGTAACCCTTGCTATTGTTACCAGTTTGAAAGGTGCTGTTGGAATCTCGGATCCAGATATCGAAATTAATGTTGAAAAAGGCGTAGTTTTTATCTCCATTGCCGATAAATTATTGTTCAAAAGCGGTAGTTATGATGTGACTGATAAAGCCAAAGGCGTATTAGCCAAAGTGGCCAAAGTAGTCAATGACAAACCTGATTTTGAGTGCATGGTTGAAGGTCACACGGATAGCGATGCCATGAAACCAAACGCTATTTTGCTAGACAACTGGGATTTGAGCGTAAAACGTTCTACAGCCATTATCCGCGTATTGACTAAAGATTTAGGCGTAAAACCAGAACAATTAATCGCAGCTGGTAGAAGTTCTTACATCCCATTAGTTCCTAATGATTCCCCAGAAAATAAAGCAAAAAACAGAAGAACACGTATTGTAGTTTTGCCTAAAATAGACCAGTTTTATGACATGATCGAAAAGGAAATGAAAAAACAACAACAATAAACTGTTCAAAAAAGCACAACTTTTATAAAACTAAAAAAAGCTACAAGTTCTAGACTTGTAGCTTTTTTTTGTGGTAAAGTTTTTCAGATATTACTTCACAACACCATATTGATCTATCAAATACACTAATGAAGTCATAGTGGCAGCTCCTAGTTCCAACTCCCGTTTATTAATGGCATCAAAAGTATCGTTTAGGGCATGATGGTAATCAAAATACCGCTGTGAATCTGGTTTGAGTCCTGCTTTTACAAGGTTTTTGGAAGTTAAAAGTTCAATATCTGAACCGCTGTGCCCTTTGACAAAACTGTGAATTAAATATGGTTCAAAAAGAGTTTTCCATCCTGAAATAGTTGCAAAATTGGCCTCATCACATTCCAATGAAAAACCTCTTGGACTAAATCCTCCCGAGTCACTTTCTAAAGCAAGAATATGGTTTTCGTGATTGGATTGTGCAAGTTCTTGGTATTTTTCGCCGCCTTTACCCCCGTTTTCTTCATTCATAAAAAGCACTACCCGAAGCGTATTTTGGGGCTTGTAACCCATTTTTTTAAAAATATTTAGAACTTCCATACTTTGGACAACTCCAGCGCCATCGTCATGGGAACCATCTGCTAAATCCCATGAATCCAGATGCCCACCTACTACCATAATATTTTCTGGATGGGTACTTCCTTTTATTTCTCCCACAACATTATAGGACAAAACATCCGGTAATTGCTGGCAAGATTGTTTGAAATAAAATTTCAAAGTTGGATTTTTTTTAAGGGTTTTACTCAATAATTCTGCGGCATTGGTGCTAATTGCTGCCGTAGGAATGTATTGTGATTTAGGAATATCGCCATAACTTTGCACGCCAGTATGCGGAAAATCATCCAAACGCAGGTTCATCGACCGCACTATTGTTCCTACAGCACCCCATTTTGAAGCTTCTTTAGCGCCATCAAACCGTTGATCCACACAACCTCCATAGGACTTAAAGGTTTCAATATTTTCAGGATCCATGGGTCTATTAAAAAACACTATTTTACCTTTTATTTTATCGCCTAATTGTGCCAGATCTGCTATACTGTGAACCTCAATTATTGGGGCCAAAAGCCCATTTTTAGGTGTTGCAACAGAGCCTCCCAAAGCACAAATGGGAACCGCAATTTTAGTTTTATTGTTGACAATATAAGCTACTTCTTTATCGCCTCGCACCCATTTTGGCACCATGACTTCTTGCAGAAATACGCGGTCTAAACCCAGTGTTTCGAGTTGTGATTTGGTATAGAATACTGCTTTTTCGGCGTTGGTTGAACCAGATAATCGGCCGCCAATTTGATTGGATAAATAATCCAACCACGAGTAGCACTGGGAATTGGTTAAAGCCGTTTTATAAATTGTTTGAAGTACCAGTCCGTCTTTTTTTTGTGCCAAAGCCAAGAAGCTATTGCATAAAACAAAGGCAAGCATAATTGATTTTTTCATAATTTATTGGGGGAATTAAATGGATGTTTAAAAGGAGTTTATTGCAGTCAACAAATTCCTTTTGAAATTAAAAAAAAACCGAAAAGAATACACTTTCCGGTTCCAATTGTTAGGGAATAAGTTCAAAACTAATTGCTGTTCCGCCACCAGGAGCCAAATTCAAATTGATTTTTGACTTGCTAGTAACTTCCATTGTTTTGATGGTGTAAGCAATGGGATTCTTTTTCCAATCGGCATCTTTGGAATCTTGATACACAATGGCTTTATACTTTTTGCCTGACGAAAGAAAATCTAATTTGATGGTTGTTTTTCGGGCATTTTCATCGGTGATGGCACCAAGGAACCATTTTTCGGAATTTTTGGCTTTTCGAACAATGGTCAAATAATCACCTGGTTCCGCTTCTAGGTATTTGGACTCTTGCCAATCTACGGCAACATCTTTGATAAACTGAAAAGCATCTGGGTATTTCTCGTAATTTTCAATCAAATCGGCAGCCATTTGAATAGGCGAATACATCGTTACATACAACGCCAATTGTTTGACCAATGTAGTGTGAACTTGCTCGGTTTTATTTTTATCATAATAACTCATTTTGATTTCAAAAATTCCTGGCGTATAATCCATTGGTCCACCCAAAAGTCGTGTAAAGGGTAAAATAGTTTCGTGCATAGGCGGATTTCCTATACTCCAAGCATTGAATTCAGTACCACGAGCAGCCTCGGCAGCTACATAATTAGGATACGTTCTACCGTAACCTGTAGGTCTTGACGATTCATGAGAATTGACCATAAGCTTATAATCTGCGGCACGATGCGCTACATAATTAAAGTGATTGACCATAGTTTGTCCATCATGAAACTCACCACGCGGAATAATTTTGCCCACATAACCCGTTTTTACTGCAGGATAATTATACTTGACCATGTTCTCAAAATCACGATCTAAATGACGTTCAAAATTAGCTACCGATCCCGATGTTTCGCTGTGCATAATCATTTTGACATTTTTGGATTTTGCGTAAGCGGCAATAGCGGCAATATCAAAATCGGGATATGGTGTTGTAAAATCAAACACTTCCTCTTTCCAGTTGCCATTCCAATCCTCCCAGCCCACATTCCAACCTTCTACAAGAACGCCGTCAAAACCATTTTTGGCGGCAAAATCAATGTATCGTTTGGTATTTTCTGTTGTTGCGCCATGTTTTCCTGATGCTTTTGGCGCATCGGCAAAATTGGTGGCATTTTGTGAACCAGCATAATCCCAAGTCGATTTTCCTACGTGCATTTCCCACCAAATTCCCACATACTTCATGGGCTTAATCCACGAAGTATCCTCGATTTTTGAAGGTTCATTTAGGTTTAAAATCATCTTGGAACCCACAATATCTCTAGCATCATCGCTAATCATAATGGTTCGCCATGGCGACACGCAAGGTGCTTGCAAATAGGCTTTATCGCCAATGGCGTTTGGCACCAATTGAGCGGTTAATTGATAATTTGTAACATCCGCTTTGAGGTGCATTACTGGATAATTGACCACCGCAGCTTCGAATATATTGAGGTACAAACCTGCTGGAGATTTCATCATCAAAGGAGTTTGAACGGTGTATTTTCCAGGAATGGATTTTACGCCAATACCATTATTCATATTGATTTTGGAATTGTCAATTTCAGAAATTTTGGTTTGGTTGTAGTCGTATTCGTTGCTATCAAAATCGCCTGGAATCCAAAAAACGTTGTGATTATCTGTTAAATTGAATTGCGTATCCTCATCCGAAATGATGAAATAATTCAAATCAGCTTGCCTAGGAAAATCATATCGAAACGCCACACCTTCGTCAAAAACTCTAAAAATAATGTTCATTTTTACTTTCGAATCTTTGTTAATCAATCCAACGGTAAGTTCGTTATAATGATTTACAATCTCACTTTGTTCGCCTAAAACAGGTTTCCAAGTCTCGTTGAAAGTGCTTGTTTTACTCGTTTCGACTTGAAAATTAGTTTCCAAAGCGGGTTTGTCCTTAAGTTTGATTCCCAAAGCACTTTCTAAAATAGCGGCTTTATTTTTATAGTTTACGGCATAAATAGGTTGTCCGTTAGCGGATAATTTGAACTGGAGAACAATCTTGCCCGAGGGCGATTGCACACTTTGCCCGTGCAGCATACTTATGGCAAATACAAGAAATAAGGAAAAAATTTGTTTCATTGGTTTTTGGTTTTTTTGAATCGCTAAAAGTAATTAAAAAACAGCAAAAATAAGATGTATTTGAAAAATAGTAATTACAAAAAAGGCAACAAATTAAAAAATCTGTTGCCCGTTTAGTCTTTTTATGATTGATGAAATGTGCTTATTTTTTTATGATTTTAATTGGTTTTTCATTTTTAATTTGCAAAAAATAAACACCCGATTGCAGATCACTTGGCAAATTGATATTTTGCGCATTTTGCTTTAAAACTAGCGAAAAAACCTGTTTTCCAGAAACGTCACTAATTGTAGCTGTTGTCTCTTGAAAATTTTGAAAAGTAATGGTGATGCTTTGTGCAAAAGGATTGGGATAGACTGTAATTTTTGGTTCTTTTTTATTCCAATCTTTGGTCTCTAAATTACTTACCGTTAGTGGCCAATTGTAATTTGAAAACCAATTGCTGCCTAAATTTTCGGGCAAGGAAGCCAGTCCAAATAGCATTGTCGAATAATCAATGGCTTGAATATATGGCGTTCGGGCTGCGGTATCGTTGCGTTTGTAGCGCCACAAGACTTTTTTTGCAGTATTGCTGGGCAATCCATAAACAGCGGCTGCGTTCCCGTTATTGAAAAGGCTAACCAAATCCGTTTTACTACTTGAATTTATTGGAATGAAACCTGCAATTATATGCGGGGAAACTATTTTATTGGGATTGTCATAAATTTTATCCGCTGAATAGCCTCCACCGGGAATTTCGCCAGCACCCAATCCCCATTCGTACGTATTGGTGGCTCCTTCTTTGGTCGCAAATAATTTATCGGCGTTGAGCCAATTCGAAAAATAACTCATATATTTAGAATCACTTTTGAAATAATGGACAAAATAATAACAAAACTGCGGAATGAATGAGGATATAAAATCGCCGTCAGAAAGTGTGGTGTACCCAAAATAAGTGGGACGAGTTATTAAAGCGGTATCTGGATTAGCAAAATAAGTGTTCCAGAAAGTCTGCGATTTGGCATAGCCCACATTCGAAGTTGGCGCATTTTTGGCCATCCATGCAACCAACATATACTCGTTAAACGGACTCGTAAAAGCCGATCCAACGGTGCCGCTTTGATCTAAAATCATGGCCATTTTAGTTGGATAAATAGCTTTGGTAAAATCCATAGTTGCTAGTAAACTATTGGCATTAGCAACAATCGTGGCGTTGTTGGCAAAATAGTTTGTACACATGTGTAATCCCATAGCAAAAATTGCATTGTCAACGGTACTAAATTCTCCTGACCAATCGCCATCTTGATTTCCTGAATCCCATCTAAAATAACGAGGGAACATGCCAGCATCATTGGCAATTCCGTTCGCTTTAAAATCAACAAAAGCTTGGAGTGTGGCTATTACTTGGTCTGCAGTGGGTTCCCAATTTATGGCATCACCCGTTTTGGTGTACATAGCATCCGAAATGCACAACGCCATAAGTCCAATTCCATTAGCCACAATAGCGGCGGGTTTTTCGCCAGCACCGTTTATAGCCAGCGCATCGAGGTAGACTCCATTCGATTGCCTAATGTTTTTGTACAATTGATAACTGTTTTG
Source organism: Flavobacterium restrictum (assembly GCF_007097245.1). Taxonomy (GTDB): domain Bacteria; phylum Bacteroidota; class Bacteroidia; order Flavobacteriales; family Flavobacteriaceae; genus Flavobacterium; species Flavobacterium restrictum. The sequence goes on along the minus strand of NZ_VJZT01000001.1, from coordinate 193,738 downwards.
AAACAGCTCCGTGGTGTATGTTATTGGGGCAGCATTGTCATTAAGTACTATGTCATCTATGTAAATATTGGTATCAAAACTCAATCCTACGGGATCTTTATAATCTGGAATTACAGTAAATTTTGCAGACGTTCCAGACAAACTACTACAATCAAAAACGTAATCTTCCCATTGGTTGATTTTGGTTTGAGTATTGGTACTATTGCTTGTAAAAGTTCCGTTTGTACCGCCTTCTAATTTTAATTTTACGGCTGTCAAGCGGTTTTTGTAGACTTTGATGTGAAGGTATTTTTGAGTTGCAAAATCGATATTTTTGGTAGCCAAAAAACCCTCTTCTGGAATTCCGTCTTTATCTCTAAAGAGTTTACAAACTTTGTTACTGGTATTTGTTCCTGATTTAACTGGATTTGAAACTACAGTTAGCGTACTCAAATCCGTTGTTCCACCTTTGATTAGGGACATGGCGAGAGGAGTTGCTTCGTAATTTTCGATTATTTGAGCATGCCCAAATTGCATGGAAGCAAAGGTTGAAATAACGGCTAAAATTTTGACTTCTTTTAGAAAATGCTGCATCATAATGATTTTAAAAGGTGCTTAAAATACTTTTGGTATGGGCTAATTTGTATTTTCAACTTGTTGCTATTTTAAAAACCCTTAAGTAAACATTACATAAGGGTTTCATTTTTAAAACAAAAATCAACTTACTTAAAAAAAATATTTTTAAATGTAAAAATTGACGGAAGAACTACTCCCTTAATTCTTAACAATTTTTTGACTTATTTTTTCACCATTTTCGGTGACCATTTTAACCACATACATTCCTTTGCTGTAGCTAGACATATTCACCTGATTAGTTCCAGCTGCTAGATTTTTGCCTACATAGACTTTTTTGCCTTGCATGTTATAAATAGACAAAGACGAAATTTTGCTCACAGCATTGATATTCAACTCATTTTTAACAGCCGAAGGATACAAAGCAATTTTACTTTTGGTCGTGTTACTGTTCAATCCAAGTGTTGTAGGAGTTGCTATATTATTGATTACAATATCATCAAAATAAACCATTATATCTCCCGAATCAGTCAATGGATCTTCAAAATCTGGAAAGAAAACTACTGTAGGATAGATACCCGTTTCAGTAATTAGAAAAACCATATCTTGCCATACATCAGCAGTAGCATACGGTTCTGTACTGGCTATTTCTCTGTTTCCACTAGGTCCACCTTCTATTTTAAATTTAACTGGCGATACTTTTGTTTTCAATACTTTTACATGCACATACTTGTTGGTAGTGAAATCCACCACTTGTCCGCCTGAATAAGCCCCGGTGTAGGAAGCAGCTCCACCACCTGTTCGTCTTAAAAACTGGGCTACTTTGGCACTTGTATTTATTCCAGAAACACTTGGATTATCAACAATAGTAACATCCGCATTAGACTCTCCTGCTCCATTAGCAAACACATTCAAAGTTAGTGTTCCTGTGGTTCCATCTTCGCAATCCATAAGTAATTGATCTTGCGAATAAGCATTGGTATTCGCTACGATCATAGCGAAAAACAACATACTTGACAACGTAATTTTTTTCATAATAATAAGTTTTTATTGTGGTTAAATGGGAGTTAGCAATCGGCAAATAGTTATTCCCACTTTAACTATCGCCTTTTAAAATCGTATTAATTAACCAATTCGAAACTGGTTTTATTTGTTGTTTGCGCATCTTTACCTATAAAAACTTCGAAAGTTCCTGCTTCGGCAATGTATTTCAAATCGGCATTGTAAAATTTTAAATCTTCGAGCGAAATTTCAAAAGTTGCCGTTTTGGTTTCTCCTTTTTTCAAGGCAATTTTTTGGAATCCTTTGAGCTCTTTTATAGGTCTTGTTATCGATCCTACAAGATCTCGTATGTACAATTGTACTACTTCTTTCCCGTCATAATTACCTGTATTTTTGATATCTACACTTACTTTTAACTTTTCATCAAAAGTGATTTTGGTAGCCGAAGTTTTCACATTGGAATACTCAAAAGTGGTGTAACTCAATCCAAAACCAAAAGGAAATAATGGCTCGTTTCGTTCATCAATATAATTGGAGCGAAACTTTTCGAATTTTCCCTCTTTGTTTCCTAACGGTCTTCCCGTATTTTTAGAGGCATAATAAATAGGAATCTGCCCTACACTTCTAGGGAAAGTAGCGGTCAATTTTCCCGATGGATTTTCGTCGCCAAAAAGGACATCTGCAATGGCTAATCCAGCTTCGGAGCCAGGAAACCATACATCAAGTATGGCAGGAACGGTTTCTTTTTCTTGGTTTAAAACCAATGGACGACCATTGAATAAAACTAAAACTACTGGTTTTCCTGTTTTTAATAATTCTTGTAACAGCTCTTTTTGCGCTTGTGGAATTTCGAGATTGGTTCGGCTACTGCATTCGCCACTAAATTCCGCTGATTCTCCCAATGCCGCAACAATCACATCAGATTGACGGGCTATTTTTAAAGCTTCGGCAATTAGTTCTGTTTTGGTTCTAGTATCCCTGTGCAATGTTTTGCCGAACATAGTCGCTTTTTCTTCCAAAGCTGCATCATCATCCAGATTGCTTCCTTTGGCGTACAGGACTTTGGCATTATTTCCCACAGCGGCTTTTATTCCTGTAAGCAATGAAATCGAATTTTCTTGTTTGCTGGCCACACTCCAAGTGCCAGCCATATTTTCGTTACTATTTCCCAAAGGGCCAATGACGGCAATAGTTCCAGATTTTTTTAAGGGTAAAATCCCTTCTCCAACCTTACCAGAAATTGCAGCATCATTTTTTAACAAAACCAAAGATTGTGCGGCAATTTTTCGTGCTTCATTACGGTTTGACTGTGTATACACTTCGGTTTTAGATCGTGCTTCATCGCAATATTTATAAGGATCTTGAAACAATCCCAAATCATATTTTGCATTCAAAATAAGCGTTACCGCAGTATCAATTTGCTGTTGGGTCACTTTCCCTTCTTGCAATGATTTTTTTAAGGTGGTCAAGAATCCTTCGCCAACCATATCCATTTCTAAACCTGCATTTAAGGACAGAGCCGAAACCGTTTGCAAATCGCCTACGCCGTGTTCTACCATTTCGTTAATTCCAGTATAATCGCTCACTACGAAACCTTTGAAACCCCATTGATTGCGCAATACATCCGTCAAAAGCCATTTGTTTCCTGAAGCTGGAACGCCATCAATCTCGTTAAAAGACGCCATTACGGTTCCTGCACCTGCATCGATTCCAGCTTTGTAAGGCGGAAAATAGTCATTGTACATTCGTACTTTGCTCATGTCAACGGTGTTGTAATCCCGTCCCGCTTCGACAGCTCCGTAGAGTGCAAAATGTTTGATACAGGATAAAATGGTATTGTTTTTGGACAAATCATCACCTTGATAGCCTTTGACCATGGCTCTTGCTACTTGGCTTCCTAGGTAAGGATCTTCTCCAGAACCCTCGGAAACTCTACCCCATCTTGGATCTCTAGAAATATCAACCATGGGCGAAAACGTCCAATTAAGACCATCTGCACTTGCTTCTTGAGCGGCAATTCGAGCCGACCGTTCTATTAACGCCATGTCCCAAGTACAGGATAATCCTAGCGGAATTGGGAATGTTGTACGGTACCCATGAATGACATCCATCCCAAAAAGCAACGGAATTTTCATCCGACTTTGTTCCACTGCTATTCTTTGAAATTCTTTTATTTTGGTTACAGAACCTAAATTAAATAGTGAGCCTACTTGTCCTGCGGCTACTTTTTTGGCCACATTTGAACTTTTGGCTTCCCCAGTTGTAATATCGCCAGCGGTTGGCAAATTTAATTGTCCAATTTTTTCGTCCAAAGTCATTTTAGAAAGGAGTTCGGCGACAAATGCTGCTTTTGGTTTTATAACAATCTCATTATTGGTTTTTTTACTTTGGCTGTAGCCAAAAAAAGAAATTCCCAAAAGTGTTATTACTAGTATTTTTTTCATTTTTAGTTTGCTTTTTTTATTTGTTTGAACAACCAAGAGTACGTTTCTGGATTGTCATACACTGCTGTCCAACAATCATGACCGGAATCATTGCTAATGATTAACTCCACCGTATTGGAGCATTTTTTTAACTCTTTGTAAATCACAATCGCATTTTCTATGGGCACCACATCATCGCGTAAACCATGATACATCAGGATAGGAATGTCTTTGATTTTACAAATTTCTTCCAACTGATTCAGGTCGACAAAACCTGAAATGGGAAGTATTGCAGCAAACATTTCTGGATGCTTTAATGCGAGACTCCAAGTTCCCCAACCACCTGAACTCAAACCTGTCAAGTAAATCCTGTTGCTATCAATGTTGTTTTCCTTTTGAATTTTTAATAGCAATTGATACAAAACATCCGGATTCCATTGTTCGTTTTCAGGACATTGTGGGGCTAAAATATAGGCGTCAAGGGTGTTGTTTTTTATAAATTTAAAAGGGCCATGTATTTTGACTTTTTCAATATCAGTACCGTTTTCGCCAGAGCCGTGCAAAAAAACAATCAAAGGTTTTGGGTCTTTGGTGTTTTCAGGAATTTGCAAGGCATATCCCCAATCAAATTGTTGCTTGATTTGGGTTTTGAAATTCGCATTGCTACTGCGCTGCGAAAAGCAAAGCCAAGAAAATAATAGTACGACTAATGTGAGGCGATACTTCATTTACTAAAAATTATATTTACCCGAATGAAATCCTAAAGCAATCAAACCTTGTTGCACTTCGGGTGCATTCATAAACAATTTCCAAATTAATCCGCTGCGATAATTTTCTAACATTACGACTTCTGGGCCTTGATCAATGGCTAAATAATTAGGAGCTGTCCATTGAAATTCCAGACTGTGTGCGTCATAAAATCCAGCAACTCCCCAAACCTGATTTTTGTAATTACTGTATAAATTTCGCATCAAGGCTATAGATTCTGTTGGTGTGTACACAATGGAACTGATGGCTGCTGTAGGCGAGATAATGCCTTTGTCGTTGGACGGCATGTGTGCATCATAACCTGTTGTCCCATCGGGATTTCTAGAATATGAGGCTGTTAATCCCCAATAGTTAGCATCATATCCTTTGAATCCTTTTGGATTTGCGACGGCGTATAAATAATTAATTTTGGTTTGATTGGTATTCAAATCCCAATAATTAGCATACATATCACTCAATTGTGTTGGGTCTAAACCCAAATACGAATAATGTGCCCAAAATAAAGGCCCGCCAAACTCCTCGGCGCCATTGTGTTTTAGAATTAAAGGCAAATTGTATTTGGTATTACCAGACACTATGCCACCATTTCTAGCCCAACATTGATGGTAAACCGTAGGCAAAATAGCATGTGTAGGCGATGCCGCAGCCATAACATAGGTAATCAATGTTTCGTTGTAGCCCTCTAAAGGGAAATTCATTTGCCAATTATAATCAGGCGACCAATGCCAATACAATTTATTTTGGTTGTTGGTGTACCAATTCCAATCAATGCCTTTCCAGAGGATATCAAATCGTTGGGCAACTGATTTTTCATCGGTAGAACCGTTTTTTAAATATTCTCGAACGGTTAGCATTCCAGCTGCCAAAAAAGACGTTTCGACTAAATCGCCTCCGTTATCTTTGGTACCAAAAGGGATTACTTTCCCCGTTGGGCCATCAATCCAATGCGACCAAGCACCATGAAATCGATCTGCTTTTTCTAAAAAGCCAGCTATTTTATTCAACCGTTCTAATCCTTGTGCCTTGGTAATGTAGTCCCGTGACATACCCGAAACCAAAGCCATTAATCCAAAACCAGAGCCTCCTGTGGTAACTATATTTTGATCAAAAGTAGGATCTGCAGGAAGGTATCGCTCTCGTGCCATACCAGAATTGGATTGGGCAAACTCCCAGAAATAAGCAAACGTTTGTTTTTGAACAAGTGCTACTAATTCGGCATCAGTGATTTTTGCCACAGGCGGCGTAACCACCATTCCGTTGCCAGAGTTTGAGGCCGAATCACATCCCAAAAATGAGGTTATTAGCAGTACAATTGAAAGTTTTATCATTTGTGTGTTCCTAAAATTAAAATCTAAATAATTACAAGAATCCTCTTGGCAAAAAAATAAAATTGTCTATAAATCAATTAATTATAGCCTGGATTTTGAGCTGATTTACCTGCTGCTTGGGTAATGAATTTTTGTGGCAACGGAAATAGCTCATTTTTTCCTTCTACAAATGTTTTTCCATCGGCAGCCATAACTTCTTTGGCTTGACCAGTACGAACAATATCAAACCAACGATCGTGCTCAAATGCCAATTCATGTCTACGTTCCAAGCGAATCGCATCTCTCAAAGCTATTTGGCCTACCGCAGTTGTGTTAGCAAGACCCGCTCTTTTTCGCACTTTGTTCAAAGGCCCAGTTACGTCACCAGTACCGCTTTCGTTAGCGGCTTCGGCTTGCATTAACAAGACTTCGGCATAACGTAAAACCCTGATATTCTTGGTAGTTTCCCAGTCGCCACCATTAAACGTTTCTTTTTTGTTGCTTACATAGGCTTTTTCGTTGTACATAGGATTCGCTACTTTTGGCGAAACTATCCTACCGTCCCACAAGGTTTCGCCCGCAAATATGATTGTGGCATCCTTACGAACATCCCCTACTTCATAGGAATTAGATAAACTTGTAGTTGGCGTGTTGAAACCCCAACCCCAGCCACTGGTACCTCTCGCACCCTGTGAAACCATATATCCTTCGATTCCTTGGGATGGTTTTCCTGCGTATCCTCTAATTTCAAAAATAGATTCGGTGTTATCTTCTCCAACTTCTCTCCAAATTGTGGCATAATCCGAAACCAAAGTATAGCCTGTAATAGCAGCACATTGGTCTTTTATCCCTTGCCAATTTTTTTGATACAAATAGACTTTGGCCAACAAGGCACGAGCAGCCCCTCTTGTTGCTCTACCTGTATCTGTAGTTGGGTATTTTTCAGGCAAAACCGCAATGGCAGCTAGTAGTTCATTTTCAATAAAAGTATATACTTCTTCTTTGGAATTCCGAGTCAATGTCATGTCCGTATCCGCTTGAGAGGAAGGCAATGGAACGTGATCTACAATGGGAACACCGCCATAACAGCGCACCAAATTAAAATACATTAAGGCTCGCAAAAATTTGGCTTCGCCTGTTAAACGGGCTTTCAAATCTGCATTTGCTTGGTCTAATTTTGGCAAATACAACAGGGCAACATTGGCTCTATTTATGCCTTGATAGTTGGCTTCAAAAACATCCAAAACCGATAGTGAAGTTGCATCAAGTGTTAAGGCATCGCATTTGTCTTTATCTGTTCCAGTATCGCCTGGGTCAGAACCTTTATTCGCATCATCAGAAGTCATACTTGATAATCCGTTCCAAGAAAAAGAACTCATGTTCCAATCGAGGTTTTTACTGTAAATGGCGGTTACAAAACTGGCTGCACCTTCGTCATTGTTGTAAATTGACAACAAATCTTTTTCGGCTATGCTCTCTGTAGGATCTACATTTATAAAGTCATTGGAACAATTTGAAGCTACTAAAGCAAAGGTCAAAAGTGTTAAGGGAATATATATTTTTTTCATGATTTTAAAATTTAACGTTAGCACCAATAATAAATGAACTCAAAGTAGGATATGCATTTAGCTCGATTCCTTGCGTGCCCAATGGATTCCCATCATTATTTAATTCTGGTGAATATCCTGTGAATTTTTGCGAAATAAATGGGTTAATAGCACTGGCATAGACTCTGATGCCGTTTATAGTATTCGAAAACTTGGGCAACGTATAACCTAGTGTAATGTTGTTGATTCTAAAGAAAGCGCCAGACTCCAGATAATATGTTGATGCCAATGGAACGGCATTAAACGGAGCTGGATTTGGCGAATTGGTATTAGATGAAGTCCAAAAATCAGTGGCGACTGATGCTTCGATGTTCTCGCCACCAAAACGTTGTGCTTTTTTACCATTGTAAACCTTGTTACCACCTACACCATAGCCATCTACGGAGAAATCGAATTTATGAAATTCAACACCCAGATTTATCCCGTAATAATAGGTTGGTAATGAGGAACCAAAAAACTTTCGATCCAATTCGGTTGGTGTTGCGGTAATTCCACCCTCTTTGTCATAATAAGTAAAGTTCCCATTGACGTCTTTACCGGCAACTTCCCACAAATAAAAACTACCAATAGGTTGTCCTACTTCTAACTGTTTTGTATACTGCCCATTATCAATTGAGCCGCCTTGTTGCTTAATTGCCAATGGATTATAGATGTTTGAAACTTCGTTTTTATTGTTCGAATAATTTCCTCCCAACCAGTATTTAAAATTATCATTAACTACATTATCCCAGCGCAAAGCAATTTCGAAACCCTTGTTTGTAATTTCGCCTGCATGAGCTGGAGTAGCTCCTGTACCCACGGTGATTGGTGGTGTTACGCTTAAAATGACATTGGTTGTGGTTTTATTATACCAATCAAATGATCCTGATAATTGACTATTGAAAGCTTTAAAATCAAAACCTGCCGAAGTTTCTTCGGTGATTTCCCAGCCCAAACTTGGATCAATAAAAGTACCTATGGACGTTCCTGTATACAGCGTTCCTCCTAGCTCGTATCCAAGACCCGCTCCTGAACTAAAGGTTTGTTGGTTGATAGGAACATTTTGATTGCCTAATCGTCCCCAACCGCCTCGAACTTTCAGGAAGTTGATAGTGGTACTTTCTTTCAAGAAATCTTCTTTTGAAGCCACCCAACCCAAACCGAATGATGGAAAATTACCCCATTTATAATCGGCTCCAAATTGAGAAGAGCCATCACGTCGTAGTGTTCCTGTTAACAAATATTTTTCGAGATAACTGTATTGAAAACGACCAAAATAGCCAATAAGTGATTTGCTGTTTCCTCTAAAATGATTGGTAACTACATTGTTTGCCAAGGAAGTCGATAAATTTAAACTCCAATAATTTGAATTTTCGGGAACATTTCTTCCTTGTACTTCTAATTCTTCTCTACTGCCCGTTTCTTGAGCCGTCATCCCTACAGTAACTTCTAAATCATGTTTCTCTGCAAATTTTTGATTAAAAGTCAAAAAGTTATCAAAATTCCAGTTGAAATAATCACTTCTAGCGGTAACTAATTCATTGATAGGCTCTAATGCTGAATATTTAGTAATATCTCTAGTAGGATCGGCCGCCAACCACAACTCCCGGTTGGGTGTGTAGGAGAATTTTTTCCAATTATTGTATTCAATTCCCACGCGTGAAGTTGCTTTTAATTGTTTGAAAATTTTATATTCGGCTGCCAATGAACCTTGTAGTAACAAACTTTTTTGTTCTTCGGTAAAATAGTTTAATTGGGCTACTGGATTTCCAACATTATTAAAAACGGCTCCAGTAGTTCCCGCTTGACCATCATCACCCACAATTGGGGCACCCCAACGTCCATTTTCATATTGTACGGGTACTAATGGTGATTGCTTGTACGCATTTGTAAAAGCCGATAAGGGTTTTGGAGTCGATTTTGAAAACGATACACTTATATTTTGAGTAACCTTAAATTTATCCGAAATTTTATAATCATTATTATTTCTAAAGGTAAATCGGCTAAAATCCAAGCCATCCAAAACCCCTTTTTCGTCGTAATAATTCATACTAAACAAATAATTAATTTTGTCTGCTGCACCAGATAATGACAAATTATTAGAGGAATACGTTCCCAAACTTGTAATTTCGTCAAACCAATTGGTATTGTAGGCTTGATTATCAGCAAAACGAGAATTTTGTTCTGCCGTGTTGGTGTAATTAGCAAATTGATTGGCACTAGCCATTTTTACTTTTCGCAATGGTGTTCTTATGCCATAAAAACCATCATATTCAGTAGTAGCTTTGTCTCCTTTTCCTTTCTTGGTTGTAATGATAACTACACCATTAGCTGCTTGATTTCCGTAAATTGCAAGTGAAGATGCATCCTTTAAGACATCAAATGAAGCAATGTCATTCGAGTTAATGTTACTAATATTTTTGGTAGGAATTCCATCAACTACATACAATGGGGTTCTGTCCGCACCAAAGGTACCAATCCCCCTAATAATCAATGAAGGCGAACTACCAGGAACATCGGTTCCTATAACTTGAACTCCAGCCGCTTTACCTTGAATGGCTTGAGTCGCGTTTAGCACTTTTGTTTTGGTAATATCAGTAGTCGAAAGTTGGGCTATTGCGCCAGTATTATCGGATTTTTTTCGAGTTCCGTAGCCTATAACGACAACTTCTTTCAAATCCGTATCCTTGGATTCCTTTAGTAATATGGTCATTTCTTGTCCAGTTGCTTTTATAGACACTGCATCAAAACCTACCATACTAATTTTTAGGACTTCTCCTTCTTTGGCAGTGATAGAAAAGTTTCCATCTAAATCCGTATCGGAAGTTGTTTTTGAAATAGTAGCTACTACAAAAGCTCCTGGTATACCAATTCCTTTGTTATCGACTACTTTTCCTTTAATCACTTGACCAGACATGTAGGCTGGTAATACAATGAGGGCTAGTAAGCAAAATATTAAATTTCTCATAGGGTTTAAATTCAATTAAGTTAGTGATGCTAAAGTAGCCTATTACAACGTTATAGTAGCTCTTTGTGAGCACTACACGAGTACATCAAAAACCAAAATGATCCCTAAAAACCAATGATTGTAAACCAAATAAAAGGCTATGAGAAAGTAGACTACATCGATATGATGTAGTAATGATGTATTGTAATACCGCAAAAAATTAGCATTAAAAATACATTTTTTAAAATAAAACAGACTTATTTATACCGATACTAAAAATTTAGACAAATTTTCTTCTTGAGTGAGGTTTAATTTCTTGCGAAGACGGTACCGATGGAGTTCTACACCGCGAAAGGAGATGTTCATCATAGGAGCAATTTCTTTTGACGAAAGATTCATTTTCAAATAAATACAGAGCTTGATGTCCTTTGGGGTTAAATTAGGGTATTTTTTGGTCAAGTTTACCGTAAACTCATTGTTGATTTGGCTCAAGTTGGTTTCAAAAGTTTCCCATTCGTGTTTGTTAACCGCATTGATTTTTATGGCTTTCTTGATTTCACTTTTCAGTTTGTTAAAATCCGATTCAGAGTCTAGAATACTGTTGATATTCTCTATCATTTCGCTTTGTTTCGCAATTGAAAGTGATTTACCCGTAATTTCAGAGGATTTTGTTTGCAATTCTAGCTCCAGAATATGTTTTTCATATTGTTTGGTATTCAAATCATTCTCGGTTTTTAATTCTATTTCTAATATTTTCTTTTGGTGTTTTAGCTCTTCTTCCCGCAATTCTAATTTTTGAATGTAGCGCATCTTATTCCATTTATAATACAAATACAAGATGCATCCTATGAGCACTAAATACAGTAAAATCATCCAAAACGAAAAATACCAAGGATTTGCTACCGTAAACTGAAAATTGGCAACCGTATTATAATGCAAACCATCGTGGTCGTAAATCGTTACTGCATAGGTACCGCTAGTGAGCGTATTGAGAACCAATAAACCATTAATAATGGGTAAAAAGTCTTTAGAACCATTTATTTTATACGTCAAATTAGGACTTGTTGCACCATAAATACCTGTAATTACATTAATAGTTAACTCGGTATTGAATCTAATTTTTGAATTATTAGGCACCAATTTACCTTCATTATATAATTCTATTTTTAAGTTTGTTTTTGGGATTTTTGCGTAATGCAATGGAAGCGAAATAAAGCCATCGTCTAAATTTAAAAGGTACGTATTGTCGTTTTTAAAAACCCTTAAATTATCGTTTATAATTTTTCCTTTGTAATATTTCTCTTGAATAAGTGTTCGTGTAAAGGTTTGATCTGTTGCAGCTACATGATACAAAAGTCCTTGTTGCAAGACCATAAAATTAGCAGCATCTATGGCTACTATATCGGAAACATTTTTGAAATTGGTATTAAAAAGGGCATTTTTTTCCAATTGATTGGTTAGCGAATTATAGGTGTACCAAGAACCATGAATTAAAAAAAGGATTTCATTTCTAAACCCAAATATTTTGACCCCAAAATCATTGGTGATTTTGCCTTGTTGCGTAATATTGGTCACTTGGAGCGTTTGATTTTGATCATTCAATACCACTCGATATAGCCCACGGTAATTATCGGCTGCCCAAATCTCATTTTTGGTGTTTTGGGCAACATATTTAATTGGTTTTTGCAAATTATTGATGAGCGTAATTTTTTCTAAATTTGACTCATCATTATACATAAAAACACCATTGTAATTAGCCTGAAAATAAACAGAATTAATACTACTTTTATTCAAATTCCAACCGCCACTAACCGAATTCAATTTTGTCAACACCCCATTTTGATAGGTAAAAGTACCTTCGTTATGTCCTATCAAAAAAGTGTTTTTGATTTTACTAATGTTCCAAGCTTGCCCTTGCGCATTGGGCAATAACGATAATTTTTTGGCTTCATATTTAAAAATTCCATGGTTAGAAGCCATCAAATACCCGTTGGCAGTAGTAGCCACAGAATATACGGAGCCCAAATCGCCTGAACTGTCATAAAATAATGCAATGGGCGAATTGACTTCTATGTGGGCAATTCCGTTGTCCAAGCCCAACCACAAATCATTCTCTTTGTCCAAGCCAATACTCAAAACAGAGTTGTTCATTAACACATTATTTCTATTAATGTTTTGGTAGGTATTGGTTTTTAAATCATAAATATAAAGTCCTTTATTGGCAGTTCCTATGACTAATTTTTCGTTTTTGGTAAAAAGAGTGACATTGATATTCGCCGTTTTTAAAATGGTATTCAAGGGTGCATTCCAGGGTTTCAAAATTTTGTTTTGTAACACAAAAACGCCATTTTCTCTGGTAAAAAAATAGGTTTTGTCCTGAAATTTTTGAATAGAATGAATTACATTTTTTTCTAAAAGTGATAACCCAACTACTGGTACGACTTTGTGATTCGTTAATTCATATACTCCTTTTTCGACCGATGCTACATACAAATGATCTGCAACAGGAAAGCAATATGAAATTAAAAAGGGGAACTTGGTGGTCGTAATTTTTTGACCATCAAACTCAAAAATTTGATTAAAAGATTGGAAAAAAATACTTTTTTTGAACTTAAAAATTTTCCATATTTCCTCATTGTCTTTATCCTCAAAAACTTTATTTTTATTCGATAAAGAAACATAATGCATCTTCCCTTCCTTTCTAAACCAATACCCAAACTCTTTGTAAGATCCGGAATAAATTAGGTTGCCATCAGCCATCACGGATCGAATAATTGTTTTGTTGGGCAAGCTGTATTTTTCCCATTTTACACCATCGTAACGCAAAAAGTAATAATTATTGGCAAAATACATGGCTTTGTCATTTCCTTGAGCCACATTCCAAATTTGATTGTCGCCTTGGTAATTGGACTTGTTGTAATTTTCGACAAAAGGAAGCAATTCCTGCGAAAAAACGGGAAGTGATATAAAAAGTAAAACGAAAAAACGAAGTTGTTGTAGCGTCACAATAAATAGATTTATAGCCAAATATAACTACAATTATTGAATATAATGCATAAAAAAAGCCACCTCAATAGTGACTTTCTTTTCTACATACTATTCCGTTTTTTAACGCAGTAACAATTCATAGACTTGATTGGCAATTTCTAATTCCTCGTTGGTTGGAATTACAAGAATTTTTACTTTGGCATCACCCCTATTAATTTCCCGAATTTCTTTGGAACGAACTTCATTTTTATTTTGGTCTAAATCAATCCCAAAATAATCCATATCCGTGCAAACTAATTTCCTGATGTTTGAGGAATTTTCGCCAATTCCAGCGGTAAAAATAATGGCATCAAGACCATTCAAAACAGCCGTATAGGATCCAATATATTTTTTGATTCGGTACGCATTCATCGCTAGCGCTAATTGACATTCCGTATTTCCGACTTCGGCTTGGGCTTCAATATCTCTCAAATCACTGTATCCCGTAAGTCCGAGCATACCGCTTTGTTTTTGCAATAGCGTATTGACTTCATCCAGTGTATATCCTAACGAATTGACTAAATAAAACAACACCGATTGATCCACATCGCCACTTCGAGTGCCCATAATTAAACCATTACTGGGACTAAATCCCATAGAATGATCCACACTTTTTCCGTCTTTTACAGCCGTAATACTACAACCATTACCTAAATGTATCGTGATGCAATTGCCGTACGGTTTACCAACTGATTTCAAGTATGCTATCGATTTCTCCGAAACGTATTTATGTGAAGTTCCGTGAAAACCATAAGCTCGGATTTTATTTTCGGTCAATAAAGCATTGGGAATGGCATATTTATAAGCAACGGCAGGTATGGTTTGATGAAAAGCGGTGTCAAAAACGGCTACTTGTTCCGCTTCCGCAAAAATGGATTCGGCAACCAGTATTCCCTCTAAATGAGCTGGATTGTGCAAAGGAGCAAGGTCACAAAGTTGCTGAATTTTGGCTTTCACATCACTGTCAATCCTAACCGTATTCGAAAACGTGCTACCGCCATGCACCACGCGATGTCCCACAGCAATAACCTCCGATGTCGATTTAATAACCCCTACTTCATCACTCATGAGCAACTGCGCAATTTTCTCTAATCCCACTTTGTGATTGGGAATAGGCAAGACTTCTTCTATTTTTACAGCATGGGTTACATAACTTAAATTGGACGTTTCTAATCCAATGCGGTCAATCATTCCGCTACAAATGACTTCGTTGGTAGGCATATTGATTAATTGGTATTTTATAGACGAACTCCCTGAATTGATAATTACTATTTTCATGCTTGATTATAATGTTTATTTACTTTTTTGCTACAAAAGCAAAAGTCGTAGTTGTATTTGTTTTTAATCGCCCTTTTCTACAATCCTTGCGCTTGAATAGCCGTAATAACCACCGTATTAATGATGTCGTCAACGGTACAGCCACGGCTCAAATCGTTGACGGGTTTGTTCAATCCTTGCAACATGGGACCAATGGCTAATGCACCCGTTTCCCTTTGTACCGCTTTGTAGGTATTATTTCCAGTGTTCAAATCTGGAAAAATCAACACGCTGGCTTGACCTGCCACTTCCGAATTGGGCATTTTACTTTTTCCAACCGTAATGTCTACAGCAGCATCATATTGAATGGGGCCTTCAATTTTTAAATCGGGACGTTTTAGTTTTACAATAGCGGTTGCAGTACGAACTTTATCCACCTCATCGCCTTTGCCAGATGCCCCTGATGAATAGGACAACATAGCAATTTTTGGTTCAATGCCAAAAGCCAAACTAGAATCGGCGGAGGAAATAGCAATTTCTGCCAATTGTTCCGCCGTAGGATTAGGATTGATGGCACAATCTCCAAAAACCGAAACCCGATCCTCTAAACACATAAAGAAAATCGAGGATACCACCGAGGAATTGGGCTTGGTTTTTATAAACTGCAAAGCGGGCAAAATCGTGTGCTGCGTGGTATGTGAAGCCCCAGAAACCATCCCGTCAGCATGTCCTTTGTAGACCATCATCGTACCAAAATACGACACATCCTCCATCAAATCTTTGGCCATTCCTATGGTTACATTTTTGGCTTTTCGCAACTCATAATAGGTGTTTACATAATCATCATAAAAAGGAGATTTAATAGGGCTGATGATCGCAATTTTCGAAAAATCGAAATCCAAACCTAGTTCTACAACCTTACTTTCAATTTGTTTTTTGTTGCCAATAATCGAAATATCAACCACATCCATCGCCAATAAGCGAGAGGCAGCTATGAGAATTCGATCATCATTTCCTTCGGGTAAAACAATGTGTTTGCGGTGTTTTTTGGCTCTTTTGACCAAATTGTACTGAAACATTTTTGGGGTTATTCCCTCGGCTTCAAACGTAATTAGCTTCTCGGACAGTCTGTCTAAATCGACATATTTTTCGAAGGTAGTAATCGAGGTTTCTATTTTTTGTAAATTATTAGCATAAATTTTGGATTGAATCGCACCTATTTGATTGGCAATATGATACGTTCCTCTTTCGACCGTAAAAATGGGAACAACAGTCGAAAGTCCTTCTATCAATTTCAAAATACTTTCCTCGGGCAATATATTCCCTGTAAGCACAATTCCCGAAACCGAAGGATAATTAACCGATTCATTGGCTTGCAAAGCACCCAAAATAATATCTGCACGATCACCAGGTGTTATAACCAAAGCATTTTCTTTGAGATGCGTCAAGTAATTGGGCAATTGCATAGCACCAATACTGTAACTTCCTGTTTGATTATTCAAATACTCACTACCAAACAAAACGGTAGCACCCAACTCATTTACAATTTCTTGTATTGTAGGATTGTTCAAACTCGAAATCAACGGAATAGCATTGACTAAAACGGATTCAGGCAAACTTTTTTGCAATCCCAAAGTGACTAAATTGATGTTCTCGTTCTGCACTTTATTAGCAATGACGGCAATGACTTCTACTTCTTTTACTTTGAAAGTATCATAGGCAAGATACAAGCTATCTACCAGTTCATCTAACGTTTTGCTTACTCCTGAACCTACAATTAAGGTTGGGATTCCTAAATTTTTGGCAATCAACACATTAATACCTAATTCAATAGCGGTTCCCTCGCCTGTAAAACTGGTTCCTTCAACCAAAACAAAATCAAAACGTTCCTCTAATCGTTTGTATTTTTCGATAATTACATCGAGAACCTCCCCTATTTTACCTTTATTTTTCTTTTTGATTAACTTGCTTTTGGTAAAAGCAAAAGCATCTTCAAAGGCTATGTCTAAACCAAAATGGGTAATCACCGTTTCGATATGATTGTCGGCTTTTCCATCTTCAAAATCCTCTACGATGGGGCGAAAATACCCTACTTTGGCAGTTTTTCCAATCAACATTTGCATCAAGCCCAACGTAATAATTGATTTGCCACAATTGTGCTCGCTTGTGGCTATGTATATTGCTTTATTCATTCTTTTTATTCGTTAAAAAATTTAAACATTTGCACTGTTTTGGTGCTACCCAAAAATTAAAACCAGCGTCTTTTTTTGAAATAAATCAACATGACAACACCTATAAAAACCATGATTCCTATAACGGTATAATAGCCGTTTTGATAACGCAATTCGGGCATATTATCAAAATTCATTCCATAAACACCTACAATAAAAGTCATTGGAATAAAAATGGCCGAAACGATGGTCAAGGTTTTCATAATCTCGTTCATCTTGTTGCTTTGCGCCGAGAAATAGAAATTGGAAGCACTTTCTAATGAGCCCATATCCGAATTAATTTGTTCCAATAATTCCAAACTCTTTTGGTGCAACCGATCAAAAAAGCTAAAATTATCCTCCTCAATGGCATTAAAAACGTTGTCGAACTTGATGTTTTTGATGTTATACAACGAGTCCCGCAACGGAATGATAGACCGTTTCAAGAAATTGAAATTATCACGATGTTTCTCTATGCGTTCCAAAATAACGGGATCGGCACTTTTTTTGGTCGTATTAATCAATTCCTCCAGATTATTTTCCTCATTTTCTAATGTTACATAGAAATTCTCCATAATTGAATCGAGTAAAATGTACAACAAATAATCGACTTTCTTTTTGCGCACAATGCCCGTATGTAGTCGAATTCGCTCTCGGATGTGCGTAAAAAAGTCCGATCTTTTTTCTTGAAATGAAATCAAAACACCTTCTTTCAAAACAAAACTTATTTGCTCAACGCTGATATTATCTGAATTTTCGGTTGGTAAAATCGATTTGATATTAAAAAACAACACTTCGTCTTGCTCTTCGATTTTGGTTCTTTTGGTCGTGTTTAAGATATCCGACAACAAAAAATTATCTATCTCAAAATGAGTCGTTATTTCCTGAAGCAATTCTAGGTCATTGAGTCCATGAATATTGAGCCAATAATTCTTGTGAGGATCCTGT
The DNA here is from genome assembly GCF_007097245.1 of Flavobacterium restrictum. Taxonomy (GTDB): domain Bacteria; phylum Bacteroidota; class Bacteroidia; order Flavobacteriales; family Flavobacteriaceae; genus Flavobacterium; species Flavobacterium restrictum. Next base: position 175,711 of record NZ_VJZT01000001.1, on the reverse strand, counting down.
TTTTTATCTAAATTGGCAATGACAAAATCATCCGATTCCGAAAAAAAAGTATCATTATAGGTAAACAATTGCATTTCGGAATCCTTGCTTTTATGAATACCCGTATATTCTAGCGAATATGGTTGGGACTTTCTACCCTTTTTGTACTTGATTTTACGCATCTTATGAGCTAATGATTGAAGTAGTAATATTACGAAAATCTTTTAAAACCGAACTCTAAATTCAACTTTTGATTTTTATAAAATGAAAACCTATTTTTCGATAATTTTTGGCTCTTCGCCATAATTAGTGGAAAATCAAATTTCGATAACCAACTCATTTGATAAATCTGCTAAATCTGCGTGCCATTTTTCACGCAGATTTAGCAGATTTAGCAGATTTAGCAGATTCTTTTAATACCTGAAACAAATGCCTTCTTAAAATTCCACTGTTTTAGGCGAAGAATCTAATTTTTATAAAATACAAAGTTATTTCAAAATAAGAGCTACTTTTATGAGATAAATCATTTTTTTTTGGGAAATAAAAAAATAGCAACTCCATTGTAAGCTATTCCTTTCTTCAATATCAAAAGCAATTCCCCTTTTTCTTTTCCATAAATACACCTTTACCACAGTTGTAATCATTAAATTTGAGCTAGTATTTCCATTTTTATTAAAAATCACACTATGAAATTCAGGATAGAAAAAGACACTATGGGAGCCGTTCCCGTTCCTGCCGATAAGTATTGGGGAGCACAAACGGAGCGTTCCAAAAACAATTTCAAAATTGGTTCAGCTGCGTCGATGCCACTTGAAATCATTGAAGGTTTTGCTTATTTAAAAAAAGCGGCTGCCTATGCTAATTGTGATTTGGGAGTTTTACCAATTGAAAAACGAGATGCCATTGCTGCAGTTTGTGATGAAATTTTAGCGGGAAAATGGACTAATCAATTTCCATTAGTCATTTGGCAAACAGGTTCAGGAACACAAAGCAATATGAATGTAAACGAGGTTATTGCTAATCGGGCACAGGTTTTAAAGGGTTTTGCTATTGGCGAAGGAGAACCATTTATCAAAGCCAATGACGATGTCAATAAATCACAATCCTCAAATGATACTTTTCCTACTGCCATGCACATCGCAGCTTACAAGGCAGTAGTAGAAACAACCATTCCGGGTATCGAAAAATTAAGAGACACACTACATGAAAAAGCAGTAGCTTTTCATGCTGTCATAAAAATTGGTCGTACTCACTTGATGGATGCAACACCACTTACTTTGGGTCAAGAAATTTCAGGATATGTGGCGCAATTAAATTACGGTTTAAAAGCCTTACGAAATACATTGCCCCACCTATCCGAAGTCGCTCTTGGAGGAACAGCAGTGGGAACTGGATTGAATACGCCAACAGGTTATGATGTAAAAGTAGCTGAATATATTGCCCATTTCACAGGACATCCCTTTCGTACTGCGCCCAATAAATTCGAAGCTTTGGCGGCACATGATGCCATTGTTGAAAGTCACGGTGCATTGAAACAAATAGCGGTTTCGTTACATAAAATTGCAAATGATATCCGTATGTTAGCCTCTGGTCCACGTTCAGGCATTGGAGAAATCCATATTCCCGAGAACGAACCAGGCTCTTCTATTATGCCTGGAAAAGTGAATCCTACACAATGCGAAGCCGTAACAATGGTTTGTGCTCAAGTAATGGGTAATGATGTCGCTATAACCGTTAGTGGCATGCAGGGACACTATGAATTAAATGTTTTCAAACCCGTTATGGCAGCTAATTTCTTGCAATCTGCACGGTTATTAGGGGATGTTTGCGTGTCGTTTGCGGTACATTGCGCCAGCGGTATTGAGCCAAATTACAAGCGCATCGAGGAGTTGGTCAACAATTCCTTGATGTTGGTTACGGCATTGAATACTAAAATTGGCTATTACAAATCCGCAGAAATTGCACAAACCGCTCACAAAGACGGAACTACATTAAAGCAAGAAGCAGTCCGTTTGGGATACGTGACAGCCGAGGATTTTGATGCGTGGGTAAAACCCGAGGAAATGGTAGGAAATTTGAAAAAAATATAAATTTTAAAGGCCAAAAAAAAGCTACTCCTCCATAATAAATACCATCAATCCTCTTGCACTATGAGCACCAAGTACCAAGGATTGCTCAATATCGGAAGTTTTTGATGGTCCCGCTATAAAAGTCCCAAAACCATATTCTTGATTCCCGATGCGTTCGTAGGCTTGATGCGTCGTTGCTAAAATAGCATTTTTATGCACTATTATTGCTAAATATTGCGGGATAAATACCGAAATACGTTGCCCTAACAAGGCATCAGTTACCCAAAGAGCCAAATTTTAGGCAACTCCAAAATGTGCTTTTACCAATGTCAATTCAACATCATCAAAGTGTGTGGATCATCATGGAACCAATCCGTATTTGCTATTGCTATTAATTCTGGGAAAGTATTTAATTCTTTATTAGTTTCTTAACTTTTGTATTTATCAATTGAATTTAAAAAACCAGTAATTAAAAGATAATGATACGCATAGCTTATGCCTTGAGAAAAAGCTTTTACAACTCAACACGATTTTTCTACAACTCAACATAAAGTAACTTTTGAAAAGCAAATAAAAACAATACTTTTGAAGAAATCTTAAAAAGACAAGTATGAAAAATTTAAAAATCAGTGCTTTAGCGGTTATCGGGATTGCTTTTGGTAGTATCATAAGTTGTAGCAATAATGACAGCACAGATACAACAACTGCAACTGTAGAAGTGCCTGCAGTCTATAAAAAAATATACGGAGCGACCAGTATTACCAGTGACAGAACCTATATTTACATTAAAACAAAGGATTTACCAGATCATAAAAGCGCTTATTATCCAACCACAAATGCGTTGTACGAATCCTATTCTGGAACCACTTTTGACGGAAATACTTTTGTCAAAAATCCAAATTCTATTATAGAACAAACCACCACAATCAAAATTCCTTTGAATCCTGTAGTGGCATCAACACACGCTGCAACGCCTTTGGGTGCCATTGGTATTGCCATAAACGGAGTGGCATTTTTCAATCAATATGCGGGACCTAACAACCAAGTTTTGGCTGGAGAAATTGCCTCTTTTGACAAATATTACGGGCATCCGCAACAACAAGGAGTCTATCATTACCACGTCGAGCCATTGTATTTGACCACTGTAAAGTCCACCAAATCAGGTTTGATGGGTTTTTTATTGGATGGTTTTCCAGTTTATGGTCCACAAGAAGAGAACGGAACGGTGGTTACCAATGCCACTTTAGACGTATATCACGGTCACACCCACGCCACGGTTGATTATCCAAATGGGATTTATCATTATCATTTTACCAATGAAGCACCCTATTTAAACGGAAACGGATTTTACGGAACACCTGGAACCATTTCACAATAAATGAAATTTTTTAAAATTTATGTTTTAGCACTTTTGGTTTGTTCTTGTTCCAAGAAAGAGCCAAAAGTACCTAAAACCTATAGCCTAAAATCATCCAAAGAAATTACGGTTTTGAATGATGTTGTCTATTTTAACAAAGAAAAATACTCTGGTTTTCTATTTGAATTGTATCCCAATCGAGACACTATTTCTTCAGAAGGTTTTATCAACGGACAATTGTGTGGCATTTGCAAAAAATGGTATCCCAACAAACAACTGATGGAATCACGTGTCTATTTCAATGGAAAAAAGAACGGAAAACAAATTGCCTATTGGGAAAACGGAAACAAACGCTTTGAATTTGTTGCCAAAAATGATGCCTACGAAGGCGAATTAAGCGAATGGACTTTCGATGGGAAATTAACTCATTTGGCTCATTTTAAAGACGGTCAGGAAGAAGGAAGCCAGAAATTATGGTATGATAATGGCAAAATTAGAGCCAACTATGTAATTATAAAAGGAAAAAGATATGGTTTATTGGGAACTAAAAATTGTAAAAATGTATCGGATAGTATTTTTGTTGTTAAGTAGTTTGTTGTTGGTGAGTTGTTTAAATAAAAAAGCGGATACAATTGATTTGCCATACTATAACGAACCCGATTTTACGCCAATATTCCTGACCAATACATCCGAAATGGAATCTAAAATAAAACACACCATTGCCGATTTTTCTTTTTTGGATCAAGACAGTACTTTGATTTCTCAAAAAAAAATAGAAGGAAAAATTCATATTGCCAATTTTATTTTCACGACTTGCGGCAGCATTTGTCCAAAAATGACAACGAACTTAAAAATTGTAAACGACAGCCTAAAAAACCATTCCGATATTGTTTTGTTGTCCTATTCCGTTACGCCTTGGATTGACACACCTAGTGTTTTGAAGAAATATAAAGCCAAAAATAAAATTACCAACCCAAATTGGCATTTTCTGACCGGTTCTAAAAATGACATTTACAGTCTGGCTCGCAAATCCTATTTTGCAGAGGAAGATATTGGCTTTAGCAAAGACAGCAACGAATTCCTGCATACGGAACATTTTATTTTGGTTGATAAAACCAAAAGAATAAGAGGTATTTACAACGGAACTTTGGAGTTGGAAATGCAACAAATGCTGGACGATATTAAAACATTGGAAAAAGAAAACAATTAGAAAAAGAGTTTTATTTACCAGTTCTATTTATTTCTATTTTATTTATAAATTGCAGTTTTAAGAAACAATGAAGCATTCAAAATTCAAAATACTATATAAATTAGGAGTTGCGATTGCAATTGCATTCTTTTTTAAATTACTGTTTTTTAGGTTAGACCATTTTTTGCAGTGGGATTTACCGTTTATGATTGCCATTATTTTAATCATTTGGCTAGGAAATGATGCTATCGACAACGCTCTGAATACTAGATGTCCTTGGATTGAAAACGCTAGAAAAAGGTTGCTTATTCAGGCTTTTCTTTCCGCAATTTTCACTTCTATTAGTTTGTTTTTTTTGATGTATTTGTTGCATCAATTGCGATTTGGCGATGGTCGAATCATCAATCGGAAAATGGTGGAGATTTTTCCGCCAGCCATTTTTTTTACCTTTGGTATTTTAGCGTTTAAAATTGGAAATGAATTTTTCAATTCCCTGAAAAACAGTTTACTCGAAGTCGAAAAATACAAAACCGAAAGTGCCAATGCGCAATTAGAAAACCTAAAAAACCAATTGAATCCTCATTTTTTATTCAATAATTTGAGCGTTTTGACTTCGTTAGTGTATAAAAATCAAGACAAAGCTGCCCATTTTATCAATGAATTAGCCAAAGTTTATCGCTATGTTTTGGATTCTAAAAATGCAGAATTAGTTCCTTTGCAAGACGAATTGGATTTTATAAATCATTATATTTATTTGCAAAAAATCCGATTTGAAGACAGTATTTTGTTCGAAATTAATGTGGAAGAAAGCAAGAAAAATGATTTTTTATTACCAATGTGTTTGCAAATGTTGGTCGAAAATACCATTCAGCACAATGAAACCTCGCAAGCCAATCCGTTGCAAGTTTTGATTTATACCCAGAACAATTCATTAATCATCGAAAACCCTATTTTGCCTAGAAACAACGTTGCCGACAGCACCAAAACAGGTTTGAAAAATATTGAACAACGGTATTCCTTTTTTACCGATGAAAAAGTTGTCGTTACTAACAATGGAGCAACTTTTAAAGTAATTTTGCCTTTAATCGAAAGAAAATGAAAGTTGTAATAATAGAAGACGAAAAATTATCGGCAGAACATTTAACCGTTCTTTTGCAGAAAATAGACCCATCAATAACTGTAATCAAGTATTTTGACACCATTAAAACTTCTGTAACCGCCTTCAAGGAAGGATTAACTGCCGATTTAATCTTTATGGACATTCATTTGGCGGACGGCAACAGTTTTGAGATTTTCAACCAAATAGCACTTGAGATTCCTGTTGTTTTTACTACCGCTTTCGATAATTATGCGATTCAGGCTTTCAAACAAAACAGCATCGATTATTTATTGAAACCAATTGCATTACAGGATTTACAATTTGCTGTAGAAAAGTTCAAAAAGCAACAACAATCAGGAAATAAAGACCTGATTTCGAGTATTGCAACAGCGTATCAACAACTGAATAAAGAATATAAAACACGCTTTTTAGTCAAATCAGGTCAAACCATTGACACAATAAAAATCGAAGAAATTCATCATTTTGAAACCAAAGAAAGCTTGTCATTTTTGGTAACCAATAAAGGAAATCACCATCTGATTGATTATACTTTAGACCAACTGGAAACAATGTTGCAACCCAAAAATTTCTTCCGAATCAATAGAAAAATAATTCTAAACATTCAATCCATCGAAAAAGTAAGTACTTATTTTAATAGTCGGCTTTCTATTGCAACTAAATTTTTAAATACTGATTCCAGAATTGTAAGCCGAGAACGGGTTAATGATTTCAAAAAATGGTTGGATAATTAAATTCCGAGAGCAGCCAAGAAGCAATACAGCTTCTTGACTATAGCCTCTCCAGAGCTTTTGTTTAACAACTAGATGTACCAAAAATGTAGCAAACTAATTGGTATTACCACTTCTCTACTCCTAGCAATTTTTTGCCAAGGTCACTTAACACAGCCGTTTCCTGCTTGGTTTGCTCCCAGTTACGCGGGTCTCCCGGAAAAGCATATCCTTGGGGTGCAATCCTGTTTTTCCATGAATTGATTCGCCATTCGCGTAATTCTTCGTTTTTCTCCTCGGCTGGCATCATGGCGATGTATTGCGCCATTCGGACTTTATCTTTGGTTCTATTAGGGCGAATTCCGTGGGGTTGCGTACTATTAAAAATCAATAAATCGCCAGCTTCCATTTTTACTTTTACCAATTGATCTTCCATTCCGGTAACATCCGGTTGAAAATGATTCCGATCTTCGGGCTGGGCGAGTTTCCAAGTGTCATAATTGCGATACAAATCAGGAATACATTGAAAACCGCCCATATTCTCATCCATTTGATCTGCCAATGCCAACACACCTTGCACATTTTGAGGCTTTGTCTCTGGATCATAATCCCAGTGAATAAATCCTTTGAAATCATAACCTGGTCGTACGGGCAAATTAAGATTGGCTCGATCAATGGTAACCCACAATTTTTCGGTTCCCCAAATGTCTACAAAGGCGTCATACACTTTTTGCACTTGGCGGTTATCCCATTGGTATTGATGGTTGTACAACTCGACCATGCCACTGTTATTGAGTTCTTTCATTTGCATTTCGGCTCTTGGTGGCGCATACCACGTTTCGGGATTGTTGGGATCTTTCTCTTCAAATTCCCATAAAAAACGGGCTAATTTTTGTGCATTTTCTTTGGGAACAGCATTTTTTATGATAATGTACCCGTTTTCGATCCAAAATTTCCAATCGGATTCGGTAAGTAATCGCAGTGGTTTGCCGTTAGATCGATCATTCAATTGCGTGCTGCTGGACTTTGCAGTCGATGGATTTCCAGGAATATCCTTGTGGGCATTATTGGTTGCCATTGTTGGCATCATTGTTTTGTTATTCGTTTCCATTTTTGGGTTATTGAGAATTACTAATAGTCCAAAATTAAAAAACTAGCACGTTGAACACTTTCACAAAAATCGCTACTATTTGTACAATATTGCTATTTTTAGTACTTTTAAAGACCTATAATGATTTTTTTGAACAATTATAAATAGTTACGAAATGAAAATAGTATTTGAAGACATCAAAAGATTGGCTGGAAGTTCCTTTCGAATATTGGTAAATCCAAAATTAAATCATTTTTATTATTGGCATTTTCATCCTGAATTTGAATTGACTTTTATAGTGGCACCAAAGGGTACGCGCCGTGTGGGAAATCATGTTGGCAATTTTGAAGGAAGCGATTTGGTTTTTATAGGTTCGAATATTCCACATTTGAATTTTGATTATGGAATAAAAACCGAGTACGAAAAGGTAGTTTTACAAATTAAAGAAGATTTTTTCAAAAACGATTTTGTCACCACTCCAGAATTAGCCGCAATTCATCAACTTTTTGAGCAGTCAAAAAGGGTCATTTGTTTTAACGGTATCATAAAAGATAAAGTAGGCAAAAAACTCCAGAAAATTCATTTATTGCCCCATTTTGAACAATTTATTGCCGTTTTGTCTTTGTTCCAAATGCTAGCTACATCCAATGAAAGAACACTTTTGCATGATACACCAATCGAAAATTTATACAATAATAAAGAACAATTGCGACTAAAAGTGGTATACCAATTTATTGAAAACAATTACCAAAGAGCCATTCTAGTCGATGAAATAGCAACACTGACGCATTTATCCAAAGCAGCATTTTGTAGGTATTTCAAAAAAATGACACGCTTGACATTTACTGAATTCTTGAATCAATACCGAATCGAACAAGCCAAAATACTTTTGAAAAGTGATAAAAACGTTACCGAAACCTGTTACGAATGTGGCTTTGAAAGTCTTTCGTACTTTAATAGAATTTTCAAAAAAGTAGTAGGCGAAAATCCCATCCAGTTTAAGAGAAAGTAAAAGGTTGACCTTCTTTTTCACAAAAAAAGAAAGATAACCTTTGTTTGGATTACAAGAACATTAATTTGTTATATCATACCCAATGACATAAAAATTGGAATTGATTTCAAGTTTACCTTTTTCGGTATTGCTTCCCATTGGGCTCCATTCAGTAGTAGGATTTAGCCATTCTTCTTTTCCGTTCAAAGTCACTTTTACTGGCATTGTAAAACCCGAAACACAATTTGTCCAATGGTAATACAATTGTTTTTCCTTAAAAAAATACTCTAAAACTGGAACTCGAATGTCTCGTAAATATTGGTTGAAAAAGGGGTTCAAATTCAAATCTATTTTATCACTCAAATAATCTTCAATTTGCTTTGTAGTAACCGTCTGATGGTAAAAAGTACTGTTTAATCCTCGCAAAATCAGGCGCCATTTTTGGTCATCATTTACAATTTGGCGAAGCGTGTGTAGCATATTTGCTCCTTTGTAATACATATCGCCCGACCCTTCTTTGTTTACATTATAGGTTCCAATAATGGTATTGGTATTCTCAATATTTTTTCGCAGCCCTTTGATATAAGTACTTGCAGCATCTTTACCGTAATAATATTCCAGAAAAAGACTCTCGGAATAATCCGTGAAACTCTCGTGAATCCACATATCAGCAATGTCTTTGTAAGTGATATTATTAGCAAACCATTCGTGTCCAGATTCGTGAATAATGATATAATCAAATTTTAAACCCCAACCGGTTCCGCTCAAATCACGACCCAAATACCCATTGCCAAAACCATTGCCGTAGGTCACACAACTTTGATGCTCCATTCCTAAATAGGGGGCTTCAACAAGCTTGTAACTGTCCTCATAAAATGGATAAGGGCCAAACCAATTCTCGAAGGCTTTGAGCATCCTTGGCACATCCTGAAACTGTTTTTTGGCTTTAGCTAAATTGTCTTTTAAAACATAATAGGTGCAGTCCAAATCGCCTTTCTCCCCTTTATATTTCTCCGAAAAAGTGGCATAATCCCCAATGTTGATGTTCACACCATAATTATTAATAGGATTGGTAACAACCCAATTGTAGGTTTTGGTTCCGTCTTTGAGTTGCTGTACACTTTGCAAACGACCGTTAGAAACATCAGTCAAATTGCCAGGTACGTTGACACTAATGAGCATTCCCTCCACTTCATCGTACATGTGATCCTTGTTTGGCCACCAGACGCTGGCACCCAATCCTTGACACGACGAGGCAATAAAAGGTTTTCCGTTGGTATCTTTTTTCCAAGTAATACCGCCATCCCAAGGTGGGTTTACCGCAATTTTGGGCTTACCTCCATAAAAAACTGTTAACTCTTTTACAGCTCCTACTTTTTGTGGCGCAACCAACTCTATAAAAAAAGCGTTGCCTTCTCTTTTGTATTTTAAAGGGACACCATCTTGCAAAACTTTATAAATTTCCATAGGATTTTGCAAATCAATTTGCATACTATTGTATTCTTGCAACACTTGATATTTAATCGTGTTAGATCCTGTAATAGTGCTGTCTAACGGATTTACTTTTACATCCAGATGGTAGTATTTTACACCCCACCAAGCCCGTTCTTTGGTAATACTGCCACGCAAAGTATCTTGTCTGGTAAATGCGGCTTCTTTTTTTTCTAGCAATCCTTGTGCGGTTGCAAAATTGCTAATTACCAATAAAAAACAAATAAAAGGAGTGTACTTTTTCATAATAGCATTTTAATTTCTTAATGGGTTTACTTGTACTCCAATACTGCTTATCAAATAGTAATGGTATTAAAAGTGATTCAAGAACAACACGTTTCAAAACCTATAAAACCATAACAATTTTAAGCGCTTTGTTAGCGTCTTCGAAAATACAAAATAAAATGTACAGTGTAAATGATTTCATTTTCATAATTTCAAATTTCGCAAACGCAACGCATTTACGATTACCGAAACCGAACTAAAACTCATTGCCAAAGCCGCAATCATTGGCGAAAGCAAAATCCCAAAAAATGGATACAAAACACCAGCGGCAATAGGAATACCCAATACATTGTAGAAGAATGCGAAAAATAAATTTTGTTTGATATTTCGCATTACAGCGTGGCTTAATTTTTTGGCTTTTACAATGTCTTGCAGGTCCCCTTTTACTAGTGTTATTTTGGCACTTTCAATAGCCACATCAGTTCCTGTTCCCATTGCAATTCCTACATCGGCTTGCGCCAAAGCTGGAGCATCGTTTATCCCGTCGCCTGCCATGGCTACAATTTTGCCTTGTGCTTGTAATTTTTTTATTTCGTTTAGTTTGTCTTCGGGTAAATAACCCGCTTTGAAAGAGGATAAATGTAGTTCATTTGCAACAGCTTTAGCGGTATTTTCATTGTCGCCAGTTAGCATAATTACTGCAACGCCTTGTTGGATTAATTCTTTTATTGCTACTGCACTAGAAGTTTTTATAGCATCAGAAATAGATACAAAACCAACTCCAACACCATCAATTGCAATGTAAGAAACCGTTTTTCCTAATTTTTGTTCGGCTATAATTTTATTTTCTAAATCGGTTGCAACGGTTACTTTTCCGTGTTCCATTAGTTTTTTATTGCCTACTGCTACTTTTTTATTGGCAACAGTTCCTGTAACACCTTTTCCAGCAATAGCTTCAAAATCGTTGACTTTTATTAATGAACAATTTTTTGTTTTCGCAAAATTTACAACTGCTTGCGCCAATGGATGTTCGCTGTATTGGTTTAATGATGCTATGTTTTGCAACAAATTATCTTCCTCATTATTTACAGCATACATTTTTTCTACCGATGGTTTTCCTGCTGTAATTGTTCCAGTTTTATCGGTTATTAACACAGTTACTTTGTTCATATTTTCGAGTGCTTCGGCATTTTTTATCAAAATTCCCATTTGCGCACCTTTGCCCACGCCAACCACTACAGACATGGGTGTCGCTAATCCTAAAGCACACGGACAAGCAATAATTAAAACCGCAATGGCGTTTATAAATGCGTAAACGTATCTGGGTTCGGAACCAAATTTTGCCCAAACAAAAAAGGTAATTATGGAAGTAATAACCACAATTGGCACAAAATATTTAGCAATATTATCGGCTAATTTTTGAATTGGAGCTTTAGATCGGCTGGCATCGTTGACCATTTTCACAATTTGCGAAAGCAGCGTTTCTGAACCCACTTTTTCGGCAAGCATTACAAACGATTTGTTTCCGTTTATGGTTCCAGCAATTACTGAATCGCCGCTTTTCTTGTCCACTGGAATGGGTTCGCCGGTAATCATTGCTTCGTCAATACTGCTTTCGCCATCGGTTATTTTTCCGTCAACTGGTATTTTATCACCTGGTTTTACACGCAATAAATCCCCTTTTTTGATATCGTGAATGGATATTATTTTTTCACTTCCATCGATGACCAAAGTAGCTTCTGTTGGTGCTAACTTCAATAACTCTTTAATTGCACCACTTGTTTGGCTGTGTGCTTTGGCTTCGAGTAATTGTCCTAACAATACCAGGGTCAAAATTACAGTTGTGGCTTCAAAGTAAAGTGATACAGATCCATTGGTATTTTTAAATTCTGTTGGAAATAAAGTTGGAAAAAACAATCCCACTAAACTAAAAATAAACGCTACGCCAGCACCAATACCTATTAATGTAAACATATTCAAATTCCAAGTAATGATGGATTTATAGGCACGAACAAAAAACATCCAACACGCATAAAATACTACGGGAAGAGATAAAAAAAGTTGAACCCAATTAGAATAAATTGCTGGAAGTATTTTGTGCAATGGATTATTTGCCATCATTTCCATCATTGAAATGATAAAAATAGGAATCGTACATGCAACTGACACTTTCATTTTTAGAACCAAATTTTTATATGTTTTGAGTTCTTCAGAATCACTTGGGTTCAGTGGTACTAAATCCATTCCGCATATAGGACAGGCACCCGAATGGTCTTGGATAATTTCGGGATGCATTGGGCATGTAAACAACGCTTTGGTAGTGCTCAATTCGTGGACTTTTTCTAAATTCATGCCACAAACTGGACAATCTCCAACTTTGTCATAATTTTTATCGCCTTCGCAGTGCATGGGACAATGGTATTTTGCATCCAAATCACTAGTAGAAGAAGTAACTTTTTTATCGTTTTTAGATTCTGAATTTAAAGGAGGTTTTTTAGAAGTTGCCTCTAATTTTTCATCAAAATCAGAAATCTGATAGTTACCAATTGCTGAAAGTATTTCTTGAAATTGAGCAATTGGAAGGTGTTTTTGCATTGTAATTGTTGCCCCTTTTGTTTCTAAAAAAACAAGTGCTTCAACACCATCAATTCCGTTTAAAGCTTTTTCTACTTTAGACTTGCACCCATCACAACTCATTCCTGTAATCGTGTATTTATGTGTCATTGGTTTATAGAATTAAAACCAACTTCACCAGTAAGTCATGCAAAGTTGATTTAAATATCTTTGCTAAAATGTAAAACTTCGACAAAGAGTAATGGGTTGAAACTTGACTTTATTTACTTGTAGATTCAGCAACAGGTTCGGTTAATTTCATGCCGCATTTAGAACATTTATCGTTCAATTTTCCTTGAACTTCTGGGTGCATTGGACAAGCAAACCTGCTTTCTGCCATCATTTTTTTAGAAGAACTGTCCTTCATCATTGTCGAGTCGTTCTCTATCGTTGTTCCTTCTTTTGTCATCATAGTCGAATCATTTTTCATCATTTCTGAATTGGTTGTTGTTACTTCTTTAGTTTTTTGGTTGCAAGAAACCATTATAAATGCTGTTACTACAGCTGAAAGGATTATTTTTTTCATTTTTATTTGATTTAAATTACACCTAAATTGTATCGCATAAAAGTACATACGGTTTGTATTTAGAAAGTTACAACTTTAGCTGTTTGATTTGTATTATTTACATTAAAATTATCGAACTGTTTTGCCTTTTACCAAAATAAAGATTTAAAAACCGAATTTGCTTTGGACAAAAGCGGTATAGAAATGTCAAAAAATGATTGGAGCTATTAGGAAAAATAGCGAAGTAGAATAAAATTGGGGTGCTTTTAGTAACTCTCGCCAAAAAGAATACTTTTGGCGAAAGCCAATGCTACAAGACTCAATTTTCCTCTAACTAAAACTAAAGGAAATTAAAAATCTTTGTTGTGTTCATAATCAATGATTAATGCAATTTAGATACTTTTTTTTGATCCACTACAATTGTAAAATCACGAACCAATCTCTCGGTATAATCATTTAGTAATTCCAGAACTCTTTCGTGTTTATTGGACTTTACTATCAAGCCCGCGTGGTAGTCAAGCGGTACCCTGAAACAAACCTCGGGATCCGAAAAAGAGGTTAAATCAGGATGCTGAAACTTGGATAACGTCAACACAATTCCAGCGTATTCTTTCTTGATTTTTGGCAAAATGTATTGGGCTTGTTTGACCATTGCATTCTCGATTGCCGCCCATTCTGCCCAAAGATTCATGTTGGATGCCTCCGCAACCATCTCGGCCAAATGTGCTCCGCCAACTCTTGAGGAAGTCTCTAGAAAATAAATTTGTCCGTCGTCATTGCATTTTATAAATTCGGTGTGAGCAGCACCATGTTTGAGTCCAAAGCCTTTCATAACCGCTTCGTTTACTTTTTTGATGGCTTTATCATCCTCGGAATTATAGGCGATATTTGCCGATCTAAAAACGCCGCCACCTTGCGAAATTTCCATTGGAGTCGCCAAGTATTTCGAGGTCAAACTAAAAATTACTTTGCTCTCTAAATTCAAACTATCGCAATGATACACATCGCCAGGTTTGAATTGTTCCAATAAATACTTGAATCTATTATTCCCCATTTCGTTGATATGAATCCAAAGCGTTTCCTTATCATACACTTTGATAATTCCTGTGGAAGAAGCTTCGGAACGGGGTTTCAAAACCCACGGATCCGAGATGGTATCCGCAAAAGTATTGATATCGTGATCATTAAACAAGGAACAAAAAGCAGGAATGCGAATACCACAACTCTTGGCACGCATTCGCATGGCCAGTTTATCTCGGAAATAGCGTCCCGTGGTTTGTCCCATCCCATCTATCCGAAGATTTTCTCGCAAATAGGTTGCTTTTTCTACATCATAATCGTCTAGAGCTACTATGGCATCAATTTTATTGGATTTCATTAGGTTGCCAACGCCCAGTAATAAATGTTCTAAATTCCAATCGATGTCCTGTCCCGCCATGTAAAAAACTTCGTCTATGTGGTCAAAAGGCCAAGGTTTATCCCGTAATTTCTCCGAGGTAACGAGATAAACGGTATTTCCTAGTTCTTTCAAATGAGTCAAAAAAGCCGCACCCTTAAAATAATTCGAGATGCAAACGAAGGTTTTAGAGTTTTCCATGGTTGAATTGTTATAGAGTTTCAATAAATTTAGTCAATAAATGCACACCATACCCTGTTGCATGTTTACTTTTTGCAAATTCATCATCACCAAAGGCTACGCCAGCAACATCAAGGTGCGCCCAAGCGGGATGTTCCTTGGTAAAATATTCTAAAAATTTAGCGGCACTAATTGCTCCCGCAACGGGTTTGCCACTGTAGTTTTTAACATCGGCAATGTCGCTATCAATATCGGATTTGTAGGCATCCCAAAGCGGTAATGGCCACAAACGTTCTCCTACTGCATCACCTGCTGCTTGTATTTTTTTAGAAATTTCTTGATTATTGGTAAACAAAGCACCACATTCGTACCCAAAAGTTCCAATGCTACTTCCCGTTAAAGTGGCAATATCAACAATATATTCAGGATTAAAATTCTGAATTAAATAGGATAATCCATCCGCCAAAACCAATCGCCCTTCGGCATCCGTATCAATAATTTCAATCGAGTGACCGCTGTAACTGTGAATGACATCGCTTGGCAAAAATGATTTTGCATCTACCGCATTTTCGGCACACGGCACAATCGCGGTAACCTGAATGGGCAATTGCAAATCAGCAATGAGCTGCATCGCCCCAAAAACCGCTCCACCGCCCGCCATATCGCATTTCATGTGCAGCATTCCTGCGGTTTTTATGTTCAATCCTCCTGTATCAAAAGTAATTCCTTTTCCTACTAAACCAACGTGTTTTATTGCATTCACTGCAGCTTTTGGAATGTATTTCATGATGATAAACTGCGGTTCGTTTTCACTGCCTTTACCCACAGCCAAAAAAGCGCCTAACCCAGCAATTTTGGAAGCTTCATAGCCCAAAACCTCGACTTCAAAACCGTATTTTTTTCCTGTTTCTTCGGCCCAATTACTTAAATATTTAGGTGTGACCACATTAGGTGGTAAATCAACCAAATCAAAGGTTTCTAGTTGTGCATTGGCGATTTTTAAGGCTTTTTGAGCAGTTGCCAAATAATCTTTTTCGGTTACTAAATGCAACGTAAAATCGTCCGCTAGAAACGGATGCAAGCTTTTTTTGCTTTTAAAATGCCCCAAATCATACGTCCCCAATTGCAATCCCGAAACGGCGGCTTCCACCTGATTATCCGTAAATTGATCCGGTATGACCAATCGTAAATTCCCCTCAAAATACTCTTTTTGTTTGGAGGCAACCCGTCTAAAAGTAGTTTTCAAGGTTTTATAATCAATGCCTTTTCCTAAACCAATAAAAAGATACAAAACCCCATTCGCATCAGCGAGATAATGGGTATCTTTTTTTCCAAAAAAAACATTTGAAGCTACCGAAACCGTATTGTAAAAAATGATTTCCGAGCTTTTTGAATCGATTTCAAACACTGGAATAAGTATCGTTCCCGAGAAATCTACTAAATTCTGAATAGTATTTATTTTCATTTTCTGATATTTTTTTAAACTAAAAAATTAGGATTTGGGTTGAAAAAACAACCATTCTATCGCCTTTGGAAATTCGTCGCTCCAGTACGTTTCACTATGTTTTCCCTGCATATTAATGCTCAAATTAATTCGTGACGTGTCTTTTACAAACGCATTTTCCATCATATTAACTTTGAATTTTTGCACCTGTTCCAGCATGGTTTCGCTCTCATTGCCGCCTGCGTACAAATACACTTTGGTATCGGTAGCTTTGTTTTTTGGACTGCTGATTTTCAGTTCTGGAACCACCCATAACGAGGGCGAAAAAATCATCAATTTACCATACACTTCGGGATTTCGTAACCCACTAAAAATGCTGACCAAACCGCCCATCGAACTCCCACCTATTCCCGTGAATTCCCGTTCTTTTTTGGTTCTAAAGTTACTATCCACAAAGGGTTTCAAGGTATCGGTTACAAAACGAATGTATTTCTTACCTTCTCCTTTTCCTAAAACAGTTTTACCTACATTGTATTCTTTTACTCGATCTTCTTCGGCATGTTCGATGGCTATAATTATAATTTTTCCAATTTTGTATTCGGACATTACAGCTAGTTTTTTGTCAATCTCCCAATTCCCATATTTTGCTTTTTCATTGAATAAATTTTGAGCATCTTGCAAGTACATTACAGGATATCGTTCGTCTGTTTTGTCATAATCATGCGGCAATAACGCCCATATTTTTCTGGTTTTATTGAGCTGCGGAATCTCAAATTCATCCGAAATAAGGTGTACTTGTGGCAAAAACGATTGTTTAAACGGCAACCAGTTTTTACGCCATCTAGGAACATGTTCTTTTTGAATGCCAAGGTGTATTTTGGTCGAACGATTCTCGGTACGATTTCCGTTATTGTCAATTTCAACTTCACTCCAATCGCCTTTGGTAAACTTATAGAAGAGTTTTGACGGATACACAAAATTAGGAGGAAAAATAAATTTATAATAATAAATACCCAGTTGCTCCATAACAAAATCAGGGTCTTGCGTACGCCAATTATTAAAATTTCCCGAAATATAAACAGGGCGTAAATCATCTTCATCGGTCGTTAAAATGATTTGAAGTCCCGCTTGCATCGGTTTTTCTGCTGAACTCATCTCTTGCATCGTGGCATTTGTGTTTTTGAAATAAAAAGTAAATATAGTGGATTGCTTTTTGAAAAAAAAGAAAAAACAAAACCCAATAGCAAATCAATTCGCTACTGGGTTTTGGAATATTTCATTGAAAAAATTTGGTTTCGAATCTTATTTTAAATCAAAACGAAAGATCTTTATTTCTGACGACTTTTCAAAACTTGAACTACATCTTCCAATTGAAATCCTTTGGCTTGCAAAAGAATTAAGTAATGAAAAAGTAAATCGGCACTTTCACTCAAAAACAAATCGTCATTATCGTCTTTGGCCTCAATCACCACTTCTACGGCTTCCTCACCCACTTTTTGAGCAATTTTGTTGATGCCTTTTTCGAATAAAGAGGCAACGTAACTTTTTTCGGAATCGGCATTTTCTCTGCGTGTTTTGATGGTACTTTCTAAAGTTGAAATAAACCCATATTCCTGATTGTTAGCTTCTTGCCAGCACGTATCTAAACCTGTATGACACGTTGGTCCTTCTGGTCGCACTTGTATCAAAAACGTATCATTATCACAATCATTTTTGATAGAAACCAAATGCAAAAAATTGCCACTTTCCTCGCCTTTTGTCCAAAGTCTTTGTTTAGATCGGCTGTAAAAAGTTACTTTTTGAGTGTCCAACGTCTTTTGATAGGATTCGGCATTCATATACCCGAGCATCAAAACATTTTTAGTTTCGCTATCTTGAATAATCGCTGGAATCAATCCGTGTGCGCTTTTTGAAAAATCTATTTCCATTTTTTTAAGTCTAAAGTTGTAAAGTCGAATGTCTTACAGTAAAACTAAATTCGAACCTCAATATTATTATTTTTTAATGCTGTTTTCAATGTTTTAATTTCAATTTCCTTAAAATGAAATACGCTTGCCGCCAATGCCGCATCGGATTTTCCTTCGACAAAGGTATCTACAAAATGCTGGATATTTCCCGCTCCACCTGAAGCTATAATCGGAATATTTACTAATTTAGATAATATTGCCAAAGCTTCATTCGCAAAACCGTTTTTAGTTCCATCGTGATTCATTGAAGTAAACAAGATTTCTCCTGCTCCTCTTTGCTCCACTTCTTGTGCCCAATCGAATAATCGAATTTCAGTTGGAACCTTTCCTCCAACCAAATGCACCATCCACTCACCGTCAATTTGCTTGGCATCAATAGCCACAACTACACATTGGCTACCAAATTTCCGTGCCAAATCGTTTATCAACTGCGGATTTTTGACTGCCGATGAATTGATCGAAACCTTGTCAGCTCCGTTTTGCAGCAAAACTTCCACATCTGAAACTGCCGAAATTCCACCACCAACCGTAAACGGGATATTGATTGTTGCCGCTACTTTTCGAACCAAATCAATCAGGGTACTTCTGCGTTCCTCCGTGGCCGAAATATCAAGAAAAACCAATTCATCAGCACCTTCATCCGAATAGATTTTGGCTAATTCCACAGGATCTCCCGCATCGCGCAAATCTACGAAATTAACGCCTTTCACGGTTCGCCCGTTTTTAATGTCTAGGCAGGGGATTATTCTTTTTGTTAACATTTTTTTGTTTTGTTTCGCCGTAGAGACGTTGCATTGCAACGTCTCTACATTGTTAAAATATAATTTTCCAATTGTTTCAACGTAATTCTTCCTTCGTAAATCGCTTTGCCAATTATGGTTCCTTCGCAACCCAATTCGGCTAGTTTAGGCAATTCGTCAAAGGTAGAAATTCCACCGGAAGCAATTAATTTTATCTCGCCTCTCGACTGCGCTCGAGGTGACACACTCGAAGTGACAGAACACTGATTGATAATTTTTTTATACAAATCAAAACTTGGACCTTCTAACATTCCGTCTTTGGCAATGTCCGTACAAATTACGTACTGAATTCCTTTGTTTTGGTAATCCTGAATAAACGGAATCAAATCTTCATCAGAATCTTCCAACCATCCCGAAACGGCTACTTTTTCGTTATTCGCATCTGCTCCCAAAATGATTTTATCAGAACCATATTCTGCAATCCATTTTTCGAAAATAGCCCTGTTTTTCACAGCAATACTTCCGCCTGTAATTTGATTGGCACCAGATTCGAAAGCAATTTTTAAGTCGGAATCCGATTTCAAACCACCACCAAAATCAATTTTCAATTTGGTTTGCGTGGCAATTTGTTCCAATATTTTATAATTGACAATTTTACTGGATTTTGCGCCATCCAAATCCACCAAATGCAAATATTCGATTCCGTGTGCTTCGAATGATTTTGCTACTTCAAGCGGATTTTCGTTGTATATGATTTTGGTATTGTAATCGCCTTTTGACAAGCGAACACATTTTCCGTCGATGATGTCTATTGCGGGTATTATTCTCATTTATATAAGTCTTAAAGTTTGAAAGTCGAAAGTCTTAAAGTTCTCAACTTAATTTATAATTTTAAAAAATTCCCAAGAATTTGTTCTCCAACATCCCCACTTTTTTCGGGGTGAAATTGCGTTCCGTAGAAATTATCCTTTTCCAATGCCGATGAATATGCCAATTCGTAATTAGTTGTAGCAATGGTTTCAGCACAAAGTGGCGCATAAAAACTATGCACCAAATACATATATTCGTTCTCGGCAATTCCTTTGAAAAGTTCCGATTTCAAGTTATAAATGTTGTTCCAGCCCATTTGTGGCACTTTTACTTTTGTAGAAAACTTGACAACATTTACATCAAAAATTCCCAATCCTTTTGTGTTTCCTTCTTCCGAAGAATTGCACATCAATTGCATTCCCAAACAAATTCCAAAAACAGGTTGCGTAAGCGTTGGAATCAATGCGTCTAAACCGCTTTCTTTTAGCATTTTCATAGCATAACTTGCTTCTCCCACTCCTGGAAAAATCACTTTATTCGCTGCTTTTATTTCGTCAGGATTATTGCTCAAAACGGCTTTATATCCTAATCTTTCGATGGCAAACATAATGCTTTGAATGTTTCCTGCTCCGTAATTTATGATAACAATTTTCATTTTATTCTTGGCTTTTGGCTTTTGGCTTTTGGCTAATTGCCAATAGCTAAAAGCCCTTTACAACATTCCTTTTGTACTCGGCAAAATCATTTTCTCTGGATCACGTTTTACGGCAACTTTTATTGCTTTGGCGAAAGCCTTGAAAATAGCCTCGATTTTGTGGTGTTCGTTGGTTCCTTCGGCTTTGATGTTGATGTTGGCTTTTGCTCCATCCGAAAAAGATTTGAAGAAATGATAGAACATTTCTGTTGGCATTTTACCCACCATTTCGCGTTTGAATTCGGTTTCCCAAACCAACCAGTTTCTACCACCAAAATCAATTGCTACTTGTGACAAACAATCGTCCATTGGCAAACAAAAACCATATCTTTCAATTCCTAATTTGTTTCCTAATGCTTTGGCGAAAACTTCTCCCAAAGCAATTGCAGTGTCTTCGATTGTGTGGTGTTCATCGACTTCTAAATCGCCTTTTACCAAAATCTCCAAGTCCATTTGTCCGTGACGGGCGATTTGATCGAGCATGTGGTCGAAAAAAGCAATTCCTGTTTCGATTTTACTTTTTCCAGTTCCATCAAGGTTTAAGTTGATATAAATATCGGTTTCATTCGTTTTTCTAGTGATAGAAGCTGTACGTTCTTCTAATTTCAAAAACTCATAAATGGTTTTCCAATCCGTAGTTTGCAAAGCAATAACATTGTCCAATTCGTGTCTTTTTGACGAAATTTCGTCACTTCCCAATTTTTCGTCATTGCTGATAAAAATGGCTTTTGAACCCAAGTTTTTAGCCAATTCCACATCGGTTATTCTGTCACCGATTACGAATGAATTTTCTAAATCGTATTCGGGATTATTAATGAATTTGGTCAACATTGCTGTTCCTGGCTTGCGAGTTGGGACATTTTCGTGAGGAAATGTTTTGTCAATCAGAACATCACTAAAAACAACGCCTTCATTTTCGAAAGCTTTCATCACCAAATTATGCACGGGCCAAAAGTTGGCTTCTGGATGTGAATCGGTTCCCAAACCATCTTGATTGGTAACCATCACCAATTCAAAATCCAATTCGGCAGCAATTTTTCCCAGATATTGAAAGGCTTTTGGGTAAAATTCTAATTTTTCAAAACTGTCCAATTGATAATCATTTGGTTCCAAAACCATTGTTCCGTCACGGTCTATAAAAAGTATTTTTTTCATTTTATTATTTTATTTTCAGAGCTAAAGTCTATAGCCACAAAAGGGTTGGTAAAAAAGTACGTCTAAATTTCGATTTAAGACTGGATTTTAAATACAAAATCAAGTTTCAGTTTATGACCGAAACCAAATTCTAATTGCTGTTAGTAAATAATTATTTATTCTTTTTTTTGTTTCTATTCTTTTTACAGTATAAATATATCATATCAGATGTATCTATTGTTTTATCTCCAAGTTCAAGTGCTTTATAAAAATCCTCACAAGCACTTATTGTTTGTTCATTTGTTGGTTCTAAATTACCTTTTGAAGTATGTGTATTAATTTTAGCATTACCTCGATTAGCATATGCTTCCATATAATTTGGATTTAACTCTATTGCTCTATCATAATCGCTAATAGCTTTCTCAAAGTCTAAACTATTACTATAAGCTGTTCCTCTATTAAAAAATATTTGAGCTACAGTTGGATTTAATTCTATGGCCTTGTCATATAAAGGAATTGCTTCTTTAGATACGAATCGACCAGTCATTTCAGCTGCTTTATTGACTAACTCCATAAACTCATCAGAATATTCGGCTTTCCCATTTCGAAAATAAAATTGTCTTGTTAAATTTCCTTGATAATCAAATTCAAAATAAGGACCAGTTTGAACTCCATTATCAAAATTCAATTCTACCCGTTTAATCCCACTTTGATAATATACAATCCATGTTCCGTTTTCTTTATTGTCTACAAAATTACCTTCCTGTTTTAAAGTTCCATTTTCATAAAATTCTTTTGAATGACCATGTGGATAAGCATTCTTATAATATTTTTGTGACATTATATTGCCGTTTTGGTAATATTGAATTCTCAAATCATCAAGTTTTCCGTTAATTAAATTACCTGTTCCTTTAATCTTACCATCATCAAACTTTTCTTCAAATTTACCTGTAAAAGTTATCGTATCACCTTTTTTTGACCAAAGTCCATTAACTCTTTCCAATTCATTAATATTAATTTGTCCAATAGCCGATAAACAAGAAAGAAAAAATAATCCAAAATAAATGATTGTCCTCATACAGTATGTTTTTATAATGTATCCTAATAGTTTTTAAAAACTGTCAGGTACAAAAGTTAAGCTTTTAATGCCTCCATTAATTTTTTATTTTCAACCTCGGTTCCAATAGTCAAACGCAAGGTGTTTTCACATAAAGGTTGTGTCGTTCTGTTACGAATTACAATTCCTTTCTTAATTAATTCATCGTATCTTTTATTAGCGTCATCCACTTTTATCAAGATGAAATTGGCTTCTGTTGGATAGACTTTTTCGACAAATTTTACGTCAACCAATACTTTAAGTAATTGTTCTCTTTGTTCAATAATCGATGCTATTTCAGCTTTTATTTTACTTGGATCACTCAATCTTTCCAAAGCTCTCAATTGCGTCAATTCGTTCACGTTGTAGGGAGGTTTTATTTTGTTTAAAACCGAAATCACCGCTACAGAACCATAACAAATTCCCAATCGAATTCCCGCCAAGCCATACGCTTTGGAAAGCGTTTGTGTGATAATCAAATTTGGATATTTGTTTATTTTAGCCAACCAACTTTCCTTTTCTGAAAAGTCGATATAGGCTTCGTCAATCACAACTAAACCTTTGAAATTCTCCAATAATTCAACCACGCTTTCATCCGAAAATGAATTCGCCGTTGGATTATTTGGTGAACATAGGAAGATAATTTTGGTGTTTTTGTCAACTGCTTCTAAAATCTTTTCGACTTGTGGCTGAAAATCTTCAGAAAGCAATACTTCTCGATTTTCAACAGCATTAATATTAGCCAAAACGCCATACATTCCGTAGGTTGGTGGTAATGAAATAATATTATCTACTTTTGGTTCACAAAAAGCCCTGAAAATTAAATCTAATACTTCGTCACTTCCGTTTCCTAATAAAATTTGATTGGTGTTTACGTTTTTTTCTTTCGCTAAAACCGCTTTCACACTGCTTTGTTGCGGATCAGGATACCGATTTACGCCATTTTGAAACGGATTTTCATTGGCATCCAAAAAAATCATATCTGCTGTGTCGAAATCCTCAAATTCGTCACGTGCCGAAGAATAAGGTTTCATCGACTTAACGTTTTCTCTAGTTAAATTATTTATATCGAAATTCATTTTTATTCAATTTTACTCCTACAAGGTTTTAGAAACCTTGTAGGTGTGATTATTATAAATACCTACAAGGTTTTAGAAACCTTGCAGGATTCCAAACGTAATGTTACTGCATTTTTATGCGCCTGCAATCCTTCGGCTTCTGCCATAATTTCTATTGCTTTACCAATGTTTTGAATACCACTTTCAGATATTTTTTGAAAAGTCATCGATTTGGTAAAACTATCCAGATTTACACCGCTGTAATTCTTTGCATATCCGTTAGTTGGCAAAGTATGATTCGTTCCTGAAGCATAATCTCCGGCACTTTCTGGCGTATAATTTCCAATAAAAACCGAACCTGCATTACCAATATTATTGACATAAAAATCTTCGTCTTTGGTACAAATAATAAAGTGTTCTGGTCCATATTCGTCAATTAATTCCAAAGCAGTTTCGTCATTTTCGACAAAAATCAATTTCGAATTGGCAATCGCTTTTTCGGCGATGGCTTTTCTTGGCAAAACATCTAATTGTTTTTGAACTTCCTCCTCTACTTTATCAATTAATTCCAATGAAGTCGAAACCAAAATCACCTGACTGTCTGTTCCGTGTTCTGCTTGCGACAACAAATCCGAAGCGATAAAAGCCGGAACAGCCGTATCATCAGCTACAATCAACAATTCCGATGGGCCAGCTGGCATATCGATAGCCACTCCAAATTGTGTCGCCAATTGTTTTGCCACCGTTACAAATTGGTTTCCTGGTCCAAAAATTTTATACACTTTTGGTATTGATTTGGTACCAAAAGTCATTCCTGCAATGGCTTGAATTCCGCCCACTTTCAAGATTTTGGTTACACCACATAAATCCGCAGCATATAAAATCGCAGGATTTATATTTCCTTTTTTATCGGGTGGTGAACACAACACAATTTCGTTGCAACCTGCAATAGTTGCAGGAACAGCCAACATCAAAACCGTTGAAAACAAAGGCGCGGTTCCTCCTGGAATGTACAAACCAATTTTTTGAATCGGACGTTTTTCTTGCCAACAATAGACGCCTTCGGTAGTTTCTACAACAACTTTATCCGTTTTTTGTGCCGAGTGAAATTTTTCTATATTCGATTTTGCTAGTTGAATTGCACTTTTCAATTCATCAGAAATGGTTGCAATTGCTTCTTCTATTTCGGATTTTGAAACTTGTATATTTTCGAATGTGGCACCGTCAAAAAAAGATGTATATTTGGCAACCGCATCATCGCCCTTCTTTTGAACTTCCTTAAAAATTTCTTTTACTGTGGCTTCAATATCATCAACAGTTTTAGTTGGTCTTTCTAAAATAGCCGACCATGTTTCGGGTTTTGGATTGAATATTTTGTTCATTTTTTTTAGCTTTTAGCTAATAGCTTTTGGCTTTTAGCTTGATTACAGGAATCTTTGCCAACAGCCAAAAGCTATTAGCCAAAGGATTTACAAAACCATTTTCTCGATTGGGCAAACTAGAATTCCCTCGGCTCCCGCTTCTTTGAGTTGGTCGATTACTTCCCAAAAAGTGTCTTTGTCAATTACCGAGTGAACGCTGCTCCATCCTTCCTGCGCCAAGGGCAAAACGGTTAAACTGCGCAATACGGGAAGAATTTGTCCAACTGCTTCGACTTTGTCGTTGGGAACGTTCATCAAAATGTATTTGGACTTTCTCGCTCTTAAAACCGATTCGATTCGGAATTTTAGCGTATCGATTATTTTTTGAGATTCTGGGCTTACTTTTGGAGAAACGGCTAAAACGGCTTCACTTTTGAAAATCACTTCTACTTCTTTCAAATTGTTTTTGAACAACGTGCTTCCGCTCGAAACAATATCCACAATAGCATCAGCAAGACCTATGTTTGGTGCAATTTCTACCGAACCTGATATTTGGTGAATGTCGACTGTTACGCCTTTGGAATTAAAAAAATCAAGTACCGTATTGGGATACGAAGTGGCAATTCGCATGCCTTCGAGATCATTTACCGATGTGTAATTAAATGCTTTTGGGACAGCCACGGATACTTTGCATTTAGAAAAACCTAATTTTTGAATGACTTCAATGTTTTTCCCTTTTTCGACTAATAAATTATCGCCAACGATGGCAATATCGACCACGCCATCAATCAAATATTGCGGAATATCAGAGTTTCGCAAATACAAAACTTCCAATGGAAAGTTAGACGCTTCGGCCTTTAATTGGTCAATTCCGTTATCGATAGAAATGCCTGCGTCTTTAAGGATTTGGATACTTTCTTCGTTTAAACGTCCTGATTTTTGAATGGCAATTTTTAATGTACTCATTTTTTTAGTTTTGTTTGTTGTTGTTTTTAGTTTTGGGTTTGAGTACAAATTTTAGGTATAAAAAAACCCGCTTGATGTACTCAAACGGGTTTTTGAAATATGATTATTTACATCCATACCATTAACACATCGCTTGAGAGCAATCTTGAAAATGATGGTGATGTGATTGAATTAATAACATAAGATATTTTTTGTTTTGGAAATCTATTTGATTTCTGATTGCAAATATAAAAGATAATAGGCTTACAAACCAATTTTTATTTTAACTTATTGTGATAAAATTGTTAAAATCATTGTAGACAAAAAAACCGTAAATACTACTAAATACTATTTACGGGTTTCTTCAATCTATAAAATTGATTACACTAAAACAGCTTCTAGTGATGGTCCAGCTGACACAAGTCTTTTTCCTTCCTCGGTATTGGTGTATTGTTGGAAGTTTTTGATGTATCGAGCAGATAAATCTTTGGCTTTGCGTTCCCATTCGGCACCGTCTTTATACGTGTCTCTAGGATCCAAAATTCCTTCACTCACTTTATCCAATTGGGTTGGAATTGTTAAATTCAAGAACGGAATTGTGGTGGTGGCAACCGTATCAATTTCACTGCTAATGATTGCATCAATGATTGCTCTTGTGTTTTTGAGCGAAATTCTTTTTCCAGTACCGTTCCATCCTGTGTTTACCAAGTAGGCTTTAGCGCCATGTTCTTTCATTTTTCCAATCAACGTTTTAGAATACATTGTTGGGTGCAAAGTCAAGAAAGCTTCGCCAAAAGCAGGAGAAAAGGAAGGTTCTGGTTCGGTTATTCCTCTTTCGGTTCCAGCTAATTTAGAAGTATATCCACAAAGAAAATGGTATTGCGCTTGGTCTTCGTCCAAAATAGATACGGGAGGCAAAACGCCAAAAGCATCGGCAGAAAGATAGATTATTTTACTAGCATGCCCCGCTTTTGATGGCAATACAATTTTGTTAATGTTATAAATTGGATACGAAACTCTTGAATTTTCGGTAATACTGTGGTCGTAATAATCAATTTCGCCATATTCGTCAACGATTACATTTTCGAGCAAAGCATCTCTTTTTATGGCTCTCCAAATGTCTGGTTCGTTTTCTTCGGTCAAATCAATCACTTTGGCATAACAGCCGCCTTCGTAATTGAACACGCCATTGTTATCCCATCCGTGCTCGTCATCTCCAATCAAATAGCGTTTTGGATCTGCAGAAAGTGTGGTTTTTCCTGTTCCTGAAAGTCCAAAAAACACGGCAACATCTCCTTTTTCGCCCACATTTGCGGAGCAGTGCATAGAAGCCATTCCTTTGAGTGGTAAGTAATAATTCATCATCGAGAACATTCCTTTTTTCATTTCGCCACCATACCAAGTCCCGCCTATAATTTGGACTTTCTCGGTAAGATTAAACAGGACAAAGTTTTCGGAATTTAGACCTTGTTCTTTCCAGTTTGGATTGGTGGTTTTGGAACCATTCATGACAATAAAATCAGGTTCGCCAAAATTTTCCAACTCATATATAGAAGGTCTAATAAACATATTGGTCACAAAATGGGCTTGCCAGGCCACTTCCATTACAAAACGAACTTTCAACCGCGTATCGGCATTGGTGCCACAAAAAGCATCTACAACATACAGTTTAGGAGAGGTAGAAAGTTGTCGCAATACCAATGCCTTTAAATCATTCCAAATCCCAATTGTCGTTGGAAAATTAACTTTATCATCCCAATAAATGGTATCTTTTGAAATATCGTCTTTTACAATGTATCGATCCTTTGGAGAACGTCCAGTAAAAACACCCGTTTTTACCGCTACAGCACCCGTATCAGTCAAAGCTCCTTTTTCGTATCCTTTGCGTTTATGAGATACTTCGGCTTGATACAATTCTTCATAAGTGGGATTGTAAGACACTTCGTGATAGCCTGTTATCCCTAGATTGTGTAATTCCTGAATAATTTTAATGTTTTTCATTATTTCTAGTTTTTATAAATTGATACTGTTAATTTCTATTCAAATGTAGGTTGGTTACTGCTAAAAAAAACTGATTTTTATCATGTTCCAAAAAAAATCACGCAAACGTTTTCGTGTTTGACAGGGGTTCCCGAGGTTTTCAAAAAAAAGATATTTAACTGCTCTTAATAAATTATACCAATACTGCTTATAAAATAGTCCAATCTACTCGTTCTTTTTATCCAATACTTCCTCAAAAAAAAATTCCGTAGCGAAGGCTAAGCAATAATTTTTTTCATTATCTTGAAAAAATAACTTCGCATCTTTGAACTAAGTAAGTCGAAAGTTTTAATGTCGTAAAGTCAAAAGAAGCAATATTGTGAATAATAGTTCAAAATCAATCTATTACTCCATTTTGTCAAATTTTTAAAACACGACATCACACGATGATTGTTACTTATTTTATAAACAGTATTGGTATTACATTTACATTACTGCGTAAAAGCTGATTTATATCATATAAAGGTAAAAATAATAACAAGTAATTTGTTGTATAATTAAACTCTAAAATTTTAATATTATGTTTGACTGGTTTAACACGTTGTTTTTTCCTGCTAGTGAACCTGACATTACTCAATCCTTGATAGTTTTGTTAATTGCCATTAGCGTTGGTTTTTTTGTGGGTCGAATCCGAATAGGAAATGTATCTCTTGGGGTTTCGGCGGTGATGTTTGTAGGTTTGTTTCTAGGTCATTATGGCTATCGAATGGACGAAAGTATATTGGTATTTGTTCGCGATTTTGGTCTCATTCTATTTGTGTATGGAATTGGAATTCAAGTGGGGCCTTCATTCTTTTCATCCTTCAAAAAAGACGGCTTACTGTTTAATCTCTTGGCCGTAGGAGCGGTGGTTTTAGGCGGATTGATAACGTATGGCATTCATATAATTACCAAAATTGATATCGAAAATGCCGTTGGGTTAATGTCCGGATCTGTTACCAATACGCCGGGTTTAGGTGCGGCAAAAGCAACGTTGCAAGAAATCCAAAATCAGTTTCCAACCAAAGTTTTTAGCGACCCCACTATTGCGTATGCCATCACGTATCCGCTGGGTGTTTTTGGAATTATTACCACAATAATTTTATCTAAATCAATATTCAAAATTGATTTAGCAAAAGAAAGTCTTTCACTCCAAAAAAAATCGCTTGACACTGAAAACAAAATCATTCACGAAAAATGCCGAATTACCAATCCCGAATTATTAGGAAAAAGTATTTACCAAATTTTTAAAGAGTTGGATAGTCATAACATCATTATTTCGAGACTTAAAAATAGTGGTTCCAAAGTGGTTTACTCTCCCTCATTGGACACCAAAATCCACGATAAAGATGTTGTTATGGTAGTTGGGAATCAAAAAGATGTAACTCGTTTTATAGCCGTTGTTGGAAAAATTTCAACCGATTTATTTATCGAATCCGAAAGTGATGTTGTGGCAAGATTTATTTTTGTAACCAATAAAAAAGCCACACACAAAACACTAGCCGAATTGGATTTGCACAACAAATTCGATTTAAAAGTGACTCGAGTCGTTCGTTCTGGACTAGAGCTATTGGCACAACCGTCATTAGAACTTTTTTATGGTGACAAATTATTGATTGTAGGCAATAAAGAAGCCATTTGCGAAATAGAAAAAATAATTGGCAACTCCGAAAAAAACTTATTAGAACCTGATTTTTTATCGCTCTTTGGTGGATTAATCATTGGAATAATCATTGGATCAATTCCTATTTTTATTCCCTCATTGCCCGTTCCTTTAAAATTAGGATTTGCAGCAGGGCCACTACTTACAGCATTATTTATTAGTAGGTATGGCGGTGTTGGAGCAATCCACTCCTATATCAATAATGGAGCAATTCACTTTATGAAAGACCTAGGAATTTGTTTGTTTTTTGCTGCTGTTGGTATTCATGCGGGAGCTGCATTTTATGATAATTTCATCAAATTCAATGGTTGGCTTTGGATTTATTACGGCTGTTACATTACCTTTATTCCGCTCATAATCATGGTATTATTGGGTCGTTTTGTCTTCAAACTTAACTTTTACCAATTGGTAGGAATTATGAGTGGTGCCTATACTGATCCAGCCGCATTGGCTTTTAGCACTAAATATTTAGATTCCGAAATTCCCAATCAATCCTATGCTACAGTGTATCCATTGGTCACCATTGCCCGTATATTTATAGCGC
This sequence comes from Flavobacterium restrictum, assembly GCF_007097245.1. Classification (GTDB taxonomy): domain Bacteria; phylum Bacteroidota; class Bacteroidia; order Flavobacteriales; family Flavobacteriaceae; genus Flavobacterium; species Flavobacterium restrictum. The sequence continues at coordinate 145,324 of NZ_VJZT01000001.1, read as the reverse complement.
AATTGCTGATTTTATTGTTTGCGAGTTAAAGAGTTATTTTACTTTTTAATTGACACAAAAAATGCCTCTAAACTTGGAGGCATTTTTTATTAAACAATAATTTTTACTAATCTTTGTCTTCACTAGTAGTAGATTCAGTTCCTGCAGGAGCTGGAGCTGCGGTGGCATTGGGTCTAATTTCGGAATGGCGAATTTCTCCACCTGAAGTACCCACTTGTTGCGCTACAAAAACGGCGACACACGCAATTACAAGTACTAGATAGGAAACCAATTTGGCTTTAGCCTGTTTTTTATAATTCAAAAACAATCCTAGAATCGAAACCACTCCCAAAACATCTAACAGCAAGGCTAATTTTTCGGCAATTTCCTCATGTTCGTGAATGATTTGTTTGCCAATGCCAGGCATATCTGCAACGATTTCCTCGGCACCATCGCCCGTAGCCATACTTGCCAAACCAAAAAGAGCGGCAAGTATAAAAATGCCGTAAGCTGTATTTTTCAAGGTAGTATTACCCAAAATCAATCCTAGTAGTAGTATTCCGAATCCAAAAATGGTTCCAATAATTGGAAAATGGTTCACAATCAAGTGTAAATGTGCGTCGTTCATGGTTGTTTGTTTTAAAATTTATATGGTAGTATTTAATAATTCTAATGAAAAAATGTATCGAATCCAATGGCTACAAAATAAGCAGCGGCGGCGGCAAGAAGTCCTATTGAAGTTACTTTCAAAGCACCAAAAATAGGAGGTTGCCCTGTCATTTTACTTTTGAAATAACCAAAAGTAAACAAACAAAGCGTTGTGATTACTGCCGAAAGCACCAATCCTTCTTTTGGAGTATTCGTAAAAAAATAAGCGGTCAAAGGCAATAATCCGCCAATAAAATAGGATGAACCAATCGTTAATGCCGAATTTCTAGCTCTGGCAGCATGTGGTTCCTCTAAACCCAATTCGAATTTCATCATAAAATGAACCCATTTATCCTTGTCTTTTGCCAATTGGTTTGCCAAAAGTGTTTGCCCCGCTTCATCAATTCCATATTCGGCAAAAACTTCTCTCACTTCTTCCATTTCTTTTTCGGGGAGGTTTTCTACTTCTTCGTATTCGCGTTTGAGTTCGTTTTCGTAATGCTCTTGCTCGGTTTTTCCGGCTAGATACCCACCCAAACTCATAGCAATACTTCCCGCCACAATCTCGGCAACTCCTGCCGTGAGTACCATTTGATTAGTACTTCCTATCACCGCACTGATGCCGGCTGCAAGTGCAAAGGGTACTGTTAAGCCGTCACTCATTCCAATTACGATATCAGAGATGAAGGCGGAACTTTTTAAATGTGCTTCTTTATGATCCATTCTTTATAAATTATTTTTTTTTAATTGGCGATGTCAAATACACCTTTTGTCAAAATTACTGATTTCTTATTGATGCTTTTATTGGGTAACATCTCCACGAATTTTTCTGATTTTATCCCTAAAGATACGGCAACTTTTTTGAAAGTGAATCCATTTTTTGCGGTATCCAATACTAATACAAAACTTTTATTATTTTCTGTCAATACAGCTTCTGTTGGAACTGCCATTCCTTTTTTGGAATTTACAATAATACTGGCTTCAACAAACATTCCCGAGAGTAACCGTTGGGTTACATTGGCATCTAAATGTCCGTGCACATTGATTGTTCTATCATTTCCTTCGATGGTTTTTCCAACCAAATGCACTTCGGCATCAAATAATTCGCTTGAAGCTTCTGGGACTTTAAACTTGATTTTTTGTCCTTCTTTTATTTGCAAAATATCTTTCTCAAAAACAGATAATTCTACGTGTAAATCGGCATTATTTACAATTTCTAGCATGACATCGGTCGGCGAAATAAGCATTCCCACTTCGGCATTCATCACCGAAACCGAACCCGAAATGGGCGCATAAATGGTCACAACCGTTGTTAGTTTTCCTTTTTCGACTTGGGCGGGATTGATGTTTACTAGTTGCAATTTTGCACGCAAACTTTGATACATTCCTTTGGCACGGCGGTATTCGCTTTCGGCTTTTAGGTAGTTTTTTTGTGAAGTAATTTTCTCGTCATACAAGGTTTTTTGTCTTTCAAATTCTGATTTCAAAAAGGTAATTTGCTCTGCCACATCCAAATACTCTTTTTGAATATCCAGATAATCCGTACTTTCTAGTGTAAGCAATGCTTGTCCCTTGGTCACTTTATCGCCTATTAGCAAAGTTGTTTTTTTGACATATCCGCCTAAAAAAGCAGTTACTTTTGCTTTGTTCTCTGGCGGAACGTCAATTCGTCCAGACGCTTTTACAACTACATCAAAATCGTAATCAATAGGATTTCGCGTTTTCATTCCCAATGATTTGAATTGTGCGGTTGTGACTTTGATTATACTGGAATCATTGGTACTTATTTTGTCGGCTTTTACGTCTTTGCAAGCTAAAAATAAAGAAGCGAGAGCAAAGGTATAAATGATTTTTTTCATGTTTTGTAGTGTTAAAAATTAAGGTATTGAAGATCCAATTGGGTGGTATTGTATTGCAAAACAGCTTCCAAATACTCCACCTGAATGGTCGTTGCGTTCTCTAAACTTTGAATGTATTGAAAAAAATCAATCTCGCCTTGCTGGTAACTTCTACTCCCAACTTTAATGATTTCGGCAGCTACTTTTTTTCCAAATTCATTGTAGTACTTTATTGCTTCCTCGTATTTGGCTAATTCTGCGGTTTTTTGATTTCGGTATTGGGTTATTTTTTGTTCTTCTTGCGCTTTTTGTTGCTCCCAACTTTGTAATTCCAGTTGGGCAACTTTAGTTTTAGAAACCGTTCCCGAAAACAAAAGTGGTACTGCCAATCCTATCTGAAAACCATATAGCGATTGTGATAAACCGTTGTTTTTTCCTTGAAAATAATCCAAATTAATATCCGGCAACCATTGTTGTTTTTGCAAACTTAATTGACTTTTATAATTACTAGTAACACGCTCTAAATAGGCTTTATGAATTGCTAAACTTGTAGTATCCATTAAAGACACTAAAGGCGTAATTGTATTGGATTTAATGGTAAGTTCGTTATCGTTTTGTACCAATTGTTGGAGCATTTCGTACTGTTGCTTTTTATCGGTATCGATTTGCAAAAGCGTTGTTCTAATTTTTCTAAACTTGGCTTCGGCGGTGATTTTTTCTAAATAATTACTTTCGCCTAATTCAAATTTGCGAGCACTTGCTTTAGAAAAATTTTGATACAAACTGTCTAAATAATGGTATGTTTTTTCCTTGTTTTGCAAATAAACAATATGATAATACACGGATGAAACTCCAGAAGCCAACTTGTTTTTTTGCAATTCAAAGCTTCCTTTTTCTCGCTCAAAATCCGCTGTAAACACCTTTTTTTGTGCGGCATAAACAGTTGGGAACAAAAAGCGTTGTTGCACCCCAAATACCTTTAGCGGTTGATTATTTAGAGCCAAATTATTTTGATCGTAGCTGTAATACACATTGGTTTTGTCAAACGTATAAGCCGCTTTTATGGAGGCTTCAGCTTTATTAACCTGCAATTGAGCGACTTTTAATCCCTTATTATTAGTGGTCGCTTTTGCGATTAAATCGGATAATTCGGTATTGTTTTTTTGAGCAAAAGTGAGGCTCGAAAACAATAAAAGCAGCATCAAATAAGTACTTTTTTGATGGATCTTGAATTTTGGCTTTTTGAATGCTTTTTGGTCGAAAACTTTATATAAAATGGGCAAAACCAGCATGGTTAATAATGTTGCCGTAAACAATCCACCAATCACAACGGTTGCCAGCGGGCGTTGTACCTCTGCTCCCGCCGATGAAGAAATAGCCATGGGCAAAAATCCCAATGCTGCGGCGGCTGCCGTTAATAATACGGGTCGCAAACGATCCGTTGTTCCTTTCAAAATCAACTCGTCTATATTTTTCATTCCGTTGTGTTTTAATTCTTTGAAGTGTTCAATCAATACAATTCCGTTTAATACGGCAATGCCAAAAAGGGCAATAAATCCCACTCCAGCCGAAATGCTAAAGGGCAAATTGCGAATCCACAGGAATAAAACGCCACCAACCGCCGAAAGTGGAATTGCCGAATACACCATTAACGCTTCTTTTACAGTGCCAAAAGCAAAATACAACAGCACAAAAATCAAAAATAAAGCAATAGGAACTGCAATAGCCAAACGGGCTTTGGCACTTTGAAGATTCTCAAATTGACCACCATATTTCACATAATACCCCGCTGGCAACTTGATTTTGGTATCCACAATTTTTTGAATATCCAAAACAACACTTTGTAAATCCCGGTTCCTAACGTTGATTCCTACTACAATCCTCCTATTGGTATTGTCCCGTGAAATCTTGGCTGGGCCTTGTGCATATTCAATTTTTGCGAGTTCGCTCAACGGAATTTGTTGTCCCGTAGGTGTGGCTACATACAGGTTTTTTAAATCATCAATATCCTTCCTATTGGTGGTGTCTAATCGAATGACCATGTCGAAACGTTTTTCGCCCTCAAATACATTTCCAACCGTTTTTCCTGCAAAACCTAGGGCTATTGTTTCGTTCAAATCAGTAATATTCAAACCATATCGGGCAATTTTAGACCGATCGTACACCACGGCCATTTGTGGCAATCCTTCGGTTTTTTCGATAATTATATCCGATGCACCCGCCACATTTTGAATTGCCATTTTGATTTCTTTGGCTTTTTTGGCCAAAACTTCTAAATCCTCCCCAAAAACTTTTACCGCCACATCCGATCGTGTTCCTGATATTAATTCGTTGAAACGCATTTCTATGGGTTGTGTAAATTCAATATCCATATTGGGAATTTGGGCTTCGATTGCTGCTTTTATTTTATCCGCCAATGCATCTTTTGAAGTAGCCGAAACCCATTCCTCCTTTGGCTTTAGCTTCACAATAATATCACTTTCCTCCATTGACATAGGATCTGTTGGGACTTCGGCAGCTCCTATCCTACTGACAACTTGATCTACTTCGGGGAAATTTTTCAGGATTATTTTCTCGATTTTGGTCGTTGTAGCAATCGTTTTGGTCAATGAAGTTCCCGTTTTTAGCACGGGTTGAATAACAAAATCTCCTTCGTCGAGCGTTGGGATAAATTCGCCGCCCATGGTCGAAAATACCACCATTGCGAGTACTAATAATCCAGCGGCTCCGTATAAAACGCTTTTGGTATTGCGTAACGCCCAAGTAATTACGGGCAAATAAAGCGCATTTAATTTTTGAAGTAATCGGCTAGAAATCGAATTGGGATTTTCTTCTTTAGGTTTCAAAAACAAAGAGGAAACCACCGGAACATAGGTAAAACAGAAAATCATAGCACCCACCAAAGCAAAACTAAAAGTCATTGCCATGGGTTTAAACATTTTGCCTTCAATGCCTGACAACGACAAAATGGGGATGAAAACAATCAAGATAATCAATTGCCCAAAAACTGCCGAATTCATCATTTTTGAAGCACTTTTAAAAGTGATTTGGTCGATTTCTTGCTGCCTATTTTCTTTAGAAAGAGAAGCTAAATGAACGGATTTATGTGCAATTTGAAACGCTATAAACTCCACTATAATAACGGCTCCATCAATGATAATTCCAAAATCTATGGCTCCTAAACTCATTAAATTAGCGTCAATGCCAAAAATGTTCATCAACGAAATAGCAAACAGCAAACACAACGGAATAATCGATGCGACAACCAATCCAGAACGCCAATTGCCTAGCAACAAAAGCACTACAAAAATTACTATTAAACACCCCAAAATAAGATTTTCGGCAACGGTAAAAGTGGTTTTACCTACTAATTCGCTTCGTTCCAGAAATCCGTTGATGTAGACGCCTTCGGGGAGTGTTTTTTGAATTTCGGCTACTCTATTTTTGACATCCGTAATCACTTGTTTGGAGTTACCCCCTTTGAGCATCATGACTTGTCCCAATACCTTTTCGCCTTCGCCATTGCCTGTAATGGCTCCAAACCTGTTGGCATTTCCAAACCGAACTTCGGCTACATTTTTGACATAAATAGGCAAACCATTCGTATTTTTGACCACACAATTTTCGATATCTTGAAGTGATTTTACTTTGCCTTCGGCTCGAATAAAATAACTTTGATTAGTCTTTTCGATATATGCACCGCCAGCAATACTGTTGTTTTTTTCTAAAGCCGTATAGACCTCGCTCATCGTGATATTCATGGCTTTCAAGCGTGAGGGAATAATGGCAATTTCATATTGTTTCAAGTAACCGCCCCAAGTATTAATTTCAACCACGCCTTTGATACCGCTCAATTGTCGCTTGATGACCCAATCCTGAATGGTTCGTAAATCCGTAACCGAATAATTATTTTTAAATGCCGGTTTTACCTCTAATGTGTATTGATAAATCTCGCCTAATCCTGTGGTAATGGGCCCCATTTCGGGCGTGCCAAAACCTTGAGGGATTTTTTCGGAGGCGGCTTTTATTTTTTCGGCAATTAATTGTCGGGGCAAATAAGTACCTAAATCATCCTCAAAAACAATGGTTACAACAGACAAACCAAACTTTGAAATCGACCGAATCTCTTTGACACCGGGTAAGTTTGCCATTTCAATTTCAACAGGATAGGTAATAAACTGTTCGATATCCTGCGTGGCAAGATTGCGAGAAGTGGTAATCACTTGAACCTGATTGTTGGTCACATCAGGAACGGCTCCAATAGAAATTTGGGTTATCGAAAAGATACCAAAACCAAAAACGATACCCGTAAAAAGCAATACCATGAGTTTGTTTTTTAGACTAAAAGCTATAATTTTTTCTAACATTTTTACTTTTTTTATTCGAAACAAAAGTAAAATGAAAAACTTTTTTATTGCTTAAGAACTCCTTAAGATACGCTTATGAGAACCTTAAAACAACAGTCGTTCCCAAGTTTTCTTGACTTGAAATATGAAGAGAAATTTGGAGTAAAGTACACAGCCTTTTTACAATAGACAATCCGAGACCGATGCCTTTTATTTCGTTGTGTTCATTGGGCTTTGAACGGTAAAATTGATCGAAAATTTTATCCAAATCTTCCGCCGGAATTCCTATGCCGGAATCGATAATTTGACAAGTGATTTTGTCTTTTATCCGAGAAATAGTAATGTTTAAAGGGGTATTTTCTTTGGAATATTTCAGCGCATTTGAAATCAAATTATCAATGATAATAGACACTAAATAATCATCTTTTTGGATGTAAAATTCCGATTCAAAATTAGTAATAACTTGCATTTTCTTGGTCAAAATAGTATTCGAATGCCTAGAAATAGCGTCCAAAATAATTCCGTTCAAGAAGAGCTTTTCGATTTTTAAACTTTGCTTTTGGTTTTCAAATCGAGCCAACAAGAGCAATTGATCTACTAAATGATTCAAACGATTTACCTCGGAGATGCAAAAAGTAATTTTATTGGTATATTCTTCTTGATTTCTGGGCTTTCTAATCAAGACTTCCAGCGTTCCTTTGATAACCGTAAGTGGCGTTCGCAGCTCATGAGAAGCGTCTGATGTGAACTGTTTTTCGCGTTCTATGGTACTTTCTATTCGGTGCAATAACTCATTTATGGTTTGAGAAAGTATAAAAAGCTCGTCCTGATTTTGTGGCAACGGAATTCGAGAAGTAAGATTGTCCTTGGTAATACTATTTGAAGTAGCGATTATCGCACTAATGGGTTTGATGCTTCTCCCCGCAATTAATCGAGCAATTACAAAAAGAATTAACAATATTAATGGATACGCAATGATTAGTATTCGAGACAAATTATGAAGTACCATTGTTGCATCTTCAAGAGACATAGCAATAAGCAAATAGCCTTTTTTTGCTCCGTCTTGAAACAAAGGAACTTGAATTTGTCGAATGGATTTATGAACTAATTGCGTGTCAAATAATTCATTGTCTCTCATTTTAGAATGAAACGTTAGGGACTGAATTTTTAGATTTGGAGATTTCTCGGCAATAGCACCGTTTTTATCATAAAACTGAACAAAAACGGGATTTACAGCAACCGAATTGTGCTCTCTTTCGCGCCATTCGTCATTATGTATGAGCCCGATGTGGTTGCTTTTGATTTCAATTTCGGTCAAATGCTTGTCTACTTCAATCTGAATATCGTTGTTGATATGGTCGTAAACGCTAAATTTAACGATTGAATAAATCGCAAAGAAAACTACAAAAATCAATAATGCAGTGGTGATAATGTAATAAAAAGCAATTCTATTTTTGAAAGAAAGTGGTTTCATGGGCTTTACTCATTTGCAATATATCCTACGCCACGAATGGTTTTGATGTAATCTTCTTCGATTTTTAAATTCAGTTTTTTGCGGATTGCATTTATAAAAACATCGATTACACCTGTGTCATAATCAAAATGAATGTCCCAAACATCCTCAATAATTTGGGTTCGGGTACATACTTTGCCTTTGTTTTTGACTAAATACAAGAGTAATTGAAACTCGCGTTGCGTTAGGTTAATTTCTTGTGCATTGACCCAAACTTGATGCTGTAAAATATCGATTGTTATGGCACCAAGCGTTACTATTTCGGGCTCTTTTAGGTTTCTAAAATGAATTTTTATACGTTCCAAAAGCTCTTCAAAACTAAACGGTTTTTTGATATAATCATTGGCACCTGCTTTCAATCCTTCGATGGTTTCTTGAAGGGTATCTTTGGCCGTCAAAAAAAGAATTGGCGTTTCACTATCCTTTAATCGAATCGCTTTACACAAGGCTAACCCAGTCATTTTGGGCAGCATCCAGTCCAATAAAATAAGGTCAAATTTAGTGTTTTGAAGAAGTTCAAATCCTTTTAAGCCATCAGTTGCACTTGTTATTTCATAGCCTTCTTCTTCCAAACCTTGTTGTAAAAATTGAATAATTCCAGCTTCGTCTTCTACTATTAAAATGTGCATGTATTGGGTATTAAAATTCAAATGTAACGAATACCAACTTAAGTTGTAATTTGGTTTTAATTATTAAATAAAATTAAAAGCAAATTTAGAATAAAATACAAATTCAGGGTTTGACAAGATTATTTCTTAAGGTAACTTTAAGAATTGAATTATTTAAAAAAAACGCACGCAAAGAGAATTCAATTCTTCAAGCGTGCGTTCTATAAAAGTGAACTATCGAAAATTAATTCAAATGATACATCTACAATTTATTATAAACCGTATTGAAATAAGACGTTTTTGTATACGTTTTTGGACTTCCGCTCGCATAAGCTTGAAATTGTGGCGAAATCATATTCATTCCTATTCCGTCACCTGCCCAAGCCCAACCTATAATAGTCCAACCTTTGGTTTTGGCATAGTCAACAATTCCTGACCAATCCGCTCCTGAACCACCAATACTACCAAACTCACCCAAGATACAAGCTCTTCCTGATGAAGCCAAATCATCTAAATCAGAAGTATTCATATAACGCCCTTTGGCTTGATTGTAAGCACCTGGATAAATGTGAGCCGAAAGGATAATTCCAGTATCCGTTATTTTAGTTTGTCCTGTGGCACATCCTTTTACAGCACAAGCCGCAGTCGCCGTTTCTTGACCCCAACCCGGAATATCAATAATAATACTCCCGCTATAAACAGTACGAACTTGAGCAATAGCGGCGTTGTAAGCTGTTGCATATGCTGCAGCAGTAATATTGTGGCTTCCCCATTCGTTCATTAAATTAACAATAAAACCACCGCCTAATGAGTTATAATTATTTTTCCACCATGTTCCAGCTGCCAAAAGTTCAGCGGCACTATCAGAACCCAAAACCGATGATTTATGGTAAGTTACAATTACTTGAAAACCATTCGATTTTGCTTCCGAAATCCAACGTTTTGCATTGGTTTCCTGACCTGGTTCTACCTCTATCCGTACGGATTTGATGTTTGCATTTTGCTTCATTAATGTCCATCCTAAATCACAATTACCGTTGTTGTAATAAGACGGTTGCAAGTTTACACCGTTACCAATGGCACCTATCGAGGAGGCCGTTTTTGCAGTAATCGAGGTTTTTGTTTTTACTACAGCAACCGTTGTTGGAGCAGAATCGGATTGGTCACAACTGACAAAAAGTAAGGAACTAAAAAAAATAAAAAAAGCACTTGTAGTTTGCACTTTTTTGGAAAAAAAAGAAATTGTTTTCATAAGTAAATAAAGTTTGGTTGTTTAAAGTTTCTCAACTATTAAGAAATCTTCCTTGCAAAAATTCAACAATAAAAACAATAATTATGATGTTATTTTGTCATTTAATAATCATATTTTGATAAAAATAAACGGTTAAAAAAACACAATATGTATTTTATAGGTTAAAAAAATGAATTAAACCTAATATACAAGCCGTCTCAATATGTTATTCACCTCTGTTAAAAATGGGCTTTAAATACATTTTAGAACCAAAAATTAAAAAATTTTGAATGCTTTAAATTACTTATTTTTGTAAAAAAATATACGCTATGTCTTTTCTCAAAAAAATTTCTCCTTTTTATAATCTAGCCCTTTTTTACCTAATTGTAAGCTTCGTTTTGCGACTCGTTTTGATTTTTCATCCTATAACCCAAGCTTCTTTTGTATTTATAGACTCCTTAAAAATTTTTACTTTAGGATTGGTTTCTGACTTTTTTGTTTTTGTAGTGGCGAGTTTCTTTTTGTGGCTCTATCTTATTTTTATATCCAATTCAAAATATTTTAAACCTTATGGTTACATCATTTTTGGGGTATTAGTAGCATTGCTTTTGTATGTTGCTTTTGGAAATACTATCCTTCATGAATATGGTGGTGCTTTGCCAAAAATTGGAATGATTTTTATAGGAATCAAAACACTTTTGTTTGGTTTATTGCTTTTTTTACCCAAATACCGAAACCAAATTCGATTCTGGTTGTTCTCTTTTGTGATTTTCCTGTACGCCGTTTTGATTTTGCAAAACGGAATTAGCGAATACTTTTTTTGGAACGAATTTGGCGTAAAATACAACTTTATAGCCGTTAATTACCTAATTTATACCAATGAAGTTATTGGCAACATCATGGAATCGTATCCTGTGATTCCAATATTTACAGCCTTGTTTGTAGTAGCTGCAGGGATTACTTTTTTAATTGTAAAAAAATCAAAAAACTACATCCAAAATATTCCTTCGTTTGAAGAAAAATTAAAAATTTCTGGGATTTATTTGGCTTTATTGGGACTTTCTTTATTTGCAATTCCTTTTTTGGCAACCAAAGAAAATTCTCAAAATATTTTTTCTAATGAATTGCAATCCAATGGAATGTATAAATTTTATTTGGCTTTTGTAAATAGCGAATTGGACTATTTTAAGTTCTATAAAACCATGCCCGAAAAACAAGCTTATGCATTATTGAAAAACCAAATTCCAACTATTTCAGGCGAAAACACGCTTCGAAACATTCAAAGTACCGCAGCAGAAAATCATAAAAATGTGGTGCTGATAACGATAGAAAGTTACAGTGCCGATTTTATGAAAATGTATGGAAACGAACAAAATATCACGCCCTTTTTAGATAGTTTGGCAACAAAAAGTTTGCTTTTTACCAATTTATATGCCGTTGGAAATAGAACGGTTCGTGGTCTTGAAGCCGTAACATTGTGCTTTCCTCCCACTGCTGGCGAAAGTGTTGTAAAAAGAAAAGATAATAAAAACAAATTCTCAACCGGAAGTGTTTTTGCTAAAAAAGGCTACAACGTGAAATTCCTTTATGGTGGTGATGCTTTTTTTGACAATATGGAAGATTTCTTTTCAGGAAATGGTTACGGAATTGTAGATAAAAAAGCATTTACTCCAGAAGAAGTTACTTTTGCTAACGTTTGGGGCGTTTGTGACGAAGATATGGCCAACAAAGCCATTACCGTTATGAATACCGAAGCAAAAACAGGGAACCCCTTCTTTAATCATTGGATGACAGTGAGTAATCATCGTCCTTTTACTTATCCTAACAACACAATTGATATTCCTGGAGATGCTAAATCCCGAGATGGTGGTGTAAAATATACTGATTATGCGTTGCGAAAATTCTTTGCTATGGCAAGTAAACAAAATTGGTATGCCAATACTGTTTTTGTAATTTTAGCTGATCATTGTGCTTCTAGTGCAGGAAAAACAGAGCTTCCCGTAGATAAATATCACATTCCAGCCATGATATATAGTCCTGGTTTTATTGAACCCAAAACATATACCAATGTCATGTCGCAAATAGACATTATGCCTACTTTATTTGGATTATTACACTTCAATTATCAAAGTAAATTTTATGGTCAGGACGTATTGCAACCGGATTATAAACCAAGAGCTTTAATTGCAACATATCAAGATTTAGGATTAATAAAAGATAACGTTCTAACTATTATTTCGCCAAAACAAAAGGTAAAGCAGTTTCAATTAACACTAAAATCAAACCAAAAAGTAGCCAAAGATTTTCAAATTTATTACGATCAAGTTCCCTTAACAAAAGAAAGAACTGATTTAGTAAACGAAACCATTTCCTATTATCAAACGGCTTCGGATGTATTGAAGAAAAAGAAATACCAAAAAATAAAGTAACAAAAAAAAGCCTGTGAGACTATATTCACAGGCTTTTTTATTAAGTTTTACTTCGAAAATGGTAATTTGCAAAAACTAGACTAAATTCAAAAATTTGCATTTATTAAATGCATCAAAAATCTTTTTCACTTTCAAGACCAAAAAGAATTCCTTTATTCCAAAGTTTAAGGTCTTGTTTTAAACTTTTCTTGTTGCGATTGGTGTATTCACGAGTATCTAAATCATCCAAATTGGGTTTTCCCGCATTTACCCAAGCCGTGTACCAATAACTAGAAGTGGCAATAATGGCTTTTCGCATTTGATTTTCGACCATTCCGTTGAGTGCCGTATGCAGTTGGGTCGCATACGCATCGGAGAAAATCATGTCGTTAAATTTATTTTTTGCAATGTTTCCTTTTGCATCCATTTGAAAAATGGCGGTCACGGGTTGCGAAGTCCTTAATACTTTATCTGCTTCTAAAAGCGGTGTTACCAAGCGGTGTGTATCAGCAATCATTGCCCAAGTTGTGGCGTCAATATCCTGAATATAATGCGCCTCCTCGGTATGAAAATTATAATTTTTACCAAACAGTTCTGGAAGACGAGATTCCCACAAGGAATGAATTCCTTTTTGATCCGTTAATTGCCCGTCATGATTCACCGAGGTGTGCAGAGGCATGTGCGCATCCCCAATATAATGTCCCAAATCCCCTGCAAGAAACAGGATTTCAGTTTTGCGTTTTTCTTTAAATGCCTTGGTTAATTTGGTCATTACTTCTTGAATATACCAAGGTAAAATCCCATTGCTTGACAAGAATTTCTCGTCATATTTTTTCTTTACATCTTCAAAATTATGCGGAACAGAATCCAAATTTCCAAAATTTTCCATATCTATGTAATGACGAGGATTTTCGGATTTGTCTTTCAAAGTATATTTTCTCAAATCTGGAACTGTCGATTCCTGCGTCATAAAATCGATATGATTGTAAAAAAAAGTTTGCAATGGCTTGGGAAGCGCCATAACTGCTGCTTTATTGATGTGTTCATGTCCAAAAATGCCCCATGACAAAATAAAAAAAGCAAGACCAATTACTAAAAAAGCGGTAGCTGCTGGTTTCAATTTAAGATTTTTCATTATATTTATTTTTTTGTACTGCAAATGTATTTTTTTTAAATATAATTCAGTCAAAACGGCTTTAAGATTATGTTAATTTAACAAATTAAATAAAAATGTTCCGACATCAAGGCAAAAACAGAACTTTTATCCACAATATGCGCTTGGCAACCGTCTTGTCATTCGTAGCTGGAATGGTAAATGTCACGGGAGTTTTGGCTATAAAAACGTTAACAACAAATGTGACGGGGCATTTTGCCTATTTTGCCGAAGAGGTGATGAAAAACAATTACATGGCGGCGACAACCTTTTTTGTATTGACACTTTTCTTTTTAGCTGGTGCTTTTACGTCTAATTTTTTATCCGAAATGGTATCCGAAAAAAATCAAGAACGCTCCCATGTGCTTCCTATTGCGCTAGAAATTCTAGTCTTGTTTGGAGTAGGTTGGTTGGGATCGGCATCAAATATCGAAACAATCCAAGGACGAACAATAGGTTTTTCGATGTTATTTGCCATGGGAATTCAAAATGCTTTGGTAACAAAAATTTCTCAATCAACCGTTCGAACAACGCATCTAACTGGTCTTTTTACTGATTTAGGAATCGAATTATCGCAATTATTTTTTTACAAAAAACCAGACGAAAACAAGAAATTAAAAACTAGTATTTACTTGCGATTATCCATAATTAGCTTCTTTTTTATGGGTTGTTTTTTAGGGGGTTTCCTGTACCGATTCCTAGCCATGAAAACACTATTTGTAGCCGTTATTTTTCTCTTAATAGCTTTATTATACGATTATATTCGGTTGCAATTTCAGGTATTTAAAAGGAAAAAATTTAATTCCTAAACCGATTGCTAGTATTGCATAAAAACCAAATTTGTAATAATGGCTAAAAAACAGGTAAAAAAAATCGAATAGGATTAAACCATTGCCTATTTTTAGCATCTAAAATTGCAATTAATCATCCTTAACATTGTATTTATTATGACCAAAAAAAGCAAACTCAACACCAACATGCGTATTTACCACCGTTATCTAGGTTTTTTTCTAGCAGGAATTATGGCTGTTTATGCTATAAGTGGCTTGCTCTTAATTTTTAGAGAATCCGATTTTTTAAAATCAGAAAGACAAATCGAAAAAACACTACCGCCAGATTTTAAAATTGAGGATTTAGGAAAAGCATTGCACCTGCGTGATCTTAAAATCGAAAAAGAAGAAAATGGAATTAGCTATTTCAAACAAGGCACCTTCAATAAAAAAACGGGTGTTGCTCAATATACTTCAAAAGAGTTGCCATTTATACTCGAAAAAATGACAAAGTTGCACAAATCATCAACCAAAGATCCTTTGTTTTTCTTGAATGTCTTCTTTGGATTATCGCTGTTATTTTTTGTAATTTCTTCTTTTTGGATGTTTTTACCCAAAACTCAAATTTTCAAACGAGGCATGTATTTTGCTTTAGGCGGTATTATTCTAACGCTGATTTTGATTTTTATATAATATCTTTTTTTATAAAAAAACCGCAACTCTACCTATTTATGACCTCAAAAAAGGAGCTGTAATAGGGTAAATTTGCGGTGTTTTTTTGGACTAAAAAAACACCCTACATCAAATACAATACTAACAAAAGCGTAGCAATAGCAATACTTGCCCACAATAAAACACCTTGCAACAAAGGTTTTAAGCCTACAGCAAACAAAACCGTGCGATGCAATCCCGCTCCTATCAAAAACAAAGTAACCGTTAATCCAATTTTTGCAACAGCAACAAGATAAGTAGCCACAAGTGCCGTTTGCGGAACGTAGGTATTGAGCACCATTGCCACAATGAAAAACCCAATGAAATACGGAATTTTTATGGTGTTCGATTTATTTTTAAAAACAACTGCGGTAACTAACGCCACAGGAATAATCCATAAAGCCCTAGCTAATTTGACAGTAGTGGCAATTTGCAATGCCTCAATGCCATATTTACTTGCAGCTCCAACAACGGAACTCGTGTCATGAATGGCAATAGCGCACCAAAAACCAAATTGTTTTTGAGATAAATTCAAAAGATGACCAATAGCTGGAAATAAAAACAACGCCACCGAATTCAATATAAAAATAACCCCCAACGCAACCGAAGTTTGTTTCTCATCGGATTTGATTACTGGAGCAATGGCAGCAATAGCGCTACCGCCACAAATTGCAGTACCACAGGAAATTAGATGTGCTACTTTCTTGTCAATTCCCATCCATTTCCCTAAAAAATAGCCTAAAAACAAGGTGCTTATTATTGAAATAATGGTAAATAGAAAGCCTTCTTTCCCAGCCAAAACAGCACTGTGTACATTCATCCCAAAACCCAATCCTACCACCGAAACTTGCAGTAAAATAGTGGTGGCTTTGTGATTGAGGTGCAAATACGGATGTCCCGTTAAGTTAGCAACAATTGCTCCTAAAAACAAGGCTAATGGCGGTGTAATCCAACCCGAACAACAAAGTAGCAAGAGTATAAAAAAGACAATTTTTCTTGATTTTTCGCTAATTTGCAACACATGAAAGGACGGTTTGTCGTTTAATTTAGCTTTTTTTGACACCATTTGATGCAGTTTAATTGGAGTTACTTTTTATTAAAATCAAATTTCGGGTACCTAAAAATCGCTACAATAATCCATTGTATTTTCGAATAAACCATTCCGTCGAAAGCAATCCTGCGAGTAAAATAAGCAACCAAACCCAATCAATCAAAGGCGATTTGGTTATTTTATTTTTTTGAATGGCTTTGTATTCCTCGTTTTCCAAAAGCGATTTGATAAGAGCATCTACTTGATTTGGATAATACACTGCGCCTTTGGTTTGTGCTGCTAGTTGCGTAAGTTTGTCAACATCAGGATTTACAAATTGCTTTTCGATATAAAAATCAAGGATTTCAAAATGGCTAGAATAAGTAGTTTTTGAGTTTAATTCCTTTACCGAAAACGCATAATTCCCGGCTGAAAAACCATCTAAATTCACCGTAAACGAATTGGTTGCTTTTAGTAAATCGTAGTTTTTAGTTTGCTTGGTTTTAGTATTTGTGACGGCGATTGTCAAACGGGCTTTGTCGTCAAACTCATAATTTTTATTGAAATAATGTGCCGAAATGACAATAGCTTCGCCTGCATTATAAAAACTTTCGTGATCCACAACCAACGCTTTTTTTGCATCATTAGAAGCTAAAAACTGCATCATTTTGTCTATAAAAACATCATATTTATCAAATGATTGCTGGTCGATATGACTTTGCAAACGCCATTTCCAGGTGTTTTCGCCAAACAAAAAAGCCGAACGTTTTCCTTGATTTTCTGCAAAAGCAACCAAAGGATTTCCTGTAACCATGTTTCTAATTTTTGACGAAAGCAATACCGAAACATTCCCCGAAGCTGTAATCGTTCCGTAGGGATTTTGCAAGGGCGGAAAATTTTCGAAACCAATATTATCCGTAGCAAAGAGATTAAATTGCTCATTAAATTGAGCTACATAATCTTCCTTTTCAGTACTCATTCTAAAATTAAAAAAAGGTTGTTGGTTGTTCAAAAAATTAAAATCGGTATTGTTTCCCGTGATGATAAACGTATTAATTCCTGCCGTTTTATTGGCATCAAAAACTGTTTTGAAAGTAGCCGTTGGTTGGTACAAAATCAAAACAGAATAATCCTGTAATGCTTTAACATCTTGAGGTTTACTAATAGTTACTTTACGTTGCGCATTAGTTACTATGGCACGTTTCAAAGCACTAATATCAGGGTGATTTATAGCCGAAATTAAAGCAATATTTGTTTTTTGATCCAGCACTTCTACGGCAAAATTCTTGGTGTTATTAAAGGTGTTTTTCTCTTTGTGACTGCTTGTAATAGAGGCTTTAAAAAGATTCAAACCAATTGTATTAGCAGGCAATAGCACGTTTACAGTTGCCGTTTTTGTAGCAGGCAAAAAAGAAATACGCTGTTTGTTTACCACCGAATTTCCTTGTGAAATACTAAAATCAGCTGTGATTGATTTAGTACCAGAATAGTTCAAGAAGACTTCTACCGGAAATTTATTTTTATGAAAAGCGTATTTATTGACGTTTAATTGGCTGATTTTTAAATCCAAAAATTGAGTCGTATCACCCAAAATTATGGGATATATTTTATTGGTGGTTTCAAACCCAAAAACATAATCATTTCCGGAAGTTTGATTCCCATCCGTAAGTAGTATTGTTGGGAATACTGTATTTTTATACAAGCTTTTTAAACTTTTGGCAACGGCATCAAGATTGGTTTGTATTCCTTTATAATCAAATTGATCTGTGGCTTCTAATTCGGTGTCAAAACGATAGGATTGTACTTCAAATTTATCTTGAATGGCAGCATTTGAAGCTATTTTTTGATAAATTGAAGTCGCTTTTTCTTTGGCCTTCAAAAAAGGAATAGAACTCGAATTATCAACTATTAAAGCCAAGGGTGTTTTTACAATTTCAAGTGAACTCCGAGTAATTATAGGATTTATAAGCAAAACTAATAATCCAAAAAGCGTAAAAAAACGTAAAAAAGCCAAAAGCAAGGTCACATTTGACTTGGTTTTGGCTTTGTAAAAATAGTAAAAATAAGACAAACCAATTGCTATTAATAAAGAAAGCAATAGTAATAGCATTGTGTTTGTGTCCATTTATTCTTTTGATTGAAATATTAAAAGATTAAAAGATTAAAAAATTTCAACAATCTTTAAATCTTTCAATCATCAAATCATTAAATTATTAAGTAAGCATTCCGCCGCACACATTCATGACTTGTCCAGTTACGTAAGCACTCATATCCGAAGCAAAGAAAAGACAGGCATTGGCAACATCCTCCGTCGTTCCGCCACGTTTTAAAGGGATTCCGTCTCTCCAACCTTTGACAACATCTTCATTCAACTTGGCAGTCATTTCGGTTTCTATAAATCCAGGTGCAATGACATTGCAACGAATATTTCGAGATCCCAACTCAAGCGCAACTGATTTTGAGAATCCAATTACACCTGCTTTTGAGGCAGCATAATTCGTTTGACCCGCATTGCCCTTCACTCCTACCACAGAACTCATATTGATAATAGAACCCGCACGCTTTTTCAAAAATGTTTTCTGAATGGCTTTGGTCATATTAAAAACCGATTTTAAATTGACATCAATTACTTGGTCAAAATCGGTTTCGGACATGCGCATCAACAAATTATCCTTGGTAATTCCGGCGTTATTGATTAAAATATCCACCGTTCCAAATTCAGCCAAAACCGCATCAACAAAGCTTTGCGCTTCATTAAAATTGGCTGCATTAGATTGGTATCCTTTGGCTTTAATACCCATAGCGTTCAATTCATTTTCTAAAGCCAAAGCCGATTCTACAGATGAACTATACGTAAACGCCACATTAGCACCGTGATTAGCAAAAACTTGGGCAATTCCTCTCCCTATTCCGCGGCTTGCGCCAGTAATTATAGCTACTTTTCCTTCGAGTAATTTCATATTCTAAAATTAGTGTGATTATTTTTTGTGTTACAAATATAGATTATTTAAGCGTTTTATAAAATTTGTGCTATAAAAAAAGCCTTACCGAAGTAAAGCTTTTAAAATTTTGAAACTACAATTTTAATTATCATAGTATGAGTGATGCCGATACGCTTAATTTTTGCCCTATTTCTTTTAGAGCAATGGCTAATGTTTCTAATTCATTTAAACAAAAAAAAATGCCCAACGATACCGTGGACATTTTAATTATTTTTAGGATGTATAGTTTAAAAAGCTACATTCCATCTTGGTAACTTCCCATTTTCGTCCAAGAAATTCTGTAACACTTGTCCTTCTACAAAAGTTGGGATTCCTTTAGTTTTTTCGTTGAAGGTTTCGTACCAAACCACTTCTAATCTTGAAATGTTTTCTAATTTCATTTGTGCTGGCCAAGAATATTTACGTCCTGTTTTTGCAAATTGGTGCCCGTTTACAATTTTGTCTTGTAAACCGCCATTTTTAATTTTCAAAGTACCGTCATTTTGAACCGTTCCAGTAGATCCAACCATGATTAACTCTTTTTCTTCGGCTACTGCATAGACAAGAAAAACGCCACATCCTTGAGAAGCATTAGAAACTTCTTCTAAACTATCGTCCGTTGTAAATGTAAATTGATTGGTAACTTTGAATTTTTTTAACTCTTTATACATATTATTTTATTTTAATTGGAAACAATTGCATTAAAAAACGACTCTCAAAACCAGCGAGAGTAGTAGCAATTATTTGTTTATAAATGATTTATTGCTAGAATCGCTGAAAAAACAACCCTATTTAATAAAGTGCAAATGTATTTCTTTAATTTAGTTAATACTAAAAAAGCCTCACAAAATGTGAGGCTCTTTGAAATCTTATGCTGTAACAGTTTTAACCTAAAACTTCTTTTACTTTTTTACCAATTTCTGCTGGAGAATCTACAACGTGAATTCCACATTCTCTCATAATTTGTTTTTTGGCTTCGGCTGTATCGTCTGAACCGCCTACAATTGCACCAGCATGACCCATTGTACGTCCCGGAGGAGCCGTAACTCCTGCAATAAAACCAACTACTGGTTTACGATTTCCATCGGCTTTGATCCAATGTGCAGCATCGGCTTCAAGTTGACCACCTATTTCCCCAATCATAACAATACATTCGGTTTCAGGGTCATTCATCAACAATTCAACGGCTTCTTTTGTAGTGGTTCCAATGATTGGATCTCCACCAATTCCAATTGCTGTTGTAATCCCTAATCCTTGTTTTACTACTTGATCAGCAGCTTCATAGGTTAATGTTCCTGATTTAGAAACAATACCTACCGTACCTTTCTTGAAAACAAAACCTGGCATAATACCTACTTTGGCTTCGCCTGGAGTAATAATTCCAGGGCAGTTTGGTCCAATTAATCTAGCATTTCTCTCTTTTACATAACTATTTGCTTTGATCATATCGGCTACAGGAATTCCTTCTGTAATAGCAATAATTACTTTGATTCCAGCATCGGCAGCTTCCATGATAGCATCGGCAGCAAAAGCGGGTGGAACAAATATAATAGTGGTGTCAGCTCCTGCAGTTTCAACAGCATCTTTTACCGTATTAAAAACCGGTAAATCTAAATGGGTTGTCCCTCCTTTTCCTGGAGTTACACCACCTACAACATTGGTACCGTATTCGATCATTTGAGAGGCGTGGAATGTTCCTTCGCTTCCTGTAAATCCTTGAACAATTATTTTGGAATCTTTATTAACTAAAACACTCATGATATAATTTTTATGTAGTTTTTTTTAAATAGTGATGCAAAAGTATAAAATAGTAAGCATTTATACGTAGATGCCATCTAGTTTTTTATAACTTATTTTAGGATAATTGGCTCATTTGATAGCCCCGAAATAATTTATTGTCTTTTATTTCCCAAATTGTTATAAAATGCGCCAATAGCATTTCTTCTCTAGGGTTTTCTATTGTTTTTACAAAATGTGAATACCGTACTGAAACCAAATTATTGTCTTCGAGAATATGACTAATTCTAACTTTTGAACGCACATAAGCTTTACTCAACTCCTGAGATAAATCTAGTAGAGAAGCATAATTCATTTGAATAAATCCTTTGCTACTATTCCAATCTAGCATAATTTCGGGATGCAAAAATTCTTTGATAACTTCGCTATCAATAAGGGCATCCGATTTATAAAATTTTTGAACAATTTCTTTAGCAGACATAATTATTTTAATTTATTTAAAATTTCTGGTATTTTCTTGATGTTGGCCAATTGTTTTAATTTTTCTCTGGATTCTTCTATAGGTGTGCCAAAATAGGATTTCCCTCCCTCTACCGATTTAGTAACGCCTGTTTGCCCCATAATTACGGCTTTTGTGCCTATAGTGATGCCGCTTGTAGTACCCACTTGTCCCCAAATAGTAACTTCGTCCTCAATGATTACACAGCCTGCAATACCCGTTTGAGAAGCAATCAAACATTTTTTTCCAATCACCGTATCATGACCAACATGTACTTGATTGTCGATTTTAGTGCCTTCGCCAATAATGGTATCTCCCGTAACGCCTTTGTCAATGGTACACAAAGCACCAATTCCCACGTTATTAGCAATAACAACTCTTCCGCCTGAAAGCAATTGATCGTAACCATCAGGTCGTTTTTTATAATAAAAAGCATCGGCACCTAGAACGGTTCCGGCATGAATTATTACATTATCGCCTATGATGGTGTTGTCATAAATGGCAACATTAGCGTGTATCAGGCAGTTTTTTCCTATGACAACATGATTACCAACAAAAGCATTAGGCTGAATTACAGTACCCTCACCAATTTTGGCAGAAGCCGGAATCGATACACTCGATTGCTCAAATGGTTTGAAATGTTTAGTCAGTGTATTAAAATCTCTAAAAGGATCCTCCGAAATCAACAAGGCTTTTCCCTCTGGACAAGCCACTTTTTTGTTAATTAAAACAATTGTTGCTGCAGATTGAAGTGCTTTATCGTAATATTTGGGATGGTCTACAAATACGATATCGCCAGCGGTTACAACATGAATTTCGTTCATGCCAAAAACCTCAAAATACGGATCGCCTACAAACTCGCAACGAAGCAAATTTGCAATTTCTTGTAAAGAATATACTTTTGGGAATTTCATTTAGGTAAAAATTGTTTTTTTAGCGACTCTTCAGGCAACATTTTTTGGTTTAGTTCCGCTTTCGCAAAAGAGGTACATGACTATTTCATTGAAAAAATTACACTTTAACGCGCTCCATATAAGAACCCGACGCCGTATCAATTTTAATTTTATCGCCTTCATTAATAAACAACGGAACATTTACTGTGGCTCCCGTTTCAACCGTTGCTGATTTAGTAGCATTTGTAGCCGTATTTCCTTTAATACCCGGTTCAGCATAAGTCACCTCAAGTATTACCGATGCTGGCATATCTACTGATAATGGCAAATCAGTTTCGGTATTAATACTTACCATTACGCTTTCGCCTTCTTTCAATAAATCAGGGGAGTCAAGAATGTTTTTGTTCAAAGAGATTTGCTCAAACGATTCTACATTCATAAAATGATACAAATCTCCTTCTGGATATAAAAACTGAAATTTATGATTCTCCACGCGCACTTCTTCAATTTTATGACCTGCCGAAAAAGTATTGTCTAACACTTTACCGTTACTCAAACTTCTTAATTTTGTTCGAACAAAAGCGGGGCCTTTTCCTGGTTTTACGTGCAAGAATTCTATTATTTTGTAAATATCATTATTGTACTTGATACACAATCCGTTTTTAATATCTGATGTAGATGCCATTTTTTTATTTTAAGATTTAAGAATTTAGATTTTAGATTCTAAAAAAGAACCTAATTCTCTTTAATTTATTTATGTACTATTTTTTTTATATTGTTTGATGCCAATGCATTACCTGTTTTGAAATCAGAAATCTCAATTCTAAAACTAATAATTGCCAGAATATCCCTTCATGACACCTCGAGAAGAATTTCTAATAAAATCGATGATTTCATCTCGTTCTGGTGTTGCTTCCATTTCGGCTTCGATGATGCCTAAAGCTTGGGTTACATTGTAATTTTTTTGGTATAAAATTCGGTAAATGTCTTGAATTTCTTTTATTTTTTCAGTGGTAAAACCTCTTCGGCGCAAGCCTACGGAATTGATTCCTACGTAGGACAACGGTTCTTTGGCTGCTTTGGTAAACGGAGGAACATCTTTACGAACTAAAGAACCTCCAGAAACCATGGCATGATCGCCAATATGAATAAATTGATGAATAGCTGCTAAACCACCAATTACGGCATAATTACCCACAATTACGTGCCCTGCGAGCGCAACACCATTGACTATTATAGCATTATCTCCAATATGACAATCGTGTGCAATGTGCGCCGTTGCCATGACCAAAACATTGTTACCAAGTTTAGTTTGCCCCGAGGCAATTGTCCCTCTATTGATGGTTACGCATTCGCGAATGGTGCAATTATCCCCAATTATTGCTAATGAATCTTCGCCGCCAAATTTCAAATCTTGTGGTACTGCAGAAATTACTGCACCAGGGAAAATATTACAATTTTTACCTATTCGAGCACCTTCCATAATAGTCACGTTAGAACCTATCCAAGTTCCATCGCCAATTACAACATTGTTATGAATAGTTGTAAAAGGTTCTATTACAACATTTTTGGCGATTTTTGCGCCGGGATGAACGTATGCTAATGGTTGATTCATATATTTTTATTGGTTTATGGTTTGTTGTTTGTTGTTTATTGTTGCCAGCAACTATAAACTATAAACTATAAACTTTTTATTATTGCTTTCTTGCAATTTGCGCCATTAATTCGGCTTGTGCTACTAGTTTTCCGTTGGCATAAGCATTCGCTTGCATGTGACAAATTCCTCTACGTATAGGAGTTATCAAATCGCATTTGAAAATTAAGGTATCGCCAGGTAATACTTTTTGTTTGAATTTTACATTGTCCATTTTCATGAAAAAAGTCAAATAATTCTCTGGATCTGGAACAGTACTCAAAACCAAAACTCCGCCTGTTTGCGCCATGGCTTCTACAATCAAAACACCGGGCATTACGGGAGCTTCTGGAAAATGACCTACAAAAAAGTTTTCGTTCATAGTCACATTTTTCATTCCAACCACATGACTTTCGGACATTTCTATAATTCGATCTATCAATAAAAACGGTGGGCGGTGCGGGAGTACATTCATAATTTTATGAATGTCCATCAACGGTTCTTGGTGCAAATCATACGTAGGAACATAATTGCGTTGTTCGTTTTTTATGATTTTAGACATTTTTTTGGCAAATTGAGTGTTCACATAATGTCCGGGCTTATTGGCGATAATTTTTCCTTGAATTCTAGTTCCTATCAATGATAAATCGCCTATTACGTCTAGTAATTTATGTCTGGCCGCTTCGTTAGGATAATGCAAAGTAAGATTGTCTAATATCCCGTTTGGTTTTACTGTAATCTCCTCTTTACCAAAAGCTTTCTTTAAATGTTCCATTGTTGTTGACGAAATATCTTTGTCAACATACACAATAGCATTGTTTAAATCGCCACCTTTTATCAAACCATTTTCTAACAAGGATTCTAATTCATGTAAAAAGCTAAAGGTTCTAGAATCCGAAATTTCAGCTTTAAAATCCCCAATGCATTTCATGGTGGCGTTTTGAGTTCCTAAAATTTTAGTACCAAAATCGACCATTGCAGTAACACAATATTGATCGTGTGGCATAACAATAATTTCGCTTCCTGTAGTTTCATCTACATACGAAATTACTTCTTTGACCACATACACATTTCGAGTAGCTTCTTGTTCTAAAACACCTACAGCATCAATTGCTTCTACAAAAAATTTAGAAGAACCGTCCATAATTGGCAATTCGGACGAGTCTAATTCAATAATAATGTTGTCTAAATCACAACCCATAAGTGCTGCTAGAACATGTTCTGGGGTTTGAATTTTGACTCCAAGTTTTTCTAAATTAGTCCCTCTTTGTGTATTTACTACATAATTCGCATCGGCCTCAATTACTGGTTTTCCTTCTAAATCTACTCTTACAAACGTAAATCCATTATTGATTGGTGCGGGTTTAAAAGTCATGGTGACTTCTTTACCAGTATGCAATCCAACTCCTGTTAGAGAAATTTCCGTTTTGATGGTCTTTTGTTTAACCATTATTTCCATTTTTTTGGTTTATTATTTGTTTTTTTAACTCTTCTAGTTCTGCAACAATTTTCGGCAAATTTTTAAAATGAACATACGATTTACTAAAATCATTGTATCCAAATGTTGGACTTCCTTGCAAAACCTCGTCATCTTTAATGTTTTTTCCCACGCCAGACTGCGCTTGAATCCTAACGTTGTCGCCTATGGCTAAATGTCCCGCAATGCCTACTTGCCCACCAATCATACCATTCTTGCCAATTTTGGTAGAGCCTGCAACTCCAGTTTGAGCAGCAATCACGGTATTCTCGCCAATTTCTACATTATGTGCAATTTGAATTTGGTTGTCTAATTTTACTCCTTGTCTAATAATGGTAGAACCCATTGTGGCTCTATCAATAGTAGTATTGGCACCAATATCTACATTATCTTCTAAAATAACATTTCCTATTTGAGGAATCTTGGTGTAGGTTCCGTCAGGATTTGGAGCAAAACCAAAACCATCTGCGCCAATTACTGCTCCTGAATGAATCACGCAGTTGTTGCCTATGATACAATCCGAATATACTTTTGCACCCGCAAAAATAACAACATTATCGCCAATTGCAACATTATCGCCAATAAAACAATTGGGATAAATTTTGACATTATTGCCCAATACCACTGCATTGCCTACATAACTAAAACTTCCTAAATATAAATTAGCTCCGTATTGTGTGCTTGCTGGCAAAACTGAAGGCTGTTCAATACCATTTTTTTCGTTTTTGGATTGGTCATAATATTGTAACAATTTAGTAAACGAAGCATACGCATCAGCAACTTTTATCAAAGTTGTTGTGAGAGGCGCTTCGGCTTCAAAGCTGGAATTTACAATTGTTATAGAGGCTTTTGTACTGTATATATAAGGAGTGTATTTGGGATTTGACAAAAAAGCTATGGCTCCTTCTGTTGCTTCTTCAATTTTAGAAAAACGACCTACTTGAGCATTAGGATCTCCTACTACTTCGCCTTCTAATACTGCTGCAATTTGTTCTGCTGTGAATTTCATAACGACAAAAATAAAAAAAATAGATTTTAAATGGTGCTTTTATAGCAGTTGTTTTGGAAAACAGATATAATATTTAGTTACCAATCGCGATAATGATTTTAAATTTAATTGATCGGACACATCAACAACATCTTCGATTGTTTTGTCTTTTTTTAGAATGCGTATGGGTTCCGCAATTTTACTGTAGGCTTGGCTTTTTATTTTTCCTTTAAAAATAAAATAACCTGCATCAGTCACCGAAATACTTGGATGAAGCGCAATGAATTGTTCTTTTAAGGGCAATAATGCTTCTGTTGGAACTTTATCGCTGCTTAATTTTATTTTCAACAAATCCCTATTAATAATCATCTTGCTCAAAGCAGAAAGGATATAATCGTCCTCTTTTTGCCACGCTTTCAAGGCACTAATGATGTCAAAATCGTCAAGTTGCGAAAAGAAATCTAATGTTTTAAAGTCAAAAGTATCCAGCGTAATTTTATTTTTCATAAAAAAAAGCAACCCTTCGCTACACGGCAAATCAATGCCTTTTTGAGTTAATTCTTTGGCGCGTTTTAGGATTTTTGTCAAAATCAACTCGGCTACCAAACTGGTTTTATGCAAATATACTTGCCAATACATGAGGCGTCTTGACATCAAAAATTTTTCGACGGAGTAAATTCCTTTTTCTTCAATTACGAGGACATCCTCCACAACATTCATCATTTGAATGATTCGTTCGGAATTGACGTTCCCCTCCGATACGCCCGAATAAAAACTATCACGTTTTAAATAATCCATTCGATCCATATCCAACTGACTTGAAATCAATTGCAACATAAATTTCCGATGGTACTCGCCCTTAAAAACCTGAATCGCCAGGGTCAATTGTCCTTTGAACTCGGTGTTGAGCTGCTCCATAAACAATAACGAAATGGCTTCATGATGCACATCCTCGACTATGCTACTTTCCATAGCGTGCGAAAAAGGCCCGTGACCTATATCGTGCAAAAGAATGGCAATATAAAGTGCGTTTTCTTCTTCAGGATTGATTGAAACGCCTTTGAAACGCAAAACATCAACCGCTTTTTGCATAATATGCATGCATCCCAAAGCGTGATGAAAACGAGTGTGATTGGCTCCTGGATAGACCAAATAGGACAATCCCATTTGAGAAATTCGGCGCAGTCGCTGAAAATATGGATGCTGAATTAAATCATAAATTAAAGCGTTTGGAATGGTAATAAATCCATAGATAGGATCATTAAATATTTTTAGCTTATTGATTTGAGTCACAATAGTTTTTTTTGGTCAACAAATATAAGGAAAATTACCTTTAAAACAGAGTTGGTTGCTGTTCCTTTTTGAACCCAAAATCCAAGGTGATTATGAGATTTAAAGACCTAAAAAAAGGAGCTTTTTACAGCTCCTTACTTGGTTTACAATTTTCTAATCCAAATGTTTCGAAATTGGTTTTTGCAATCATGATCTTGTAAGGCAATAACATCCTCACCATGAGCTTCGGGATAATTATGCAAACCTATATATAAGGTCAACCCATTTATAGTGGCATTGTTTTGTACCAAGATACCATTCAAAAAAACAGTAATTCGTGCCGGCGCATCAATACTACCATCGGTTTTGAAACGTGGAGCGGTATAAACCACATCGTACGTATTCCATTCCAAGGGGGTTTTTATGGCGTTGACCAATGGCGGATGATCCTTATAAATACTTCCTGCTTGCCCATTGGCATAGGTTCTATTGTTATAAGAATCTAACACTTGAAGTTCGTAACGGTTTTGAAAAAAAACACCGCTATTCCCACGCCATTGTCCACCATCCAAAACCACATCAGGCGCACTCCACTCGAGATGCAATTGACAATCGCCAAACTTCATTTTGGTTTGAATGGCACCAGTTCCAGGCAATACTTCCATGTATTGGTTATTAATTATTTTCCAGCCGGCGGGTTTTGTAATGTCTTTTTGGCTCACCCATTGGTCTAAATTTTTTCCATCAAATAGAACAATAGCATCCGAGGGCGCCTCGGCATTGCTCTTGGCGGGAGTAACTACTTTTACTTCTGGTTCCCATATTTCGGTCATTTCAGGTTTCATAGCCATGGGAGAAACTACTGGTGGTGTGTTTACATAGTCGTGTTGCGCCACAACAACTGATACTGAAAATAAAGCTAAACTTAAAAAACAAACATTCATTCTTTTAGATTTCATAATTTAAAAAATAGTTAAAATGGATAATACCGCTAAATTTAGTCTAAAATCCTTGAATTTCGCAACTACAATACGAATAAAATTTTAACGTAATAAAATATCTATTCCTATATAATTACCACTAAAATTATACATATCGTTTTTTTTGATAAAATAATACTGCTAAATGATTAAAAAACACCACAATAAAGCTCTTTTTAACTATAATTTTATAATTCAATTTTAAACTTAAAAAAATGAAAACAAAATTACTTAAATCACCTTTTTTCGCATTTACGGCTTTCATAATGGTGCTCCTATTTACAACCAATGTCAATGCGCAAACTTTAACTATTACTGCTGTTCCAGATCCAGGTATTGCAGGATCAGCCGCTAATTTTAGCTTTAATTACACTTCTAGCCTGGCAACTGCTTTGTATGCAGAATTAAGAATTGCAGATTGGGATGGAACAACTTTGTCCCAAAACTACGCAAATGGTTATTATGTTGCAGGTGGCTTTTCGGATCCTTTGGCAGTAGCCGCAACCGAAACTACAGGCACAGCGCAATTTAACATTCCTGGAAACGTAATGATTCCACTACCCTCAAACAAAAAATATTGCTGGGTATTTAAACTTACTGGAGGTGTAAATAATTATAATGATGTTGGTCCAGGGGCTTCAACATATACCGTTAGAGAGGCTATGATTTCCGCATCATCAGTAGCTGTTGATGCTATTTCTTTTCCAAGCACACCAGTAGCTACCGTTATGGCTAATAGTACCCAAACTATCAGCATTCAATACACTTTATCAGCTCCAAGAGATTTAAAAATTGGACTGACTGAATATGATGCTTCGGGAAATTATGTTACTAGCGGCCCTGCAACCTATCTTAATGATGTTCCAGCAACCACAACAACTCCAGTTGTTATGAACGTTGACGTTATTGTTCCAAATGATGTTAAATTAACTAGTGCATTAGATGCTGGACATTATTATAAATGGGAATATTCCTATTCTGACGCAACGTCTGGGGCGTATTTGGGTGGGGTTTACACCACAGATCAAGCAACAATAATTGGATCTTTGAAAACATCGGATTTTGAAAAGCAAAAATTAAATTTCTTAAACCAAAATCCAGTTGGAGATCGCTTACTAATCAATAGCAATGTTGATTTTAAATTCGCTACAATTTATGACATGTCAGGAAAAAAAGTTATCAAAATTACCAAAGCTTCCGAAAGTACTGATGTTTCTAGCTTGAAAAAAGGAGTTTACGTAATCGTTACGGATACTGGAATCAAAACAAAATTTGTTAAAAAATAAAAAAAATTTCTTTACCTAAAAGCCAGATAAACACCCGTTTATCTGGCTTTTTTATTTTACTTTAATAAACGCAAAATACTAAAAATCAAAACTATATAAAACCTTGAAATAGAAAACTTAATTTTATACTATTTTTAATACTTTTCTAGTTCTATACCCTTAAATTGCATTAAATTTTGAATCAGATATGGATACTATAAAAATACTTTGGGTTGATGACGAAATCGATTTGCTCAAACCACACATTCTCTTCCTAGAAAAGAAAAACTACAGCGTTACTACCTGCAATAATGGACTTGATGCAATTGCAATTTTTGAGGAAAACAACTTCGATATTGTTTTTTTAGATGAAAATATGCCTGGTATGAGCGGTCTCGAAACTCTTTCGGAAATGAAAGAAAAAAAATCAGCAGTTCCAATGATTATGATCACCAAAAGTGAGGAGGAATACATTATGGAAGAAGCTATTGGGTCTAAAATTGCCGATTATTTGATAAAACCAGTAAACCCAAATCAGATTTTGTTGAGTCTAAAGAAAAATTTAGATCATTCCAGATTGATTTCTCAAAAAACAACATTGGATTACCAAAAAGAATTTCGAAAAATAACCCTCGAAATGGGAATGGTCAACTCCTATGAAGATTGGATTGAATTGTATAAAAAGTTGATTTTTTGGGAACTCGAACTCGAAAACATTGACGATCAAAGCATGACCGAAATCCTAGAATCACAAAAAGCCGAAGCCAACTCACAATTTGGAAAATTTATAGAACGCAATTATGAAGATTGGTTTGTTCCAAAAGCAGATAAACCCATTCAATCACATACACTTTTTAAAGAATTAGTTGTTCCCGAAATTGTCAAGAAAGACAAACCCATTTTATTTGTCGTAATTGATAATTTGCGTTACGACCAATGGAAAACTTTTGAAAGCGTGGTTAGCAATTATTACAAATTAGAAAAAGAAGTTCCCTATTATTCTATTTTACCCACGGCAACACAATATGCTCGAAACGCCATTTTCTCTGGTCTTACACCTCTAGAAATGGAAAAAAAATTCCCGCAATATTGGAAAAACGATCCCGAAGAAGGAGGGAAAAATCTATTTGAAGCCGAGTTTTTGACTGCACAACTCAAACAATTGGGGTTACATATCAAACAGGATTATTTTAAAATCACCAATTTAGCTGGAGGAAAAAAACTAGCCGAAGGATTCAAATCCTTAAAAAACAATGATTTAGTAACCGTTGTTTACAATTTTGTCGATATGCTTTCTCATGCCAAAACCGAAATGGATGTCGTAAAAGAACTCGCCTCTGATGATAAAGCTTACCGCTCACTGACCTTAAGTTGGTTCAAAAATTCACCTTTGTTAGAAATCATTCAACAAGCTCAAAAACTAGGATTTAAACTAATTTTGACTACCGATCACGGCACAATAAATGTAAAAAATCCCTCAAAAGTGGTTGGTGATAAAAATACCAGTCTCAATTTGCGTTATAAAACAGGTCGAAGTTTGACCTATGAACAAAAAGATGTTTATGCCGTAAAAGAGCCCAAAAATATTGGTTTACCTTCTATAAATATGAGTAGTTCGTATATTTTTGCCAAAAATGATTTTTTCTTGGCGTACGTAAACAACTACAACCATTATGTGAGCTATTACAAAAACACCTACCAACATGGCGGAATTTCATTAGAGGAAATGATTATTCCCTTTTTAATTTTTAACCCAAAATAGCATTTTTTTAGTCCAATAAATTTTTAAACGAATGGAAATCACTTTCTCATTAAATGAAATAAATGAAGTTGCCGAAAAAATTTTGGCACAAAACCCCAAAAAAATTATCCTTTTTAATGGCGAAATGGGCGTTGGAAAAACAACATTAATCAAAGTATTAGCAAAAAAATTGGGCGTTACATCACCCACTAGCAGCCCCACTTTTTCATTAGTAAACGAATATGAAATCACTCCAAATCAACCGCTTTATCATTTTGATTGTTACCGCCTAAATTCCGAAACTGAAGCACTCGATATGGGAATTGACGAGTATTTGTATTCTGGAAATTGGTGCTTTATAGAATGGGCCGAAAAAATTGAAAACCTCATTCCAATAGACCATTCCATCCTAACAATCGAATTACTTCCTGATGAAAAACGCTTTTTGAAATTACAATAAAACATTTTTTTTGAAGCTCCTTTTTGAAGCGAGCAAAAAGGATTGTTTTTTGTAAATTCTTTTTTGTAAATTGTATCCCTAATTTAAAAAAACTCATGCCAATAAAAAGTCCATTCACCAAGCAACAATTAATGCCACAAGAGGAAAAACTTGAAGTAGCAAGACATAAAAGTGAACTTTTTATTGGGATTCCTAAAGAAACCAGTTATCAGGAACGCCGCATTTGCTTAACTCCAGATGCTGTAAATTCCCTTACTTATCAAGGACATCGTGTGATGATTGAGTCTGGAGCGGGCGAAACTTCCAGTTATTCGGATAAAGAATATAGTGATGCAGGTGCCGAAGTGACCAAGGATACTGCCAAAGTATTTAGTTGCCCCATGATTTTAAAAGTTGAACCACCTACGGTATCCGAAATCGAAATGATGAATTCTAAATCGATTTTGATATCCGCCATTCAATTAAAAACAAGAAAAAAGACCTATTTCGAAGCCTTATCTCGAAAAAAAATTACCGCATTAGCTTTCGAATACATCAAAGATGAGGACGGCTCCTACCCCGCTGTAAAATCCTTGAGCGAAATTGCAGGAACAGCATCCATATTAATCGCTGCCGAATTAATGATTACCAATGAATTTGGAAAAGGACTCCTTTTTGGGAACATAACGGGTGTTGCGCCTACTGATGTTGTGATTTTAGGAGCAGGAACCGTGGGCGAATTTGCGGCAAAAACCGCTATTGGACTTGGAGCCAACGTAAAAGTTTTTGATAATTCAATCACAAAATTGCGTCGATTACAAAACAATTTAAACCAGCGCATTTTTACTTCTACGATACAACCCAAATCATTATTAAAAGCACTTCGGCGTTGCGATGTAGCCATTGGCGCCATGCGTGGCAAAGAACGTTGCCCTATTATAGTGACCGAAACCATGGTAGAACATATGAAAAAAGGAGCTGTAATTGTTGATGTAAGTATTGATACAGGCGGTTGTTTCGAAACCTCCGAAGTAACCACACATGAAATCCCGACTTTTATAAAAAGTAATGTTTTGCACTATTGTGTGCCCAATATTCCGTCGCGATATTCAAAAACAGCTTCCTTATCAATAAGCAATATCCTCACGCCCTATTTACTACAAATTGCCGAAGATGGTGGGATTGAAAGTGCGATTCGTTGCAACAAAGGACTCAAACATGGCGTCTATCTATATCACGGAATCCTGACCAACAAGGCGATTGGAGATTGGTTCGATTTACCGGATAACGATATTAATTTAATTGTTTTTTAAAACAACTTTAAGTTACCTTTGCAAAAAAAATTCATGAAATTTCAATATCGATTTGCGTATTACTTAATAGGATTAATTATGGGTAGTTTCTTTGTAGCTGCCGTATTTAGCGGAAAAGACACTCGTTGCAATTACTTTCCAAATGCCAGAGTTCTTAATGATTTACGCAACAAACCTTTTCAATATTCAGATAAAGTTTCCTTGATTTTATCCCAAAAATGGGTGGATACTACTGATATTAAAAATACCTTGAAATTGGGTGATGTTGATTTTGATGAAAGTAATATTCCTGTAAAAAACGGAAAATTGTATGTCATTTATGGCAAAACTACCAAGAATCAAGAAATTACTCTAAAAGTCATCAATTATTCCGAAAAAGCGGTTTTAGAAGATATTATAAAAAAATCAAACGATAATTAAAACCATTCAATAGGCTCTTTGTCATTTGCTACTAAAAAAGTATTAGTAGTACTAAAATGCTTGTTCCCAAACCACTTTCCTTGATTGGCACTCATAGGCGAAGGATGCCCAGATTCCAGTACCAAATGTTTTTTTCGGTCTATTTTGGCACCTTTCTTTTGCGCATAATTGCCCCACAAAAGAAAAACTATACTTTCTTTTTCTTCAGAAATTTTTTGAATAACAGCATCCGTAAAAACGTTCCAATCCAAGTGTTTATGGCTGTTTGGACTGTCTTTTCTAACGGTTAACGAAGCATTCAAAAGTAAAATTCCTTGCTTCGACCAATGCTCTAAATTGCCAGAAGTGGGCATGAAAACCGAATCGAAATCATCATTTATTTCTCTGAAAATATTGCGCAATGAAGGTGGAATTCGAACTCCATCATTTACCGAAAAGCACAAACCATTTGCTTCTCCATCTCCATGATACGGATCTTGACCAATGATAACCACTTTTAAATCCTGAAACGAACAGGAATTAAAAGCAGCAAAAATTAAATCCTCGGGCGGAAAACAAGTATGATTTTGGTATTCGTCATCAACTGATTTTAGTAAATCTTGAAAATATGGTTTTTCAATTTCGGTGGCTAAAAATTTTTGCCAAGAAAGGTTTAAGTTGAGTTGCATTTTTAAAGTTTGCTTAATTCCGTTTTTATAACCAATTCTAATTTTGGCAAATAAGTATCACATACTTCATAAACAATTTCATAATCAAGCATTTCGTAGTGGTGAGAAATAAAATCTCGAAGTCTAATAATCATATTCCACTCAATTTCAGGGTAATTATTTTGTAATGAGTTATGTTTTCTTGATATATTTTTTACATTTTCACCAATGGCTTGAAGTCTTGTAACAATCGAATCCAGAAGCATCTTTCCGTAATCAGTAGCTATAAAATCATGGAACTATGAATTTCAGAAAATCTTTTATTAATTACAGCAATATGATCTGTAATTGTTTCCAGTGAATATTTATACGTTTCATTACACATAAATCAAATCATTTTTGATCGTAGTAAGAAATCGTTCCGATAAATGAGGGCCTTTTCTAACAATTTCAATTTTAGAATTTAATTTATTTTCCAAATAAGAATACAAACCCATCAAAAAACGATAAGAAGGTTCTTTGAATTCGACGATGAAATCAACATCGCTATCTGCTCTTTCTAAATCTTTTGCATAAGATCCAAACAAGGCAATAGTCTCAACTCCATAATTATCTTTAAGGAATTGCTTATCTGTTTTTAAAATGCTGATTATTTCCTCTTTTTTCATTTAACAAAGATAAAAAAATTATAGTTTCAAAACGCTTTGGCTCTTTTAAACTTTGTAACTTTGAACCTTTGCAACTTATACTAGAAAATGATATCCATTACCGAAAAAACATTACAAGATTTACAATTCCCAACCGTACTCGAAACCATTTCGGCAATTTGCAATACAGATATTGGCAAGCAAAAAGCACTAGAAATTACTCCTTTTAGAGACAAAAGCACATTGATGCAATCCTTGTTGCAAACATCTGAATATGTGTCGTCTTTCCAGAATAACAACGCCATTCCCAATCATGGTTTTGATGCTATTACGCACGAAATCCGGTTTCTTGCCATAGAAGATAGTTTCCTAGAAGTAGGCAGTTTTAGAAAAATTGCCACCATTTCTGGCACAACTAATTTTTTGCTACAATACTTCAAAAAATTTGACGACTATTATCCCAATCTAAATTCCAGAGCGGTACAAGTCGAATTTACAAAGGATATCATTACAATGGTCGATGAAGTTGTGGATAAATATGGCGAAATCAAAGACAATGCTTCACCTGATTTATTGAATATTCGGCGCAACATGAATAGTGTTCGTGGCAAAGTAAATCAGAGTTTTGGAGTGGCTTTGACCCAGTACAATTCATTGGGCTATTTAGACGATATTAAGGAAAGTTTTGTACAAAATCGTAGGGTTTTGGCAGTTTTGGCCATGTATCGCCGTAAAGTAAAAGGCAGTATTTTAGGCAGTTCCAAAACGGGAAGTATCGCTTACATTGAACCCGAAGCAACCTTGCAGTATTCCCGAGAATTAAGCAATTTAGAATACGAGGAAAAGGAAGAAATTACTCGAATCCTGAAACAATTATCGAATGCTATTCGTCCGTTTTTGCCGTTGTTGATTCAGTACCAAGATTTTTTAAGTGACATCGATGTTATTGCGGCCAAAGCCAAATATGCCAATCGAATCAACGGAATTTTACCCGAAATAACCGAGAATAGACGCTTGTATTTTCGAGACGCCTTCCACCCTATTTTGTATTTGAATAACAAACAAAAAAACGAAATTACGCATCCGCAAACCATCGAGTTAAACCAGGAAAATAGAATTATTGTCATTTCTGGTCCTAATGCGGGAGGAAAAACGATTTCGTTAAAAACGGTTGGTTTACTCCAATTAATGCTTCAATCCGGCATGCTAATTCCAGTACACGAACGAAGCGAAACCTTCCTTTTTGATAGAATTTTAACGGATATTGGAGACAATCAATCTATTGAAAATCATTTAAGTACCTATAGTTACCGCTTAAAAAACATGAACTACTTTTTGAAAAAATGCAATGCCAAAACCATGTTCTTAATCGATGAATTTGGTACAGGTTCCGATCCAGATTTGGGCGGTGCTTTGGCTGAAATTTTCTTGGAAGAATTTTACCATCGGGAAGCTTTTGGGATTATAACGACTCATTATTCTAATCTCAAAATTCTAGCAAACGAATTGCCTTTTGCACAAAATGCCAACATGCTTTTTGACGAAAAATCATTGGAACCCATGTACAAATTGGCGTTGGGACAAGCAGGTAGTTCCTTTACCTTTGAAGTGGCTCAAAAAAATGGAATCCCTTTTGGTTTAATTAATCGTGCCAAAAAGAAAATCGAAACCGGTAAAGTACGTTTTGACAAAACCATTGCAACACTTCAAAAAGAGCGTTCCAAGATGGAAAAAACCTCGCAAACGCTCAAGGAAGAAGAATCCAAAGCCAGAGAAGAAGGTAAAAAAATGGAAAATATCAATGTCAAAATCAAGCAAAAACTAGAAAGCTACCAAGAATTGTACGATAGCAATCAGAAAACGATTTATATTGGTCAAAAAATAGAAGATATTGCCGAAAAATATTTTAATAATAAGAACAAAAAAGACTTGATTGGAGAGTTTTTGAAAATTATAGAAATCGAAAATTCCAAACGTAAAAAAGCCTCTACCAAAGAAGCAAAAGCAATTATCGAAAAGAAAAAAGAAGTCATTGAAGAAATAACCGTTCATGTCGAAGAAATACGTGCCGCCAAGAAAGAGAAAAAATTAAAACCGGTTATTGAGAAACCAAAACCTATCCTAAAAGTGGGCGACCGAGTACGAATGTTTGACGGAAAAGCCGTAGGAACCATTGATAGCATTGAAAAAAATAAAGCTACTGTAAATTATGGCGTTTTTACTTCAAAAGTGAGTTTAGAAGCTTTGGAATTTGTAGAAGCTGGAAAAAAGTAAGCTTAAATGAGGAACAAACTCCCCAAAAACAAACAAATAATCCTCTTTGACGGTGTGTGTAACTTATGTGATACAGCGGTGCAATTTATAATCAAGCAGGACAAAAAAGATGTTTTTCGGTTTGTGGCATTGCAATCGGATTTGGGTCTTGAAATACTCCAACATATTGGCATTGACCAAACAAAAATAGACAGTATAATTCTCTATAAACCTGGAATTGCTTATTTTTATAAAGCAGCGGCAGCGATTGAAATTGCTAGGGAATTGGGCGGAATATTTACTTTGTCTGCTGTTTTCAAAATCATACCCGAAAAAGTAAGTAATTGCATTTACGATTATATTGCCAAAAACCGATACCACTGGTTTGGCAAAAAAGAAAGCTGTATGATTCCTACTCCTGAATTAAAAAACAAATTTTTAAATTCCTGATATTTATCATAAAAAATTGATTTTCAAGTTCTTATTTTTGAAATATAAATTAGGAGTTATGAAAAACACAGCACTTTACACTTGGGATAACGGTTCTATAATTATTGTATTTGTTTTCGGATTTGTAGTAATCGGTTTGATTGCAGCCGTATTACTCATGATGAACTCGGATAAAAAGAAAAAATAAGCCCTTTTTTTATTTAAAATAGATTAAAAATACTATTTCTGAAAGACAAAAAAATCATTTCAAAGCATAGGACTAGATTGTCGCATTATTTTTAATTTCCTAGTGGAAGTACATAAAGCACTCTAACTTGTTGGCCGTTGCGTTTTCCAGGATTCCACTTTGGGAGACTTTGCAACATTGCAATCAATCCTTCTGATTTACGGGCATCAACTTTGCTTTTACCCAAAATTTTTATGTCCGTAAGCGATCCATCCTTTTCGACTACAAATAGTGCAAAACATTTTGCATTCCTTTTTTCTTTTGGCTGTGCTGCAAAACCATTTTCGTTGATATAAAAATTCAACTTTTCTTGCCCTTCTGAAAACGAGGGTTTAACATCAAGTACGGAAATGTCGTATATTGTGTTATCCACATCCGTTGCAACACTTTGAGAGAAGGCACCTGTAGCATAAAATAGAAGTAATAATGCAATTAATTTTTTCATTGTTTTCGATTTTTATAATTTGGTTTCAAAAATACAACCTAAAAAGAGCCTTTCGTCAATCTACTTTCTTAAAAATCAACTCAATTCCAGATTGGTTTTTCAAAGTCAAACGCAAGTTTTCAATACTATAGAAAGTGGTACTTTGCAGTGAAGTCAAAAATTCACTCTCCCTATTTTGAGGTTCGCAAGCCATCATGGTCGAAATAGTATTTGTAAATCGCAAGAGCCCGTTTTCAAAAAACAGCCCGCCAGATATGCTATTACATCCCCCAAAACCAGAAAAGCGATTGGTCATTGTATTGATTTCTATGTTTGGAAACGCGCCTTTGAACTTGGTACTGTTCACGTTTTCGCCATTCATTTTTTCTAAAACCCAAATATCATGCAATCTTGGGTCGGTGATATATACCCCGCAACCTTTAAAAACAGTACTATTGTCAATTTTTCCTTTCGTGATTTCAATTTTTACGCTATGCGGTAATTTTGCACCTGACATGGTATTTTCGCATTCTTGCTGAAAAATTTCAATGGTCATTGTTCCTGCTGCTATAGCAATTTGATACCTTTTTACATTAGCATCCATTGCTCTTTCTGGCGTTACATGAGGCGCTGTAAAGGATTCAAAAACTGGTTTAAGCGACGTAAACTGAATTCCTTTTTCTGCTATTTTTAAACTCCAACTTGGTTCATTTCCAGTTGCAGTAAAATAATTTTCTTGTTCCAAATATTCTATTTGTTGTGTATAAGCCGCCGTTGGTTGCGTTTTAGGAACTGCTGGAACTACAGGTATAGTTGATTTACAAGAAACAAATACAACTAAAACAAGGTATAAAAGAGTATTTTTCATGAGTATAATTTTAAAAACTAGAACAAATAAGGTGCCAAAATTATTTTTTTAATCCAATTCAAAACCTTCAACATAAAACCAATGTCCATCTTCTTTTACAAAAACTGATTTTTCACTATGAATTTGCATGCGCTTTTGGGAGTCCAAAAAATGGGCTTTGAAAGCCACAATAGTTTCCGAAAAATGAATGATTTCCAATCGCTTCCACTGATTTTCTGTAGCCCATTTTAGAATTTCATCCTGACTATAAAAACGTCGTGTTGCATCCTGTGTGGTCTTCATTAAGTACGCTACATTTTGAGTAGCATACGCAGCATACCTTGATTTCATTAAGGATAATGCCGAAGGAGCAGTTTCGTATCCAAGGATGTATTTCTCGCAACATTCCTGAAAATCCAACTCCGATCCGCAATAACACTGTGCCTCATTACTCATTTTGGGGATTTATTTTTTGAAACAATTGGTTCAATAAGACTTGGTATTTACTAATCTCTCGCAAGTCTTCATCTTCATCCGAATAGTCTAGTAATTCGTCCAATGCTTCACTAACTTCTAGCAATTTATTGTTGGCAGCTTTGTTGTCTTTGCTGGCAATTAAATCAATAATTTCTTGTACTTTATGCTTTAAATCTTCAAATTGGTTTGCTCTCATTTTCTAATTAATTATTTCCTGAAGCTTTGTCTTCATTGAATTTTTTAGTAATTTGCTTTAGTCTTTCTTTGCGATCCATTGCTGCTTTCTTGGCTTTGTCTTGGGCTTTGTGCAGCTTATCGTTGTGTTTTTTGATATTTCCTTCGTTGTTTCGGCTCATGATATTGCTCTTTTTATTTCTTCTAAAGTGGTGTTGGTAAAAATCAGTTCCCTTATAATTTGGCGACGTAAAACATCTAAATCATTGTAATCAAAATATTTTGCCCATGACGTCAGGTTGAATATATTTCGGATTTGCTTGATTCTTTTGGTTGTTTCAAAACTGGTTCGCAATACCGCTTTTGAGTCGTAATTGGGATTGTTTCTATGTTGGTATTGCACCGTTTTATTGCTATAATTGGCTTCTAAATAATACAATTCCTCGTCATTGTTATCAGGATAAAAATCCTTCCAAGCAGCAAAACCCAACTTAAATTTCGTTTCGGTTTGGGTTTCCAAAGGTTCTAAACGCCATTTGCTATTGGCCAAACGTCCCCAATGGTGCGATAAACGGTACATTCCGTCTTGGGTATAATAATATTTACTGCCTGATTTGCTATTATATTGCACGGTCAAACCTTGAATTGCACTAGGAAGCACTTCGTTGAAAACGCAAAACGTATTCTGGAACGATTTAGGACTCGGTCGAAACATTTTTTCCATCGAACAAAGGTAAGTAGAAATTGATTGCCACGAAACTCTTGTAGACAATTCAATACCGCCAATAATTTAGTAACTTTGCAACATCTAATTTTAAACAATACAAATTATGACCAAGTCAGACCAAGAAAAAATGTTACAAAAAGGCGTTTTTACAGGTATTATGGAACAAGATGAGCAGCAAAACTTTTTTTGTGGAGAATATCTTTTAGACTACAAAATGGCTCTAAATCATGCTCTTGGCGATTTTATTACCATCAAATCAATTATCGAAAATCCTAGTGATATTAGTTATGGCAAATATCCCAAAAAGTCAAAAAACTTTGACAAAGCCAACAACAAACCGCAACAATAAAGTTCAAAAAAACACTACTCAAATCTCCTTAAAAATCAAAAAAGCGCATTGTTTTTTTGATTTTTTTTTAGTCCTAAACCAAAAACTTAAAAAAAAGTGTACCTTTGCAAAAAATTTGTCGATTTTATATTAAAAGACAAGTAGTTACATCTTTATGAAAAAAATAGTTGAATACCGCAAACTGCTAAATGTAGAAAAAACTGCAGAGCTAAAAGATTTAAAAACAATCTATCGTAACGCAATGAAAGAAGCGCATCCTGATAAATTTCAAGGAGACGAAGCTGGTTTAAAAGTTGCCGAAGAGAACAGTAAAAAAATTATTGAAGCGTATCATTTTTTGGTAAGTATTAATCCTGAAACCATTAAACAAAACTTACCTGAATATACGGAAACCATTTCTACATCAACAATTACGGATTACAAATTTGTTGAGGGAAGATTGATCATCAATTTTTCTAACGGAAGTGTGTACGAATACATCAGTGTACCAAAAGCAACTTACGTAAAAATGGTCAATGCCGATTCTCCAGGGAGATTTGCCAAGAGACACATTCTAAATTCTTTTACTTGGAGAAAAACAATCAATCAAGATTAATTTTCATCAATGTCATACTTCAAAGCACTCTTATATATAGAGTGCTTTTTTGTTGCTAAAAAAGAAATAAAAATTATAACAAAAATTTAGGGTATAATAGTATGTGTACTTTATAAAATTAAATACTTTTGCAATCTAAAATCAAATAACTAAATTAAAAAAATGAAAAAAATCGTTTTATTACTAACCGCTGCGGTAGTTTTTACCTCATGTAACAAAGACAAATATACCATTTCAGGAACCGCTAAAGGAATTGAAAACGGTAAAACTATCATCATGGAAACGCAAGATGAAAAAGGAATAATCGCTGTAGATACTGTAAAAGTAGAAAACGGTAAATTTGAAATCAAAGGAAAAGCGTTGGAACCTTCGTTTCACATGTTGCAAGTGGAAGGAATTCAAGGAAAAGTACCTTTTATTCTTGAAAACGGAACTATTGATATCGTAATCAACAAAGATACTATTCAAAAATCTAAAATTTCAGGAACATACAGTAATGATGAATACGTTGCTTTTAATGTAGAAATTACTAAAGTTCAAAAAGCGTTGATTGACTTTCAAACAGCCAATACTCAAAAAATGAATACTGCTCAAGCTGCAAAAGATACAGTAGTAATTAATGGTTTGATGAAAGAATTCATGAAAATTCAACAAGATGTAAATGTGGCTTCAAAAGCTAAATATTTAACTTACGCCGAATCACATCCAAAATCATTCATTACAGCATTGATCATTCAAGGGATGTTAAACGATCCTTCTACTGATATTAAAAAATCAGAAGCCTTGTTTAATGGTTTAGATGAGTCCTTAAAAAACACAAAACCAGGTAAAGCTATCAAAGCAAAACTTACCGAAATGAAATCTCCAGCTGTTGGTGCTACTGCTCCAGCCGCTCCAGCTAAATGAATAACTGATTTTTCGGCACCTAATCCGCAAGGTAAAATAGTGTCGCTGAAAGAAAGTCTAGGCAAAGTTACCATCGTTGATTTTTGGGCTTCTTGGTGTGGTCCTTGTCGCAAGGAAAACCCAAATGTTGTGGCTATTTACAAAGAGTTACATGCAAAAGGGTTGAATATCGTTGGAGTTTCTCTGGATAAAGAGGCCAAAGCCTGGAAAGAAGCTATTGCCAAAGATGGTCTTGTTTGGACGCAAGTTTCGCATTTAAAATTTTGGGACGAACCTATTGCCATACAATATAAAGTAGAGTCTATTCCTGCCACTTTTATTCTAGATCAATCTGGAAATATAGTGGCACAAGATTTAAGAGGCGATGCATTAAAAGCTAAAATAATCGAGCTTTTGGCAAAATAACAGCGTTAAAAGTAAATACTATAAAAAATCTCCCTAGTGGAGATTTTTTTATTTTATTCAATACCAACACATTAAAAATAATAGCAAAATTAAGTTCCATTATAGTTTGGAAACATCAAAACAGTTTCTATATTTGCACCCGATTAGCACAACAAGTACTGCTAGTTATGGCCATGGGGAGATACTCAAGCGGCCAACGAGGGCAGACTGTAAATCTGCTGTGCAAACTTCGCAGGTTCGAATCCTGCTCTCCCCACAAAAAAAAGTCCCGATACATTCGGGACTTTTTTTATGCTGAAAATTTTAATTTATTCTAATATAAAATTCACACTAACGGATCCAACAATGGTAATTTCTCCTATTGCCAAGGTTTGTCGGGGTGCGCTTTCGGAATCCATGGTTTTCATGGCGGCATACATTGGTTGTGGGTAATAGTTTTGTGAACTATCTGTAATCGTTAGTACACGACCTACTTTTTGCCCTAAAACAGACACGTAATCCTCGGCTTTTATTTTGGCATCCTTCATCGCCAGTTTTCTCGCTTCCGATTGGTATTGCGTCATTTTTGAGGATTGAAACGTGACATTATCAATTTTATTAATTCCTTGATCCACTAAACCTTCCATCAATTCATCGTATTTTGACAAATCTTTCAAAAGAATTTCGATAGTTTGCGTGGCATTGTAAGTGGTTTTCTTTTTTTCATAATCAAAAATAGGATTCAAAGCAATGCGTTGTGTTCTATAATCGGTTGGATCCAAATTCATTTTTTTAATCACCTTCAAAACGGCATCTATCTGTTGGTCATTTTGTTTTTTGACGTCTTTGGCGTTGTTGCCTTTCGTCTCAATAGTTGCTAGAATGACCGCTTGATCAGGAACAACTTTTACTTTTCCTTCGCCGTTTACATTAACTTGAGGAATTTGTTTTATTTCCTGTGCTTGTGCCATCGAAATAAATAGAATGCTTAAAAATGCTACTGCTTTTTTCATTTTAAATTTGTTTTAGAATTAGTGTATAACGAGTATCCAAAAGTTATGCCATTATAATTTTCCCATTTTTTCCATTGCAAAAAGAACCGCAATTGGGATGGCCAATAGAACAACCATTCCGGTATGTTCAACAAGCAATTGTGGCTCTCGAACAAGTGTAATCAAATACCCGCCAATAGCACCGCCAAAATGAGCGGTATGACCTATATTGTCATTTTTGGCTCTCATGCCATAAATAGAATACAACAAATACAATATTCCAAAAAGATAAGCCGGTATAGGAATCACAAAAAAGATTCCAATCATCATATCCGGTTGCAACAATATAGCCGAATACAACACACCCGTAACAGCTCCCGAAGCACCAACAGCGCAGTAATTATAATTATCCTTGTGAAAAAACAGTGTCAATAAACTACCAAAAATTAAACTCCCAAAATAGATTAAAATCAAAGAAAAATCGCCTAAATACGCCGTAACTACGGGCGCAAAAAAGTACAAAGTAAGCATGTTAAAAAGCAAATGCGACATATCCGCATGAAGAAAACCCGAGGACAACATCCTAATTTGTTCTCCCGCTCGAATACTACCTACATGAAATTGGTATTTTCTAAAAAAGGCAAGATCATTAAATCCCTTGTAACTAAATAAAACATTGGCTACAATAATGGCAATCAAAATGGTGTTCATAACGCATTATTAATGTGAATTGTAAAGATAGTCATTCTCAAATACAGTTAGTAAGTGCATCCAAAATTTAATCACTATTTGTTTTAAGTAACAATCATCGCATGACGACGTGTTTTAAAAATTAGATGAA
The DNA here is from genome assembly GCF_007097245.1 of Flavobacterium restrictum. Taxonomy (GTDB): domain Bacteria; phylum Bacteroidota; class Bacteroidia; order Flavobacteriales; family Flavobacteriaceae; genus Flavobacterium; species Flavobacterium restrictum. The sequence continues at coordinate 100,512 of NZ_VJZT01000001.1, read as the reverse complement.
ATGGAGTAATAGATTGATTTTGAACTATTATTGACAATAGTGCTTCTTTTGACTTTACGACATTAAAACTTTCAACTTACTTACCTTATATTTGCATCAAAAATAACTGCATGCAATTACTTATTTTTATTTTAGCATTTCCATTACTCTGGGTAATTTCTATCCTTCCTTTTCGGATTTTTTATTGGTTTTCGGATTTTGTGTACTTAATCGTTTACTACCTTATTGGCTATCGAAAAAAAACGGTTCGGGACAATCTAGCATTGGCTTTGCCAAATCTCTCCACCCAAGAACAGCTGGTTATCGAAAAGAAATTCTACCACCATTTGTGCGATATGTTTCTGGAAATGATAAAAACGATGTCCATTTCTCCCGAAGAAATGAGCAAACGTTTTGTAATAACCAACATTGAATTGGTAAAAGAATACGAACAAAAAGACAAAAGTATCATTTTATTAGCCTCACATTACGCCAGTTGGGAATGGTTGTTGACGCTGAATGAAAAGACAAAATTCAATGGAATTGGTGTGTACAAGAAAATTACCAATAGGTATTTTGATAAATTAGTTCACGATATTCGATCTAAATACAAAGCTGAATTGGTCGAAACCAGACAAGCCATCCCAACGATAAAAAAAAACCAAGAAGAAGGAAAGCTTTGTATTTACGGATTGGCGAGTGATCAATCCCCCAAATTAGACCGCGCTTTTCATTGGGATTCATTCATGGGTATTGAAGTCCCCGTTCATACCGGTGCCGAAATGCTTGCCAAAAGATATGATTTAGACCTTCTTTTTGTAAAAGTAAAAAAGATAAAAAGAGGTTTTTATGAAGCTACTTTTGTTCCCATTGCCGATAATCCAAAAGAAATCCCCCAATTTGAAATTACAAAAAAGTTCATTCACGAAGTAGAAAAACAAATCCTAGAAGCACCTGAATATTATTTTTGGACCCACAAACGCTGGAAACACAAAAGATAATTTTTTTGTTGATTGTAATTTATCCCAAAAAACGCTAACTACTTGTAGCGTTTTTTTTGGCTTTATAACAAAATTACCCTATTCTAAAACAATAGGAATTGCAAAAAATTAGGGTATCAATTATTTTGCGTATAATTATTGACCGTTCCTACGGCACTTTTAAATATCCCCTTAAAGACGGACGGACTAAAGTCCATCCCTACAATATCTGACGAGCCCTTCGGCTCTTTGGGTAAGAGTTCCATAGGAACAGTGTATTTGTAGCCCCGAACTTTAGTTCGGGGTAAATAGATAAGGTATTCAGAGAGTTCCGTAGGAACGATACGTGTAAACAAAACAACAGAAAACAATAATAAAATCTAAATAAAATACCACTTTCGTTTTGTAACCGTACAAAATAATTAAAGCTGCTGCATCACAATAAATTCAAAAACTAACTAATAAAAAAAGAATTCAAAAAACATCATTTTGAATCCTTTTATATCATTTTAAACCGAAAACCAATTTTTGACCAACTCATCTTCTAATGGTTGCGCCGCTTTATGAACAAATTCGTTCGTGATAGGATCGTAATTATAATCCAAAGCCCATGTTTTATGGTTTTGTGCCATTGCTTGTATTCCGTTGCAAACCATTGCTATTTCGGCAGTGGTTGTGGTAGGATGAATAGACATGCGAATCCAACCTGGTTTTCGGAGTAAATCGCCAAGTGAAATTTCGTCGATTAATTGGTGAGACGTTTCTTGATTTACATGCAAAAGAAAATGCCCGTAGGTTCCGGCACAACTACAACCACCTCGGGTTTGAATTCCAAATTTATCATTGAGTAATTTCACTCCTAAATTAAAATGCAAGTCCTCTATAAAAAATGAAATCACCCCCAATCGATTGCGGTGTTGACTTGCCAAAATCTTGATATTGGCACTATTTTCTAACGCTTGAAATGCGTAGGTTACAATTTCATGTTCGCGTTGCAAGATATTGGTAACTCCCATTTTCTCTTTGAGCTGAATCGCCAAAGCCGTTTTTATAACCTGAAGAAATCCGGGTGTTCCGCCATCTTCCCTATCTTCAATATTATCAATATACTGGTGTTCGCCCCATGGATTTGTCCACGAAACGGTACCGCCACCAGGACAATCAGGAACCATATTGTGATACAATTTTTTATTAAAAACCAATACGCCAGAAGTTCCTGGACCACCCAAAAATTTATGTGGCGAAAAGAAAATGGCATCCAAATACGATTCTGGATCCTCGGGGTGCATATCAATGGTTACATACGGGCCAGAACAAGCAAAATCCACAAAACAAACGCCGTTATGACGGTGCATTAATTGAGCGGCTTCATGATATGGGGTACGAATTCCAGTAACATTCGAACAGGACGTTATGGAAGCAATTTTATAGGTACGGTTTTTATATTTTTCTAATAAAAGGGCTAAATTTTCTAGACTAAAAAGTCCCTCTTCACAAGCGGGAATTACCTCAACATCCGCAATGGTCTCCAGCCAAGACGTTTGATTGGAATGATGTTCCATGTGCGAAATAAATACCACCGGTTTTTTCTCGATGGGAATGGTAATGTACTCTTTGAGATTTTCGGGAATTTTCAGTCCTAAAATGCGTTGAAACTTGTTTACAACGCCCGTCATTCCTGTTCCATCGGTAATTAAAACATCATTGGACGTCGCATTTACATGGTTTTTTATAATTTTTCGAGCCTGATGGTAGGCTTTGGTCATTGCCGTTCCAGAAACAGTCGTTTCGGTATGGGTATTGGCTACAAATGGCCCAAATTCATTCATCAATTTCTCTTCAATAGGGCGGTATAAACGACCACTTGCAGTCCAATCCGTATACACCATTTGTTGGTTGCCATAAGGCGATTCAAACTCTTGATTGATTCCTATTATATGTTGCCTGAACTGCTGAAAGTACTGTTCTAATGGGGTTGGCGATTGCTTTTGAGTCATTATTTTACTGATTTGTGGTCAAAGATATTCCTTTTATTTGAATTTTATTATTTTGAGATGAACAAAGGATGCTCCAAAAATTGGATCTTTTTTTAATCTAAAAAAAAGTATCACAAAATCATTCATCCTAAAAAGCATTTAAGGTCGTATAAGTTTGATAACTAAGATTTTGGTTTTTTATAAATGAATAAAACCAATAGTAAACAACATCCTTAATGCCCTGAAGGGTATAAAAAATATAAAAGTCTTATATTTTAAAAAAGTGTATTCAAGTACTAAATAGAATTTGTCGTTCACCTAATCACAAAGAATTAAAGCTACATACAACACTTATATTCATTAGCCAAAAAAGACCAAAAACAAGTGATTTGATGTGTTTTTGTAGTGAAAAATTGTTAGCACATTCCGTTGAAGATGGTTTACTTTTGATGTTCACAAAAAACACATTTGCTATGCTTAAAATAATATTGATACTCACTTTTACTTTTATAAGTGCGTGTTTATCGTCCCTTTTTGCCCAAAGTCCAAAACGTGGTATTGCGTATGGCTCTCATTCCGTTGCTGATATTACCGCGCTAAAACTGGGGGTTTCGTGGTGGTACAATTGGTCGCCTGAACCAGAAGCTGCAGTAAATTCAAGTTACGCCTCACTAGGAGTAGAATTTGTTCCTATGGCTTGGGGCAAAATCACAAACCCAACTGCTTTTATTGCAACAATTAAACCCGGAGCCAAATATTTATTGGCATTTAATGAACCTAATTTTAATGACGGTGCTAGACTTACCCCACAAGAAGCAGTAGATGCATGGCCAAATATCGAAAAAATTGCTGCTGCCAAAGGATTAGAAATTGTAAGTGCCTCACCTGCTTACAATGGTCCTGATAATTATGGCGGATACCAAAGTCCCATTGCTTGGCATGAAGAATTTTTTAGACTTTGCCCAATGTGTAAGGTCGATTATATTGCTTTTCATACCTATGATCACTATGCGGCTTCGATTATTGGGGTTACTAATGGGCTTAAAAAATTCAACAAACCTATTTGGGTAACCGAATTTGCCAATAGAGTCATCCAAACTAGTGCTCAAAAAACTAGTTTTCTAAAAGATATTGTTGCTAGTTTTGAAAACGACCCTGATATTTATAGGTATTCGTGGTTTACTGGTCGAGTTCCTGCCAATTGGACGGACATGATCGAAGGACAATTGTTAAGCGAAACAAGTGGTGTTTTAAAACCAATTGGAATCGAATATATAAACGCAACGTATTCCGATAAAAAAATCAATATCCCGGGAAAAATCAACGCCAACAAGCATTACCGCCGTAAAGGCACTGGTTTACAAAACACCACTGACGGTGGAACGGGACAAAATGTATGTTTTATCAATGAAGGCGATTGGGCGGAATACTTGATAAACGTTGCCAATGCAAGTTCATACAATATGAAATTCCGAATAGCTTCTCCAGCACTTTCAGGTAAATTTGACATTAGTGTAAACGGCATTATCGTAAAAAAAAATGAAACTTTTCCAGCAACTGGAGGTTGGCAACTGTATGCCGATAAAGTAGTTAGCGGAATTGCATTGCCTAAAGGTGAAGTGTATTTAAAAATTATTTTTGAATCTAACGATTTCAATTTCAATTATATCGAAGCAACTGATGAAGCTGCTTTAGGAATGGAAACTTTTGGTGCAGCAACGCCATCACTTGAACTTTTCCCGAATCCTTTTTCGAACGAAGCCACCTTCAAAATTAAATTTGCCACGAATGAAAAAATAAATTTAAAAATTGTTGATATAAAAGGACTCGTTTGCTATTCATCCGAGGCATTTTCTACCAATCAAGATATAAAAATAGGTAGCAAACTCGCAAGTGGCGTTTACGCGGTAACGGTTAGTTATGGAAATATTACAAAAACAGTCAAGATTATTAAACAATAATTATTTGATTTTTGTAAAAAATAAAACCCTTTCGATCAAATTCTAGATGGAAAGGGTTTTAAAATTTGGAACTAATTTAGGACTTTAAATCCCTGGGCATTCGCTTTTAAAAAGACTGCCACAGATTCACAGATTTCAATAACTTAAAAGGAATTAAATTGACACTGATTTTTGAATTTGTGCAATCAAACAGCATTATTTTGGTTTTAAAATATGTGACCCGAGCGATAGCGAACAGGCGAAGCAATGAGTGGTGTATTTTCTTTTTTTATTAACAATTGTTTTAAAAGCGAACGCCCTGTTTAAATCCCAGCCACTGTTTTTATTTCGTCTATAATTCGTAATGCTAACTCATCGGCGAGTTGTTGTGAGGCGGCTTCGGTATAAATACGAATAATAGGTTCCGTATTTGATTTTCTTAAGTGAACCCAATTCTGGGCAAAGTCAATTTTCACGCCATCAATAGTTGTAATATCTTCGTTTTTATATTTCTCCGTCATGGCAACAAGAATGGCATCAACATCAATTTGGGGCGTCAACTCAATTTTGTTTTTGCTCATATAATATTCAGGATACGAAGCGCGCAATGCCGAAACAGTCATTTTTTTATTGGCCAAATGCGTCAAAAACAACGCCACACCTACCAAACTATCGCGTCCATAATGGGATTCCGGATAAATGATACCGCCATTTCCTTCGCCACCAATTATGGCATGATTCTTTTTCATCAAATCGACTACATTCACCTCGCCTACTGCGCTGGCTTCGTACGTGCCATTATGCGTAAGCGTTACATCACGCAAGGCTCGGGAGGAGGACATATTAGATACCGTACTTCCTGGTGTTTTGCTCAATACATAATCCGCACAAGCAACCAGCGTGTATTCCTCTCCAAACATTTCGCCGTCTTCGCAAATAAAAGCCAAACGATCCACATCAGGATCTACAACCACTCCCAAATGGGCTTTTTCTTGGACAACCAATAATGAAATATCCGTTAAATGCTCTTTTAAAGGCTCTGGATTATGAGGAAAATGACCGTTGGGTTCACAGTACAATTTAACTACTTCAACCCCCATTAATTCAAGTAATTTTGGGATAATAATCCCTCCTGACGAATTTACGCCATCTACTACCACTTTGAATTTGGCCGCTTTTACCGCTTTGATATCCACCAAAGGCAGGTTCAAAACTTCGTCGATATGAATATCCATATAGGCATCGTTTTGGGTAATTTCGCCCAAACTATCCACATCCGAAAAATCAAATGCTTCGGCTTCGGCAATTTGCAATATTTTTACGCCTTCGATACCATTCAAAAATTCTCCTTTTTCGTTGAGTAATTTCAACGCATTCCATTGTTTTGGGTTGTGAGAAGCAGTAAGAATTATACCACCATCAGCATTTTCTAACGGAACAGCAATTTCAACCGTTGGTGTGGTCGAAAGTCCCAAATCAATGACATCTATGCCTAAACCAATCAAGGTATTCACCACTAAATTATGAATCATAGGTCCTGAAATTCGCGCATCGCGTCCCACTACAACTTTGAATTTTCGGGGTGCATCGCTTTTGATTTTTGGCTCTTGACCCTTTAACCAAGTCCCGTAGGCCGATGCAAATTTTACAGCATCGACTGGCGTCAAGTTATTGCCTACTTTTCCTCCTATTGTTCCTCGAATTCCTGAAATCGATTTTATTAAAGTCATTTGTTCAATTTTGGTTATTTACTACAAATATAAAAAAGTTAATGAAGTGGCCTAAAACTTATCAAACTAGTTTTCAAAAATTAAAGATCCTATTTTGTTTTTCATCCCAAAAAATAGGAAATGAAAACCAAAACTAATTCCTTACTTTTGCTTAACTGTTGTTTTACTGCAAAACATAAAAACCAATACAATAGTGTATAGTAGCTCTATTTTTTTTAAACAAAAAAAAACGCAACTGCCTTAAAATGTTTATATTATGAAATTAAAATACTTATTTTTTTTGTTTATTATCGTTACAAAAACTAGTTTATTTGCGCAAAAAATGGATACCGACAGTTTATTAGTCGCAACAAACAAAGTGATTTCGGTAGAAAAAAATTATACCAAAGCGATTGCATTATGCCAATTAGGGATAAAAAAAGCACCCAATTATTTGGATTTTTATGTATCATTAGGTAACGCTTACAAAATGACCAATCAAATAGACAGTGCGCGCTATTATTTTAAATACGTCATTGCAAAAAACACCAACTATAAAGAAGCTTTTAGTTACTTGACCCGTTTAGAAATTGAGCAAAATAAGGCAGATGCAGCATTACAAACGATAGACCAAGCCCTAGTACTTTGTCCCGAAGAGAAGGACTTTCATCTCTTGAAACTTCGAGCTTTGGAGCTTGAGAATAATCCAAAAGCTACAGCTACCTATTTAAGTTTTTTAATCAAAAAATATCCAGAAGATACTACTTTAAAAGACCGCTTATTCGACATGAAACTAGATGCTTATGGCGATCGAATAGGCATTAGCAACACCACCACTGTATTCAATCGATCTGGCGTTGGCCCATGGAATTATACGAGTTTACACTATGCAAAACAATTAAAAAACGCAACAATCATAGGACGTTTTGATTATAACGACAGGCAATCTAGTGGTACAAGTGTGCTTTCTGGTTCCATGTATGAACTCGAAACGTATTATAAAACCTCTCCAAAAAATTATTCTTTTTTGAACATTGGCATCAGCAATGATCGGATTTTTCCAAAAGTGCGCTTGAATTATTCCTTTTTTCAAAATTTAGGTAAAGGTTGGGAAACTGAATTAGGCATTAGATACAATAAAACCAATACAACCGAAAACTATTCGACCGCATTGGGTTTTGGAAAATATTTGGGTGCCGGATGGTTCAACTTGAGATCTTATTTCCAAATTGGTCAAAAAAAACCCTATCCTTCCTTTGCATCAACGTATCGCTATTACTTCAATTCCCGCTATGACTATTTTGCAATCAATGCTGGATATGGAACATCGCCTGATGAACGCGAAACTATTTCGCAATTTGACCAACGAGTTTCGCTGAATTCCTATAGAATTGGTGCGGGATATAACAAAGTGGTATTCAAAAAATTTATTATTGGGGCACAAACTGGGTTCAACCGCCAAGAATACACGCCAAGCAAATACCAAAACGAAATCAATATCACTTTGCAATTGCAATGGCTGTTGTAAAGCCAAAAAAATGTTCAAGCAATAACATCAATTTATTTAAGTATGAGTACTAAAAAATGGAGCCTTAAAAGTGTTGTTATTTTTTGTTTTTTGGGATTAGGGTTGGCTTTTCCGTTGGGATTGTTAATGCTTACCGTTGGTCCAACACGAATGATTGCTCAAAAAGCAGCAGACGAAAATTGGTCCGAAGCTAACGAAAACTTAATTCAAAAAATAGTAGTGGCTCTTTTTGTGGTAGCCATCGTTTTTTTAACCTTTTTTATATTTCGAAAATTTAATGCGTCCAAAAATAGTAGTGCCAAAAATGGAATGCTCGTATTTATAGGAATAGCGTTGCTTGTTTCGCTGTACATTTTTAGCTTTAAACCTGAATTATTGATAAATTCCAGTGCCAATACTATCGAAATCAACAAAAGTGCCACAGCCGAATTTCATTTTGGTCCTTATCCTGACCAAGAAAAAATCGAAGCGCTAAAAGCTCAAAATTATACGGCCATTATTTCATTATTAAGCAAATTAGTAATTCCAGCTGAACCCATTTTGATGCAAAAGGAAGCCGAAAATGCGGCCAAAACAGGCATACAATTAATTGCTATTCCAATGTTGCCTTGGATTGATGAAAACACCAATTCTGTGTTACAAATCAAAGAGTTGGCCCATCATTTAAAAGGTAAATATTATGTACATTGCTATTTAGGAAAAGACAGAGCCAATGTTTTCAAAAACATAATAGAAAACGAAAATAACACTCTAAAAATCAAAACCGAGTTAGGTTCTAACGACATTGATACTCTGAAAAGTTTTGAACGAGGCAAAATTATTAAACTTCAAAAACACATTTACTTTACCCCCTATCCTACTGATGATGAGTTTTTTGGCTTTATTTTAAATGGAAAAATAGAAAATGTTGTGTGCTTAATGGATCCCAAAATCAACCAAGAATTAATCCAAAAAGAGCAAAAAATAATGACTCAATACAATCAAGATTTCGAATATATAGCGTTAGCCGAATCCGATTCGGACAAAAAAATTCGAACAGTAATTGATAGCATCCTCAAACTCAAACAACCTATTCTAATCAATTCCTACTCCACTAAATCAGTAGTATCGGAACGATTCATACGTTTATTTAATACCAAAAAATAAATTGGATTGTTTTTTAAGTAGTAATTGGTATTATATTTACTAACGAAATAAAACAACTCAAAAAAATGAATTTTCTGGCTCATATTTATCTTTCTGGCGATACGGATTTGATCAAAATTGGCAATTTTATGGCTGATGGTATTCGGGGAAAACAGTTTGTAAATTTCCCGTTAGCCATTCAAAAAGGGATTATTTTACACCGAGAAATTGACACTTTTACTGATGCGCATCCCATTTTTAGGCAAAGTACCAAAAAACTACATGCCAATTACCACCATTATTCAGGCGTTATTGTAGATGTTTTTTACGACCATTTTTTGGCCAAAAATTGGAACCAATATTCCGATGAAAAATTAGAAAATTTTACACAACGATTTTACCAATCCTTGCATGACAATTACAGTATTTTGACACCAAAAACTCAAAATATGTTGCCTTATATGATCCAACACAATTGGTTAGTTAGTTATCAAACTGTTGCAGGAATTCACAGTATTTTGACCCAAATGGATCGCCGAACAAATAATGAATCCAAAATGCGATTTGCATCACAAGAACTCGTTACTTTTTACACCGAATTTGAACAGGAATTCATCACTTTTTTTGAAGATTTAAAAACGCATTCGAATTTAAAATTACTTTCGTTATGAAAAAATCAATACTCGCTTTTGGCTTTTTGATACTGATTCTTTCCACAAAAACTAATGCGCAAACAGGATTAATTGCTCATAAAGCGATGGTCGTTTCAGCAAGAGAAGAAGCGTCAAAAATAGGTGTAGCAATTATGAAACAAGGTGGTAATGCCTTTGATGCCATGATTGCAACCGAGCTGGCACTGGCAGTTGCTTATCCGTATGCCGGTAATTTAGGTGGTGGAGGCTTTATGGTCTATCGCAAAGCCAATGGGGAAATGGGCACATTAGATTATCGAGAAAAAGCCCCTTTGGCAGCGACCAAAACTATGTTTTTGGATAAAGATGGCAACGTTATTAAAGGAAAAAGTACCGACACAGCCCTTGCAATTGGTGTACCTGGAACCATAGCAGGAATTTTTGCCGTTCATAAAAAACTGGGTTCTTTACCCATGTCCGAGATTTTGAAACCTGTAATTGCATTAGCAGAAAAAGGCGTTGTAGTTACTCAAAAACAAGAAAAACAACTCAAGGATTATAGGAATAAAGTTATAAAAATTAATGGCGACAAAACGCTATTTGCCAAGAATTTTAAAGAAAAAGATACTATAAAATACCCCGCATTGGCCACTACTCTCAAACGAATTGCGAAAAATGGTAGTGCCGAATTTTACAAAGGACAAACTGCCAAAATACTGGTACACTACCTGCAACAAAAAGGGGCTATTATTACCCTGAAAGACTTGGCACAATACGAAGCCAAATGGAGAAAACCACTGGTATTTGCCTACAAAGATTTAAAAATTATTGCAATGCCACCACCAAGCAGCGGTGGACTATGCCTAGCCCAAATTATGACCATGATTGCTCCCTATGATGTGGCAAAAATGGGACATAATTCCCCCGACGCCATTCAAGTTCTGGTGGAAGCCGAAAGAAGGGCTTACGCCGATAGAAGTTATTTTTTGGGTGATCCTGACTTTGTAAAAATTCCAATAAAAGCACTTATGACTACCGAATATGCCAAATCGAGAATGGCAACTTTCGATTTTGAAAAAGCAACGCTATCCAAGGATGTCAAAGAGGGAACCGTAAAATACAATGAAAGCACCGAGACAACACACTACTCAATTGTAGATTCCTTTGGCAATGCTGTTGCCGCAACCACGACCTTGAATGATGCATTTGGTTCCAAATATTATTGTGACGAACTGGGATTTTTCTTGAACAATGAAATGGATGATTTTAGCGCCAAACCTGGCGAACCCAATATGTTTGGTTTAATAGGAAATGAAGCCAATAGTATTGCCCCGAGCAAACGAATGTTGAGTTCAATGACACCCACGATTGTCGAAAAAAACGGTCAGTTGTTCATGGTTGTAGGCTCTCCTGGCGGTTCGACCATTATCACATCGGTGCTGCAAACAATTTTGAATGTCTACGAATACGATTTGGGTATGCAAGCAGCCGTAAATGCTCCCCGATTTCACCATCAATGGTTGCCTGATGTCATTACTTTTGAACCCAATACTTTTGACGCTCCAACTCTTAAAACATTGCAATCCAAAGGGTATCACATCAACGAAAAAACAACTCCTGTGATTGGAAAAGTAGACGCTATTTTGGTACTTCCAAATGGTACATTAGAAGGTGGAGCCGATTCTAGAGGCGATGATACCGCAGTAGGTTTTTAATAATTAGGAAGTGTTCGTTATGAATTCTATTTTTGCAGAATCAATTTTACAAAAGCAATGTTCAAAAAAATCATTAATACGTTTGAATATCTAATTGTTTGGTCACAAAACAAGCTGACCAACAAGCAATTTATATTTTTATCGGCAGTTTTAGTGGGTATTTCGGCAGCATTTGCCGTGATAGTTCTAAAAACATTTGCGCATTGGGTTTTTACTTTTGCCACGTATGTAACAACAATAGCTAGTGTTTTTAAATATGGCGTTATTAAAGGAATGTTGCCTATAATAGGAATTGTATTGACGGTTTTTGTGGTCAAAAGAGTTTTGGGTGGAACGATAGAAAAAGGAACCTCACAAATCTTATATGCTGTTGCCAAAAAAGCTAGTATTATTCCCAAAAAACAAATGTATGCCCAGATAATAACCAGTTCGCTTACAGTAGGTTTGGGTGGTTCAGCAGGTTTAGAAAGTCCAATTGTAATTACAGGAGCAGCTTTTGGTTCTAATTATGCTCAAAAATATAAATTAAGTTACAAAGACCGCACACTTTTGATTGGATGTGGCGTGGCTGCTGGTATTGCAGCCGCTTTTAATGCGCCTATTGCAGGAGTTTTGTTTGCTATCGAAGTCTTGTTGGTGGATGTGAGCATTGCCGCTTTTACACCAATAATGATTGCGGCGGCTACGGGTGCTTTGGTATCCGTAATTGTTTTGGACGAAACTATTTTATTATCATTCAAACAACGTCAAATTTTTAATTACCATAATATTCCATATTACGTTTTACTTGGTCTTTTTACAGGAATTATTTCGGTGTATTATGCTCGTAATTTTCAACGGGTAGAACATTTTTTTGGACGACTCAAATTAAGCCCGTATAAGAAAGCTTTATTGGGTTCGAGTATCTTGGCGTTACTGATTTTTATATTCCCAACGCTCTTTGGCGAAGGCTACGAAAGCATCCGAATATTATCTCAAAAAGACCCAGGACAATTATTAGACAATACTTTATTCAAAGGTTTTCGAGATAACAATTGGGCACTTTTGGGATTTATAGGTTGTACAATGTTGCTGAAAGTATTTGCAACAGGCATCACTTTGGGCAGTGGTGGTAACGGAGGGAACTTTGCTCCTTCCCTATTTTTAGGATCGTATGTAGGCTTTTTCTTTTCAAAAGCATTGAATCTAATTGGACTATCAAAATTGCCTGTAAGTAATTTTACTATGGTGGGAATGGCTGGAATCTTGAGTGGATTATTTCATGCACCACTGACGGCAATATTTTTAATTGCCGAAATAACAGGAGGTTACAACCTAATGATTCCCTTGATGATTGTGTCGTCTATAAGTTTTGCTATTTCAAAACGCTTTGAAAAACATTCGCTAGATGTCAAAAGTCTTGCCCGAAAAGGAAATGCGTTTACCAGCAATAAAGACACAAATATCCTTTCGACACTCGATACCAACTCGATTATTCAAACAGATTACCTAACCATTGCTCCTAACGAAAATCTAGAGAAATTAGTCGATTTAATTTCGCATTCCAATCAAGTCATTTTTGCCGTAGTTGACTCCGAAAATAACATGCAAGGCATTGTACATTTTAACGATATCCGAGAAATAATTTTCAATTCCTATCGGGTAAAATATACTTTGGTCAAAGAAATTATGACCGTTCCTACTGATATCATTTATCCATCGGACAGTATGGAAATCGTGATGAACAAATTTGAAAGTTCCAAAAAAGTGTTTTTACCCGTCATAAAAAACTCCAAATACTACGGATTTATTTCAAAATCAGTAGCATTGGAGGCGTATCGCAAAAAACTAAAATCAATGACAATAGAATAAAAATCTTATTCTTTTCTTCTTTTTCGCTCGGCTTTTATCATCGCTAATTCGCGACTGGTTTGTCCCGCAACCGATGTATTTTCTTCCGCACGACGGATTAAATAGGGCATCACATCTTTTACGGGACCAAAAGGCAAATATTTAGCCACGTTAAATCCATTTTCGGCTAGATTGTAACTAATGTTGTCGCTCATGCCATACAATTGACCAAACCAAACTTTGTCATCATTGGTTTTTAACCCCTTTTGACGCATCAAATCCATCAGTTTATACGAACTTAACTCGTTATGTGTTCCTGCAAAAATGGCCATTTGGTCTACATGCGCCATCATATAAGTAACCGCAGCATCATAATTGATATCAGTTGCCGCTTTAGATTCGCAAATAGGACTTGGATAGCCTTTTTCTATGGCATGTGCATTTTCTTTTTCCATATAGGCGCCCCGAACCAATTTCATTCCTATAAAAAAACCTTCGGTGGTAGCTTGTGCGTGCAACTTTTTCAAATAATCCAATCGATCCCAGCGGTACATTTGGAGCGTATTGAAAACAATAGCGCGTTGCTTGTTGTATTTTTGCATCATTGTGGTTACTAGATCATCGGCGGCATCTTGCATCCAGCTTTCTTCGCCATCTATTAGTAAAGCTACATTTTTATGATGCGCTTCCTGACATACCACATCAAAACGAGTTACTACGCGATCCCACTCAGCTTGTTCTTGTGGCGTTAAGGTTTGTTTTTCGCCTAATTTTTCATACAACGCTAACCGTCCAAAACCAGTTGGTTTAAAAACCGCAAACGGAATCGCCAATCGCTCCTTGGCAAACTCAATGGTTTTCAAAGTCATTTCGAGTGCGGCATCAAACTGTGCTTCTTCCTCTTTGCCTTCGACTGAATAATCCAAAACCGAAGAAACGCCTTTGGTAAACATTTTATCCACAACAGTCAAACAATCGGACTCATTTATACCGCCACAAAAATGGTCAAAAACAGTAGCTCGAATTAATCCTTCAACTGGAAGATTGGCTTTCAAAGCAAAATTGGTCACCGCAGTCCCAATTCGTACTAACGGCTGACTATCAATCATTTTGAATAAAAAATAAGCTCTGTCAAGTTCCGTATCGCTTTTTAATGCAAAGGCTATTTGTGTGTTATTGAATATTTCAGTCATTTTTTGTTATATTTTTTTACAAATATAGCCAGACTTTTGAAAAATAATTCCTAAAAAATGCCTTATTTTGCCATGCAAAAATAGAATTAAACAGTGTATTGTTTTTTATCAAATTAGTTCTTACTTTTTAATACTGCTTTTTTGTTTTTTTAATAAAAAGAGCTACAAATCAGCCCGTTTTGTGCTATTTCAAAACTATAAATGACTACTCCAATTCAAGATCCAACTAATTCGGGAAACAAATTACACTTTTTAAATAAGGAATTCCTTTTTTTAGAATCCATGTCCTTGTTATTTATAGCGTTGTATTTTTGCATCGACTTTTTACCGTATTTTGGTTGCAATGAAATCATTCCCGTTCAATATTTTTACCTTTCGTTTTGCAACATTGCCATAGGCATTTATGTGATTTGCAATCCAATAGTGTTTCCCAAAGAACTTCTTTCGTTACTGTCTAAAAATCCAATTCTCAAAGTCTATGCAGCTTTTGTGGTTATTTGCGGCATTTCGATAGTTGTGGCTACAAATATTTCCTTGAGTATTGTGGCATTTTCTCGCATTCTAATTGGTTTTATTGTATTTATAAATGCCACTATTTTACTGTACAATAGCGTACAGTTGTTGTATAAGATTGCATTTATCGTTGGTTTTTTTACTTTTTTACAGGCACTACAAGGGCTTTTAAACCTCGTAGAGCAATCTCAAATCACGAATGTTCTTACTGCTTTGTCCACTTTAAAAGGCAATACGGGTGGCATCAACATTTTTTCGGCGAGTCTTGCTATCAAAATTCCTTTTTTACTTTTGGGGATTTCTCATTTTCAAGATTGGAAAAAATGGTTTTTATCTTTAACGCTTTTTCTAGCGCTAACAGGTGTTTTTTTGACGGGTGCAAGAGCTGCTTTATTAAGTTCGGTGCTAGTTATCGTGTTGTTTTTGTTTTTTTATTTTAGAACCAAAAAAACTACTAAAACAATAATAACCAACGTAATAGCAATTTTACTACCGCTGGTTTTCTCCTATTTTGTAACCAATAAAGTTTTTCAACAATCCAAAGATACGGGTCGCTATACCTCTATTGCCACGCGAGTCAATCAAATTAACACACAAGACGAATCTACTAATTTGCGATTGATCTTTTGGGGATACGCCATTCAAATGGCCAATAAAAATCCGTTACTGGGAATTGGCATCGGGAATTATAGAGTAGAATCGATTCCATACGAAAAAACGACGGCTAGTTTTTGCAATGTATCGTTGCATACTCACAACGATTTTTTGGAAATTACGTCTGAAACTGGATACATCAATGGCGTGATTTACGCTTTAATTTTGCTTTTGGTATTGATTCAAAATATAAAAAAAAGCAGGCGTTCCCAAAATTCAAAAACACAACAAATTGCTCTTTTAGCCTTATTAATACTCGTGGTTTACGGCATTGATTCGGCATTGAATTTCCCTATGTACCGCCCAACTATGCAACTGCTCTTTGTACTTTCATTAGCCTTAACCATTGTTACTATTCCCCAAGACGAATCGCCGACAGCGAGTTTGAAGTCAAAAAAAATAGGTTTTTTATTAGTATTCGTTTCAATACTAACGCTTTGTTTTTCCTATTTGACCATTAGAACATCACAATTAGAATTCCAGCTAGTTGCTGATAATATTAATGTCAATGCCAAAGGGAAATTATCTGGCAAAGAAGTGGCTTCGTTTAGCCCAAAATTCCCGAACGTTTTTAGCTCCTCGGAATCTTTTGATGAGTATGCTGCAATTTATTTTTTACGAGAAAAAAATATTCCAGAATCCTTTAGATATTTATCAAAAGCGGCCAAAATAAATCCGTATTTGGGCCGAATAGCCTTTTATAAATATGTAATTGCCAAGCACAATAACAAACTTGACAGCGCAAATGTGTACTTAAAACAGGCCTTTTATAGACAACCAACGAATCAAGGTTTGTATCAAACGGCAATAAAATATGCAAGTTCTAGAAAAGATACTATTGGGATTTTAAAAATTCATACTACTTTTACAACTTATAGAAAAGCCCCAGAAAATTGGCAAAAAACAGCAATGGCTTTACAAAAAGCAAATTTTAGCTCCGTTAGCATGCTTCGTTTTATCGATTTGGGATTAGAACAGTATCCTAATAATCCGGTTTTGCTCAAACAAAAGAACGAATTGCTAAAAAATCAGTAGCACAAAAACAATAAATAAAGCACAACACCTATATCATGACGCAGCACCTTAATGTTATTCAAGCCAATAATTATCCTATCTATTTTAATGAAAATGGGTACGAAGGACTCAACCTTTACTTAAAAGAAAACAATTATTCGAAATTGTTTATTATTGTGGATACGCATACTAATGAGTATTGTTTACCCGTTTTTTTACCGTATTTAGAAACAAATGTAACCATTGAAATCATCGAGTTTGAGGCTGGCGAAGCCAATAAAAACATCGAAACTTGTGTGCAAATCTGGAAGGTTTTGACGGACCTTGGTGGCGATAGAAAAACATTGGTCATTAATCTTGGTGGTGGTGTCGTAACGGATTTAGGCGGTTTTGTAGCTTCGACTTTCAAGCGAGGAGTTGATTTTATTCACGTTCCAACCACCTTACTTTCTATGGTTGATGCTTCTGTAGGTGGTAAAAACGGAGTCGATTTAGGCAATTTGAAAAACCAAATAGGTGTGATTAATGTCCCAAAAATGGTACTTATTGATACCCAATACTTGGCAACAGTGCCGCAAAATGAAATGCGATCTGGTCTTGCCGAAATGCTAAAACACGGTTTGATTTACGATAAACCCTATTGGGAACAATTTCTAGATTTAAAAGCCATTGATTTTGCCGACTTTGATGCCTTAATATACCGCTCGGTTGAAATAAAAAACGAAATCGTTACCCAAGATCCTACCGAAAAAAACATCCGAAAAGCACTGAATTTTGGACACACTTTGGGGCATGCAATTGAAAGTTATTTTCTTGAAAATGAAAGCAAAACTACCTTGCTTCATGGAGAAGCCATTGCTGTGGGAATGATTTTAGAAAGCTATATTTCATTGGACAAAAAACTAATAAGTCTCGCCGAATATTCGCAAATAAAAACGACTC
Organism: Flavobacterium restrictum; assembly: GCF_007097245.1. Taxonomy (GTDB): domain Bacteria; phylum Bacteroidota; class Bacteroidia; order Flavobacteriales; family Flavobacteriaceae; genus Flavobacterium; species Flavobacterium restrictum. Next base: position 82,782 of record NZ_VJZT01000001.1, on the reverse strand, counting down.
TTAAAGCTATTTATGACGACATCGTTTTTGAAGATAAAGATATTGAACCCATATTAGAATTATTGATTCATGACAAAAAAAATGAATACGGAACCATACAATTCGCACTAATTCAAGGCATCGGGAGCATTAAAATCAATCAATTGGTTGAAAATGAATTGATTCTTGAAGCATTTGAGGATTATAAATCTTAATCTTTTTTTAATAAAAAGGATTGCTTTACGTATATAATATTTTTTACATTTGTAGCAATGAAAAAAAATCAAAACAATAACACTTACAGTTCTAAAAAAAACCGAATCAATAAATCTTTTTTAAGGATCTTGAAACGTTTTTATTCTATTAAGGGGAACTTTAGTTTTGCTATTTTTCAGTATTTAAAAGCTGATCCCGAAAAACTACAACTTATTTATGCCAATATAAGACAGTGATGCGATAGTAATTTTATTAAAAATTAATTATTAAAATCACACCTCCTTATAATGAACACAAAATATTCGGATCTAATCAATCAAACCTATTATTTTCCTCAAGAAGAATTCAAATTAAATAAAGATAATCTTCAGTTTCACAACATCGATTTGATGAAATTGGTCGAAAAATACGGTACCCCATTAAAGTTTACGTATTTGCCTCAAATTTCTAACAACATCAACAAAGCCAAGAGTTGGTTTCGTAAATCGATGGAAAAAAACAAATACGAGGCCAAATATTACTACTGCTATTGCACTAAAAGTTCTCATTTCCAATACATTATGAATGAGGCTTTTAAAAACAATATTCATATCGAAACGTCGTCAGCTTTTGATATTAATATTGTCGAAAATCTTTTGGAAAACGGAAAAATCAACAAAAGCACGTATGTTATTTGCAACGGTTTCAAACGAGATCAGTACATAGAAAACATTGCACGTTTGGTCAACAATGGTCATAAAAATACCATTCCTATTATTGATAATTTTGAAGAATTAGATTTGCTTCAATCCCAAATAAAAGGAAAATTTAAAATTGGTATCCGTATTGCCGCCGAAGAAGAACCTAAATTTGAGTTTTATACCTCGCGATTGGGAATTGGATATCGAAACATCGTTCCTTTTTACAAAAAAGAAATCAAAGAAAATAAAAATTTGGAACTCAAAATGTTGCACTTTTTTATCAATACAGGCATCAATGACAATGCCTATTATTGGAACGAATTAGTCAAATGTATCAAAGTATACGTGGCACTCAAGAAAGAATGTCCTACACTAGATGGTTTAAATATTGGAGGTGGTTTCCCTATCAAGAATTCATTGGCTTTTGAGTACGATTACCAATACATGATTGACGAAATTATCAATCAAATAAAAATTGCTTGTGACGAAGCCGAAGTGGATGTTCCCAATATTTTTACAGAATTTGGTTCGTTTACAGTTGGCGAAAGCGGCGGAGCAATCTACCAAATTTTGTATCAAAAACAACAAAATGACAGAGAAAAATGGAACATGATTGACTCTTCATTCATTACCACTTTGCCAGATACTTGGGCGATTAACAAACGTTTTATCATGCTTGCAGTCAATCGCTGGAACGATACTTACGAGCGCGTTCTACTGGGCGGAATGACTTGCGACAGCGATGATTATTACAATTCCGAGCAGAATATGAATGCTATTTATTTGCCTAAATACAATAAGGAAAAACCATTGTATATTGGATTTTTCAACACTGGAGCGTATCAAGAAACCATTGGCGGATACGGCGGATTACACCATTGCTTGATTCCACAACCCAAACATATTTTAATCGATCGAGATGAAAACGGCATTCTTGCCACCGAGGTTTTCTCGGAACAACAAACCTCGGATGATGTGCTAAAAATATTAGGGTACGATAAAAAATAATTTTAATTTTAGAATAGTAATTTTAAAAATTAGTTACATTTGAAAAAAATTCAAACGCTGGTTTTTAAAAATTTAAATACACAAAAATGAGTAAAGGACCAATCAGTCAATTTATAGAAAAGCATTATTTGCATTTCAATTCAGCATCGCTAGTTGATGCCGCAAAAGCATACGAACAACAATTGGCAAATGGCGCCAAAATGATGGTGAGCATGGCAGGTGCAATGAGTACCGCCGAAATTGGAAAGATTTTTGCCGAAATCATTCGTCAAGATAAAGTACAAATTATTTCGTGTACTGGTGCCAATCTAGAGGAAGACATTATGAATTTAGTAGCGCATTCTCATTACGAGAGAGTTCCTAATTATCGTGATTTGACCCCAGAGGACGAATGGGCTTTATTAGAAAGAGGATTGAATAGAGTTACGGATACTTGCATTCCAGAGCACGAAGCATTCCGTCGTTTGCAAAAACACATTTACAAAATTTGGAAAGACGCTGATGATAATGGAGAACGTTACTTTCCTCATGAATTCATGTACAAAATGTTGCTTTCAGGTGTTTTAGAGGAATATTACGAAATAGATTTAAAGGATAGTTGGATGTATGCCGCTGCCGAAAAAAACTTACCTATCATTGTACCCGGTTGGGAAGATAGCACCATGGGAAATATATTTGCTTCCTATGTAATCAAAGGAGATTTAAAAGCTTCAACGATGAAATCAGGTATCGAATATATGGTATTCTTGTCGGATTGGTATCCAAAAAACAGCACTAATGGTGTTGGTTTTTTCCAAATAGGTGGTGGTATTGCTGGAGATTTTCCAATTTGTGTGGTGCCTATGTTGTACCAAGATATGGAAATGCATGATATCCCGTTTTGGAGTTATTTTTGCCAAATTTCAGATTCAACAACCAGTTATGGTTCGTATTCTGGAGCCGTTCCAAACGAGAAAATTACTTGGGGTAAATTAGATATTAAAACCCCAAAATTTATTATTGAGTCCGATGCTACCATTGTGGCACCATTAATTTTCGCTTATTTGTTAGATTTATAGAACTATTTATGAAAAGAGTAATTGTTGATTACGCAAAACTGACCAACGAAATTTTGAACCTTTTAGTAGAAAAATTTCCTGATGGTTATGATGATTCAGACATTATCCGTTTTAGAAATGCTAAAAACGAATTAATCGAAGCTGTCGAAGTACGAACTGAAGATACTATTTATTTAGTTAAAGTAAGTACTAAACTCGCTGACCGTATAGGAAATTTTGATGAAGACGAGGACATCGATGCCGTTGTAGAACCCATCAGCGGATTAGAACTGGACGAAGACATTGACGACGATGAGGATGAGGATGATAATCTAGACAAACCAGATGTTGATAATGGAGAGGATGACGATGAGGATTCCAACGATAAAGACATTGCTGACGATGAGGATGAGGATGAAGATTAAATTCATTTTTTAACCCATTTATAAAAGGAACTCCTAAAACGAGTTCCTTTTTTTATTACTTTTATCTTTCAAAAAAATACACGCCAAAATGACAACACCACTTTTACACGCCAAACTTAAGGAGAATTTCGGTTTCGAAAAATTCAGACCCAATCAAGAAGAAATAATAAACAGCATTCTTTCCGGTCAAGACACACTAGCCATTATGCCTACTGGAGGCGGAAAATCAATTTGTTTTCAACTTCCAGCTTTGGTTTTACCCGGCATTACCATTGTTATTTCTCCACTAATCGCATTGATGAAAGACCAAGTCGATAGCTTAAAAGCAAACGGTATTCCTGCCTGTTTTATCAACAGCAGTCAATCCAGTGAGGAACAACAATTTTACATTGAAAGCTTACAATCGAATGCTATCAAATTGATTTACATCGCTCCGGAAAGCTTATCCTACCTCGAAAACACCTTTAACCAATTGACCATTAGCCTTATCGCCATAGATGAAGCGCATTGTATTTCGGCTTGGGGACACGACTTCCGTCCAGCTTACACCAATTTAGGCTATTTAAAAAATCGCTTTCCTACTACTCCAGTTTTAGCTTTAACGGCAACCGCAGATAAAGCGACTCGTCAAGACATTAGCGAACAATTAAATTTAAAAAATCCAATAGTTTTTATCGCTTCTTTTGACAGACCTAATTTAAGTTTGGAGGTGCGTCCAGCTTTGGACAGAGTCAAGCAAATCATTGATTTTATCAAAGACAAACCCAACGAATCGGGAATTGTATACTGCTTAAGCCGAAAAACCACCGAAGAATTAGCCGAGAAATTACAAAAAACAGGAATTAATGCCAAAGCTTATCACGCTGGTTTAGATTCTAAAATGCGTTCCCAAACCCAAGACGAATTTATTAATGATGATTGCCAAGTGGTTTGCGCTACCATTGCGTTTGGAATGGGAATTGACAAATCGAATGTTCGCTGGGTTGTACACTACAATTTACCCAAAAATATAGAAGGTTATTATCAAGAAATTGGTCGTGCAGGTCGCGACGGATTACCGTCAGAAACCGTGCTTTTTGAAAGCTACGGCGACATGATTCAGCTCCAAAAGTTCGCTTCGCAAGGATTAAATGCCGAGGTGCAACTGGCAAAATTAGAGCGCATGAAGCAATATGCAGATGCTTTGAGCTGTAGACGAAAAATACTGTTGTCGTATTTTGGAGAACTTGTACCCGAAAATTGTGGTAATTGTGACATTTGCAAAAATCCACCTGCTTTTTTTGATGGAACTGTTATTGCTCAAAAAGCATTATCAGCCATCATTAGGGTGAAAGAAAACGAACCATTGCCCGTAATCATTGACTTTTTGCGAGGATCCAAAAATGCAGCTATTTTCGAAAAAGAATATCAAAATCTAAAAACCTATGGCGTAGGGCACGATATTTCGTGGTACGATTGGAACCAATATCTAATCCAATTGATCAATTTAGGCTATTGCGAAATCGCTTTTCATCAGCAAAATAAAATCCGATTAACCGCTTTTGCCAAAAAAGTACTTTTTGAAGGCGAAAAAGTAAGCTTAAATACCGTTCAAAAAATGAGTTTTGGCAAAACTGAAACGAAAGAAACAAAATCCAAAACAATCGTTAATTCCCTTTTTGAAACCCTTCGGAAATTGCGCTCCGAAATTGCAAAAGAAGAGGATGTTCCTGCGTATGTAATTTTTAGTGATGCGGCTTTGCGCCAAATGGAAACCGAAAGACCTATGAGCGAGCCAGAATTACTCGCCATTGACGGTGTGGGAAAAGTAAAATTAGAAAAATATGGCGATGCGTTTATAAAAGCCATTATCGATTTTCATAAAAATAAAACACAACCTAAAAAAAACGGAAATACCTATACAGAAACGTTAGAAATGTACCAAAAAGGGATATCAGTCGAAGAAATTTCCAAGCAACGCGCACTCGGTATAAGCACCATTATGTCCCATTTAGCAAAGCTGTATCTAGACGGAGTTGCCATTGATTTGGCTCCTTTTATTTCCAAAGAAGAAATTGCTCAAATCGCTCAAGCCAAAGAAAAACTAGAATCGCCAACGGCCTTAAAACCTTACTTTGAATTTTTTGAAGAAAAAATGCCTTACGAAAAAATCCGATTGGCATTAGCCATAATAGAAAAGGACAACAACTAATCCGCATTCATAGTACCTAAAAAAGCACGCCTACAGCGTGCTTTTTTTGTTTTAGTAGCACTGTTTATTCCTCGTCAGCAGTGTGTGATTTCGAATAGTTACGCCATTTTTCAATACAATCCTGTAAATCTTGTGGGAATTCGGTATCAAAACGCATCATTTCGCCAGTCGTAGGATGAACAAAACCAAGTGTTTTGGCGTGCAGGGCTTGTCGTGGTAACGTTTTGAAACAGTTTTCTATAAACTGCTTGTATTTAGTAAACGTAGTTCCTTTCAAAATCAAATGGCCACCATAGCGCTCATCATTGAACAACGGATGTCCTAAATGCTTCATGTGAGCACGGATTTGGTGCGTTCGCCCTGTTTCAAGTTGGCAGGAAATCAAGGTTACATACCCAAAACGTTCCAAAACTTTATAATGTGTTATTGCTGGTTTTCCTATTTCGGGATCAGCAAAAACGGCCATTTGCATGCGGTCTTTGAGATGTCTTGCCAAGTTGCCCTCGATCGTACCTTGATCGTTAGCAACATTTCCCCAAACCAAAGCAATGTATTCCCGCTCCGATGTTTTGGCTTCAAATTGTTTGGCTAAATGGGTCATAGCAGCTTCAGTTTTGGCAATTACAAGCAAACCAGACGTGTCTTTATCAATGCGATGCACCAATCCAGGACGCTCACTGCTATTCATGGGCAAATTATCAAAATGATGTGCCAAAGCATGAACCAAAGTCCCTGTATAATTGCCATGTCCAGGATGTACTACCATGCCAGGTTCTTTGTTAATCAACAACAAAGCGTCATCTTCATAAACAATATTGAGCGGAATATCTTCGGGAATAATATGATTTTCAAATGGTGGATGCGAGAGCATTACCCGAACCACATCAAATGCTTTTACTTTATAATTGGACTTTACAATAGCATCATTTACAAAAATATTACCTTCGGTCGCAGCATTTTGAATTTTGTTTCGGGTTGCATTTTGAATCAAGCTCATCAAATATTTATCAATTCGCAAAGAGGCCTGCCCTTTGGGAACTTCAAATCTAAAATGTTCAAACAATTCTTCTTCTAAATCTAAACTATCGGTATTATTGTTCATTTACTGGTGTTTCAACTGTTGGCGGTGGTGTTGCTAGACTATCCACAGCACCTTCATCTTCATAACTCGCTTTTCCATCTCCTAAAACCAAATCAATTTTGGAGGATTTCAAAACCCTATCGCCTACTTTTAAGTTTCTGCCTTTGTAACGCATCTCGAGAACCATATCCTTCCCTAAATTAGGAATATACGTAATCACACCTTCTTGAAGTCCTAACGCTTTCAAGGTAGGAACCGCCTCACGATATGTTTTTTCAATTAAATCAGGAACTCGAACCGATGAAAATCCGGAAGCATTAATTTTAATATATACCTTCCGACCCACTTTTACGTGCATTCCCGGCAACGGATCTTGCTCAACTACGCTAAATTTAGGATAATCACCTCTAAAATCTACACTGTCCAAAAGCACATAATCTAAATCCAAGGCGTCCAATTTGTCCTCCACTTGCTCCTCGGTCAGTTTACTCAAATCAGGAACCACAACTTCATTACCATGATCCGTCGTAAAAGTCAACCAGTGCATAAACAAATAACCTAAAACTGCAATTATCGCCAAGGCAATAAGCACTTGACCAAAAAACACCCGACTAGTAAGATACTTCCGTAAACTCATAAAAATTATTTTTAGATGCCACAAAGATAAAGCTATTTCGTTTCAAAAAAAATGATAATTTTGTTTAATGCTTTTTCGGAGCTATTTCCCGCTATTCGTTGCAATCTTTTTACCAGCCAAAAAAGGCTGATAAAAAGGATTTCCACTGCTATCGGGGCTAGAGCATCCGTTTTCAAGACCCGTTTAGATTTTCAATAAAAGAACTATAAAACCTTAAATCGTTACAATGAAAAACATTGCCATCATCATGGGAGGCTATTCCAGCGAATACAAAATATCGCTAATAAGCGGAAACGTAGTCTACCAATTTCTAGATAAAACCAAATACAACGCATTCCGAATTCATATTTTTAAGGAAAAATGGGTATATGTTGACGCCAATGACACGGAATTTCCCGTGGATAAAAACGATTTTTCGGTAGTTGTAAACGACAACAAAATAACATTCGATTGTGTCTTCAACGCCATTCATGGGACACCCGGCGAGGACGGATTGATGCAAGCTTATTTCGAATTAATAAACTTACCCCAAACTGCTTGCGACTATTACCAAGCTGCCTTAACCTTCAATAAGCGCGATTTACTTTCGGTACTCAAACCCTACGGAATAAAAACCGCTACTTCCTATTATCTCAACAAAGGCGATAGTATAGATACCAACGCAATTGTCAACAAAGTAGGTTTGCCTTGTTTTGTAAAACCCAATAAAGCAGGTTCAAGCTTTGGAATTTCCAAAGTAAAAGCTGCCGTAGAATTGCCTATTGCTATTGAAATTGCCTACAAAGAGGACAACGAAATCATCATTGAAAGTTTCCTTGATGGTACCGAAGTTTCGGTTGGAGTCATTAATTATAAAGGAATCGTAACCGTTTTACCCATCACGGAAATTGTCTCCGAAAATGATTTCTTTGATTACGAAGCCAAATACCACGGGAAGTCACAAGAAATTACACCCGCTAGAATCTCGGACGAAATGACCCAAAAAGTGGGCGAAATTGCCAAACGTGCCTACGAAGTGCTAAAAATGAAAGGATTTTCTAGAAGTGAATTTATCATTGTAAACGAAGAGCCTCACATGCTCGAAATGAATACCATTCCCGGTTTAACCACCGAAAGTCTCATTCCGCAACAAGCCAAAGCCGCCGGAATTTCTCTAGAAGATTTGTTTACTAATGCTATTGAGTTAGCACTTTTATAAAAACAATTGCTTTAAAATACTCCTGCAAGGTAAAGACATTATTAACAGAGCCATTCCGTTATTTGACGAAATCATTATTGACATTAGTGTCAATGCCGAAAAAAAAACATGTTTTCACTCGAAGAACGAAAAATTTCATTGAACAAACCTAAAAAAATGAATAAAAGTAGAATTGAAGCCTTTAGTGATGGTGTATTAGCCATTATAATTACTATAATGATTTTAGAAATAAAAGCCCCCGAAGCGGATAGTTTTGAATCGTTGAAACCTTTGATTCCTATTTTCTTAAGCTATGTATTGAGTTTTATTTATGTTGGAATTTACTGGAACAATCACCATCACATGTTTCAAGTAGTCAAAAAAATAGATGGTTCTGTACTCTGGTTCAATACTATACTTTTATTTTGGTTGTCTTTAATTCCTTTTGCAACAAACTGGATTGGAAGCCAGTCATTTGCTACAATTCCTATTGCCACTTATGGATTTATATTATTAATGTGTGCACTTTCGTACCTAATGCTTCAAAATAAAATTATAAAACTAGAAGGCAAAGAATCCGTTTTATACCAAGCTATCAAGAACGATAAAAAAGGAAAAATATCGTTAGTTTGCTATATTTTGGCAATTCCACTCGCCTTTTTTTCGCCCATTATCTCGGGAATCCTTTATATCAGTGTTGCCTTAATCTGGATTATTCCCGATAAAAGAATTGAAAATCAAATCCATACAATCTAAAAAATGAGAAAAGCCATATTCCCCGGTTCCTTCGACCCCATTACCCTAGGACATGAAGACATTATCAACAGAGCCATTCCGTTATTTGACGAAATCATTATTGCCATTGGGGTGAATGCCGAAAAAAAATACATGTTTTCACTCGAAGAACGAAAAAATTTCATTGAAGAAACCTTCAAAAACGAACCCAAAGTTTCCGTAATTACATACGAAGGATTAACAATTGATTTGTGCAAAAAAGTAAAAGCCAATTTTATTTTAAGAGGATTGCGTAATCCCGCCGATTTTGAATTTGAAAAAGCGATTGCCCACACCAACAGGCGTTTGTCTAAAATTGAAACCGTATTTTTATTAACCGCTGCCAAAACTTCGTACATCAGTTCAAGCATTGTGCGAGATGTCATTCGCAATCACGGAGAATATAAAATGCTGGTTCCTGATGCGGTAAGAATTCGCTAATTATTTGGTTTTCAGGTTTTTTTTGACACTATTTTGAAAATAGAACCCACGTTATTTCAAAAATTTACACGCTATTGTAAAGCAGAATTTATTAACCGAAATGTATTCTAAAATTATTTCACGTATCAAATTACTGGTAATTATTGGTCGTTCCTACGTACCTTTTTAAACAATCATTAAATAAGTACGAAATAAACTCTATCACTTACACTATTTCCCGAGCCTATGGGAAGTTCCGTAGGAACGATTCCTGTTGTAGCCCCGAACTATAGTTCGGGGTAAATAAATGTCGATATTCATACAGTTCTATAGGAACGATTCTTATAAATACAGTAACAAAAAACTGCACTAGTATCAAAATAGAAAAACCACTATATTTCAAGAATAGAGTCAAAATTTTTTAAAAATAATATAAACTTGGTCATAGCATTTATTAGCTGTATTTTTGCCAAAAAAAAAATAAGTCATGGAAAGACAATTAAATAAGCGTAGCGGTTCCCAATGTGAACTTTGTGCTGCTACCGAAAACCTAAAAGTATACGCCGTATTACCAACTCAAAAAGGAGGATTAGACGAAAACATTTTGGCTTGTGCCACCTGTATTGACCAAATAGAAAACGCAGGTAATGAAGACCTAAACCACTGGAGATGCCTAAACGACAGTATGTGGAGCGAGCATACAGCAGTGCAAGTAGTTGCTTGGCGAATGTTGAGTCGCCTTCGCAAAAATGGTTGGCCACAAGAATTATTAGAACAAATGTATCTTGACAAAGATACCCTAGCATGGGCACAAGCCACAGGCGAAGGCGAAGATGACGAGAACAAAATCATTCATCGTGATGTAAATGGAGTAATTTTGACCCACGGAGATTCCGTAGTTTTGATCAAAGATTTAAAAGTAAAAGGATCTAGTATGGTGGCAAAACAAGGAACTTCGGTGCGTAATATTCGTTTAGACCACGAAAATGCCGAATATATTGAAGGAAAAGTCGACGGGCAACAAATTGTAATTATTACACAATACGTGAAAAAAATATAAGCATACTTATAAATGACAAAGGGCTAATTTTAAAAAATTAGCCCTTTTTTTTATTTCGAAATGATCTAAAATTATTTTAAATCCTTTGCGTTTTTAACTTTCTGATCCGTAATGGCTAATTTCAAAACTTCGCTCATTTCTTTTACGTAATGAAAAGTCAATCCTTCAAGGTATTCGGCTTTGATTTCATCGATGTCGCTTTTGTTTTCGTGACATAAAATAATCTCTTTGATATTGGCTCTTTTGGCTGCCAAAATCTTTTCTTTAATACCGCCCACAGGCAAAACTTTGCCTCGTAAAGTGATTTCACCCGTCATGGCAAGGTTTTTCTTCACTCGCTTTTGAGTCAATAAGGAGACTAATGATGTCAACATGGCAATTCCTGCACTGGGTCCATCCTTGGGCGTAGCACCTTCTGGAACGTGAAGGTGAATGTTGTATTTAGAAAGTAATTCGGAATTTAATCCCAACAATTCTGTATTGGCTTTGATGTATTCTAGGGCTATAGTTGCCGATTCTTTCATAACCGTTCCTAGATTCCCCGTGATGGTCATCGCTCCTTTTCCTGGAGAAATCAACGATTCTATAAACAAAATATCACCACCAACACTCGTCCACGCCAATCCTGTTACCACACCTGCTACATCATTACTCTCGTATTTATCTCGCTCTAATCTTGGAACGCCCAATACTTTTATAATATCTTCATCGGTTACTTTTTTGTTGTACTCCTCCTCCATCGCTACCGATTTGGCCGCATTTCGAATCACTTGTGCAATCTTATTTTCAAGTCCACGAACTCCTGATTCTCGGGTATAGCCTTCTACAATTTTCTCCAATTGTTTTTTGCCAATGGTCAAATCCTTGGCAGTCAATCCGTGTGCTTTTAATTGTTTCGAAAACAAATGCTTTCTAGCAATTTCTACTTTTTCTTCAATGGTGTAACCAGACATTTTAATAACTTCCATTCTATCAATCAATGCTGGTTGAATCGCCGCCATATTATTAGACGTGGCAATAAACATTACTTTAGACAAATCGTAACCCATTTCTAGGAAATTGTCATAAAAAGCATTGTTTTGCTCTGGATCTAAAACCTCCAATAATGCCGAAGAAGGATCTCCGCTATTGCTACTGGATAACTTATCGATTTCGTCTAAAACAAAAACGGGATTTGAGGTGCCTGCTTTTTTCAAACTCTGAATAATACGACCTGGCATGGCGCCAATATAGGTTTTTCGATGTCCCCGAATTTCGGCTTCGTCACGCAAACCACCAAGGGAAATACGTACATATTCACGACCCAAAGCTTCTGCTACAGATCTACCAATAGAGGTTTTACCAACCCCTGGAGGGCCTGTTAAACAAATGATGGGCGATTTCATATCGTTTCGTAATTTAAGTACCGCAAGATGCTCAATCATTCGTTTTTTTACTTCTTCTAAACCAAAATGATCTTTATCTAAAACTTTTTGTGCGTGTTTCAAATCAAAATTATCTTTAGAATATTCGCCCCATGGCAATTCTAAAAATAGCTCTAAATAATTGCGTTGCATCCCAAAATCAGGTGCTTGCGGATTCATTCTTCGCATTTTGGACAACTCTTTTTCGAAATGAATTTTGGTTTTTTCATCCCATTTCTTGAGTTGCGCTTTTTGCTTCATCTCATCAATTTCCTCCTCGTGAGACGCGCCACCCAATTCCTCTTGAATGGTTTTTATTTGCTGATGCAAAAAATATTCACGTTGTTGCTGGTCTAAATCAAAGCGAACTTTGGACTGGATATCGTTTTTCAATTCCAATTTTTGAAGCTCAACATTCATAAAACGAAGCGTTTCCAGAGCGCGTTCTTTCAAACCATTGATAGCCAATAAATCTTGTTTTTCCTTAACCGATAAATTCATATTAGATGAAACAAAATTCACCAAAAACGAGGTGCTTTCGATGTTTTTTATGGCAAAAGTAGCTTCCGAAGGAATATTAGGACTTTCATGAATAATTTTAATCGCCAACTCTTTCAAAGAATCAATAATTGCCGAAAATTCCGTGTCGTGGTGCGCAGGTCTTTTTTCTGCAACTTCTTTTACTTTTGCAGTAATATAAGGCTGTTCCGTGAGTACTTGATCAATTTCAAAACGCTTTTTTCCTTGCAAAATAACGGTAATATTGCCGTCTGGCATTTTCAAAACACGCAGAATTCTAGCTACAGTTCCTACTTTATGAATGTCATCTTTTGTAGGATCTTCGTCTTCCTCGTTGATTTGTGACACCACTCCTATTACACGTCCAGCGGCATTGGCATCATTGATTAACTTAATCGATTTGTCTCTTCCTGCCGAAATTGGAATGACAACACCAGGAAACAAAACCGTATTTCGCAAAGGCAAAATAGGCAACGAATCCGGCAATTCCTCGTTGTTCATTTCCTCCTCATCTTCGGGGGTTAAAAGTGGTATTAATTCGGCTTCAGAATCAAATTCTTGAAGTGACAGATTGTCAATAGTGAGTATTTTGTGATTTGACATATAGTAATTAAGTCATTTTGTCATTAAATGTAAAAACATTGCAAACAAAGTTAGTGTTTTATTAGCTTTATTAAACTGAAAATCAATTAGTAAGACAAGCCTATCAAAGGAATTCTTGTCATAAAATCAATCTTTATGCCATAAAAAGAGTGTTTGCTTTAGCAAAAAATCGAAATTGGGATTTCCTTTTTAAAAGCGACCAAAAAAGGATGAAAAAGATACCGAAAGCTTTTTTTTTAGAAAAATAAAATGCTATTTAAAACCAAACATCTCATTAAAAAAAAATTTCAGAAGCTAGTAAAAACTATCCTCTGAAATTAAATTAAAAAGAACTTATTCGACGTTCAAAAACATTCGTTTAAAGTATTGTGATAAAAACGAATTATGAGAACAATTCAAAAATTAAATAAAATCATTCAACGCACGTTCAATAATTACTAGACAGTCTTGAATTTGAGTTTCGGTGATGACCAATGGTGGTGCTAAACGAATTTTGTTGCCATGTGTAGGCTTCGCTAACAATCCATAATCTCGAAAACGCAAACAAATTTGCCAAGCTAAATCCGAATCCTCATCACAATTAATTACAATAGCATTCAATAATCCTTTGCCACGAACGAGTGTTATCAAATTATTTCGAGTTGCAATTTCGTTCAATCCGTTGCGCAACAAAATGCCTAAACGTTCCGCATTTGCCGCTAAATTCTCTTCTTTTACAACTTCAAGAGCTGCAATTGCAACAGCGGCAGCAATAGGATTTCCTCCAAAAGTCGAACCGTGTTGCCCTGGTTTAATTACATTCATAATGTGATTATTAGCCAAAACTGCCGATACGGGATATACACCTCCCGAAATTGCTTTGCCAAGAATCAAAATATCTGCTTTAACTTCTGGGTTGTTTTCACAACCGTTTTGACACGAACAATTGCCGCAAGTCGCTAATAATCGGCCCGTTCTAGCAATACCTGTTTGAACTTCATCAGCAATGAACAAGGCGTTATGTGCTTCGCAAAGTGCTTTGGCTTTGGCCAAATAACCTTCGGCGGGAACATAAACTCCGGCTTCGCCTTGAATAGGCTCTACAAGAAAACCTGCAATATTGCTATTCGATTTCAAAACCGTTTCGAGAGCTTCAACATCGTCATAGGGTATTTTTATAAATCCAGCAGTAAATGGACCAAAACTCTTGCGAGCACTTTCGTCATTTGAGAAAGAGATAATAGTGGTAGTTCGTCCGTGAAAATTATTCTCACAAACGATGATTTGTGCTTGATTTTCGGGGATTCCTTTTACCTCATACGCCCATTTCCTGCAAAGTTTCAAGGCAGTTTCAACCGCCTCTGCTCCTGTATTCATGGGTAGCACTTTATCAAAGCCAAAATAGTTAGTTACATATTCCTCATAAACACCCAATTGATCGTTATGGAAAGCACGCGAAGTCAAAGTCAATCGCTGCGCTTGTTGCATCATAGCACCAACTATTTTTGGGTGACAATGTCCTTGATTCACGGCCGAATAAGCCGATAAAAAATCAAAATATTGCTTGCCGTCAACATCCCAAACATATACTCCTTCTCCCTTTTCTAAAACAACAGGCAGCGGATGGTAATTATGCGCACCATAGTGGTTCTCTTTGGCAATTAAATTTTCTGATTTTGAAGAAAGTGAGGCTGTTGTTGGTGTCATAAGGATAGCATTTAGTAAGATTCAAATACAAAAGTAATTAAAAAAAGTATTTTTACAACAAATAATAGTAATTTTGACTTAATTTATTGATTAATTAATGAATAATTTACTTTTTTATTTAAAAATAAGTCATATTATTTTTTTAAGATTACCTTTAAAACGGCTAAATTTGATATCAAAAAAAAAATAATTACTTTTATAGCTATAAAAAAAGTGATTTTAACTTAAAAACACCACAAATGGAAGTATTAGACGAATTCGATATCAAAATTATTAAAAAATTAGAAAAGGACGGAAGAATGGCATTTTCGGCTATTGCTACTAGCTTAAAAATATCGAATACTATGGTACATCAGCGTATTAATAGGCTACTGGAACAAGGCATTATTACGGGAATAAAACCCATCATAAACGAAAAAAAAATAGGCTACGATTGGGGTGCTTTCACAGGAATTACGTTGACCAAAGACCACGATTCCCAACGTATAATCGAAGCTTTGAAAGAAATACCTGAAATTACCGAATGCTATTTTATAACTGGTTCTTTTACACTTTACATAAAAATGATTGCCAAAGACCACGAGCACATGCGAAAACTACTTTACGAAAAAATAGATACTATTCCTGGTATTGCCAAAACTGATTCTATCATTGAATTGGGCTGTGCCTTCAAACGAAATGTCACTTTGTAACCACTTCTAGCCTTTTAATTATCTAAAAATATACCAATGAATGCAGTACTATTTTCTAAAAAAAAGCAGTTCAAAACCAGTTTTATTTTCCTTTTTTTAATTTTTTGTGCTAGCATTCAAGCACAAAATCCAAAAGGAAATCTCTTTATAATAGGTGGCGGAAACCGATCTGATGCGCTAATGACGCAATTGCTTCAAGTAGCTGATCTCAAACCAAAAGACTTTATTGTACTGCTCCCCATGTCGAGTGAGCAACCGGATAGTGCGTATATTTTTTTTAAAACACAACTCGAAAAACTCACTTCGCACCCTATTGTAATGCTCAATTTCGATAAAAATTTGGCTACAAATAAAGTGCTAACAGATTCTTTGCAAAAAGCAAAACTCATTTACATTAGCGGAGGCGACCAAACCCGATTTATGAATGTGGTCAAAAATACGCCCATTTATACCGCTATTCACACAGCATATCAAAACGGAAGTACCATTGCAGGAACTAGCGCTGGTGCTGCCGTCATGTCCGAAAAAATGATTACGGGCAATCAAAAACTCGAAAAAAAATACACGGGAACTTTTGACAACATTAGGTACGACAACCTAGAAACTACCGAAGGTTTAGGATTGATAAAAACAGCCATCATAGACCAACATTTCTTAAAAAGAAGTCGTTACAATCGATTACTATCGGCTTTGGTTGAATTCCCAAACCTTACTGGAATTGGCATTGACGAAAGTACCGCAATCATTGTTCGTGGCAATCAAATTGAGGTGGCTGGCGAAAGCGAAGTCATTGTCATGAAAAATCCAAAAGGAGTTCAAAAATCCAAAAATAATTTAATTTCGATCAAAAGTCTCGAAATGAGTATTTACAATGCGGGTCAAAAATTTAAGGTACAATAGCATGAGAAAACGCAAAAGTATTCACGTATTGGTGTTTTTTAGTTTGATAAGTGTTGCTCTTTTTTCACAAAAAAAGAACACTAAAAAGCAACTCCAAATCGAAAAACTAGCCCAACAAGTAACCATAATTCGGGACAATTGGGGCATTGCGCACGTCTACGGAAAAACTGATGCCGACGCCGTATTTGGAATGCTTTATGCCCAATGTGAAGACGATTTTAATCGAATCGAAAGGAATTATATTGACAAATTAGGACGTTTAGCTGAAATAAAAGGAGAATCCGTTTTATATAATGATCTCGAAACACGCCTTTTAATTGATGCCGAAGAAGCGCAAAAAGACTATAAAAAATCCGCTCCTTGGCTCAAAAAATTACTAGATAGTTACGCCAATGCCATTAACTTTTACTTGTACAAACATCCCGAAGTGCATCCGTTATTGATTACCCATTTTGAACCTTGGTTTCCGTTGCTTTGGACGGATGGAAGCATTGGTGCCATAAGCACCGCAAATCTTTCTACGGGGGAATTAAAAACATTTTATTCGGGTAATTCAGATAAAGTGGCTTACACAGAAAGGGAGAAAAACATACAAACGGGCTCCAACGGATTTGCAATTGCGCCCTCAAAATCAGTTTCGGGGAATGCCTTACTATATATAAATCCACACACCACGTTCTATTTTAGACCCGAAATCCAAATCACTAGCGAAGAAGGATTGCATGCTTATGGTGCCGTAACCTGGGGACAATTTTTTATTTACCAAGGATTTAATGACTATTGCGGCTGGATGCACACCTCCTCCAATACCGATGTTGCCGATATGTATGCCGAAAAAATAAGCACTAAAAACAATCATTTTTATTACGAATACAACAAAAAACTGCTGCCCGTAAAAGAGAAAATAATTACACTCAATTACCTAGAAAACGGAAAAATGGCAACCAAAAAAATTAAAACCTATTACACCCATCATGGCCCCATTATGGCGCAAAGAGATGGAAAATGGATTAGCCTTAAGTCCAATAATCGGGATATGAAAAGCTTGGTGCAAAGCTGGATTAGAACCAAATCAAATGATTTTGAAGCCTACAAAAAAGCCATGGATTTAAAAGCCAACAGCTCCAACAATACCGTTTATGCGGATAACAAAGGGAATATAGCCTACTGGCATGGGAATTTTATACCCATAAGAAATCCTAATTTCGACTGGGGAAAAGTAGTTGATGGAACAACTCCAGCAACAGAATGGAAAGGTTTACACGAGGTGTCAGCAACCGTACATTTTTACAATCCTAGCAATGGTTGGTTGCAAAACTGCAATTCGACCCCGTTTTCGGTAGCAGGTGCGAACAGTCCCAAGAAAG
Source organism: Flavobacterium restrictum (assembly GCF_007097245.1). Taxonomy (GTDB): domain Bacteria; phylum Bacteroidota; class Bacteroidia; order Flavobacteriales; family Flavobacteriaceae; genus Flavobacterium; species Flavobacterium restrictum. Next base: position 64,927 of record NZ_VJZT01000001.1, on the reverse strand, counting down.
AAAATTATCCCGCATACATGGCACCCGATGGCGAAAATTTTAGAGGTATAAATGCCGTTCGGATTTTTAGTGAAAACAAGAAATACACTTTAGACCAACTCATAACGGCGGGTTACAATACTAGACTTTCGGCTTTTGAGGTATTACTTCCAGCTTTATTTTCAATTTATGAAACCGCCTATAATCCCAACGACACCACATACCAAGATCTAGCGGCACCAATTGCTGTGTTAAAAAATTGGAATTTTTATGCCAATGCAAATTCTATAGCCACGACATTAGCAAACGAATGGGCGTATAAATTAGACCCTATTATTCAAAAAATATATATCGACGAAGGCGAAAAAGATCAAGTCGAAAACACCAAACAATTTGCCAAAAACGCAACTGCTGCTCAAGTACTTCCGCAATTACTCGAAGTAGTTCAGGAATTGAAATCTAAATTTGGCACTTGGCAAATTCCGTGGGGCGACCTCAATAGATTCCAGCGAATTGACGGTAAAATTGACCTTGTTTATGATGATGCAAAACCCAGTTTGGCTATAGGAACAGCATCGGCTCTTTGGGGTTGCTTGCCCGCATTTAAAAGTGTATATCAAAACAATACCCAAAAACGCTATGGGTATAACGGAAACAGTTTTGTATGTGCCGTAGAATTTGGCAACAAAATCAAAGCTAAATCCATTTTAGCTGGCGGAAACAGCGGTGATCCTAAATCAAAACACTTTAACGACCAAGCCGAAATGTATCAAAAAGGAGAATTCAAAGACGTTCTTTTTTATAAAGAAGATGTTCAAAAAAATGCCGAAAAAACCTATCATCCAGGAGAATAACTTGGTTTAAATTCTTTGAAAAATTAGGAATTTCAATTAGAATGTTAACATTTGTGAATACTTTTTATAACAAAATAATGTTGATATTTGTAAAAAAATAACAGTACTATGAAAAAAATACACTACTTCATTCTAGCTTTTTTAGTATCAGCTCCATTTTCGTTTGGACAATTAAAAGCAGTAACCTACAAAGATGAAAATCAAATTTTGAATGGTTTCACAGTCAAACCAGTCAAGAAAAATGCTCAAAAACCGGGTGTTTTAATTCTTCCAGCTTGGCGAGGAATTGACAAACTAGCTAAAGATACTGCCCAAGAATTGGCAAATTTGGGCTATTATACTTTCGTTGCCGATATTTATGGCGAAGGAAATTACCCAAAAGACAATGCCGAAGCAGGCAAAATGGCTGGTTTTTACAAAAACGATTACAAAGAGTACCAAAAACGAATTCAATTGGCATTAGACCAATTAATACAATCTGGTGCAAATCCTGATAATATTGTAGTCATAGGCTACTGTTTTGGAGGAACTGGCGCACTAGAATCCGCACGAGGACACTTAAATCTTAAAGGCGTAGTTTCGTTTCATGGAGGTTTGGCTAAAGACGCTACACGACCTATAGAACCTATTACTACCAAAGTTTTAGTTTGCCACGGTGCCGATGATCCGTATGAATCTGCCGCAGAAATTACCACTTTCCAACAAGAAATGCGGGACACAAAAGCCGATTGGCAAATGATTTATTATGCCAATGCCGTACATTCCTTTACCAACCCAGAAGCTGGAACAGACAATTCAAAAGGCGCAGCGTATAACGAAAAAGCAGCCAAGCGTTCCTTTGAACATTTAAAACTTTTTTTGAACGAAGTTTTTAATAAATAACCATTCATTTACCCAAAAGTATTTTTTATAATGAAAAAAATCATCGCTTTTTTTATACTAGCTACCACTATTTCTTGTTCCTCACAAAAGCCAAGTGACGCACCAATAGAACCAACAAAATATACCAAAACCATCACTCCCGAAGAGTTAAAAGAGTACCTTACAATTGTTGCTTCTGATGAAATGCAAGGTCGCGAAACGGGATCTGTAGGCCAAAAAAAAGCTGGAGCATACCTTATAAGTCAATATCAAAAAAATAAAATTCCTTTCCCAAAAGGGGCTACGAGTTATTACCAAGCCATTCCAGCCGCTTATTTGAATGCCAATTACCATGAAAATCTAGGCGATTCCGAAAATATCTGGGCCTACATCGAAGGTTCCGAAAAACCTAACGAAGTCCTCGTAATTTCGGCTCATTACGACCATGTTGGAGTCAAAGATGGCGAAGTATACAATGGTGCAGATGACGATGGTTCTGGCACGGTTGCGCTAGTGGCAATCGCAAAAGCATTTGCAAGTGCCAAAAAAGAAGGACACGGCCCAAAACGATCTATTCTATTTCTCCATGTTACTGGCGAAGAACATGGTTTGCATGGTTCCCGTTTCTACTCGGAAAACCCTTTATTTCCGCCTGCAAATACCATTACCGACATAAACATTGATATGATTGGCCGACGCGATTTTGACCATCCTGACACCAATAATTACGTTTATGTAATAGGAGCCGACCGCCTATCGACCGATTTGAATACTATTACAATTGCGGCAAACGAAAAATACATTCATTTGGATTTAGATTTCAAGTTCAACGCGCTTACTGATCCAAATCATTTTTATGAGCGTTCTGATCATTACAATTTTGGTAAAAACGGCATTCCATCAGTATTTTTATTCAACGGAGTACATGCAGATTACCACCAAAAAACAGATGAAGTAGCTAAAATAGAATTTGACGCTTTGGCAAAAAGAGCACAACTTGCCTTTGTAATGGCTTGGGAGTTGGCCAATAGAGAAAATAGACCTATTGTAGACAAACCCATCCAATAACAACTGTATTGCATGTAAAACCACGAGAGCTTTGAAGAAATTCAAAGCTCTTGTGGTATAATAATATCTTACAATTTGAATTTACTCCACAAAAAAAGCCTCGAATTTCTTCGAGGCTTTTGCCTTTTGGGTGGATGACCGGGTTCGAACCGGCGACCCTCGGTACCACAAACCGATGCTCTAACCAGCTGAGCTACAACCACCATTTGCTTAGCGGTGGCAAAGATAGAATAATTGTTTGCTTTACCAAAGGTTTTTTTGAAAAATTTACATCAAATTTACATCAAATCCCCTAAACTATTGACTGCCAAATACCTCTCTACCGTAAAACCTTCGGCGTATTCTACTCCTGCTAATCGACCTAAATCTCTAGACCGATAATTTAGGCTTTCTAGGAAGTTTTTGCTCGTTATAGGCGATTCTGGCTCATTAGAATTTGGATCATAAAACTGCGATCCATACGCTACTATTGCTTTAATTTTTGTTTCAGAGAAGCCTGTAATGTCGACAACAAAATCGGGTTCTATGTTTTTCCATTGCATGTAATGGTAAACTAATTTTGGACGCCAAGCGGCTTGCAATTGCCCATCGAGTTGGGTTTCTATCTTCATCAAACCGGATAAAAAACAAGCATCAGAGACCAACGAACTGCCTTTGGCATGATCAATATGCCGATCATCAATGGCGTTACACAACACAATATCGGGTCGGTATTTCCGAATCATTTTAATAATTTCCAGTTGATGCGCTTCGTCATTTACAAAAAAACCATCCCTCATATTCAAGTTTTCACGCACCGAAACCCCTAAAATTTTAGCTGCCGCTGCCGCTTCTTGGTCTCTAATTAATGCTGAACCCCGAGTTCCTAATTCGCCCCGAGTCAAATCAATAATTCCAACCGTTTTACCCAATGAGATTTCTTTTAAAATGGTTCCGCCGCATCCCAATTCTACATCATCAGGATGTGCACCAAAAGCTACTATATCTAATTTCATAAATTCATGTTTTTTATTTTAAAAAGTTAAAGAAGTTAAAGAAGCTAAAAAATCTAAAGAAACACATTGCCCTTTCCTCTTGTCTCTTTCCTCTTGTCTCTTTCCTCTTGTCTCTTCCTCTTGTCTCTTCCTCTTGTCTCTTCCTCTTGTCTCTTTCCTCTTGTCTCTTTCCTCTTGTCTCTTTCCTCTTGTCTATTTCCTCTTGTCTCTTCCTCCCTAACTCACAACCAAACTTCGTTTCATTGTCATGGATTTATTAACGCTTTCTTCCCATTCTTTTTCAGGAATGCTGTCTTTGGTAATTCCGCAACCCATATAAACAATCGCCACTTGTTCCTTGATTTGCATGCACCGCAAATTTACAAATAAATCAGAACTTTGCTTCATATTGAGTTCCTTTCGGTTGAGTTCGCCCAAAAAGCCAGTATAAAAAGTCCGATCATATTGCTCATTTGCTATAATAAATGCTTTTGCTTTTTCTTTGGGCAAACCACATACAGCGGGTGTGGGATGCAATAATTCAATGATATTTTTGACGTTGGCATTGGCATTCAAAACACCCGAAATATTGGTTTTTATATGCCAAATACTTCCTGCTTTAACGCTATAAGCATCAGAAACATGCACTTCCGAAGCTATATTTTGCAACTTGGTAACAATATAATCGGTTACAATTTGCTGTTCTTCGGTTTCTTTTGCTTGCCATTTGACCGTTGCCGTTCCCGTGTCTTTTTGCGTTCCCGCCAATGCAATGGTTTCAAAAACGGTATCGTTCACCCGCACCAATTGCTCTGGAGTTGCCCCCAACCACATTCCAACTTTTGGATGAAAAAAACAATAAACAAAAGTACTCGGGTACAATTCAACCAAATTATGAAACACCGCAACAGCATCAAAATTAGGGCATTCTAATGATTCTTGTCGGGACAAAACTACTTTTTTAAACGTCTCGTTTTCAATTGCTTGAATCCCTTTGGCAACTAGCATTTGGAACTCCTTTTTGGCCTCGAGATTAACAGTTGCTATTTCAATTTCAGGAATAGCAATAGTTTTTTTATCGAAAACAAAGCTTATTTCTTCCGATTGATTATCAGGAATAAAATAGGTTTTATTGCCGTCAAAAGAGGCAAAAACAAACCCTTTCTCGGTAAAATCAACAACCGAATATAACGTATCATTTTGTTGCAACAATCCTATAACTTGATCCGAATTGGGTTTGCTATACAACACAAAGGGCAATTGACGTTCGTGTTGTTTCCTAATTTCTGAAATAAAATAGGTCATTAATACGGACTTTTTTCGGTTAGAATTCCAACAGGTAGTTGAAAAAAACTGCTTTCCAATACCATAGGAAGCACAGCAGTTGCGGTACTCACAAGCGTAAATTGCGGTGTCTCAATGATAGTTTTCAATGGTATAGCATTCGATTTAGAGACAAAATCAAACCAATTTCCAAATTTATGTTTGGCAAATAATGCCGCATCAACTTTGATTTTCGAATTGAAATAATATTTTTGAACACCACTTTTGCAAGTCAAAATAAGCTCGTCACACAAATACCCCAAAACGGTACTTGTTTTTTTATTCCACACTACTTTCAAAACTTCATCACCTTGAATGGCACCGTCGTTCCAAAAAGCGATTTCGGAATTTGCCATTTTGTTGTACAATTTATTGGCATCATTGCGATACAATTGCCATTGAAATAGCGACCCATTCACCACTGATTTGTAATCCCCAGATTTAATATAATATTCTTGTGTACTGCCCAACATCGTGTTCCATTGCTGATCCGTAACTTGTGGATTGTTGCTTTTATAGGAGTTAAAATAAGTGATTTTACCTTCAAAATTTTGGCTACAAACAGTCCATACTGTGCACAATGTCAAGAAAATTGTGATGTGTTTTTTCATTTTAATACTTTATTTAGTAATGTCAATTAATCTCTTTTTGCAGAAAGAAAACCCTCAAAAAAACCGTAGTTCTTATTTTTTTTCTTTGGTCAAAACCATATTGGTCAATTTGCAAAGCGAGATTAAATTCCCCGCTTCATCCGTGATTTTTATTTCCCATAAATGGATGCTTCGCCCTTTATGAATGATTCTAGCGGTACCAAAAACTACTCCTTCACGGATACTTTTGAGATGATTTGCTGCTATTTCGATGCCACGCACTTCTTGCTCTTGGTCATTTATAAAAAAATGAGACGCCGCACTTCCCACACTTTCCGCCAATGCAACCGATGCACCGCCATGCAACAAGCCCATTGGTTGGTGAACAGTAGCATTCACTGGCATTTTGGCGACCAAAAAATCAGGACCTGCATCAATATATTCAATGTTCAAGGTTTCCATCAAGGTGTTTTTCGAAAACGCATTACAGTATTCGAGCATTTTTATTTTGTCTAATGCCATTGCTTTTTTTTGTAAAAGTATAAATTGTATGCCGATCTTTGGATAAAAAAAAGAAAGAGTCGGCTATATTTTTTGGAAACCATACAATAATTCAAAACATATTGCATTTTATAGATGCGGATAGATTGCATTTTCTAATTTATCCCTATTTTTACAAAAAAATCGATACCAATGCGCCACATCACTTTACTACTTTTTGCAGGACTATTACTAACTATTTGTTCTTGTCGTAGTGATTTTGAAACCATTCCAAGCACCGGCGATTTGGCTTTTTCTAAAGATACGATTTACTTGGATACCGTTTTTACTAACATTGGTTCCAGCACTTATAAGCTAAAAGTCTACAACCACAGCAAAAACGACATTAAAATCCCCACCATTCAACTGGGCAAAGGATTGAATTCTAAATATAGAATGACCGTTGATGGTATATTGGGAACGAATGGGAAAATATTCAATGATGTAACCCTTTTGGCCAAAGACAGTTTGTATATTTTTATAGAAACAACCGCCAGCAGTGCCGATGCTAATCCAACCGATTTTTTATACACGGATGACATTCAGTTTGATAGCGGCACCAATCTACAAAAGGTAGCCTTGGTCACTTTAATTCAAGACGCGGTGTTTCTTTACCCCAAAAAATTTGCAGATGGCACAACCGAAACCCTTCCAATTGGCGAAGATAAAGTTTACGGTTTTTACCTCGATGAAAATGATCCTGTTAATGGAAATGAACTCCAATTTACGAATAAAAAGCCCTATGTAATCTATGGTTATGCCGCAGTTCCATCAGGAAAAACCGCCACTTTTGATCCCGGTTCTCGTGTTTATTTTCATGCCAATTCTGGATTAATTGTCGCCAATAAAGCCAGTATTCATGTGAATGGAGGCCAATCCTTAACCGATAAACTCGAAAAAGAAGTCATTTTTGAAGGCGATAGATTAGAGCCAGATTTTGCTGATGTGCCTGGACAATGGGGAATTATTTGGCTTACGGATGGCAGTACCAACAATACTTTTGACCACTTGACACTGAAAAATGCTACGGTAGGTTTATGGATTGACAGTAATGACGGAACAACAGTTACCCTAAAAAACACTCAAATTTACAATGCTACAAATTATGGAATTCTAGCGCAAACAGCCAAAATTAAAGCCGAAAACCTAGTCATAAACAATGCAGGTCAAGCAGGTTTAGCTTGTGCTTATGGCGGCAATTACCAGTTTACCCATTGTACGTTCAACAATAATTGGTCGAGTTCCAGCCAAGTTGCGGTTTCGGTTGGGAACTATTTTGCAAGCGCAACTCCAGAAGTTAAGGATTTGACAGCAGCTACTTTTAACAATTGCATAATTTACGGCTCCTACTCGAACGAACTCCTTTTGAATAAAAAAGAAGGGGCCGCTTTTAACTACCAGTTTAATAATTGCTTGCTAAAATTCAACAATACATCCAATCAATTTACGACCGATCCTTTGTATCAATTTCAAACTGACGGCGCACATTACACCAATATTATATTGAACAAAGACCCTAAATTCTTTAATATAAATCTAAACAAAATGAATATCGACGAGACTTCTGCCGCTTTCGCAAAAGGGAATTCGGCGTATACCATTCCGCTTGATATTATAGGAAATTCGAGAACTTCTCCACCAGATTTGGGTGCCTATCAAAACAAAACGTTTCCAAAATAAATCCTTTTGAGTTCATTATAATTTGGTAAAAAAGCAATTTAATTTGGATATTAAAACAAAACATATAACATTCATTGTATGATGACGTATTGGAAAAAACGTGGTAATAGATTGATTTTGAACTATTATTGACAATATTGCTTCTTTTGACTTTACGACATTAAAACTTTCGACTTCCTTAAAAGCACTATCGATTTAAAAAATGGATGGCGCTTTTTTAATTCTTGATTTTGTCAAATACTTTCTGTATCACATTTGTTCTTACTATTTATTTAAACTAAATTTGCACGATACTACAACAAACAACACAACGATGATTCATTTCTTTGAAAACCAAAGCAAAACCATTTTTGCAGTTCAGACTAAAACCGAAATTGCTACCGAAGACATTTCAAAACTCAACTGGCTTTTTGCCGATGCGCATAAAATAGAAAAATCCGTACTGTCGGATTTTTTTGTTGGCCCACGAGCTACTATGATTACGCCTTGGAGCACCAATGCCGTCGAAATTACGCAAAATATGGGCATTGCTGGAATCATTCGAATCGAAGAATTTCAATATTCCGATGCCGATTTTGTTGATTTTGACCCTATGCTTTCGCAAAAATACAGCGAGTTAAATCCCGATATATTTACCATCAATGTGCTTCCAGAACCTATTTTGGATATTGATGCTATTGCAGCCTACAACAAACAAGAAGGACTTTCCTTAAGCTCCGAAGAGGTTGACTATTTAGACAATTTGACCACAAAATTAGGTCGAAAACTAACCGATTCCGAAATATTTGCTTTTTCGCAAGCCAATTCCGAGCATTGCCGTCATAAAATTTTTAACGGTACTTTTATAATTGATGGCGTCGAAAAAGAAACCTCGCTTTTTAAACTAATTAAAAAAACATCACAAGAAAATCCGAACGATATTGTTTCGGCTTACAAGGACAATGTGGCTTTTGTAAAAGGCCCAAGAGTACAACAATTTGCCCCAAAAACTGCCGACAAACCCGATTTTTATGAAGTAACAGAATTTGATTCGGTTATTTCCTTAAAAGCCGAAACGCATAATTTCCCTACCACCGTAGAGCCGTTTAACGGAGCTGCAACCGGAGCAGGTGGCGAAATTCGAGATCGTTTGGCAGGTGGTCAAGGCTCCTTGCCATTGGCTGGAACCGCAGTGTATATGACTTCGTATTCTCGTTTGACGTCTTTCGACTCCGCTCAAGATGACAGACCTTGGGAAGATGCTGTAGCCGAAAGAAAATGGTTGTACCAAACGCCAATGGATATTTTAATCAAAGCATCCAACGGAGCTTCGGATTTTGGAAATAAATTCGGGCAACCGTTAATTACAGGTTCTGTTTTAACTTTCGAACATCAAGAAAACAACCGCAAAATTGGTTACGACAAAGTAATCATGCAAGCCGGTGGCATTGGTTACGGAAAATTAGACCAAGCCATCAAAAAGAAACCACAGGAAGGCGATAAAATCGTCATTCTGGGCGGCGAAAATTATAGAATTGGAATGGGTGGTGCTGCGGTATCATCAGCAGATACTGGGGCTTTGGGATCGGGAATCGAACTCAACGCCATTCAACGCTCGAATCCCGAGATGCAAAAACGGGCTGCCAACGCCATTCGGGGTTTGGTAGAAAGCGACCATAATCCAATTGTTTCCATTCACGATCACGGAGCTGGCGGGCATTTAAACTGCCTTTCGGAATTGGTGGAAGAAACCGGCGGATTAATTGATTTAGACAAACTGCCTGTGGGCGACCCTACCCTTTCCGCAAAAGAAATTATTGGCAACGAATCCCAAGAACGAATGGGATTGGTTATTGCCAAAGAAAATATCGATTTACTACAAAAAATAGCAGACAGAGAACGTGCTCCAATGTACCAAGTGGGCGATGTTACGGGCGATCACCGCTTTACGTTCGAGTCCAAAACCACAGGCGAAAAACCAATGGATTATGCCTTGGAAGATTTTTTTGGAAGTTCGCCAAAAACCGTAATGACCGACAAAACTATCGCTTATAATTATGGTGGTTTACAATACGATAAAAACAATATTGCTACTTATTTAAAACACGTTTTGCAACTAGAAGCCGTGGCCTGCAAAGACTGGTTGACCAACAAAGTCGATCGTTGTGTGGGCGGAAAAGTGGCCAAACAACAATGTGCTGGGCCCTTGCAACTGCCTTTAAATAATGTTGGTGTGATGGCTTTGGATTACCAAGGTATTGAAGGAATTGCGACCTCGATTGGGCATTCGCCAATTGCGTCTTTGATTGATCCCGTGGCGGGAACAAGAACGGCGATTGCCGAATCGCTATCGAATATTGTTTTTGCACCTATAAAAAACGGAATGGACGGCATATCGTTATCCGCCAACTGGATGTGGGCCTGCAAGAACGAAGGCGAAGATGCTCGTTTGTATGCGGCTGTTGAAGCGTGTTCGGAATTTGCTATCGAATTGGGAATCAACATTCCAACCGGAAAAGACTCCCTTTCGATGAAACAAAAATATCCAAACGACGAAGTAATTGCGCCCGGAACAGTAATTATTTCTGCAGGTGGAAATTGTATCGATATTACAAAAGTGGTTGAACCTGTTTTGCAAAAAGACGGTGGGTCTATTTATTATATCAATTTGTCGCAAGACGATTTTAAATTAGGTGGCTCTTCATTGGCACAAACTTTAAACGCAATTGGAAACGAAGCACCCACAATTAAAGAAGCGAAGTTTTTTAAGAATGCTTTTAACACCTTGCAAGAATTAATTTTAGACACTCAAATCTTGGCAGGTCATGATATCGGAAGTGGTGGTTTGATTACTACTTTATTGGAAATGTGTTTTGCAGATGTGAATTTGGGAGCAAATATTTCTTTCGATAATTTTAAAGAAAAAGATTTAGTAAAAATTCTTTTTGCTGAAAATATTGGGATTGTTTTTCAGGCTAAAAATGATGCAAGTGTTGAATCTAAATTAAATTCAAATAACATTGAGTTCTTCAAAATTGGTTCAGTTACTTCAACTGAAACTTTAGACCTTGGACATTTGACTTTAGACATCAAAAAACAAAGAGACATTTGGTTTAAAACCTCTTATTTATTAGATCAAAAACAAGCCAAAAACGGAACGGCAAAAGCCCGTTTTGATAATTACAAAAACCAAGCATTAAAATATACTTTCCCTGCACACTTTACTGGCAAAGCACCTGTTATCGATGCTACAAAACCAAGACCAAAGGCTGCTATTATTCGTGAAAAAGGAAGTAATTCCGAGCGTGAAATGGCAAACGCCATGTATTTAGCGGGTTTTGATGTAAAAGATGTACACATGACCGATTTGATTTCGGGACGCGAAACCCTAGAAGACATTCAGTTTATTGGCGCCGTGGGAGGATTCTCGAATTCCGATGTTTTGGGCTCCGCCAAAGGTTGGGCTGGCGCATTCAAATACAACGAAAAAGCAAATACAGCATTAAAAAACTTCTTCAAAAGAGAAGATACTTTATCTGTTGGAATCTGCAACGGTTGCCAGTTGTTTATGGAATTGGAATTGGTAAATCCAGAGCACGAAGTACACGGAAAAATGTTGCACAACGAAAGTCATAAACACGAAAGTATTTTTACCTCGGTAACGATTCAAGAAAACAAATCGGTGATGTTGTCCACATTGGCGGGAAGTACTCTTGGCGTTTGGGTATCGCATGGTGAAGGAAAATTTAATTTACCGGAACCAGAAGCAAACTACAACATCGTTGGAAAATATGGTTACAAAAGTTACCCAGCCAATCCAAACGGTTCCGATTATAATACCGCTATGCTATGCGATACAACGGGAAGGCATTTGGTTATGATGCCACACATTGAGCGTTCGACTTTTCAATGGAACTGGGCACATTATCCAAAAGACAGAAACGATGAAGTTTCGCCTTGGCATGAAGCATTTGTGAATGCTAGATTGTGGGTAGAGAAATTATAATCAAAAAAACCAGAACTAATATAAAGCGTTCACCCTGTGGTGGACGTTTTTTTTTGTAGTAAAACAGTAGTTTTTTTAGCTTGTTAAGAAAACGATTTCGCTGAAAACCAATACCGTAATTAAAGTTTTGGAAATTAGTTTATTAAAAATAAAAAATACTACTAATTTTTATTTAATTTGCAATAAAATTCAATATTTAATAATGATAACTATCACACGCCTTTTTGATTTTCCTTATTATCAACAAGAAAAATTTACCAATATATCCGATGCTTTGGTTACCAAAAAAAACGGAGTTTGGATAAAAACTTCTACGCAAGAATACATCGCCAAGGCCAATGCGGTCTCGAGAGCTTTGATTCGATTGGGTGTTCAAAAAGACGATAAAATCGCCCTAATTTCTACCAACAATAGAACCGAATGGCACATTATGGATATTGGAGTTTTACAAACTGGCGCACAAACAGTACCTATTTACCCCACGATTGCAAAGGAAGATTATGAATATATTTTAAACCATTCTGGGGCGAGTTATTGTTTCGTTTCGGATGTCGAAGTGCTTGCCAAAGTCACTAATATCAAAGCAAATGTTCCTAGTTTAAAAGGAGTGTATTGTTTTAATGAAATCGAAGACTGCGAAAACTGGACGTCCTTACTCACACTTGGCGAAGACCAGAGCAACCAAAATGTGGTAGAAGATCGAAAAAACGGTGTAAAAACAGATGATTTAGCCACCATAATTTATACTTCGGGAACAACAGGAAGACCCAAAGGCGTAATGCTTTCGCACAAAAATATCGTTTCAAATGTTTTGGATAGTGCGCCAAGAATTCCTTTTGCTGCAGGAAAAAGCACGGCATTGAGTTTTCTACCCATTTGCCATATTTTTGAAAGAATGATTTTGTATTTGTACCAATATTATGGTGTTTCAGTTTATTTTGGAGAATCAATAGACAAATTAAGTGACAATCTAAAAGAGGTTCGACCAACAGTAATTACGGCCGTTCCCAGACTTCTGGAAAAAGTGTACGATAAAATTTATGCCAAAGGAACGGAACTAACTGGAATTAAAAAGAAACTTTTCTTTTGGGCAATCGATTTAGGATTGCGATATGAACCGTATGGAGCGAACGGACTTTGGTATGAATTGCAATTAAAACTTGCTCGCAAACTCATTTTTAGTAAATGGAAAGAAGGTTTAGGAGGCAATCTCGATTTGATGGTTTCAGGAAGTGCTGCGTTGCAAACTAGATTGGCTCGCGTTTTTGCTGCCGCCGAAATCCCTGTCATGGAGGGCTACGGATTATCCGAAACGTCGCCTGTAATCTCCGTGAATGACACTAGAAATCATGGCTTCAAGATTGGAACTGTTGGCAAAGTTATTGACAATGTCGAAATCAAAATTGCCGAAGATGGCGAAATTCTTTGCAAAGGGCCTAACGTCATGATGGGCTATTACAAAGACCCAGAAAAAACGACCGAAGCCCTGCAAAACGGGTATTTTCATACGGGAGACATTGGTGTTTTTGATGCCGAAGGATTTCTTAAAATTACCGATAGAAAGAAAGAAATGTTCAAGACCTCTGGCGGTAAGTATATTGCCCCACAACTCATTGAAAACACAATGAAACAATCCCGTTTTATTGAGCAAATCATGGTCATTGGTGATGGCGAAAAAATGCCAGCAGCCTTTATTCAACCTAGTTTTGAATTCATCAAAGAGTGGGCAAAATTACACCATATTGAAGTAGGTAAAACCAATGAAGAAATTATTTCAACCCCAAAAGTAATCGAACGCATTCAAGAAGAAATTACGACTTTGAATATAAAATTTGGCAATTGGGAACAAATAAAACGTTTTGAGTTAACGCCTGACGTTTGGTCTATTGATGGCGGGCAGCTCACTCCTACTCTAAAACTAAAACGCAAAATTGTAATGGAAATGTACAAAGAATTGTATGGTAAAATTTATGGTAAATCATAAATACAATCTGGAATCCTTACTAATTATCACGGCATTCACTTTTAAAAAGCATAATTTCCTTTAACCACAAATTTACGCAAAAATGAACCCGTCAATAACATCATAATTAACTCAAACATACCAAAAACAGACTTTGAATTTGTGAAAATTTGTGGAATTTGTGGTGAAAAATTTTAAAAGCGAATGCCCTGACTAATTATTTAGCAAGGATTTTTTATTTATAAAATGCTTACCTTGTTGAATCAAATAAAAACTTCCAACAATTGATTTATGAAAACAAAAATCTTGTCCGTTTTAGCACTTTTGCTACTGTTAACTGGTTGCAAAGAACAAAAAGAAAATACCGTTGTCAATAATTATTTGGATTTTTCCAAAAGAGACGATCAATTTACGGGTGGCATCAAAATGATTCCCATCAATACGCCGATAGGAAAATTTAAAGTATGGACAAAAACCGTTGGAAATAACCCTACAATAAAAGTATTGTTGTTGCATGGTGGCCCTGGATTAACACACGAATGTTTCGAATCTTTTGATGGTTTTTTTCCAAAAGAAAGCATCGAATACATTTATTACGATCAATTGGGTTCCTACTACAGCGACCAACCCAACGATAACCGACTCTGGACAAACGAACGTTTTGTAGAAGAAGTGGAGCAAGTGCGAATTGCATTGGGTTGCGACAGCACAAACTTTTACGTACTAGGGCAATCGTGGGGCGGAATTCTGGCGATGGAATATGCCTTGAAATACCAAAAAAATCTAAAAGGATTGATTATTTCGAACATGATGGCTAGCGCACCCGCTTACAATAAATACGCCGAAGACGTGCTGGGGCCCAAACTTCCAAAAGTCGTTTTTGACCAAATAAAAACATTTGAAAGAAACAAAGATTACACCAACCCAAAATATAGTGAACTGCTTTTTAAATACTATTATACCGAACATATTTTAAGAATGCCTGTTGACCAATGGCCTGAATCCATAAATAGAGCCTTCAAACACCTCAACCCCAATGTCTATGTATACATGCAAGGGCCAAGCGAATTTGGAATTACAGGAAATGCCTCTTTAAGAAATTGGGATGTCACCACCCGACTCAAAACCATTACCGTTCCTACTCTAGTTATTGGAGCTAAATACGACACCATGGATCCTGAACACATGAAATGGATGTCGAAAGAAGTGCAAAACGGACGCTTTTTGTTTTGTCCCAACGGAAGTCACCTCTCCCAATATGATGACCAGAAAAACTATTTCAAAGGCGTAATTCAATTTTTGAGGGATGTGGATAGTGGGGAATTTAAGAAAGGGTGAATAAATAGTTCAAGAATAATTTTATGTTAATGAGCCGTTTTTTATTAATAATTACGAAGATGTAGTCATTTCTTGTTGGAAAGTAAGTACAATAAATTCTGCAGGACGAATAATAGCTACTTTTACAGTTACATTCATAAATCCGTTTAGAATATCATCAGAAGTCATAGTAGTTCCCAATCCACATGCCACAGAAAATGCATCGGAAGCAGAAGCTCCTTGTAACCCACCTTGTTTCCATATTGATGTTAAAAAACTACTTATCATAGCTTTAACAGCTTCCCATGTGTTTTTAACATTGGGTTCGAAAAGATACGCATTTGCAGCCAACTTGCAAGATTGTTCTAAAAAAGTCATGGTTCTTCTTACTGATAAATACTTCCAATCCAAGCTATTTCCGTCTAAAGTTCTTGCACCCCAAACTAAAATTCCTATTCCATTAAAAGAACGAATAGCATTAATAGATTTTCCTGAAACAGCATCTATATTCAAGTTGCCTTGTTGCGTTTCTGATAAATTAATAGGCAACGAAGAAACACTTACTATCGACGTATTAGCTGGCGCTTGCCACACTCCTTCTTGATTATCAATGGTAGTAATTACTCCAGCCATGGCACCACTAGGAGGTAAAACATTGACATCAAACAATATATGTTTAATAATAAGGGCATAGGTTTCACTAGCATTTATTAAAGCATTATTATTTTGTATTAACGATAATCCCGATGAAGGATTATTAATATTTGTCATAATACTTGTAACACTTGGATTAGGATTATCCGCAGGATTTAAAATTGCCTGTAATTGTTTTGTATCACCTCCAAATAAATTTGTATAATCGATATCCTGATTTTGCATAATGGTAGTTCCTATAAAAGGGAAATAAGCCGTACCATAATTTAATCCTAGCGAACCAGTATTATTTCTAAAAGTTTCAATATCATTTGTGTATAAAATTGAATCTGGATTTCTTGATCCTATAATATCAAAAATAGCTATAGTAGTTTGCATTTCAGTACATTGTTTCAACATTCCTTGCATTAAAGTACCATTATTCTCAACACTCAACAATGTTGCTTCGGGACAAATATACATCGTAGGCTCTTGCTCATTCAAAAGTAATGTCAAACCATTTTGTAAATCGGTTAGTTGTACATTAGGATTTACAATTTGATTACCTGCATTTATTGGTTTTTTAGAAGGTGCTCCATAACCACCCACCGAAACAATATAAGCATCTCCTCCTCCATTTTCATAAAATAATCTTATACTATTGTATAGATAATAAATGGTATTTGGATCAGGAACAATAGAATAATAAGCATTATCCATAAGTATATAATTTCCTTTTTGGGGTTGGATATTTTCTTTTACCAAATAATATTCAGGAGCATATTGCTTCACTGGACTCGATAAAGGAGCAGAATCTGGAAAACAATAAATAGCTTGAAACTCTGCAAAAGAAGTTATTTTTTGAGCCACATTAGTATACGATTTTCCTTTGTATAAAGCTGTAGGTGTATAACCTATAAAAGCAGGAACTGCTGTTGCTACTGGAACTACCGAATTTGGAAAGGCATTTAAACCATCTATATAAACACCTGGTGATTTAATATTAGATTCAATCATAATTTCTTATACTTAAATTATTCTATAAAATTACTATTTTTAATATAGCCAAATTACATGCAAAGGTTTTAGCATCCAAGTATATTTAATAATTGAAAAAGAAAATGGAGATTTATGAATTAATAAATCATATGCCCTCTTGTCAACAGTTAGTTCCCATCTTTCTTCTTTTTCTACTAACAATCCATCCCTAACTAACCAATTGCCTCTAAAGCCATCTACAGAAGTATCACCAATTGTAGTCCAATGAGAAATTACTGCATTAATAAGTCCAGCAATTAGATTTTTCTGGCTATCTATTATCTCAATACCATCGGCAACTGGTGTTGCTAATGGTAATCCACACAATACTTTATTAAGTGGCAAAAAACTTTCTTCTGTTATAGATAAACCCGTAACCAAATACTGCTAGTAATACACTCCTTGCAATTGGCATTCCTCATTTTTAAACGTATTTTTCTCAAGCAAATCTAAACGTTCCAGCAACAGCACGATATAATTATTGAGTAATACAATACCTGCATTTCTAATTGCAATTCCTTCTTGTTGATTAACCATTTTTTTAGATTCTTGTTTAACAAGTCTTTTATTTTTGAATTATTTTCTTAATGTGACCAAAAGCAAACACTATTATTCCTTCAAATATAATTATAATAATTTTCTTAAAATTACGAAAATCAATAAACTGTTACTAAATCCGTTAAGATGCTTTTAATCTCATTTAAAAAGAGTTAGGAATTCATCATTTGTCTCTTCGTATTCAAAATTTCATCTCTTTTTATAAAAATCTCAAAAATTAACAACACCCCATAAAACAAAAAATATACTACGCACGCATAATAATAAGTAAACTCCTCTTTTTCAAAGGAGTTTTTATTTATATTTATAAAAATTTAAAAAAAACAAATATATTATGCGTGCATAGTATATTTTTTATTACTTTTGAAAACGTTATAGTAAGTTATGAAAGACAAAACAATAGATTACATTTTGAGAGCCACATGGCAAGCCGTGTCAAGAATGTACAACGAAGAAGCTGCAAAATACAGCGCAACTATGGCAACAGGATTTGCTTTGTTGAGTATGGATAAAGAAAAAGGAACACCCTCAACAGCCCTAGGTCCAAAGATGGGAATGGAAGCCACTAGCTTGACAAGAACCCTTAAGTCTATGGAGGACAAAGGGTTAATAATAAGAGAAAAAAATCCGTTTGATGGGCGTGGCGTACTGATTTTCCTGACCGAAATGGGCAAAGAAAAAAGAGAACTATCTAAAAATACCGTTTTGAAATTTAATGAAACCATAAAACAACACGTTTCCGAAGAAAAATTACAGCATTTTATGGAAGTTGCTGAAATTATAAATGAGTTAATTCAAGAAAAAAATATATTTAATCAAACTGAAAACACTACTGATGAATCGAACCATTAAAAAAGTTGCAGTAATTGGATCCGGAATTATGGGTTCAGGAATTGCGTGTCATTTTGCCAACATTGGTGTAGAAGTCTTACTTTTGGACATTGTTCCAAGAGAATTGACGGATGCCGAAGCCAAAAAAGGGCTAACGCTTGAGAGTAAAATTGTTCGCAACCGTGTGGTAAACGAACATTTGGCCAACTCCTTAAAATCGAAGCCATCCCCTATTTACAGTCAAAAATTCGCAAGCCGAATTACCACTGGAAACACAACGGATGATATGGCTAAAATTGCCAATGTAGATTGGATCATCGAGGTGGTTGTGGAGCGTTTGGATATCAAAAAAATGGTTTTTGAACAAATTGAAAAATTTAGAAAACCGGGAACTTTGGTAACATCCAACACTTCTGGTATTCCAATTCACTTCATGAGCGAAGGACGTAGCGAAGATTTCCAGAAACACTTCTGTGGGACTCACTTTTTTAACCCAGCGCGTTACTTAAAATTATTCGAAATTATTCCTGGTCCACAAACTTCATCTGAAGTTTTGGATTTCTTAACCATATACGGAGAAAAATTCTTGGGTAAAACTTCGGTTGTTGCCAAAGATACTCCTGCATTTATCGGAAACCGAATTGGTATTTACGGAATTCAAAGTTTGTTCCACCTTGTAAAAGAGTTGGGATTGACTATTGAAGAAGTAGATAAATTGACGGGACCGGTTATTGGTCGCCCAAAATCGGCTACTTTCAGAACTGTGGATGTGGTTGGATTGGATACTTTGGTGCATGTTGCCAACGGAATCTACGAAAACTGCCCAACAGACGAACAACACGAATTGTTCAAACTTCCGGAATTTGTCAACAAAATGATGGAAAACAAATGGTTGGGTAGCAAAACAGGTCAAGGTTTTTATAAGAAAGTAGACAAAGACATTCTTTCTTTAGATTTAGATACTTTGGAATACCGTCCTGCTAAAAGAGCTTCTTTTGCTACTTTGGAATTGACAAAAACAATCGACAAACCAATCAACAGATTTAAGGTTTTAGTTAAAGGGAAAGACAAAGCAGGAGAATTCTACAGAAAAAGTTTTGCTGGAATGTTTGGGTATGTTTCGAACCGTATTCCTGAAATCTCAAATGAATTATACAAAATAGACGATGCCATGAAAGCTGGTTTTGGATGGGAAAATGGTCCATTCGAAATTTGGGACGCCATTGGTGTTGAAAAAGGAATCGAAATCATGAAAGCCGAAGGCCTTGAACCTGCAGCTTGGGTTACCGAAATGTTAGCATCTGGAAATACCAGTTTTTATACAATTAAAGAAGGAGCGACTTATTTCTACAATATTCCAACAAAATCTCAAACTAAAGTTCCTGGTCAAGATGCCTTTATAATCCTGAACAACATTCGCGAAAGCAAAAAAGTATGGAGCAATAGTGGCGCTATCATCCAAGATTTGGGAGACGGAATTTTGAATTTAGAATTCCAATCCAAAATGAATACCATTGGTGGTGACGTTTTGGCTGCGATTAATAAAGCGATAGATTTATCCGAAAAAGAATACCAAGGTTTGGTTATTGGAAACCAAGCAGCGAATTTCTCTGTTGGTGCCAATATCGGAATGATATTCATGATGGCGGTGGAGCAAGAATACGATGAGTTGAATATGGCCATCAAAATGTTCCAAGACACGATGATGCGTGTGCGTTATTCTGGAATCCCAGTTGTAGTTGCTCCTCACGGAATGACTTTTGGCGGTGGTTGCGAAATGAGTTTACACGCTGACAAAGTAGTGGCCGCAGCAGAAACGTATATGGGATTGGTTGAATTTGGTGTTGGGGTTATTCCTGGCGGTGGAGGTTCTAAAGAATTGGCCTTGCGTGCATCTGATTTATTTCGTAAAAACGATGTGGAATTGAATGTTCTTCAAGAATATTTCATGACCATCGCAATGGCAAAAGTATCAACTTCAGGTTACGAAGCATTTGACACTGGACTTTTGCAACATGGAAAAGATATTATCGTAGTCAACAAAGACCGTCAAATTGCCGAAGCCAAGAAACACGCCTTATTAATGGCAGAAGCGGGTTACACTCAACCCATACGCAGAACGGATGTGAAAGTTTTGGGTAAACAAGCATTGGGAATGTTTTTGGTTGGAACCAATCAAATGGTTGCTGGAAAATACATCTCGGAACACGATTTGAAAATAGCCAACAAACTGGCTTATGTTATGGCTGGTGGTGATTTATCCGAAGCTACTTTGGTATCGGAACAGTATTTATTGGATATTGAAAGAGAAGCCTTTTTATCACTTTGTACCGAAAGAAAAACATTGGAGCGAATTCAGTTTATGTTAACCAAAGGAAAACCGCTTCGCAATTAGAGAATAGATGCAAGAAACAAGACTTTAGAAATATCTTGCCTCTTGCCTCTTTCTTCTAATAAATCTTAAAAAACAAAAACAAATGAAAACAGCCTATATAGTAAAAGCATACAGAACAGCCGTTGGTAAAGCACCAAAAGGGGTTTTTAGATTTAAAAGACCTGATGAGTTGGCTGCAGAAACCATTCAATACATGATGAATGAGTTGCCTGATTTTGACAAAACACGTATTGACGACGTTATGGTAGGAAACGCCATGCCGGAAGCAGAACAAGGTTTGAACGTGGGTCGTTTAATCTCTTTGATGGGATTAAAAGTTGATGACGTTCCGGGTGTAACCGTAAACAGGTATTGCGCATCGGGATTGGAAACAATCGGAATGGCAACTGCCAAAATCCAATCAGGAATGGCACATTGTATCATTGCTGGTGGAGCCGAAAGCATGAGTTTTATTCCAATGGGAGGTTACAAACCTACTCCGGATTATGCTGTTGCAAAAGCAGGACACGAGGATTACTACTGGGGAATGGGATTAACATCGGAAGCGGTGGCGAAACAATTCAACATTTCGCGTGCAGACCAAGATGAATTTGCTTTTCAATCGCACAACAAAGCATTGAAAGCACAAGCAGAAGGTAAATTTGACAAACAAATTGTACCCATCACAGTAGAACAAACTTTTATCAATGAAAATGGTAAAAAAGAAACCAAATCATACATTGTAAACAAAGACGAAGGCCCAAGAGTTGGCACTTCATTGGAGGGATTAGCAGGTCTTAAAGCTGTTTTTGCTGCCGATGGAAGTGTAACAGCGGGTAACTCTTCACAAATGAGTGACGGTGCCGCTTTCGTATTAGTAATGAGCGAAGAAATGGTAAAAGAATTAAACCTTGAACCGATTGCCCGTTTGGTAAACTTCGCCTCTGCAGGTGTTGAGCCAAGAATCATGGGAATCGGACCTGTAAAAGCAATTCCAAAAGCGTTGAAACAAGCGGGATTGACTTTAAATGATATCGATTTAATTGAATTGAACGAAGCTTTTGCATCACAAGCATTGGCCGTTACCCGTGAATTGAACTTGAATCCCGATATCATCAATGTCAACGGTGGAGCGATTGCCTTGGGACACCCACTAGGTTGTACAGGAGCTAAACTTTCCGTTCAATTGTTTGACGAGATGAAACGCAGAGGCAGTAAATACGGAATTGTGAGTATGTGTGTGGGAACTGGACAAGGAAGTGCGGGGATTTACGAAGTTTTTTAAAGAAGAGCAAAGAGGCAAGAATGAAGAGGCAAGAATAAAGAGGCAAGAATGAAGAGGCAAGAATTAAGAGGCAAGAATTAAGAGGCAAGAGACAAGAATAAAGAAACTAGAATATATGAGGCACAATTTTAAGAATTTGAAAATTTGGATTTTAGCTATGGAAATTACAAATGATATTTACAAGCTGACTTTTACTTTTCCAAAATCGGAAACTTATAGTTTATCCAGTCAAATGAATCGATGCTCCGTCTCAATGCCTTCAAATATTGCAGAAGGTTCAAATAGAGGAAATAAACATTTTCAACATTATTTGAATATTAGTTTGGGTTCATCATTTGAATTACAAACACAATTACTGATAGCTTGTCAAAATGACTATTTATCAAAAGAAAAAACAGAAGAAATAGAAAATAAAATAATTGAATTTCAAAAGATGACCACAGGTTTCATAAGTAAGTTAGACAACAATCTTTCTTCCTGATTCTTTCATCTTTCATCTAAAAAAATAAAAAAAAATGAGCGACAAAACAAGAGGTGGTCAATTCATCGTAAAAGAAACAAAATGTGAAAACATCTTCACGCCAGAAGATTTTAATGAAGAGCAGTTAATGATGCGTGACTCTGTGAGTGAGTTCGTTGACAAAGAATTGTGGGCACACAAAGATCGTTTTGAGAAAAAAGACTACGCCTATACACAAGAATGTATGAAAAAAGCGGGAGATCTTGGGTTCTTGAGCGTAGCTGTACCAGAAGCTTATGGCGGAATGGGAATGGGATTTGTGAATACGGTTTTGGTATGTGATTATATTTCGGGAGCAACGGGATCTTTTTCTACAGCTTTTGGAGCGCATACTGGGATTGGAACAATGCCAATCACATTATACGGAACTGAAGAGCAAAAACAAAAATACGTACCTAAATTGGCTTCTGGAGAATGGTTTGGAGCGTATTGCTTGACGGAACCAGGCGCTGGATCGGATGCCAATTCTGGAAAGACTAAAGCGGTTTTATCTGAAGACGGAAAAACATATTCAATCACTGGACAAAAAATGTGGATTTCGAATGCAGGTTTTTGTTCTGTTTTTATCGTATTCGCAAGAATTGGTGACGACAAAAACATCACTGGTTTTATCGTAGAAAATACTGCCGATAATGGAATCTCAATGAACGAAGAAGAGCATAAATTAGGCATTCGTGCTTCTTCTACACGTCAGGTTTTCTTCAATGACGCTAAAGTTCCTGTGGAAAATATGTTGTCTGAAAGAGGAAATGGTTTCAAAATTGCGATGAATGCTTTGAACGTTGGTCGTATCAAATTGGCTGCTGCTTGTTTAGATGCGCAACGTAGAGTAATTTCAGGAGCTGTTAACTATTCTAATGAAAGAATCCAGTTCAATACTGCAATTTCTCAATTTGGAGCTATTCGTTCTAAATTGGCCGAAATGGCAACTTCTTGCTACGCAGGAGAAAGTGCTACCTACCGCGCTGCCAAAGACATTGAGGACAGAATTACGGCTCGTGAAGCTGAAGGTGTTTCGCACCAAGAATCGGAATTGAAAGGAGTTGAAGAATACGCAATTGAGTGTTCTATCTTGAAAGTAGCCGTTTCAGAAGACGTTCAAAACTGTGCAGACGAAGGAATTCAAATTTTTGGTGGAATGGGATTCTCTGAAGACACACCTATGGAAAGTGCTTGGAGAGATGCTCGTATTGCTCGCATCTACGAAGGTACAAACGAAATCAACAGAATGCTTTCGGTGGGAATGTTGATCAAAAAAGCCATGAAAGGGCACGTTGATTTGCTAGGACCTGCTTCTAAAGTACAAGAAGAATTAATGAGAATTCCATCTTTTGAAACTCCTGATTATTCGGAATTATTTGCCGAAGAAAAAGAAATGATTACCAAATTGAAAAAAGCTTTCCTTATGGTTGCTGGTGGTGCAGTTCAAAAATACGGTCCCGATTTAGACGCGCACCAACAATTATTGATGGCTGCTGCCGATATTCTTATCGAAATTTACATGGCAGAAAGCACGATTTTGAGAACCGAAAAACTAGCCAAAGCAACTGGTGAAGACAAGGTAAAAGAACAAATTGCAATGGCCAAATTATATTTGTACCAAGCGGTAGATATTATTACCATCAAAGGAAAAGAAAGCATCATCTCTTTTGCCGAAGGCGATGAACAACGCATGATGTTAATGGGATTGCGTCGTTTTACCAAATATACCAATATGCCAAATGTTGTTGGTTTAAGAGAAACGATTACCACCAAATTAGTTACCGAAAATCAATATTGTTTCTAAAAGATATTTTTTAGTTTTTAGTTTTTTTTAGTTGAAAGCCGTCTCGTTAAATAAACGAGACGGCTTTTTTTTGGCTATTTTTAAAAGGAATCGAGGCTATAAAACCTCGATTTTTTGTATGTACTATTCGCAAAAAAAACAAATCAATTATAGTTTTTTATAAAAAAAAGCCCTTAAAAAAGATATTAAAAAAATTAAATGCAAAAAAGTGTGAATAATGCAACTAAATCACCGAATTGTATAATACTTCAAAAGCATAATATCAGAACCTTTGTTGGATAAATATTTAAATTTTTTTAAACTTAATAACGCCAAAAAAAAATGAAAACTAAAAAATTACTTTTGATTATTGCAATACTATTTATTGCTTTAATTTCGGGATGTTCCAATGATGATTTTAAGGAAGTCGTTGGTGTATGCCCAGTTGTGTCCGCAACGAGCCCAATAGATGGTGCTTCTGGCGTGCCTCTAAACCAGATTATTACGGTTACTTTCAACGAAGATATTGATCCAGCAACCATCAACCAATCTTCTTTTATCGTAACCATTGGTACAACTCCTGTAGCAGGAACTGTATCACATTCTGGAAAAATAGCCACCTTTACACCAGCAAGCCCACTCGCAGAGAACACGCTTTATACGGGGAGAATTACGACTTTTGTCAAAGATGTAACTGGCAATGCGTTGCAAACTGATTATATTTGGACTTTTACAACAGGACTTATACCACTTGTAGCATCAACAGATCCAGCAAACCTTGCTATTGATGTTGCCCTTAATAAAGTGATTACTGCTACTTTTAATATGTCAATGAATCCACTGACTTTAAATGCAACTACATTTACCGTTAAACAAGGAACTACTACTGTATTAGGAGCAATTACCTATGCAGGAACCATGGTTTCGTTTACGCCCTCATTACCATTAGCCGAAAATAAAGTATACACGTGTACTATAACTAAAGGTGCAAAAAATCTTTCAGGAATTGAATTGGCTGCTGATTATGTTTGGACTTTTACTAGTGGTATTTTGCCAAAAGTAGTATCGACCGACCCTATTAACAACGCAATTGGAGTTGCCTTAAATAAAAGTATTTCGGCTACGTTCAACATGCCTATGAATGCTTTAACGTTGGGTGCTACTGCATTTACAGTAAAACAAGGGGATATTTCAGTTTTAGGAATTATTACCTATTCTGAATCAACAGTAACTTTTACCCCTTCTATCCCATTGACAGGAAACACAATATATACTTGTACCATTACTACAGATGCCAAAAACCTTGCGGGTACAGCATTGGCTAGTAATTATATATGGTCATTTACCACTAGCCTCTTGCCTATTGTGGTTTCAACCGACCCAGTCAATAATGCTACTGGTATTGCATTAAATAAAAGTATTTCGGTAACCTTCAATATGCCTATGAATGCTTTGACTTTGACCAATACAGCATTTACGGTTAAACAAGGAGCTGCTACAGTAGTAGGAACCATTATATATGCAGGATTGACTGCAACTTTTACACCTACTATCCCTTTAACAGCAAATACAGTATATACGTGTACAATTACCCCAGAGGCAAAAAACCTTGCAGGTGCTGGATTAGCCAGTAATTATGTCTGGAAATTTACTACTAGTTTGTCGCCTATTGTGGTTGCTACCGACCCAGTGAATAATGATACGGGTGAAGCCCTCACTAAAAGTATTACAGCAACCTTTAATATGCCAATGAATGCTTCGACTTTAAGCGCTACAACCTTTACCGTAAAACAAGGAATAACAGCTATAGCAGGAACAATTTCGTATTTGGGTACAACAGTTACTTTTAATCCAACTACTGCTCTAACTAGTAACAAAACATACACTTGTACGATTACTACAGGGGCAAAAAACATGGCTGGAATTGGTTTAGCCAATGATTACATTTGGAATTTCACTACAATTGTTCCAATAGTAGTAATTCCACCCCCAGTAACCACAAGTAATTTATTCTTTGGTATTTTTGGAGGAAATGCTGGTGTAACTAATCAAGGATTATTTACAAAAATCAATGGAACAATTGGAACGACCGCTGCGGCTACTTTGATTACCGGTTTCAAAGATGGCGTGACTGGTGATGTTTATACTGTAACACCTCTTAATAACGGACTCGTTACAGGCGGCATATTTGCGGCACCACCAGCTCCTGGAAATGCAACCAACGCAGCAACAGCTTTAGCAGGATTGAATGCCGCTAGGGCAGCTTATTTAAGTATTTCTCCAGCCTCAATGCCAGGCGGAACAGACCCAGGTGCTGGCGAATTAGGGGGGCTTACTTTGGCACCAAGTATTTACAAATCTGCTAGTGGTACTTTCAAAATTACCAATGGAGATCTTACATTAGACGCACAAGGAGATCCTAACGCCATATTCGTTTTTCAATGTGCTGCGGCTTTAACGGTGGGAGATTCATCGCCAAGCAGTGTTAAATTAATAAATGGAGCTTTGGCTAAAAATGTGTATTGGTATGTGGGTAGCGCAGCCGTTATCAACTATGCTGGAGGAGGTGTTATGACAGGAAATATTATGGCAAATTCAGGGGTAACTTTATCCTCACCTGCTAATAGCACGAACTCTAGTGTAACCACTTTAAATGGTAGAGCGATTTCATTAGTAGCATCAGTTACCATGGTAAATACCGTAATTAATGTCCCTAACTAAATTCCAACCAAAATTATAGAATCAAAAAACAAATCCCGTTGAAGGACGGGATTTAATTGAATAAAAAAACCAATAAAAAATAAAAAAATGAACGCTAAAACTAATACTAAAACGGATTCCTACAAAATAGGATTTCCCAACAACCTTACCCTCAAAAGCATTTTTATAATCGCTTTGGTTTGGTTCACTACTCAAACGCCAGTTCAAGCACAGGAGGAACAATACACAAAACCCTCTTGGTGGTTTGGTGTGGCTGGTGGTGCCAATTTTAATTTCTACCGCGGTTCTACTAACCAGTTGAATGCCAGTTTTACTCCTCCTGTAACTTTTCATGACGGAAAAGGAGTTGGTTTATTTCTTGCACCGCTTATGGAATTTCACCGTCCGGACTCCCGATGGGGTTTTATGCTACAAGCGGGTTATGACAACCGCAAAGCCAAGTTTGACCAAGTAACTTCGCCTTGCAACTGCCCTACCGATTTAAAAACGAATATTAGCTACATTACAGTAGAGCCAAGTTTGCGTTTGGCTCCCTTTAAATCAAATTTTTACTTGTATGCTGGGCCTCGTTTGGCTTTCAATAGCGAAAAATCATTTACGTACCAACTCGGTATTAATCCTGCTTATCCCAATCAAACGCCAAGTCCCGAAGTAAAAGGAGATTTAAGCGATGTCAAAAAAACGATAGTTTCCATGCAAATTGGATTGGGATATGATATTCCGTTGTCATCTGAAAACCAAAAAACACAATTTGTTCTTTCGCCATTTGCGGCATTTCAACCGTACTTTGGACAAAATCCAAGGTCTACAGAAACATTAAACATCACAACATTTCGAGCTGGTGTGGCACTTAAATTTGGTCAAGGAATGCTAATTCCAAAACCAGATGCTTTATTCCCTGATGCCGAAGTAGAATTCGCAGTTCACGCTCCCGCAAATGCTCCTACCCAACGTCGTGTGAGAGAAATATTCCCACTTCGTAATTATGTGTTTTTTAATAGCGGTTCCTCCGAAATGCCCAATCGTTATAAAATGCTTAAAAAAGAAGACGTCAAAGATTTTAGAGAAGACCAACTGGAAATGGTTACGCCTATCAACCAATCTGGTCGTTCGGAACGCCAAATGAATGTGTATTATAATGTGCTTAACATCCTTGGTGACCGAATGATAAAAAATCAGTCAACAACAATTAATTTAGTAGGTTCATCAGAAAAAGGGCCTGCTGAAGGCAAAGAAATGGCTGAATCCGTAAAATCATATCTCGTAAATACCTTCGAAATTAATCCTTCCCGAATTAGCACTGTGGGACAATTTAAACCCAATATTCCATCCGAGCAACCTGGAGGAACATTAGAATTAGATTTGCTTCGCGAGGGCGACCGCAGAGTCTCTATAGAAAGTAGTTCTCCTGTATTATTACAAGAATTTCAAAGTGGTTCTAGTACCGCAACACCATTAGACAAAAGCACTTTGCAAGCAACACCAGCAGAAAGCAATGTGGTTTTTGATGTAAAAGGAGCTACAGAAGCCTTCTCCACTTGGAACGTTCAAGTAGTTGATGAATCAGGAAAAATGCAATCTTTTGGTCCTTATACACAAGATAGTGTGAGTGTATCCAGAAAAGCAATTTTGGGTTCTCGAACCGAAGGAGATTACAAAATCACGTTGATTGGACAATCCAAAACGGGTAAAGTAATCAACAAAGAAACTACCACACACATCGCACTTTGGGAACCAGCCAAAATTGAAGAAGGGCTACGATACAGCGTTATCTATGAATTTAATGAATCCAAAGCGATTTCGATTTACGAAAAATACTTGATCGATGTTATTGCACCAAAAATCCCTGCAAACGGAAACGTAATTATTCAAGGGTATACCGATATTATTGGTGAGGATACCTACAATCAAAAACTGTCTCTTGCTCGCGCCAATGATGTGAAAAACATTCTTGAAAGTGCCCTAGCAAAATTAGGTAGAACCGATGTTACCTTTGATATCAAAGGATATGGAGAGGATTTAAACCATTCGCCTTTCAAAAATGAATACCCAGAGGAACGTTTTTATAACCGAACTGTAATCATTGATATTTTCAATAAAGGTTTGTAATTAAATAGGTTTGCCAATACTTAAAAAAGGGTAGAAATTTAGATTTCTACCTTTTTTTTATTTTACAAAAATCAGCTAATTAAGTTGAAATTTTTCAGCCATTTTTACTCCCAAACCGATGCTTGGATAAGGTTCGAATAGAAAGAAACAAAGCGATTAAAGTTAATACCGCAGCCAAGTAAAATGGAGCTCCTGGAAGGTAAAACAAACTTTTTTTTGAGGTGGAATAGGCAAACAAATTTGTCATTAACAAAGGGCCTAAAATAGCGCATAAACTGGTTAAACTTGCCAATGCACCTTGCATTTCGCCTTGCTCATTGTTAGGAACTTGACTCGAAATAATCCCTTGAATTCCTGGTCCAGCAATACCACCCAAACAATATGGAATCAAAAAAAGAAACATCATCTAACCACTTGAAGCCAAACCAAACAGTATTAAGCCTAATGCCGAAAAAGCCATTCCTAAGTAAATCGACTTATTTTGTCCCAAACGAGGTATTATTTTCCGAATCAAAAATCCTTGCACAAAAGCAACTAATAATCCTACAATAGCTAATGAATAGCCCACCATTTCGGCAGTCCAATGGAACTTATAAATGGTATAATACGTCCAATTTGATTGAACGGCATGTGAAGCGATAAAGGTCAAAATTAGCGAAACCACCAAACCCGATACTACTGGATATTTCTTTAAGTGTTGCAACGAGCTTACAGGATTGGCTCTACGCCAATCAAATTCTCTACGATTGGCTGTGGATAACGATTCGGGCAAAATAAAATAACCATAAATAACATTGAGCAACGTTAATCCAGCAGCAATCAAAAAAGGAACATTTGTTCCCCACTTACTGCTAATTCCGCCTATTACGGGACCAATTATAAAACCCAATCCAAAAGCCGCCCCAATGAGACCAAAATTTTGCGCTCTTTTTTCAGGAGAACTAATATCCGCAATGTATGCGGTTGCGGTACTAAAACTGGCACCCATAATACCCGCAATAATCCTACCCACAAAAAGCCAAGTAATCGAGGGAGCAAACGCATGAAAAATATAATCAAATCCCAAACCCAAAAGCGATAGCAGTAAAATAGGTCTTCTACCATATTTATCACTCAATCCACCCAATATTGGTGAAAAAATAAATTGCATAATTGCAAACGCAAAAATCAACCAACCACCAAATTTGGAGGCTTCGCTAATACCTAAACCTGTCAATTTTTCTATTAATTTGGGTACAATTGGTATTATAATTCCCAACCCAATTACGTCTACAAGCACCGTGATAAAGATGAAGCCCAAAGCGGCATTTCGTTTTGTTGTCATTTATTTTTTTGGATACTAATTAAGATTTGTAATTATTTATACGGTGATACCGCCGTTTAAAGGCTCTTCACTTTATAGAAGTTTCAAATATATCTTTTTTAAACAGGAATTGGTTCTAATTC
Source organism: Flavobacterium restrictum (assembly GCF_007097245.1). Classification (GTDB taxonomy): domain Bacteria; phylum Bacteroidota; class Bacteroidia; order Flavobacteriales; family Flavobacteriaceae; genus Flavobacterium; species Flavobacterium restrictum. The sequence goes on along the minus strand of NZ_VJZT01000001.1, from coordinate 34,513 downwards.
TACTCTTCCAATAGGTCTTCTTCCTAATCGGAATAGCAAAAGAATGATAATTGGCAAGATACAAAGTGCCGACATTACTAAATAAATATCCTTATAAGCTAGTAAAATAGACGCTTTTGAGGTTTGATTGGACAAACTTCGTTCTGCCATTTTCTGTGCTTCTATTTGTGATGATCCTTGATGTAAATAATAATTCTTGGTATTCGATAATTTCTTCGCTGCTTGTTGGTTTACTACTGATAATTGCTGACTTAAACCCGTTTTGTGCTGCGCTTTGGTATTCGAAATAAAAGTACCCAAAAGTGCGCCACCAAGCAAAGTAGCAATAATAACACGCGCAATAATACCGCTCATCATTCGGGAATCGCCTAGTTTAGCAGGAACTCCTTCGGCAATATACAATGCCGAAATAGGATACAAAAATCCAATAGCCAATCCTTTGAAAACAAACGGCAATAAAAAATCGGCTGGAGCAATTCCGGGATAAAATCGAAAATAAAGAAGGATGTGGTATATTCCGTAACACGCAAATCCAGCAATCCAAATGGTTGCCAAATAAATTTTTTTATACAAAAGATAGGTCGATAACGGAATGGCAATAAAAAGTCCTATCAGTATTGCCAGATGTGTTCGAGCTTGATAAACACCATCAAAACCAAGTACTCCCGACATATATCCAGTAACGATACTTCCCGTTCCATTCATCAAACCGATATAAAAAAAGAGGAAAGTACCCATTACGACATTTTTATATTTAAAAACATCGGGATCTATTATAGGTTCTTTGGTAAAACGAACGTGGAATAAATAAACTCCAATCAAGAGCAATAAAGAGGCAAAAGCAATGGTTATTTTGGAATCGGAAAGCCAATTTCTACTTTGTCCCTCGGCACAAATGAAAAGAATTATGGTAAAAAAGAAAATCAAAATAATCCAACCTCGCCAGTCAAATTGAAACTTGCCTTTCATTGGCGCGACATCTTTTCGATAAAAAATCCAAGCCAAAATAATGCCTATCAAAAAATTGATATTTAGAAAATAAATACTAAAAGTCCAATCATAAACGCTCGTAAATTGAGCACCAAGGTATTTGTAAATATGCGAACTTCCTTGTAGAATAAATTGGATAATTCCATACATTATAGGCATATTGAATGCTGGATTGTACTTCATTAAAATCGGAATCATCGAAGCAAATATCCCAATAATAGAAATCACAGCCAAAAGGGAACGCCAAAAAGTAAACCAATAAATATTTGTAGCATATAAAGAAGCAGTATTGAATAAAATTGCCAAAAAGCAAGCCGACAAAATCATTGTTCGCACCTTCATTTGCTTGGCAATTCGCATTCCCAAAGGCATAAATGCCAACATTACAAATACTGGAATATAACTGGAATAAGTAAAAATAGTGGTCGATTCGCCAAAGTGTCCCAGAATTTGAGAATTGTCGTAAGCGGTTACATTCAAGGCATTAAAAAAAGGAATCGTAAGGATATATAATCCAACAAGAGTGAAAACGCTACCTTTTTTTCCTGCAAACATATTTTATTTTTTTACTACGACCGTTACATTCATTCCTGGTTTTACTTCTTGTAATTCAGTAGCCAAAGCTTCAAAAACTATTTTTACGGGAATGCGTTGGGTAATTTTTACAAAATTCCCTGTGGAATTATCGGGTTCTACCATCGAGAATTTGGACCCAGTTGCTGGCGAAAAACCAACTACTTTTCCCTTAAATTCTTTGGCATCCAAGGCATCTATGGTAAGGGTTACCTCTTGCCCTTGCTTTATTCTTTCTATTTGAGTTTCTTTAAAATTTGCCGTTACCCATTTTTGTTTCAAAACAATTGAAGCAATAACTTGATTAGTATTTACCAAATCGCCAACAGACAAAGCGCGTTGCCCCACAACACCATCAACTGGAGCAGTGATTATGGTATAAGACAATTGCAATTTTGCAGCATCCAGATCGGCTTGTTTTCGGGATACGGTTGCTCTGGCAGCTTCTAAATTGGTCAAACTTTGTTTAGCGATTGAACCGCTCGCCAATAATTCGTTTTCGCCTGCTTTTAGATAGGCTTTTGTCGATTGCAATTTGGCTACAACTTGATCGTATTGGTTTGCGGTCACAGCTGAATCTGCATACATGTTTTTGAAGCGTTGGTAATCTTTCTGTGCTTTTTCTAAACTGGCTTGGTCACCAGCTAGTTTTGCTTGGGTTGCCGCTTGGTTAGATAAAGAGGTAACGATGGTTTGTTGCAATGAATGCAGATTTCCTTCGGCTACAGCTAGATCAGCTTCGGCTTGTTTTACTTTGATTTTGTATTCTTCGTCATCTAGAATTAACAAAGTATCACCTTGATGCACCAACTGATTTTCTTCAAATTTTATTGCAATAATATGTCCCGTGGCTCTTGCGGCTATGTTGTTCATATAGGCATCGACTTGCGCATTATTGGTAGTTTCGTATCGGCTGAAATCAAAAAACAAACTCAAAATCCATAATCCACCTGCCAACAGGAAAATAAAAGAAAGAATCGTCAGGATATTATTTCTTTTTTTTTCTGTATTTTGAATAGCATCATTAATTGCAGTTTCTTCGCTCATAGTCATATTTTTATAGTTTACCTATTGCATATTGCAACGAATAATATTGAATAATTAAATCTAAATTGGCATTAATCAAGGAGATTTTTGCTTCGTTGACTTGCAATTCGGCATCGACCATGTCGCTAATTAAGGCAAAATCGTTGTCGTATCTACTTTTTACAATTTTGTAATTGCTTAACGATAATTCCACATCTTTTTTGAAAGTGATAATATTTTCTTTGCTTTCTACAAAACGAACAAAACTACTTTTTACTTCTCTGTCAATCTGGTCTTTTGTAGCCTCTAAAACGATGTTGCTTTTCTCGATTTCAATTTTATTGGCATTTATACGATGTTTTAAATTATAAAAACTAGAAATATCCCAATTTAACGAAACTCCTGCTGCCCAATAATTAAGGATGTTGGGATAATTAGGCCATTGAGCAGGATACTGCGTATTCAACACAACATTGGCATTTACATTGGGTTTAAAACCACTTTTGGTTAAACTCAAAGTGGATTTGGATAATTTTACCCCAATTTCGGATTGTTTGATTTCTACCCTATTTTGATAAGCTTCGGTCAGGCTTTTTTGCAAGTCAATAATCCCGGCGGGAAGTAGGGCATCTACAGTTTCGGGTTTGAGCACCGTATCAGTAGGAAGTCCAATTAAAATATCCAAATAATTACTAACCAATTTGATGTTGTTAGAATCCTTCAAAACTGAAACTTTAAAACGAGATTGCTGTAATTCGGTTCGCAACAAATCACTTTTAAGATTTTGTCCGTTCAAAACTCTCGATTGAAGTTGTTTGATTCGCAAATCAGTATTGATGATGTTTTGTTTGGTTACATCGATTTGTCGGTATAATTTTTCGAGAGTAAAATAGTGTTGTACGATTGTTAATTTGATTTCGGCTTCGGTCATTTTAACTACTGATTGCTTCATTTCGCTAATCAATTCTTGTTGCTCGATTTTGTTATTGATTAGGCTTCCATTATAAATTGGCATTGACCCAACAATATTGGCAAATGATTGATTATTGAAGTAATCAACGGTTATACTTTTATCATAAAAACCATCGTAAATTTTGGGGTTTCCAATATAATTATAGCCCATATTCAGCCCAATACGAGGTGATTTGGCAATTTTAGACTGGCTCACATTCTCGTTGGCAATAGCCACATCTGTATTCGAAATTTTGAGTTGCTTGTTATTTTGAATCCCGAATTGAAGGGCTTCATCCAACTTTATGATTCTGCAATCTTTCAAATCAATATTTTGTTGCGCAAAAACTGCTCCCATTGTTAAACACAGGAAAGTGAAAAAAAAACAACTGATTTTGAAATTTTTGAAAAGGTAATAATTCATCAATTTTTTTTTGGTTTTTGTTAAAAAAATAATGTTTTATTTTACAAATCAGCTTCTTTTCTTTTGAAAAAAAGATCAATGATCGTTTTATGCCCTATAACTCTAGCCAATTCTTTGAAAGCAAAAAATGGAATAAAACTAGTAAAAACAACCAATAAGCTAGCTAAATATTCATGAGTTCCCAAATGATGACTCAAAATAACGATAGCTTCTTGAGCAGATGATGTTTTAAAATAACCAACTACAAATTCTTCCAAAGCATTGAAAACAACTAGACATAATGTAAAAACAGCCGTTTTATATAAGGTTGACACCGATAAATTAGTATTTATATTTTTTTTGCCCATTTTGGTCATTCCAATTATAGAAACAACTTTGCCCAACACAAAAGCATTAAAAAAAGCAGTACCGTATTCCTCAAAATCAATTTCATATTGTGCTAAAATCAATCTTTTGTAGGTAACAAATACCCCAAAATAAAAGGTTAAATATGCTACATTTATCCAATATTCGATAAATTCTTCTTTGAATTTTTCTTTAAAACTCTTCTTTTTTCCGTCAATGGTTATGTCGCTCATAGTTGTAATATTGAAGTTATAAATGTTAAATTTCATGTAAACTTATACATTTTTCGTAACATACGAAAGATTTAATTAACTATAGTTAGTACAAATACAACTATTTATTTTTTCATAATCATTATTTTATTGGAAATGATTTACCTTCATAAACGGTTTCCAGAACCTTAATATCTTTCAGTTTTATAGGTTCAATTTTCATTGGATTTTCTTGTAAAATAACAAAATCTGCTTTTTTGCCTGCTTTAATACTTCCTATTTCATCATCCATACGCAACACAAAAGCGGCGTTTGAAGTGATTCCTTGTAACGCATTATAAACAGGAACTCTTTCTTCTGGTGCTAATAAATTGCCATCGGCAGTTATTCTATTGGCAGCTACCCAAGCCAAAAGCAATGGCTGAAGTGGTGCCATTGTAAAATCAGTATGCAAGGCAAAAGGCACTTTGTTTTTGAGTAATGAACCCAATCGCACCATCTCTGAACCTCTTTTTTTACCCAAAATTTTATCTCCCGAAAACTTATCGCCCATTGCATATAAATAATACGGATTGGCAGATACAACTGCTCCTAAATCGGCAATTCTTTTGGCTTGTGCCACTGATGATTCTCCAAAATGCTCAATCGTTAAGCGATGGTCTTTCTTTGGATTTTCATTTTGCAAGATTTCTAATTCATCTAAAATTGCAGTCAATCCGCCGCTACCATTGCAATGAATGTGAATGGTATATCCTGCATTCCACCAAAAACGCATTGTTTTGTGCAAACGTTCGGGTTGCATAATCCACTCTCCGTGATGCCCATCATTATATCCGGGTGCTTCTACTTGAAAAGCCTGACCGAAAAAAGCTCCATCCGAAAATAACTTTATACTGTGTCCAATGACCATATGTGGCGATTTTTTCTTCTCCAACTCTTTTACAATGGCCAACGTTTTTTCTCCATCACCGTTTATAACGCCTAATGTATTAAGGTCAGGAGTATATTGAATTCTAAAAGGGGTGTTGGGATCCTCTAGAATTGTAGCCGTCATTTTTAAATCGGTTTCCATACTTCCTGACGCGCCTAATGCCATATCACCAACGGTTGTAATTCCGCCAAGATGCACCACGGAGCTAAATTTGCCCATTGCTTCCTTCATCTCTTTTTCGCCCATTAAGTAAGGTGCTAATTTGGGTAAGGCAACCGTGAAGAAACCCGCCTCTACAAATCGTCCTAATTTATAATCAATCTGGCTATTCCCTTTGGTTTCAGCTTCTGTGATTTTAAATTTTTTAAGAGCTGCTGTATTAAAAAACATCTCGTGAGCCGAATATTGCCAAACCACAATAGGTCGTGTAGTGGAGATAGAATCGAGTTCTCTACGGGACATACTGCCGTGAAAAGGTTGCATATACCCCCAAACAATTAATTGTTCTGTTGGGTCTTTCAACGCTTTATCGTAAGCCACGACTTTGTCCATAAAAGGTTTGTGACCCCGAATGGCTTTTACATTTCCCCAAGGAAAATTCCAATCGAATGGCGATGCAAAACTGGTATTTAATATTACCGAACCCAAAATAGGATGCAAATGTGGGTCAATAAGTCCCGGCATCATAGTTTTTCCTTCTAAATCTTTCATCTCGGTTTTGTCACCGTGAAATTTCTCGGCTTCGGTTTTTGAACCTACAAAAAGGATTTTTCCGTCTTTGATGGCAACTGCTTCGGCATAATTGGCTTTTTCGCCCTCCATTGTTAGGATTTCGCCACCAAAATAAATAGCGTCGGCAGGATTGGCAACTTCTTTTTTAGAACAGCTTATTAATGCTACTAAAAGGAATGCGGTTATTGATTTTTTCATTGGAAAATAATTAAAGAGTAATTGATTGATTTTTATAGATACATTGTGGCTCCAAGTCTCAAAATATGAACATCGGTAGTGAAATTGGGTCCCCAATAAGCATTTACTTTAAATTTATTAGGGATAATAATGCGATTCAAATTTACTTCTCCAGACCAAAATGTTTTCCATTGTCCATTTGTACTTAAAAAAGTTGGTGTTGGATTTACAAATAAAAACGTTTTTTTATTAATCACATAACTGGCATTGAACTGAAAACCAACACCATCACTACTAAACTTACTAGTCTCTGGGAGTATATTTGTGGCTGGTTTAGTTATATGCACATAACTCGCCCCCGGGAAAATAGACAATTTTTTACTAATTATAAAACCTAAAACGGCTCCACCTGCTAATGACCAACTACTGGTTCCTAATCCATTTTTATAGGAGCCAATTGGGAAACTCACGTCTGCAAAAGGAACAATTGCAATAAAAGATTTCGAAATATTGCGCTTCACTGCTGTAAAATAACGAACACGCATATCGCCAATACCAAACTTTTCGGTTTTATCATTGTATAAAAAAGGAAGTTCTACCAGGAATAAATTATCGGGATTAAGTGCATATTGTACATTGGTTCGAACCCCAAAAAGATTTTGGGTTTTGCCACTTTGATACTCCAAACTTGCATTTACTTGTGTGTAGAGATTAGTAGGTTTAGTTGGGTCAATTTCTGTTTTTGTGGGTGCTGTTTCTTGTGCGTTACTTCCCATGGAAAACATTAATAAGAGTACTGAAATTGCAATTGATTTGTTCATTTGTTGTTTATTATTACTATTAAATTTCTGATTTCAAAGAGTCAATTTTTTCTTTTACGATACCCACAACTGCTTTTTTGGCAAAAGACAACAATACAAGGGCAACACCAGTTAACAAAACCTGCATTCCTAACAAAGTGCTCACGCCAATAGCGCCTGTACCCAAATTAAAAAACAGCATTACCGCTGCAACTACCGAAAATAGCCCTGCAAGAAGCATCAACCAACCAAAGGAGTTTTTTGCCCTCAAAGACCAACCCGATTGTATGAGTTTGAATCCCGTAATGAGCATCCAAAAGGCAAAAAACATCGTGATTGTTTTCATGGTTACAACCAAATTAAGGAGCAACACAATCCCAAATCCCACCGAAAAAATACTCCACAAAAGGGACATTCCTTCTTTCTCGGTAACGGTTGCAAATAGCCATGTTATCACTCCAATAACACCCGCAGTAATTACCAAAACGCCAAACCAAAACGAAAGTGCCGCCAAAACTACCACCGGATTATCAAAAATATAAATACTTAAAATGATTAATAATAGTCCTTGAATAAGGATAAGCCACCATTTTCTAAATAATAATTGTATCATAAGTGTTGTTTGATTTTTAGTACCTAATTATTTTTTGAGAATGTATTTCTCCGCCAAAACTCCTTCTATTTCTTGACCCTTCATATCGAGTTGTGTCAATTTATTTTCGCCCACTTTGTATTGATTGGGGCGGTTTTTTAGACCCGAAAATACGACAATAGATCCCGTTTCATTCCAAGTAAAAGCTCCATTTTCTTCGTAAACTTCGGCTTTTCCTTTTCCCAAATAGGTTGTTTTAATGGTGTAAGTCAAATTTTTATTCAAAGTAATTTCGGTGTTAATTCCTTCGCAATCAGCACAAGGCGTAACTCCTTTATAAACCCCAGCCCAATCTAATGAATTTTGAGAATTATGATTTTCTTTTGCTTTGGCATCAGCAACCGTTGTGGTAGTATCTATTTTGATTTCGGGTGCAATGGAGGTTGCTGATTTTTCTTCTTTTTTACAATTAAAAAAGAGAAAAGACAGACATGATATTAGGATTAATTTTTTCATTTTAGACAATTTTAATTAAGGAACAATGGTTGTAAAAAGGTAAACCGAAAAGATAACCAGCAATACAATTCCTTGTACTACAGTTGTTTTTCCTGTTCGCAAGGAAAGTGAAATAATAAAAAGCGACAAGACAAACAGTACCGTTGATTTTAAATCGATTCCTAACGTCAAAGGCAAACCAAAGAAAATAGAAACAATCGCTACCGCAGGAATCGTTAAACCAATACTGGCTAATGCGGAACCCAATGCGAGATTCAAACTAGCTTGCAAGCGGTTTTTGCGAGCCGCTTTGAGTGCCGATAAAGCCTCTGGCAGCAAAACAACCATAGCAATAATAATTCCAACAACTGATTTTGGAGCACCAACCGAATCAATACCGTTTTCTATACTTGGAGACAAAGCCTTGGCTACCAAAACAACCACTATCAAACTAATTACCAGTAAAATAGCACTAATGCCACTTGTTTTGTTGGTTGGCGAATGCTCATGCGCTTCCTCCTGTTCTTGAGCGTTTTCAGGCAAAAAATAATCCCGATGTTTGACTGTTTGCATCAATAAAAAAGCACCATACAATACTAATGAAATTATGGCAACAAAAATCAATTGACTGTCACTGTATTCAGGTCCCATAACGCTAGTGGTATAATTGGGCAAAATAAGTGTTAGTACCGATATGGCGGACAAAACGGTTAATGCAGCACTTACCCCATCTATTTTATAGCTTTGTTCTTTGAATTTAATACCGCCAATTAGTAGACAACCGCCCACGATTCCGTTGATAATAATCATTTCGGTGGCAAAAATCGTGTCTCTTGCTAACACCGCAGTATCTTTGCCCCCCGAAAGCATTAAGGAAACAATCAATGCCACTTCGATGGTGGTTATGGCAATTGCCAATACCAAGGTTCCTAATGGTTCTCCTACCCGTAGCGCTACTACTTCGGCATGGTGAACCGCAGCCAAAATGCTCGCAATAAGACCAACTGTGAGCAAAATAAGATAAAAACTACCCCAATCAAATTGAACTCCAACATAAAGGAAACAAGTCAAAATTGGCGCAACTATACACCATAAAGGAAGATGGGAATGGGTTGGGTTTTTCATAAAAGTGGTATTAATATGGAGACAAAAGCAGTTGAAATCTATTGTTTAAATTGCAATTTATTTTTGAAACATTTCTAGTAAAGCAGTTGTTCCTAGGGTAACACCAAACGGAATAGCGGTCAAATCAACTTTGAAATCGCCATTATGATTAGAATACGGAAACATTTTACCTTCTTTTCTAGCTTTGGCACTATCCGCAGCACTTGCAATTCCCACCAAAAAATAGTCATACACCGTTTTCTTGTTATTAATTACAAGATGCTGAAAATCCTCGGAACCCATAACCGCGGGAAATCCTTGTATGTTTTTGCCAGGACCAACCAATTTTTCTAGTGCAACATCAATTTTATCGACCATCATTTTATCATTGGTCAAAGGAGAAACACGCCCTTTCATAGTAAGAGTGGGATACAATTCCTTTGGTAAATTATTGGCAATAGCAATTCCCAGATTTACTCTTTCAATCCTCTTAAGAATCGAATCACGAACGGTATAATTAAAAAAACGAGTATTCAATTTCAAAGTAGCCGATGCTGGAATAACATTATTATCAATTCCCGCTTGAACGGCTCCAACGGTAATAACCGCTGGAGCTTGTGGTTCGTTGTTTCTACTAATGATTGTTTGGTATTGCAAAATCGCATTAGCCGCCATCACAATTGGGTCAACGGCAAGATTAGGCGATGAACCATGACCGCCTATACCGTGAAACGTAACATCAAATTGATCTGCTCCCGCCATTCTAGGGCCTGCAGCGTTCAAATAGTACCCCACTTCTAGCGGAGCGGTGTGCATTCCTAATAAATAATCTGGTTCAGGAACCCCTTTTTTATACATTTCAGCTTCCATGGCTGCGGCTCCTCCTCCTGGCTCTTCGGCAGGTTGACCAATCATGATAAGTGTACCTTTCCATTGATTTTTCATGGCAACCATATTTTTGGCAATGCCCAACATCCAGGTGGTGTGCGCATCATGTCCGCAAAGGTGCGCAACGGGAACCTCGATACCATCAGGATTTACCATCATTTTGGCACTTGCATAAGGCAAGCCTGTGGTTTCTTTAACGGCATTGCAATCCATATCAGCGCGGTACATGACAATTGGACCATCCCCATTTTTTAGTGTTGCTACCACTCCCGTTTTACCAATGCCAGTCATTACCGTAAATCCAAGAGATTTCAACTCTTTGGCTACAATTGCGGCGGTTCTCACTTCCATAAATCCTAATTCAGGATTGGCGTGAATGTCCTTAAAAATGGTTACTAATCGGTCACCATCGGCATTTGAAAGGACTGTTATTTTTTTAAAGTCTAATGACGATTGCGCTTGCAAACCTAGTGTAGTAAGCAAAAGTGCTGCGAATGCGATTCTATTTTTTTTCATGTTATTAGGGTTGTTGGGGGGTTATTTTTTTTTATTTGATTTAGATATAGTTCCCGTGTACGAAATACTGGATCTCGTGTTGCTACTGATGGTCATTGAGGCATTTCCTGTAAAAAAAACGGTGAGCGAAATTGTATACGAATCCTTCTCGCCTCTCACCACAGCTTTGATTGCATAGGATTTGTCACTTTTGGTAAACGTGTATTTTTCTGGAATACCTTCAAAATCCAAACCGCCGCCGCCGCCATAAGCGACACTTCCTGTTGCTTTTCCAAAATAAGGCATCTCACTTTTGATGAATGCGGGTTCAAATTGTACAAAATTAGGATTCGTTGTTAAGTCAACACTTTTATATCCTTGTGGCAAAGCACGAGTAGCCACAAAAACAAACGTTTTGGAATCAATTAAAAGTGCGGTTTCTTTTTGACTTTCTATTTTTTGAGTTTCTTTGCGTTGTTTTTTGGTTTCCTGTTGCGCAAATCCAAAAGTTATTAAGGCTAAAAGAAAACTTAACGAAAGTATTATTTTTGTTTTCATAGTTCCAATGATTAAGATTAAAAAAAGCCTGTTTTATATTTTAAAATAGGCTTTATCACAATTTTATTTTTTATCAAAACGCATCATCATCATGCCTTCCATATTAAAAATCAATACTTTACCATCTTCTGATATAGTATAGGAATCTATTTTATCAAGTGTTGACATGAAGATAGTTTCACCTTGCATACCGTCCATACACATCATTTTGGTAACGGCCATTGGGGTTTTGAAATTAATTTTAGCACCGTCAACATTCAGTTTTCCTGTGAACGAATTGCAACTATTATTTCCTGAAACCCTATTTTCGATCAAGTCAAAAATAATAGTTGGTTTTTTATTAGGATACAAACCATCAAAGGTAATTCTAGGTCCAGTGATATAATTCAATTCCCAAGTACCCGATAACGAATTGGTTGTGTTCATAGTCTTTTGGGTTGTTTTACATGACATTAAAGTCAAAAATAAAAGCGATAGCAGCATACTGATTTTTTTCATTTTGTAGTTTTTTAAAAGATTATCATATTAAACCTAGTAAAAATACTAAATTTCATAGTACTTACATTCATCATAATCCGTTTTTGTTGTTTTTTAATACCGTTTATTTTAGCACTAAATAGTTTACAAACGAATAAAAGTTTTTGAAACCTATAAATAACCGCAACAGATTTAGGATAATTTAAATCAAAAACCCATTTTTATGCTTAAATTTATACCATCAAAAAAAACAAAATGAAAAAAATAATTATTCCCATCGCATTACTACTCGCAATAGGCATTAGTTGCAAAACCAATACTAAATCTAGCGATTCCAAAAAATTGACAATTGCTTTTGAGGCAAAAAGCAACAGCAGCGTTTCGGGCACGGCTTCGTTTATCGAAAAAAACGGTAAAGTCACTTTTATAGCCAAAATTGCTGGACTAAAACCCGGTATTCATGCCATACACATTCACGAAAAATCAGATTGTTCCGCTGCTGATGGAAGTTCAGCGGGAGGACATTGGAATCCTACTTTCAAAAATCACGGACAATGGGGGTCAGACGCCTATCATAAAGGAGATATTGGGAACTTTATTGCCGATGAAAAAGGAAATGGCTCAATTACACTAACTACGGATCAATGGTGCATAGGTTGCGGTGATGCCACCAAAGATATTCTAGGCAAAGGATTAATTGTACACCAAGGAGCTGATGATTTTGTAACGCAACCTTCAGGAAATGCTGGTGCTAGAGTGGCTTGTACAGCAATAATTAAATAAAAAAAGGGTTTAAATTTTATTTTTTTGGAAGAAAAAGAATTGCATTATTTTAAAAATACTGACGAATGGCGGGCATGGCTTCATGACAACCACCATTCGTCCACAGGTATTTACCTGATTTTTTATAAAGTAAGTAGTGCTAATGAAAGCATGCGTTGGGAAGAAGCCGTTCAAGTAGCAATCTGTTATGGTTGGATTGATTCGGTTGTGAAAAAAGTCGATGAAGAACGCCGAAAACAGCTTTCTACACCCCGAAAAACAAAAAGCGTATGGAGCAAACTCAATAAAACCTATATCGAAAATTTGATCAAACAAAATTTAATTCATCAAAGTGGGCTAGCAAAAATTGAAATTGCCAAGCAAAATGGCTCCTGGGAATCTTTAGACGAAGTTGAAAATTTAATCCTTCCCGAGGATTTAAAAACGGCATTTGAGGCTAATAAAATCGCCTATAAAAACTATCAAACCTTTAGCCCTTCCTATCGAAAAAGCTACCTATACTGGCTCAACCAAGCCAAAAGGACTGAAACTAGAGCGAGTAGAATTGGGACCATCATTGATTTGTGTTTTTTGAACAAAAAATCCCGAGAATGATAATTAAAACTTAACTCCATTCCCACTTTAAAATCATAAAATAACATAGCTTTGTGCTTTTAATTTAAAATAATGATTAACCCATCAACGTCTGGCTGGATTACTAAATTTTTTGTAGAACAACAATTCCCAAAAAATAAAGTTCCTGAAACTAATGCTTCCTTTTACCAAAAAGTAAGAAACACTGGTTTCATATATGGACACATTATTTCGTTTGACACCATTGTCACCATTGACACTACAGGTTGGTTCAAAGAAGAAATATCAAAAGTAGCCTTACTGAACACGCTTTTTGGGATTTATACACTAAACAGCCACGATCTAGATTCGGAGATTTTTATAGACAAAGTAGTCGGTTTTTACAATCAAATGGATCCACAAGGATTTAATTTGTTCAAAAAAATACTCCCAAAAAATACTCCTTCCTTAACTTTAGAAAAAATAATAGCGGAGCGTGTACAAACGAATGATAGCATTATTGGCAAAAATTTTTCGCATTTAGTTACCAATGCCTTATTGTTTATTGATGTATTGGCTTTTCAACAATATTTGATTCACAATGAAATTCCCGAAAAATATCTCAAAAAAATAGAAGAAACGGTTGTAAATATTGTGACTTTGGCACTCAAAATCAAGTCCAACAAAACCCAATATGATGACTTATTAATCAAATTATTTGAAGCTTCGATTCGCTACAGTAAATTTTCAAAAAATGCTACCGTAACACTAGAAACATTACAATTAGACTATTTTACCAATGATTTAGAAAAACAATATTTAATAGATATTGCTGGAATGGCGTTGTGGAGTGATGGTTTAATAGAAAATAACGAAGCCTATTTTTTGCATTCATTAGCGCAATTAATTGCCATTCCTGACGAATTTGTAACACAAAGTATTGCCAGTACAAATGCTTTTATCACCAATTATAAAAAAGAAATTCCTTATTTTAATTATTCAAATCCAGTAAAGCATTTTTATGATCAAACTACCCAAAGTGTAGCGACCTTGGTAACACGTAATAAAAAGAGATTGATTAAGGAAATCACAGAAAGCAAGGAATTAATGCTCCTTCTCGCCTATTCAACCCGAAGAGATTTAGACGAAAAAGAAAAGAAAAAAGTAAAAAAACAACTTTTGGATATTTGCAAAACCATACCGTCATTAACCATTTTTTTACTTCCTGGTGGGAGTTTATTACTTCCCATTCTCATCAAATTTATTCCCACATTATTACCGTCGTCCTTTAATGAAAATTTAGACAATGAGGATTAAAAAAACTGCCCAAAAGCAGTTTTAAAATCCTACTACAACCATTGATCTAAAACTTCAATTGATAAACCGAATCTAAATCGGCATCCGAGCTAATATTTACGTCCAAATCAGTAATAAATCCTGAATTCAAACCGTAAGCCCAGCCATGAAGCGTTACTTCTTGACCGTTTTTCCAAGCGGATTGCACTATCGAAGTTTTGGCCAAATCAAAAACTTGTTCTTTTACATTGATTTCAACAAAGGCATTAAAACGATCATTTTCGTCTTCAATAGCGTCAAGATACACATGATGCAACCTGTAAACATCCTTAATATGGCGAATCCAGTTGTCAATAATCCCTATCGAATCGTTACCCATAGCTGCTTTTACACCGCCACAACCGTAATGACCACATACTAAAACGTGCTTCACTTTCAAAACATTTACAGCGTAATCCAGCACACTCAACATATTCATATCCGAGTGCACAACCATGTTAGCAATATTTCTATGTACAAAAACTTCGCCTGGTTTCGCCCCAACAATCTCATTGGCAGGGACTCTACTATCCGAGCAACCTATCCATAACAATGGCGGTGTTTGCCCTTTGGCTAAATCCTGAAAATAATTAGGATCACTCGCCAAAGAATTTTCTACCCATTTCTTGTTGTTTTCTATTATTTTTTTATAAAAATCGCTCATCGATGTATTGTGTTTTATTGGTATCAAATATAAAGCTAAAAAAACGTATTTCATCAAATGCAAAAACCATTTTGTACGCAAATTGATTTTCTAACGTATTTTCAAGAAGCTGTTATAATTATACTGTTGAGAAAATTAGGATGGTTTTATTCCGTCAAAAAAAAATCGCAACAAAATTTTACAACAAAGTTCCAAAACAACTATCAGTTAAATTTATTGTTTTTATATTTGTATCACAAAATACTATCCATGACAATCACTCAACTCAAATACGTACTTGCTGTAGCCGAATATAAAAATTTCACTCTCGCCGCAGAAAAATGTTTTGTTACACAGCCCACCTTAAGCATGCAGATTCAAAAAATTGAAGATGAATTAAGCATTCAAATTTTTGATAGAACCAAAAAACCCATACAACTTACTGATATTGGTCAAAAAATTGTAACCCAAGCCAAAAACATTGTCAACGAAGCGGATCGCATTCAAGATATTGTGGAACAACAAAAAGGGTTTGTAGGTGGCGAATTTCGATTGGGAATTATCCCTACAATAATGCCAACTTTATTGCCTATGTTTTTGAACAATTTTATAAAAAAATATCCAAAAATAAAATTGATTATCGAAGAGTTAAATACTGCCGAAATCATTACCAAACTCAACAACGGACATTTGGATGCAGCCATAGCTGCCACGCCTTTGATGGAAGAAAAAATTAAAGAAATCGTCCTTTATTTCGAGCCATTTGTAGCCTATATCCCTGAAAATCACCATCATTTTGAGAAAGAAGAAATTGAAGTTTCAGATTTGAATTTAGACGAAATTTTATTGTTGCAAGATGGACATTGCTTTCGAGATGGTGTCTTGAATTTGTGTAAAAACGGTTCAAAAAACGAAGTCAACCATTTTCAAATAGAAAGCGGCAGTTTTGAAACCTTAATCAAATTAGCCGATGAAGGACTCGGTACCACATTACTTCCGTACTTGCATACGCTGGATTTGAAAGAAGCCGACAAGCTAAAATTACGCCACTTCAAGGAACCCAAACCAGCACGAGAAGTCAGCTTGATTTATCCAAAAAGTGAACTCAAAATACAAATTATCGATGCCTTAAGAAGCACTATTGCTGGTGTTATAAAAGGCGCAATTGTTTTTCAGAATGTCCAAATTATAAGTCCTGTATCCAAAAAATAACACCGATAATACTACAACAGGAATCCCAAAAGAGTCCTGTTGTTATTTTATACGCTGCCCAGCAATAAATACGGTATCAATCAAATTACTGCCAAAAGCATACGGCAATTGATAATAGGACGCAATGGGTTTGGTCAGTATAAAGTTGGCTTTTTTGCCAATGGTAATACTGCCGTGCGTTTCCGATAACCCCATCGCATAAGCACCATTAATGGTAGCCGCATTTATAGCTTCCTCTGGAGTCATTTTCATTTTGATGCAAGCCGTAGCCACCACAAAATTCATATTTCCCGAAGGTGTAGAGCCTGGATTATAGTCGGTTGCGAGTGCTAATGGTAAGCCTGCGGCGAGCATTTCGCGCGCTGGTGTGTACGGAATACTCAAAAAATAGGAACAGGAAGGCAAGGCAACTGGCATTGTTTGGGTGTTTTTTAAAACTTCAATATCGGCGGGATGTAGTATTTCTAAATGATCTACCGAAAGTGCGTTGTACTTTACTCCTGCTTGAATGCCGCCAATGGAATGGAATTGATTGACATGAATTTTTGGTTGTAAGCCAAATTGAATGCCCGCTTGCATAATTTCTTCGGTTTCGGCAACAGTAAAATACCCTTTTTCACAAAAAACATCTATAAAATCAGCCAAATTATCTTGGGCAATTCGAGGCAACATTTCGTTGATTATCAAATCAATATAGCCCTTTCTATTGTTTTTATATTCCAATGGAAATGCGTGTGCACCTAAAAAAGTTGCTTTTATTGTAATCGGAAATTGCGCTGCTAATTGTTGAATAACCCGGAGCATTTTGAGTTCGCCATCTACTGTAAGTCCGTAACCCGATTTAATTTCAACGGCACCAGTTCCCAAACGCATGATTTCTTGGAGGCGTACTTTGGATTGATTAAAAATTTCCGCTTCGGACGTTTCATTGAGTTTTTGAGCCGAATTCAAAATCCCACCGCCCCGATTGGCAATTTCTTCATAGGTCATACCGTTGATGCGATCTACAAATTCTTGCTCTCGATTTCCAGCATAAACTAAATGTGTGTGGCTGTCGCACCAAGTGGGCAAAATCATTTTTCCCGTAGCATCAATAATGGTATCGGCGGCTATTTTGGGTAAATTATCCATCGAACCAAAACCAGTTATGATGTCATTTTCTACAACTAAATAAGCGTTTTTTAAACTTGGTAAAATAGCCATTTCGGCACCAGAAACTTTCAATACTGAAATTTCTCGAATTTGAAGCAACTCTTTGATGTTGATGAATAGTGTTGTCATTTTTTAATTATTCGAAAACTATAATTTCGAATATTTTATTCCAATTTTTACCCGTAACAAAAATGGTTTTGGTTTTTGGGTTATAGGCTATTCCGTTCAGGACATCATCAGGGGTTACTTTCAAAAATTGGCGTAATCCCGACATATCAAGAATTCCTTCTACAGCTCCGTTGCTAGGATTTACGACCGCTATGGCGTCCTTTGTCCAAACATTAGTGTATATTTTGCCTTCAATCCATTCCAATTCATTGATGGCTTTCACTTTGGAACTACCGGAATAAACATTAATGTAGTCAATCATTTTTTGGGTTTTGGGATCCATTTTCCAAATTTTCTCGGTTTTGTCCGTTTGATAAATATACGTGCCATCATTCGTCATTCCCCAACCTTCGATGTCTTTCTCGTAGGTGAAAGTTTTGAGGAGCTTCCATGTTTTGGAGTCGTATATAAAACCAGTTTTATTCTGCCACGTTAATTGAAATAATTGATTGTTAATAAACGTAATTCCTTCGCCAAAATACTGATCATCCAGTTTCAAACTTTTATATATTTTTCCAGTTTTATAATCTGTTTTTAACAATTTAGACTTTCCGTTTAGTCCCGTACTTTCGTACAACGTATCTTTATAAAACTCTAAACCTTGCGTAAAAGAAGTAGTGTCATGTGGATATGTATGTATGATTTTGTATTTGAGTAATTTGGGTACAACCGCGGATACGAGTTCAATTCTAGCCGTAGCTTGGGCATTTTCGCCATCATAATACACGACAGCTTTTAAGTTTTGATAGCCTAATTTTTGGTTTTTTAACCCCCATTTAAAAACTTCTATTCCCTTTGTAGCAGCTATTTTTTTATCATTCGAAAAGTAAACAACACTATCAATTTTTTCTGAATTGGTGTTTACAATAGCTAACGAAAGTGCGTCTTGAGGTAGATATTGCGCTTTGAAACTAGTGATATCAAAAGTAAATAAGGTATTTTCTTCTTTTTTGATACCGTTGCAATTAACCAAAGTGATTCCTAATAAAATGATAGATAGGAGGTTATATTTTTTCATAAGTATAAATTTTAATGCCCCAATATACAACGTTATTTTTAATCATTAAAGCACTTGCAAAAATATAAAAAGATTGTATATTTGCACTGGCAAGTCCTACACGACCAGCTCCTGCAGACTCCCCCAGGATGGGAACATAGCAAGGGTACGTGGTTGAGCGGTGCGATGTAGGTCGCTTGCCATTTTTTATAAAATTTATACACAAAGTAGTCTTCCTTCGGGAGGATTTTTTTATTTTTACCCTATTTGAAGCGTAAGAGTTAAAGTTTAAACACTTATAGGTAAACAAGCGGTTTGTAAAAAAAACCACAGCTCACAACTTTTAAAACACAACGCATAACTCATAACGAATAACACAAAACTCATAACTTTTAACACCTAACCAAAATGAATAAAGTCGTATTAATCACAGGAGGTTCATCAGGAATAGGAAAATCTATTGGGGAATTTTTACATCATAAAGGATTTGTGGTGTATGGAACGAGTCGCAATCCAGAGCGGATTTTAAATTCGGTTTTTCCATTAATGGCTATGGATGTTCGAGATGCGGCTACAATTCATTTGGCTGTTGCCAAGGTTATAGCCATTTCAGGCCAACTGGATATTGTGATTAACAATGCTGGTGTTGGAATTACAGGTCCTTTGGAAGAAATTCCAATGGAGGAAATCAAGAATAATTTCGAAACTAATTTTTTTGGTCCCATCGAAGTAATAAAAGCTGTTTTGCCACAAATGCGTCTTCAAAAATCTGGGGTAATCATTAACATTACTTCCATAGCAGGTTATATGGGCTTGCCGTACCGCAGTGTTTATTCGGCTTCCAAAGGCGCATTGGAATTGATAACCGAATCCTTACGAATGGAAGTAAAATCCTTTGGCATACAAATCACGAATGTGGCACCAGGCGATTTTGCAACCAATATTGCCGCAGGACGGTTTCATGCCCCAGTTATAACAGGTTCAGCCTATGAGCAACCCTATGGAAACACGCTGCATAAAATGGACAATCACGTAGATAGCGGCAGTAATCCAAACGAAATGGCAACAGCAATTTATAGTATTATTCAAAATCCAAACCCAAAAATTCATTATAAAGTGGGTGCTTTTATGCAAAAATTTTCGATTGTATTGAAGCGCATTCTTCCTGATAAAGTGTACGAAAAAATGCTAATGAATCATTATAAATTGTAAATATGGTAGATTTATTAACCTCGCTTTTGCCAATTATCATAATTGTTTTTATTTGGATTTTTATATTATTTCGCTTTAAAAAACATTTTAAAACCAACAAATACAATGAAAAACAAGATGAAATGATTGGTTTACTAAAAGAAATCAAGGACGAACTCAAACAATTCAATCAAAGAAATAATCCAACATAAATATATTTTTGAAAGACAATTATAAATCACAATTTGATGCCTCTTTTTTAAAATTAAGTTTCAATATTGATTTTTGACCTCGCAATTGCCATTGAAATTGATCCTGATTTCGTAATTTTGCACCTAATTTTTCAAACACACCTTTAAATACAATTTATATTATGAAATTTTTTATTGATACCGCTAATTTAGCTCAAATTAAAGAAGCACAAGCACTAGGCGTTTTAGACGGAGTAACAACAAATCCATCCTTGATGGCCAAAGAGGGAATTACAGGAAAAAACAACATTTTGAAACATTATGTTGACATTTGTAATCTTGTTGAAGGCGATGTAAGTGCCGAAGTAAATGCGTTGGATTACGACGGAATGATCAAAGAAGGAGAAGAATTAGCCGATTTACACGAACAAATCGTGGTGAAACTACCCATGACAAAAGAAGGTGTTATGGCAGCGAAATATTTCTCGGATAAAGGAATCAAAACCAATGTAACACTAGTATTTTCAGCAGGTCAAGCGTTATTGGCTGCCAAAGCTGGTGCGACTTATGTTTCTCCATTTATTGGTCGTTTAGATGATGTTTCTACCGATGGTTTAGCACTTATTGAAGAAATTAGATTGATTTATGACAACTACGGATACGAAACTCAAATTCTTGCAGCTTCGGTTCGACATACTATGCATATTGTAAACTGTGCTAAACTTGGTGCCGATGTTATGACAGGACCACTTTCGGCAATTTATGGTTTATTGAAACACCCATTAACAGATATTGGATTGGCGCAATTTGTTGCCGATTTTGAAAAAGGAAACAAATAGTTTTCATTTTATACCTAATATTGAATCCAAAAAGAAACCCCATTCAGTAATTGAATGGGGTTTTCTTCTTTAATAATCTTTTCTACTTTTTAAATCGAAACAGCTTCTTTTCGCTCTAATAAAGCCATATAAAAACCGTCAAAACCAGATTCTGATGCTAGTATTTTTTGATCTTTTATAAAATTAAATTCCTGACCAATAGCCGTTTTCAAAAACTTCTCTACTTGTTCTTGGTTTTCAGAAGGTAAAACGGAGCAGGTTGCATACACCAACTTACCGCCTGGTTTTACAATTTTCGAATAATTTTCTAGGACTTCGGCTTGTACTTTTCGGATATTATCAATGAATTCCGGTTGCAATTTCCACTTGGCGTCGGGATTTCTTTTTAGAACTCCTAAACCACTACAAGGGGCATCAATAAGAACCCGATCAGCTCTTTCGTGCAGTTTTTTAATCACTTTTGTAGAGTCTATAATACGGTATTCTATGTTAAAAGCACCGTCTCTTTTGGCTCTTAATTTTAATTGTTTCAATTTGCTTTCGTACAAATCCATAGCAATTAATTGTCCTTTATTTTCCATCAAAGCGGCAATATGAAGTGTTTTTCCACCTGCACCAGCACACGTATCGACTACTCGCATACCCGGTTTCACGTCAAGAAATGCAGCTACTAATTGGGAATTAGCATCTTGAACTTCAAAAAAACCAGCTTTGAAAGCATCTGTCAAAAACACATTGGCTCTTTCTTTCAAAACCAAAGCATCGGGTTGCTCCTTTAGCATATCGGTTTCTATATTCAAGTCCATGAGTATCGCACGCAATTGCTCTCTGGTTGTTTTTAAGGTGTTAACCCTCAAAATCACTTTGGCGGGTTGATTTTGGGCTGCAATTTCTGTTGTCCATACTTTTTCGCCCAACTCTTTTACACCCAATTCATCCATCCAATCTGGAATAGATTCTTTTAGGGCTCTTACTTTCGAAAGTTCGTCAAAACGTCCTTTTATTTTACGTTCTGGTGTACCTTCTAATTGACGCCAATCAGGGATTGGGTAGCCGCGTAAAACTGCCCAAACCGAAAACATTCTCCATAGATTGTCTCTATCAAAAGGTTCTTTTACTTCGGCTATTTCGGCATATAATCGTTTCCAACGAACAATTTCGTAGATGGTTTCGGCAACAAACTTTCTGTCCGAGCTTCCCCAACGTTTGTCTTTTTTTAGGGATCTTGCTACTACTTTATCGGCATATTCTCCTTCGTTAAATATGGCATTCAATGCGTCAATGGTAGTGTAAACTAAATTTCTGTGTAATCTCATTTTAAATAATTGAGCTGCAAAGGTACTATTTATTGATTAAAAGTGATGCTTATATTTTTGACCAAAAAAAAAGCTATTTTATGAGAATCATTTTCCTGTTTTTTGAATCTCCCAGAAAACAAACTATACTACAAAAGCAACTTTAAAACGCTATTTTTATGTTTGAGAGATTAATGCGGTAATTTATCCTTTAGAACTCCATAGCAAAAAGTACCTACAAGAGCACCAATAAGTACTAAAACCAAAGGTAAAAAACCAGCACCCAAAAGTATAAAAATAGGCCCTGGACACGAACCAACCAACGCCCACCCGAGTCCAAAAAAAAGACCTCCAATATAATAGCGAGCAGCAACTTTTTCTTTATCCAAAATTGCAATGGGAAGTCCCTCAATATCTTTGACTTTTTTTTGCTTTATGATTTGAATTCCAACTATTCCCGTTGCCACTGCAACCCCAATAATTCCGTACATGTGAAAAGATTGAAACTGAAACATTTCATAAATTCTATACCATGATACCGCTTCGGATTTGGTTAAAACAATACCAAAAATCAATCCTACTAAAAAATATTTGAATCCTTTCATACCTTAAAAAATTAGTGGAAATAAAAAATAAACCATGATTAATCCTCCAATAAAAAAACCAATAACAGCTTTTAACGAAGGAAGTTGTAAGTTACTCAAACCAGATATGGCATGTCCAGAGGTGCAACCGCCAGCATAACGAGAGCCAAAACCAATTAAAAAACCACCTATAACCAACAAGAAAATACTTTTGGGAGAGTGAAAAATTTGATTTCCAAAAAGCGTATTGGGCAACAATTTTCCGTTAGGAGCATCGATTCCTAATGTTGCTAATTGCTGGATTGTTTTGGGATTAATAGCCACATTAGATGGGGCACTCATGTAGGTAACGGCAATAAAACCGCCCACCATAGCGCCTAAAACTACGATTAAATTCCACCGTTGCGATTTCCAATTAAAGTCAAAAAAAGCAACTCGCTTGCCAACTCCAGTCATAGCACAAAGACTGCGAAGGTTAGAGGACATCCCAAATGTTTTGCCAAAATAAACCAGACAAAGCATAATCATACCTATTACAAACCCCGAAATGTACCAAGGCCAAGTTTGATAAATAAAATTCATATTGTTTTTTTATACAAAGGTAAAAAGCTTTTGGTTGATTTGTGTGAGAAGTGTCACATTCGTAAAAAAAGTAGAAAACCGACTGGAATTCCATAAAACCAGAACTTCTGTTTATCTTTGCAGCACTATCCAGCCAATTATTTTGGTATCATTATTGCACTGAATTTTCATCATAAAACTGTACTTAAAATCATGAAAAAAATAACGCTTTTTATTCCTTTATTTGTCTTTTTTGCTTCTTGTGTTAGCACCAAATCTACTTTGAAAAATGTGGATGATACTGCGCCAAATTTAGAACTAACCAAAGAAAATACTTTTGTAATTACACAATTTAGTACCGACAAAAAATATGGTTTTGACAAAGATTATCCCATCAACATTTTCTTTAAAAGCACCAAAGAAGACACCATCAATCAACAAAGCTTTTTGAATGCTTTGGCTGGACCAAAAGGAGAGAAAATAACGTATACCAAATTAGAAAGTTGTTGCCCATTCCCAACCAAAAGAAGCGATATGGGAGCTGGTTTTCTAGACGTTTACGAATTGAAATGGGAAGGTCAAAAAAAACCAATCGTACTGTATTTAAACATCTACGAAAAAGGAATTTTGAGGGTTCCTTTTGGACTTTCGTTAAAAAAATAAAAAAGCTGCAGCTTCATAAAAGGGAAATCTTTTTTCTTCCAATAATATCGTACGGATGGGTTTGAAACCGTCTCTGCAAATAATCATAAAACTTAATCTAAAATTCACATTTGATAATTATCTTTGCACTTTATAAAAATTCATTATGAACATACAGCATATCCCACAAATTAAACATACTGATAGCGGAAATTTCTTTTTACTTGCTGGTCCTTGTGCCATTGAAGGCGAAGAAATGGCAATGCGAATTGCCGAAAAATTAGTAGGCATTACGGATTTATTGCACATTCCTTTTGTTTTCAAAGGATCTTTCAAAAAAGCCAATCGCTCTAGAATTGATAGTTTCTCTGGAATTGGTGACGAAAAAGCGTTGAAAATTCTTCGTAAAGTTTCGGAAACCTTTGGAGTACCAACCGTTACGGATATTCATACCAATGAAGATGCCCAAATGGCAGCACAATATGTTGATGTCTTGCAAATTCCCGCTTTCTTGGTGCGTCAAACGGATTTAGTTGTAGCTGCAGCCAATACAGGTAAAGTAGTCAACCTTAAAAAAGGACAATTTATGAGTCCCGAAAGTATGAAACACGCCGTGCAAAAAGTACTGGATTGCAACAACCAAAACGTGATGATTACAGATCGCGGTACTATGTTTGGTTACCAAGACATGATTGTAGATTTTCGTGGCATTCCTACTATGCAAAACTATGCGACAACAGTTCTTGACGTTACCCACTCCTTGCAACAACCCAATCAAACTGCTGGTGTAACTGGCGGAAGACCTGATATGATTGAGACCGTTGCCAAAGCAGGCATAGCCGTAGGTGTAGACGGAATTTTTATAGAAACTCATTTTGATCCTGCAAATGCCAAAAGTGACGGTGCGAATATGCTTCATTTGGATTATTTTGAAGCTTTAATGACAAAGTTAGTCGCCATTAGACAAACCATAAATCAATTTTAAATTTTAATACAACGACCTTGAAAAAAACAATTTTAGTAACAGCATTATTTGTTGTGTTTTGTTTATCAAATACTTTTGCACAAGAAGATATTAAAATACAAGATAAATACTCGGCTCATAATAAAGGGAAAATCTTTATTTCTTGGGGCGGTAACAGAGATAGTTACACCAAATCTGATGTGACTTTTAAAGGAAACGATTACAATTTTACCCTATACGATATTTCAGCACATGATAAGCCAAAAGGCTGGCATGCAGATTACATCAATCCCAGTAAAATGACGATACCGCAAACCAATTTCAGAATGGGGTATTTTATTAATGATCATTACAGTATAGCTATTGGTTGGGATCACATGAAGTATGTAATGACACAAAATCAAACCGTTGACGTAACCGGTTCTATTAATTTACCTACTGATCAATCTGGATCATATTACAACGGAGTTTATACTAATACACCTGTTGATTTGTCTCAAAATGGTGCTAAAGAAGGTGGTTTTGAGAAAGGTACTATCCAGCAAGGAATTCCTGCTTTTTTAATGTACGAACACACAGATGGTTTGAACTACGTCAATACAGAATTTTCAAGACATGACGATATTTCGAAATGGTTTGCTTTGACTAATACAGATAAAGTTCAAATTAATTTAACTGAAGGTTTAGGTGCAGGACTCATATTCCCTAAAACAAATGCTACTGTTTTAGGTAAAGAACGTCACGATGATTTTCATGTTTCTGGTTTTGGAACTTCGCTAAAAGCGGGACTGAATGTGACTTTTTTTAAGCATTTTTACATTCAAGGAGAGCTAAAAGGCGGGTACATTAATATGCCTGATATTAGAACAACCGTAAGTGCCGACGATACAGCATCGCAACACTTTTTATTCTTCCAGCGCATTATTGCTTTTGGAGGAATATTCAAGATTTAAACAAAGCATTGTTTCAAAAAGTAAAATTTTTGTAGTACTAAAAAAAAGCCGTTTCTAAAATCTTTAGAAACGGCTTTTTTTATTAAATTAATGCCATTTGTTTTTTCCAAAAGAATAGGATACTTTAAAAAAGATACCATTATTGCCCCATTTAAAATCCCCATTTAAATGATCTTTTATGGCATCAACCTTGAAATTAAAACCAGTTAAACCCGAAGATAAATCTAAATTTTCTAACACTTTATAAGTAAATGCTCCATCAAAACCCAGAATTGTTCCTTTGATATCATTAATTTTTAGCGCAAAATAGTTAAACTCACCATTAAATGCAAAACGGTTACTAAAAGCATATCCGCCCCAAATACCAAAGTCTGGCAGTGGTGCCGTAAAACCAAAATCATCACTTGTTTTTATTGATATATTTGAATCTGCTAATGAAATTCCTGCTTTGGCTCCTACTATATGTGTACCTATTGATAATCCCAATTCGTAATCGGGTTTACTGATCAGGGCATAACCATAGGAAAAACGAAAGATTGAGGTATTAAAATAAGAATTTACTTTAGCATCAATTTCGTAGGTATTATCTCCAAAATTAATTGATTTTTGAAGGCGATAATTGGCATTTCTGTGGAGATTATAATAGTTTAAAGTAAATTTAGATCTACTTGTTGACCTCCAATCAATCCCAGCCAGAAAGGTTGGTGAGTATTTACTAAACCCTAAATCGCTTTCAAAATCTACTCCAGTTCCTATAGATCCAGAGCTATTCCCTAAACTGATATTGGTATTATTTAGTGCTTCGTAGAAGCCCGCTGCAATTTTGAATCGCTCCACAAACCAAGGTACATCACGTTCAACTTTATCTTTTTTTAATGTGATAACTTCATTATTAACAAATACATTTTTCTCAAAATTATAACTCAATTTTGCACTATCAAAATGATTTTTGTCGTCATTCCTATTTGAATGAGAAGTAATTTGTCCGTAAGAAAATTTAAAAAAAAGGAGCAATACCGTAGAAATTATAATTTTTTTATTCATGACACAAAATTATTGGAATGATTATTAAAAAAACTTAATTAAAATTACAAAAAAAAACAAACCCTTTTAATTATTTCTACTTTTATAAAATGCCTTCATGTTATTCTTTAAGTGAATTATTAATTGAAGGCACACTTTTTTTATGTTACTAGTTCTAGATTTAATCGAAACTACTCTTAATAACTTCAAAATTGTTTTGCTTTTTTTGAAAAAAAATAAAGCAAGCTATCAATTAATGACCAAAATAATTTAATTTTAATATCTAAAACTAAATCACAGTACATGAAAAATTTAATTAAAACCAAAAATCATGTAATCGTCCTTTGCATGATGATTGCATTTCTTTTTATCCAATTGGATATAAGTGCACAAAACAGAAGAGGCAATGGTGGTGGATCAGCTCCTTCCCGAAATTCGGTTTCTAGACCCAGTCGGCAACAAGTTTCAAGACCAACTGCAACCCCAAACAGAAGACCCGCAACTGCTAATACAGGCAATAATAGAGTGACTAGAGATCGAGTAAATAATGCTACTACTGATAGAAATCGCCCTTCAAGAGACGTAAACAAGCCTAATAGAGTTGGTGATGATAAAAAAATTGGGAACCACAATAAAATTGGGAATGGCAACAATAATAATGTCAACATAAATATTGACAAGAGTAAAGACATCAACATTCGAAATAATCGAAATACTGTTGTTCGACATAACAATTACAACCGTCCCTACAGCCGTCCTCCTTACCGCTACGGTGGGTACCGCTACAACTGCTATCATCCGTATTATTACCATCCATACCGTCCTTTTTATTGGGGACCAGTTTGGCATCCGTGGGGATTTTTTGTAACTACATTGGCAGTAACAGCCATTATAGTAAGTGTCGAAAGCAATCAATACCATTATGACCAAGGTGTGTGGTATTCACCATCAAGTTCAGGATACAATGTAGTTGCAGCCCCCGTTGGTGGTACAATAGTAACTATTCCAGATGGAGCAGAAACAGTAAATACGGGCACTGTAAATAATTACTACTACGGTGGAACGTATTACGAAAAATCAGATGGTGGGTATACGGTTGTTCCGCCTACTGCTGGAACAATTGTAGATAAATTACCTGAAGGCGGCAAAGAAGTAAAAATTGGAACCATTACTTATGTAAAATTTGGAGAAACCTATTACCAACCAGTTCAAGTAGATGGACAAAGCAAATATGAAATTGCAATGGTCGAAGAGGATAAAAACTAAATATAATTTATTTACAAAAAAAAGCCGCAATTGTAACCTACAATTGCGGCTTTTTTTGCTTTTTAGAAAGGACTAAACTGTTTTTCGCTCCCCAATTTGTTGTCGCCACATGGCGTAATACAAGCCTTTTTCGTTCAATAAATCTTGGTGTTTGCCTTCCTCAATGATAGTACCTTGCTCCAAAACATAAATTCTATCAGCGTGCATAATGGTCGATAAACGGTGGGCAATCAATACCGTAATTTGGTCTTGCTTGGACGAAATACTGCGAATGGTTTGTGTAATTTCCTCTTCGGTGATGGAATCTAATGCTGATGTGGCTTCATCAAAAATAAGCAATCTCGGACTTCTTAACAAAGCTCTCGCTATAGATAAGCGTTGTTTCTCGCCTCCCGAAACTTTAATTCCGCCCTCGCCAATAGTAGTATTCAAACCATTTTCGGCACGTTCTAATAAATTTTGGCAAGCCGATTTTTGCAACACGTCATTTATTTCGGCATCGGTTGCATTGGGTTTTACAAATAGTAAATTGTCCTTTATAGTCCCCGAAAACAATTGTGCATCTTGGGTTACAAAGCCTAATTGTTGTCGCAACTCGGTCAAATCAATCTCTTTGGCATTGATTTCATTATAAAAAATTGTCCCTTCCTCGGGTGTGTACAACCCAACTAGCATTTTGACCAAAGTAGTTTTACCACTTCCCGAAGGCCCAACAAAGGCAATTGTTTCGCCAGCTTTGGCTTCAAAAGAAATGTCTTTTACAGCATAAGTCGAAGCCGTTTGGTGCTTGAATGAAATGTTAGAAAATCGCAAATTATTGATGAATCCCATTGTTTCGGGATGCAAGGGTTTCTCCTCACTTTTGGAGTGCATCAAATCGCTAAAATTATCCATCGAAGCTTTCGTCTCGTTGTAAGTAGCGATAACATTCCCCAATTCTTGCAACGGATTAAACAAAAAGAAAGAGAAAAACATCAGTGTAATCAAATCACCTGGTTTTATAATTCCTTGAAAAATAAACATATACAAGGCAAAAACCAAACCTGTTCGCATAAAATGTACGGTTGTTCCTTGTACAAAACTCAACGAACGAATAAAACGTACTTTCTTTAATTCAAGTCCTAATATTTTTGTGGTCGTACTATTCAAGCGGTTGACTTCTTGCTCGGTCAATCCCAAACTTTTTACGAGTTCAATATTACGTAAGGATTCTGTGGTAGCACCAGCCAAAGCAGTGGTTTCGCCAAGGATTTCTCGAGAAACTTTTTTTATTTTTTTTCCCAAAAAAGAACTGATAAATGCAATAACCGGAACGGTTGCTAGAAAAATAGGACCCAATAACCAGTGGATATTTATGGCATAAACCACCACAAATGTAATCCCAATCAGCGTTTGAAAAACCATTGAAATGGCCAATGTGATAAACTTTTCGCAATCAATTTTTACTTTTTGAAGCTTGCCTAATGTTTCGCCACTGCGTTGGTCTTCAAAGTCTTGGTAAGGCAACTGCAAGGCTTTTTGAATACCTTCGGTGTACATTTGGGCACCTGTTCTTTGAATGATAATATTGGTAAAATAATCTTGGAAATTTTTGGCAACTCGAGATAACATCGCCGCAGCAAGTGATAAACCCAACCAGCCAGCAACGGCTTTGGTAAAAGCAGCATAATTATGATTGAAAGTAGCGACTCCTACACCGCACTGATTCAGTAATTTACCTATAATAATCGAATCCGATAAGGAGAAACATTGGTTGATAGCTGCCAAAAAAAGTGCCAAAAACAACAATCGTTTGTGTACTTTGATATACGTATATAATATTTTCATAGTCTGTTTTAAAATTAAAAAAGCAAATTTACAACAATGGAACGCAAGTTTTGCATTTACTAAAAATGAAATTCGGTATTCCTGAAAAACTAAAGTATGTCTATACTACCCTTTCCTTCCCGCACCACAACAATCTCATCGCCTGACAAATCGATAATGGTAGAACCCATATTATCGCCATAACCGCCATCAATTACGAGGTCAACTAGGTTTTGCCATTTCTCAAAAATAAGTTCGGGGTCTGTGGTGTATTCAATCACGTCATCCTCATCGTGAATCGAGGTAGAAACGATAGGATTGCCCAATTGCCGTACGATTTCTAGAGCAATTGCGTTATCAGGAACTCGGATTCCCACAGTAGTTTTCTTCTTGAACTCCTTTGGGAGGTTATTATTTCCAGGCAAGATAAAGGTATAAGGCCCTGGTAAAGCTCTTTTTAAAATCTTAAAAGTTGCCGTATCTATTTGCCGCACATAATCCGACAAATTACTTAAATCATGACAAATAAAAGAGAAATTGGCTTTGTCGAGTTTGATTCCTTTTATTTTGGCAATGCGTTCCAAAGCTTTGGTATTGGTGATATCACACCCCAAACCATAAACAGTATCGGTGGGATAAATGACTAATCCGCCGTCTTTTAACACCTTTACTACTTTTGCAATAGCGGCTTCGTTGGGCTTGTCGTTGTATATTTTTATAAATTGTGCCATTTTTTTTAAATAAAGAGAATAGAAAAAAGATAAAAAAATCCGTGTTTTAATGCATTAACAATCACCCAATTATATCCAATTTCGCAAAACGCAAAAGCAATTTCTTAATGCCGCCTACTTCAAATTTGATTTCGGCTTTTTTATCTGCGCCAATTCCTTCCATATTGATGACTTCTCCTTTGCCAAAACGCTCGTGCATGACTAGATTTCCAGCAACTAGTTTATTGTCAAATAAATTGGCATTGCCAGACGCACCATTACTGGCAACCGGTTTTAATTTTCGGATAGTACTGTCTGGTCGTACCCCACCTTCGGAGGTGGAAGCACTTGGTGGCGTTCCTCCTATTGGCTTTGCCAAACGCAACTTGGATTTATCTACATCGCCAAAAATATCACTATCAATCATGGGTTTGTAGCGGTAATTATTTTCCTCGGGAGTGAGGTATTCTAGGTATTGCCCGTCTATTTCCTCTATAAATCGGGAGGGTTCGCTATCCGTCAATTTTCCCCAACGGTAGCGGGACTGCGCATACGTGAGGTACGCCTGATGCTCGGCACGAGTCAAGGCAACATAAAACAAGCGGCGTTCCTCCTCAAGTTCGCTACGGGTGCTCATACTCATGGCACTCGGGAACAAATCTTCCTCCATTCCTACCACAAAAACGTGTGGAAATTCGAGCCCTTTGGCCAAGTGAATCGTCATTAATGCCACTCGATCTTCATCGGACGTGTCTTTGTCTAAATCCGTAGCTAACGCCACATCTTCCATAAATTCGGACAAGGCACCTCTTGCGCCATCAATTTCTTTTTGCCCCTCGGTAAAATCTTTGATTCCGTTTAATAATTCCTCAATATTTTGGATTTTCGCCATTCCCTCGGGCGTGGCATCTTTTTTTAATTCTTGTACCAATCCTGTTTTTTTGGCTACATAATCGGTGATATAAAACGCATCCTGATTTTCGTTTATGACCTGAAAACTCTGAATCATGGTCACGAAATCTTCGAGTTTATTTTTGGTTCCCGCATTGAGTTTCAAATCTATTTTGTCAATATTTTGCATCACTTCCCAAATCGAACGCTTGTAATGATTGGCAGCAATGGTCAATTTCTCTACGGTCGTATCGCCAATTCCTCTTGCGGGATAATTAATCACACGTACCAAAGCTTCCTCATCCTTGGGGTTGATGACCAATCGCAAATAACACAACACATCTTTAATTTCTTTTCTTTGGTAAAAAGACAACCCGCCATAAATCCGATACGGTATATCGCGTTTGCGCAACGCATCCTCCATGGCACGAGATTGGGCATTGGTGCGGTACAAAATGGCAAAAGCACCGTTGTGCAACTGGTTTTGCATTTTTTGTTCCCAAATGGTACTGGCTACAAACCTGCCTTCCTCGCTGTCGGTCATGCTGCGGTGTACTTTTATTTTGGGGCCAAAATCATTGGCAGTCCAAACAATTTTATCCAGTTTTATTTTATTTTTATCGATAATCGTGTTGGCGGCTTCGACAATATTCTTGGTCGAACGGTAATTTTGTTCCAATCGAAAGGTTTTTACACCCTCATAATCTTTCTGGAAATTCAAGATATTATTGATATTTGCCCCACGAAACGCATAAATACTTTGAGCATCATCGCCTACGACACAAATGTTCTGAAACTTATCGGATAAAGCCCTTACAATCAAGTATTGGGAGTGATTCGTATCTTGGTACTCATCCACCAGAATGTACCGAAAACGATTTTGGTATTTGGCCAAAACTTCAGGGAAACGAGTTAGTAATTCATTGGTTTTCAATAGTAAATCATCAAAATCCATCGCACCAGATTTGAAACATTTATCGACATAATTCTGATAAATTTCGCCCAATCGTGGTTTTTTGGCCATGGCATCCGCCTCTTGCAATTCGGGATTATTGAAATAGGCTTTTACGGTAATCAAGCTGTTTTTGTAACTCGAAATTCTGCTCAACACCTGCTTGGGTTTGTACACATCCCGATCCAATTGCATCTCCTTGATAATCCCCGAAATACAACGCAAGGAATCCTGTGAATCATAAATCGTAAAATTAGAAGGATACCCCAAATGATCCGCTTCCGAACGAAGAATTCGGGCAAAAACCGAGTGAAAAGTCCCCATCCAAAGGTTTTTGGCTTCACTCGCCCCCACGATATCCGAAATTCGTTTTTTCATTTCTCTTGCTGCTTTATTGGTAAATGTAAGCGACAAAATGCTAAACGAATCCACGCCTTGGCTCATCAAATAGGCAATTCGAATGGTCAAAACTCTTGTTTTTCCAGAACCTGCACCCGCAATAATAATCATGGGGCCATCCTTTTGTAAAACGGGTTCTCGTTGAGCTTCGTTGAGTTGTTCTATGTATTTTTGCATGAATAATTTCTATTGATTGCAAAAATAAGAATTTAAGAATTAGAAAGTAGGATTAAAACCGAATCAAAAGTGGACTTTTTTATAAAAAATAAAAGGACGTATTTTAAAGTTGTGAGACAATTACATTTTAGAAATTATATTTTAAAACATAGACTAATTACTATTTTGAAAAACTAGTAGAAAATGGGAATAGTTACTTGCAAAAATCAGTCAATAAAAGGTGTTTTTAACTACACAAAGAAAAATTACTCCATAAAAAAGAGGATTACACATCCTCTTGGTATTCGCTCTCATAATTTTTATTATGTTGTAACTTGTTGATAGTAGATATTAAAGTTACTTTCATTACTAAACAAAATCTTAAAGAAAAGTCTAACTGTTTTGAAAAGAACTTATTTGGTAGAAACAATGACTCCATCTACAACAAAAGTATTACCATTTTCAAGTATAACATTATAAACTGAATCTACTTTTCGGTAGTTTTTTTGAATATTCGATACAATATATGTTAAAGTTTCGCCTAGAGTATTCACAACTAAAACCTCATTACCATATTCCAATTCGTCAATTCTCTTAATACCATTATTTGTCAAAATAGGATGATTTGCAGTTGCTTCAATTACTTTTTTACCATCTATTATAGATGGATTTGAAAAGGTTTCGGAATTATCAGCATAAAGCTCCTCTTTTTGAGTGAATGTTATTTTATAGACTTCATATTTACTTTCATCATGTGTAACTAATTTTTTAACTTTAGACGTAGTTAGTTTCTTTCTAATATTGTCATAAACCACTAATGTATCTTCATTGGTAATAGTTTCAATTGTTTTGTATTGCATATTCTGGGTTAATACCATAGAGCCTTTTGAAAAACAGACATTATTATAATCATTAGTAAGTTGTCCAATTAAATTCATCATTGCCCAAGTAATCGGAAGATAAGCTGTTGTCTGCAAATTTGTGTCTCGCAAATCAATAAAACACTTATCCCAAATTTCTTTTGAAGATTCTTGTGTAGGGATACAGAAATATTTTGTTTTACCTTCAATATTTTTGTATATCATTACCCATGCACATACTTTGTAGTTACTCTCAATAACGAGTGCTTTAAATTCAACTTCTCTTTTACCATCAGTAGAATTTGTATTGCGAATCAACTTGTCCCATAAAAAGTAACCTCTTTTCATATCGAGCCCACTTTTCATTTGGATTTCCAAGCCTTTTGTTACATAATTGTATACTTCAAGAGTTGTTGCCTCTTGACTAGTATTGTAGTTGAACTCTTGCCCATTAACTTTGGAAACGAACACAAAGAATAAAAGGATCATAAAATAGACAGGGCAAACGCATCATATTGCATAAAAATAAGTACTAAAAAACTTGTTAATTAAATATAATATAACTACATTAACGCTTAATAATCAATATATTAAGCAGTTTTTATGTCAGGTAATTTA
>NZ_VJZT01000019.1 GCF_007097245.1 Flavobacterium restrictum | reverse complement strand
TTTTAGTATTGAATGATTACTTACGATGTATTTGTACTCCTGTCATCAAAATAATTTAATATGGTTTGGGGATGATTGATTATTGTTCGAGATATTGTATTAAAAGACTTGAATCCAGATTGATTTACTTTTTCGTGCCATTTGGCTAATTTTGCAAATCCGATTATTTTGTCTGTTGTCTTTTCAAAGATATTGCGCAGGTCTTGTGTTAGATTGTATGCTTTTTGAATATTGGGTTTGAGTCTTGTTGTATTCGTATCTTATTGACAGCAATGTCAAAATGACATCCTAAATAGTATGGTTCACAATTTGATTATCTTTATAAAATTTAAAACAAACAAAATGGGAATGAGTTATTTGATTCTAGCTGGTATAATTATGTTATTCAGTTGGTTGGTTAGTTCAAGACTGAAAAACAAATTTGAATATTATTCTAAATTTCAATTGCAAAACGGAATGTCTGGCTCCGAAATTGCTCGAAAAATGCTTTCAGATCATGGTATTCAAGACGTGCGTGTAATTTCTATCCCAGGACAATTAACTGATCATTACAATCCAGTAGATAAAACGGTAAACTTAAGTGAAGCTGTTTACAACCAACGGAATGCCGCTGCTGCGGCTGTTGCTGCTCATGAATGTGGGCACGCAGTACAGCATGCTCTAGGGTATCAATGGCTCACTATGCGCTCGCAACTAGTGCCTATTGTAAATGTTGCTTCAAGTTATATGCAATGGACTTTATTGGCTGGAATTTTAATGCTTCGTACATTTCCGCAGTTGTTATTAATTGGGATACTGATTTTTGCTGTAACAACATTATTTTCAATAATTACTTTGCCAGTAGAATATGATGCTAGTGATAGGGCTCTGGCTTGGTTAAAAAACAAAAAAATATTGAACCCTTCAGAATATGTAGGTGCAGAGGATTCTTTAAAATGGGCAGCTAGAACTTATGTAGTTGCGGCTTTAGGATCAGTTGCAACATTGTTATATTATGTTTCTATTTATTTAGGAGGTAGAAGGAATTAGTAATTAATTTTTTGATAGACTCTTTAAATTGTATGACTGCTTGTTTAATGTTTACAGAATGAGAGTTTATACAATGATCAAACTTGTTGTAAAACATTTGATTTTACAAAGGGTTATTATACCAAAAAAGTTTAAAAAAGGGTAGCATAAAGTGCCCTTTTTTAAACTTGAACCAATTACTTTTTAGTATAAAATACTAAAGCTATGAGGTTTTTAATTTTCTGTATTTAAATCTTCAAATTTTTCATGTTTGATGATTTTGGCATTAATCATAAAGTAAACATATTCAGCTATATTAGTACTGTGCTCTGAAATGCGCTCTAAATGTTTTAGAACCATTACTAAATTCGTTCCAGAAACCACTACTTTAGAATTCACTTTCATTTCATTGATGATGGCATGAATAGCATCATCGCATTTGTTCTTGATTGATTTGTTCATAACAAAGATTTCGCCAATCGTATTTTCATCTCTTGTCAAAAAACACTCATTGGTTTTAGTCATAATCAATTCTACTTGTCGGGCAACATCAGCAATCGAAAAAGTAGTTATAAGGTCGTGTTTGTCCTTAATACTTTTGGTTTTTTTTATAATGCTCATGGACAAATCTCCAATTCGTTCCATTTCATTACTAATTTGCATTGCCGACATAATAAAACGTAAATCTGAAGCAACTGGTTGTTGCAACGCAAAAATACTTTGACAAATTTCATCAATTTTAATATCTAATTTGTCAATTTTGTGTTCGTTTTTCTTTACTTCCTTTCCTTCCGAAATTGGTTCAGAAAGTACTGCTTTTATCGCCTCGCCAACTTGGATTTCTGCTAAAACACCAATTTTTTGGATAACGCTTTTTAATTTATCTAATTCTATTTCAAAATATGTAGCCATGTTTTTTATAATTTTAAAGATTGTAATATACCTATTTTAGAATTATTATCCAAATCTACCTGTTATATAATCTTCTGTTTGTTTTTGTAATGGTTTGGTAAAAATAGTATTTGTTTTGCCCATTTCTATCAATTCGCCCATGTAAAAGAAAGCAGTATGATCACTAGTTCTAGCTGCCTGTTGCATATTGTGTGTTACAATAATAATGGTGTATTGCTCTTTTAATTGATGCACCAATTCTTCGATTTTTGAAGTCGAAATAGGATCCAAAGCACTTGCAGGTTCATCCATTAGGATAATGTCTGGGCTAACCGCCAATGTTCTGGCAATGCACAACCGCTGTTGCTGACCACCAGAAAGTCCTAATGCCGAATCGCCTAATCTATCTTTTACTTCGTCCCAAATTGCAGCTTGACGCAATGAAACTTCGACAATTTCGTCCAATTGTGTTTTGTCCTTTAACCCATTAATTTTGGGTCCATAGGCAATGTTTTCATAAATAGATTTTGGAAAAGGATTTGATTTTTGAAAAACCATTCCTATTTTTTTTCTAATATTGACAACATCTACATTTTTATCATAAATATCAATTCCTTCTACTAGCATTTCGCCAGTAATGCGAACACTTGGAATCAAATCATTCATTCGATTTATACATCTCAAAAAAGTAGATTTCCCACATCCCGAAGGGCCAATCAAAGCAGTAACTTTATTGGCTGGAATTTGCATCGAAATTTCTTTTAATGCTTTTTTTTCTCCGTAATACAATGACAAGTCATTTACGTGTATTTTTATATCTTTCATTTTTTTATTGTTAAGTCTAAAATAATAAATTTTTGCTGATTTTACAATTATTTTGCTCTTCTTCTGATTCTAGATCTAATAACTACAGCTACTAAATTTAAGGACAATGTTAAAAGTAATAAAACTAATGTGGTTGCAAATTGAATGGGCATTGTTTTTTCTACATCCGAAGATTGGGTGGACATGATGTAAATGTGATATCCTAAATTCATGAATTGATCACTTAAGGATCCAGGTAAAGTGGCAAGATAATACGCTGCGCCAGTAAATAAAATAGGTGCAACCTCACCAGCGCCACGGCTTACAGCTAGAATTGTGCCTGTCATAATTCCAGAAACAGAACCAGGTAGCACCACTTGTTTTATAGTTTGCCATTTAGTCGCACCAAGCGCTAAACTAGCTTCTCGCAATTCTCTTGGAATTGTTTTGAGTGCTTCCTCTACGGATACAATAATTACTGGAAGTGTCAATAAGGACATTGTCAAACTTGCCCATAGGATATTAGGTTGTCCCCATCGCAATTCGCCACCATTGAAAGCAGTATCTACACCTGCTCCTAAAAATTGTATGAAGAACCCAAGTCCAAAAAGCCCAAAAATAATAGAAGGAACAACAGCTAATGTTCGCACTGAAAACCGAACGGCTGCAGCAAATTTTGAATTCTCGCTAGCATATTCTGTTAAATAAATGGCTGTAATTGTCCCAAAAGGAACTGCAGCTATAGACATCACAATTACTAAAATAAATGTTCCTATTAAGGCTGGAAGAATCCCGCCTTCGGTCATACCGTTAGTAGGAAATGAGGAGATAAATTCCCAAGAAAACTTGGCTCTACCTTGATAAACAATGATGCCAAGAATGATAAAGAGTACCGCAATTATGATGAAAACTGCTAGTTGTGTTACTCCAACAAAAAATTTACCTTTTATATCTGAACCCTTTTTTTCGGATGAAAAAAATTGGTTTTCTAATTCAATATTAACTTTATCCATGATTTATTTTCCTTGAAATTTTTTGATCAACTTTCCTTTTACATAAAACTCTGCAACTGCATTTAGAGCAAAAGAGAATATAAAGAGTAATGACCCAATAAAAAACAACACACTATAATGGGTTTCACCAAAAACAGTTTCAGCCATTTCTGACCCAATAGTTGCAGCAAAAGTTCGCACACTTTCAAAAGGATTTGAGGACAATAATGCCGCATTTCCTGTTGCCATAAGCGCAATCATTGTTTCACCAAAAACACGACCAACACCTAAAAGTAATGCTGCAAAAATACCTGGCGTTGCCGCTGGCAAAGTTACAAAAAAAGCCGTTTGCCATTTGCTCGCTCCCAAGGCCAAACTAGCTTCGGTAAAAGTTTTAGGAACCGCTGACAAGGCATCTTCGGAAATGGTGTATATGATAGGAATTGCTGCCAAAGCCATTGCCACACCTCCAATAAAAGCATTTAATCGGGATTCATAACCAAAAATACTTTGAAAGAAAGTAGCCAAAACCATTAAAGCAAAAAATCCAATAACTACTGATGGAAAAGCGGCTAACATTTCTATAATGGGTTTTATAATTTCTTTGGCTCGTTTAGAAGCGAAACAAGAGGTATAAAGTGCGGCTAAAATAGCCAATGGTCCAGCAATTAACATCGCTATTACAGTCACTTTTAATGTTCCTATTAACAATCCTATTAATCCAAATCTTGGATTTTCGGATACTGGAACCCACTCCGTTGTAAAAAAGGTACTCCATGTTTTATCAGCTCCTTCATTATTTTCTGAAACAGCTTCAGGAGTTTCGGTCGCTGTAGTTTCAGGAGTTTCGGCTTTTACATCGCCATAGGTTTCTGGTTTAAGATCTTCGGTAGAAACGGGATCTGATCCGTAAGTTTCTGGTTTCAAATCGGCATTAGAAACCGGTTCTGATCCATAGGATTCTGGTTTTAATTCTTCGGTTGTGGTGCCACCATAACTTTCTGGTTTAGCAGTTCCTTGAATCTCTGTTTTTGCTTTTGCATCAGAACCAAAACTAAATAATGGTAAGGATTCTTTGAAAACAAAAATAAAAATTAAAAAAATAATGGCAATCGACAAAAAGGCAACTGATGAAATAATTTTTTCGGCCAAAAATTCAGAAAGTCGAAACTGTTTTTTAAGACTTTCTTTGGTAAAACTTGGATTAACTGGGAATTGGGAATTCATTTGCTTTCTTTAAGAATTCATATTTTTTAAATACAAAACTATCCCTAGTAAAATTGATTTACAAGGGATAGTTGAAGTTTTTATTATTTTAAAGGAAAATAGCCTTGTTCAACAACCAATTGTTGTCCTTTTGGGCTTAAAATCCAATCGATAAAAGCTTTGGTTTCACCGGTTGGTCTTTTCCTTAAATACATGTATAAGTACCTAGAAATAGGGTAGGTCTTGTTTTTTATGGTAGCTGCGGTAGGATAAAACCCTTTGCTTTTGGCATCTTTTTTTACTTTACAATCCTTTACTCCTTCGGCGTAAGCGGCTCCACCATAACCAATACTGTATTTGTCTTTTTTTACTGCATTTACAATCGCAGCTGTTCCTGGTAGGGTTTGACATCTTGGAGAAAAATCAGTTTTCACGACATGTTCTTTAAAAAATTCAAAGGTTCCTGAACTACTTTCACGTCCATACAATTGAATGTTTTGATCATCGCCACCCACTTCTTTCCAATTGGTTATTTTTCCTGAATAAATAGCACCCAGTTGGTCAATTGTAAGTTCCGAAACACGATTTGCTTTGTTTAGAAAAACTGATAAACCATCTTTGGCACAAGGGATTTCGATTCCTTTGGTTTTAAACGATGCGACTAATTTCTCTACTTCGGCAGGTTTAATAGGACGACTTGCATTTGCAATATCAGTAGTTCCATTTAAAAGTGCTGACAAACCAACTCCTGACCCACCACCAGTCACTTGAATAATGGCATTAGGATGTGTTTGCATATAGACTTCCGCCCATTTTTGCGACAAAACAACCATGGTGTCAGATCCTTTTACGGTAACTTTTTCAACAGTTGTAAAGGAGAACCCAACAGCAATAACGACTACTAAAAACGCTGCTAATTTTAATTTTGCTACTTTCATTTTGATTGATTTTAAAATGGTTTTAAATTCAAAATTCCTTGTTGAAAGAATCAACAAGGAATTTTTATACTTTTTATTTTACTGGGAAATAACCAATTCCTTCAATAACCTTTTGACCTTCTGGGCTTAAAATCCAATCAATAAATGCTTTGGTCTCTCCCGTTGGTCTCGATTTAAGATACATATATAAATACCTTGAGATTGGGTAGGTTCTGTTTTTAATCGTCTCGGCTGTTGGAGCATAAGCAGGACTTTTATCGTCTTTTTTTACTTTACAGTCTTTCACGCCTTCTGCGTAAGCAGCACCACCGTATCCAATTCCAAATTTATCTTTTTTAACAGCATTTACAATTGCAGCTGTTCCTGGTAAGGTTTGACAACTTGGAGAATAATCTGTTTTTACCACATTGTCTTTGAAGTAAACAAATGTTCCTGAACTGCTTTCTCTTCCGTATAATTTGATATTTGCATCTACACCACCTACTTGTTTCCAGTTGGTAATTTGACCTGCAAATATTTGTCCAATTTGTTTTACAGTAAGTTCCGAAACACCATTGGCTTTGTTAATGTAAATAGAAATACCATCTTTGGCACAAGGGATTTCTACTCCTAAAGTACTGTAACGGGCTTTTAATTTCTCTAATTCTGACGGTTTCATTGGGCGACTTGAATTAGCAATATCTGTCGAACCATTAATTAACGCTGCGATACCTACACCTGATCCACCACCAGTTACTTGAATGATAGCACTTGGATTTTTTTTCATGTACACTTCCGCCCATTTTTGAGATAAAATAACCATAGTATCAGAACCTTTAACGGTTATTTTAGATACAGTAGTAAAGGATAATGCTACAACAGCAATTGCTAATAAAGCTATTCCTAGTATTGTTTTTTTTGTTTTCATTTTCATTTTTTAAAGTGATATTTTTTTTTAGAATCCTGCTTGAATACGAATTGTAAATGTATTGTCTAATTTGTCTCTTGTGTAATCTCCACCTACAGTAGTGCTTTTTTCATTTATTGGCAAAGTGTAACCAGCAACGATTTTTACATTTTCGTCATAAAAATATTGCCATGAAAAAGCCCATGTTTTGTATTTTAAATCTTCTTTTATTGTGACAGCATTTCCAGACAAATGATTGTTTGGATCCCAATTATCATAACGAACTGCTAATTGATTGTTCTTACCAATATTTTTTACAATTGTAGCGTAATATCCAGTAAAATCTCGAATTCCATTAAAATTGAAACTTGGATTGCTATTGGCTATAGGCGAAAGTGTAGTCCCTTTTTCACCTGAAATTGTTCCTTTTATGAATTCAGATTTGAAGGACATTCCACCAAGAAAGTCATAAAAAACTCTTAACTCTCCGGCAAACCATCTTTTTTGAAAACTATCGCCAATTTTTGCGGTAAAATTTTGGTTGTTTTGATCACTAAAAGTCCCTGCTTGCAATACTGTTGTATTACCAAGGTATGTGTGTGCTCCAAAGTCAATTCCTAAACCTTTTGACGGAAAACTTAACGAATATACTCCACGAAGCATAACATCCTTTTTGCTGTCTACGTCTCTTAAATTGTTGGTCAAAGAACCTTCTCCGTAATTACCATTAAAAACAGCCATTTGGAATTTAAAAGGAATGGCATATTTTGTTTGAAAATCAGCTTCTATTTTTGCTCCTAAATCTCTTTCTTGAGGATATAAAATACCAGACATTCTGCTTCTTTCTAAAAGTTCTCTGGATCTAGAAGAAAATTCAACTTCATAACTAGTTCTATTGAATTGACCAAGGAACAATTTAAAAGTTTCCAACCATTTATCGTTTAATTGTACGTAAGCATCTCTTAATGTTACTTTGTCAAAAGCATAGTCAGGTTGAATAACAAAAACAGCTCCAGTTACTGGTTCGTAAGTTAATTTAACACGAGCTCGTCTGATAAAAAAGGAATTGGTAACTGGTACTTCCTTTGTAGAAGGCCCTGGCCCAATATTGTCTTGGTAATTATACATTTCATACTGTGCCTGGAGGTAACCTGAAAATTTAACTTTTGCTACTTTATCAAGAGTAGCATCAGATGTGGCTAATCTTTCTTCTAGTCCTGCAAACTTCATTGAATGTGCATCAACTGTTTCTTTTAACGAATCGATAGATACCGTTTTTATGGAATCATTTTTTACGTCTTGTGCATTAGCCATCCATGAGGCACCTACTATTAAAAACGCAACTGCAATTTTTTTCATTGTGTATTATTTAGATTAATTTTTACAGTGCAAATATCATACAGCAATGTTAAGTAATTGTTAATCTAATATTATGTTCGCAATAAGTTATTATTAAATATTTATTTGAGATTTTTTATGTTGATTATAATGAATTAGATTAGCCTTATTTTTTGTTTTTTGATATAAAAACATTTAAAATAACAATAGATTTACACGATATTAACAATTGTACCTTAAAAATGAACGCTATCTTAAGAATGAGCCATTTTTTCTAATGTAAAGGAAAACTCGGAGCCAATGCCAAATTCGCTCTCTACATAAATCTTTTCTTTGTGGGCTTCTATAATGTGCTTAACAATGGCGAGTCCTAAACCAGAACCACCTTCTGATCGAGAACCGCTTTTGTCAACTCGGTAAAAACGTTCAAAGAGGCGTGGTATGTTTTGCTTTTCGATTCCTTCCCCATTATCGGTCACCCTAACCAAGACTTTCTTTGGAGTTAAATTCACAATTGCAATTTCGGATGAACCGCCAATTTTACCATATTTTATCGAGTTTACAATCAAGTTCTCGACTACTTGTTGGATTTTGTCTTTGTCGCCATTTACAAAAGTGGGCTGAATGTGGTAATTCTCGAACGAAAGTGTGATTTTCTTTTTATCGGCTTTCATTTCTAACAAATCAAAAACGTTTTGAATCAAATCTACAATATCGAAATCCGAAAATTCTAAATTCAAGTCCCCCGATTCTAATTTGGTAATCATATCCAAATCCTCCACGATATAAATTAAGCGTTCTACTCCTTTTTCTGCGCGTTTCAAGTATTTCTTCCTAATGGATTTATCTTCCATGGCGCCATCTATAAGTGTAGATAAATAACCCTGAACTGTAAACAAAGGCGTTTTTAACTCATGAGATACGTTTCCTAAAAATTCTCTACGATATTCTTCTCTAACTTGAAGCATCTCGATTTCAA
The DNA here is from genome assembly GCF_007097245.1 of Flavobacterium restrictum. Lineage (GTDB taxonomy): Bacteria > Bacteroidota > Bacteroidia > Flavobacteriales > Flavobacteriaceae > Flavobacterium > Flavobacterium restrictum. Next base: position 27,042 of record NZ_VJZT01000019.1, on the reverse strand, counting down.
GTTTTTTATCGGTTGCAAACTTTTTTACTTCTCGAGTAAGCGTCTCCATATCCGTAGTAATGGGTTTGTTAATGAAGGTGCTGGATTCCAAAAGCGATACATCGTCGTAGATTTTCTTGACTCTCCTATAAATAAAACGCTCCACTCTATATTGCAAAACAATAAAAGAGAAAATATAGGTTATGAATATAAAAATAGCACCAAATAAAAATACGGTATGTGCTGTGGTTTTAAATACAAAAGTCGCCAACAGCATTACAAATCCTGTGGCGAATAAACTAATGTATAAGGCTGATTTAACAGCGAATTTATAGGTTTTTTTAAAACTTATTTTCATTCACTTGTGAGTTTTTGTTTTTACAGTAATAAAAACAAATGTATACCATTTAAAGGTAGGTTTCTAAAATGGCATTTAATAATTAAGGAAGGTTTGTAAAATTACACCTCAAATTTATAGCCAACTCCTTTGATGGTTTTAAAAAGATCTTCGCCTATTTTTTCTCGAAGTTTCCGGATGTGAACATCGATCGTTCTACCGCCAACTACAACTTCGTTACCCCAAACTTTATCCAAAATCTCATCGCGCTTGAATACTTTTCCTGGTTTTGAAGCCAATAAATAGAACAATTCAAACTCCTTCCTAGGTAATGAAATTTCGATATTATCTTTTACAATTTTATATTCTTCTCTATTTATTTCTATACCACCCACGTTTAGCGTTTCGCTATTTTGCTCTTGTTCTTTCAAGCGTCTTAACAATGCTTTAACTTTGCTTACTAGTAATTTTGGTTTAATAGGCTTGGTTATATAATCATCGGCTCCAGCATCAAATCCAGCCACTTGCGAATAATCTTCGCTTCTCGCAGTTAGGAACGTAATAATGACATGGCTTAATTCTGGAATTTTCCGGATGTGCTCACAAGCTTCCATACCGTCCATTTCTGGCATCATAACGTCCATTATAATAAGGTCAGGAACTTCTTTTTTAGCAACTTGTATGGCTAGTTTCCCGTTGGCTGCCGTAAATATTTGGTATCCTTCTTGTGCTAGATTATAACCTACAATTTCTAAAATATCCGGTTCGTCGTCTACTAGCAAAATCTTTGTATTTCTTTTTTTCATAGGAATGGCAATCGCATTGATTATTTTCAACATGTAAATATAAAGTAAAAGCAACAAAGGACTGATCCCTGTTTAGATAAATTAACGGATTGGTAACACTTTAGTAACATTTAACAATTAGCACAAATACGCCGAAATAAGTAAATTTGCAACGGCCTAAAAAAGCCATTTCAAAAACGCAACTGTTAATTTTTTTACAAAAAAAGAAACACCAACGCATTTTACGCTATTTTGGTATCACTTTTGAAATGTTTTTTTATATCTTTACCATAACAAAACAATCTGATGATAAAAAACTACTTTTATATTGTTATTTTATTGGGGTTCTTTTTTACAACAAAAGCTACTGCTCAAGAAAGTAAACAACAACCAAAGCTACAAGAATCCACCGCAATTGAGGGATTAAACTTGTATCCTAATCCTGTGAGCAACGGTAAAGTATATGTTACCTCCAAAAGTGACACGGACAAAGAAATCATTATTTTTGATGTTTTGGGTAAAAAAGTACTTCAAACTGTTTTGAGTTCAAAAGAATTGAACGTTGGAAATTTAACTCCTGGTGTTTACATTATAAAAATTAGCGAAAACGATGCATCAGCCACAAGAAAACTCATAATACGATAATTAACAATTCACATACCGAAAGCTCCAACATTGATTGGAGCTTTTTTTTGTTCAAAAAATAATTCTTCCGATTCTAAATCGCAAAAATGTATTTATTGATACCTTTGCCAAAAAAACTTGATTACAGCCAGCGATATATTTACCATTTCGAACCAAAAGCAATTTGAAAAAATAGCCTTGAAAGTCTTTCGGTTTCAATACGAAAACAATATTCCATACCATGAATTTTGTAATTTATTAAAAACCGACGTTCAAAAAGTAAAATCGATTCGAGAGATACCTTTTTTGCCCATTCAGTTTTTCAAAACGCACGCTGTAGTTTCAAATAGCAATCCCATTCAAGAAACCTTTACCAGTAGCGGTACCACTGGAGTGTTTATCAGTAAACATCTAGTTACTGACCGCACTTTGTATGAGGAAAGCTATCGATCAGGATTTTCGCAATTTTATGGCGGCATTCAGGATTATGTTGTGCTGGCATTACTCCCTTCGTATCTAGAAAGAGAAGGTTCTTCCTTAATTTATATGGTCGAAGATTTGATTCAATCCTCTAATCATCCCGAAAGTGGTTTTTACTTGCACGACCACGAAGAATTGATCAAAAAATTGATTCCTTTAGACGCTTCGGGCCAAAATGTGATTTTGATTGGGGTTACGTATGCGTTATTGGATTTAATCGAAAAGGAAAAATTGCAATTGCAAAACACCATTATCATGGAGACAGGTGGTATGAAAGGCAAACGCAAAGAAATGATTCGGGAGGAATTACACGAGCAACTGTGTGCTGGTTTTGGTGTTTCAAGCATTCACTCGGAATACGGCATGACCGAGTTGCTTTCACAAGCCTACTCATTGGGGGACGGTATTTTTGAATGTCCTAGCTGGATGCAAGTACACATTCGCGATACGCAAGATGCTTTGGCTTATGTAAAAGAAGGAAAAACGGGCGGTATTAATGTGATTGATTTGGCCAATATCAATTCCTGTTCCTTTATCGCCACACAAGACTTGGGCAAAAAATATCCCAATACCACATTTGAAGTATTGGGACGTTTTGACACAAGTGATATTCGTGGGTGTAACTTGATGGTTGTTTAGCTATTCATAAATCTCTTTTCTATGACCTAAATCAACAACATCAATTAGTAGTATTTCATCAAAAATTTCATAGATAACTCTGTAATCTCCAACACGAATTCTATATCCTTTTCTACCTTTAAGTTTTCTATAACCTTGCGGTCGAGGGTTTTCTGCTAAACTATAAATTTGTTTTTTGATTGCGGAATAATAAGGCTCATTAATTTTGATTAAAGCTTTTAACACTTTAGTTCTAAATTCAATAGTGTAAACCATTATTTTGCTGTTTTTCGCTTTTCTTCAATAATTTTAAATGCTTCATCTATAGCTATTCGATACCCGTCATCCTCTCTTTTGGCTTCATCATAAAGGCGAACATCTTCTAAATCTTCCAATTTTTCGAGTAATTTGTTGTATTTTTTTATGGGCAACAAAACAGCTGTCCTATTTCCTTTTTCGTCAGTCAAAAATTGAGTTTCCATAGTTTTTATTTCAAGTAAAGTTATAAATTTATTTAACTCGAATCACAAAATAATTTTTCTTCCCGCTTTGCAACAATACAAACTGATTGTTAATTAACTCATTTGCCGAAAGGACAAAACTCTCCGTTACTTTTTCTTTATTTACCGATATAGAATTAGCAGTTAAGGCACGTCTTGCTTCCCCATTTGATTTGAAAAAACCAGTTTTCTCGTTCAAAACGGTAATGATATCTATTCCTGCCTCGAGAGTGTCTTTTTGAATTTCGGCTTGTGGAACACCATTAAAAACTTCTAGAAAAGTAGTTTCGTCTAGTTGCTTTAAATCGGCTGCTGTGGCATTTCCAAAAAGGATGTTCGATGCTTTTATGGCTTTTTCTAATTCGGCTGCCGAGTGAACAAAAATCGTAAGTTCTTCGGCTAATTTTCGTTGTAAAACCCTTAAATGTGGTGCTTTTTGATGCTCTTCTATCAATGCTTCAATGGTTTCTTTGTCCAGAAAAGTAAAGATTTTAATATATTTTTCGGCATCAACATCCGTGGTGTTCAACCAAAATTGATAAAAAGTGTACACCGAAGTTTTATCGGCGGTTAGCCAAACGTTACCACCTTCGGATTTTCCGAATTTAGAACCATCCGCTTTTGTAATCAAAGGACACGTCATTGCATACGCTTTGGCCTCTTCTCCCACATTCATTCTACGAACCAACTCGGTTCCTGTAGTGATATTTCCCCATTGATCACTACCGCCCATTTGTAGCAAACAGTTGTATTCTTTGTGCAAATGATAAAAATCGTAGCCTTGAATTAATTGGTATGTGAACTCGGTAAAGGACATTCCTTCGCCTTCGCCAGCCAAACGTTTTTTGACCGAATCCTTTGCCATCATATAGTTTACGGTGATTCTTTTGCCCACATCACGCGCAAAATTGATAAAGGACAACTCCTTCATCCAATCGTAATTATTCACCAATACTGCCGCATTGTTATCAGTAGCATTAAAGTCTAAAAAGCGAGAGAGAACACTTTTTATACCCTCTACATTATGATTCAAAGTAGCTTCGTCCAATAAATTTCGCTCGTCTGATTTGCCTGATGGATCACCTATCATTCCTGTTGCGCCACCTACTAATGCGATGGGTTTGTGGCCAAAGTTTTTTAAATGCACCAACAAAATAATAGGAACTAAACTCCCAATATGCAACGAATCTGACGTGGGGTCAAACCCAATGTAGGTCGTTGTCATTTCTTTGAGTAATTGCTCTTCGGTTCCTGGCATGATGTCATGAACCAAGCCACGCCATTGCAATTCGGAAATAATATTTTTCATTCTTAAAGTATCTAATTTTGGCAAAGATAAAATTTAATGTTGAATCGGTTATTTCTTTAGTCCGTTAATCCAAAAAAAATCGCAATTCCTAATTGGTAATTCGTAAATTAGCCACATGGTATTAGTTACAGGAGGAACAGGATTGGTTGGTGCGCATTTACTACTTCATTTGGTAGAAAATGAAAAACAAGTTCGTGCCATTTATCGAAATCTTGAAAGCATCCAAAAAACCAAATCTCTATTTGATTTGTATCAAAAAACAGCTTTGTTCGCTGCTGTCGAATGGTTACCCGCTGATATTACTGATATTCCAACTTTGGAAAAAGCCTTTCTTGGCATAACTCATGTCTATCATTGTGCGGCCTTGATTTCATTTGATCCAAAAGAGGAAGACGCAATTAGAAAAATCAACATCGAAGGAACGGCAAATATTGTCAATTTTTGTCTTGCAAATGGGGTTAAAAAACTGTGTTATGTGAGTTCAATCGCTGCACTTGGCGACAAAGCAACGTACGAAAAAGAAATAACAGAAGAAACAGAATGGAATCCCGAAAAACTGCATAGCGATTATGCCATTTCTAAATATGGTGCCGAAATGGAAATTTGGCGCGGGCAACAAGAGGGTTTACAAGTCCTTGTTGTTAATCCTGGCGTGATACTTGGCCCCGGATTTTGGGAACAGGGAAGTGGTTTACTTTTTACAAAAATAAAAAATGGACTTTCGTTTTATACATCAGGAAACACCGGTTTTGTTGCGGTTACGGATGTTGTTAGGATTTTATTTCAATTAATGAAAAGTGAAATCAGCAACGAAAGATTCACTTTAATAGCCGATAATTATGTTTTTCGTGACATTTTAAATTCCATCGCCGATGCGTATCAAGTAAAAAGACCAACCAATGAGGCGAGTCCGTTTATGATGGAAATTTTCTGTCGCATCGATTGGTTATTGTCGGTGGTTTTTCAACAAAAGAGAAAATTAACACGAGCTACTGCAAAAGCATCCTACTCAAAAGAGTTGTATTCCAATCAAAAGATAAAAAGCGTTATCAATCCCAATTTCAAAGCCATCCCTGACTATATAAAAGAAATAATCAATATGAAAAAGTAGTTTTTTGCTACCGAATTTGCTTTGTTTGCCTACTAATAGAATCCGAAGCTCTTTTTGAAGCTGCTTGTTTGATTTTGCTTTTTGCTTTTACCACAGCTTCTATTTCTTTGTTTTTAGCATTCAATCGAGTGCCAATTTCATCAAACATGGCTTTGTATGCTTCGATATTTGAGGCGTAATACATGTTGCTTTTGAGAACTTGAATGCTATCTGTTTTGTATTTATTGTAAATAAATTGACTAGGACTTACTTTTTTATTCCCTATTTTTCCTAAATTTTGATATTTTGAAGCTTCTAGAAGGGATAAATCATACAATATATCGACCATGACCTTTTTTTCGATAAGGTCTTTTGGTTTTTTAATAGCTTCCTCCTTACAACCTGACAACGAGAAAACTAGAATAAAAAATACTATAAGTTGCTTCATTTTATGCTATCTATCAAATAATAATCGTTTTCCGGCTCGAATTTCTTTTACTTTAAAAGCGGTATAAACCAATTGTCCGTTTACAAAAGTATGTGTAATTCTCGACTTAAAGGTAAATCCTTCAAAAGGAGACCAACCACATTTGGCTAAAATATTTTCTTTTTTTACGCTCCAAGGCAATCCTGAATTTACAATAACTAAATCCGCATAATACCCTACTTTTATAAAACCACGCCTTTCGATTTTGAAAATTTTAGCGGGATTATGACACATCTTTTCGACTATTTTTTCAACACTAATTTTTCCTTTATGAAAACCCTCAAACATAGCCACAACCGCATGTTGTACTAATGGGCCACCAGATGGCGCAGAGAGATACGGCAATTTTTTCTCGTCGATGGTGTGTGGTGCATGATCCGTAGCGATAACGTCAATGCGATCATCGAGCAAGGCTTCCCAGAGCACTTTCCGGTCGTTAGCAGTTTTTACCGCTGGATTCCATTTGATAAGATTGCCTTTGGTGGCGTAATCGTCATTGGTAAACCATAAATGATGCACGCAAACTTCGGCAGTAATTTTCTTGTCTTCCAAAGGAATTTTATTGGTAAACAAATCCATTTCTTTGGCAGTCGAAAGATGAAAAATATGCAATCTTGCACCTGTTTTTTTGGCCAAAGCAACTGCTTTCGAAGACGAAATATAACACGCCTCTTCGCTTCTAATTAAGTGATGAACTGTTACTGGAACGTCCTCGCCATATTCGGCTTTGTATTTTTCTAAATTGTTTTTTATGGTCGCTTCATCCTCACAATGTACGGCTATAAGCATAGGAGTACTAGAGAATATTTTTTCTAAAGTGGCTTCGTTGTCGACCAACATGTTTCCTGTTGAGGAGCCTAAAAATATTTTTATTCCCGCAACATTTTTTGGATTTGTTTTAAGAATTTCGTCTAAATTATCATTGGTTGCTCCCATCATAAACGAATAATTCGCATAGGAGTTTTGCGCAGCAATTTGGTATTTTTGTTCCAATATTTCTTGGGTAACCGCATTCGGAATCGTGTTGGGTTGCTCGATAAAAGAGGTGATTCCTCCAGCAACGGAAGCTCTTGACTCTGATTCAATATCGCCTTTATGCGTTAATCCGGGTTCTCTAAAATGCACTTGATCGTCTATTGCGCCTGGGATTAGATAATTCCCCTCGGCATCAATAATTTTACAATTCGAAGATTTGGCACTAATACTCTCTGAAATTTCAACAATAATGTCCTCTTCAATTAATACATCTCCTTCAAAAATTACTCCTTCATTTACAATCTTGGCATTCTTAATTAAAATCCTATTCATTTTATCTTTCTTACAAGGTGTTGATTAATTTTCTTAATCGAAGTGCTATTACTCCAAAAACGGCTTCTATAATAATCGAATTGCTCATTTTAGAAACCCCTTTGGTTCTATCGGTAAAAATAATAGGCACTTCGGTAATGGCAAATTTACTGCAATAGGTTCGGTATTTCATTTCTATCTGAAAAGCGTAACCTACAAATTTGATCTTATCTAAATTTATTTTTTCTAATACTTGTCTTTTGTAACACACAAATCCCGCTGTGGCGTCGTGGATTTTCATCCCCGTAATAATCCTGACATAAACCGAGGCAAAATACGACATCAAAACTCGACTTAAAGGCCAGTTAACCACATTTACTCCCGTAACATATCGAGAGCCAATAGCTAGATGTGCTCCTCCAAAATGGCAGGCATCATACAGTTTTTCCAAATCATTTGGGTTGTGCGAAAAATCAGCATCCATCTCGAAAATAAATTCGTATTTATGTGACAAAGCCCACTTAAAACCATGAACATACGCCGTCCCTAAACCTGATTTCTTGGCTCTTTGTTCTAAAAATAATCTACCTTTAAATTCAGATTGAAGCACTTTGACTTTATCAGCAGTATGATCCGGTGAATTGTCGTCAATAATAAGGACATGAAAAAGCTTGTGTTGTGATAGCACTGCTCTAATAATGCTTTCGATGTTCTCAATCTCGTTATAGGTAGGAATTATAACAATACAATCATTCATATTTTTTGAGTAATTTCAACGCAAAAGTAAACTTTTTATGCCATTTGATTCATAATAAATTTATAATAAAAAGATTGATATAAAAAATTAGTAATTTTGTGAACTATGATTGAAAACGTACTTCATTTGAGAATAACAGAGAACAAAGACTGGGCAACCGTTTTGTTTGTCGTATCCTTTGCCGTTATCGCAATTACCAAGTCCATTTCGGAAAATAGATTTGGCGATTTTTTGCGATTAATCTACTCCGATAAATATACCAAAATCTACAAAGACAGTAGTCATTTGATGAGTAGTTTTACCGTATCCTTATTTTTAGTACAAGTAGTTTCGTTCACATTTTTCGTGCAATTGTTATTGAGTTATGCCGGTTATGCTTCAAAAACGGATTGGATGTTGTTCATTCAGCTTTTTACATTGCTTATTTTCTTTATTCTAGCTAAATTTTTAATCGAAAAAATAATAGCTACCGCTTTTGGAATAGAGGAATTTGTAGAGCAATTTAATCTAAAGAAAGTCACGTATCGAACTTATATTGGCTTAATTATCTTACCTGTAGATATTATATTCTTTTATTTTGATACTATAACCGCTAATTTTCCACTCTATATTACTTGTCTTCTGGTAGCTGTAAACGTGCTAACTTATTTGATTGCAATAAAAAACTATCAAAATTTAATATTAAGTAAGTTGTTTTATTTTATTTTATATCTTTGCACTCTTGAAATAGCCCCCTATTATTTTTTGTATTATTGGTTTACAAAAAGGAATACTTAGAAAATGTCATTATATGAAAGTGAAAACAATTTTGGTGTCACAACCAGAGCCTAAAGTGGAAAATTCTCCATACTTTGAGCTTCAACTAAAGCATAAGGTAAAAATTGATTTCAGACCTTTTATTCATGTAGAAGGAGTTAGCGCCAAAGAGATTCGATTACAAAAAATCGATCTTAACAACTACACCGCAATCATTTTAACAAGCCGAAATGCCGTAGATCATTTCTTTAGAGTTGCAGACGAAATGCGTTTTAAAGTTCCTGAAGGGTTAAAATATTTTTGTCAATCAGAAGCGATTGCTTTTTATTTACAAAAATATGTAGTTTACCGCAAACGCAAAATTTATGTAGGTCCAAAAGATTTTGCTGATTTATCGCCATTGATTAAAAAATACAAAGACGAAAAATTCCTACTACCCGCTTCAGATCAATTGAATGCTGATGCTCCAATTACGTTGAATGCTTTAAAAGTAGACTGGACTCCAGCAACTTTTTATAAAACAGTAATGAGTGATTTGTCTGATTTAGCGGATGTCTATTATGATGTTTTGGCTTTTTTCAGTCCAACTGGTATAAAATCATTGTATAAAAATTTTCCAGATTTTGAACAAAACAACACTCGAATAGCCGTTTTTGGTAGTACTACTCAAAAAGAAGCTCTGGATCATGGATTGCGCATTGATATTCTCGCTCCAACTCCTGAAACTCCTTCAATGACAATGGCTTTGGAAAGATATATCACAGAAGCAAATAAAGGAAAATAAGTCCTTCCCAGAAATAGTAAAAATCCAAATTACAACGAATACTGTTGTAATTTGGATTTTTTTGTTCTATTTCACAAATATTTCTACTTCATTTGATTCAAGTTACAACTGAAAAAATTGTAGATTATTGATGATAAAAAGCGCACAAATAAATAGTGCAACTTTTTTTAGTAAAAACACCTGAACAATTAAGTAACAATCATCGTATGATGTCGTGTTTTAAAAATCAGACAAAATGGAGTAATAGATTGATTTTGAGTGATTATTGATAATAATTGCTTCTTTTGACTTTACGACATTAAAACTTTCGACTTACTTAACAATCATCGTATGATGTCGTGTTTTAAAAATCAGACAAAATGGAGTAATAGATTGATTTTGAGTTATTATTGATAATAATTGCTTCTTTTGACTTTACGACATTAAAACTTTCGACTTATTTAGTCATGAAGCCTTTGTTATAAAAAATCCAATGTTCTTTCTAACGCCATTCCGCGTGAACCTTTTATCAAAATAGTACTATTTTCTATTTTATTGTGCTCTAAATAAACCGAAAAAGCTTCAAATGAATCGTAAAAATAAAAATTGTTTTGAGCCAATTGATTTTGAAAAAATGCGTTTCCTATAAAAAAGCAATGAATGTTTTTTGCCTTGTACAATAGTGTAACGATGGCTTTATGTTCTTCAAGACTTTCCTCGCCTAGTTCAAACATGTCACCCAATATGATTTTTTTATTGGGACTTTCTAACTGTAAAAAATTTTCTATTGCCACCGCCATACTACTTGGATTGGCATTATAAGCATCCAGAATTATCTCATTACTGCCCTTGGTGACTAATTGAGATCGATTGTTTTCTGGAATATAATTTTCTAATGCTGCTTTGCAATCTAAAGTAGGAACTTTGAAATAGTTGCCCATTGTAAGTGCTGCATTTATATTATTTGCATTATAAAGTCCAATCAAGTGTGTTGTTATAGTGAGGTCTGAAAATTGAATCGATACAAATGGATTCGCTTTTATAGCAGTTATATTTACAGCCGCATTGGATTTATTTATTCCAAAGGTAAACGACTTTAACAAAGCAGATTTTGCTACCTGAATAGGGTCTTCAAGGTTTACAAATGCCATTTTGTTAGTGCTATAAAGATAGTCATACATTTCGCTTTTTCCGATAATAACTCCTTCAACTCCTCCAAATCCTTCTAAATGTGCTTTGCCGAAATTAGTAATATAACCAAAATCTGGTTTTGCTAATTCGCATAAAAAAGCGATTTCTTTTTTGTGATTGGCGCCCATTTCTACAATTCCAATTTCGGTTTGAGAGGTAAAGGAGAGCAGCGTTAAAGGAACACCTATGTGATTGTTTAAGTTACCAACAGTAGCTTTGGTGTTGTATTTTCTGGACAGAACCGCAAAAATTAATTCTTTGGTTGTTGTTTTTCCGTTACTACCAGTAAGCGCAATTATGGGGAGATTTAAATAACTTCTATGAAATTTGGCTAATTCTTGCAGTGTAGTTAGACTGTTTGCTACTAGGATCGTTCGGTCGTCAATAAAATAGTCTTTGTTGTCTATTATAACGTAAGCAGCTCCTTTTTCGAGGGCTTCTTTGGCAAAAGTATTGGCGTCAAATCGTTCCCCTTTTATGGCTACAAATAAGGAATTCGTTTCTATTTTGCGCGTGTCAATTGAAACTGAATTGCATTTTAAAAACAAACTATGAATGTGAGTTATATTCATTTTAAAAACGTTTTAAAAAATAAAAGCCCTAATCAAAGGGCTTTTATAAATAATAATAGAATCAGAATTAATTTCTAGCTGATTTTCTTTTTTCAGATTTTGGACCAACTCTAGACATAGCACATCTAAATCCAATGTAATCCGTTGCCATATCTTGAGGGAAGTATCTTCTTTGCGCAGGATCTAACCAATACGCTCTGTCTCTCCAAGACCCCCCTTTGTACACTCTTACTTTATCGTTGATAAGAGTTGTTCTCTTGCTTGATTGGTCGTATTTTCTAACCATTTTACCTAAACTGTCTGTGGTGACATTGTGTTTTGGTGAGTTATACATTTCTTGACCGTCTTTTTCCTTTTTGGTACTTTCACTAGAGTTTCCAAAATCATAATAGCGAGTAGATTGTTTATCACCATCTCTATAATTGATGTTGTCACTTTTGTCAAAATTTTGTCTTAAATAAGTCTCTTGTTCATCAACGGGAACTTGTGCGATTTGACCAGGAAAGCTTCTTACTACAATTTTACCATTGCTCAAAGTATCAGATGTCATTGTTTCTTTAGTAACTATTTCTACTTTACCATCTTTACCAATCTTGTTTTTGGTATAGAGATTTCCTCTAAAATAGTTGAAATCATTTCCTTCGTTATCGATTATTGGTCTGTAAACATCGGCAACCCATTCAGCTACGTTTCCAGCCATATCATACAATCCAAAATCATTTGCTGGGTATTTTTTTACTTCATTAGTAATATCAGCACCATCATCAGACCATCCTGCAATCCCACCGTAATCTCCATTTCCTTGTTTGAAGTTGGCTAATTGATCGCCTTTGCTTTGTCTTTTTCCTGAACGAGTATAGTCACCTGACCAAGGGTATTTTTTCTGACCTTTGTAAATGTTGTATTCTCTTTGTCCTACATCAGCAGCAGCGGCATATTCCCATTCGGCTTCAGTTGGTAATCTATATTCAGGTAATAAAATTCCAGAGGAACGTTGTGCATAGACATTTTTTTCTTCGGTTACTTTACCGTCTTTACCTGCTTTTGGTGCTTTTCTAGCACCTTTTCTACCTTTTAAAACTATTTCTTCGTTACCTCCGTATGTTTTTGTAGGCGAATTCAAGTAGGTTTCAGTGCTGAAAGTGCTTTCGGCCGATACGTCTTTGGTTTTTGCGTCTTTTTTAAGGTAGCCACTTTTTTCTAACAAAGCTTCGTTTACACGTTCAGTTCTCCATTTGCTAAATTCTGTCGCTTGAATCCAGTTTACACCTACTACTGGATAATTAGCATAAGATGGGTGTCTTAAGTAATTATTAGTCATGGTTTCATTGTATCCTAATCTGTTTCTCCAAACTAAAGTATCTGGCGAAGCACCTTCGTAAATGTTTTTATAGTTTTCTTCGGTTGGTGGAAACACTTTTTTCAACCATTCTAGGTATTCTAAATACATAAAATTGGTAACCTCTGTCTCGTCCATATAAAAGGACTGAACGTGTTGTTGCGTGGGTGTATTATTCCAATCGTGCATGACATCATCCTGCACTTTACCCATTGTAAATGTTCCTCCTTCTACAAAGACCAAACCAGGACCTGCTTGCTGTTTCTTACTCGAAGCCGCTTTTTGTCCATTGACATTCCATCCTGTAGCTCTTGAAGCACTTTTCGAACTAGATTTCTTACTACAACTTGCAAAACCTACAATCAATAACATTGATGCAACTAATTGTAAGGTTATAATTTTGTTTACTTTCATACTCTTTAATAGGTAATAATTTAGGTGTCGCAATATAATAATTAACGATTAACTGGCAACAACATTTTAAAATAATTTTAGGTTACTCAAATCGATTTATTGAATTACATAACAGAAACGCAAATTTATACTTTTTATTATTTACTATTGCACTAATTGGGTTATTTTTACTGCTTATACTATTTAGTTCCAAATGACGTTTGAAAAATAATGAAAAAATTACTTTTAGTTTGTTTTGTGTTGATCTCGACGGTTTCTTTTGCTCAAAATAAAAGCAATATAACCATCGATTGGCAAGGGAAAAAAGAAATGGCTGTAGGCGATTACAAAATCATTGTTCCTAGTTTTAGTGGTTCCAATTATTTTTTTGACACTAGCCAAAAAGCGTTGTTTTATACCCTAAAGATTTCTGAATCAGCTTCCCAGAATAGTAATTCTATACAAATAAGTAATGTGGTTTATGAGTCGGTGACGGTTGCTCAATTGGGTGATTTAGATCTTTCGAATGTTCCAAAAACGCCATCAGAATCCCTTCAAATAACTAATTCTAGAGGAGTTAGAGCTGTTTTTTTGACTCTTTCGCCAATCGTAAAAGATGAATCAGGATACAAACGAATACTTTCGTTTTCGTATGCAACTACAACAAATGCGACTGCCTCTCGTTTTGAAAAGACCAGTAAAACCAGTAGTTTGATTACTAATTCAGTACTAGCTACAGGAGATTGGTATCAATTTTATACTGAAAAATCAGGTGTTTATAAAATTTCTAAAAGTTTTTTGCAGCAACTAGGGCTTAATGTTAGCAATGTTGATCCTAGAAAAATAAAAATTTATGGTAACGGAGGCAAAATGATTCCTTTGTCGAATGATAATGACTATCCATTGGATTTGACCGAGAATCCCATAGAAATTATTGGCGAAAGCGATGGTGTTTTTGATGCAAATGATTACATTTTGTTTTACGCAGAAGGAACTGATACTTGGAATGACGAAAGCCAAACATTCAATAATTTATATGATACCAAGTCCTATTATTATGTAACGATTCAAGGTGATGACGGAAAAAGAATTCCTGAAATGGCACAGCCAACAGGAAACAGCACCTTGACTTTGAGTACTTTTGACGACCATCAACACCATGAACTGGATTTAATAAACGTTTTGCGTTTAGGAAGGCAGTGGTTTGGAGAAAGTTTTGAAATTAATTCAGATCAAGAATTTGAATTTAATTTTCCTAATATCGATGTGAGTGTTCCTGCCAAAATCTCAACTGTTACAGCCGCTGCCGCTTTTACACCCACTTCGTTTAAGATTGCGGCTAATGGTCAAGATATAGGTAGTATTAATTTACCTTCGTTGATTAGTTATTCGGATACGTTGTATAATTTGGGTGGCTTGCCTAGCAATGCGACTTTTACTCCTACGGAAAATGTCAAAATCAAATACAGCTTTAACAATAACGGTGTGGCAGGTTCAGAGGGGTATTTGGATTATATTGCCGTTGTTGCCAAACGGAAATTGATAGGCTACGGAAAACAATTCCATTTTCAATACGATGCTGCATTTTCTAGCCAAGGAATTGTGAGTTATGCATTATCAAATGCGGCTTCCATTCCTGAAATTTGGGATGTAACGGATTTATTTGCGGTTACCAAAGTCGTTAATAGCAATCAAAGTGCGTTTTCGTTCAAAGCTACTTTGGGAGAAGTTAGGAAATACATCGCATTAGATACGGCTGATTTTTTGACTCCGTTAAAAACAAGTAAAACCAAAATCAGCAATCAAAACTTAAAAGGAACGCTTTTCAAAAATGCACAAGGTATTTTTCAAGACATCGATTATGTCATTATAACACCCGATTTTTTGGTTACTCAAGCTCAAAAATTAGCCGAATTTCATCGGGTTAATGCTAATTTGAATGTCAAGGTAATCACTTTAGAAAGCATTTATCAAGAGTTTTCGTCAGGCAAACAGGATATTGCTGCCATCAGAAATTGTATTAAATACCTCTATGACAATGCTTCTTCGGCTGAAAAAAGAGTGAAATACGTCAATCTTTTTGGCGATGCGTCTTATGATTATAAAAATAGAATTGCTAATAATTCTAATATTGTTCCTATTTATCATGCTTTAAAGAGTAACACATCTGGAGAATCTTCTTTTGCATCAGATGATTTTTATGGATTAATGGATGTGAATGAAGGGAATATTATTTCTTATTTTGGCGGAATTGATATTGCAATTGGGCGAATGCCTGTGAATGATGCGGTTCAAGCCGAAGAAATGGTCAACAAAGTGATTGAATACCATGACTTGAAATCATACGGAAGTTGGCGCAATAATTTTGTATTAATTTCTGACGATGCCGATGCGGTTTCCGATGCTTCTTTGCAAAATAAACAAAATATTTTGGCCGATTTAATTACCTCCGAAAAGCCTTTTTTGAATGTTTCCAAAGTTTTTATGGATTCCTATGTGCAAGAAGCTTCTGCTGGTGGATCGCGGTATCCCAAAGCGAGAGAAGATATTTTTAATGCTTTCGAAAAAGGAGCTTTGGTTTTTAATTACCTAGGACATGGTGGGGAAGATGGTTTGTCAGCAGAGCGAATTTGGGAAAAAGCCGATGGACAAAACTTAAGCAACCAATACAAATACCCGTTGTTTGTAACCATAACCTGCGAATTTTCACGTTTTGATAACCCGTCAAGACCCACAGCTGGTGAATATACCTATTGGAATCCAAAAGGCGGCGCTATATCTATGATTACAACCATTAGATCTATCGGGCAATTTAGTGCCGAAAATTTCAATAGTTTGTTGACCAAAAATTTATTGTCTTTTGGTTCAAACTCTTATACTTCGATGGCAGAAGCGCTTCGGATATCTAAAAATGAAAATCCCAATTCAGCCACAAACGTGGTTTTTTATTTAGGGGATCCTGCTATAATGCTCGCCGTTCCAAAACCAAAAATTACCCTGACCAAAGTCAATGATGTCACCATTACACAAGCTGTAGATGATTTTAAATCCTTGGGAAAAATAAAATTAACTGGAGAAATAACCGACGAAAATAATAATAAACTGACCAATTATAATGGCGAGATTGCCACAACTATTTTTGACAAAAACATCTCAAGAATAACCTTAAATAACGATGGCAATAGTGCGCCAATGCCTTTTGTGACTTTGGGCGAAACCATTTTTAGAGGAAATGCAACCGTTGCCAATGGGCAATTTGAGTTCAGTTTTGTGGTGCCAAGAGATATTAGAGTTCCACTTGGAAATGGAAGAATTAGTTTTTATGCCAAAAAAAATCAAACCTTGGAGAATCAAACGGGTTATGACACTACTATAAAAATAGGTGGTATAAACGAAAATGCAACCGTAGACAATATTAGTCCAAGAGTGAAGTTATATATGAACGATGAAAGTTTTGTGTCAGGCGGTATAACCAATGAGTCTCCGTTTTTAGTAGCACTATTAGAAGATGAGAATGGAATAAATACTGCCAGTGGAATAGGGCATGATATTGTGGCGATTTTGGATGGGGATGAGAGTAATCCCTATATATTAAATGATTATTACCAAACCAAATTAGATGATTTTACGCATGGCACAGTGCGTTTTCCGTTGCGTAATTTGGCCGTAGGGGTGCATACGATAACGTTCAAAGCTTGGGATGTGTACAATAATCCCATTGTTACTGAAATTCAGTTTGTGGTTGTAGGAGATCAAACCATAACGTTGACTCATGTGTTGAATTATCCCAACCCGTTTGTTAATTACACGGAGTTTTGGTTTACACACAACCGCCCGTATGAACCATTAGAAGTTCAAGTACAGGTCATGACGATTACGGGAAAAATTGTTTGGACCAAAAATCAAATTATTACCACCGAAGGATTTCTGTCCAAAGAAATCACTTGGGACGGTAAAGATGATTTTGGCGATAGACTGGCAAAAGGCGTCTATATTTATAAATTAACTGTAAAATCAAGTTTGAGTAACAAGAAGACCGAAAAATTTGAAAAATTAGTTATCCTTTAATATTATACTATATATTTGTTAAATAAATTTAAAATTAGAATGAAAAAAACTGCGTTAATTTTTGTTTTTATGTTGGTTGTTTCTGTTGCAAAAGCGCAAGATAACAGAGTCATAACCACTGGAGTTCCTTTTTTGTTAGTAGCTGCCGATGCTAGAGCAGCAGGTATGGCGGATATTGGTGTTGCTTCCTCTCCTGATGCTTTTTCGCAACAATGGAATCCCGCTAAATATGCTTTCGCTACAGATAAGCAAGGATTTTCTATAAGCTATACGCCTTATCTTACGGATTTAGTCAATGACATTTCACTTGGTCAAATTACGTATTATAATAGATTAAACGAACGAAGTGCTTTTGCAGGAAGTTTGCGTTATTTTGGACTTGGCGATATCGAGTTGCGTGAAACTGGTGATCCAAATGAGGTGCCTCGTATTGTTTCTCCAAACGAATTTGCTTTTGATGGTTCGTATTCCTTGCAATTGAGCGAAAAATTCTCCATGGCAGTAGCGGGTCGTTATATTCGTTCGAGTTTAAAAGTAGCTTCGGATAATGTGGATGCTTCGCCAGCAAGTTCTTTTGCAGTAGATATTGCAGGATATTTTCAATCAGAAGAAATCGCCTACAATGATTTTAACGGAAGATGGAGAGCTGGATTCAATATTCAAAATTTAGGACCAAAAATCAGCTACGATGGCGATCAATTCAATAGTAATTTCTTGCCAGCGAATTTGAAAATAGGAACTGGTTTTGATTTTATTTTAGACGAATACAATAAGGTAGGCGTTAATGTAGAATTCAGTAAATTATTAGTACCAACGCCTCAAAATCCTGATTTGAATGGAGACGGAACTGTAACTACCGAAGAAAGTGCTCAAAATAATGAAAATTACCGTAAAATTGGATGGACATCTGGAGTTTTTAAATCTTTTAATGATGCGCCAAATGGTTTTAGCGAAGAGTTAAAAGAGGTTACTTATGCCGTTGGAGCCGAATATGAATACCAAGAATCGTTTGCATTGCGTACGGGTTATTTTCACGAAAGTGATCAAAAAGGATCTCGAAAATTCTTCTCCATGGGAGCAGGATTCAAATATAATGTGGTAAAAGTGGATGTTTCTTATTTGTTTTCGGCTTCAAAAGTGAAGAATCCTTTGGAAAATACCTTGCGTTTTTCGTTGACATTTAATTTTGGCGACAAATACGAAACCTACTAGAAACAAAAAAATATTAGTAACAATCCAAATTTTATCTTTTGTTAAAGAGATAAAATTTGGATTTTTTTATTCAAAATAATGAAAAAAATAACCATTACGACTACTTTCTCGGCCTACGACTCCATTGCTGATTTGCCTTTGGAAAGTCAAGATTTGATGCAACAAGCCATAAAAGCCAGGATTAATGCCTATGCGCCGTATTCTAAATTTAGAGTTGGTGTAGCTTTACTATTGGATAACGGAAAAATTATTTTAGGCTCCAATCAAGAAAACGCAGCCTATCCTTCTGGACTTTGTGCCGAGAGGGTCGCTGTTTTTTATGCAGGCGCCAATTTTCCAGAAGCCAAAATTTTGCAAATGGCAATTACAGCGGCATCGGATACTAATACGACCACTGTTCCTATTCCGCCCTGTGGTGCTTGCAGGCAATCGATAGCTGAATATGAAATAAAACAAGACACCCCTATAATAATCTATTTTATGGGAGAAATAGGGGCGGTTTATAAATCGGACTCCCTCAAAAACCTACTTCCGTTTCTATTTGACAAAAAATACCTTTAAAAATCCTAAAAACTAGGCTATAAATTTTATTGCGTCCTTGGAATGTCTTATTTTTGCTTTTCGCAAATTTGTGGTGAGGCAACTATTTTGCGTTATAGGTCACCATTGACAATACAATAACATTTAGCAAAAGAATTATTTCAGATGAAAGAAGTTACAAAAGAAGTTTATTTAAAGTGGTATGAAGATATGTTGCTTTGGAGAAAGTTTGAAGACAAACTTGCAGCCTTATATATCCAACAAAAAGTAAGAGGTTTTCTTCACTTATACAACGGTCAAGAGGCAGTACTAGCGGGCGCACTACACGCTATGGACTTAACAAAAGACAAAATGATTACGGCTTATAGAAACCACGTTCAGCCCATAGGAATGGGTGTGGATCCAAGACGTATCATGGCGGAATTAATGGGAAAAGTTACGGGAACTTCTAAAGGAATGGGAGGCTCGATGCATATTTTTTCTAAAGAACACCGTTTTTATGGAGGTCACGGAATTGTAGGTGGACAAATACCAGTAGGTGCTGGATTAGCATTTGGAGATAAATACAATGGAACAGGTGGCGTAACCATGACCTATTTTGGGGATGGTGCTGCGCGTCAAGGTTCCTTACACGAAGCCTTCAATATGGCAATGTTATGGAAACTTCCAGTAGTATTTATTGTTGAAAATAATGGATATGCCATGGGTACATCTGTAGAAAGAACCGCTAATCATACGGATATTTGGAAACTAGGTTTAGGGTACGAAATGCCTTGTGGGCCAGTAGACGGAATGAATCCTGTAAAAGTAGCCGAAGCAATGACTGAAGCTATCGACAGAGCACGACGTGGTGATGGGCCAACATTTCTTGAAATGAAAACCTACCGTTATAGAGGTCACTCCATGTCCGATGCACAATTGTATCGTTCCAAAGATGAAGTGGAAGAATACAAAAAAATAGATCCAATTACGCAAGTTCTTGACGTAATAAAAGATCAAAAATATGCTACACAAGAAGAAATTGAAGCTATCGAACAAAGAGTGAAGGATTTAGTTGAAGAATGTGTGAAATTTGCCGAAGAATCTCCATATCCAGAAATCCAACAACTATACGACGTAGTATACGATCAAGAAAACTATCCATTTACACCTCATAAACTATAATCAATTATGGCAACAATAATTACAATGCCTCGTTTGAGCGATACAATGACGGAAGGAACGGTAGCGACTTGGCTAAAAAAAGTAGGAGACAAAATTAGCGAAGGAGATATTCTAGCCGAAATTGAAACCGATAAAGCAACTATGGAATTTGAATCCTTTAACGAAGGAACTTTATTGTACATAGGAATCCCAGAAGGAGAAACCGCACCTGTAGATTCCTTATTAGCTATCATTGGTAACGAGGGCGAAGATGTTTCGGCTCTTATTGCGGGTGGTGTATCAGCTCCTGAAGAAGCTAAAACAACAGTTGTGACTCCTGAACCAATTGCCGAAGTTAAGGCTGAAGCACCTGCAAAAACAGCTGCCTCACTTCTTGCTGGAGTAATCGTAGTAACTATGCCTCGTTTGAGCGATACTATGACCGAAGGAACGGTAGCAACGTGGTTGAAAAAAGTAGGAGATACAGTAGCTGAAGGAGATATTCTAGCCGAAATCGAAACGGATAAAGCCACAATGGAATTCGAATCCTTCAATGAAGGAACTTTATTGTACATTGGTATTCAAGAGGGCGATGCGGCACCAGTTGATAGTTTATTAGCTATCATTGGGCCTGCAGGAACAGATATTAGTGGTGTTGCCGAGAATTATACTGTTGGTGGTGCGCCACAAGCAGCTCCCGCAACAGCAACTGTAGAGACAAAAGCAGCCCCAGTAGCAACCGCTGCGCATGTTGAGCAAGAAGCGCCTGTTGATGGGCCGCGTATTTTGGCTTCGCCATTGGCTAAAAAAATAGCGAGTGACAAAGGCATTCAATTGACACAGGTAAAAGGTTCTGGTGAAAATGGACGTATTGTAAAAAGCGATATCGAAAACTTTAGCCCAAAAGTTGTTGCGCCTGCAGCAGCAACAGCTCCAACAAAAGTAGAAACAACCTCGGTTGCCAAACCATTTGTACCTGCAGGAGAAGTGTTTACCGAAGAGATAAAAAATTCGCAAATGCGAAAAATTATTGCCAAACGTTTAGCCGAATCTTTATTTACTGCGCCTCATTATAATCTAGTGATCGAAGTAACTATGGACGATGCCATGCAGTCAAGAGCAATAATCAATAGTGTGCCTGATACAAAAGTGTCGTTTAATGATATGGTTATAAAGGCGTGTGCTTTGGCCTTAAAAAAACACCCAAAAATAAATTCACAATGGAAAGAGGATGTCATCATCATCAACCACCATGTGAACGTAGGTGTTGCGGTAGCTGTAGAAGACGGTTTGGTAGTTCCAGTATTACGTTTTACAGATGCTATGAGCTTGTCGCAAATAGGGGCTAGTGTAAGAGATCTTGCTGGCAGAGCCAAAAACAAAAAATTACTCCCAACAGAAATGGAAGGCAGTACTTTTACGGTTTCTAATCTTGGAATGTTTGGTATAACCGAATTCAATTCGATTATCAACCAGCCTAATTCGGCTATTTTATCAGTGGGAGCCATTGTGCAAAAACCAGTTGTAAAAAACGGTCAAATTGTAGTAGGAAACACGATGATGTTATCATTGGCTTGCGATCATAGAACAATTGATGGTGCTACAGGAGCACAGTTCTTGCAAACTTTAAAACAATATATAGAGAACCCAGTTACGATGCTAGCCTAATAGCGCATTAGTTACTATTAAAAATCCCGTTTTGAGTAATCAAAATGGGATTTTTTTTTACCAGTGCTATTTTAAAAGAGTCCCATAATTCTTTATCACATCGAGTCTTTCGACTTCACTCAATACAGGTAAAAGTCGAGATGCTATAATGGTTCTCGACTGCAATTGGACTATTAAATGGTATTACTATACTGCTGTTATTACAGTAGTTTGCTCTTTTCTTTAAAAACAAAAACTGATGATACTCTATATAAAAAAATCCCGTTTCAGTTGAAACGGGATTTTCTGGATACTTTAAAATCGTATGAATTATGCTTCGAACGGAAGTATAGAAACGTATGATTTGTTATCTCTTTTCTTTTGGAACTTTACAACTCCATCTACTCTTGCGTGTAGGGTGTGATCTTTACTAATGTAAACGTTTTCACCTGGATTATGTTTTGAACCTCTTTGTCTTACGATGATGTTCCCAGCAATAGCAGCTTGACCACCAAAAATCTTAACACCTAAACGTTTTGATTCTGATTCTCTACCATTTTTAGAACTACCGACACCTTTCTTGTGAGCCATGACGTATTAGTTTTATATTGTTATTATTCTTGTGTCTCTTCTTTTTTAGCTTTTGGAGCTTTTTTTACTTTTGGAGCTGCGTCTTCAGTTGCTTTTGTAGCGCCTGATGCAGTAATACCTTCAATTACAATTTGAGTAAGATACTGTCTGTGACCGTTTCTCTTTTTGTATCCTTTTCTTCTTTTCTTTTTGAAAACGATAACTTTATCTCCTTTTAAGTGTTGTAACACTTTAGCTTCTACTGAAGCACCTTCTATAGCTGGGGCGCCTATTGTGATTGTACCGTTGTCGTCAAGCAAATAAACTTTGTCGAATGAAACTGTTGTTCCTTCTTCATTTGCCAAACGGTGAACGTAAACCTTTAGGTCTTTGCTAACTTTAAACTGTTGCCCTGCTATCTCTACGATTGCATACATAACAAATTGTTTTATAAATTTTTAAGGTTGCAAATATACAATTAAAAATTAAACCTGCAATTCTTATCATGAAAAATTACATTTAAGTTTTTTGTTCCAAAATCACTAAACTGTAGCCGCAAATAGTTAGTCTGCTATTTGCTGATCTTGCCAATCGGGACAGGGGCTGAAAGCATCGCAGAGCATCACGGTTTTTCGATGAATTCTCCTTCTTGATGAACACTTCGAACAGCTTGTGGTTGGGTATCGCTCTTGTATTCGCTTTTTAGGATTTTTTCTACTACAGGAGCTATTTCCAGCTATTCGTTACAATCTTGTGAGCCAAACCCCGGCTCACAAGGATTTTCACTACTATCTGGGCATCCGTTTTCATAAAAAATGTAGTTTCATAAACCAAAAAACCTCAATCAAATAAACTTTGACCGAGGTTTTTTTGTTGTTTGCTGCTAAATATGTAAACTTATTTTAGGACGAGACAGACCAGCGGGGGAGCTGGTTAGCTTCCGTATTAGGAACTAGCACCGATTATTTAATGAACGGTAAAACAGGGCAAGTAGAAGCGCAACTAACCGATATGGAACTTATAAAACAGTTTCAGGAAGTAGAAAAACTAAACTCCGAAGAAAAACATCTTGTAAAAATTTTTCTCGATGCTTTCATAACAAAAAAGAAAATTCAGCAATTAGCGCAATAGAAAAAGCCCCAATTTGGGGCTTTTTTTGTTTCTATTTACACCTTGATAGTGCTAGTTCTAATGCTTTTACTAATTCTTCTTTTGGTGAGTTAAAGGGTAACTTTACCGTTAAGTCCTCTTTAAATCCTGAAAAACCTTCCTTTGAACCTTTATTTTCCCAAGGGACAAAGACTACAATTCCATCTCTAACATAAAGACTTAAATTTATTGTATTGTCGTGTAAAGCTTTCATCGTTTTTACTCCCATTGCTTTTAAAAATTCTTGATGTCTTGTTTTAGGGTCTTCTACTGGTCTGCCTCCTTCTTTACTAAACTCCAGCGCATATAAAATCTTATCTAATAACTCTGTAGAATTTAAATTATACTCCGTTATGTAAGGAGGGATTGCATAAGAACCACTATCCTTAACAACTAAATTGGGATGTATTATATATTTATTATCTTTTAAAAATCTTTTTATAACAACTGACTTTGTCATTTTTTTCTATTTTATAAATCGTATAGTTACATTAATATCTTTATCTAAAGCATATTGTATGGCTTGATTAATTTGACCCCATTGTGCTTCCGAACCTTTACCACTTTGTACTGCTAATTCTAATGCTTTGCTCGTATAACTCTCTCCTTGTGTTACAGCTGTACCGCCCCAAGTTTTACTTGAAAAACTAGACAAACTATCAACATAACCTTTAAGTGTATTTAGTACGCTATTTCCCTTCTGGTACGATGTTGCTGTTAAATCCATACTTTTAATACTAGTTGCAACACCATTTTCTATTTTATCAATAGTAGGGAAGTTTCTAGCCCAACTAGCATCTGCTCCAAGCATATTCTCTATCGCTCTTCCTCTTTGTAATGCGTTCAGACTCCAAACACTTTCTCCTGCACGAAGAGCACCAACACCTTGAATAATCTTACCTACTGCAATATCCGTAGCCATCATTTCAGCACCAATGCGCGCTCCATCTGCCATCATCATTCCTGGGTCATTGAACCTTGCAACTCTTATATCACTCGCTGGAAGATGTATGTCAGATTGTGGAAGACTTCTCGGGTCTCCAGACATAATCTTTTGCATAGCCCTATCTTCTTTGGCTTGTTTTTGAGCCATATGGCTTTTTAATTCTTGAAGTGTATAATTTCCGCCAACTCCTCCTGTAACTCTTGGTCCATTTTGTGCTGTTGCTAAATTACCGTTAAGATGGAAAGAAAGTTCTAATCCCTCAAGGTCAGTTCCGCTTGTTACATTATTTTCTGCAAACGCAAAAGGAGAGTTATGTGGATATGTTCCTGCAAGTGGATCTATTTGCCAAAACCTTCCCAAAGCTGGGTCGGAAGTTCTGAATTTAAAGAAGTAAACATTAAGCCCTAATTCGTCTTGCAATTCTTTTCCGTTGAACTTATACTTGTAACTGCTTAACCGTTTTTTAGACCGCTTTTGCGTTTACTTATGACTCACTTTTGACAAAATTTATTTTTTTAAGAACGTTCCCTTATCATTTTTCTTTGCTTTTCAAAAGTAGTTTTTTTTCTTTTAATTGAAGAAAAAGAGATTGTTTTTATTCATCCAACAATTAAACCAAAAAAGCCAAAATCTCTAAATTCGGCAACCCAATTTTCCCGATAAATCTTTAATTATGCGCTCGATTTTTTTGGAAGATTGCCAAAACGTAAATGTTGTTTTTCAGATAAATTCCCCTTGGCAATCTTCTAAAAAAATGAGCATAGCCCTACGGCGATTGAGTTATGCGGTGCTACAATAAACACCCCAAGTGAAGCAAAAAAAGCGTTATCCATTCCAACTCATAGAAAGCTTTTTTTGCTGAACGGGTGGCGGTGTTGCGGTCACTGACAGCCACCCTGGACCGAAAGCCCTTTTTCGGGGGCGTAGGGACAGGAGCGTGTAACGGCAACCGAACAAGTAAAGCGTCAGCGGAACAAATCTATAAAATCAGCCCTTTTCGGGCGTTCCTATTGAGGTTGATGGCTGGCGGTAGAGCAACCGCCAAAACACAAGGGGCGGTGGACGCGAACACTGACCCGCATTTTTCTTGCGGGTTTGTGTTGCGGACGCAGTAGCCCCGACGAACGCAGGAAGTGAGTGTGTGAAGATGAGGACGAGGAAGCGTAGTAACTGCCTGCCTTTTTTCAAGGCTGGCAGGTGCTATGCTGACGAGTGGACTGTGGAACGGAGGCTTTTTTCAGCCGACTGGAACAGCCGAACGGAACAAAACGAACGACCGGAGGGAGACCGCTTTTTTGCTTCTGCTGTTTGTTTGCAGATTGGTTCTTTTTTATTCCTATATTTGATGTATGGATTTAATAAACGCTATCGGTTTTATTGCTTCCCTTTTTGGGATTTATTCGTTTGTAAAAAACGATACGTCTTTATTTTCCCTTTTTAAAAAAAACCTTTTTTTAAGTGCACGTGTACTTCCATATGGGCTTGACACAGGTTTACTTCTTTTAAAAAAAATCTAAAAAGTAATATATTATATTACTAACTAACATATTTTGCTACTTTTCAGCCTGTTTTATCCGATTGGATGGAAGCTGTCAATTTCCTTTTGCAAGTCGTCAATATCGTTTATTAAATACGCTTCTGTAGATATAATTCGTTTGTGTCCTGCTCGGTATTGTACTTGTCTTAAATTATAATTCTTTAACCAATATGTTATTACCGATGCCCGAACTTGTAAAAAATTGATAAACTTTGGGTTTTGTTCTTTTAGTTCTTCTGTTAATCGCTTGTAGATATTTAGTGTACTTGGGTCTTTTACCTGTGTTTGTCCTGATGGTGGCGTGCTTAAAAATAATAGTTTAGTTTGCTGTATTTGGTATTGTAGTAGTTCGTTTCTAGTTTTATACTGATACTCCATTAAATCCATTATTTGGCTTGATTTCAGCTCCAGTGTTCGGTCTTTTCCTGTTCTTCCGCCCGTGATGTCTATTTTGCCATTTCGCAGGTCTAAACTATCTATTGTAATTCTGCTAACTTCTGCCGTTGTGATGCCTTGATTCAATAATAAACCTATAATAACTTTGTTTCTTTCTTTACTTAATTTATAGGCGTTAAACCAATTGTGATGGCTTTTGGGATGTTCCTGTGTTGGTACTTGATAATTTTCGTAGATGCTTTGTAATTCCTGTGGTGTTAGTATTGGATAGAGTTTTTGTTTTTGTCCTCCTTGTAGTTTTATCCTGTTGGCTGGATTGTCTTTTCTTTTGTTGTTTTCTATTTGGAAGTTGAAGAAGTGTTTTAGTGCCGATAACCTTAATTTTCTTGTTTCTGATGCTATGCCTTTTTTTTGCAAGTGAGCCAAGTATAACATTATTTCCTTTTCTGTACATTTCTCAACTTCTGTATTATCCTTATCCAAAAAGCTGATAAAATTCATTGTTTGATAATGGTACATTTCGGCTGTAGTCTTGCTTAATTCCTGTTGTTTTAAGTAGCTTTTAAA
>NZ_VJZT01000018.1:32879-57240 GCF_007097245.1 Flavobacterium restrictum | reverse complement strand
TTATTTTGAGGAAAAATTATTCGATAGGCTAGTAATAGCAAGCATTACAGGGTTATGACTAAAAACGGACAATCAAATTTTCTTTTACTGTAACCAAATCAAGTTCAATGGGAGTTTTTTTATAATTTATTACATATTTCATTTCTCCTTTTTGTCCATCATTTTGTCCACCATGTATTGTGAAGTTTTTTCCATCAATAAATTCTCCATTTACAGATAGTGATCCATAATTATCTTCACTTAAAATAAAAACAGATTTGTTACCCCAGTAATCAGTCATATTCCAATTTCCAACAAGGTTTAACTTTTTATTTTGAGAATATGAAACGCTAGTGATAATGACTAAAATAAATACTATTTTTTTATGAAATTTCATTTTGTTCTCCTCGTTTTTTACAATTACTGCCAACTCATAAATTGTTCCAACAGAACAATTTCCCCTATTGTTAATGTATGAATAAACACTCAAAAAGCAATTTAAATTCAAGAATCTTATAATGGTATTGTTTCTTGAAACCTAAAAAGAGGTTGTTTCGCACAGGAAACAACCTCTTTTTGTGGAGAATAAAGGTTTCTTAAAAAAGTACCTTTTTGGTAATTACGGAGTTGTTGGCTAGTTTTATTTTGACCAAAATCACTTGGTTTTGTTTGCTTAATTTGTCTAAAATTACTTCTTTTTTGTTGATGGTATTTTTGATCAGTATTTTTTTGCCACTACTATCAAAAACCGTTATCGCAGTAATTTCTTCGGTACTGGATATTAATTTGAGTTGGTTGTTTTGTACAAAAACAAGCACAGCATCAGCATTGTTTTTTTCTTGGGTTACTCCTAATAATCCTCCTGATTTTTCAGTAAACTTCAGCTCAAACCGATTGTCAAACCGACCTGCATTTGTTCTGAATTTGTAAGCGGTTTGTTTTAAATCGTGTTCAATTCCTAATAAATTATCTTTCAAAATCACATTTTGGTGGTTAAAAAAACCGTCTACTTCGTCGATACTTATATAGAATTCTCCAGCTTCTCTAGCATCAATTCCTATAGGTATACTTTCGTTTTCGTCAAATGGCAATTGGCGTCCTTGAATGGCATAATCCTTATCATTAATAGATGTGTAGATTAAAATGGGACTATCAGAGTACAATTCGCCATCGTAAAACGGGTCGAAATCATTTGTAGCTCCGTGAACATATCCCACTAATAGTTGACGAAAACTGGAGTTATTGCTTATGTTGATCCAAACACGTCCTTCCTCTATACCTAGTGGTTTTATGGGAAATGTTTTATCAGTAGGGTTTGGTTTGTTGCCTTTGGGTACGTGTTTAAAAAATTGGTTGTTGCCAGCAGTCAGTCTCATGCTGTTGTCAAAATATGCGGTTCCGTTATCGAGTACTTCTACAAAAAAAGCTTGCCCCGAAGCAATTTTGCCCGAAGGTTTTAAAACATCGGTACCGCTAATGTCTGTTGCTGCTTTTGTTTGTGTTGCCACACCACCAGTAAAATTCCAAGCGGCATAATCTTCGGGATTGTAGTTGTAGGCCCAAGGATCATCAGTTAGGTATTGTGTTTTTGCTATTGGGGTAATGGCAGTCCAAAAATAAAGTGTTTTTCCTATGGCATCATTTCTTGGATTAGAAAGAAACGTTTTTCCGTCGAGAGCGCAGGCGTAAGGATTTGCTATTAAAGCGTAATCCAAATAATCTAAATACGCATCGCCACCTGACCAAGCAGTATAATCTTTGATGGGAGTGGTGTAAATGCCATTATTAGCTGTTCCCGATAACTGCCACGCAATAGCTGTAGGGGTAATGTTGTAAGGAGCAATATTGGCGACTCTAGTAATAAGTCCTTTGCCTGTTGTTATGCTTCCTGTTGTTGCTGTTTTCCAGCCAGTACCACCATCACCGCCGTCCCAATAGTAAGCTCTGTCGAATGCTGATGGCAATGAAGTAGTTAAAATATCTTGAACAACAGGAGATCCCCAGTATTCATAGTCCCAATTTTTTTTGGTTTCAGTGGTTTTTGTATGTTCAATATAAGCAGAAGGTGCTTTTTCGTCACAACGTTGTACAAAGTTTCCTTTGTTTTCTACTACAATTTTCCCCGTTCCTGTTGTGGTTGCATTGTTTAATGCTTCAATGTAGGTGTCATCTTTAATGGTTACGACTACCCCCGTATTTATAGTTATGTCATTGCAAGTAAAACTCCCGCTGGCAGTAGAATAATTTGCGGCAATAATGACATCGTTTTTGCTCGTAGGCACACTACCAGACCACGAACCGTTCCATGTTCTTGTGCCTCCTGTTGCTCCTATATTTACTTTGGAAATGTAAAATAACGAGGTGCCAGGTAAGCTGTTTTTGGATGGATTTCCTGTTCCAGAGGTTGGCGCATCATTGTGATTAGGATTAAGGACTATGCGAGAATCGGTTACTTTGTTCCTATTTATATCACGGTGATAAATAAAAGAGGCAGGATTACTACAATTACCCGTAGTGCTTACCCATGAAAGCATAGCTACCGCAACTCTGTAGGGGCCAGAGCAGGTGGGACATAATACTGGAAATACGGGAGTATTAATTGTACTTACTGTTCCAACTGTGGGATCGGTATAATCTTTAAATTGTGTTATAGTTGTACCTAAACTTGAGTTATAACCGCTATCCGAGGTTGACCCTGCTGCTGTTACTTTTGGAGCAGGATATACTTGTTTTATAAAAACACCGTTAGAATTAATATTGTCCGAGGAGTTGAGTAATATGAATTTTCCGTTGATTTGATCTGTAAAAAGAGATCCTGCTGTAGGCAAAGGAAAATCGGTAGCTATTGGATCTGTAGCTCCATCTTTGTACACATAATTCCAACTGCTACAGCCACAAACTTTGTGAGTTCCCTTGGTAAAAACTTTAGTTTCTGTTCCAACATTAAAATCTAAACCTGGATTTTGTGTACCAAAATCAAAATTAGAACTGTTGCTACTACTTAAAGCACCATCCATGTCAAATACCCTATTTAATCCTGTTATAGGTGTACCCGTGTCGTCATTTACCAACACTCCCATATACGATTCAAACATGCCACTTGTGTTCGTTGCTGTAGGGTCATAATTGCCGTCATTAAGGTCGCGTTCTCCAGTAGGAGTTGCCGCTAATATGCTGAATGTAGCTTTGTAAGGCGAGCTTGATGTGCCTCTAGTTATGCTTGTTCCATTGCTTAAAAGTGCACTATAATAGAGTTCGATACTATACGTTCCATTTGAAGCAGTAGTGGTATAAAGTGTGGTTAAAGTGGGTTGATCAAATTTTGAAATATTGGTGTCTCCACAAATTAAGCCTGTGACAACTGGCAAAGGCATTGTTGAGTATGCTGGAACTGCTGCTCCGTTTTTGTATATTCTATAATAGAAATTAGTGCTTCCATCTACTACTGGACTTGCTCCATCAAGCGCAAGTACCGTGGCGCTAATTTTTAAAATTTTGCCTGGATCTAAACTTCCTAAATCTTTTTCGTTCCATTTTCCGCTCTCAATCGTTAAGCTAGTATTACAAGAATCGTAACCCGCCGCAGTATGATTAGTAACCGTAGTACCGTTGTCAAAATAGATAGCGTCCGAGAAAATTCCGGTAGGTCTGATGATATCAATTGTAGCTTTGTAATTAGCGCTGCAATTACTAATATATACGGTACCGCCAGCACCTAATTGATCTCCTTGTCTTTCATAATAAATTTCAATAGTATAATTTCCTGGTGCGGTAGGAACAACGATATCGGCCAGGGGATTTCTCCAAATTTTATCTTCGGTATTGCTATTAACTAGAACTCCATCAGCATCACATTCGGCTACATAATTCATGTTTAATTGTGTAAATGCCAATGCGCCTGGGCCAGTACTAGTCAGGTACATTCTGTAATTTATTTTAGGAGTATTTCCGTTTGATTTTCCTTTACTTACCAAAAAACTGCCTAATTGTAGGGTAGTTCCAGCGATAGAGGTGCCTAAATTTTTAGTTTCCCAAGCGGCTGTTCCAGCAGTTTCGGTTGCAGCACCAGTACAGCCTCCGTTTGGCACGGAATTGTTTTCTAAATAATATTTTTCGGACGTATTGCTTCCATTTTTAAAATAGATTCTATCCGAATAAAAATCAGACGATGAAGCAGTTGGAGCTACAGTTGTAGTAAAGGATATTTGTGTTCCATAAGTTGTTCCAGCACTATTTGTGGCATAAGCCCTTACGTAATATAAAGTTAAAGGGGTTAAACTTGCTAAATTTGAGGTAAAAATTCCCGTAGTTCCAGATGAAATGACTTTGGTATTACTCGTTGTTGGGTTACTCGTTGTAGCAAAAACAATACCCCTTTCGGTAATGATACCGCCACCATCAGAAGTTACATTGCCACCAGAAGTTGTATTGTGACAATAAATAAATGTTGCGGCAGTAGTTCCTGCCAATACAGGTGCTGTTGCCGGTGTTGTAAACGAAATTTCGGAACCGTACGCTGTTCCTGTAGTGTTTGTAGCATACGAATTAAGATAATAAGTAGTGCCTGGAATCAAACCCGTTAAGTTTGATGTAAACGAACCTAAACCTGTCCCGCCAGCATTAGTTATAACGCCACTTCCGCCTAGTAATGGGCTAATAGTTGTACTGTACACTACTCCTTTTGCAGTTACGGTTGTCCCACCATCAGCAGTTACATTTCCGCCAGAGGTAGCTGTTGTTGCTGTTATAGCAGTTGCGCTTGTGGTAGTTACTATTGCTGGAGAAATTGTAGAAAATGTACCTTGAGTGGTATATGTTGTGCCTCCACTATTGGTCGCAAAAGCTTTGTAATAATAAGTTGTGGCTATTGTTAATCCTGTTACCGCTTGGGTAAAAACACCTGTACTAAATATTCCTGTTGTAGCCATTTTTGTTCCAGAACCATCAAGAAAGCCATTTGTTGTACTGTAATAAATACCACGTTCGATAATACTTGAACAACCAATGCTTGTGGCATCTCCTCCTAATGTTGCAGTTGTAGTTGTTAGGGCAGCACTTGTGGGCGTTGTTACTGTTGGGGAGGTGTTGTTTACTGTCAAAATTCCGTTTACATTACTAGTTCCGTTCCAGAAACCGCCACCGCTTGAGCTATAACCAGCATATTGCCAATCACAACCATTTAAACGATATCGATAGGTATAGTAATAAGTTCCAATTGTCAATGAAGATCCAAAAGTTGCCGTATATTGATCATCATTTGAAACAGATGAGTCATAAGTAGCTGCAGTCCAGTTTCCTGTTGGCCAAGTGCTTGGGTTGGTGTTGCTAGAATGGTATCCAAACTGAACGTCAATTCCAGCTCCTTGAGAAGCGTTGTCTGTTACTCCTGGTTCGTACACTTTTCCGTAGGACACAAACGTACTTCCTTGACAAATAGCAGCCGTTGCAGGTGATTGTAAGTTAATAAAGTTTAAACTAGAAATGGTTACTGCCAATGTTCTTGGAATACTAGCACCGCAAGCATTTGTAGCTACAACGCTTATTGTCCCATCTTGACCAGCAACTCCTGTTGTCAAAGTAATTGAATTTGTAGTTTGACCCGCAGTTATTGTCCATCCAGATGGTACTGTCCAAGTATAAGAGGTTGCGCCAGCCACCGCTATTGCACTATAAACTTGTCCAGCAGTACTTGGGCATTGTGCACCAGTTCCTGAAATAACGCCAGGTTGAGAAGTACTTGTAGTCCCACTAGCATTTACCCCTGATGAATAATAACCGTAATTTTCAGAATAAAAGTAATAGGTGTATGGCGTATTTGCGGTTAAACCTGTAGTATTAGAGCTTGTAGTAGCTCCTCCATTATAAACTACAGTTCCCAATCCCAAAGTATTGGTAGCAACATAAGCAGTTCCTTGCGTAGGAGGAGTTACGGCAGAACCAAAAGGATAGCGAACAACCATCACATTATTATTTTGTGCCGATTTAGTCCATGACAAATCAAGTTGAGTA
Organism: Flavobacterium restrictum; assembly: GCF_007097245.1. Classification (GTDB taxonomy): domain Bacteria; phylum Bacteroidota; class Bacteroidia; order Flavobacteriales; family Flavobacteriaceae; genus Flavobacterium; species Flavobacterium restrictum. Next base: position 51,252 of record NZ_VJZT01000018.1, on the reverse strand, counting down.
GATGTACTCGAACAGAGGACCGAAACTCCTGAAGGATTGTTTATGGCACTTACTACAAACGTTGCGGTATAAGGAGTTCCAGCAGTACCTAAATTTAAGGTACTCGCACCATTAAGACCTTGATGGTAAACGTCAAAATTATAGGTGCCTGGTGTAGCATAGTTTGTAAGGGGCACTACAGCACTACCACCAGTAGTTTCATATTTATTACCACAAGTTGGTGTGGTTGGTGTGGTTACATTAAAATTTGAATATGCACCACCAGAACCACTTTGCAACCATACTCTATAAAAAAATTGAGTAGCTGTTAATGTCGTATTCGCAAATAAATTCCCACCAGTAACCACTATTGGATCGCCTATGTAAAGCGTTCCAAGATTTGCTCCTGTCCATGCCGCTGACCCAGTATCGCAGGATGGTTCTATGGTATATTTGAATAAAGTTCCTGCTCCATTAAAGTTAACGCCAATCTTTGCTGCTGTAATCGCTGGTGTCAAAGTCGTTGCACTGGCACTTAACCCAGATGAGTAAAAGTTATTATTTTGAGAATAAAAGTAATAGGTATACTGGGTACTAGCTGCTAAACTCGAATTTGTACTTGTAGTAGCTCCTCCATTGTAAACTACTGTCCCCAATCCTAAAGTATTAGTAACAACATAAGCGGTTCCTTGCGTAGGAGCCGTTATGGCAGCCCCAAACGGATAGCGAACTACCATCACATTATTATTTTGAGCCGATTTTGTCCAAGTTAAATTTATTGAAGTGGTGCTTGCCGCTGTAGCCGAAACTCCTAAAGGATTGTTTAGTGCATTTACTATAAATGTTGCGGTGTAAGGAGTTCCTGCGGTTCCTAAATTTAAGGTACTTGCACCATTCAGACCTTGATGGTAAACATCAAAATTATAGGTTCCTGCTGTAGCATAATTAGTAAGTGGTACAACGGCACTACCGCCAGTAGTTTCATATTTATTGCCGCATATTGGTGTGGTTATAGTGTTTATATTAAAATTTGAATACGCACCACCAGAACCACTTTGCAACCATACTCTATAAAAAAATTGAGTAGCTGTTAATGTCGTATTAGCAAATAAATTCCCGCCAGTAACCACTATTGGATCTCCCACATATAGCGTTCCAAGATTTGCCCCTGTCCATGCCCCTGGTCCAGTATCACAGGATGGTTCTACGGTATATTTGAATAAAGTTCCTGCTCCATTAAAGTTAACGCCAATCTTTGAAGCGGTAATAGCTGCTGCAACTGTAACTATATAACTAGTATAGGCTGCATTTGTATTTTGGGCTGTACCATTTCTCATGTTTAGTGTCAGGAGTGGCACATTTGCAAAAGTAGGTGCTGTTGCCGAAACAGATGTGAAAGGGTAGTAACTAACAACTGTGCCTGCGGTGTAGGCAGGAATAGTTGCATTTCCTTGAAAACTTCCATTTATTGATGGAATTGCTACAACCCCCGAATTGCCAGAGGTAGCAAATCCATCTGTAGAATAGGCAACATATAAATATTCGGCGCTGTTTAATGCCCCCGCCATTGTTACTGTAACTGTTGCGGTTTGCCCTCCTGCAACAATTAATCCTGTAGTGTAAGAATTGATTGTTACTGGATTGTAACTAGTTTCTAAAATCGACATGCTTTGATTTGCATAGCTCGTTCCTTTTCTGACATTAAAAGTATAATAACTTCCAGATACAGTAGCTCCCATTTTTATACCAGCATTATAACCTCCAGCACTCCATATTGCAGTCGAAGTTGTGTTGTACGTTGGTGTGGTTAATTCCCATCGATTGTTGTATCCATCTGAATTAAATTGATAGAATTTTGTTCCAGAAGTAGTAGTGCTACTTGCGGCTTCTCTGTAAAAAAACACGAGATTATTATTCCCAGCTCCAACTTGAGTCATTACCTTATTGGAGTAAGTTCCATTACAGTCTGTATTAACGCTCATGCTAGGTGGTTGCGCAAATCCTCCCATTGATAAAAACAACAATAAAGCGAGTAATACTGTTTTGAAATAATTGTTTTTTGTTAAATACGTTTGCCCATACCCATTTACGCCCAAAACTGCATATAATATGGAAAGAGCAAGGTAAGGCAACTTTAAATTTTGAGATATTCGTACTATTTTAACGATAATATTTTCCATAATGGAATTAGGTATTATATAAAATTAGGGGGCTTCATTTATTATTGTAATAATTCCAAACTTAATATAATAACTTAACATAAAATTAACCTCCTAAAAAATACAACAACTATAACGTTATAGTTGGATAACTTTTTACTTTAGCTTTGAGAACGAGTAGTTTATAGGATTTTTGATACTTCTTGTAGATGCTTGAAAGGTATCAAAAAAAATAAAAGACTTTTTTTGATACCGCTATTCTATTTTTTTTGTACTGATAGTCTTTAAAAATTAAAAACAATACTTGTACAGTTTGTGAAATTGTCTAATAGTTTTGTCATATCGGGTGGAGTAGAGACGCTTTAATGGTTCTAGACGGCTCCTGAACTGACAACTGGACTATTATATTTACGTTATTGGTATAATTAATAATCGTTACATTCAGTCAAAAGAATACTGTTTTGAAAATACTACTTGGATGCGATTAAAATCGAAAGAGTATCCTCAAAAAAGCACGTATAAAAGGCTTTTTGGGACATTTTAAAATCACCCGAAGGTCTTCGAGAACAGTAGTTTCTTCGTCTAGAAATTTAAATATTAATGCAGGATTTCCTTTTTGGAATAAAGCCGAAAAAACACCCGACCCTAATTCATTATTTTTATCTAAAACGTCTAGAAAAATTAAATCATAAAACCAAAATTTGGTCTTTTTGTGAAACGTTCTAAAATCAGTTTCGGTTTGAAGAAACGAAACTAATGCACTTGATTTTTTATCCGCATTTTTAAACGTATACCCCGTGCTTGCTTTGGTCCAACCGCCAGCTGTACCAATATGTAGTACTTTTTGGGTGTTTTTTTTCCAAAAAGGGAAACACGTCATTGGGATGCTTCCGCACTCTTTTTCGGTTATTTCGTAACTCGTAATTCCCAGCTTTTCGAGGTATTTTTGAATTTCGGTTTCGTATTCAATCATTTCTAAATGGTGATGTGAAAACAACGTATATTCGACCAAAGCTTCGGTTTTTGAAGTGGGCAAAACATACATAAATCGAGTATTCCCTTTTTGGGCTACCGAAAAATCCATAAAAGTGGCTTGCTCTGGGTTAAAAACAGCCTCTTCGCTCTTGATAAACCACCCAACAAAATGTTGTTGTAAAACCGGATATTTCGACTGGTTTTCGGCAGTAATGGGATTGTAAATGCTATTAAAAAGACGGTCGCAAGTATAGGAATTAGCAGTCGATTTTACAAAAATACGATGTTCCGTTTCTTCAATAGCGGTTACTTTTTGAGTGCTAAAAAGGATGTTTTCCTGTTTTGCAATCAAATGCAATAACTGATTGTAAAAATCAATTCCTCGAATGCGGTTGTAACGGTAGGGCTGTAAGGCTAAACTTCGGTCAAAATTGGCATTGGCGAACCAAGCCGAATCCCATTTTTTTGAAACTACCGCATCCCAAATACTATCCTTTTCTGACCAAAAACACCAGGTTCTATCATTGGTTTTTTTTGGATTTTCATCCAAAATCAAAATGGTTTTATCGCTAAAATTACCCGACAAAATCATTTTGTAAACGGTCATCAAAGCCGCCAATCCAGCGCCTGCAAAAATGTAATCAAAATGGTGGTCTTGTGCTGCATTCATGCTTCAAAAATAGCTATTTTAAAGTTTAAATCGAAACGAATAGCCCAAAGAAACAAAATAGTCAGGCGAGGTGGCAGACAATCCTAATCCGCCAGAAATATCCAACTGATGATTGGGATTAAAACCGTAATTCAGTCCCGCATCCAGCCGATGATCCGGTTTTTCTAGTTGCGGTATAAAACCATATAATTCCACATAAGCACTTATTTTTTCCGAAAGGGAATAGCCCGTAGTTAGGGTGTACACAAAAGTGGGTGCCGCAGTTACGCCGTCCCACTCGGCACCAAGATTGTAACTTATGGATTGTTTCGGGCTAATGGTGTGCTGCATCGTGAAGCGAAATTCTGGAGCGTAATACGGCATTTGAAACTTTTGGGTTCCCCATTTTGGAATGGCAATATGTGCAATAAATGAGGTTGTTGGGAGCAATCCCTTTTCTTGCCAAAGTCTCGTTTTAAATCCTATCAAGATTGGTTTTATACCTGAAATTTGGTTCGAAAACTCTTTTTCGAGCACCAATTCGGTTATCAGTCGCAGTTCGAAATGATCGTTTATCCTCAATTTTGTCAAAATAGTGGGTGCTGTTATTTGGGAGGTATTGGCTGTTGTTTTTTCATAGGAAAATCCATTTTCAAACTGCAAATAGCCTTTTGGTGTTATAAACGGACATTCGGTTTGGTCGGGTCTGTCGGTTTGAATGGCAGGAAAATCTTGTGCAACAGCTTTGCTTTGGAACAATAAAATAGCAGTAATAATTAGAATTTTTAATTTCATTTTAGATTTATTTTAAATTATTTTTAGACAAATCTAAAAATTAAATTTGTAAAAACTAATTTTAGTATTATATTTGTCTTTATAATTCAATTTCAACCATGAACAAATCTCTTGAAGAGGTCAACCAATCGGTTTCGACACAAAATAAAACCACTGCTTTCCGCAAAATACTCGCTTTTTTGGGTCCCGCTTATTTGGTAAGTGTGGGGTATATGGATCCAGGGAATTGGGCGACTGATATTGCTGGCGGAAGCCAATTTGGCTATGCTTTGATTTGGGTGTTGCTCATGAGCAACCTCATGGCGTTGTTGCTACAGAGTTTAAGTGCTCGATTGGGAATTGTGACCCAGCGGGATCTTGCGCAAGCCTCGCGTGAAACCTATTCGCCATTTGTCAATTATATACTGTATTTTCTTGCCGAAGTCGCCATCGCCGCCTGTGATCTTGCCGAAGTGCTGGGAATGGCGATTGGGATAAATTTATTGTTCCATATTCCGTTAATTGAGGGAGTGCTATTGACGGTTTTGGATACTTTTTTGTTGCTTTTTCTTATCAATAAAGGCATCCGAAAAATGGAAGCTTTTATCATTGCCTTGGTCATGATTATAGGCTTTTCGTTTATTTTTGAAATGATTTTTGCCCAGCCAGAAGTGGGAAGTATCTTGAAAGGGCTGGTTCCTTCCTTGCCCAATTCGGATGCGTTGTATATTGCCATTGGAATTATTGGGGCTACGGTCATGCCGCATAATTTATACTTGCATTCGTCCTTGGTGCAAACCCGCAAATTTGATCGCAGTACCACAGGAATCAAGCAAGCGTTGAAATACAATTTGATCGATTCGACGATTGCTTTGAACTTGGCTTTTTTTGTAAATGCCGCTATTTTGATTTTGGCAGCAGCCACATTTTATAAAAACGGCATGTTCGAAGTTGCCGAAATTCAGGATGCACACCGTTTTCTGGCCCCACTTTTAGGAACCAAATGGGCACCCATATTGTTTGCCGTTGCCTTGATTGCTGCGGGACAAAGCTCAACCATAACGGGAACATTGGCTGGACAAATTGTAATGGAAGGCTACCTAAATTTCAGGATGCAACCTTGGGTACGACGCATTATTACACGTTTAATAGCCATTGTTCCAGCGGTAATTGTAATCCTAATTTATGGGGAAAGTGTTACGGGAAAAATGCTGATTTTGAGTCAAGTGATTTTGAGTTTACAATTGGGTTTTGCTATAATTCCGCTGATTCATTTTGTGAGCGATAAGTCTAAAATGAACGGTTTTCATATTAGCAAAACCACTCAAGTTGCCTCTTGGATCGTGGCTTTGATTATTGTTTCGCTCAACGCAAAATTGGTTTTTGACCAAATTTCTGGATGGTTAACTGCTTCTAATAATCCTATAATTCTTTGGTTAACGGTTGTTCCATTGGCGTTTGGATTTCTTGTTTTGTTGCTTTATATCGTAGTTCGGCCTTTTATTTCTAAAGCAAAACTGGACATTCACAACCATTCGCCACACAATATGGTGTTGCAATTTTCTAAAACGGTGGCGCATTCGCAAAAGAACATTGCCATTGCAGTAGATTTTTCTTTTGCCGATGAAAATGCCATCAATTACGCCTTTAATATGGGAGGAAAAGAAGCGAAATACACCTTGATTCATGTCGTAGAAACCGTTGGTGCGCTTATGTATGGCAAGCATGTTGCGGATCACGAAACCACAATTGACGAAAAATTATTGCTGGAATACAAAACCATGTTTTGCGAAAAAGGATTTCATGTCAAAACAGAACTGGGTTTTGGTAAACCCAACACCATTCTCCCAAAAATTGTAAACAAAGGTAATTTTGATATTTTAGTCATGGGCACACACGGGCACACGGGCATGAAAGATTTGCTTTTTGGGACCACAGTCGACAAATTGCGTCACAAAATTTCGATACCTTTGTTGATTGTGAAAAAATAAATTGACAATGAGTTTAGAACGGGTCAATAGATTACTAAAACAAAGAGAAAATAGCACTTTAGAGTTTAAAGAAGCTAAAGCGGAATTGCCTTCTAATTTATTTGAAACCATTTGTGCGATGCTCAATCGCAGCGGTGGCAATATTTTTTTGGGGATAAATGATATTGGCGAAATAATGGGAGTTAGCGCAACAGCGTGTGACAAAATGATAAGCGATTTAGTTAATTTATCCAACAATACTCAAAAAATAGACCCGCCTTTTATTTTGCATCCGCAAAAGCACATTCTAAACGGCAAAATTATTATTTACATACAAGTACCAGCAAGTTCTCAAGTACACAAAACGGCAAATACGGTTTTTGACCGAAGCGATGATGGCGATTTCAAAATCACGCAACCCAACCGAATAGCCGAATTATACAACAGCAAACGAAATTATTATACTGAAAACACCATTTATCCGTATCTTAAATTTGAAGATTTTAAGACCACTTTATTTCCTAAAATCCGCAATTTAATTAGGAGTAACAATCCCGATCATCCTTGGCTTGTCTTAACTGACATTCATTTACTAGAAGTGGCGGGTTTGTGGAAAAAAGATTTCCAAACTGGTGAAGAAGGATACACTTTGGCGGCAGCTTTGTTGTTGGGAAAGGATGTCGTTATTCAACAAATTGTTCCGCACTACAAAACCGATGCCTTGGTCAGAGTAAAAGACCTAAACCGATACGACGACCGTTTGTATGTGCAAACCAACCTCATAGAATCCTATGAATTATTGATGGAATTTATTGCTAAACATTTGTCCGATAGTTTTTATTTAAAAGGGGATCAAAGGGTGAGTTTGCGAACCCAAATATTTCGTGAGGTTATTGCCAATATCTTGGTGCATCGCGAATATACGAATGCTCATCCCTGTACAATGGTCATCAAAAAAAGTGAAATGATACTCGAAAACGCCAACAATCCGCATGGATCGGGAGTGATTGATAGTACTACTTTTGCACCATTTGCCAAAAACCCTACTATTGCCAAATTTTTTATTCAACTAGGACGGGTTGACGAATTGGGTTCTGGTGTTTTGAATACCAGTGTTTTGGTCGAAAAATATACCCAGACTTCTATCAAACCTCAATTTATTGAGGGAACTGTTTTTAAAACTATTTTGCCTTTGCCAGATTTTGAGGAAACTGAGGGAGTAAATCCCAAAACTGAGGGAGTAAATCTCAAAACTGAGGGAGTAAATTTCAAAACTGAGGGAGTAAATGAAAAAATTGAGGGTGTAATAAGCCAAGAAATAGTTAGTCTTGGTAAAGTACTTTTAAAAAAACTAACTAGTATTGTTTTTACAATTCATACAAATGAGGGAAGGAGAGTTCCTGAATATTCTAAAATTACATTATTTTCCGAAAAAAGTATGGAGCGCTATTTGAAATTATTGAGTTCTTCTGGTTTGATTGAATTTAGAGGAGAGGCTTCAAAAACAGGTGGTTATTACTTAAGCCCAAAAATGAAACAAAAATTAAAAGAAGTGAATTTATAACAAGATTTTTAAAAATCAAAAATCGTTAATCTGCACTCGAGCCCAAAAGGCGAACAGGCGAAGCAATCAAAAATCAAAATGACTTTTTCAGAAGAGAATTACCTCAAATCAATTTACCATCTCACGGCAATTTCGGATGCCGAAGTCTCTACGAATGCCATCGCCGAAATGATGGAAACCAAAGCTTCATCGGTAACGGATATGCTCAAGAAATTAGCCGAAAAAGATTTGGTTAATTACATCAAATACCAAGGCGTTTCGCTAACAGAGAAGGGAAAATTATCGGCAAAAATGATTGTGAGAAAACACCGTTTGTGGGAAGTTTTCTTGGTCGAAAAACTTGATTTTTCTTGGGATGAGGTGCACGATATTGCCGAACAATTAGAACACATCAAATCCGAAAAACTCATCAATAAACTTGATGATTTTCTAGGCAATCCTACCGAAGATCCACACGGGGACCCCATTCCGGATCGCAACGGAAAAATGGTAAAAGTCGAAAAACAATTGCTCTCCGAACTCCTTCAAAATCAAACCGGAATTTGCGTGGGCGTAAAAGATTCCTCTGCCGATTTCCTAAAATACCTGGACAAACAAGCCATCGCTTTGGGCTCAAAAATTGAATTTTTATCCAAAGAAGACTTCGATTTGTCTATCAAAATAAAAGTCGATAATCGGGAATTAACCATTTCGAATAAAATCGCCAGCAATTTGTTTGTGAAGGTAGTTTGATGTTTTTTTATTCAAACACAATTAGACTTTTTTTCGAGTTAGGAATAAATTTCCCAAATGGCATTAATAGCAATCTGCGGTATGGTTTTTTTTATTTACAATTGTTTTAAAAGCGAACGCCCTGTTTTAAAACACAAACTCTTTTTGTTTGAAATTTTTGTTTTATATTTGATTTTTACAAATTCACTTCCAATGAAATCAAAATCAATAGACGAGTTTTACGAAGAAATATCAGGAGCTAATTTTACAGACTGTAATGCCTTATTGCCCAACGGAATTCAAAAAGAAATAGGACATTTCAATGTTTTTAGCATCAAAGAGCTTTATGAAAGAAAAGGACTCTGCAACATGCCGTACGACCGTAGAGCCTACTACAAAATAAGTTTGATTCGAGGTAAAAACAGAGTCGAATATGCGGATCGTACCATCGCTATTGAACAAAGCGCCCTTTTGTTTGCAACGCCCAAAATCCCATACAACTACCTTCCTTTAGATACGCAACAATCGGGGCATTTTTGTGTTTTTACTAGTGCTTTTTTGTCTAAAGATAAAATTGGAATCGTCTTGGATAAATTGCCTATTTTTCAAACGGACGGTTATCCTGTTTTTCAGTTAACAGAAGAAGAAGCTGCTGTAATTGATTTGATTTTCAGTAAAATACACCAAGAAATCAATTCGGATTATGTATATAAATACGACTTGATACGGAATTATGTGGCGGAGCTAATTCATTTTGGACAAAAGTTGCAACCCGTAACCGCTTTGTATTCCAAGCACAATTCGGCCGCTCGAGTTTCGTCATTATTTGTCGAGCTACTCGAAAGACAATTCCCAATTGAGTCGCCTCACCAACGATTAGAATTAAAGTCGGCCAAAGATTTTGCAGATCGTTTGTCCATTCACGTCAATCATCTGAATAAAGTTTTAAAAGAAAACACAGGTAAAACCACCAGCCAATTAATTAGTGAACGATTGATTCAAGAAGCCAAAATTTTATTGAAAGAAACGGATTGGAATATTTCTGAAATTGCGTATTCATTAGGATTTGAAGAGTTGGCTCATTTTTCTAATTTTTTCAAAAAACAAACGGCTTTGTCTCCTATGTTTTTTCGGGTTTAAAATGGTTTGATTTGAATTTTGCAAACTCTGGATTGAAATTCGCAACTGTCAGTCTTTGTACCTAAAGTAATTTTGCGGTATTAATTTAAAACAAAATGATAAGATGAAAAATAAAATAGCATTAGTTACAGGAGGAAGTCGTGGATTAGGCAAAAACATGGCATTGAGTCTTGCCAAAAAAGGACTAGACATAGTGCTGACGTACCACAGCAAAAAAGACGAAGCCCAAGCAGTAGTAACCGAGATCGAAAAACTGGGGCAAAAAGCAGTTGCCATTCAACTGAATGTTGCAGAATCCAGTAGTTTTGATACTTTTTTTCAAGACACGGTTGCGGCATTGCAAAGCACTTTTGGTACAGATAAAATCGATTTTTTAATCAACAATGCAGGGATTGGTATCCACGAAAGCATTGCTACAACCTCCGAAAATCAATTGGATACTATGGTTGCTATTCATTTCAAAGGGCCGTTTTTGTTGACTCAAAAAGCCTTAAATGTTATGAATGATGGTGGCGGAATTGTAAATATCTCGTCAGGATTAACTCGATTTTCATTCGCAGGATACGCAGCTTATGCGAGTATGAAAGGAGCAATAGAAACCTTGACAAGATATCAAGCAAAGGAATTTGGGGATCGCCAAATCCGGGTAAATGTTGTAGCTCCGGGAGCTATCGAAACGGATTTTGGTGGTGGTGCTGTTCGCGACAACGAGCAACTCAATCAGCTTGTTTCATCGTTGACCGCTTTAGGGCGTGTAGGTTTGCCTGATGATATTGGCGGTGTAGTTGCTTTTTTATGCTCCGAGGATGCCAAATGGGTAAATGGACAACGCATTGAAGTTTCGGGTGGAATGAATTTGTAATCTATGGAGTTAAAACACTGATTTTTTTAGAAAAATGCCATACCATATTAACAAAAAAAGAAACTCTTGTAGTTTCTTTTTTTGTTTAGAAACACTTTTTTGTGGAATTATTTTTTTACTAATTTATAGGTTTTAGTTGTAGATTCAGTAGTTATTTTGGCAACATAAATACCACTAGGTAAACTTGTTGTATCCATACTTATTGTTTTGCTAACACGCAAGGAAGACCAAACTATTTTTCCAGACAAATCAACCAATTGAATGCTGTTTATATCCTCGTTTGCGGAATAAAAATTCCAATTATTACGAGATGGATTCGGGTATATCAAAACGGATTTTGAATTAAAGTCTTCCACACCCAGTTCAGAACAGGAAGACGGTTTTGTCCAGCTAAAAGTGCCTTTTCCTGTAGTGTTTTCATCGGTTGTTGCGTTGCCACCTCGATTAGAATACACCATATTGCAATACGTACCGTTGCCATTGGGAGCGCTAGCAATAAGCACATGATAGCCTCTTCCCCAATTGCTATTGCCTGCATTATTGTTTGGATATTCTTTGCCAGTTCCATTGGAGGTTATGTTTTCAAACGAAAGGGCATAAATCCCATCACCAGCTTTTTTTTGGATGGCAATTGCATCGTTTTTGGAATCAATAATATCCATGTTAGAAAACGATATGTTTTTTACTTGTGTTCCCGCATTGGCAGCACTAAAAATGTCTATCGCAGCAACTGGATTGTTGTATAAATCATTGAAAGTGCCACAAGCCGTAATTGTTATGTCGTGTATTTCGTGAGTTCCTAATGCATTAAAACCAACGCCATCAAAATTATTACTAATTCGAATTCCCGCTTCGAGATTGTCCTTAATGATTAAATTATAAGCTTTATTGTTTTTGCCCCCATAAATGGCGAGTCCAGCTGCTCTCCAACAATTTTCGGAAGTGTTGTATCGAAAGGTATTGTTGCTGCATTCTAATCCATTTGCTGACCAAATAGCTTGGTCATCATCGCCATTATTTCTAAAATTACAATGCTCCACAATGGCATTCGAAGTTCCTTTGCAAAGATTGATTCCATCGGCATAGTTGTTCCTAAAACGACAATTAGAAACCGTAAAACTAGTTGCTGTTGCGGGACCTCCACTATTATATTGCGCAATCCAAGCACCACATTCAAAATGTTCTGCCCATATATTTGTAATACTCGAATTAGTTGTAAACACACCATTTATGGCTTTATAAGAATTACTTCTGGAAGTTGAATGGGTTGTTAAATAAAGATCAGCGAATGAAATATCCGTTGCATTGGCTCGTAAACCGCCATTATTAGAACTCCTGTTAGTAAAATTAATTTGCGTATACCACATTCCAGCTCCTAGCAACGAAGTGTTGTTGTTACCAAAATAAAGTTCTCTATTTACAGCATAAATACCGGCTGGCAGAAATATTTTTTTTCCTCCATTGGCATCGATAAAGGATTGCAAGTCGCTCCCGTTTCCAGAATAGGTTATGGCGTCTAGGGGCGGAGTAATCGCCACTGGAATGGATTCTAACTCAACGAAATCAATGTTTGGAGTACCACTTTCTCTAACTATTTTTAAAGTTCCAAGAGCAGGTATCGCTTTAGGGAGCTTGTACCGTACTTCGTCAAAACGCATTTTAGCATTTTTATTGGTGATTCCTACATTATTTGGATTTCCATTGTTCCAAAGCGATTCCCATGACCAAGTAGCAGTAAGTACCAAAGAAGTAATTTTGGTCGTTCCTTCATAAATACCAATGGCAGCTTCTTGACCGTCAGGCACGCTATAGCGAATAACAATTCCGTCAGCAGTCTCCTGAATCGTCCATTCTAGAGTAGCGTTGTTTGTAGCTAAAGTGACACATTGTTGATTGGATGCTTCTGATTGTAAGTCCGCTTGCGCAAATGATTTTGAAGTTACAGCAGCATCATTGGTTAGCATAGCCGCATCTGCTTCGTAACGTTTATAAGGAGCGTCATAATACCCACGTTGCGCAAACAAATGTGAGCTCGAAAGGATTGTTAGCAGCAGCAAAAGCCTGTAATAGTTATTTTTTATAACCAAAGGTAAAAAGTAGGAGTCGTTCATAGTTGCTTATTTTAAAAGGGTATGGTTCTAAAAGAGAGCAAATTAAACTAAAAAAAGAGATTAACAATAAACGACACCCAAAAGGTTGACCAAATTTAGAATTGACTTTAGTGAGATTCTTTTGTTTTAATCAATTCTCATTTCGGGGATTTCGCCTTTTATGATTAAATCCGCTTCGGTGGAAGCAATGATGTGTTCGATAGAAACACCAGGCGCACGCTCCAAGAGTTGGAATCCTTGAGGAGTGATGGCCAATACGGCTAATTCGGTTACAATTTTTTTGACACAAGCAACACCTGTTAAGGGCAGGGTACATTTTTTTAGAATTTTAGATTCGCCCGCTTTGTTTACGTGCATCATGGCCACGATAATGTTCTCTGCCGATGCGACTAAATCCATAGCGCCACCCATTCCTTTGACCATTTTTCCCGGGATTTTCCAGTTGGCAATATCGCCATTTTGGGCAACTTCCATAGCGCCAAGAATGGTTAAATCAACGTGTTGTCCACGAATCATTCCAAAACTGGTTGCCGAGTCAAAGAAAGAAGCGCCTGGCAAGACCGTAATGGTTTGCTTACCCGCATTGATTAAATCCGCATCTTCCTCGCCTTCAAATGGAAAAGAACCCATTCCTAGAATACCATTTTCACTCTGAAATTCGACTTCAATTCCCTCGGGGATGTAATTTGCCACCAAAGTTGGAATGCCTATTCCTAGGTTTACAAAGTATTTATCTTTGACTTCTTGGGCAATTCGTTTGGCTATTTGTTCTTTATTAAGTGCCATAATTTGCTTCTTTAATTACAATATTTAATTATAAACTCTTCGGCTTTTAAATAGCCAAGTTCTTTTGCTTTTTTAAAATCAATGCAAGCTTTATCAGTTTGTTTTAATATAGATTCCACTTGAGCTCTTGAAAAATAGGCTTTTGCATTATCATCTTTTAATTCAATTGCTTTATTTAAATCATCCATAGAAGAATTATAATCTTTTAATAGAAATTTGCAAGAACCTCTTAGGAAATAAAAAGCAGAGGATGTTTTCTTTGCCTCAAATGATTTATCTAAATCTTCTAAAGAACCTTTATAATCTGATAATTCAATCTTCATTAAGGCACGAGCGTAATAAGTGTTTGGGTCGTTATTTAAATTTATTGACTTTGTATAATCTGAAATTGCACCATTCGCATCTTTTAGTTTAGTTTTTGAAATAGCACGGTTATAATATATTACAGATTTTGTAGAATCCAATTGAATTGCTTTGTCATATTCAAGTATTGCACCTTTGTAATCGTTGGCTTTTGCTTTTGTCATTCCATTATCATTAAATTCTTTTACAGTTTGAGCAAAACTGTATGAAGAAGTAAAAATAACCAATAAACTTAGCATTAGCCTTTTTTGTGTTTTCATAATTGATCTTTATAGATTTAAATAATTAGTCAAGTTAATCTCTTTTTCTAGTTGTACGTTGCTCAATCCTCTTTTCATATTTTTCTCCTTGAAAAATGCGTTGCACAAATATTCCGGGAATGTGAATTTGATTGGGATCGAGTGTTCCTGCTTCGACTAATTCTTCTACTTCGGCGATGGTGATTTTGGCGGCTCCTGCCATACAAGGATTAAAATTTCGAGCCGTTCCCTTGAAGATTAGATTTCCTGCGGTGTCGCCTTTCCAGGCTTTGATAATAGAAAAATCAGCTTGAAAAGCATATTCTAAAAGGTACATTTTGCCGTTGAATTCTCTAGACTCTTTGCCTTGAGCCACTTCGGTTCCATAGCCTGCGGGTGTAAAAAAAGCGGGGATTCCAGCTTGTGCTGCACGGCAGCGTTCGGCTAATGTGCCTTGTGGAATTAAATCTACTTCGAGTTCGCCAGAGAGCATTTGGCGTTCAAATTCGGCATTTTCGCCTACGTAGGACGAAATCATTTTTTTGATTTGTTTTTTTTGCAACAATAATCCGAGTCCAAAGTTGTCTACGCCAGCATTATTGGAAACACAGGTTAAATTGTTGGTTTCTTTTCGAACCAACTCGGCAATGGCGTTTTCGGGAATGCCACAGAGCCCAAAACCACCAAGTAGGAGTGTCATTCCGTTTTCGATTCCTTGCAATGCTTCTTGTACACTGACCACTTTTTTGTTTATCATACTAATGGGTCTTTTGAAATGGATTTTTGATAGCTGTAGTTTTTATGAAAACGAATGCCCCAGCCCTGATGGGAACGGCATCCTTTTTCTGGCTTCTTTAGCCAGGAAAAGATATAGTGGACAGCAGGAAACAGCTCCTGATTGCGTATCAATTATTTTAAATTCGAATAAATATAGGCTTCAACGGCTGTTAATTCGTCGTCCGAGAAAGTTTTTGTAACTGCAAAATTAGCTTTCATTACCTCGTATTGGGTTGGGTCAACTAGTGGTTTTGCTTCTTCTTTCAAGAACGCCACAATATTGCCGTTTTGGGCTTTATAGACTTGGGCGATGTTTTGCAAACTGGGGCCAATTACTTTTTGATCAACTTGGTGGCAGGCGATGCAATTGCCCTTGCCTTCGAAGATTTCTTTTCCTAAAACTTCGGGTGTTTTGGTTTCGGCAGCCATTCCTTCGTTAGCAGTTGGGGTGGTTGTTTGGTTTGTTCCAACGGGTTCTTGGCTTTCTTTTTTGCAGGAAACTAGCATGAGCATTACTGCACTAATTAGGATTTTTTTCATTTTTTATTTGTTTAAAAGGATGGCGGCTTCTTTGGCAAAATAAGTCGAAATTAGGCTTGCTCCCGCTCGTTTGATACACATTAATTGTTCCATCATAATGGCGTCATTGTCGAGCCAGCCCCTTTGGGCAGCGGCTTTGATCATGGTATATTCGCCTGAAACGTGAAAAACGGTTACGGGAACATTCACGGCATTTTTTACTTCGCGAACAATGTCGAGATAGGCAATTCCGGGTTTTACCATCACCATATCGGCACCTTCTTCGACGTCCATTAGGGCTTCTTTGATGGCTTCGATGCGGTTGGCATAATCCATTTGGTAGGTTTTTTTGTCTTTTGGCACCGCTACATCGTCATCTTTGGGTGCACTGCCCAAAGCATCCCGAAATGGCCCGTAAAATGCCGACGCATATTTAGCCGAATAACTCATAATGCCCACATTGTGAAAACCTGCGGCGTCCAATCCTTGGCGCAAACGCAGGACACGCCCGTCCATCATATCGGATGGCGCTACAAAATCGGCTCCGGCTTGGGCGTGCGAAACGGCCATTTTTACGAGTGCATCGTTGGTGGCATCGTTTTCGACATCGCCGTTGGTAATAATTCCGTCGTGACCGTAAATAGAATAGGGATCGAGAGCCACATCGGGCATCACAATCATTTCTGGGCAAGCGGTTTTGATGGCTCGAATGGCTTGTTGCATCAATCCGTTGGGATTCCAAGCTTCGGTTCCGGCATTGTCCTTTAGCGATTCGTCAACTTTTACGTAAATGTTTACGGCACGAATGCCTAAAGAAAAAATTTCTTTGACTTCCTCAACCGTTAAATCTATCGAACGACGAAAAATCCCTGGCATTGATGGAATTTCAACTTTGTAGTTTTCGCCTTCGGCAATGAACATTGGGAACATAAAATCTTGCGGACTTAATGTAGTTTCGCGAACTAAAGAACGAATGGATTCGTTGACGCGTAATCTTCTACCTCTTTGTAATGGGAACATTTGATTTATGATTTTAGATTAGAGATTACTGATTTATGATTTAAAAAAAAAATTGTTGATGACAGAAAATCTGACTCGAGCGATAGCGAACAGACGTAGTAAATCAAAAATCGTTAATCATCAATCTGCAATCCAATTTTTAGGATTTTCTAATACAGCTATTAATTTCTCTTCTTCGCTACCAACTTCTGGATGATGATCGTAAACCCATTGCACATTTGGCGGCAAACTCATCAAAATACTTTCAATTCTTCCGTTGGTTTTTAGTCCGAAAAGTGTGCCTTTGTCATGAACTAAATTGAATTCTACATAACGACCACGACGGATTTCTTGCCAAGTTCGTTGTGCTGGAGTATAAGGCAACTCTTTTCTTTTTTCTAAAATTGGAACATAAGCTTCAAGAAAACTATTTCCAACTTCGGTTACAAAATTGAACCAATCCTGCATTTTCATATCTTCGGTTGCTTTGCAATAATCGAAAAATAATCCGCCAAGTCCACGAGCTTCATTTCTATGAGCGTTCCAGAAATAGGCATCGCATTGTTTTTTATATTTTGGATAAAATTCTGGATTATGTTTGTCGCAAGCTGTTTTACAAGTTTGATGAAAATGAATGGCATCTTCTTCAAATAAATAATACGGTGTTAAATCTTGTCCACCACCAAACCAACTATTGATTACGTTTCCGTTATCATCATACATTTCAAAATAACGCCAATTGGCATGAACTGTTGGCGCCATTGGGTTTTTAGGATGAATTACCAAACTCAATCCGCAGGCAAAAAAATCGGCTTCACCAACATTGAACATTTTTTGCATGGCTTCTGGTAATTTTCCGTGAACTGCCGAAATATTTACGCCGCCTTTTTCGATTACGTTTCCGTTTTCTATAACTCGTGTTCTTCCGCCGCCACCTTCTGGACGATCCCAAATGTCTTCACGGAATTTGGCTTGACCTTCGACTGCTTCTAATCCAGCAACGATTTGGTCTTGAAGATTTTGTATATATTGGTAGAATTTATTTTTCATTATAAATTTACTTTTGTAGCAGCTGTCTTATTAAAAATTCCAAAAGAGAAAACCTTGCTTTCCTGTTGAACATAATCGTAAATGGCAATGGCTTTTTCAGAAAAATTAAATTGACTTTCTTTCGAAATCGCGATTAAAAAATCGGCAAATATCTCGAAATGATTCCAATCAAGATGAAGACGTTCCAAATGAGAAATCAATTGCTTTTCGTCAAAATCACGTAGACTTTCTACATTCATTCCCAAATCTTTTAATTCATTTTCAAGCGAAAGAATGTCTCCTAAATTCCAGAATTTAGGAACAAAAGTCAGTGAATGCAACACCTTTAGAATGTTGTCAATTCGAATACTTTCCTGATCTCGTAAGCCTTTGTTCAGCATTTTAATTATTACATGTTATCCTGCAAGGTTTTTTTCAAACCTTGTAGGTATTACTCTTTAACTCAATGTTTTTCAAACATACCTACAAGGTTTGAAAAAAACCTTGCAGGAGAATCTCATTACTCAAAAGTATGTTTTTCAAACCTTGTAGGTATTACTCTTTAACTCAATGTTTTTCAAACTTACCTACAATGTTTGAAAAAAACCTTGCAGGAGAATCTCATTACTCAAAAGTATGTTTTTCAAACCCTGTAGGTATTACTCTTTAACTCAATGTTTTTCAAACAAACCTACAAGGTTTGAAAAAAACCTTGCAGGAGAATCTCATTACTCAAAAGTATGTTTTTCAAACATACCTACAAGGTT
>NZ_VJZT01000018.1:0-32782 GCF_007097245.1 Flavobacterium restrictum | reverse complement strand
AAACCTACAAGGTTTGAAAAAAACCTTGCAGGAGAATCTCATTACTCAAAAGTATGTTTTTCAAACATACCTACAAGGTTTGAAAAAAACCTTGCAGGAGAATCTCATTACTCAAAAGTATGTTTTTCAGTTAAAATATCATTTTTCTGATTATGACAAAAAACGAAATTTTGTAAACCTCCAAACAATCTCAATACTTCTTCTCTTTCAATTTTTGTTTCTTTATTCGAAACGAAAGCCTGATAGGATGAATACTTATATTCCTCGAATTTTAAATCTAAATGATGCTTCGGATTTAAATGGACATACAATATTAGTTGCTTCAAATATTCTTCATCTTTCAATTTTATTCTTTTGAAATGTTTTTCAAAAAGACTTCCAGTTCTATCAATTTCTTTATTAAAAGCCTTTACATAGGAATTAAAAAAATTAGAAAAAGCCTGTGTAACTATTTTTTCTTCATCATTTAATCGAATAATCAAATGAAAATGATTATCCATCAAACAATACCCAAATATTGAGATTTTACCCAATAGATATTTTGAAAATTGTTTCAGAAAGAATTTTTTGTTTTCATCATTTTCGAAAATTAAACAGCCATTTATTCCTCTATTATAAATATGATAAAAACCCTCTTTTTCTAAAACTTCTAATTTCATAGTCCTAAAATTTGGTTGTTTCTCCTACAAGGTTTTTTCAAACCTTGTAGGTGTTAGTATTATTCTTAACCCGATATTTTAAAGATACCTACAATGTCCAAAAAAGATCTTGTAGGAAATACCTAACAAAACACATTGAAATGTTTTTTTCTAGAAAGTTACTCCTATTTAGTTTCGCAATCCTACAAGGTTTTTTCAAACCTTGTAGGTGTTATTTTTTGGATGGTGTTCTCAAACATACCTACCTACAAGGTTTGAAAAAAACCTTGCAGGAAATACTCTGCTAACTTAAACTAGTGCTTTCTATACTCTTTCACCGCATCCACAAACGCTTTTGCGTGATCCACAGTGATATTAGGTAAAATCCCGTGACCCAAATTGGCAATATACCTGTCAGTTCCGAATTCGTCAATCATTTCGTGCACCATTTTCTTGATGGTTGGAATTGGCGATAACAATCTCGATGGATCAAAATTCCCTTGTAAAGTCACATTGCCACCAGACAAATAACGAGCATTTCTAGGCGAACAAGTCCAATCTACTCCAAGTGCAGAAGCTTTACTTTTTCCCATTTCGCCAAGGGCAAACCAACATCCTTTTCCGAAAACTATCACTGGCGTAATTTCTGCCAAGGCATCCACGATTTGGTTAATATATTTCCAAGAGAATTCTTGATAATCTACTGGAGAAAGCATGCCGCCCCAAGAATCAAAAATCTGAATGGCATCGCAACCCGCTTTTACTTTTTCTTTCAAATATAAAATGGTCGTATCGGTGATTTTTTGCAATAAAGTGTGTGCAGCAATTGGGTTAGAAAAACAAAATCCTTTGGCAGTATCAAAACTTTTAGAACCTTTTCCTTCCACAGCATAACAAAAAATCGTCCAAGGCGAACCAGCGAAACCAATCAAAGGTACCTCGTCGTTCAGCATTTGTTTGGTTAATTTGATGGCATCAAAAACATAACCTAAAGTTTCCTGAACATCTGGAACATAAACCTGATTTACTTGCTCCATCGTCCGAATTGGATTGGGGATAATGGGTCCCAAATTGTCCTTCAATTCTACATGAATTCCCATCGCTCTTGGCACTACTAAAATATCCGAGAACAAAATCGCAGCATCTGGTCCAATTATACGAATGGGTTGCACGGTGATTTCTGCTGCCAATTCGGGTGTTTCGCAACGAGTGAAAAAATCATATTTATCACGCAATGCTCTGAATTCTGGCAAATATCTTCCGGCTTGACGCATCATCCAAACCGGTGGACGTTCTACTGTTTCTCCTTTTAGTGCTTTTAAAAATAGGTCGTTCTTTATCATTTTTTTAGCTATTGGCTATTAGCTATTGGCTATTAGCTGGTTTTAGTATTTATTTTATTGCCAAAAGCTAAAAGCTAACGGCTTATTTTGGAATTATTTATATTCTTCGATTACATCTTCAATCACGTTTTCAACTGAAGGCTGATTGGCAACTATTATATTTCTGGTGGTTTTTTCCAAAGCTTCGGCGGTGGTTTCGCCAATGCAAAAGCAAATTTCGTTTTTTATTTTGTTGTCTTTCAAATAACTTTCGACTCCCGATGGACTAAAAAACAGGATTCCATCAAATTTTTCTTCCTTTGCTATTTTAAAAGGAGCCAATTTGGTTTGATAGGCTTCGATTTCGTTAAAAGTAATTTTGGCTTCTTTGAGTGCTTTTGGCAAGGTTTCTTTGCGCAAATTGCCACTAAAGAAAGTAAAGCTTTCTTTGTTGTAAATCAAGGTTATAATTTCTGCCAATTCCGAGGCATAATCCATATACACATCGACCGTAAACCCGTTTTGCTCCAACAATTCTTTGGATTTTATGCCCACACAAAACACGTTTTTGGTT
The DNA here is from genome assembly GCF_007097245.1 of Flavobacterium restrictum. GTDB lineage: Bacteria > Bacteroidota > Bacteroidia > Flavobacteriales > Flavobacteriaceae > Flavobacterium > Flavobacterium restrictum. Next base: position 30,248 of record NZ_VJZT01000018.1, on the reverse strand, counting down.
TTCAAAACGGCCCAATTGGGTTGCTCCATCAAACTCAAAATAGCGTTCTGACTGCTAAAAATCAAGTTTTGGTTAATGCTTTTTAACTCAAAATTGTTGTTTTGAATTTCAATGAAATCTTGTTCCAAAACATCAATTTTAGCATCTATAAAAGCTTGCCTTTGCTCCTCGGACAATGTTTTGGTGGATAATATACTGGTTTGATTTTTCATTGTTTTAGATAAAAAACGGTGTCTATAAAATATAAAATTCCATCTTGAGTAAGTACATTTTCGTCATGTAAGTCCTCAAGAATAATCTCTAGTTCGGAGTTGTAATAATCGTGATTTCTTGTGTTTTCAAAACCATTATTTGCCATAAACTCTTTTACTTGCTCTAAATTTGTAGGTTGATTGGCTTTGACAAAAGGTTGTTCTAGCAAAGCAAATAACGTTTGTTCAATCAAGCAAAAACCTACTAATGAATACGTAGTGTCAGGAAAAAAATAATTATTGAGTGCTAAATTGGTAAAATAATCCAGCCAAGTTGAGTAGTATATTGAATCGTTTAGCTTGTAAACTGTTTTGTCATCCTTTATATACACTTTTTGTTCGGCACCTTCGGAAATGAATAAATCAAAATTTACTTTATCATTTACCCAAAGATTATTTTGGTTGCAATACGCAATTAAGTTCGCTGTTTCTTTTTGTTTGTATTGCTTGTCGCTTTTAGCCATTGTGCTTGTTCTTTGGCTTCCTCCAAGGTAATTGGCAATTGTTTGGATAAGAGTTTTTTGGCCAGAATCGCTCTTTCCGTGAATGATATTTTGTAGTTCATCTTTTACTGTTTTTATATCCATACAAATATACTGTTATTTTTTAAAGCTGATTTTCAAGTATTTCTCAAATTACTTCTTCAAACTTTCTTTAATACTTTTCATCAACTCCGCACCGCCATTTTCTAGGATTTCCTTGGCGCAATAAAAACCTAATTTCTTCCACTCTTGCATTGGAATGGTTTTCTCGATTTCGATTTTTTGTTTTCCATCGATGGAAAATAATACACCTTTAAACAAAATGTCATCTTCTATAAACACGGCCAAAGCTCCAATGGGTGCGGTACAACCCCCTTCGAGGGTTTTAAGAAATTGTCTTTCGATGTGGGAACATACTTCGGTGTCAATATCGTTGAGTTCATTTAGGACTTGTCTCGAAAATTCGTCATTAGCCATTGCCACCACTAGCATTGCGCCTTGTGCGGGAGCGGGAATCATCCAGTCGAGATTGATATAATTTTCTGGTTTAAGATTTATACGTTCCAATCCCGCAGCTGCAAAAACAGCTCCACTCCACTCGTTTTCGGTTAGTTTTTGCATTCGGGTATTCACGTTGCCACGCAAATCAACTACATTATGATTGGGATATTTGTTCAACCACATCGCCTGACGACGCAAACTTCCTGTGGCAATGGTTGCTTTTTCTTCCAGAAAATCGAGGTTTCCTTTGTGAACCAAAATGTCCAAAGTTGTGGCTCTTTCTAGCACTGCCGCTTGAACAATGCCTGTAGGTAAAGCCGTTGGCACATCTTTCATCGAATGTACAGCAATATCAATGTCGCCATTGAGCATAGCAATATCGAGTGTTTTTGTAAAAATGCCGGTGATTCCGAGTTCGTAAAGGGGTTTGTCCAGAATAATATCTCCCTGCGATTTTACGGCAATAATTTGGGTTTTGTAGCCAAGATCGTTTAGCTTTTTTTCGACAGTGTGGGCTTGCCAAAGGGCGAGTTCGCTATCGCGAGTTCCTATTCGTATTGTTTTACTCATTATTTTGAATTCGCTTCTATTTGAAAAACTTTTTCAATCCATTCAATGCTTTCGTCCACCATTGTGGCATCATCTTTTAAATGATTGGCAAAATGGGTAGTGATTTTTTGGATGATTCTAGAACTAATTATCTCTGCTTGTTCCTCATTAAAATCAGCAATTTTTTTACTTTGAAAATCCAATTCCGATTTCTTCATGGCATTTAGCTTTTCTTTCAACGCATGAATCGTGGGAGCAAATTTTCTTGATTTGGTCCAAACCAAAAATTCTTCTTTAATTTCTTCAATGATATTTTCGGCAGCAGGAATGTGCTTTTTTCTATTTTCTAATGTCTCATCGGTCATTTGCGACAAATGATCTAAATGAATGAGGGTAACGTCTTGAAGCTCTTTGACGTTCTCGTGGACGTTTTTTGGAATCGACAAATCCAAAATTAACATGGGTTTTTTCAAATTCAAAATCGCCTTGTCAACCGTGGGGTTTTGTGCGCCTGTAGCCACGACTACAACATCGGCATTTTGCAATTCGAGATGCAGTTCCGAGTAATCTTTGACGATAAGATTCAGTTTGCCAGCTAATTTTTCGGCCTTGTCCTTGGTTCTGTTAATAAGGGTAATGTGCTCGTTTTTGGTATGTTTCACTAGGTTTTCGCAGGTATTGCGTCCAATTTTTCCAGTGCCAAAAAGCAAAATATTTTTGTTGCCAATATCCGGAACGTTCTTAATAATATATTGCACCGATGCAAACGAAACCGAGGTGGCTCCCGAACTAATTTCGGTTTCATTCTTGATTTTTTTGCTGGCTTGAATGACCGAATTCAGCAACCGATCCAAAAAAGTATTGATTAATCCCAACGAACGAGACTCGGCAAAACCATTTTTGAGTTGGCTTATGATTTCAAAATCGCCCAAAATCTGGCTGTCCAATCCCGTTCCCACTCGGAAAATATGATTGATCGCTTCTTGATTTTTTAAAACATACGCCACTTTTTGAAACTCTTCGACCGTTCCGTGGCTGTTTTCGCAAAGCAATTTGATTAATTGAAACGGGTGTTCTGCGTAGCCGTAAATTTCGGTACGGTTACAGGTTGAAGTTACTATTAAACTGGGAATTCCTTCGTTTTTGGCTTGTTCAAGCAAACGGGTTTTGGCTAAAGCATCTAAACTAAATTTACCTCTAACCTCGGCATCGGCTTTTTTATAGCTCAATCCCACAGCGTAGAAATAGTGATGTTTGGCACCGTGATTATTTTCCATATATACACTTTGACTAAAAGTGCAACAAAACTAGAACTATCCTTTTGATAAAAGTAACGCTAGAAGTTCTATTTGTGTCGCTCTATGTTTTTTTGAATTTAAATCGTTATTTAATCGTGAAAACTAGTATTTTTGTAACGAAATCAAGGTCTGCAATGAAGTTTATTTAGAGTCGTTCTAAATAAATTGGTTTCCTGAAAATCATTTTTTTTATTTAAAAATATCGCTATGAGTTCACAAGAGATTATAACAGTCGAAGATGATTTTACCCTACTCCGTTTTCAAAACGATGGTTTAGACACTTTTCAAGCCGAGCACGAAGTTCGAAGTGGTTTAATTCAATTTCATTTTAGTCTAAAGGGAACGGCGAAATTCATTTTTAATCAAGGAAATTATGCTTTGGATTTGAAAGAAGAAAAATCGTTGCTCTTGTACAATCCGCAAAAGGAATTGCCGCTAAATCTGGCATTGGCGCCAAATTCTTGGGTGATTTCAGTTATAATTTCGATTAAAAAATTCCACACTTTATTCTCTTCCGAGGCCAACTATATTACGTTTTTGAGTGCCGATAATAAAGACAAAAAATATTACAAAGAAGGAAATATTAGTCCCTCGATGGCGATTGTTTTGAGTCAATTGTTTCATTATAACCTGCATCCATCCATAAAAAACCTGTATTACAAAGGCAAAGGATACGAATTATTGAGTTTGTATTTTAATAGAACCGAGGATCCTAATGCAGAGCAATGTCCGTTTTTGATTGATGAAGACAATGTCATGAAAATCAAAAAAGCCAAAGAAATCATCATTGCCAATATGGCCGAACCACCGGGTTTGCAGGAGCTCGCTGATGAAATAGGTTTGAATTTAAAGAAGCTAAAAATGGGTTTCAAGCAAATTTATGGCGATACGGTTTATGGATTTCTTTTTGATTACAAAATGGATTTTGCCCGTAAATTATTAGATTCTGGCTCCTATAATGTAAACGAAGTAGGTTTGAAAATAGGTTACAGCACGGGCAGTCATTTTATAGCAGCTTTCAAAAAGAAATTTAGCACCACACCCAAAAAATATTTGATGTCAATCAATACGAATGTGTAGTTGAACTATTAAAAATACCAATATGACGATTGAAAACACGCATTTGCAAACTATAAAACAATTGAAATCGGCTATTTTAGCCAGCAGGTATCGTGTGGCCGTTTTGGCAAATAAAGAAATGCTTGGTTTGTATTTTTCGATTGGAAAATTAATTTCAGAAAAAGCGAATCAGGAAAAATGGGGTTCAAAAGTTCTCGAAATTGTATCCAACGATTTGCAAAATGAATTGCCTGGATTGAGAGGTTTTTCGGCTTCAAATATTAAGAAAATGAGAGTTTTTTACGAAACTTGGGCTGACAATTTTACAATTGGTTCGTTAGTAACGAACCAATTAGAAAATATTGAAAATAATATTAATCAGTTAGTTGTAATTGGTTCGACAGTAACGAACCAATTGGCGATAGCCTTTCAAAAGGTTGGCTTTTCACATCATTTCGAAATTTTATCAAAAACCAAAACTATCGAAGAACGGGTTTTTTATATCCAAAAAACGGCATCGGAATTTTGGAGTGTAACCACATTACGATACCATTTAAAATCAAATTTATTTCAACAGCTAGGAAGTTTACCCAATAATTTTGCCAAAGCAATTACGCAAGATGATTTAAGAGCCAAAGCTTTAGTGGCATTTAAAGATGAATATTTGTTGGATTTTGTCAATATAGAAGATCCTGAAGAAGAAAATGAAAGAGTAATTGAGAATGAAATAGTTCGCAACATCAAGAAATTTCTACTTTCGTTAGGAACTGATTTTGCATTTATTGCCAATCAATACCGTTTTATTTTGGATGATACCGAATATTTTGTGGATTTACTTTTTTACAATCGGAAAATGCAATGTTTAGTAGCTTTCGATTTAAAAAAAGGGAAATTTATTCCTGAATATCTGGGCAAAATGAATTTTTATCTTTCCGCATTGGACGAAATGGTCAAATTACCTCACGAAAACCCATCAGTTGGTATAATTCTTTGCAAAGAAAAAAACAATAAAGTGGTCGAATTTTCTTTTCGAGATGTCAACAAAGCAATGGGAGTTGCCACTTATAAAACTGAAAATGATTTGCCAAATGAATACAAAGGATTATTGCCCGATGCAGAAACACTTAAAAAGTTAATGGATTAATCCATTTTCTACATTCAACAATCAATAAAAAATCGTTAATCAAAAAAGTATAAAAAACAAGTTTGTTTACTTTTATCAAAAAAAATTAAAACCATATTATGAAAGGTGTATTATTAGTGAATTTGGGTTCGCCAGAAAGTCCAACCCCAAAAGATGTGAAACCGTATTTAGACGAATTTTTGATGGATAAATACGTAATTGACGTTCCGTATTTATTGCGAGCCTTATTAGTTCGTGGGATTATTTTGCAAACAAGACCCAAAAAATCAGCAGCAGCTTACGCCAAAATTTGGTGGGACGAAGGATCGCCATTAGTCGTAATTTCGCAGCGAATGCAAAAAAAAGTACAAGCACAATCCACGATTCCAGTGGCTTTGGCCATGCGCTACGGGACAATGTCTATCCTGAAAGGGCTACAGGAATTGAACGACAAAGGGGTAAATGAAGTACTGCTTTTTCCGTTGTATCCGCAACACGCCATGGCATCAACGACAACAATTTTGGTCTTGGCAGAGGAATTGCGTGCCAAACATTTTCCTGAAATGAAATTTACGATTGTGCCCGCTTTTTATAACAAACCTAGTTATATCAAGGCATTAGCTAATTCTATAAAAACACATTTGGATACTTTTGACTACGATCATGTGTTGTTTTCGTACCACGGGATTCCAAAACGACATATTCGTAAAACGGATATCACAAAATCGCATTGTACCATTGATGGGTCATGTTGCAACACGCCTTCGCCAGCACACGAGTTTTGTTACCGCCACCAATGTTATGAAACTACAAAGCAAGTGGTACACTATTTGGGCATTCCCGAAGGAAAATACAGCCAGACTTTTCAATCGCGCTTGGCAGGTGATAAGTGGTTAACACCTTACACTGATGTCGAAGTGAATAAAATGCCCGAACAAGGCATCAAGAAACTAGCGGTTGTAACGCCTGCTTTTGTATCGGATTGTTTAGAAACACTCGAAGAAATTGCTATGGAGGCCAATCACGAATTCAAAGTACATGGCGGTGAGGAATTTATGGCAATTCCTTGTATGAATGATGGCGAGGAATGGTGCGAAACAGTAGCAGATTGGATAAAGGATTGGGCTGAAAGAAAATAGAGAATAGAATAAAGAAATAAAACGAATGGAATACTACAACTACCTAAAATCCCTGCATCTCATCTTTGTCATCACTTGGTTTGCTGGACTTTTTTATATTGTTCGCTTGTTTGTGTACCAAATAGAAGCCAACGATAAACCTTCGCCAGAGAAAGAAATTTTGCAGGCGCAATTCAAAATAATGAGCTATCGTTTGTGGTACATTATCACTTGGCCGTCAGCAATATTGGCTAGTATTTTTGCTTTTTGGATGTTATTTTTTACCCCAATGGGAAACGCTTGGCTGCAAATGCCGTGGATGCACGTAAAGCTTTGTTTTGTATTTTTACTGTATTTGTATCACGCCAAATGCCAACAAATTTTCAGTCAATTGCAGCGAAACGAGGTGAAATATACGAGTAATTTTATGCGTTTATGGAACGAAGGTGCCACCATTATTTTGTTTGCCGTAGTGTTTTTAGTCATTCTAAAAAATGCTGTAAACTGGATTTATGGCGTAATTGGAATTCTTTTATTCTCGGTTTTGATTATGTTGGGTTTTAAATTTTACAAAAAAATAAGAAATAAAAATAGCGGCAAGTAATCCAGCAACCATTCTGCTGTTGAATCAAAAACCAAATTGCGGCGTTTAAGAACACTAAAAAAATATGCTTGGAAATTTCAAAATAGCGATGTTCTCTCTCCGAATTAGGATTTTCCTTTCGATGATTGTTGTTATCGTTATTGCGTCGATTTTATTAGCATCGATTTCTATTATTCAGTTCAAAAACGAAGCCAAAGAATACCACCAAGAACGCCTTGAACGTAAGGAAGATGCCGTAAAAGCGCATATTGATTATGTGCTGTCAACGACGACTTACCCACTTACGACCAAGAATTTAGATTTGATTTTTAAAGATAAAATTCATGAATTGGCTCAAATTCACAATATCGAAATCAATATTTATAGCCTAGACGGACAACTTTTAAAATCCTCCAAAGAATCTTTTTCGGTAGATAAAATAGCACCCCCAATTCCTAAATACATTCAAAAATTAGTCCGTTCCTCTATCGAAAAACGCTTTGTAGAAATCAAAACTATTGATGGTATCAAAAACCGCTCGTCGTACAGTCAAATCAAAGACGATAAATTCAAACCACTCGGTATTTTGAACCTTCCGTATGTAGAAGATGACGGTTTTTATGAAAATGAATTGAATAATTTCCTCTTGCGATTGGGGCAAGTGTATTCCTTTATGCTGATTGTCGCTTTTGCATTGGCGTACTTCCTTTCGACTTATATTACGAAATCCTTAAAAACCATTTCCGACAAGATTAGCGAAACGAGTTTGAATCAAAAAAATGAAAAAATCGTGCTCGAAGCCAATAGCAAAGAAATCAATTTGTTGATAAAAGCCTACAATGAAATGGTCGATAAACTAGAGAAAAGTGCCCTTAAATTAGCCCAAAGCGAACGCGAAGAAGCATGGCGCGAAATGGCAAAACAAGTAGCACACGAAATCAAAAACCCATTAACACCAATGCGGTTAACGGTGCAAAGTTTTCAACGAAAATTTGACCCAAATGATGCCAATGTAAAACAAAAACTAAACGATTACTCCGAAACTTTGATTCAGCAAATTGATATTATGAGTTCCGTAGCCTCCGCATTTTCGAATTTTGCTTCGATGCCAGCGCAACAAAACGAAACCCTAAATGTTGTCGAAGTGGTGGAACTTGCACTCGATATTTTCAATGAAGATTATATTGCTTTTGAAAGCCAAGAAACCGAAATTATTTCTAAAATGGACCGCACACAACTGATTCGTGTGATTACTAATTTGGTCAAAAATGCGATACAAGCCATCCCCGAAACACAACTTGAAAAATCGATTTTGGTTACCGTAATTCGATCCAATGATCAGGTGCAAATTCTGGTAAAAGACAATGGAGTTGGCATCGAAGCACAGCACATTGGCAACATATTTGAACCCAAATTCACCACCAAAAACAGTGGTATGGGATTGGGTCTTGGCATCATCAAAAACATCATCGAAAACTACAAAGGCACCATTACCTTTGCTACCGTTGTCGAAAAAGGTACTACATTTACCGTTACGCTCCCTATTATAAATTCCTAAAACAACCCCCATGAACTATCAAAATATTCTAGTTACAATAGCGAATAACATAGCAACAATTACCATAAATCGGCCAACAAAATTAAATGCTTTAAATAGCGACACCATTAATGATTTGAATAAAGCGTTTAAATTGCTAGGGAAAAACAAAGAAATCAACGTAATTATTTTGACAGGAAGTGGCGAAAAAGCATTTGTTGCTGGTGCCGATATTTCGGAATTTGCCTCTTTTTCTATCGAAGAAGGAGCGCAATTAGCAACCGATGGACAAGAAAAACTATTCGATTTAATAGAAAACGGTAAAACACCCGTAATTGCTGCCATCAATGGTTTTGCTCTAGGCGGCGGACTCGAACTGGCTATGGCGTGCCATTTTAGAATCGCCTCCGAAAACGCCAAAATGGGTTTACCAGAAACTTCCCTTGGGCTCATTCCTGGTTACGGCGGAACGCAGCGTTTGCCGCAGTTAATTGGTAAAGGGCGTGCCATGGAACTGATTCTAACAGCAGGAATGATAGATGCTACCACAGCGAAAGATTATGGTTTAGTCAATCATGTTGTCCCGCAAGCCGACCTTTTGGACTTTTGCAACGGCATTGCCATAAAAATAATGAAAAATTCGCCTTATGCCATTGGTAAAGCCATAAAAGCGATCAACTCCAACTTCAAAGAAGGCAAAAATGGGTATGAAACCGAGATAAAATCTTTTGGAAAATGTTTTGGAACCCATGATTTCAAGGAAGGAACAACAGCTTTTTTAGAGAAAAGGAAAGCGGTTTTCACGGGGAAATAAGGACGTTTTTAAATTAAAAATATCCAATTAGTATATTTTTTCGATATTGTAATATCATATTATTATAGTTTTGTAAACTTTTCAAAAATTTAATTCCAAAAATCATATGTCCTTCCAACCTGTATTTGCCCAATTCTGGGAAAAAGTAAAAGAAAGCATCGAAGATAAAACGTACGCCAAATTAACTTTGGCCAAAACCATTGGCGACACCGAGTTGAAAAACATTTACGTGCGCCCCGTTTTGCTAGAAAATGATGTGTTTAGCCTTTCGGTTACGGCGAAATACAAAACCGAAGAAATAGAAAGTTTTCATTCGCTAGAAGAAGCTTTTTTTGTTTTGGCTCCGTACATGAACAACCCGTTTATGACTGCCTTATTATTCACCACCGAAAATGACATTACCTTTAAACTCAACAAAAAACGGGTGGGCAGCATCATTGAACAAGCACCCACTTTCAAGAACGCTTCGGATGTGATTTTGGAGATGAAAGAAAAAGGACTTTGATTGCAGATTTTAAATCAACGATTTTTGATTTTGTGAATTACACCTAAAATCAAAAATCGTTATTCTACAATCTGAAATCCTACTTTCCCCCGTCCCATTCCGCATAGAATTGCGAAAGGAATTGTACCATAAAATGATGTCTTTCTTGAGCGATTTTTTTTCCTGTTTTGGTATTCATTTTGTCTTTTAGCAACAATAATTTTTCGTAGAAATGATTGATTGTTGGCGCTTGGGAATTTTTATATTCTTCTTTCGACATTGTAAGTTTTGGAGCAATTTCAGGATTGTATAACGGTCTGTTTTTAAATCCTCCATAATTGAACGCTCTGGCAATGCCAATGGCGCCTATCGCATCCAATCGATCCGCATCCTGAACGATATCTAATTCTATGGAAGAGAATTCTTTTTCTGTATTTCCGCCTTTGAAAGAAATGTTCTCAATAATCCCAATCACGTGCTGAATTGTAGCTTCGTCAACGGCATTTGAGGTCAAAAATTCTCGAGCTATTTTTGGACCAACCGTTTCATCGCCATCGTGAAATTTACTGTCGGCAATGTCGTGCAATAAGGCTCCTAATTTCACTATTGTAAGGTCACAGGATTCGCCATTGGCAATGAGTAGTGCGTTTTTATAGACCCGTTCTATATGAAACCAGTCGTGTCCGCCTTCGGCATTTTCTAGTTTTTGTTTGACAAAAAGTATTGTTTTGTTTATTAAATCGGAAGTAATCATAGCTAAAATGGGTTTATAAAAAATGCTGATTTTTAAAGTCTAAACCTCAAAAATCAGCAGTTAAAAAATTTTAATTTCAATCTCAAATTTCAATTCTAACCAAATCTAAAATCAAAAATCTATAATCTAGCAGGTTCCACCCATTTGAATTGAAAGGATTCTTGAGGAATAATCAATCGCTCGGATACTCTAGCCATTCTTGCGGGTAATTTCATCAAATAATCCCGGGCTTTTTCGGCTTCATCAGTCAAATTTCCTATTTTATCTATTTCCCATTTTTCGATTAATTTTTGCATGATGTCCACATAATCATTAGCTGTATATACACCAATGCGTTGCGCCGAATCCGAAAAATGTTCAAATGCCGAGCTTATTTTTTCGCCAGATTCTCTCAAGAAATGGGCTGGCATTACAATTTTGGCTTTCATCATGTATTGAAAAGCAAGCATCATTTCGCTTGGATCTACTTTGAAAATCTGCGTCACAAATTCGCTGTACGCATGATGATGACGCATTTCGTCACCCGCAATCATTTTGCACATTTTGGATAATTTCTTGTCACCATAACTTTTTGCCAATTGCGAAACTCTATTGTGCGATACATAAGTGGCCAATTCTTGAAAGCTGGTGTACACAAAATTCTTGTACGGATCACGACCAGTACCTATGTCAAAGCCATCATTAATAAGGTGTTGTGTCGTCATTTCGATTTCACGCATGTTGACACGACCTGATAAATAAAGGTATTTGTTCAATAAATCACCATGACGGTTTTCTTCACCTGTCCATTGTCGCACCCACTTGGCCCAACCATTGCGTTCTAAATTGTCAACTCCTTCTATTTCCATCAACCAGTTTTCGTAGGTTGGCAAAGCTTCTTCGGTAATGGTGTCGCCTACCATGGCTACCCAAAAATCATAGGGCAAATCCTTGGCAATTTCACGTAATTCTTTTACTTCTTCAAAGAAAGTATCACTTTCGGAATTGGGTAAAAAATCAGAGGGTTGCCAAATTTTTTCAACAGGTATTAGAAATTGATCAACAAATCCGTCAACCTTGCTTTCTAAAAATTGCATTACTTCTAATCGAATGTTTTTTATAGACATTTTATATAGTTTAAAATTGTATTCCGTTTATAACTGCTTGCTCCGTTTGCTGCATTAAGTCAGCAAAATCGTACTCCTTAACCGCTAGTGGTTTATGGATGGTAAAGGTAAGCCGATTTCCTAAACCTAATGGAAAAAATCCAAACTTTACCATTTTCCAGGAATTATTAATGCTTATGGGAACCACATAAGCAGATGGGGCATATTTACATAATATTTTCAATCCACTTTGGGCAAATTCTTTGGGTTTCCCCGTTTTACTTCTAGTTCCTTCCGGAAAAATAACTGCCGTACGATGGTATTTTTCAATATATTCTGATAATCCTTTGATGGCTGGAATGGCTTGTTTGGGATCTTTACGATCTATAAGCACCGATCCTCCGTGGCGCAAATTATAGGAAACACTAGGAATCCCGCTTCCTAGCTCTTTCTTGCTAACAAATTTGCAATGGAATTTTCGCAAAAACCAAATCATCGCAATTATATCATACATACTTTGATGGTTGGATACAAAAATCAATGGAACACCGCTTGGAATGCTGTCAACGTTTTTAAATTTATAAGTCGTTCCTAGTAAGTTTGTGCATTTTATCAGGAAAAAATTAAGGTAATCCACACTTTTTTTGTGGGCTTGATACCCAAACCAATTAAAGCAAATCCATTGAATGGGATGAAAAACAACCAAACAAAGTCCGAAACACAAATAATAGACAACGGATATGGGATACGAAATTAGTTTTTGCATGCTTTAAAAATTAGCTACAAAAGTAAGAAATAAATTTTTAGTGTATTTAAATCCGAAACAATAAATCCGTTTCGTATTTTTTGAAGCAAATACTTAAGGTTTAATCGTACCTTTGCTAGCTATAACAACGGCCTTTTTTTGCTAAAAATGAATTTTAAATACCCAAAAAACGAGAAACTAAAAAGCAAAACCACCATTGGACTCTTGTTCTCCAGTGGAAAATCGGTTGCTAAATATCCGTTGCGCATGGTCTATTATTCAGGAGCGTTAGGGGATAATGAACCCTATAAAATGGGCGTTTCGGTTTCTAAAAAATATTTTAAAAAAGCGGTAGATCGCAATTATTTCAAACGTGTATTGCGAGAAACCTATCGTTTAAATAAGCATTTACTAGTATCGGAACTCGACAAACCCCATGCTTTTATGATTTTTTATCAAACAAAAGACCGCTTGAGTTACGAAGAAATCAATGCTAAAACCATTCAATTATTCGAAAAATTTGCTGTTCAAAACGGTAAAACCAAAACGCTAGAAATTGATATTGAACCTTAAAAAAACTGTTTTTTAGTTGCTTTATGGCATCCTTTTATTGCTTATTTATTCTTAATTTAGTGCCCGAAAATTTAAGACAAATCCCCTTATGATTCGCTTCTTTAAAAAAAAATACATACTCCCCATTCTAGCTTCGGTATTCTTGTACGTTGGGGCGAGCTTCAAAGACGATTTTTTTGAGATAGCCAAGCAAATAGAGATTTTTACCACGCTTTACAAGGAAGTCAATACGAATTATGTAGACGAAACGAACCCTGGCGAGTTAATGGACAAAGCCATTAAAGCCATGTTGGCCAGTTTAGATCCGTATACCAATTATTTTAATGAGCAAGATGTACTGCGTTTTAAAATTGATAATACCGGCGAATATACAGGTATAGGTGCGTTGATTACTCGAAAAGAATCCAAATTAATTATTAGGGAACCCTATAAAAATTTCCCTGCTGACAAAGCGGGACTCAAGGCTGGTGACGAGATTATTCAAATTGGCGATGTCAAAATAAGTGATTTCAAAGACGATGCTTCGGAATTATTAAAAGGAGCCAAAAACACTAAAATCGAGGTCAAATACATTCGTCAAGGCAAAACTAATAGTGCCCAAATTATTTTGGATGAAGTCGAAATCAAATCGGTTCCTTTTTTTGGAAAAATAGACGACAAAACAGGCTATATAGTGTTGTCGCATTTTAGCAAAAAAGCGGCTAGTGAAACCAAAACCGCATTGGAACAACTCAAAAGTCAAGGTGCACAACGAATCATTCTCGATTTAAGAGACAATCCTGGTGGTTTATTGAACGAAGCAGTGGCGATTTGTAATTTATTTGTTCCCAAAGATGAAATAATAGTAACCACAAAATCCAAAAACAGCAAGTACAACAACACCTATAAAACGTTGCAAGAGCCTGTAGATACGACCATTCCGCTGGCCATTATTGTAAACGGAAAAAGCGCATCTGCATCCGAAATTGTTTCTGGAGCATTGCAAGATTTAGACCGTGCCGTTGTTTTGGGCAGTCGTAGTTATGGCAAAGGACTCGTACAGCGTCCCATTGATCTCACTTACGGAACGCAACTAAAAGTAACTATTTCTAGGTATTATACCCCTTCAGGACGTTGTATTCAAGCATTGGATTATGCCCATAAGGACAAAAACGGACTCGCAACACGCACACAAGAAAAAAATTATAACGCCTTCAAAACTCGAAAAGGAAGAACCGTTTACGATGGTGGCGGTATTCAGCCAGATCTAGAATTGATGGAAACCAAGTTGAGTTCCATTAGCAATGCGTTGCTCAAAAATAATGCAATTTTTGACTATGCTACGCTATATTATTATCAAAATCCTAATTTAGGAAATACAATTCCTGTGTTGACCGATGCGGATTTTATGGCGTTCAAACAGTTTTTAAAAACACAAAAAATCACCTTTGATACCGAAACGGAATTGGCTTTGAAAAACACTTTGGCTGCAGCCAAAAAAGAAAACATAGACGAAACCATTACCGCCGAATACCAGCAATTACTGACTGCTTTGCAAAAAAGTGAGGATCATTTGCTTGACAAAAACCAAAAGGAAATCAAAAACGTACTGCTTGACGAAATCATAAAACGCTACCAATACCAAGAAGGATTGTACCAGTATTACATCAAAAACAATTTTGAAATCAAGAAAGCAGCTTCCGTTTTGAACAACGAAGCGGAATACAAGCAAATTTTAAAACTATAATGAAAAACTTCATCAAAATAGTTGTTCTCCTTTGTTGTTGTGTGGCTTCCGCACAAGATAAAAAAGGGGAAACTGTTTATTTTGAATTTGACAAATACACGCTTTATGAGGATCAAGTAAAAACAATCGTTGATTTTGCCAAAAAAGCGGATACGACCAAAATAGAATCCATACAAATTTACGGCTATTGCGATGATCGAGGCGAGAACGATTACAATTATAAATTGTCTAAAAATAGGGTAGAAACGGTTCAAAACATACTACTTGCCAATGGTTTTAATAAAAACAAAATTGTGGTTATTGAGGGCAAAGGCCGTGTAATTGTCCAGAAAGACACCGTATCAGACCTTGACGAAACCCGATCCAAGAACCGCCGAGTCGATTTGTTTTTTGTCCAAAAAAACAGCTACGGAAAAGGCATTTACAACTCCATTCAAAAAAAACACAAAGTTGGCGACCGTATTTACCTAGAAAACATCCTTTTTGATATGGGAAGCAGCGTATTGTTGCCAAGTTCCAAACTAGAGTTGGACAAAATAGCGTTGCTGTTACTCCAAAATAAAACATTAGCATTCGAAATAAAAGGGCATGTGTGTTGCACGCCCGCTACTTATGACGATGCCATAGACAAAGAAACCAAACAAAGGAATTTGTCTAACAATAGGGCAAAAGAAGTTTACAAATACTTAATTTCCAAAGGCGTAAGTCGCTTGCGAATGACGTACAAAGGCTATGGGAATAAATTTCCATTAGGCAAAGGCGATGCGATGGATCGAAGAGTGGAGTTCTTGATAACCCAAATTTAGTTTTCGCCTCGCTTCATCTCGATATGTTCAATATCGTCTTCTAAATACATGTCGCTCGTTTGAACGAAACCATGACTTTCATAGAATTTTTTGAGGTATAATTGTGCGCCAATCGTGATTTTGGTTTGGTCAAAATGAGTTGCAATTCCAGCAATCGCCTCCCGCATTAAATCGTGTCCCCACTTTTGATCTCGCTGTTTTGGGTCTACAATTACCCGACCTATCGAGGCATTATCAAAACTAATTCCAGGTTCAAATAGTCGAGCGTGAGCAACAATTTTACCATCAAATTCGCCCAAAAGGTGTAGTGCTTGCTTGTCTTTTCCGTCTAAATCCAAATAAACGCAATTTTGTTCCACCACAAAAACAAGACTTCTTAATTGCAAAGTATCGTATAATTCATGTACTGTAAGCGCTTCAAAAGGCTTTATTTTCCATTGTAATCCCATAATTTAGTGCTTCTTTTTTCTTTTTATAACAGTAACTGATTTGATAATTGATTCTAATTCGTGCATGAAATCGCGTTTTTCCTGCGAAGGCGAATAACAAAAGCCCTCCAGAACCAAGATGCGATTGTATTCCTTATCCAGAATGGCATAATTGATAAATGGCCCTGACATATAATCGTTTTTAAGTTCCCAAGTGCCTTTGGTTTCTATAGTTGGTTTGGAATCAATTAGAATATCAAATAGATACGGCGCATATCCTTCCTCGGTAATCATATTCGTATTGGCCTCTTTTCCTCTAATATATAAACCGCCAATAGAATCGCGCATTCTGATTATGCTGGCAATTTTTTTGGATTTGTTTTTTATGGTATTCAACGGAACTTGGTAAATTAACAAACTTGTATTTCCGCTGACAATTTCTTTTTTTAGCCAAATAAAATTGCTTCGTTGCCTAACATATTCATAGGTAGCCGGAATGGCAATGACGATGTGAAATTTGTTTTGAATTATTTTCGGGTCCAGTATGGATTGCTTGATTATCCGCTGATTTTCGGCAATTTCACCTTGCTTGATGTATTGAATAATTTGGGGCGTATTTGTTTCTAATAATGCTAAAATATCCGTTCCTGTTTTTCCTGAAATATGAAACACTTGTTGTGGCGAAGCATATTGGTTTTGGATAATTTCGAATTTATTTTCACTGGCTTTTTTGACAACAATAATGGCGCGGCTGTCTCTAATAAATCCTTCTAAAAGTTTGTCCGGATATTGATTGATGGTAAAAAGAGGTTCTTCTTGCGGGAGACCAATCACGGGTGCCGCCAACTTGTTGCGAATGCTGTCGCCAATCTCGCCATTCCATAACTGATCGCTTATTATTACCGAAATGGTATTGATTTTTCCACTTGTTTTACGGGCAATATCTGCTTCTTTCTTGTTGCAAGAAAAAAACAGTACGATACTTAAAAGACATAAAAAATGGACTTTATTCATTATAATTTTTAATTATAAAATAAAGTCCAAATTTATATAAAAGATTAGTAATCGTTTCTAAATAAAGTGTCCAAATTTTGTCGGGACTCTTTTATTTTTTTTGAAGGCAAATAAAACGTTACCGAACGGTTTTTAACTACTAAAAACGGAAATTTATTTCAAACCAATTCTTTTTTTACCCGTTTATTTTTAGTTTCATTCCGGGTTTAAGTTCGTTTTCGCCTATATCGTTCCATTTTTTCAAATCCGAAATGGTTACGCCAGGATATTTCTTGGAAATACTGTACAAGGAATCTCCTTTTTTTACATAATAATCAGCATTGTCTTTTGGTGTATTTCCAGTTTCTTTTTTCTTAAAGGTGCTTGCTGTGGCATTATTAGTGGTTATTGCAATTTCGTTTTTGGCAACAACGAGTGTGCTTCCCAAGGCAATATTAGTAGTAGTAATGGTATTCCATTGTTTCAAATCTTGTACTGTAGCACCAAATTTCTTGGCAATATTTCCTAAATTATCTCCTTTTTGAACTACATATTGAATGTCTTTTAGTATAGGAGCGGGGACGGTTTCCTCTTTAACTTCGATGCCATTTTGCGCAATTTGCAAGGAAGCTCCTAGTTGCACATTGGCAGTCGAGAGATGGTTCCATTCTTTGATTTCGGCAACGGTTATGTTGTTTTTCTTGGCAATAGCGCTCAAATTATCCCCTTTTTGAACCACATAAAATAAGGGTGTATTTGCAGGAACACTGTCTTTTTTGATTGTTTTCTTGGTCGCTTCCTCCTTGTTGATTTTAACTTCGGCAAGGGCTTCTTTTTTAGATTCGGCTAGTGCTGGCGTTTTCTTAACGGAACGAACGACGCTTTCATTGGTAATAATTTTTAGGCTTTTGCCATGAGCAACAGTATTGCCTTTAAGATTGTTCCAGTTTTTTAAATCCGCTACCGAAACATCGTATTTATTAGCTATTGTGGTCAAATTATCCCCTCGCTTCACTTTGTAATACTTTGTTTTTGGGAGTGTGATTCGTTGTGTGGTATAATTTGCAGTGTCTCTTAAAGCGATGGCTTTGATGATTTGGAATGGTTTTTCGCGACGATCCAATTCATGTTGTGCATAAGCATAAATCTTGTCCTCATTTGAAGTGAAAATGGCAATTTTATCTTGTGGCAAGCGCAAATAATGATCTTGATCTCCGTAAAATGGGATTACATTGAGCTTATAGGACGGGTTTAACAATTGCAATTCGACAACTGGAATGTCAATTAAATCGGCAATTTGTTTAAAGGACATTTGTTTTTTGATGCGAATGGTATCTGTGGCAAAATTTTTGACCAAAGCTCTTTCGGGAACAATTCCGTGTTCTTTATGGTATTCATAAATATACATTGTGGCCAAAAAAGCGGGAACATATCCTTGGGTTTCTTGCGGCAAATGCTTCTTGATATTCCAAAAGTTTTGCTGGCCACCAGAGCGTCTAATCGCTTTGGCAACATTGCCTGGGCCTGAATTATAGGAGGCCAAAACCAAATCCCAATCGCCAAAAATAGCATACATATTTGTCATGTATTGTGCCGCTGCCTCGGATGATTTTAAGGGGTCGCTGCGGTCGTCAACATAGGAATCGATGTTTAACTTGTATTGTTTTCCGGTCTGGTACATAAATTGCCAAAGTCCCGTTGCGCCTACTCTGGATACTGCTTTTGGATTCAATGCGGATTCTACAACGGCTAGGTATTTGATTTCAAGTGGTACATTTTGTTTGGCCAATGCTTCCTCAAAAATTGGAAAATAATACTCCGATGTTGCCATTAATCGTCCAAAGGCTTTTTTTCTATTTTTTAAAAAAGATTTGATTAAGTTTTCTAAACCTTGGTTGTATTCTATGTTGAAAGGCGATTTGGCATCCATTGCTGCGAGTCTTTCTTTCAAAAGTTCGGTTGGTAACTCGAAATCTACTTTTTGATCGGTGTTGATGGTTTGAATATCTGTAGACAAATCATTAAACAAATCTAAATTGGTTAATTCCTTCATCCATAAACTATCAACGCAAGAGGCAATATCGTCTCTTTTGAAGGTTTTTTTAATAGAATCTAAATAGGAAATTTTAATTTCGGGTTGGGCAATTTCTTTATTTTCAACTGCTTGTTGCGAAAAAACAAGGCTGGTTGCTAACAAGAAAAACGATAAGGTGGTATTTTTTATAGTCATATTTTTTTAATCAAAGTGCTATATTCCAAATGATTATCAAAAGCAATATGCAAACATACTAGGTTCAAACTAAAAAACTCTATAAATATTGTTAAAAATGCAATATTTATAGAGTTTTAGTCTAAATCTCCCTGAAAAAGGGGCTGTTATGTAGTACAAATTATCGATTTTATAAACGAATCTATTTGAACGCTTTTTTGTGAGCGGTTTTTGAACCCATTTGAAAAAATCAATAATTCTAGAAAATTAGTCTAATATAGCTGCTATTCCTGGTAAAACTCTGCCTTCTAGCATTTCTAGCATGGCACCACCGCCTGTAGAAACGTAGCTCATTTTGTCCTCTAAACCAAATTGTTTTACGGCAGCAACAGAGTCGCCACCTCCTACTAGAGAGAAGGCTCCGTTTGCGGTAGATTCAGCAATGAAATTTCCTAAAGCGATAGTTCCATTAGCAAAGCTAGGCATTTCAAATACGCCCAAAGGGCCATTCCAAAGTATTGTTTTGGACTCCATTATTACGTTACGGAAATTCTCTAATGATTTTGGCCCTGCATCAAGACCTTGCCATCCATCAGGAATTTCTCTTACATCGACCACTTGTGTGTTAGCGGTATTCGAGAAATCATCGGCAGCGATTACATCAACTGGAATGTGGATTTGTACTCCTTTTTCTTTGGCTAAACGCAAAATTTCTAGTGCTAATTCTTGTTTGTCATCTTCGCAAATAGAATTTCCTATTTTTCCGCCCAATGCTTTCACGAAAGTAAAAGTCATTCCACCGCCAATAATCATGTGATCTACTTTGTCAAGAATATTCTCGATAACGGTGATTTTGGACGAAACTTTTGATCCACCAAGCACTGCAGTTACTGGTTTCTCGCTGTTTTTCAAAACTTTATTCAAACTTTCGATTTCTTTTGCTAATAGTAAACCAAAACATTTTTCGTTTGGAAAAAACTGTGCAATAATAGTTGTCGAAGCGTGTGCACGGTGTGCCGTACCAAAAGCGTCGTTGACATAAATATCGCCTAATGAAGCTAGTTCTTTGGCAAAAGCAACATCTCCAGCTTCTTCTTCATCGTGAAAACGTAAATTTTCTAGCAACAATACTTCGCCTGGTTTCAAGTTTTGTGCAGCTGTTTGCGCTTGGTCACCAATACAATTGGCAGCAAATTGAACCGGTACACCAAGTATTTCTGAAGTTGTTTTTAGAATGTGTTGTAACGAATATTTTGCTTCCACACCTTTTGGTCTTCCTAGGTGTGACATCAATATTACGCTACCGCCTTGTGCCAAAATAGCGTCAATAGTAGGCTTGGCAGCTTCGATACGAGTGGCATCGGTTACATTGAAATTTTCATCCAAAGGAACGTTAAAATCAACACGAATTATTGCTTTTTTATTGGCAAAATCAAAATCGTTTAAAGTCTTCATTATCTGTATTTTTTTAGTTTATTTTTTGATGGAATAACAAATATAAGACTTTTAAATTAGTAATAAATCCGAAAAAAGTATAATAATTCAAGTTTCATCAACGAAATCGTTGTAATTTAATAAATAATGCGTATTTGAATTTGCTGTTTATAAAATTTTGGGAATTAAAAATAGTGTTGGTGTGCTGTAATTAAGTGCCCCACATTTTATCTAGCTTGTCCTACAGTCAAAGTAATGAATTATTAAATTTAACGTTAATTTAACACGAAATTTTAGGTTTAATAAAACTGGGGGGGGGTATTTTTGTAGAAATTAACTTCCTTTTTTTATGAAAAAATACTATCCTCTGCTACTGTTTTTTTATTGCTTTCTCGCAATGGCTCAAAATCCTGACAAAATTGTCTTTACCTACGATACTGCGGGAAACCAAGTGCAACGGGAACTTTGCATTAATTGTACGAACCCCAATGCTAAATATGTGAGTGATCCCAAAATGCTGACCAAAGAAGATTTGATACCCAGCGAAGCCTCGAATTTAGTGTCCTATTACCCCAACCCAGTCAAGGAGGAGTTGTATCTAAAATGGGAATTAACTGCCAATAATCTGGTGACCACCATACACGTTTATGATTTGAACGGTCGATTACTGCATTCCTACGAAAAGTTAGCAACCGTAAACGTACAAACCATTCCGTTTAGGGACTATCCCGTAGGAATGTACCTTATAGTGTTGCAATACAGCAATGGCGAGCAAAAAAATATAAAAATAGTAAAACAGTAAAGCGGTTAGAAGCTAAAATTGCTACAAGCAAAACACCATCAAAAGCATTTTAAAATAATTTACAAACACAACCCACTAGCTACTCTCTCTCTTGGGAAAGAGTTGGTTTTGGGGAAAAACAAACACTTATGAAAACACAACATTCTTTTTTAGTACTCACTTTATTATTTTTGGCAACTACTTTTTCGTTGCAAGCGCAAACGTTAAACTCAACACTTAATATTTCAGCTGCGGGAACAGCAGATACTTTCAAAGAGGGCTATACTTTTGCTTATGCTACCTCTGGCACACCTTGGAACGGGCCACTAATGAGTTTTGGAGGTTTATATAATCAATATGATTGTCAAATCAGTTCTGATTATGGGCCTAACGGTGGAAACCATTTTTCATTTAGAACAAGAAATGGCGATACTCCTGGAAGCTGGAATGCTTGGAACGAAATAGCTACTCGTGGTGCAAACACTTTTACAGGAAATCAAACAATTAATGGGAACTTAAATATACTAGGTACTACAAATAAAATAGTAGGATTTGGGGATGCAGCAAATTATTACATCGGAACTTATCCAGTAACTGGTTCATCTAGTTTAGACCTTCATTGGTATGGAGGAATACGATTTGGGGATCTTACAAGTCCTAATGTAATGCAAATTACAAATGGCAACGTAGGTATAGGTACTGCAACACCCTCCGAAAAACTAGAAGTTGTGGGCAATGTCAAGATAACTGGCAACCAAATGATTAGTGGCAATGTAGGCATAGGCACCACAATTCCAGACGCTAAACTTACCGTTAACGGAACCGTTCACGCCACCGAAGTCAAAGTAACCGTAAGTGTTCCTGCGGATTATGTGTTCCAAAAATACTATACGGGAACATCGACTCTCAAAGCGGGTTATACCCTGCCTACGCTGGATCAAGTAGCACAATACACCCAAGCCAACCATCACTTACCCAACATTCCTGCTGCCCAAGACCAGCAAGCCAATGGCGTAAATCTTGGCGAAATGAACAACCTCTTGCTTCAAAAAATTGAGGAATTGACCTTATATGCTATCGAGCAACAAAAGAAACTAGAAATCTTGTCTGAAAGACTTGCCAAGCTCGAGAAGTAACTAATCCTTACCATTATTTTCAAACAGATGGGTGTCAAAATAGATTTGACTTCATGTGTTTGGACATGCTAGAAACTATTTTATGAAAAAAATATACTTATTACTCATACTTTTTATTGCCAATAGCATTAGTGCACAAACTGAAGGTACACCCGTGCAAGGTGTAGTCCCCATAAAAAGAATACTACCCACCGAAACAACGGCAAAAACGAGCACTACAAAAACTACAACTACCGCAACCAGTACCGCAAAACTGGCTGTAGCCCCAACCGTTACAGGTACGTCACAAGAAGTAGGTATTACCGAAGGGCAACTTTCGGTATCCCTTACGGGTGGTGCTAGTTACGGTATTCCTATTGCTGTTCCGCCTGGAATTAATGGGGTAGTTCCTCAAATAGCCTTGACTTATACTAGTCAGGGAGGCAATGGTATGGCGGGTTATGGCTGGAATGTTTCTGGAGTATCAGCCATTACCCGTATTCCTAGAACCAAGTTTCATGATACCGTTGTGGGAGGTGTAAATCTGGATGCTAACGATCGTTTTGCACTAGATGGACAGCGTTTGATTCTCAAAACGGGAACGCCTTATGGTGCGGCTGGAACAATTTATGAAACCGAAAATTTCTCGAATCTAAAAATTACTGCCGTTGGCGTATCGCTATTAGGAGCGGCTTATGGCCCCGCTTCATTCAAGGTAGCATATCCAGATGGGTCAACGGCGTATTATGGCACAACTACAGACTCTAATTCGATTACTACTTGGGGTATTGCCTATTGGGAAAACCCACAAGGCGTCAGGATTTCATATACCTACAACAATGCGAACAATACGATTACTATAGCGAGTATTAAATATGGTTCAGTTGGAACTGCTACAACCATCAACGAAGTAAAATTTAATTATATTACACGTTTAAGACCAGAGCAAACCTATATTGGCGGACAAAGCATTGTTACCAATACTATTTTAAATAAAATTGAGACTATAGGAAATGGAGTGGGTTTTAGAAGTTATGCGTTATTGCAAGAGCCTACTTCTCTCAATTATCAGCGATTAATTAAAATTACCGAAACTAGCGGCGATGGAACTAAAAGCTACAATCCTACTGTGTTTAGTTATGATACGACCACGAATGACAATTTGTTTGGAGTTAATCCAAACAAACCACAATTGACATTGTCTAATATAACAGGAATCAATGCAGGTACTGAAGTAGCTGATTTTGATGGGGATGGTAAAAATGATTTTATTATTTACCCAAAAACAGGTACAGATTCCTATAAAAAATATTGGATTTATAATAATATTTATGGAGGGAGTATAAATATAGGTTGGGAACACGCTGTAGGTGATTTCACGTCTATTTTTGCAACTTCGTTTCTTGTTGGCGATAGTAATAATGGTTATAAGCTAATGCCTCAACAAGGTTGGACTGTGGTCAAAAATAATAATGACCAAAATTATTCTTTCTCGATTTATTCAATAGGTACTTTTGGAGTTGGTTTACAGTACACTAAAACAGTTGCTTTTCCTTCGGTGGCTATTGATAATGGTTGCACAGGCTCAACGATTACTAAAATATTTCCTAAAAAAATACTTTCAGGAGATTTTAACGGTGATGGATTAACCGATGCTATTGCAATAGATAATTCTCTTTCTGCGGATGTATGTGATTCGGATTACAATACCACTACCATTACAGTGAATTCACAAAGTGTCTATTTTATTGATTTAAAAAAAGACGTAAACAATTTGTCTACGCCAATAGGTAATATTAACGAGATAGCTACCAATGATACCAATATACAAGTCATTGATTTTAATAGTGATGGAAAATCAGACTTTATGGTGCTTACCGAAGGTAAAGTCACAGTTTATACCCTAGGTACAACTAATAATTTAATAGTACTTGCTACATATACCGATGCTGGATTACAGGCAAACAAACCTTGTTTACTTGGCGATTTCAATGGTGATGGTAAAACGGATTTTGTTATTCCACAGGCAGACGAACAGGATAGCTGGTGCTTCTATAATGTTACAGGCAAAGGGTTTGTTAAAATAGAAAAGGCAATAGGTATTATATATCATACTAACAAATCTATTGAAACAGAAATAAACGGAGATTGGCATCATAGAAGCGTTAATATACAAGAATACAATTATATTGCTAACGATTTTAATGGCGATGGTAAAACGGATATTTTAAACCAATACAACTACAGTTTTGATCACATTAACAATTATACGACTTCTTATGGTAGAAGGGTTTTTGATGGATCCGATTTTACAGGAAAAGGAAGTTCAATTTTTACAGTATTTACATTAGGTGAAAATAAATATACAACAGCAACCGATATAGTTTTTAGTTATACTCAAAAGAGTATTTCAGGATTAATACACTCCTATCCCATCCCATTATTTACTAATCATACTAAACCCAATCTCAATCTAGAATATTCATTACTTACGGATAATACAATATATACTTTTAATTGTAATAAGGATAATCGTATTGATAGTCGTTTAACTGCTATAACAACAGGAAATGGTGTAACCAAAAGCATTACATATAAACCTCTTGATATTGTATCTACTTTTCCACTTAATAATTATTCTCCAACACCTTATAAATCCATCTACCCAAACACAGATATTGTTGTTTCACCGAGTTTTCAAGTAGTATCCATGCTCGAACAACAAAGTGTTAGTGTGTATAAAAAACAATTGTTTGCCTATGCAGGAGCAACCTCAAATGTGGAGGGACTGGGTTTCTTGGGTTTTCGTGCCACGATGCACACCAACTGGTTCGAGACCGATAATCAAATTATTAGTTCCGTCACCAAGTTCGACCCAAATATGCGTGCTGCTGCAATAGAGAATTATACCTATCAAGGATTAATTACACCTGAATTTGTAGCCAATAGAACAGCCCCTACTACGGGTATTCCTAATCGTATTGTGAAAACCAATTACACCCAAACGGGAAGTGAAACGCTAACAGCTTCGGGAGTTATTTTGCTGCAACCTGGGACTACTGGAACGTCTATCAAACCCACTACGGGCAATGCGTTTACGGCAACAATACTACCCAACTATGACTCCACGGGCTTTGCAGAAACAGGTACTACGCCAGATTCTAGTTTGATAACCAAGTCGTTATGGGGCTACGAAGCCTCTTTGTCCCCAACCAAAGTCTACAAACTCCTGAACGTACAGTCCAAAAATTACAACTTGCTAGATAGCACTAGTAGCGAAACTAATACGCTTTATGATACCTACAGCAATCCTACAGAAGCTATTACCAAACTCAAAAACGCAGGGATTGACGAGCAGGTTACTACCACTACAGTAAAATACGCAACCCCATATACAGCGGGTAGACCTGCAAGTAAAATTCAAAACGTAACAGCTTCTGGCAATAGTATGACCAGTAAAGAAATTTATACCTATGGAACAGGGGTCGAAAGTAATTTGCTCAAACAAATTGATAAATACGGCAACACCACCACTGCCATAACCGAGAAAAATGATTACGACGCTTTTGGGAATATCGTAGTCAAAAAGATACTAGCAACTGGAATTACGGAACGAAAAACCAGCTACGCATACGACACAACAGGTCGTTTCTTGACCGAAAGCACTGACGTTGAGGGATTCAAAAACACATTTGAATACAACCCAAACGGCACTTTGAAGAGCAAAACCAACCAAACAGAATTAGGCACAACCAATAACAGTCTCACAACCAGTTATGACTATGATGTTTGGTTCAAAAAAATACAAACTACCAATTATTTAGGTAAAACCACTAATTATGCCTACAAGAGAGAGGTCGAAAAAACCAAAATCACTACCACAGGAGGTGATGATGGGAGCTGGAGCGAAGAATTGTTTGACGAACTGGGCAGAAAAATAAAGACTAGCGTAAAAGACATTCAAGGCAATACGTCGTATAAAGATTATAAATATGATATTTATGACCGAAATTTTAGCATAAGCGAACCCAATAGCACCACCCAATCGAACACTACCGAATATGATGTATACGGTCGTCCAAAAACAATAACGTATTTTACAGGCAAAATAGTGAGCATGGTTTATGACAAACTCAAAACCACCGTAACCGATAGTAGCACGGGCAAAAGCAAAGCATCTACCAAAAACGCCATGGGCAATGTGGTCGCGTTGGAAGAAAACGTACCAGGAGTTGCAACAAACGGCATCATCAACTACACCTATTTTGCCAATGGCAACCTCAAGGAGACCAATTATGACACTACCAAAATAACGATAACCCAAGACGGTTGGGGTCGAAAAACCAGCCTCAAGGATTCATCGGCGGGCACTTATACCTACGAGTACAACGCTTTGGGCGAAAGCACCAAAGAAACTACTCCTAATGGCACAACAACCTATACGCTAGACCCAGCAACGAGCAAAATAACGAGCAAAACAATAGTAGGTAAAGCTCCTGTAACCACGAATACCAAGACAGTATATACGTACAATGATACTACCGACAAACTCTTGCAAAAAACCGTATTTACGGATACGGAAGACGGTAGTAAAACCATCATGACGCTATATACATACGATGACAAAAAACGCCTATCTACCACCAAAGAAACCACAGGATACGGTGCCGTTTTTGATAAAACAATAGGCTATGACGCTTGGGGCAGACCCAATGTAGAAACCAGTACGGCTACCCTCAATGGCAAAAGTAGTACAAGTACCATTACCACTACCTACGTCAATGGATATGCTCAAAAAACAACCAATGCAGCAGGTACCGTATTATGGGAAACCACCGAGGTCAATGCTAGAGGACAACTCACCAAGGCAACGCTTGGCAACGGCATTGCCATAAACAACACCTATGACCAATACGGCTATGTGACCAACATGAAGCATACTTTGACTGCAACCGCCACCACGGTTATGGAATTGACAAATGATTTTGACGCCCAACGTGGTAATCTCAAGAGTCGTACCAATGGTATGTTTAACACCAACGATTCTTTTGGTTACGACTTTCAAGATCGTCTTATAAGTTATCCCAATGCACTTGGTGTTGTAGAAAAACAGACCTATATGGATGATGGGCGTATCGATACCAACACACTCGGAACATACAAGTATAACAATGCCCAAATGAAATACCAAAACACCTCGGTAACGCTCACGCCAGAAGCCACAGGCTACTATGTAAACCGAGAAGGAGTTTTTAATGATAGCATGGAAGAAAGAGCCAATTGGAATAAGCAACCTTATAACCCTACTGCGATTTCTTTTGATGATACAAATGCGCATTCGGGCAAAAATTCTTTAAAAATAAACACTACAGGAACAGGTCAAGCAGTAGCTTATGTACAATCAAATAAGCTAATAAAAATAGATAATACTACCGATACCCAATATACGTTTTCGGGATGGGTAAAAACCGATAGCCCTACGGCACAATTAACCTTATTTGAATTTAAAGAAAACGAAACGGCATATTTTACCAAAGTAGAAAGCGTAGCTACAGCTACAGTAGGACAATGGAAATTTATCACAAAAACTGTGACAGTTCCTGCAACTATAAAGTATCTGAATATAAGAGCAGATAATGTAGGTACGGGTACGGTATGGTTTGACGATGTGATAATTCGCAAAACCAGTAACGCCGCCTTGGTCAATCTACCAATACCTGATGCTACTTACAAAGACCGTAAACTCGCCATAACCTACAACACTTTCAAGAGTCCAGTAAGCATAAGCGAAGCAGGCGTAGACAAAATGAGTTTTACTTATAACGACAACAATGACCGCTCTGTAATGTTCTACGGCAGTCTAGACGTTGACAAAAACCTACGTCCCAACCGCAAGTATTACTCTGCCGATGGCACCATGGAAATAAAAGAGAACACAAAAACTGGTGCAATAGAATTTATTACGTATCTCGGTGGCGATGGCTATAGTGCTCCAGTAGTGTACAAAAAAACATATCCAAGCACAGGCACACCTCAAGAACAAATCTTATATTTGCATAGAGATTATCAAGGAAGCATTCTGGCAATAACCAACGATGTGGGTTTAGTTCTCGAAAAAAGATTGTTTGATGCGTGGGGCAACATAGCCAAAGTGCAAGACGGTGCAGGCAATACCCTATCAGGATTAACGCTACTAGACCGAGGTTACACAGGGCACGAACACCTGCAGAGCGTTGGCTTGATTGATATGAATGCCCGTTTGTACGACCCTAAATTGCATAGGTTTTTGCAACCTGATAATTATGTGCAAGACCCTAGTAATACCCAAAACTATAATAGGTATGGGTATGTGTTGAATAATCCTTTGGCTTATACGGATGAGAGTGGGGAGGAATATGGTGATGGAGATTGTCATTGTATCCATGAAGGAAACCAACCCCCAACCTACACTCCCGAACAACAAAACGGGTTAGCACAGTTTATAAAAGGAGTATTCGAGAGTGATTGGGTTAGTAGAAACTTTAGTGCAAGAAATTTTGATGAAGCAGGTACTGCAATAGGAAAAGGATTTAGAGATGCAACTAATTTTGTAGTTGGTGGTATTTCTCGTTTATTTGGCGGTCGTAGTGCGAGTGCACCAGAGTTTCATGTGGGTAATGTGGGGCAGGCTTTTAGTAATTTTGGTCAGCAAGCCACAGTTTTTGGAGGGAGTTATGCGGGAGTTATTGCTACTAATAATATCACTTTTGGCATGGTACAGATGCCTAATACGTTTACTGGAACAAATTTTGAAGGAGCTGAAAGATTAGGGAGGTATCTAGGAGACATAACCTCTATGGTACAAGGAGCAATAGAAGATATAGGCGCAGGTGTAGGTGAAGTTCTTTCGCTTGGTGTTGCAACAGTACCAGCAGGAGCAGTAGCTATACATGGTTCTAGTCTAGTAGCAGGCTCTGCTTATGCAGGACTTGCCGAAGCTAAAGGTCTTTTTGATTATTTTGCGAGGGATAGAAGTGGTGGTGGCAAAGGGACTACTTTTAGAGGAGGAAGCAAAGAGTCAAGAGATGGTTATTTAACAAAACAACCAAAAGACTTTCAAAGGTGGTACCACACATTTTATAAAAAGAATTCTGGTGGGCCAAATATATCTGATAGTGAAATTGACGAGTTATTAGAAGAGTGGAACAGAATGGGAAGACCTAAATCGTAATATTATGGAAGATTTTAACAAATTAAAAGAAAGAGTAGTTGATAGTAAAAAACAGTCTGTTTCTGAACTTATAGAATTTATTAATGCAACTAATAATCATGAATCTAGAAGAGAGTTGATATTTACTTTAATATATAATTTTAAGGATGATAGAATTATCGCTACTTTAGTAAATCTTATTAAGAGAGAAGATTTAAAACATTATAATGGTAGTATAATATATGCTTGTGAAGAATATTCTTCGGAAGAATGTAAACCATATTTAGAGATGTTTGTAGATATTGTTATTGATGGAGACTATGAAGCCTCTTGGGGTTCTGCTAGTTTGATACTAAATTTTCCAGCACCATACGATGTATGGGAAACAGAGCTGCTAGATAAATTACTTGCAAAATTAAAATCAGCAATGAATGATGATGAAAACGGAAACAAAGAATTTATTGAAGCTGTATTAAAAGCATTTGAAGAGAATTAGAACCCCCCCCCGCTGGTGCGAGCAGAAATAAGTTCAACGGCTAGCGCGAGTTTCAAACTCGTGCCCACAAACACAAGCAAACAAAACAAGCTACAACCCTAAAAAAGTTGTAGTT
>NZ_VJZT01000017.1:12864-65134 GCF_007097245.1 Flavobacterium restrictum | reverse complement strand
AAAGTAAGCGCCTAAAAGCAGGATGGGACAATCAATATCTGGAAAAATTAATCAAATTATGATGCGTTTGCCCTGATCAATCCTTTGGTGTTTCAATATTTTTTTTAGTCCGTCATAAAACGGCAGACAAACTAATTATCTTTGAAAAATAAAGCTAAAACAGTATGTCAAAATTAATTTATTTCAAAAGGTATTTGTACGTTATCGACCGCTTGCGAAGCCGACCTTGTAGTTTCGCTGAATTGCAGGAACACGTAATGCGTAAACTTGAAAATGACGATATTGATTCGACTTTCGAATATGCTATTCGCACTTTTGAGCGGGACAAAAAAGACATTTCGACTCTTTTTGGGATTGATATTCACTACAACCGCAAAGACAAAACCTACGCTATTGATGAAGCCGAAATTGAAGACCAATCGGTAACCCGAATGATTGATGCTTTCTCGATACATCACGCCTTGCAAGAAGGCAATAAATTGTCGCCAAGTATATTTTTGGAAAAACGAAAATCACTAGGAACCGAACATATTTACGGAATTATTCACGCCATACAAAATGGTGTCGTGCTAAAATTTACTCATAAAAAACATTGGATAGACGAGATAACGCAACGGGAAGTAAAACCCATTGCTATTAAAGAATCGCAACAAAGATGGTATTTAGTAGCTTGGGACAAAAAAGGAGAAACCGTAAAGACTTTTGGACTGGATCGAATCTCCAATCTAAAAATTACTGATACCAAGTTTAAACCCATTGGATATAACGTCGAAAAGGAATTCCAACACGCTTTTGGAGTGGAGACTTATGAGGAAGCCGAAAGAGTGGTTTTGGAATTTTCCAAGCAACAAGGAAATTACATCAAAACCTTTCCGTTACACGAATCGCAACGCATTATTGAAGAAACCGAAGATACTGTAATCTTGGAAATCTTCATTCATACTACCAACGATATTAAAATGGAATTGTTGAAATACGGTAGTGCTGTAAAAGTGCTCACTCCTATTTTACTTCAAAATGAAATCAAAAATAGAATTTCAGAAATGTCAAATCTTTATAAATAATTATGGAAAAAGAAGAATTTGTACGCTTATTTTCAAAACGGATGGATAAGCTTGAGCTTTCTTTTAAAGAAAAACTCCCTGATGGGATTGATGATAGAACGACATCGACTATTCCGTTGGGGTTTCTGAATCGATTAGTAATTGATGGTAGATTATATAAGATAGAAATTTCAGGGATGGAAATTACAAATTGTAATGAATAGCAATTAAATTTATGGATTGTTTTACCGCAATAGATTTTGAAACGGCAACAGGTTACCGAAATAGCATTTGCCAAGTTGGATTGATTAAAATAGAAAACGGAATCATTACCAAAGAAGTCAATATATTGGTACAACCTCCCGATAATTATTATTGGAGTCGCTTTACGAACATACACGGGATTTCCGCAAAAGACACTTTGAACTCACCCACTTTCGACCAAATTTGGCATCAAATCGCACCTTATATCGAAAACCAAAACGTAGTGGCACACAATGGTTTTGGTTTTGATTTTCCTGTTTTGGATAAAACACTCGACTATTATAATTTACCCACTCCCGACTACAATAAATTCTGTCCTTATAAGATTTATAGGTCAAATTTAGCTAACTTGTGCCAAGAATATAATATACCTCTTAATCATCACGATGCGTTGAGCGATGCTCGGGCTTGTGCGGAGTTGTGGTTGAGGAGTTTACAATAACTATTAAAAATATAATGGAAAAACAAATTGAAGAAAAAACAAATTTATCTGGTATAAAAAACCTACTTGAAAATGTAAATATTGTTCAAAACAAATACG
Organism: Flavobacterium restrictum; assembly: GCF_007097245.1. Taxonomy (GTDB): domain Bacteria; phylum Bacteroidota; class Bacteroidia; order Flavobacteriales; family Flavobacteriaceae; genus Flavobacterium; species Flavobacterium restrictum. The sequence continues at coordinate 63,286 of NZ_VJZT01000017.1, read as the reverse complement.
ATGATATAGCTGAAATTACAGGCGAAAAATTCAACATTTTTGGTGTTTTGAATTTAACGAGTAATGAGGTACGAACTCATTCTGCATTTATTGGAGAACTTTTAAACAGTAGAGGATCGCACGGTTTAAAAGATATTCCTTTGAAATTTTTTATCAGAATATTAGAAGAGAAATTCATACCAAATGAAGTTGATGAATCGGAAAAGATTATTCATTCTGATAAATTTAAATTCAATACTGAAACTGCTATTACTACAGTTGAAAAAACTATTAAAAAATTAAATGAAGATAAAACTGAAGGAGGGCGCATTGATATTATTATCGAGGATAATAGTAGAAAGAATGCGCTTATTATTGAAAACAAAATATATGCAGGAGAACAAGAAAATCAACTTATAAGATATTACAATTACAGTAAAGAAAACTTCCAAAAAGAAGCACCTATTTTATATTTGACATTAGATGGAAGTTCTCCAACTTCTGGAAAAGGACTTATTGAAAAAGAACATTATTTTAATATCTCTTACAAGGAGGATATAATAAATTGGTTAGAACTTTGTATTAAAGAAGCATCTGATAAACCAATGCTTCGAGAAGTAATAAAACAGTATATTTATTTAATCAAAAAACTAACAGGACAAACAATTAATAAAAAAATGAGTGACGAAATACAGAATATAATTTTAAATAATTATTCAGCAGCAGAACAAATTACAAAAGAATTTGAAAAAGTAAAATATAAAATTTTAGGAAATATAAGAACAAAACTTGTTGATAAATTGGTTACAGAATTGGGTTCAAAATACAATGTGATTAAAGCTAAAGAAAAAGTAGGAGAAAAAAATTCTGGAGTATGGTTGGGATTAAAAGAGTATCAAAATTCAGGAATATATTTTGGAATTGAACCTTTTAATGGGAAAGGAAATGTTCGCAACGAACTATTTTATGGAATTTTAGATCTAGGAAACAATCATAATAGTATTTTCAGAAATCATAATTTTAAATGCGAAGGTTGGTGGAGAGATGTTCAATTATTTGAGAATCTGGAAGGTTTTAAAAACAACCGAATAAATTTCAATGACTCTGAATTGATTAGCTATTTAGGTCAAAATCCGAAAAAACAAGTAGAATTAATAGAAACCGTTGCAAAACAAATGATTGACTTCATAAAATTAAGAGAGGATTTTTTAATCAATATTTATAAAGAGATAAATGAAATAAACAACAATTAATCATTTTTTTAATTCAAAAATAACTCCTTAAAAATCTAATGCGGAATTGCATTTAAGAAATCGAAAATAAGAACTAAAAAGTATATGGACAAAATTAATAATCTATTACAACAAGTTACAATCATTCAAAAGAAATATGATGAAATAGCTAAAATTACTGGAGAGAATTTCAATATTTTTTCTGTTATGAATATGGAATATAAAGAAGTTAATACTCATTCAGCAATTATAGGTGAGTTTTTAAATCCTAAAGGTTCACACGGACAAGGAGATACTTTTTTGAAACTATTTGTTGAAGAAATTCGTAATCACTTTGGCTCATATATCTTATTAAATGATTTTGAGAATCTTGTAAATGATAAAATTTGCGAAAGAACAATAACAAGCACTAACGATTGGGAAGATGTTTCAGGAGGAAGAATTGATATAATCATTGAAGATAATAATCAAATTCTAATCATAGAAAACAAACCAGGTTTCCAAGATCAACCTTATCAATTAATTAGATATAATAATTATGCTAAAACAAAAAGTCCAAAAAAAATAATTTTACTTTATTTGACATTAGATGGTAGAAATTTGAAAAAAGAAGAAGAGCCATTTTTAATAAAAGATATTAAAATTGAGGGATATAATTTTAGACATAATGAAATAAGAATATTTAAAGTTTAAAGAAGAGTATATTTATAATGGGAATGTTCATCATTGTCTGTACTATCCAATTTCATTTGAAATTCATATAAGAGATTGGATTAAAAAATGTCTTGAAAAAACACATTCTCTACCAATTATTAGAGAAACGTTAGTGCAATACCTTCATTTAATCAAAAAAATAACAAACCAAACAACAAATAACAATATGAGTGATGAAATAAAAAAAACTATTTTAAGTAATCGTGAAAACATAAAAGGAGCCTTATCGGTTTTTGACTCAGATCCAAAACAGATTATTTGTGAAGAATTTTTTATTCGTATAAAATCCAAATTAGGAACTAATTTTGATTGTGAAAATTATAATTCATATCCCATTGGTAAACAATTTTCAGGAATGTATATTTCTAAAAAATTTAATATCATACTTTGGTTTGGCGTTGATTACAATCAATTACTTTTAGGCGTCTATGAAAATGACAATTGGAGCAGAATAGTTGATATTGAAGAACACCTTAATTCCATTAATTTGGATGAAGTTTTAGAAGATAATAATATCAATGGAATTGTTACTAAAATTAATCAGCTTTTTGAAAGTTTGATTAATTCTTAACTGAAAATAATTTAATTCTCATAATCCAAACGACACTTCCACCCGAGTGTCGTTTTTTTTTACAAGTAATTTTCTCCACCGTCTCCCTTTGGCACTCCACCTGCATAGATTTGTCAAAAAAAAGATGAAACTTAACCGTAAAAGAGAAATCCGTTTTATTAAAATTATTCAAAAAAAGAGCCGTGATATAACTATTGAAGAGCAAAAATCTTTGGTAGAAAGAAACAAATATGTAAACGTAGTTTTTGAATTTACACCAGCCGTTTGAGAAAAATTGTTGCTCTTGAACCAAAAACTTCTTGACGAAGAAAAAAGGATATTCGGCTTGTACCAAAACATCCAAAAGCAATGCAAAGAATTGGTTTACAGTAAAGTCATAGACTATTACGAGATAGAAATAGTACTAAAACTCTGGAACGACAACTACTACAAAAAATTTGACCCTTCAATAGAGGGCAATCCTTTCTTTGAAACGGAATGCAATTTTATGACCTTGCAAGAATCGGCAATCTACACCGAACTCGATTTTAACGATACGATTCTGAAAGCCACAATGCCCAAAATGAAACATTGTTACAGCATTCATAATTTGTATGACCACTGCCATTTAACTTGGTTCGATTTATGCAATATTGATAGTATTTGGGTGGAATTAATGGTTACTTACCAGCGTTTTTCAACGATTGAATAATTTTAAACTTCAACTATAATTTCCTGACGAATCCACCATTCCATCAAACTAATTTTCTTTGCAGATAAAGGAATTTCAAATCGAATGGCTGCTTTTAAAAGGGCTCTGTTTCCTGTCTTTATTAATTTGAAATCAAAAAAATGATATTGATAATTGCAGTTGACGGCTACGACAATATCCAATGTCAATTTGCCTTGTTGCAGTTTCTTTATTACTGTATTATCTTCGCTCTTGATTTGAGAAAAAAGCACATTGATTTGTTCTGCATCTATCACTTCGACACCATTCAAAAACAGTAAGACTTTTGCAATTCTGAAACGCAATTGGGTTTTAAAACTTTGCTTTTGAATCTTAATTTTTCTCATTTCGTTTTTTTATTCAAAATATAAGCTGACGAACTGCCAATATACGACAGACTAAAAAACATATTCCATATATTAAATCATTTCATTCTGCCACATTTTGGCTTACACCGCTCCTAATTTCGTCTTATGGAAAAGCCGAAAACCAATTTAGAGTAGGCAAAATTTAAAATTTAACTATTATGGAATTTATTTATTCAAGACTTGACAATTGCATTTTATTTGACAAATTAAAAAATGAAGAAATAAGCAAAACATTGGCTTATATGCTTGATTTTAAGGAACACGAAAATCTTGTTGTTATTCCAAAACCGCATTCCATCGAAATTTCTAATGCTGAAATTTGTATTGCAGTTATTTTTTATGTGGGCTTTGAAAGAGAAGAATATGAAGCGGTAAAAGTAAAAAACAACTTTCATATTGTTGTTTTTGAATCAATTATGTTAAGTTTGTGTGAATTTGAAAAATTACCATTAAAATTTATCGATTATACGGCTTTATTTTTTATGTCATTGGCGAGAACAGAAGACAAAAAAATAAGAGAGTTTTTGAGTCTTATGAATTTAAGAGGAAACAATACTGTTTATCATTTAGACAAATAATCATTTTTAACTGCCACCCTTTGGCACACTTCCCTACTTTCTTTGTCTGATGGGAAAAGCCGAAAACCAATTTAGAGTAGGCAAACTAAAAACAAACTATTATGGCACAAATGATTTTAAAAGGAAAAGAAATGATTCGCATTAACCCAACAACGAAAACCAAAATTGAATACTCAACCAATGAAGGAAGAAGTTGGATTTCAAGGTATAATTCCAGCAGCTGTGGCGATTTTAATGATTTGACTGACAACAGCAAAGAAATATTAGGATTAACTACAAAAGGATTTTATTATTCCACCAACGAAGGCAGAAGTTGGATGAAAAGAAGTTAGAATTTAAAACAAAAGCACCGTTATTTTACATTGTATATCCTGTAAAATAACGGTTGCTTTTTATTTTAAAACGGTATCTAAAATCAATTCAATATAAACCGCGCTACCACTTCGGCTACGCCATGATTGTTATTGGAAGCGACTATAACATCACCAAATTCTCTTAAATCCGCATCTACGTTGTCTACCCAAACACCCAATCCAGCGTATTGCACCATCGTTAAATCATTGCCTGCATTGCCTACAGCGATGATTTCGGATTGATGGATATTGAGTTTTTTGGCCAAAATTTGAATCGCTGCTCCTTTGTCAACGCCGTTTGGTGCGGCTTCAAGGAAAAAAGGTTTCGACATACAAACACTCAAATCGGGCATGGCGGCTTTCAACAAGGGTTCAATACCTTTGAGATAGTTTGGCTCTTCTAGCAACAAACATTTTACCGCCGATGTAGTTACCGCATCTTTAAAACTAGGCACAATTACATGCTCTAATCCCGTAATCGTACTTTCAATATCAATATATTCCGAATGGCTTTCGCTGATGATTTTATTGTCTAAATAGGTGATGACATGCGTATTATTTTGCTTGCTAAAATCGTAAATAGCATGAATTTGTTCTTTGGTCAACGAATGTTCAAAAAGTACTTTGTCTGCTTTTAAATCCGTAATTGTAGAACCATTAAACGAAATCATATAGGAATTATTGACATCACATTGCAATTCTTTGGCATAAGCAATCATTGCCGATGTGGGTCTCCCCGATGCCAAAACAACGTAAACACCCATTTCCTGTGCTTTCAAAAGCATGGTTGCATTCTCCTTTGAAATTTTGTGATCATCTGTCAACAAAGTGTCATCCATATCGACCACTAACATTTTGTATTTCATTTTTATAATTTAATTTGTTTTATTACTGTTAACTGCATGTCAAACGCTTAAAAAAAGTCGCCACAAATTTCACGAATATAGTAATATAACGGTATTAAATACTCAATCTAAATTCCTCAATTACTGGATTGGCTTTGCCAAAATCAATTTCTTGAATAAACAACTCAACAGCCAAATCAGTATTGCCAAAACCTCCCAATCGAGCGGATTGTATGTTGTTTTTTACTACTGTACTTACGCCTACTGCTTCAATTTGTGCTTGCAATACAGTTGCCAAAATTTCACTTCCCGAAAACACTTTCATTAATCCCATTCTGTTTTTATTTTAAATTATTCTTTTCCTTCTTGGTCGCTGTCTTCTAATTCTTCAAAATCATTTTCTGCTATACTTTCCGCATTTTCTTCGTCCTCAAGATTCTCTTCATCCTCCTCTTCTTCTTCTTCTTCAAAATCAAAATCAAAAACGTAAGGTTCAACAAGCATTTTTTCGGCCAAAATCTCGATTCGTTCCGTGAGTTGATCCGCAAAAATAATACGCTGGGTTTTAGCAATACTATTTGAAATGCGCATAATTTTAGTTTCATGACGCAATTTCAAAATGGGATCGGCATCATCAAGAATGAACATTCGCAATCGGTTTACATTGTATCCCGCTGTGGTAAACATCTCGCTCAATTTATTTGGCGTACCGATCAAAACATCGATTCCTGTCGAAATGTAGTTTTTGTCGTAATCCATATCGCCTTTGTCGTGCACACCAAAAATCTCTAAACCGCTATTTTTGGCATACTTTGCGAACATTTCTTGCATTTCTAATACTTTTGTTTTGTCCTCCACAATAATCAAAGCTCGTGGTGATTCCTCATTAGAACCAGCCAATTGCTGAATCACATTGATTGCAATTGTGGTCGATTTTCCCATTCCGTTTTCGGCAATAATAATACAATCGGAACCGCTTTTTAGGGTAGAAAAAGTTTCTTTTTGCAAGGAATTAGCCTCGGTCAAACCGTTCTCAATTAAAGCTTCTTGCAGCTTTTGGTTTATTTTTTTTAGTTTCATATATTTAATCTAAAGAATTAAAAAAGTCTAAAAAATCAAAAAAAAATTCATTTCGCATCTTTAGATTCTTTTACTTTTTTTGCTTTTTTTACTTTTTTTGATAGTTCTTATTTACTCGCAAACAGGGTCAGATCATTCTCGGAAATTTCGGCTCCGCCAAGGATAATCAAGCGTTCGATTACGTTACGCAATTCCCTTATATTTCCTGTCCAATCGTATTCTTGCAACAAAAGAATGGCTTGTTGCGAAAATCGTTTAACGACATTGCCTTGCTCCAAAGCAATTTTTTCGGAAAAATGATGAATCAAACTTGGTATATCGTCTCGCCTATCGTTCAAAGCGGGTACTTTTATCAAAATCACGGCCAATCGGTGGTACAAATCTTCTCTAAAACGCCCTTCGGCAATTTCTACTTTCAAATCTTTATTGGTAGCCGCCACCACGCGCACATCGACCTTAATATCCTTATCCGCACCAACTCGAGTAATCATGCTTTCTTGCAAGGCTCGCAATACTTTGGCTTGCGCCGAAAGACTCATATCGCCTATTTCGTCCAAAAAAATCGTGCCTTTATCCGCTGCTTCAAATTTTCCAGCACGGTCTTTCACCGCCGATGTAAAGGCGCCTTTTACGTGTCCAAACAATTCACTTTCTATTAATTCGCTTGGAATTGCAGCACAATTTACTTCGATCATGGGCGCATTGGCACGTTCACTTTTTTCGTGCAATTGATGCGCTACTAATTCTTTTCCAGTACCGTTGGGTCCCGTTATCAAAACTCTGGCTTCGGTAGGAGCAACTTTGTCAATCATGATTTTGATGTGATTGATAGCGTCGCTGTTTCCTATCATTTCATAGTTTTTACTGACTTTTTTCTTCAAAATTTTATTCTCAACCACCAGTTGTTTTTTGTCCAAAGCATTGCGTACCGTGTTCAACAACCGATTCAAATCTGGTGGTTTTGAAATATAATCAAAAGCGCCCAAACGCATCGTATTGATAGCAGTTTCCATATCGCCATGACCTGAAATCATAACCATCGGGATTTCTGGTTTTATTTTTTTGACCGCTTCTAGCACCTCAACTCCGTCCATTTTGGGCATTTTTATATCGCACAAAACGAGATCGTAGTCGTTATTTTTTATTTTTTCGAGTCCAATGAGACCGTCTTCGGCATCATCGACTTGATAGGTATCGTTTTCCTCCGAAAGGATTTTGGTAAGCACTCTTCGAATGGCGGCTTCGTCCTCTATAATTAATATTTTGCTCATACGTTTATTATTTTTGCCACAAAGGCGCAAGTCTGTAGCGATTTTTTTAATTCTAATTAAGTTGTGCCATCCTTCTATATTTAAAATAGTAATTGCAAACTCTGTATGGAAACCTAGTGCCCTAGCCGCGATTACTTCATATACTTTTTATTTTAATCAGATTTCAGTGAACTTCGTTTACAACGGAAAGCGGGAAATAGCTCCTCCTTCGACTATGCTCTGGTCACGTTAATAATGCAACCATCGATACAATTCTTTCCAAGTTGGTTTTTTGCCATACATCAATATTCCAACTCGGTAAATTTTGGCAGCGAACCAAACCACTCCAAAAAAAGTACCAAACAATAATGCTACCGAAATACTAATTTGCCACAAAGGTACTCCAAATGGAATTCGCATGAGCATTACTATGGGCGATGTAAGCGGAATCATGGAGAAAACAGTAGCTATTGTTCCATTTGGATCATGTATTACGGTAAAAATACCAATGTAAACGCCCAAAACTAGTGGCATGATGATGGGTAAAAGAAATTGTTGCGAATCAGTTTCGTTATCCACTGCGGCTCCTATCGCGGCGTAAAAAGAGCTGTATAAAAAATAACCTCCTATAAAGTATACTACAAAACTAATGAGTATGGTGGCTATGGGTAAATTCCATAATTCCTTAATATACATCTGGGCGGTTGCCGCAAATTCCTGTTGGGCGACGTGCAGCATTTCGGGTGGGATTTTTGCGGTAGGCGAAATAGTAACCCCAAAAAATAACGATGCCGAAACCATTAAAAGCAAACCGACTATTGCCCAGATGAAAAACTGTAAAATACCCGCTAATGAGGTGCCAATAATTTTGCCCATCATGAGTTGAAACGGTTTTACGGAGGAAATAATGATTTCGATAATCCTATTGGTTTTTTCCTCGATTACGCTGCGCATGACCATATTCCCGTAAATAATAATGAACATCATAATCAGGTAACCAAAGGCACCACCAATGGCAATCTTGATTTCATTAAGTCCTTTCAAGCTCTGCTCTCCCGAGGATTTGGATAGGTTTATGGTAATATTTGCCGCTGCGTTTTGTATGGCTAGTGTGTCTAAATTAGCGGTTTGATAATTGGCTTTGGTCAGTTTGGAAGCAATTTCGTCCTGAACACTTTCTATAAAAGAAATACTGGGACTATCGTTCGAAATAAACTGTATTTTGTTTTCTAACGCTTTAGAATTTGCCGTTTTGGGGATATAAAGCAGTCCTTCGTAACGCTCGTTCGTGATGCTGTCCTTTATGAATTTGATGTCAATTTGGGATAAATCGAGGTATTCATATTCGCCGTCTTTGGTGTTTTTTGAAACAAATTCTTTTACAAAAAGTCCTGTTTCGTCATGAATTCCTATTCGTTTAGTATCCGCTTTCATGGAACTCAAATACCCAACAAAAGCTGCTATACCCACAAAAAGCAATGGACTCAAAAAAGTCATTACGATAAAGGATTTATTGCGCACCTTGGCAATGAATTCTCTTTTTATAATTAAAGTTATAATACTCATTTTTAGATTTTAGCGTTATGATTTTATATTTTGTACTAGATTTTCAATCTAAATTCTAAATTTACGGGCTAACCGTTTGAATAAAAATATCGTTTACGCTTGGTATCTTTTCTAGAAAATGAGTGACTTGACCCCGTTGCGTGAGAATATGTAACAACTCGTTTGGCGCAGCTGTACCCAACTGAATTTCAAGCTTTAGCTCGTTGTTGAGCGACTTGAAATTAGCTTGACCCACGGTGAATTTTTGAGTCAAATCATACATTAACCCTTCTACGCTATCCGATAGAATTCCTACTTCAAAGGTATTGGTTTTGTATTGGCGTTTTACATCCTCTAACTTGCCCTCAATCAATTTATTCGACTGATGAATTAGCGCAATGTGATCGCACAACTCTTCGACACTTTCCATTCGATGTGTCGAAAAAATAATGGTCGCACCTTGTTCTTTGAGAGCCAAGATTTCATCTTTTATTAAATTAGCATTAACGGGATCAAAACCAGAAAAAGGTTCGTCAAAAATCAACAATTTAGGTTGGTGCAAAACGCAAACAACAAATTGAATTTTTTGTGCCATTCCTTTGGATAATTCTTGAATTTTCTTGTTCCACCATTCTTTAATATCCAATCTTTCGAACCAATAATCGAGTTGAATTTTGGCTTCGGCTTTAGAGAGTCCTTTCATTTGGGCGAGATACAAACATTGTTCGCCTACTTTCATGGTTTTGTATAGCCCACGTTCTTCGGGAAGGTAGCCTATGTATTGTATGTGTTTGGGTTGTAGTTTTTCGCCATCCAGAATTATTTCACCACTATCTGGCAAAGTAATTTGGTTGATGATTCTAATTAGCGAGGTTTTGCCTGCGCCATTGGGTCCCAAAAGTCCGTAAATACTTCCTTTGGGAACGGTTAACGAAACCTCGTTTAGCGCCACATAATCTCCGTATTGCTTTACAACTTTATTGACTTCAAGAATGGTACTCATGTTGCTATTTTAATTGGTGTAAAAGTAAGGAATTAGTAGCTAAATAGGGAAATTGTTACACAAAACCATTACTGTTTGTAAAGTTCGTATTTTAAATAATTTCACTAACAGTGATGCTATAAAAAAACCTATTCTTGTAGAATCAAGAATAGGTTTTAAAAATAACGTTAATCAAAAATTATAATTTTATGTTACGAAAACATATCTTTTACTTTCTCAAAAAACGATTTATCTGATTTTTCAGGATTTGGAATAAAATTTTCATCGGACAAAGCGTTTTCAAAAAACTGTTTTTGTTCCTTATTCAAAGTCTTTGGCGTCCAAACGTTTACATGAACCAGCAAATCGCCACTTCCGTATCCGTTAATGCTTGGAATTCCTTTTCCTTTCAATCGCAAAATTTTACCGGACTGAATTCCTTCTTCTAATTTGATACGTACTTTTCCGTTTACGGCTTCGATATCTTTGGAAATCCCCAGAACCGCCTCGGCAAAACTGATGTATAAATCGTAGTGTAAATTTTCTCCTTCGCGTTTCAAGAATTCGTGTTCCAATTCCTCGATTGCCACAATTAAATCACCAGGAATACTATTGCCTGGGGCATCATTTCCTTTATTGGACACTTTTAATTGCATGCCATCAACAACTCCTGCAGGAATTTTGATAGAAACGGTTTCGTCCTCAAGAATCATTCCTTGGGAATCCGCATTGGCTGGTTTTTTATCTAAAATTTGTCCTGAACCCCCACAAGAAGGACACGTTGAAGCCGATTGCATTCTGCCCAAAATAGTATTGGTCACTCGCATTACTTGCCCCTGACCATTACAGGTAGAACAGGTTTTATACGAAACTCCGGGTGCTTGAACCTTGCGTTTTACTTTAACTTTTTTCTCTACACCATTCGCCACTTCCTCGAGAGTCAGTTTTACTTTGATGCGAAGGTTGCTCCCTTTGGCACGACGCTGTTGTTGTGAGCCGCCGCCAAATCCTCCAAAACCGCCTCCACCAAAAATATCGCCAAACTGACTGAATATATCATCCATATTCATGCCACCGTGACCGCCACCACCAAAACCACCAGAACCATCAAAAGCTTGGTGACCGTATTGATCATACTTGGCTTTCTTGGCTGGATCACTCAAAACCTCATACGCTTCGGCAGCTAGTTTAAATTTCTCCTCGGCTGCTGGATTATCTGGGTTTTTATCAGGATGAAACTCCAAGGCTTTTTTTCGGTAGGCTTTTTTTATTTCCGCTTCAGAAGCGCCTTTAGTGACACCTAATATTTCGTAAAAATCATTTTTCATTTTCAGTATAGTGCTTTATGCGTTAGGACGTGTGCCGTAACGAATTCTAAATTATTGTCCAATAACCACTTTTGGGAAACGAATTATTTTTTCGCCCAATTTGTATCCTTTTTCAAGAACATCTACAATTTTTCCTTTCATCGCATCAGATGCAGCAGGAATTTGCGTAATTGCTTCAGCAAAATCAGCATCAAATGCGTCTCCAGCTTTTACGTCTACTTGTTCTAACCCTTTGGAAACCAAAGCATTTTTTAACTTTTCATGAATTAACTCCACTCCTTTTGTCAACAACTCATCTTGCGATTTATTGATTTCGACCATGGCTCTGTCAAAATCATCCAAAACTGGAAGCATGGATAACAACACCTCTTGATTGGCAGTTTTAAACAATTCGATACGTTCCTTTGTAGTTCTACGTTTGTAGTTTTCAAATTCAGCAAACAAGCGTAAAAACTTATCTTTTTCTTTGGCCAAATCTTGTGCTAATTGCTCTTCTACACTTAATTCTTCAATAATAATTTGTTCTCCATTGGCATTATTTTCTAATGTCACTTCATCTATTTCTTGATCGAACTCTGTATTTTCAGTAGTCATATTGCTTTTATTTTTAAAAAAATTCTTAAACATCTTTTTTTGATTCTTTTTTTGGATTGCAAAAGTACTGCCAAATCTTATAAAATGTCAAATTGTCATAGTTTCCTAAAGTCGGTATAGCATTGTTGCTAATATTCTATTTTTACCTTTAAAAAAAGGGAGAAACGAGCAACTTTATTTTGTGTAAAACTTTAATAAAATTTTAAGACTATCACGAAATAGTTTGAGTAAATTTGTTTTGGTTTTTAAACAAAACCAGTATTATTCAAAAAAGAACTTAAGGTTTGTTTCTACATAATTATTAATTCACTATTGCCTTATATTAAAAAAAGCTTCGTTATGATAACGAAGCTTTTTTTGTGTCTTACTATTTTGAGTTTACAACAAAGCCTTTTTTAAACCTTCAAAATCTAACGAAACCTGTTCTCCAGAAACTAGATTTTTTAACGAAAAAGTATTGGAAGCCATTTCTTGTTCACCTACAAGTACGGCATAGGTTATTTTTCGTTTATCAGCATGTTGGAATTGTTTGACCACTTTTGTAGCATCCGGATACAACTCTACTTTTATACCCGCCGCACGAAGTTTTTGAATGGCTTGCAAAGCATACAAGGCTTCGGAATTGCCATAATTGAGAAACAATGCTTTGGAAGTAGCGGTAACGGTTTCAGGAAACAAATTCAGCTCCTCGACCACCAAATAAATGCGGTCTAAACCAAAAGAAATTCCCACACCACTCATATTCTTGAGTCCAAAAATCCCCGTTAAATCATCGTAACGACCGCCACCACCTATGGAACCCATAGCCACTTCTCGGGGCGGAGCGACTTCAAAAATTGCACCTGTATAATAATTTAATCCTCTTGCAAGGGTAACATCAAGGTCTAAAACAGCGGTATTCAAACCCAGTTTTGATACGTTATCACATATAAAACGAAGTTCTTCTACTCCTTTCATTCCCTCGGTAGATGTAGCAAGTAATGTAGAGAGTTGTTCTATTTTCTGGGAAATGGTTCCTGTGAAATTAAAAAGCGGTTGCACTTTTAGAATCGCCTCTTCGGATATTCCTTTTTCTATCATTTCCTTTTTTACGCCATCCTCGCCTATTTTATCGAGTTTGTCTAGGGCAACAGTAAAATCAATCAACTTATCCGATGCGCCAATAACTTGTGCAATTCCAGATAATATTTTGCGATTATTGATTTTAATAGTCACACCCTGTAAACCCAAAGCGGTAAAAACGGTATCATACAATTGTACTAGTTCTACTTCTTGCCACAAGGATTGCGACCCAACAACATCAGCATCGCACTGAAAAAACTCTCTAAAACGTCCTTTTTGTGGGCGATCAGCACGCCAAACAGGTTGGATTTGGTAGCGTTTAAAGGGGAACTCAATATCGTTTTGATGTTGCACTACGTATCGTGCAAAAGGCACGGTTAGGTCGTAACGCAAGGCTTTCTCGGAGATGCTTGCCGTTAATTTCGTGCTGTCTTTAGCGTCTAAATGGGTAGTATTGGCTTTGGCTAAATAATCGCCTGAATTTAATATTTTGAAAATCAAACGGTCGCCTTCCTCTCCGTATTTTCCCATCAGGGTTTCGGAGTTTTCGAAGGATGGCGTTTCGATGGGTTGAAAACCAAATTTCTCGAAATTGCTTTTTATAATCTGTATAATGTACTGTCTTTTTGCCACCTCGGTTGGTGAAAAATCTCTAGTTCCTTTGGGAATACTGGGTTTGGATGCCATTTTTTTAAGTTAGAAGTTATAGGTCAAAAGGTAGCGGTCAAAAAAATGTAAGCATTGCTGCTTTTTATTCCTACTCGCTAACTTCCTATTTCGTTTTGCAAATATCCAATTTTTAAAATAATTTCGTTAAAAAAAGGGTTCTTTTATTAATGAGATCCCCAGCCCAGATTGCAATGGAAAGCTCGGACTGAAAAAAACTAATTTTTCTTGTCCTAAAAGAGCGACCAAAGGAAGCTCCTTTTAGGGCATATAAAAATAGTTTTTTGAGGGAGGACTTGTAATGGAAAGCTGGAAATAGCTCCTGAAAAAATAAATTATTGTTTTAGGAAAACAAACTTGTAACAAAAATTGTATTTTCGTGTCAAATAGCCACTATGTTTAAATTATTCAAAGAAAATATCCGAATTGCATTGGGTTCTATCCGAACACAATTGTTGCGAACCATCCTCACGGTTTTGATTATTGCCATTGGTATTACGTCCTTGGTGGCTATTTTGACGGTGGTTTCGGCACTGGAGAATACGATTTCATCGGATTTTGCTTCGATGGGTGCCAATACTTTTAACATCAATCAATACGAAAACACCTCTAGAAGACGGGGTGGTGAGGAACGCGAAATTATAAATCCTATTATTTCGTATCCTGAAGCTGTTGCTTTCAAGAACAAATACAATTATCCTTTTACGGAGACTTCGCTGTCATTTTCGGCTACTTCAACCGCCGAAATTAAATACCTCGCCACCAAAACAGATCCCGAAAATACCATTGTAGGTGTCGACGAACATTTTATTACCAACTCTGGTCTAGAGTTGAGTTTGGGCAGGAATTTTACTGGATTTGATATTGCAAACAACGCTTTTGTGTGTATTGTAGGATCCGATTTTCAAAAAGGATTGTTGAAAGATATTAACCCAATTGACAAAACAATTTCGATTCGCGGGGCAAAATTTAGAGTGATTGGTGCCCTGAAAGAGAAAGGATCTACGTTTGGTAATAGCCAAGATTTAAGGGTTTTGATTCCCATACAAGTGGCGCGTTCCTTGTTTAGCACGCCCAATATCAATTACACCATGAGCATAATGGTAGCCAAAAAAGAATTGCTGGATCAAGCGATTGACAATGCGAATAGTACCATGCGCCGGGTGCGTAAATTGACTCCTATTAAGGACAACAATTTTGCAGTAGTGCGCAGCGATGATTTGATTAATAGAATTTTAGGGATTACACAATATTTAGGCATGGCTTCCTGGCTGATTGGGATCATTACCGTATTGGGTTCCTCTATTGCGTTGATGAATATCATGATTGTTTCGGTTACAGAACGCACGAGAGAAATTGGGGTTCGTAAAGCATTGGGCGCCAAGAAAACAACTATTGCTTTTCAGTTTTTTATAGAAACCTTGCTTATTGGGCAATTGGGCGGTTTGGTTGGAATAATTTTTGGAATCTTAATTGGATTTGTTATTGCTACTGCTATAAACTTTTCATTTGTCATTCCTTGGGGAGCGATAGTTGCGGCTTTTTTGACTAGTTTTATAGTCGCCATAGTCTCTGGATTGTATCCTGCGATTAAAGCGGCAAAATTAGATCCAATTGAAGCCTTGCGTTATGAGTAAAGTAGGATTTAGCAATCTTTTTTTTGTGTTTTTACTAAAAAAATAGCTAAAAATAATCAAAAATAGGCGCTAATCATCCTGTCGTTCCCATAAATATCTTGTTTTAATTGAATGTTTTTGAAATTCATTTTTTCAAGTAAATCAACCGTTTCTTTTCCTAAATACTGATTGATTTCGAAAAACAATTGTCCCTTTTTCGAGAGATTGATTTGGGCTAATTGGGCTATTTTTTTATAAAAAACAAGCGCATCATCATCGCCTACAAAAAGAGCCAAATGCGGTTCGTAGTCCAAAACATTTTTCTTGATTGCTACTTTTTCTAAATGGCGTACGTACGGCGGATTCGAAACGATAATTTGAAATTCTTGTTCTAAATCATCGGTTTCCAGAATATTTTTGGAAAGAAAAGTAACGTTTACCGCATTGTTGCCTGCGTTTTTTTGGGCTGTTGCCAATGCCAATTCCGAGACATCAATGGCAAAAACAGCCGCATTAGTAAGGTTTTTGGCTAGCGCAATAGCGATGCAACCGCTCCCAGTACCAATATCTAGGATTTTTAATTTTTCAGTTTTAGCTCTTCCCTTTTGACTTTCAATAATCCATGCTACCAGCTCTTCGGTTTCGGGTCTTGGAATCAAAACTGCTGGATTGACTTCAAAATCCAATCCATAAAAACTAGTTGTACCGAGTACATATTGCACTGGAATTTCTTGTTTTAAAGCTTCTAAAATCGAATTCCAAACCGTAATCTCGGCCTCCGAAAAACACAATTCAGGATTCAAAGCCAAATCAATTCGCTTTAACTGCTGTTTTTGTTCCAAAATTAAATAGAAAAAACTTTCGGCCTCGCCAGCATCGTAAATTGGCGTGAGTTCTTGAATAAATTGAGATTTATAGTGTTTTATTTTCATGTTTTACTTTCTTGTCAGAAATCAAATCCTTGATTTCTATGTTTTTTTGTACTGCTATTGCGGCTTGTGCGCATATTTTTTAAGCAGAAATTAAAATGATTTTAAGAAATGTTACTTGGTGTAATTTGCAGTTATCCTTGTATTGTATTTCTAGTAAACCGCTTGACTGCTTGGCGATGTATCGGATTAAGGAAGCATAAACTTTCGGTAAATCACTAATGTCACAAGTACAAAACCATTTTCAAATTAAGCCTATACCCACCATATTGCCAAACGGCGGTTAGTGGCTGGTTTTTTGTTCCGTTTCTTTGTTAATTAAATTTTTTTCCATAAAATACATTCCGATTATTACAAATGGAATACTTAATATTTGTCCCATATTTAATTTCATTCCATCTTCAAATTCCACTTGATTTATTTTTACAAACTCGATTAAAATTCTCATTGTAAAAATTAAAGTTATTGCTAAACCAAACAAAAAACCATTTCCTAGCTTTATGCTTGCAGTTTTGTAAACTGTAAAAACTATAATGAAAATTATTAAATATGCGATTGCTTCATAAAGTTGGGCTGGGTGTCTTGGTATATTGTCAACTTTCCTGAAAATAAATGCCCAAGGCATTGTAGTTGGATTACCAATCATTTCCGAGTTCATTAAATTAGCAAGTCTAATAAATGTTGCTCCAAGTGGTGCAACTATTGCAATTAAATCAAGTATTTTAAGATATTTTATTTCGTATTTTTTTGAATATAAATAAAGTGAAATAATTAGTCCAATTGTTCCCCCGTGGCTTGCTAATCCGCTATAACCAACAAATTTTATTTCTCCAATTTGATTTATTTTTATTGGTAAAAACATTTCTAAAATATTTTTCGAATAATATTCAAAGTCATAAAATAAACAATGTCCAAGTCTAGCCCCAACAAAAATTCCAATTATTCCATATACAAACAATGCTTTATGTGCATTATCTTTTAAGTTTTCTTTTTTGTAAATTCCTTTTAGGATATAAGTGCTTAAAAGTAAACCACAACCAAATAAAAGACCGTAATATTTTAATGGAAACCCAAAAATGTTAATTATTTCAGAGTCAAAATTCCAATTTATGTATAATGCAATCATATTTTTTTTATTAATTTCTATTTTCTACGATTTTTTTTGGCAAACTAGCCACAACTAAATGCTACAGCTCTTTAATCATCCACACTGGGCAACTCGTATGCCCTGTGCTTCCCATAGGCGAACAAATGGATTTGAAACCTGATTTTTTGTACAATTTTTGAGCGGCGTGCATAAATGGCATCGTCTCGAGATAACATTTCTGAAAACCAAAATCTTTTGCAGCTTGTAAACAAATAGCCATCATTTGGCTACCAATTCCTAATCCACGAGTTTGGGGCAAAAAATACATTTTTTGCAACTCACAAATGCTCTCCTCCTCGTTTTCTAGCGGTGCAATTCCAGCCGATCCAATAATTATTCCCTCTTTTTCAACCACAAAATAAACCGATTTTGGTTTGCTATACTCCTCAAACATCAAATCCAAATACGGATCTTCATAAGCAGTGCCCACTTTTGGAATATTTAATTCATCAAAAACATCCCGAATTAATTGTGCAACAGCTTGGTTGTCTTCTTTTTTTATTTTTCTAATGACTGCATTTTCCATACTTTTCACTCGTGTTTAGTGCCCTACAAAAATAGAAATAGTTTATTGTTATTTTCCAAAGAAATGAAACTAAATGTGATACTCAAAAATAGTATTTTTGTACCATGAATAGTCCCGAAAAATACATGAAACGCTGCCTGGAATTAGCCCGAAATGGGTTGCCAGCCTCCATGCCCAATCCTTCTGTTGGCGCCGTAATTGTTGTTGACGATTGTATTATTGGCGAAGGCTACACGGCTCCTTATGGCGGATCACACGCCGAAGTGAATGCCATAAACGCAGTCAAAGACAAAACGTTGCTCGAGAAAGCTACCCTTTATGTGAGTTTGGAACCGTGCAGTCATTTTGGCAAAACACCGCCTTGTTGCGATTTGATTATTCAATACAAAATCCCAAATGTGGTGGTGGGCATTCTAGACACGAATATAAAAGTAGCTGGAAAAGGGATTCAAAAACTACGGGAATCGGGCACACGGGTGACCGTTGGGGTACTCGAAGCGGATTGTTACGAAAGCAACAAACGCTTTTTTACTTTTCACGAAAAAAAACGCCCCTACATTATCCTAAAATGGGCACAAAGTCAAGACGGATTTATTGCTCCTTTAGTTAAGGATGAAATCAAACCCGTTTGGATTACGAATCCCATTTCGAGGCAATTGGTACATAAATGGCGAAGCGAAGAGCAAGCGATTCTTGTAGGAACGCAAACCGCAATTGACGACAATCCCAAATTAAATACTCGGGATTGGAGCGGCAAAAATCCCATTCGGTTGGTGCTGGATCAGCATAACAGAATCCCAAAATCAAGTCATATATTTGACAATCAGACGCAAACAATTATTTTTACGAAGCAAGAAATACTATTCAACCAAGAAAACACTATCTTTGAAACGATTGATTTTGAACAAAATACAGTACCACAAATATTAGAGGTGTTGTATCAGTACCAAATACAATCGGTGCTTATTGAGGGAGGAACACAACTTCTAAATACTTTTTTAGCAGCCAATATTTGGGATGAAGCACGAGTTTTTATTGGAAAAAAAGAATTTAAAACAGGAATCAAAGCCCCAGAAGTACCCAAAGGCAATACCCAAAAACATACCATTCTAGACGACGAACTCCAAATAATTAGCAATCATGATTAACACAATAATTTTTGATTTTGGCGATATTTTTATCAATCTTGACAAGCAAGCAACCCTTGATGGCTTGCAAAAATTAGGATTGAAGGAATGGAATGATGAGTTGAACACTCTAAATTTAGCTTTTGAAAAAGGCGAAATTTCCGAGGAAGGGTTTCTAAATGGGTTTAAAAAACAAATGCCAAACGCCACAATCGACGAAATTCTAGTGGCTTGGAATGCCATATTGCTTGATTTTCCGCTGTACCGATTGGAGTTTTTGCAAATGCTTTCCAAAAAATACCGCTTGTTTTTATTGAGCAATACCGATGCGATTCACATCACGACTTTTGAACAAAAAGTGGGGATTTCGTTTTACAGTGCTTTTTACCAATGCTTTGAAAAAGTATATTTTTCGTTCGAAATTGGCATGCGAAAACCCGATGTTGCCATTTACAATTATGTCCTAAACAAACACGAATTATCGCCCAAAAGAACCTTATTTGTGGATGACAAAAAAGAAAATACCGATGCCGCTCAAAGCCTAGGCATTCACGTTTGGAATTTACAGGTAGGCACGGAAGATGTCGTGGATTTATTTGATAAAAAAATGATATAATGCCAAAAATCAATTTCAATTTCAATTTCAATTTCAAACGAAAACAGGAAAATCAATTTCAACTAATAATAGTAAAAATCAAAGCGTAAACGAATTTAAAAAAGCACCACTTCACAATTACACTATTAATTTTTGAAATTGTGCTTGATTTTTAACTTTTGAAATTGACTTTTGAAATTGAAATTGACTTTTGACTCAAAAAAAATGGACACCTTTAAAACCATAGCATTCCCATCGGAAGAAGTGTTATTCAAAGAAAAAAACAGTAAATTCTTTGGTTACGCATTCCCCATTCAAACCGAAGAGGACGTAAAACCCATTCTAGAACAGCTCAAAAAAATTCATCCCAATGCGGGACATTATTGTTATGCGTACCAAATTGGGACCGCAACCGTTTCCTACCGAGCCAATGACGATGGCGAACCCAGCAATACGGCAGGAATGCCTATTTATGGACAAATTCAGTCTTTTTTGGTTACCAATGTGCTTGTGGTTGTGGTACGTATTTTTGGCGGTGTAAAACTGGGCGTTGGCGGATTGATTGCCGCCTACAGAACTACTGCGCTACTCACCCTAGCGCAATGCGAAATCATAGAGAAAACGATTGATGAACACTTTACAGTTACTTTTGATTATAAAAATATGAATAAAGTCATGCGGGTAATCAAAGAAAAAAAGCTGGACATTGTGACCCAAGAAATGGAATTAAACGCTGATTCGGGGTTTCCTTTTGGAAAAATTGAGCTCAAAACACGAAAAAAAAATGCCGAAATAGTATTCGACACTTTCAATTTGATGTTTGAAATAGAGATAAAAAAACTATAATTAGCCTTAAATTTTACGATATTACACCTTTATTCCAATGTTTTTAACAATTCCAAAATGTAATCTGGTGGAGCTGTAGGACGACCCGTTTTTAAGGACACAAAAACCAAAATAAACTGGGCAGTTGTTAATAACTCATTCAATTCATTATATATAGCACAATCAAATTCTATCTTCACAGAGGACTGACTTTTAAATTTAGTATGAACCGTTAACAACTCATCATAACGAGCTGATTTTTTATAATTTATAGTCATAGAAACAATTGGCAAGGCAATTCCACTTTCTTCCATACTCTTATACGAAACCCCTTTGTTTCTAAGCCATTCGACCCTACCTATTTCGAAATAAGGGATGTAATTCCCATGATAAACGACTCCCATTTGATCGGTTTCGGAATAGCGAACACGTACTTGAATTTGATGATCTCTCATTATTTTTTTATTAAAAATTTTAAATTAAAAAACACTCCTTACAACAATATTTTATAAAATTATTGCCAAAATTATTTTTTTTTACAGAATATTATTCACACTTTTGTTACCCCGAAAAAAACGAAATCTACCCTCTTTTTTTTGTAAGATAAAAATTGCCAATAAAAATAATTTAACCGAATATATGAACAAAACTGCTCAATCAGTATGGGAAAACTGTTTGTCTTTTATAAAAGACAACATTCAGGATCAAGCTTACAAGACTTGGTTCGAGCCAATCAAATCAGTTGAACTTACCGATAATGCATTATATATTCAAGTACCTAGTAAATTTTTCTACGAATGGTTGGAAGAACACTATGTCAAATTATTAAAAGTAGCCTTGACAAAAGAACTTGGTAAAAATGCAAAGTTACTCTATAAAATTAAAATGGAGAACACTTATGGCAACAAACAACCGTTTACGGAACAATTACCAAGTGCCAATAGAGTTCCTATGAAGCCCCAAGAAGTGGACGCACCATTCAAAAACTTGAATCCTGAACTAAAAAATCCTTTTGTAATTCCTGGTATTCGCAATCTTAAAATCGAATCTCAATTAAATGCCAATTATAGTTTTGACAATTTCTTGGAAGGAGATTCCAATAGACTGGCTCGTTCAGCCGGTATGGCAGTTGCTAATAAACCGGGTGGTACCTCCTTTAATCCCTTATTGATTTTTGGTGGTGTAGGATTAGGAAAAACGCATTTAGCCCACGCCATTGGTGTGGAAATCAAAGATAAATACCCTGAAAAAACCGTTTTATACATTTCGGCAGAAATTTTTACCCAACAATACATTGATTCCGTTAAGAAAAATAATAGAAATGATTTTATTCATTTTTACCAATTAATTGACGTATTGATTATTGATGATGTGCAGTTTTTATCCGGAAAATCAGGAACTCAAGATGTGTTTTTTCACATTTTTAACTACTTGCATCAAAACGGTAAACAAGTTATCCTGACCTCGGACAAAGCCCCTGTTGACATGCAAGATATTGAGCAACGCTTATTGTCTCGTTTCAAATGGGGATTATCAGCCGAGTTGCACCAACCAGATTACGAAACTAGAATTTCGATCCTTAAGAATATTTTGTACCGTGATGGTGTAGAAATCCCTGATGAAATCATCGAATATGTTGCTCGCAATATCAAATCGAATGTTCGGGAACTAGAAGGTGCTATTATTTCTTTGATTGCACAATCCTCTTTCAACAAAAAAGAAGTCACTATTGAACTGGCCAAAAGCGTTGTCGAAAAATTTGTGAAGAATGTAAAACGCGAAATTTCTATCGACTACATTCAAAAAATTGTTTCGGATTATTTCCAATTGGATTTAGAAACCTTACAATCCAAAACTAGAAAACGACACGTGGTACAAGCCCGACAATTAGCGATGTTTTTTGCCAAAAAATTTACCAAAGCTTCGTTAGCCAATATTGGGTCTCAAATAGGCGATCGCGACCATGCAACCGTATTACACGCTTGTAAAACCGTGGATAATCTTGTTGCTACAGACAAACAATTCAAAAAATTTGTCGACGATATCAATTCTAAATTAACGCTTTAAACGCCTCATGTCCATAAAAATCCTAATGGTTTGTTTGGGAAATATTTGCCGTTCACCGTTGGCAGAAGGCATTCTTGCTTCAAAATTACCAAAAGACAAATTCACAGTTGACTCGGCAGGAACCGGTTCTTGGCATATTGGTCATGCACCTGATGAGCGTTCTATCGCAGTAGCCAAAAAAAATGGATTGACTATTTCCAATCAAAAAGGACGACAATTTACCCAAAAAGATTTCGAAGAATTCGATTATATTTACGTCATGGACAATTCTAATTATGACAATGTTATCGCATTGGCCGAAAATGAAATCCAAAAAAACAAAGTACAACTCATTTTGAATGTTTTGTTTCCAGATGAAAACGTAGATGTTCCCGATCCTTATTTTGGACTGACCAACGGATTCAACATTATTTACGGCATGCTAGACGAAGCCTGCGAGGTAATTGCCGAAAAATTGATGGCAAACCATTCCTAAATTAGCTTGGTTTAGCTAACTTTGTTTCAAACAAAATTATTATGCCACTAGTAACTCATTTTTCCGATTTAGATTTATCCAAAACCTACACCTATGCTGATTATGTTTTGTGGCAGTTTCAAGAACGAGTAGAGCTTATAAAAGGATTTATCTTAAAAATGAGTCCTGCACCAAGCTCTAAACACCAAGCCATATCTCATAATTTAGGTGGTTGTTTTTATAATAATTTCAAAAGAAAACCGTGTCGTGTTTTTGAAGCTCCTTTTGATGTTCGGCTATCTATTAAATCAACAAAAAAAGATACCACAGTAGTACAACCAGATCTCTGTGTAATTTGTGATGAAAGCAAAATTGACGAAAAAGGATGCAATGGTGTTCCTGATTTGATTGTTGAAATCATTTCTCCTAACAATAGCAAACATGATATTCATACCAAATTTAATCTCTATCTAGAAGCTGGAGTACAGGAATATTGGTTAGTAGAACCTGTACAACGAATAATTTTGATATATACCCTTCGCAATGGCGAATACATAGGACTCAAACCACTGGTAGAAGGCGAATATGTTGCTAGTCCACTTTTTCCAGATTTAGACATCGCTGTAGAAGACGTATTTTATAAAGTCAATTAAAATCCAAGTCGTAGGGACTAAAAACTACTATAAAATGCTAAACCGCCATTTGGTTACCTACTTTACAAAACGATCCCTTTTAGACCCAAAATAAAATGAAAACTACTTTAGGAAAACTATATTTAATACCAACAACCATGGGCGATTGCGACCCAATGGATGTGTTGCCTCAAACCATAAAAAGAAGTATTGACTTTATTGACCATTACATCGTAGAAAACGAAAAAACGGCTCGAAAATCAATAAAAGGGGTTCATCCCGAAAAAAAACAATCGGAATTAGTACTTTTTGTTTTAAACAAACATACCGAAACCAAAGCCCATTTAGAATTTATAAAACCTTTGTTAGAAGGCAAAAATGTAGGTTTAATGAGTGAAGCGGGTTGCCCTGGCGTAGCCGATCCTGGTGCTGTAATTGTTAAGCTAGCTCACGAAAAAGGAATTCAAGTAGTACCATTAGTGGGACCATCATCGATACTTTTGGCCATGATGGCGTCAGGAATGAATGGACAAAGTTTTACTTTTAATGGCTATTTGCCAATAGAAAAAGGAGAAAAAAAAACCGCTTTAAAAAATCTCGAAAAACTGTCTCACGACAAAAATCAATCCCAACTTTTTATCGAAACACCCTATCGAAATAACAAAATGGTAGAGGATATTTTGCAAGCCATTCATCCCGAAACCTTTCTTTGCATTGCCACCGATATCACCTTACCGACCGAATATATTAAAACCAAAAGAGCCGCAGCTTGGAAAAAAGAAACCGTAGATTTACACAATCGACCTACTATTTTCATCATTCATAAAATGTAAAAAAACATTTTATTATGCGCGCATACTATTTTATTTCATTATATTTACCATCCAAAATAAAATCTTATGAGTTATACAGATAAAATGTTGAGAGACGATGCCCTACAAGGCAAAGTGATTGTAGTTACAGGAGGCGGAAGCGGTTTAGGCAAAGCAATGACTAAATATTTCTTGGAATTGGGCGCAAAGGTTGCCATTACTTCCCGAGATATAGAAAAATTACAAAATACCGCCAAAGAATTAGCCAACGAAACAGGCGGTACTTGCTTGCCACTTCAATGTGATGTGCGTCATTATGACGAAGTAGAAAACATGCTTCAGGAGGTTTTAAAAAACTTTGGCAAAGTGGATGTTTTACTCAACAATGCCGCTGGAAATTTTATTTCACCAACCGAGCGATTGTCGGCTAACGCTTTTGACACCGTAATCGATATTGTCCTCAAAGGTTCTAAAAACTGCACCCTTGCTTTTGGAAAACATTGGATTGATACCAAACAAACATCGGCAACAGTATTAAATATAGTGACCACTTACGCATGGACCGGATCCGCTTATGTGGTACCAAGTGCCACTGCAAAAGCAGGCGTACTAGCCATGACTCGAAGTCTAGCGGTTGAATGGGCAAAATACGGTATTCGTACCAATGCCATTGCACCAGGCCCGTTCCCAACCAAAGGCGCTTGGGATCGATTATTACCTGGAGATTTAGCCGAAAAATTTGATATGGCCAAAAAAGTGCCCTTAAAACGGGTGGGTGACCATCAAGAATTAGCAAATCTAGCTGCGTATTTGGTTTCGGATTTTTCGGCGTATGTCAATGGCGAAGTAATAGTAATTGACGGTGGCGAATGGTTAAAAGGTGCAGGACAATTCAATTTACTCGAAGCCATCCCCGAAGAACTTTGGGATCAATTGGAAATGATGATTAAAGCCAAGAAAAATAAATAATGAGTAAAGAGTCTTTGTAAGGCTCTTTTTTTTTGAAAAAAAACTAGCCCACAAAACCATTTTGAATCAAAATACCATAAAGGACGTAATTCATTTTTAAACAAAAAAAAAAAGAAGTTACAGCAATTGGAAGCTTAAAAAGACATAAAAAGTTGCCAAAACAAAAGTGGCTCGATTTAAAATTCCTATTTTTGTACCACAATTTTAATACAACCCAAATGTTAATAATAGGAATCGCTGGAGGAACTGGATGCGGAAAAACTACCGTAGTGCATCAAATCATGAATGAACTACCCGAGGCCGAAGTGGGCATAATTGCCCAAGATTCGTATTACAAGGAAACAACTAATTTAAGTTACGAAGAGCGATCTAATATTAATTTTGATCATCCTAGATCAATTGATTTTGAATTATTAGTCGAGCATCTTCAGGAGCTAAAAAAAGGAAATGCCATCAACCAACCCGTATATTCGTTCATAAAACACAATCGGACTGATGACACCATTCTCACGCATCCCCGGAAAGTGATGCTGGTAGAAGGGATTTTGATCCTGACAAATCCAGAATTGAGAGCACTTTTTGATATCAAAATATATGTTCATGCAGATTCAGATGAGCGATTGATTCGGCGTTTGAAAAGAGATATTTCCGAGCGTGGCAGAGACATGGACGAAGTTTTGAATCGGTATCAAAACACCCTTAAACCCATGCACCAACAGTTTATTGAACCCACCAAAGCCTTTGCGGATATCATCATTCCAAACGATAAATTCAACACCGTTGCCATCGATGTAGTTCGTGCGGTAATAAACCAAAGGATATTATAATTTATCGTAAATTTAACCTCAAATTACCATCAAACTATTCCTAATTGCTATTTAAAAGTCCAATGAAAAACCCGTATAAAGACAAGAAATGGTTCAAACACTTGAGTAATAAATACATTTGGGTCTTATCCTTTTTTTTGGTTTGGATGCTATTTTTAGACAATTACTCCTATTTTGACCACCGTATTTTGGACAAGCAAATAGAAGAACTCGAAGACAACAAAACGTATTATCAAGACGAAATCAAAAAAGACAAAGAGCATATCAAGCAACTCAAAAATCCAGAACAAATAGAAAAATATGCTCGTGAAAAATACTTTATGAAAAAAGACAGCGAAGATATTTATATTATAGAATTCGAAGGCGACACCATTCCCAAAAAATAACGTTAAGTACACCCCAAAAATGGCAGCAAATCTATTTGATGATTTTGACCCTATTTCCCCAAAACAATGGAAACAAAAAATTCAATTTGAATTAAATGGAGCCGATTACAATGATACACTAATCTGGAATGCACCAGACGATATCAAAGTAAAACCGTTTTATACCGATGAAGATTACACCAAAGTTTATCCCCTAAAAACCAAAGCAACAGATTTCAAAATATGTCAAAATATTTATGTTTTTGATGTCGAAAAATCAATCGAAAGAGCTTTGAACTCCCTAAAACGAGGTGCCGAAAGCATTCGTTTTACCATTGATGACGACAGTATTGCTATTGAAAAACTATTGGAACAATTACCATTAGAAACCTGTACCGTTTACTTTCATTTTAGTTTCATTTCAATCGATTTCGTAAAAAGAATTGAAGCTATTTCAAGGACTAGAAAAACTAATTTTTACTGTACCCTAGACCCAATAGGACATTTAGCCAAAGAGGGGAATTGGTTCAAAACCAATGAAAAAAATAATTTTGAAACTCTAAATTTACTTTCCAAAGAGACAAATATAGCAGGATTGGTAAGCGTAAATTTAGCATTATACCAAAACGCTGGAGCCACTATCGTCCAGCAAATTGGGTACTGTTTGTCGCATGCCAATGAATATTTTAATCGAATTCCAAGTTTAAAAAAAGCCATCGTTTTTGAAGTTGCGGTTGGTAGCAATTATTTTTTTGAAATTGCTAAACTTCGCGCCATCCGATTGTTATTTGAAATACTTGCCAAGGAATACGATTCCAAAATTACGTGTCATATTTTGGCCTCGCCCACTAAACGAAATAAAACCTTGTATGATTTCAATCTAAACCTACTGCGAACCACTACCGAATGTATGAGTGCCGTACTTGGTGGTGCCAATGCTATTGCTAATTTGCCCTACGATTCCTTGTACCACAAAGACAATGAATTTGGCGATCGATTGGCACGAAATCAATTGTTACTTTTGAAAAAAGAAAGCTATTTTGATAAAGTAAACAACCCAGCAGACGGCAGTTATTACATAGAAAATCTCACCAACCAAATAGCCGAAAAAGCATTAGTACTCTTTAAAGACATTGAAAAAAATGGTGGATTTCTCAAGCAATTGAACGAAGGAGTAATCAAAAGAAAAATCCAAGAAAGTGCCGATAAAGAACAAGAATTATTCGATTCTGGCAAAGAAATTTTAGTAGGAACAAACAAGTATCGCAATACCGAAGATCGCATGAAAGCGGATTTAGAACTTTTTCCTTTTGTAAAAATAAAACCTCGAAAAACGTTGATTACACCCCTAATCGAAAAAAGAGTAGCCGAAAAGACAGAACAAGAAAGACTGTCAAAAGAATAAAAACGACTTCTATTTTGCCACAAAAAACCTTTGGAAAACCATTTAAAATGAAACGAAAAGACCTGCAACACCTTCAAATAAATGCTTCGAATGATTCCATGAATGACGAAATTGCTATCGATAAAAAGACGCCTTTTTTGACCGCAGAAGGTATTGTAATCCAAGAAACCTATTCCGAAAAGGATATTGAAAACCTGCATCATTTGGATTTTGGAGCAGGCTTTGCGCCCTATCTTCGGGGACCATATACCACTATGTACGTCAAAAAATCATGGACAATCAGGCAATACGCAGGATTTTCGACGGCCGAAGAAAGCAACGCA
Source organism: Flavobacterium restrictum (assembly GCF_007097245.1). GTDB lineage: Bacteria > Bacteroidota > Bacteroidia > Flavobacteriales > Flavobacteriaceae > Flavobacterium > Flavobacterium restrictum. The sequence continues at coordinate 34,811 of NZ_VJZT01000017.1, read as the reverse complement.
TTTTACCGACGCAATCTTGCAGGAGGCCAAAAAGGATTGTCAATAGCCTTTGATTTACCCACCCATCGGGGTTACGATTCGGATCACGAACGGGTGCATGGCGATGTAGGAAAAGCGGGGGTTGCCATAGATTCGGTTGAAGACATGAAGCTGTTGTTTGACCAAATTCCATTAGATGAAATGTCCGTTTCTATGACCATGAACGGTGCGGTATTGCCCATTATGGCTTTTTACATTGTAGCTGCCGAAGAACAAGGCGTGTTGCCTGAAAAACTATCCGGTACAATTCAAAACGACATTCTAAAAGAGTTCATGGTGCGCAATACCTATATTTACCCGCCATTGCCGTCCATGCAAATTATCGCTGCCATTTTTGATTATACGAGTAAGAAAATGCCCAAATTTAATTCCATCTCCATTTCAGGTTACCACATGCAAGAAGCTGGTGCCACCGCCGAAATTGAACTCGCCTACACACTTGCCGATGGTTTAGAATACATTAGAACAGGACTGGCAACTGGAATGAAAATAGACGAATTTGCACCAAGGCTCTCCTTTTTTTGGGCCATTGGCATGAATCATTTTATGGAAATTGCCAAATTGAGAGCTGGACGAATGCTTTGGGCAAAATTAATGAACCAATTTCAACCAAAGGACGAAAAATCATTAGCCTTAAGAACCCATTGCCAAACTTCGGGTTGGAGTTTAACAGCCCAAGATCCTTTTAATAACGTGGCACGAACCTGTATTGAAGCCACTGCAGCAGTATTTGGTGGCACACAATCGCTGCACACCAACGCCCTTGACGAAGCCATTGCGCTACCAACGGATTTTTCGGCAAGAATAGCACGAAATACCCAACTTTTTTTGCAAGAAGAAACAAAAATTACTAAAACAGTCGATCCTTGGGCAGGAAGTTTTTATGTCGAAAGTGTAACGCACGATTTGGCAGAAAAAGCATGGAAACTAATTCAAGAAATCGAAACATTAGGTGGCATGACCAAAGCAATAGCCACAGGAATTCCTAAAATCCGAATTGAAGAAGCTGCTGCTCGAAAACAAGCTAGAATAGACAGCAATCAAGATAGCATAATAGGTAGCAATTTGTTTCGATTAGAAAAAGAAGATCCAATTGCTATTCTAGCCGTAGATAATGCCATGGTTCGCCAACAACAAATACAAAAACTAGAGCTCCTTAAAGCCACTCGCAATGCCGAAAAAGTAAAAAAAGCATTGAATGATATAACGCTTTGCGCCCAATCAGGAGAAGGGAACTTACTTGATAAAGCCATAGAAGCCGCACGCTGTAGAGCCACTCTTGGTGAAATTAGCGAGGCGTTAGAACAGGCTTTTGGGAGATATGAAGCTACAATAAAATCCTTTAGCGGTGTGTATAGTACCGCTATAAAAGAGGACGAAAGTTTTGCAGAAGCCCAAAAATTAGCTCACAAATTCACACAACAAAAAGGCAAAAAACCGAGTATCCTAATTGCAAAAATGGGGCAAGATGGTCATGACCGTGGTGCCAAAGTTGTAGCAACAGCCTACACCGATTTGGGTTTTGAGGTACTAATTGGCCCTTTGTTTCAAACACCCACCGAAGCTGCACAACAAGCCATAGAAAACAAGGTGCATTTTTTAGGCATTTCGTCCATGACAGCTGGACATAAAACCCTGGTACCACAAGTAATTCAAGAACTTAAAAAATATGGTCGTGAAGACATATTAGTTGTTGTGGGCGGTGTAATTCCTGTACAAGACCATTCTTTTTTATTTGAAGCAGGTGCCGTAGCCATTTTTGGCCCTGGAACAAAAATTAGTGAAACAGCCATAAAAATTTTAGCCCTTTTGCAATAAATCAATAATAACCATAAAAAGCAAAGCCTATCAATTGACAGGCTTTGCTTTTTTATATTTTTAACCAATAGGTTTAGAGCACTCTCGCCGTGCTATCGGCAATAATAAACGAGGTGTCATACCCGCCAAAAACTTTCATATAACTTCTAATGGAAGTACCATAAGCATCTTTAAAAAAACGTTTTCCGTTGTTTTTGAAATATTTTTTGACTGTCCCAACACCACCAAGATGTGCCGCAGCCAGAATCCCAGATTCCGTCACTACAATTCCGTTTATTATGGTGCCTTCGTATTGGTCAATGACGTCTTTTAGTTCCCATTTATTTTTGGACAAAAGTGCAATAAATGCTTTTTCTTGTAAGGCTGGGTTGTTCAAAAACTGACTTCGGTTTGTTACACCCACCGTTTTTAGGGTTTCCATACCAAACTGATATTTACCTAAATACCCTAGCGAATTAATTTTTTTGTATTTGCCTTGAGATTCTTTGAAGCCAATTGCTTCTTTGTAACCAATAAAAAAATTTCCAGTAAAAGGGATGTTCAAATTGGAGAATTCTTTTTGTTTTTCCGAGGGAAATAAGTAGTGTGTCCCTTCGGATTCATGGACTAGAAACCAAGAGTTGGAATCTAACTTTAAGGGTTTAAAACCCGAGCTTAAAAATACAATAATAACTGTTAAACCAGAATAAAAATACCATTTCTTTATCATAAATTGTTTTTCTTCAAAACGCTGTCCCGTTATGAAATTTCTACGTGCAAATATACAAAAAAATAAATAGCACTGAAGATCAACTGGTTAAACTTTTTTAAAAATAGAAGGAATGGAATTGAAATCCGCCGTGAGCCGAGTATTCAATCGTTGGCGCAGGGATTTTGATGGTATTTAAAACCGAAAAAATAGTCTTCAAAAAGTGGGATTTTGTTTCTATTTTAGACAAATCTACGTCCAAACTCAAGTAAAATTGTCGGTATCTTATCGCTTTTTCGTCTTGAATTAGCCCCGTGGAACTGTTATTTCCAGTTAGCATTCCGTTAGCTCCGTAGCCCAAAGCAAGGTTCAACCATTTGGGTATTTTTGACCCTTTGGAAAACGAATACAAATTGGTCGAAAGCCAATAGGTTTGACCGTTATAATCTTTTAGAATTTGCTCTGATAAACTGCTCCCCAAAACATCAGGGCGATAGGGGGCGTAGGATGTGGTATGAAAAGAAAATTTTGGGATAATGCGCTGTTCCTTCCAAATCAATTCTTGCGAAACATACAAAGCCGTGCCAGACGCATTTGCAATCACATCGCCTGCGGAGGCACCCCACTCTGACGAAAAGCCATCTAAAACCTCAACGGCCGTCAAAAAAGCAAAACCAAGCGGCGCTCCATATAACAATTGACTTTTTTTGCTTGCGCCACTCCAATGCAACAATTCGGCTCCTGCACGACCTAGGTGGTAGGAGGAGTAAAAATGCCCCATTTTATCCATTTGGAGCCACTCCGAATTGTCATTTATAAAATGAAAATGAGATTGCGGATAATCCGCATACCAAACTTGATTCAACCCAATAAGTGCCGCCGAAGCTACTATTGCTTCGGAAAGGAAGACAGTATTTTGTCTTTTTTTATATAAAGAATCCGAAGGTTTGAAGAAACTTTCAGTAGTTTTTTGGGGAAAAACCGATTGCATTACCAGCAGTAGCAAAAAAACAACTCTTGATTTCACAATCAAAACTATCTTTTTACGCCTTGGCTAGTAATCCAATCCGAATATTTTTTGGCATTTACATTGTGCTCCTCTAAAGTAGCTGCAAATTCATGGTACCCAAACCGATCGACACTAGCGCAGAAGTATATAAAATTGTTTTTCTCGGGATTCAAAACAGCTTCAAGTGCCGTAATATCTGGCATCGCTATTGGCCCTGGAGGCAAACCAATCACTTTATAAGTGTTGTATGGCGAAATCAAAAATAAATCATTGTAGAAAACTCTTTTGATAACTTGGTCAAAGTCATTTGATTTCTTTTTGATGGCAAAAATAACCGTTGGATCTGCTTGCAAGGGCATTTGTTGGTGCAAACGATTCAAATACACGCCAGCAATGCGTGGTCTTTCGTCTTTTTTAACCGATTCTTTGTGAACAATTGACGCCAAAATAGTAGCTTCAATGGGTGTTAATCCTTGTTTGGCGGCTTTGTCTGTTCGCTCTTTGTTCCAAAAATTACGGTATTCCTTAATCATTTTATCCCGAAACTTTTCGGCGGTAATATTCCAATAAATCTCGTAGGTATTTGGGATGAACATTGTCAAAACATTCTCTTCGGTAAAGCCATTTTCTTTCAGGAAAATACTGTCTTTGAACGTATTTAGTAATTTCAAGCTATCGGGTTCGATTTGAGATCCCACACGACCCGCAAAATTTTCTAACCGTTCTTGGTTGTTAAAAGCTAATTTTACGGCATCATTAATTCGCAAGGTTTTCACTAATTCGTAACTATTCATGTTTTTCTTGAACAAAAAGCGACCTGATTTTACGTTTTCTGGGTAACTGGTTTTGGCGGCTACCATTTCAAAACGGTTCATGTTCTCCACATAAGGGGCTATTATTTTTTTTATTTCGCCATAATTGGCTCCCGTTGGCACATAAACATATACTTTATTTTCGGCAAATTTAGTGTTGCTTGAAAAAATCTGACGCACCAAAAACAATCCGTAAAGAATTAATAGTGAAACCAATACTACAGATGCGATTGAAATTATTTTTTTTAAATTCAAAACGATATTTTTTTAAAGTTGATTATTGATGAGTTGAAAAACGGCTTCGTCCTTGTAAATTCCGTTGACCAAAGTCCACTCTTTTTTGACACCTATTTTCTGGAATCCAAATTTAGTAAAAAGAGCCATACTTGCGGTATTTTCTGTCGCAATATTTGCGTACAATTGATGCAGGTTTAAATTGTAAAAAGCATAGTCAATAAGCAGTTCTAATGCTTCGGAGCCCCAATTTTGTTTTCTGTTTTCCAAAGCTTGTATGACAATCCCAACCCCTGCCCTATTGTTCTTGGGATCAAAATCAAATAAATCGATTAATCCAATGGCTGGAAAATCTTGATCTTGGCAAATTGCCAACCGCAACTGCTTGGCTTCGTAAATATCCTGATGTGCATTTTCGAGGTATTGCTTTACCAAAAACCTACTGTAAGGCGTTTGGGTATTGCTTACTTCCCAAATGCTTTGGTCGTTTTCCATAGCATACACAAACTCCAAATCATTGGGTTCAAGTGCTCGGAGGTAAATGGTATCGCCTTTTAGTGTGATCATTATTGATAGTTAGCATAGTTTTTGCGCTACCTTTATAAATAACAGCAGCACTATATGTTGCTATAAATTTAATAAAAAATAGGATTTTACAAACTTCAATTCTAGAAATTTTATTTTTTTATATAAATCCATTTTTCATAGCATAAACGGCTAGCCCTACTCTACTCTTTAGTTCTAATTTTTCGAACAAATTGTCTCGATACCCTTCTACGGTTCTTGGACTACAGCACATTTTATCGGCAATTTCTTTATAGGTCAATTCGGTTATTGTGTATTTTAAAAATTCTTTTTCTCTGTCGCTAAAACAGATTTCCACTTCATTAGAAGAGGTATTATTAATGTTTGCAAACAATCTATTTACAGCCCAATCTGGGTAATAATAGCCGTTTTTTAGCAATAAATTCAAGGCGTTTTCAAGTTCTGCTGGGTGTGCGTTTTTGAGCAAATAACCCTTGGCTCCATTTTTTATCATTTTTATCAAACTTTGCTCATCGTCTTGCATGCTTAATGCCATTATGAGGACATTGGGGTGGTTTTCTTTTAGCCATTTTGCGGTTTCAAAACCATTCATAATAGGCATACTAATGTCTAATAAAACCACATTGGGAACGTTAGTTTTTACAGCGAATATTTCTTGTAGTTCCTTGCCGTTTTGGCATTCGTACAGCACTTCAAATTGACTAAAGTTTGTAATTATACTTTGCAAAGCTTTTGCAATAAGTATGTGGTCGTCGACAATTACAATGGTTTTTTTCATTTTATAAAGGGGATGTCTATTAGTAATTTTGTACCTGTCTTTTCGTGACTTTCAAGAATAGAGCTACCGTCAATTATCTCGATTCGTTTTTTAATATTTTTCAAACCTATTCCGTCATATGTTATATTTACATCAAAGCCTTTTCCGTCGTCTTGCAAACAAAGTTGTAATTTGTTGTTTACAGTATTTAGCGTAATATTTATGTTTTTGCAACCCGAATGTTTAATGCTGTTTTGTATAAATTCTTGCGAGATCCGAAGCAAAACACTCTTGGTTTGGTAAGGCAAAATTATGCTCTTTGAATTACTTTCTAAATTCATTTCGCAATTTTTAATCTCGTGCCATTTTTTACATTCCAACTCTAACAAATCATACAAAGTATTGATTTTTATAGCATTATCTGTTAATGATTTTGACAATTGTCGCAAATCATTGAGCGATTGATTGATAATCGAACTTATATTTTCTATTTTATCATTTATTTGTGGTGCTTTATTTTCGTATCCCAATTGTTGGGTATATAAACTGGCTAGGGTAAGTTTCTGTCCAATATTATCATGAATTTCTCGACCAATATGTTGCATGGTTTGCTGTTGCATTTCGATTTGAACAACGTTTAATTGAAATTTATGTTGGATTTCATCATCTTTTTTTTGTCGATCAGTCGAAAAATATTTATAAATAAAAGCACATGCAAAACAAATGTTTTCGAGAATATAGCCCAAGCAGAGGTATTCAAATCCTAGATAAGGATCGGAATTATAATTAGTAACCGAATCCCAAAATGCAAAAAATCCACATAAAAGCAAAAAGGTAATGGCTAGAAACAAATATCTGAAATATATTTTTTTAAGTTCTTTGCTAATAAAATAATAAAAAAGTAATGAAAGTAGCACTACAACAGCCCTAGACACCATAAAGTACGGTATGCTTTCCTTTACAAAACTGGGAAAAAAAATTACGGTTAGCACATAAAAAAGAGTAAATCCTCCGAAGAATTGAAATACAAATTTTAATTTTTTGAACTTTAAATCCTCTAGAATTAATGCGTGGTATATAAAGGCTCCAAACATAAAACTAGCAATCATTTGCACTACATCTATAAGAAGTTGTAAAACATAGAGACCTTGGGAATAATTGGGATAATAATTTGTAGCCTTGAAATAAACACTAGCGATAAAAATTAAAACCGACACAACATAACCACAGTAATAATAATAAATTTTGGACTTAAACAATATGCTTAAGTACAAGCTAATACAGCCAACAAGACATAAAAAACCCAAAGAGAAAAAGGAAACTATTTCAAATTGACTACTGTTTAAACTCATAACTACATCCTATTACAAAAACTATTACGTACAACAAATATTGTCTAAATATTTTATAGTTCCTACGGGCAATCAAACATTTTTTATACCGTGAATTAACGGTATAAAAATAGGTTGATTAACCCTACTATTTATAGTTAATCACTCATCGATTTTTTTCAAGTTTAAGAGCAATTTTACTAAAGAAATTTTAAAAAATTATTTCAGTAAAAATAATACCTCCGAGCGTTGCGAATAGAGGAAGTAAACTGAATTCATGTCAATTATGAAAAAAAGAACTAATGCAAAAACTAACAAAAAGTCTACAGCTACTGCACAAAATCTGGGCGTGGATTACAAGGTAGTATGAATATAAAAAATAATTGGCGCAACCCGAAAAGCCAAACCAAGAGTAGGGGAAACAAAAAACCAAAACAATGAAAAATCTAAAAATTTTAATTTTTACACTACTATTTTTACAAATACAAGTGTATTCGCAAACAAAGTCCAAAATAACATTTGGAGGAAATGCTGCCTACCATATTGGAACTGGTATTCAAAAAGAAGGCACTAGCCCATTACTGTTTTTTAAAAATGGTCAATCAGCAGGACTTGATTTTATGTTGTTTCCAAAATCAGGAACCACTAGATACAAACTTGCACTAGATTATATTACTGGATCCAATGACGAAAACGTAGTTGTTGCTTATGCTAAAGCAAATAACATAGAATATGACACCTATAAATTTACTAAAAAAAATCCAGGTGGCTTTAGTATAATGGCAAGTCCACAATTTATGTTATTCCCAAAATCGCAAAACAAAAGACTACCGTTGATGTGGCTTGACTTAAAAGCAGGTGTATTATTTAGCAACAAACAAAATCTAGAGTTTTATTTAGGACAAACAACACCAAGCACAGAAGTAAAAACCAATGCAATGAGTTTTGTTTATAGTCCTGCCTTAATAGTAAATGTGATAAAAACAAGTAAGATTTTTGTTAATTTAAAAGCAAGTTACTCCAATTTTGGTGGATTTGGGGTTGGGGTGAGTATTACGGAACAGGATTGCCGTGGCGCGTATTGTTATAGATGTGCAGGAGTAGGATGTCTTGGAGAAATGCCCGACCTAACAAAAAAATAAATATAGAAATTATGAAAAAAATAAAAATTATATTTAAACTTTCAATATATTTAATTATTTTGACATCTGTTGTTTCATGTGATTTAATGAAAAAAGTTTTTGTTAAAGAGTCGTCCATTGTTTATAAAAATAATTGTGGATTACTGGTTTTTAAAGATTCTATCCAATATAATCTAATTCACGATTATCTTGAATACCAACAGGAAACGTTTGAAAATTCAGCATCATATCCTACAGCATTAGACGAGGAAAAACCATTAACAGATTTTGAAATCTCTAAACTACATACTTCTTACAGAACTTTTATTAAAAATCAAGAAGATATTGCAGAAAATAATGGTGTAGATCTTTCAGTAAACCCAGTTCCTGAAATATTAGAAGATGATGAAATCTTACAGACTTTGTTAAATCAAGATCGAATGCTAGTCATTGACGGTATTGTTTATTATTATTTTGACGACTGTACATTATTTAAATTTCCAGTTGGAAAAGACTGTAATGAATCAATCCGACTGGCAAAAGAGTATTTTTCAAAATATAGTAGTAATGTTCAAAACAATGTTAAACCACTTTTCAATTTTGTACAAGTCGATATTTGTAATGACGAAGTAAATTATAGGGTTTTAAATACAAATATATTTTGTCAAAAAGTATCTGTTGGGCTCTGCATACCAGACAAATGCCATCCTGAATATGTCAATATTGAAATTACATTTCCTAATTATTATCAAGGTTTTTACAACCTTACAAGTTGTGATGTAAATATTGATGGCGTTAGTACAGTTTATCTACCAACTGATATGAGTTCTATCTCATCAAATCAATGTGGAATAGCTATTGTTAATTACGGAATTTTATTGCCGAAATATTTTCCAGGGATAAATTCAACGCATGTAATTAATGTAACTGCGAATTTTAGTTACACAATTGATGGAAAAGTAGAAACATGTAAAACTACAAAACCGATTACATTTAGTGTTCCATATCCTTGTGATATTAATGTATCCCCTGCATATGTCAATAATTTTGAAGTAGCGATTGAAAAGGTTGACAATCTATGTACAGCAGGAAATGATTCTTTTCTTTTCGATGTTACAAATGGAAATCCACAGATAATTGGGCAAAGCCCTAATTCAATTCAATTAAGGTATAATTGTGCAGGTGCAAAAAAAATTATTATTAAAAGTACTGACCCAAATTGTCCTCAATCAAAGGAGATAATAGTTAATCCTATAGACCCGAGTTTGTGTTGTGAGACTCATCCCAAACGAAATTATTGTAAAAATAATATAACAAGTTCAAATGGAATTTATCGATTAAGTGTTAAAATGAGAGAAAGAAATAATAGGATAGTTACAATTATTAGAAGTTTTATTAAAAACTCGAATGGTAAATTTAAAAGGAATAAAGCGGATATTAATGGACAAATGAATGGACCACTTTACTTTAATCATCAAACATGTAATTGTCAAGGTGTTTATAATTTTGTTGAGTGGAAATCAAGAGTATGTAAAAAAATGAAGCTTAAGCACTTATTTTTAGCACACAAATCATCTATTGAGAATGCCGTTAATCCAGACTCATTTAATTGGTTTAAAAGATATTGGGCAAGAAAAAATAATAGCCCTTGGCAAACAAGCGTAAAGACATCAAATGTGCCTAATACTATTTTTAAAATTAATTGCAATAACAATACTAACATTTGTGATTAGAGTTTTCAGCTAATCAATATTACCCTCGCAAACCGAAAAGTGTAAATAGAGTAAGCAATAACCAAAACATTTAAAAAAATGATAGTACATGATAAATTGACCACAAAATATGGCAATCCAAAAGATGCCAATTTTGAATCGAAATGGATGGTAAAATGAGAAATTAAAAAAAGTTATTACTGTTAATTAGTAACAAAGAAAAAATCAATTCCCCAGCTGACACGAGCAAAAATAAATAAACGGCTTACGCAATACCTCTGACTCCTGCCAAAGTTGATCAGACACAAAATAAAAACCTCGCAAAGTAAAAATTGCGAGGTTTTTATTATGCTATAACAAAGCAACGAAAGTCCATGAAAATTGATGTCATTTCATAAAATTATACTTTATATCGCCATGTAACACTAAATTGAGTAATTTTACCCTAATCCTAATAACCATAAAATAACCCACTGAATCACACCCCAACACTCCCTTTAAACACAAACTCCGCAGGCCCTTTCAAGAAAATATTCGTATATTTTCCTTGATTTTCATCAAAAGAAACGACTAATTCCCCGCCTTCTACTGTCAAATCTAGCGTGGTGGCAGTAGTTTGTCCTGTCGCATGCATCGCAATGGCAACTGCGGTTGCACCAGTACCACAAGCCAAGGTTTCGTCCTCAACACCTCGCTCGTAGGTGCGAAGCGAAAAAGTTGTTTCGTCTATTTTATGTACAAAATTTATATTACTGCCTTCCTTACCATACAACTCCCCGTAGCGAATTGCCGCTCCGTTTTCCTTTACATTGTAGTGCGCTAAAGCAGCAACTATTTGCACATGATGTGGCGAACCTGTGTTCAAGAACGCATAATCAGGTGTTATGGCAATGGTTGTAACGTCAATCATTTGGAGCGAAACCAATCCGTTTTCGGCAACTGTTGCATGGTGCAAACCGTCGGTGGCGATAAAGGTTGTGGTGTTGTCTATAACCTGTAGCTTTTTGGCGAAAGCCACCAAACAGCGTCCTCCATTGCCACACATCGAGCTTTGGTTCCCATCGGAATTGTAATAGACCATCTTGAAATCGGTCTCGGAGTCGTTTTCTAACAAAATAAGTCCATCGCCACCAACACCAAATCGCCGATCGCATAAATGTGCTATGAGTTTGGTATTTTCTTTTGGAAAAAAAGTAGTCCGATTATCAATCATCACAAAATCGTTTCCTGTGCCCTGGTATTTATAAAATTCTATTTGCATTTTAGTCTTTATTGGAATACAAAAGTACAATTATTAATGAAATGTTAATCATTGTTAAAGAGCGTTAAAGCATTTTTGCACACAAAAAATAACTTTTATTTTTACCTTATAATTTTAAAACCAAAATCTATTATGAAAAAATTTTCATCCCTATTTTTGATTTCTTTGTTAAGCGGAGCAACAACGCTAGGTGCTTACAAATTAGCGTTTGAAGGCAATGGTTATTTTTCTAATACCAAAAACAGTATTGTTACCACAGCATCCCAATCCTACGGAAAAAACGTGGGTTTATCCTCCGAAGTGCTTGATTTTACCGAGGCGGCTGACAAAACCATTCACACCGTTGTTCACGTAAAAAATGTCTCTAGACGCACCGTTTCGAACCCCATGCTAGAGTATTTTTATGGCTACGGCGGGCAACAACAGCAAGAACAAGTGGGTACTGGATCTGGCGTAATCATTTCTGAAGATGGTTATATTGTAACCAATAATCACGTTATAAAGGACGCAACCGAGATTGAAATCACACTCAACAACAAAAAATCCTATACCGCCAAACTCATAGGCACTGACTCAAAAATGGATATCGCCCTCCTAAAAATCAACGCCGAGGAGAAACTCCCTTACAGCGTTTTTGCCAATTCGGATGCTGTAAAAATTGGCGAATGGGTGCTAGCCGTTGGAAATCCGTATAATTTGACCTCTACTGTTACGGCAGGAATCGTATCGGCCAAGGCTAGAAATTTAGATTCAAACGGGATTCAGTCTTTCATTCAAACCGATGCTGCTGTAAATCCAGGTAATAGCGGTGGCGCATTAGTCAATACCCGTGGCGAACTCATAGGGATTAACACCATGATTTCATCGCCAACAGGATCGTATACGGGTTATTCCTTTGCCGTTCCGTCTAATAATGCCCGCAAAATCATCGAGGATATTATGGAATTTGGCAATGTGCAACGCGGCATTCTAGGAGTTGAAGGTGGCGAACTCAATGGATCAGCCTCCAAAGAATTGGGGATTGCTCAAACGCAAGGTTTTTACATCAACAAAGTATCTAAAAATTCTGGTGCCGAAAAATCAGGGCTTCAAAAAGGAGATATCATTGTAAAACTTGACGATCAAAACATAGCAACTTATGCCGATTTATCGGGCTATATTAATACCAAAAGACCTAATGACAAGGTGCAAGTTACCTATATTCGGGACGGAAAAAACAAAGTCGTTCCTGTTACTTTGAGCAAAAATGAATTTTTTACCACCGAATTCAAAGGAATCGAACTAGAAAATATTGATGCCAATGACAAAAAGAAATTCAAAATTGATTATGGTGTAAAAATAAAAGCCATTACCAACGAGAATTTATTGCAATACAACGAGGAACTCAAAGGAAATATTATTTTGAATATTGATAATGTTAAAGCGACCAATATCGAAGCCGTTTCTAAAATTTTTAAAGACAAAGACGACTCCCAAAGCATCCGAATTGAGATGATTAATAAAAACGGAGAAGTTTTTAGGATTATTATTTAAAGGATTGCAATTCCATTTTTAGCCACAGGTTTTTAAATCTGTGGCTTTTTTTTTAAAATTTTTCACTACCCTTTAAATTGCCAAAACCGTCGTACTCTTCACTTCGGAAATAACAAAAAAACTGTTGATCAAAGAAACCTCGGATAATATCGATAACTTTTTTTGATGAAAATGGTGGTAACTTTCCATATCAGGCAAGACAATTTTGAGCATATAATCAAAACTTCCTGAAACAAAATTACACTCTACCACTTCGGGTAAATTGAGAATCGATTGATTGAAACCCTCGGAAATATCAAAGGTTTGTTTGACCAACGTCACTTGACAATACACCGTTAGGTTCTTGCCCAATTTCTTTTTGTTCAAAATCGAAACATACTTCTCAATAATACCTTCTTTCTCCAATCGTTTCACCCGATCATGCACTGGCGTGAGCGATAAATTAATTTGATTCGAAATATCTTTCAAGGTCAAATGCGCATCTTCTTGCAAAAGACGTAAGATTTTTTTGTCGGTTTCGTCAATAGTCATAATGCTTACAGGAGTTAGGCATGCTGGTTTGGGAACAGCAATCAGATTATTTTTCTTTTTACAAATGCAAAAAAGGCTTTGTACAGAATATATTTTTGCTAATATAATTAATAAAAACAATATTTTCTTATTTAAAAGCATAACGCACTAATTTTTTCTTTATTCTTTAAATTTGTACTTCTATTTTGTCTCCATCACTTAATCCTTTAGCTATGATCATAGGCGTACCAAAAGAAATCAAGAATAACGAAAATCGTGTGGCACTAACTCCAGCAGGAGCAGCCGAAATGAAAAACCACGGACACCAAGTCTACATTCAAGCTACGGCTGGAGAGGGAAGCGGTTTTGATGATGCCGAATACATTGCTGCAGGTGCCCAAATACTTCCCACCATCGAGGCAGTTTACAACATTGCCGAAATGATTATCAAGGTAAAGGAACCCATTGCTTCGGAGTACGAATTGATCCAAAAAGACCAACTGCTTTTTACCTATTTCCACTTTGCGTCGTCCCAACCCTTAACGCACGCTATGATAGAGCGACAAGCAATTTGTTTGGCTTATGAAACCGTCGAAAAAACAGATAGAAGCCTACCATTATTAGTACCAATGTCCGAAGTGGCAGGTCGTATGGCGATTCAACAAGGCGCAAAATACCTCGAAAAACCATTAAAAGGACGCGGTATTCTATTAGGTGGCGTTCCGGGAGTTCCTCCAGCCAAAGTCTTGGTACTTGGTGGCGGTATCGTAGGCACGCAAGCCGCCAAAATGGCTGCAGGACTGGGTGCACAAGTTACTATAATGGATGTGAGTTTGGCTCGTTTGCGTTATTTAGATGATGTGATGCCAGCTAACGTAACCACGATTATGTCCAACCAATACAACATTCGCAAAGCCATAACCGATTCGGATTTAGTCGTAGGAGCCGTATTAATTCCCGGAGCAAAAGCACCACATTTGATCACCAGAGATATGCTCAAATTAATGCGCCCAGGAACAGTAGTCGTAGATGTAGCCGTAGATCAAGGCGGTTGTATCGAAACCTGTACCCCAACCACACACGAAAATCCCACATTTATAATTGACGACATTGTACATTACTGCGTGGCCAATATGCCTGGTGCAGTTCCTTATACCTCCACATTGGCACTTACAAATGCAACCCTGCCTTACGCCTTGCAACTAGCCAACAAAGGATGGAAAAAAGCCTGTGCCGAAAACGAAGAGTTAAAAAAAGGATTGAACATAGCCAACGGAAAAATCCTTTACAAAGGGGTTGCCCAAGCTTGGAACCTTCCTTTTAATGAAGAGTTACTACTAGAAAACACCGTTATCTAGTAGTATATAAAGTGCTTACTACACTAGAAAAACCCGTCTTGTTCTCAAGGCGGGTTTTCTGCTTTTTAGAAACAGGTATTCGATTCTTATTTTTAGGAGCAAAAAAATAGGCTTTTTCAGGAAAGATCGTTCCCGCTATCCGCTATATCTTTTTTTATTTTACCCTGTCAGGGTTCAAAACCCTGACAGGGTAAAATAAAAAAAGGATGCCGCTCCTATCGGGGCTAAAGAGAAACAGTGAACCTCTTTGAAAACATCTCAATAATAATACCCCTAAAATTATTCCTTCGGTTTGCTCAAATAATAAATAGGAATTCCGGTAAGCATTATTAACACTCCCCAGCCGCAGGTCGAAAATTTAGTAAACAACAACGAAACGCATACCGCCGAAGCTATGATAATATACAAAAAGGGCAAGTAAGGATATCCAAAAGCTTTGTAAGGGCGCTCAATATCTGGCATTTTGTGGCGCAGAATAAAAATTCCGTAAATAGTTAATATGTAAAAGATCAATACAATGATGATTACAAAATCCAATAAATCCCCATATTTTCCTGTCAAACACAATAAGGATGCCCACAAACACTGCGCCCACAAAGCCCAAGCGGGAACACTTGCGTCATTAAGTTCCGCCGCTTTCTTGAAGAACAAACCGTCCTTGGCCATCGTGTAATAAACTCTCGCCCCCGCCATAATTAATCCGTTGTTGCAGGCAAATGTCGAAATCATAATCATTACCGCAATAATAATCGTACCCATATCGCCAAAAGTATATTGCGAAGCCACCACAGCCACACGATCAGACTTGGCAGTAGCAATTTCTTGCATCGGAATTACTGCCAAGTACATTACATTGGCCAACATATAAATAACCGTCACAATAAAAGTTCCTAAAAACAAACTCAACCCAACATTGCGTTTGGGGTTCTTAATTTCTCCTGCAATAAAAGTCACACCAACCCAAGCATCACTCGAAAACAAAGACCCAACCATCGCTGCCGAAATACCTGTAATCAAAGCGGTTCCGCTTATGGGCAACCACGAACCAGTTTCGGTATTAAACGCTTTTGTGCTCCAAGCATCAGCCCAATTAGCATTCCAAACATCGGCTTTGGCGGCCAAAATAAACCCAAAAACAATTAATCCAAACAAAGAAAGTATTTTAATAACCGTTAAAACAGTTTGCAAAATTTTACTGTTCTTGACACCACGACTATTCAAATACGTGAGAAATATAATGGTGATAATGGATACAATTTGAGCTGCATTTAGCTTGAAACTCCCCGCAACAAACAACACATTTTCATCGCTTAAAGGCGGAATCAAATAAGCCGCAAATTTAGAAAAACCAACACCTACCGCTGCAATAGTTCCCGTTTGAATCACTGCAAAGAAACTCCAACCATACAAAAAAGCAATCAGTTTATTATAGGATTCTTTTAGATAAACGTACTGTCCGCCAGCTTTGGGAAACATCGCACTCAACTCGCCATAACTTACCGCAGCAATAATCGTAATCAATCCCGAAATCAACCAAATCAACAACAGCCAACCCGCTGAACCTACTTGTCTGGCAATATCGGCACTTACTATAAATATTCCGGAACCAATCATAGATCCTACCACCAGCATGGTGCCGTCTAGCAATCCGAGTTCTCTCTTAAATTCTTCTGGTTTATTCTCTTCCATTTCTATTTTGGTTTTTTGGTTGGCTAAAGGTATACTTTTTTTAGAAACTTCAAAAAATCACAATGACGAACCAGGGCATTCGTTTTTAAAATACCCGTATTGCTTTAAAAGACAAATTTCAAAATTCAATTTTTCAAATTCTAAAGGTGTTGCTTTAAATGACAAATTTCAAATAAACCATGAACTCAAAGCCTCTTGATTTGGTTTGGAAGATTGAATCTGAACGGTTATAATCATAAAAAAATCTGCCGAATCTGCGGGAAAATAAAAAAACCCATTCCTTCAATGACATTAAGCGATAATGAACAGCCGAGGCAATCTACCGTGGTACTTCAATACCAAATCCTCTGCTTAAATTAGAAATCCATAAATAGAAAGCTGATTTTTAGTATATTCGCTAAAAAAAATGAGAGTCAAAATTCTTCTCTTCCTCTTTTTTGTAACTGCATCCATAGTACAGGCTCAAAATGCTGTTTTACTTCCCGGGAAATGGGTTTTCAAAGACGTTTTGGATAAATCCAAAATGAATGAACAAGGACTGAAAATGTTACAATCGGATATTATCAACAAAATGACCTTTACCTTTATCGAAAATGGAAAATTCGAAGCCTACTGCATGGGACAGCAAATGGCAGGAACTTGGGTGCTGGCTTTTGATGGCAAAAAAATAGTTCTAACCACCAAAAAACTGGGAATTTCTGAATTGACCATTTTAGAATTAACCCAAACACGACTCGGATTGCAACTGGGTTTAGGAAAATTTTTAATGGCTAGAAAAACAAACTAAAAAACGATACCATGAAAAAAATAATCTTTCTTCTAATGGCCACTTTCCATATTGGCATTGTTTGCGCTCAAGAGGCAACTGACTTTGATTTAACAATAGATCACGTAGCACTTTCGGTAAAAAATCTGGATGTTTCGGTAGCTTTTTATACCCAAACGTTACACCTATACGAAATTACGAATAAGACAAAAAAAGAAGGTATTCGCTGGGTTTCTTTAGGCGATGCCAAAGAATTGCACCTTGTTTCGACCATCAAAGAGCCCGTGATTGTTAATAAAGCGGTACACATTGCTTTCAAAACGACTCATTTTGAAGCTTTGGTAAAAATGCTTGACAACAACCATATCCCTTATTTGGATTGGGCGGGAACGCTTCATAAAATTACCATTCGCGCTGATGGCATTAGACAATTGTATTTTCAAGATCCTGATGGCTATTGGATAGAAGTCAATAGCGCCGAATAACGGTTTATTGCAATACGCGGCTTATTTGTACAAATCGTTTTTCGTAATATTCCTCCTTGGTCGAGGAAACCATAACTCCCGTCGAAGTAGCGGAATGGATGAATTTTATTTCGTCGTCAAGCACTTCTATAATCATGCCTACATGACTAATTTGCCTGCTGCCATTGGTTTTAAAAAAGATTAAATCTCCTTTTTTGGCTTGCGTCATATCAACTTTAATTCCAAAATTAGCTTGCTCGACAGAAGATCGTGGCAAATCGATATGATTGGCATCAAAAGTAGACCAAACCAAACCCGAACAATCAAAACCAGCTTTTGTTGTTCCGCCACTTCTGTACCTAATCCCCATATTATCCGTTGCGGTATCTATTAATTCATTGACCAATTCGTCACTGTAAACTGGCAAAATTTTCGCTACTGTTGTGGTTGTTTTTTTGTTGTCAAGAACCTCAATTGAGGTATTCTCACTACTAGTTTCGGGTGGCACTTGGCTACCGAAAATGGTTAATTGTGTACCTACAATTAATCTATTGGCACAATTGGGATTTTGTTTTTCTAATTCTGGAACGGTAATTCCGTATTGTTTTGCAATACCGTATTTGGTTTCTTTAGGCAGTACTTCATGCGTGATTTGTCCTTGTGTAGGAGGCGTAATTTGAGTTTTTGTGGGTGTTACAACTGTTGCCGTTTTAGGAAGTTCTTTTTCGGGAATGCTGATTTGAGGTACTGGTATTTCTTTCGGTTTTTCGATGCTTGCTGTTATTTCAAAACCATCTTTTAGAGGAATCGTTATTTTTTGACCTATTTCCAATCCTTTTTTTTCCAATTCAGGGTTGGCATGCTCTAAATCGGCTACTGTAATCCCGTATTGCTTTGCGATTCCGTATTTGGTTTCTTTTTGCAAAACCTCGTGAATACTGGTTTTGGCATCATTTGTTACGTTTGTTGCTTCTGGCTTTTCTATTATTGGTAGCCCTTTTGGTGTTGGATTTTTTTCAGGAACTAGTACAACAGGAACTTCAGGAATGGGTTTGCTTGCTGGAATAGTATTTTCTGCTGCTTTGGGTTTTGCAATAATGGTGATTTTTTGACCAATTTTCAGAGCGCATTTTTCTAAAACTGGATTGGCTTTCTGGATGGCATCGACTGTAATTCCGTATTGTTTTGCAATTCCGTATAGTGTTTCTTTGGTTTGTACTTCATGAAGTGTGGTTACCATTTCTGACTCTTGGACTACCACCTTTGATCCTTTTTTTGCATCTAAAACAGGAATCAACAACACCGCATTCAATTTAAGTGTCCCCACTGCATCGGGATTCATCTCGTAAATTGCTTTTGGGCTGATCTTGTATTTTTGAGCAATACTCGTTATCGTTTCGCCTTTTACAATCATGTGTTTGATCCATTTTTCTTGCGAAAAAACAGTCCAACTAGTTACAATCCATACGAATACAATCCATTTAAAACCCTTCATTCTATTTTTTTAAATTTGGCAACAATACTACTAATTTCCTAAATTTAAGGCGAAATGAATCCATAATTAGGGTATTTTGATTCCTAGACACCTTATTTTTTGAGAAAAGCAAATATACTTTTTTTAAAAGGTTCGTATGTTAAAGAGTATATAAAATCTACTTTTTAACATACGAACCTTTTGAAAGCCCAACTCTTTCTGTTTATTTTTTCATCAAATAGGTATTAAACCACACTAAATACCGCTCCAAACGATCTTTTTGAAAACTAGGATTGGTAATCCCATGAAACTGCCCTGGATAAATAATAAGCTCCGTAGGAATTCCTAACGATTTGAAGGCCTGATACATTTGCTCGCTACCCACAGCTGGCACGTTGTAATCACTTTCGCCCACCATAAACTGCGTGGGGGTTTTGATTTTGTAAGCTTTCAAAAAAGGATACGAAAGCGCCACATACTTATCAAAATTTTTCCAAGGTTGTCCAATTTCATTATCATACTGCAAGATATATTGATCCACGCCATACATCGATGAAACTAGGGCAACACCAGCACCGCTTGAAGCCGCTTTGAAACGCGTATCCGAAGCAATCGTATAATCCGTCAAGATGCCGCCGTAACTCCAACCGCCTATGCCTAATTTATCTGGATTGGCAATGCCTTTTTGAATCACATAATCCGCAGCTCCTAGGATATCCAGCACTTCTTTATTGCCCCAATCGCCCGATATTACTTTGCAATACGCCAATCCACGCCCGTTTGAACCGCGATAATTAACGGCTACAACGGCATATCCTGCAGCGGCAAACATTTGTCTCGTGAGATCAAAACTAAATTCATCTTGTGACACTGGTCCACCGTGAATAAAGAAAATGGTAGGTAATTTTTTTCCAACAGGTGCATTTGCTGGGCGGTATAAAAGGCTAGAAACCAACATGCCATCTTTGCTTTTTGAGGTAAATCCTTCGACGGTTGCTAGTGTTATTTTTTCTAAAAAAGAATCTTGGTGTTTGGTAAGTCGTCGCGTGATTCCACCTTCAAGTGCATAGATTTCTGTTGGCATTTGTGGTTCACTCATCGCCGTTAAAAAACTGCCCGACGGATGGCGTTCTAATGCGGTAAAACTCCTATTGCCGCTAGTAATTTTGGTCGTTTTCCCATCGGAAACGGCAAATTCGGCAACATATCTTGTTCGGTCATCGGTAACCAAAGCCATTAGAGAAGTTCCATTTTTGGTCCAGCGCGGATTGCTTACTGGCCTATCAAGGGATTTTGAGAGCAGTTTTGGTTCACCACCTTCTTTAGAAACGACACACAAAACGGATTGGTCGTACATGATATAATTATCCGAAGCCGTCGATCTTAAATACGCAATTTGTTTGCCATCAGGACTCCATTGTTGTGCAGTATCGCTTCCTGTCCAAGTGGTAATTTGCTTCATTGATGCTTTGGCTTTGGCATCGATTACCCAAATATCCGAGTTTTCATTGCGATCAGGATCGGTGGTGCGATTACTCAAAAAAGCGATTTGAGATCCATCAGGAGACCATTTAGGATCGGTCTCGTCGTAGCTTCCTTTAGTAAGCGTATCCATTTTTTTGGTAGCCACATCATAAAGATAAAGATGCGATGGTTTTCTAGTCAAATACCCTTCAATATCTTGCTTGAAATGGTAGCGATCGATAACAATGGGTTTTGGAACTTTTACTTTGGCGGTATCGGGTTGGGTTTTGATAACCAAAGCCATTTTGGTACCATCAGGCGACCATTCATAGTCATTCAAATCGCCTTTTTTCAAATCGGTTAGTTGTTTCGCTTCGCCACCACGGCGATCCATTATCCATATTTGACTGCCTTTGAGTCCGTTTCGTGACGAGACAAAGGACACATATTTCCCGTCAGGACTCCAGTTGGGTTGGGATTCGCTTTCTGGGCTATTGGTAAGCTGAATGGACTCTTTCCCATCCCAAGAAACCATCCAAATATCTGAATTTCGTTTGTTTTTTATCGAATCAACTGTCGAGAGTGTGTAGGCAACCCAATTGCCATCAGGCGAAATATGAGGGTCGCTCAAGTTTTGTAAACGGTAGATATCCGATGGTTTTAATGTTCGTTTTGTACTGTTTTGTGCAAAAGTGAGCCCCGTAAAAAGGAGGAATAAGAGTGGTAGCATAGATTTCATAAAGGTTGTTATTTGGCGTTAGTGGTAACTGGGTTGGTTTTGAGTCTAAATTTAAGATTTATTTTTCAGGTAGCGGCTCTCTTTTTTGCGGTTCAAAACGATTCTAAATAATGATGCTTATGAGAACTGAATTTGCTCGGGTTGTTGCGCAAAAGGACACAGATGAAACGGATTGCTAGGGCAAAACGCGGATAAAAACGGATTTTTATTGTGTTTAGCTGTTCTTGTTGTCAAATAAAAAAGGACACAGATGAAACGGATTGCTAGGGAAAAACGCTGACAAAAACGGATTTTTTATTACGTTTAGCTGTTCTTGTTGTTAAAGTAAATGGACACAGATGAAACGGATTGCTAGGGAAAAACGCAGATAAAAACGGATTTTTATTGTGTTTAGCTGTTCTTGTTGTTGAAGTAAAATGGACACAGATGAAACGGATTGCTAGGGAAAAACGCTGACAAAAACGGATTTTTTATTACGTTTAGCTGTTCTTGTTGTTAAAGTAAATGGACACAGATGAAACGGATTGCTAGGGCAAAACGCAGATAAAAACGGATTTTTATTGTGTTTAGCTGTTCTTGTTGTTGAAGTAAAATGGACACAGATGAAACGGATTGCTAGGGC
>NZ_VJZT01000017.1:0-12766 GCF_007097245.1 Flavobacterium restrictum | reverse complement strand
ATAAAAACGGATTTTTATTGTGTTTAGCTGTTCTTGTTGTTGAAGTAAAATGGACACAGATGAAACGGATTGCTAGGGCAAAACGCAGATGAAGACGGATTTTTTATTACGTTTAGCTGTTCTTGTTGTTGAAGTAAAATGGACACAGATGAAACGGATTGCTAGGGCAAAACGCAGATAAAAACGGATTTTTTATTGCGTTTAGCTGTTCTTTTTGTTGGTGGAAAAATGGACACAGATGAAACGGATTGCTAGGGCAAAACGCAGATAAAAACGGATTTTTTATTGCGTTTAGCTGTTCTTGTTGTTGAAGTAAAATGGACACAGATGAAACGGATTGCTGGGGCAAAACGCAGATAAAAACGGATTTTTTATTGTGTTTAGCTGTTCTTGTTGTTGAAGGAAAATAGACACAGATGAAACGGATTGCTAGGGCAAAACGCAGATGAAGACGGATTTTTTATTGTCTTTAGCTGTTCTTGTTATTAAAGGAAAAATGAGACTAAAATCTATTTTGGAATACTGGTTTATTGGTGCAAGCAGGCAATGGCATTAGGTTAAGGAGAAAATTATAAAATCAGCACGCAGATTTAGCAGATTCGGCAGATTTTTTCCTCTTTTTTCTGCGTAAATCTGCGAAATCTATATGAAAATAAAAAAAGCAATTTCTTAACTTAATGACATTGTACGTGCGGGACACATCGCACTAGCACACTTTTTACTGATACTGGAACTTGGGAAATTATTATTTTAAAAAAAAGACTGTATTTATGGTTTTACGTAAGGTTGTTGTTTTAAAAGGCTTTAGTTTTGAAAAATGAACTAAAACTTAATACCTTTTTATCAGTATTTTCGGTATTAAGTTATATATTTGAAAATCAATTATTAGTGAAAGTGATTTTATTTTGAGGATAATGAGATTGATTGATTAGAATTATAAATAAGTTGCAGACAGTCCTAAAAGAACAGCAAAAAAGAAAACTATTGCTAGAATTTAATTGTTATTGTAAGTTGACAATCAAAACTAAATTTTACGATATTTACCAAAATTAAGATTTAACAAAAATGCATAATACAGTCCCAGAACAATTAAGAAAATTAGCAATTGAAAATGTTTTTAGCACACCTACTTATAAAAAATGTTGGGAAATTTGGCAACCAGAAATCATAAGACTTTTAGGGAATAACTATTCTGAAAATGAAATTTTGAATTTGAGAGACCATCTTTCAGATATATTCAAGTCAACAGGAGGTGGCAAGTAGAATTATCTGCAAGCGGAACAGCATGGGAATCTTTGGTTTGTTGAATTAATTATACATTTTTTTCAAAATTTGTAAACCAATCCGCATCTACTTTAACAGATTCTTTTAATTCAACTTTCAATCCTAGGTTTAACTCTTTTAATTTTTCGGCAAGTTTTTCTCCATCCATCAAATCAATAGCTGGAGCACCATCTCGGGTAGCTTCCAATATTGCATCTCTTGTAAAAGATGCTGTAGTAATAAATAATCCTTTGTCAGTCCGACCCACCATTGCCCCTCTAAAATCTCTAATATCTTTTGCTCCAACTTTAGATTTAGCTTGATATTTTTTACATTGAAAAATAATGTGAAAACTTAAAATTCCATTAATTTTTGCAATTCCTCTGCCATCAATTCCACCATCGCCAGTCCTACCAGTTACTTCAACTTATGTAAAGCCCTTTTCTCTCAAAACTCTTTGAATTAATCTTTCAAAAGCTGATGGAGATAAATTTTCCGTAATTACATTTATAACTCTTTCTTTCCAGTCTTCATCATTATTTACTTCTTGATTAGTCAAATTTTCTAATTGCTTATCCCATTTAACTTTTATTGATGTAAAATCACCACTTGAACTTATAGACCATACACCTCTTTGTGAATTTTCTAAAAGTCCTTGATTTTTAAGCATTGTTCTAACCCAAGCCATTTGATATTCAAACTCTGTTTGGTTGGTATCTTTATGCATTATTCCTAACAAATCATCTGATACTTTTAAAACTTCAATTACTTTTGAGTTAATCTCATCATTTGTACCTGAACCACCTAATTCTTGAATTGCTTGTAAAACGGGTTTAAAAAAATATTCTCTTTTTGGAAATTCCGCCATAAAATTGTTTTGAAATTCTTAATTTTGTTATCAAACTTAAAATAAAATGAAAAAAACAAATGTATTAATTCTTTTTGGAGAAAACGAAGTTAGACAATATGAAAATACAAATAAATTAGATGGTCTAATTGAAAATATATCAAAATTTAAATTTGATACCGAAAACGAAAAAAAATCTTTTTTACTTGGATTGAGAACTGGAATTGGATGGCAAGAATTTATTATAATAGAAGAATTATTGAATGTTTTTTAAAATTGAAAGAGCTATTGCTCATGCAAATAAAGCTGGCGTCGAATCTGAAACCATTTCCATCTGACTATTTTAAATTCCCATTTTTGGTTTTTTTCAAATTCACGTTTTCCTTGAAAAACAAATGAATCGTCGAACGATTGAAGTCTTACCATTCCATTCACAATCAATACTATAGAATTTGAATAATGCATGTAATCGTCTGCAATAGTCATGATTGTAGAACTTTGTCCTTCAGGTTTTAATACGGTATAACTTCTTTTATCAGATTCTAAACCAATTTCTTTAAGATTTGCTTTTGGAGATTCATAATTTCCAGATTTTAAAATGACATCTAATCTTTTAATGACATCTTCATTTTGCTTACTCGTTTTATGATTTTGCAATGGAGCAACCAAGTGGGTTAATGCGTTTTGAAGTTCTTCAAAATTTCTCACATAAAAAGGATTCTTTGCATTTATAAATCGACTGTTTAACCTTCCTTTTTTTGACCATTCAGAATAGCTTAATCCCTCATTTTCATTGGGCTTACCGTCAATATTCCTTTTCTGAATTAATGCTTTCATTTTTTCAGTAGAACCATTGTACTGTGTTTTTAAATCTATTTTTTCATAATTAAATTTTTCATCATCATTTCTAACAAAATCTAAATCATAAATAGCTTCAAAAACATTAACTTTTTTCACTGTGTCTTACCGTAGCAGGAATATCATTTATTAGTTTTTGGTCTTTTCTGCACCCAATGAACAAAACTCTTTTGCGATTTTGAGGAACCCCATAGTTTGATGCTAATGCTACAAAGGGTTGTTCAATATTATAAAGTCTAATTTTGGATAAAATAGTTTCAAATTCTTTCTCTTTATTTGCCTTTGCGACAAAAGAACTTAATCCTTTTACGCATTCATCAAACGAGTAATCAAAAATTTCAAGTGCAGAAATTATTTGTTGTACATCATCCAAAAAAGCTGGATTTGGTTTTAAATTATTGAAAGCGGTGTGAATTTTTTCAATGATTGTTTCAGATTCAATTGAAGTTAAAAAGGAATCAAAATCATCCGCAAAAAAATCATTATCTAAATTAGAAAATGCTTTTTCATTAATAACTCTTTTTCTAATGTATTCCAATTCTTTAACACGTTTCAAAAGATTGAAAACGTGACGAATAGTACTAATTTTTTTATCCGTTTTACTTGTTTTGTAATCAACAATTTTCGGGGTCAATAATCTAAATTTATTCTCTAAATTATTGATATAACTATTTTTCAGTGAATCTAATTCTTTGTCTGTAGTTTTCTCAAATTGCAAACGTAAATTATAACATTCCAAAATAAACGAATTTTCAATTTCTGTTTTTTTGAGTTGAGCAACAAAAAAAATCAATAGATTAAATTCTTTTAAATCAACTATTGATCTAATTTCTTGAAGAATCATTTCTTTGATCTTGCCTTGTTCTTTTGTCAAAATTCCTTTGACATTTTCCATTACAAAATATTTTGGACGTAATTGTCTTATAACTTTTAGGAAGTGAGCAAATAAATCAACTTTCTTGTCAAACTTTTTTCTTTTACCAGCCAAACTAAAACTTTGGCAAGGAGGTCCGCCACAAACAATATCAACTTCTTTCTGACCTATTTTTTTTAAGAAATTATCTAAAAAAATCGGGTTCTGTAATATCTTGACGAAGAAATTCAGCATCTAAACCAAGTTGGTAATAGTATCTAGCCAAGTGTGTCAACTCACAATTTTCATTGATATCACTTGCCAATCTAAAATCATAATATTTATTTCCATATTCAGCTTGAAGAAACCCTTCGCTAAAACCACCAGCCCCAGCAAACAAATCAACAAAAGTAATTTTAGATTTTGTTTCATATTCTGCCGGAGGTTCAGAAACTATATTTAAGCCCGTATTTTCTCTTCTACTACTAATCAATGTACTTAATTTTTCTTTAATTTTTTTGTCTGTAAAATTAGTATGCAATTCAGTATCAAAATATTTCTCAACTTCTTTCTTAAGAAAGTTGAGGAATTTATTGATTGATTTATATGATTCATCCGAGTTTTCAACTAATTGATTCTCGATATCCCAATCATCCTTCAATATCTTTTCTCCTGTTGCAACTTTGACTTTTGAATTTTTTGAATGCAAAACAAGATGAATAGGATATCTGTTACTTTTATCAGCTTTATCAAGGTAGAATTTTACATTTATCATCTTACGGACGTTTTTACGGATACGGACAAAATTTAAATACACAAGAAAAAAAAGATTTATTTAAAAAAAAATATAAATTAAGACTAGTAGATTCGAAACAGATAAAATAGCAGCCTGTAAAAGGTACTAAACGTATTTTAGCATTTAGCTTAATGTGAGTTGGTTCCGTTAGGAATCCCCATACAATAGCCAAAAAAAACGCCCCAGTTTCCTGAAGCGTTTTTATAAAAAAAAATTAAAATTACTTATACGTTCGCTTCGGCGGCAATTAAATTCAAGGCTGAACCCGCCACGAACCAACCAATCTGACTGGCATTATACGTATGATTTGCCAAAATACTATCTTTTGAACCATCGGCGTGAACGAATTCTAATGTTAATGGTTTTCCGGGTGCAAAAGCAACCAAATCGATAAAATTGATGGTGTCGTCTTCTTGAATTTTGTCGTAATCGGTTTCGGTGGCAAAGGTAAGCCCCAGCATTCCTTGTTTTTTCAAATTCGTTTCGTGAATACGCGCAAATGATTTTACCAAAACGGCTTTCACACCCAAGAAACGAGGCTCCATGGCAGCGTGTTCCCGAGAAGAACCTTCGCCATAATTGTGGTCGCCCACAACAACCGAAGCAATTCCCGCTGCTTTGTAGGCACGTGCCACCGCAGGAACGGTGTCAAAATCCCCTGTTAATTGGTTTTTCACTTTGTTAGTCGCTTGTCCAAAAGCGTTTACTGCCCCAATCAACATATTGTTCGAAATGTTATCCAAATGCCCACGGAAACGCAACCAAGGTCCCGCCATAGAAATATGATCGGTGGTGCATTTTCCGAAAGCTTTGATCAATAATTTGGCTCCCAAAATATTTTTTCCGTCCCAAGCTTCGAAAGGTGCTAACAATTGCAAGCGATCCGAGGTTTCGCTTACCACAATTTGCACTCCCGAACCATCGACTGCGGGTGCTTGGAAACCATTGTCTTCCACTGCGAAACCTCTTTTGGGCAATTCATCGCCAAAAGGAGCGGTCAATCTCACTTCCTCCCCATTGTCGTTAATCAAAGTATCCGTAATGGGATTAAAATCCAAACGGCCTGCAATGGCTAGTGCCGCTACCATTTCGGGCGAAGTTACAAAGGCGTGGGTGTTTGGGTTTCCATCGGCACGTTTAGAGAAGTTTCTATTGAACGAGTGTACGATGGTGTTTTTTTCTTGCTTGTCTGCTCCTGCTCTGTCCCATTGTCCGATGCAAGGGCCGCAAGCATTGGTAAATACTTTGGTTCCCATTTTTTCGAAAGTGGCAATAATTCCATCTCTTTCGATGGTATAACGTATTTGTTCCGAACCCGGATTGATTCCAAACTCCGCTTTTGGGCTAATTCCTAATGCAACCGCTTGGTTTACGATAGAGGCCGCACGCGCCATATCTTCGTAGGAAGAGTTGGTACAAGAACCGATTAATCCCCATTCCACTTTTATTGGCCAACCGTTTGCGGCAGCTTCTTCTTTCATTTTAGAGACTGGCGTTCCTCTATCTGGCGTAAAGGGCCCGTTGATTTGTGGTTCTAATTCGGATAAATTAATTTCTATGAGTTGATCGAAATACCTTTCGGGATTAGCATACACTTCGGGATCGGCAGTTAAGTATGAAGCTACTTTATCGGCAGCGTCAACCACATCTTGGCGACCCGTTGCCGAAAGGTATCTTCGCATCGATTCGTCATAACCAAAAGTAGAGGTAGTCGCACCAATTTCGGCTCCCATATTACAAATAGTTCCTTTTCCTGTACACGACATCGAGGTTGCGCCTTCGCCAAAATATTCGACAATAGCTCCAGTTCCCCCTTTTACGGTAAGAATATCAGCTACTTTTAGAATGACATCTTTGGGAGCTGTCCAACCCGATAGTTTTCCAGTCAATTTTACCCCTATTAATTTTGGAAACTTCAATTCCCACGACATTCCCGACATGACATCCACGGCATCGGCACCACCCACACCAATGGCGAGCATTCCCAATCCACCCGCATTTACGGTATGCGAATCGGTACCAATCATCAACCCTCCGGGAAAAGCGTAGTTCTCTAAAACGATTTGGTGGATAATTCCTGAACCGGGTTTCCAAAAACCAATTCCATATTTATCCGAAACCGAAGACAGAAAATCGAAAACCTCTTTGGATTGCGTATTGGCCACAGCCAAATCTTTTTCGGCTCCATTTTTTGCCAAAATCAAGTGATCGCAGTGCACGGTTGTTGGTACCGCAACTGTTTTTTTGCCAGCATGCATAAATTGCAACAACGCCATTTGAGCCGTGGCATCCTGACACGCCACTCGATCTGGGGCAAAGTCAACATAATCTACTCCTCTTGTATAGGTTTGAAGAGGTTGCCCTTCCCAAAGGTGGCTGTACAAAATTTTCTCGGTCAATGTTAGCGGACGTCCAACTAGTTCCCGTGCTTTGTCTACACGACTTGTCATGTTGGCGTACACTTTTTCGATCATTTTAATATCAAATGCCATAATTTATTTATTTATTTTGTTATCTATATTTAATTATCACAAGTTACAAAAAAATAGAGTGCAAAAAAAAGCCTGAATCATTAGAATCAGGCTTTTGAATATAAAATACTAGATCAATTCTAAACACTAGAATAAACTTACAAAAAAACTTTTTCGAATACTTTTTTCTATTTACTAATATTTTACGAACTGATTCAGTTTTATTAATTCTCCTTTGCTAAATTCTTTCATATTAGAAACTGCTTGTCCTTTTTCGATTTTCTCCAAACTCCTTGCAGTTGATATTCCTTCTTTTTCGGTAAATCCTAAAAATTTATTTATTGATTTTAGATTAGATTTATCTTTAATATCAAGTAAAAATGTTCTCTCACAATTGCTTGAAAAGTCATAACCTGGTTGATTATATTCTTCTATTCCTTGTGAAAGTAAAATAATTGCAACCCCTTTTGAACGTATTTCTCTTAAAAGTTTGTCTAATATTGGTTGGTATTTTTTCTCTTTAAAAATCACGTGTGCTTCGTCAATTAGCATTACATATCTAATTCCTGCAAAACCATTTTCTATAGGCGTATTTTCCATATTCATAAACGTATTATAAATGTAATTTATGATAAGAAATAAAGATGTAAAACGAACTGAATCAGATAAATCTCCTGACAATGAAAGATAAATATTAGAATTTAAAAAAGAACCGCCTTTTTGTTTTGTTTCAAAAACATCAAACCTACTTAAATCCTCAATGATAGCAGTTAAAGTATCTTGTTTTTCATAAATCTCTAACAGGTTTTCATTGATTTGTGCAAAACTTGGAAACTCATTTGGCTTTAAGTTTGTAAATGCTTCATTTGTTGCATCACGCAATGCTCTTTTTTGATTTTGTCCTAGATTTGAATATTTACAAATAATTTCAACAAATTTATCAATTCCCATTTGTTTGTTTTTCTCATTTATACTGTCGATAAATGAAATTGGATTAACTGGAAATTTTGTGTTGGGAGCATCAATAAATGTTGCTTTTGTTTTGTCAAAAAATGGTTGAAAGGTTTTTAAATCGTCATCTTTTAAACCTTTAAAATCTAAATAGATAAAGTTTACTAAATTGTTAGATTCTTTAGTAATTTGATTTAATAATTCTAAAGCAAACTGCGTTTTTCCTGTGCCTGATGCTCCTGCAACAGCAATATGGAAATTATTGTACTGCTTTGTATTATTAAATCCAAAATTAATTTCTTCGTTAGTTTTAAGAGTTCTACCAACTTTTAAATTAATAGATTCTTGAAAATATGTTTTCTCAATATTTTGACTATTATTTTTTACAGCATCATAGTTAACTGAAACTGTTTCGAGATATGAAATACCTTTATCTAAATGTTCTATTAAAAAATCAAAAAAAGTATAATTGTTGCTGTTTTCAAAAATAGCATCCATTAATTCCAAACCGTGATCAATATGTAATTTTACATATTTTGGAATAGCTTCATTTGTCTTGTAAATACCATATCGTTGACAAATTAATGCAATGTAAAAATTTGGGTATTTATCGTCAAACAGTGTTCTATCTTTATATTCTTTTCCTTTTGAATCGTAGATGTTAAATTCAGAGTTTGCAAATTTTCTTCCATTTTGTAAAGAATAACCAAGAGCAATTCTTGCAATTACATTTTCGCTACTACTCGCTATTTTGTTTGTTAAACGAGTAACAACTTCTTTATTTTTTTCAGAAGTTTTTATATTAATTTGCATATAATTCGTTGTATGTGTTAATGAAATTGTCTGGTTGCGTTTCTTTAAATTCAGAAGCGTCAATAGTTAAGTTGTGAATTAAAAATGTCTTACTAATTTTTGGTTTCAATAAAGCAAATTCTTTTTCAGACAATTCTTTGTGAAACAAAGGAAACAAAACAACTTGTTTTGAAACATTTGGATAAAATTCTTTAATAACATTTTCAGCGTGGTCTTTATCGAATTTTTGCAATGGACTATCAATAAAAACTGGAAAATCAATATCAGATTCGTCAACTAATGCTTTTAATAATGCAGAAGCATACATTTGTCTTTCGCCCATTGATAAAGAACCTTTATCAATTTTTTCTCCACGAGAATTGAAAAGATTAATATTTACATCGTCGCCTGCTTGACTAATTTCTACTGTTATTTTATTAATAAAGTTCTTTTTGTGTAACAAAATGTTTAGTTCTTTCAACATTCGTTCTTCTAAAGACTTCTTTTTTTCTTCTTTGAAAGATTTTATAAAAATTTTCAAATAGCTTATTATCTCGTGTGCTTTTTGGTCTTTTTCACTATAACTTCTTGATTCGTCAATTTTCTTTCTTAAATCTTCTTGTCTTTGTTTTAGAGTTTTTATTGTGTTTTTTAAATCGTGAATTTTGATTTTAGAAAATTCCACATCGCTTTCAATTGATGTAACTCTTTTATCCAATCGTTCTTTTTCACTTCTTAAATTTGAAACATATTCATCTTCTGAATCTTTTTCAGCATCTCTAATTTTTCTTCTTTTAGAATCTAAAGTATTTTTTGTTTTTGAATATTCACTATAAATCCTTGTGTAAACATCTTTAAAAGTGTGCTTTAAGTTATTGATTAAATGATTTAATTCGTTTGTTTCAGCATCTTGGAAATCATGTAGCATTTCAAAGTTATTCGGTAAATCTTGAATTTCGCTAAAAAAATATTTCTTTACAAGTCTTGTAATTTGTTCTTCATAAAAGTTTCTAATATCTTTTGGAATTATTGCTGGAAAATCCTTTTTCTCTTTTTCTAAATCGTCAAGTATATTATTTGTTTTTTCAATAACATTATCTTGAACGTATTTATTATTTCTAAAATCAGATTCCGCTTTTAGTTGGTTTGAAGTTTCCATTAAAACTTCGCCTGCCAAACCAAAAGGAATTAAATCAAATAAATCTTTTAAATCAACTTGTAAGTTTTCAATTTTAGAATTTAATTCTTGAAAAAGTTAAAAGTTAAAACGTTTTCTATGTTGCGCTAAATTTTCAAAAGATGGATGATGAATTGTATTTTGAGGAAGTTGTATTTTTTGATTTTAAAATTGTGAAAGATTTAATGTAGAGTTTAAATTTTCAACAAAATTTTTCTTGACTAAAACTGTGTAATCGTCTGAAATTGATATTATTCCTCTGTCAAATGCTCGATGAAGATTTGGACAAAGTGCAATTCCGTTTATTAAAGTATCATCATATATTTCTGAAAAAGGAACGATATGACAAGCATCAATCATTGAAATATTTGAAATAGCATCAATTCTTAAACCTGAAATTGCACAAGAATTGTTATAAATTTTGGGAATTTCTCTTTTAAAAATTCCACTTCTTATAAAAACTTCTTCTTGAAAAGCGTTCTCATCGATAGTTTTTCTTAATTGAATAATTTTTCTTTGATAAACTTCTGAACTTTCTTGTAGAATTAAAATCGATGGTAAATCGTCATCATTATTATTTGAACCAAAATTTGACTTTGTTTCGGGAAAATAATTATCCAAAATTGATAATTTCAAAATAGTTCTATTTTCTGAAATCAATAAGATTTGAAATAATTCGATATCAATTAACGCAAATTGAACTGCAATTGTAAGATTTGTAAAATTTCGCATTGAACCTTTCGATTCAATCCATTTCTCACATCCTAAATTTGGAATTAATTTCCAAAATGGTTCGGAATTCAGATGATAAAATGGTAATGCAAATATTGGATGATGATTTGAATTAACCAATTTTGTCCAATTTGTTTTAAACGAAGCAACGAGTTCTGGAATTATATTTATTTCATTATTATGAAAAAAATCTTTTTCAAATAAATTGATAAGACTTAATAATAAAATCGGTTTATGTGGTGCACCACCATTTTTATTATCTCGTTTTAAACTTGTAAAACAATGAACATAATATGATAAATCTTTGATCATTAAGCTGCGATTAATTCAATATGCGGTTTTGTAATTTGAACTTCCTTTTGAGTTTCTAACAATCTTCTCAAAACATCAGCTCTGTAAATAGGTGTATAGCTACCCATTTGGTTTATTGCTTCTGTTTTATTTCGTCTTGTTGGTAATCTGTTTTCAATTAGATTTCGTTCTTCGGCTAATTCATTTCTAAATTTCAACAAAGGACTTAACCAAGTCAAACCATTGTTAATCAAAGCTGTCATTGATTTGTCTTCTTTCACAACAGTACAAACCCAACAACCAAATCTACTTTGCCCACAAGATTTATGCTCTTTGTTTGTTACAACAGTTGGACATTCGTAATCGTCTGCACTTGCATCAGAATAAATTTTAAAAAGTTCTGCATTATCTGCACCCCAAGGCGATTCCATTGTATTTATGATGTACCAAACTTCTTCCAAATCCAAATTTCGGATCGGTGCATACATAAATGTATTTGGTTGGGTTGGATGTTTGGTTAATCGCTTTCCTTTTATTTCGTGCTTTTTCATAGATTTTGCTCTACTTGCACTTTCTTTTTTTCGTGTTCCGATTAAAATTACAGCTTCGCCAAATTCATCAACTTGTTCTAACATAAGTCGTGATGTTGGTTTAATTTTTAATCTTTCAGTACACCAACGAAAAGCATTATTTGGAGCAGGATAACCTTTTCCAATTAGATTAACCCAAAAAGAATCTTCTAATCTTGGTATTGTTTTCTTGATATAAATTGGAATATCTTGTTTTACTGCTGCGAATTCAATTTTGTCTAAAACTCTGTAAACATATTCGGTTATTACAGGATTTTCAACCATTGTATCGTTGCAAACCACATAAATATCACGTCTAACAATTCCTGTAAGTTGCTTGATTTGTTCAACAGCTTTCCACACCAACTGTAACATTACAGTTGAATCTTTTCCACCACTAAAACCGATTATCCAAGGTCTATTAGTCTCATCTGCATATAAATACTGGTCAATTATTTCATCGACAATACTTTGTATAAATTTCGCCATTATTTGTTTTTAAGCTTTTATTTTGTTGCTAATTTTACACGTCTTTCTTCGTAATATTTTTTTAATTCGTTAAAATTCATATCTTTAATTTCGATACTTATTTGGTCACGAACTTCACGCATAAACTTCACAGCTTTAAAACCTTTGATTGCTTTTTCTTTAGTTTTACTCATCTCTTTATATTTTAATTTTGGTAATCGTGAATCTATTCGATTTCATAATTTATGATTTCTTTTGGTGAACGAATATCTATTGTTGAATATCCTAACTTTAAATTTACAGCATTGTAACCTCTTATTCTCATTACGTTTACGATATGTTTAAAATTCCAACTGACCAAAATATCGGCATTATGGATTGTTGCTAAAGCAATGTGAAAACAATCTTCACGACTTGTTTTGCCAACAACATTTTCAGTAATGTAAGTATCTCCTAACGTTACAGCTTCCTCGGTTAATTCAATTCTCGTTTTATTTTCGTTAGGCATTAAGTTTAATAATTCTCTTACTTTTTTTGGTGCATTTATTAATTCATCTTCTGTTACATTTGAATAAAAAACGTGAAATTCATTATTTAAAATACTATCAAATAAGATTTTTGTGGTTCTTCGCCTAAATTAGTGGAAAGTTATAAAAAGGTTTAATTTTAGGGTATGGAATTAGACGGATTAGGGATTT
>NZ_VJZT01000016.1 GCF_007097245.1 Flavobacterium restrictum | reverse complement strand
TTCCTGTTACCTCAAGGCTACAAGCTTCGAGATTTACAGCTTCGGAATAATTGCCGTTGATGATGGCTTTGGAGGTGCATGTTGGCGTGCCGTTGTCCCAAGAAGTACCATCCCAAGTGGTAATTGCTCCTACGGCAACCGTCATATCAACGGTAGCTAAAGCAAATTCCCCAACATTTGGGGTAAATGTATAGGTAGTGGTTGCCAAATTATTTAATGCTGGCGACCAAGTTCCTGTTATTCCATTGGTAGATGTTGTAGGCAATGCCGTTAAGACCGCGCCCGAACAGGATTGCGCAATTGGTGTAAAAACGGGCGTTACATAAACAGTTACATTTTGGGCTATGGTAGCGCTGTATTTTCCCGAGCTGCTTTTGGCTCTAAAATTGACCACATGAACCCCAGCCGATAAACCATTGGTATCAAAATCGGGTTCGGTGGTTAACAAATCCGTTGGCGTTATCGCAGTTGCTTTTTTGTGATCAAAATCAGCATCAAACCAATAATCATAACCCACAATCTGGTTGTGCGCCATAAAATAACTACTCGTTACCACACTCCATTTGCCCGCTTGATCTTGCATTCTAAAATTAAAAGTGTGCAATTGATCGTCAAGATTGGCGGTCAAGAGGGTTTGATTTATAAAAACAATATTGCTAGAGGTAAACGTGAGCGGCTGTTTATTGGCGTAATTACTATCAATCCAATACTCGGCATTACTCATTTGGGCACCACCAATACTCTTAAAAAAGAATTCTTTGAATACAATACTCCATTTTCCCGCACTGTCTTTGGCTCGAAAATTAAGAGCATGAGAGCCATAACCCACCGCCGAAGTATTCAAATTAGAAGTCAGAATATAGTTTTGAGTCCCCGTTACAGTATTCGTTATTTTATTGGCATAGTCATCATCAAACCAGTATTCATAGGTGTCAATATTCCAATTTCCCGTAGCATAAAATTGCTCCGTAATGGCACTACTCCACTTGCCATCGGTATCTTTGGCACGAAAATTAACCGCATGCAATCCTGGTAGTAATCCAGAAGTTCCCGATAACGAGGTATTCAAATCCATAGTACTCCCCGAGCTGTTGTTTACCAGCGTAGTACTGCCGTAATTACTATCGTACCAATACTCATATTGGACAATATTTTGGGCATCTGTTTTGAGCCAGACGCCAAAAATGAGTAACAAAATTTGTAGCTTTTTCATAATTTATACGTTTAAAATTATGAAAATTAGTTTTGAGCCGAAACCTTGATTTGTACCGGTAAATTGCCACTTCCATCCGTAGCACTAGCGATGTTTTTGAAAAAAATATGTGGATTACTTGGTATCGCCCCGTCTTTCCAAGGCGTGCTACCACCATAAATTCCTATATCAGCACCATTATCACCGCCATTGTGCGCCGCCGAGGTTGCTTTTATATGATAATCAAATGTTTGGTTGTAGGTGTACCCCGTAGCTGTAACAAAAGTATCAGTTGCTGTAATGCCATAACTATTATTTACCTCGGTACAAAATGGTTTTGCGTTTATCAATTGACCCGAAGCAGCTTCGGTAGCATTGTTCAAAAAAAGTATATTATCACTTACATTTGCCGCATCAGCATTGAGTCCTTGACCGCCAATAATACAATTTTTTACCACCGAATTTTTGATGTTGTTAAAACAATAATTGGTCGTATTATGGATAGAAACTACGCAGTTCTTAACAGTAGAATGATTCATCGAATGAAAACTGTTGACAATAGAATTCATAATTGTGTTGTTCTCGCCCAAATAAGAGGTACCGCTACCCAAATATAGGTATTCGCGTACCACACTGTTTTTTACCACACAATTATTCCAAGTCCAACCCTGACCTTCGTAGTAAGGATCAGTCCTATTGAGATTCAAATAGGCAAAAGTGATGGCATTAAGACTGCCATAATTTTTAAAATTACCTGTCAAATAAAATCCTTCGAATGAACTTCCATTTGCCCCACTTTGCAAAATGATATCGCCGGAAATCCTAGTTATTCCAGTAGTTATAGAAGCATTGATGTCAAATCCTGCACCTATAAAATGGATTTCTTTATTGATCCAAACGCCAAGCGTGAAATCGCCTGCTGGCAAGTATAAATAATCTCCCGCAGTAGCAGCATTATAAGCCGTTGTCAAGTCCGTGTAAGGCGTGCAGGTCGTGCCTGCTGAATTACAAACCATAAAAGGAGCTTGTTGCGCCGAGGCGGATAATCCAATAAAAAGTAGTAATGCGCAAAGTAATTGTTTGGTTTTCATAATGATTTAGTTTTAAAAATTAATAGTTACTATTTGTAATTTTTATTCTAAAAATCAGTTGAACAGCCACAACATTTGCTCTTTCTAAACAGATCAAAGTGGTTTAGAAATCAAAAAATAAGTGCCTTTAGCAAATTCGAAAATTTAAAAATAAAAATCTTACACAAATATAAGAGCCCAATTTTTAGCCCACAATACGAAGAAATACGTATTTTAAAATGAAGTGCGAATGGAATGGGGGTTGTAATTTTTTTTAATTCTAAAGGATTGATTAAAAAAACAAAAAGCAAATGACAAATAAAATTTAAAATTCTATGTTTTGCTTCAAAAGACAAAATTCAAAAAGCAAATAACGGTAAGTGTGATAGTAAATATTTATTTTTTAAACCAATTAATTCAACGTTATGCAACAAACTTAAAAGACCTTAAATGCCTTATGTGGTTTTAAAAAACACAATTTGTTTTAGACTTTAAAAAAAAATGCAATTTGCCGTATGCCCTCAAAAATTTAGTGTTCTTTGTGCCAAAAATTTCTTCGTACCTTTGCCGCTTATTAACCTTGCAATAGCATAAACATGATCGAAGATAAAACGCCACAACGCACTAGCATAGCTCAATTGGGCGAATTTGGATTAATAGCCCATTTGACAAAAAATTTCGAAATCAACCAACCTTCTACTTTAAAAGGAATTGGCGATGATGCTGCAGTATTGGATTTTGGAACAAAAAAAGCCGTTGTTTCAACTGATTTGCTCATTGAGGGCGTACATTTTGACTTGGCATACATGCCTTTGAAGCATTTGGGTTACAAAGCCGTAGTGGTTAACATATCGGATATTTGCGCCATGAATGCACGTGCTACGCAAATCACGGTTTCGGTGGCGGTATCCAATCGATTTCCGCTCGAAGCCTTGGAGGAATTGTTTGCAGGAATTACCCATGCGGCAAATGAATATAAAGTTGATGTTATAGGCGGCGACACGACCTCCTCTCAAAAAGGATTAATCATAAGCATTACAGCTATTGGCGAGGCCAATGCCGATGAAATTGTGTATCGAAATGGTGCCGGTCAAACGGATTTATTAGTTGTTACTGGAGATATTGGCGCAGCGTATATGGGCTTGCAGGTATTAGAAAGAGAGAAACAAGTATTTCAAGTCAATCCCAATTCGCAACCAGATTTAGACGCCTATACCTATTTGATTGAGCGCCAATTGAAACCAGAAGCACGAAAAGATGTACGGACTTTGTTGCACGCTTTGGAAATAAAACCAACGGCCATGATTGACATTTCGGACGGATTATCGTCAGAAATTATTCATTTATGCAAACAATCTCAAGTGGGTTGCAACTTGTATGAGGACAAATTGCCTATTGACCCACAATTCATAAATGTGTGTGAGGAATTTAATATCGACTCGACAACAGTGGCCATAAATGGTGGTGAGGATTATGAATTGCTATTCACTATAAAAATGGATGATTTTGAAAAGATAAAAGGCAATCCTAATTTTACCATTATTGGACACATGACCCAGGAAAGTGAAGGAATCCATTTAATCACTCGTGCCGATACCAAAATTCCTTTGAAAGCAAGAGGCTGGAATGCGTTAAACGAATAATAAACAGGGGTTCTACGACGAATTTTAAAAGTGGGGGGAATTTGATAAATAATTGCTACAAACCCAAACAATTCGTGGTAGAACCATAAACATTAAGCCCTCAACAAGATACTGCTTACAACGGCTCCTTCTGATTCATCCAAAAGTATAATTATAAAATCCGAAGCTTTAAGTAACTTTTGCCAAACAGATTCTTTTTTTACTTGTTCGCCCAGCGCATTTAATTCAAGGAGCTCTCTAGCAATGTCGTGTATTTTTCGATTTTCTTTTTCTAATTGTTGCATGGTAGCAAGATGTCCGTATTTAGATTTCCCTTCGGTATAAAGCCATTTCCCTAAATCCGATAAATGTGCCGATACAACTTGACTGTGTGTTAAACTACTACTTCCCTCCAAGAAATTTTTGAGTTTGTATTTCCAGTTTAAGTGCATGGCTTTGGCTCTTATAAAATCAGTGTTTATGAACGAATTACCTTGTTTTTTCTTGTTTTCGGAATGGTATAAATGGATAAACGAAGACAATTCATGCGAGGCAATATCGAGTTCCTTGACTGATATTTTTATCCAAGTTGCCATTTCAACTATTTCTTCGTAGGTATAATTCTCTCTGTCATATAGATTAATAACACCTATAATATTGCTTAAAGGGCCTCTAAACTTGTGCGAATTCTTGAAGGCTAACTCTTCGAATTGGGCAATATAGTTGGCGTTTTGAAATTCCATTTCCTTGAAGGGAGTGATGTCATGCCCTATCGAAAGAATTTCGGTAATGTTTTTGTCCAAGTCAAACAAAGCGACTTCGCTCCATTGAATCCAACGTTTTTCGCCATTAATATTTTCTATAATATCCGTAGAAGTAATTTTTGGGTTTTCAAAACTTAATGAATCTAATATTTTAAGGTAAGAATCAATTACCTGTTCAGAGTATAAAGTTTTATAGTCTACTCCTATTAGTTCTTCTTTTTGTTTTCCAAAAAAAGTACAAAAGGCTTTATTTACATATTTTCTTGTTTTAAGATTGTCCGAGATTACAACCATATCCAATTGATTTTCCAGTAATAAACGCAATCTCTTTTCGTTTTCTGCTAGATTGATTTGAGCCAATTTCTCTTTTTTCTCGGCTTCCTTTTGGTCGTTAATATTCGAAAAAATACTCAAAAATTTAACTACTTTATTTTCGCTATTTACTATGGGCAAAATCGATGAGTTTACCCAGAAGCAAATCCCTTCTTTGGTTCTAATTTTAGTTTCACCGCGCCATAATTTTCCCGAAAAAATAGTCTTACTCATAGCATAATAGGCCCTACTAGGTAATTTATCTGATTTTAATTTGATAAGTTCCTGACCTACAAGCTCTTCTCGAGTGTACCCAATAGCATTTAACAAGGTGTCATTTATTTTTAAAATTATTCCATTCAAATCCGTCACTATCGAGTACAAATTATCATTAATTGCAGTTTGGTAAGAGTACAATTCCTCATTTGATTCTTTTACCAGAAAATCCAAGCGAGCATTAAAAACGGACAATTCGGTATTGTTGATTTTTAATTGGTGTTTGATGCGATTTTGCTCCTCAAAAGCGGCATTTAACTCCTCGTATTTTCTATCCAATGATTTAGAAAAATGGTTGGAAATATCTACTTGCAAAATCACTTGAAAAAACACTACTCCAGCCGTAATATAAGCCGAAATGGTATTTATAATAAAATAATTGATGGTTGGATCAGGTATAAAAGGGACTTGATTATCATACAATACGTATATGAAATAAAAAATAGCGCACGCAATCATGGCAAAAAATCCTCCACTTCTTTTCTTGCATATCGAAACGCTACTGGAGGCCAAGACAATATATATAAGTTCCGAACCCGAACGCCGAACATAAAAACTCCAAAAAGTAACCGCTATAAAAAACCCGTAAAAGGCAATATTTTTGGCATCTTTGTATTTATAATGACTGTTGCACCAAAGGATGGATAAGCTTATAGGCAGAACAAGCAAAGGAGTAAAAAACCTGCTAAATCCAAGACCGTAATAAGTTGCGGTAAGAACGAAACTCAATAGCGTAGTATTTATAGCTATTGAATTTAATAGTGCCGTTCTTTTGGAATCTAAATAAGGAGAACTATTTTGACGTCCAATATTTAAACCTGCTTTCCATTTTCGATTAATATAGTTTGTCATAAGCAGTTTTTGTAAAGAATAATACCACATTTTTATTATCAGAAAAAAGGACTTAAATCCTTTTTTAACAAAAATGAAGTATAAAAATAACACTTATTTTTGATATTCATAAAAAAAAGACTCCCAATTTCTTGGAAGTCCTTTACTAAAAATAAATTCGTGGTATAAACTACTTAATGTTCAGGATTAAATCCATCTTCACTTAATTCTCTGTGCTTGTAAGTAGCCGTCATTTCGGCTTCGTAATCCAGTTTTTCACCTTTAGAGACTTTGGCAATTATTTTTTCCATGATTTCGTAAATTACAGGAACAACAATCAAGGTCAAGAATAAGGACGAAATTAATCCTCCAATAATGACCCAAGCCAAACCATTTTTCCATTCGGCTCCAGCTCCTGATGCTAATGCAATAGGAAACATCCCAAAAACCATGGCAATTGTAGTCATCAAAATAGGACGCAACCTAGCATGATTGGCTTGAATTAATGCTGTCCTAATGGTTTCGCCAGCTTTACGCCTTTGGTTGGTGTAATCGACAAGCATAATGGCATTTTTACAAACCAAACCAATAAGCATAATAACCCCCAGAATGGTAAATATATTTAAGGTATTATTGGTCAAAGCCAAAGCCAACATCGCACCAATAAACGAAAGCGGAATAGCAAACAACACCACAAATGGATGCACAAAACTGTCATACAAGGAAACCATTACTAAATAAACCAAGACAATTGCGGCTAATAAAGCAATTCCTAATGTTCCAAAACCTTCACTTTGATTTTCTTGATCACCAGCCCAAATGTAGTTTACCCCAATTGGTTTGGGTAACTTATCAAGCTTTTCTTGCCATTGGGTTACAATCGTTCCCGAGGCTACACCTACGTTTTGACCTTGTACCGTAACCGAAGCCGATTTGTCTCTACGTTCCAACTGGCTTGGGCCTGAACCTTCTTTAATGGTCGCAAATTGGGATAATTTAATTTGTTGTCCAGATGCGTTCACAAAAATCAAATTACTTACATCAGCAATGCTTTTTCTATCAAAGGCATTGTACTTGATGTTGATGTCATATTCATACTCACCAGCTCTAAATTTACCGTCGGTATTTCCAGAGTACGCCGTTTGCATGGTCACACCAACCGTTTGGAGGGTTAATCCCAATGCAGCCATTTTATCTCTATCAACTTGCACATTAACTTCAGGATTTCCGTCTTCAACGGTTAATTTAATCTCTGTTGTACCTGGGATAGTGCGCAATTCAGCTTCGGCTAATTTGGCAAACTTCATGGCACTTTCTACGTTTGCTCCTGTTACAACTAAACCTAAAGTAGCATTTTCAGCAGTTCCTAAAATACCTACTGGAACCGTTTTTACTTTGGCTCCAACCAATACTTTTTCTAGTTTTCGTTTGATTTTGGCGGCATAAACCGATGCACCGTCGGTTCGGTCTTTTTGTTCAATCATTTTAACGTCAATCTCGGCTTTGTATGCCGTTGCTTGCGAGCCTCCTAATCCTTCACTGGTTTGACCCACGGTTGTAATTTGACTGTGCACATATTCTTGTGTTTTCAAGAAAGCTTCTGCTTTTTGAGTCATGAAGTTGGTTTGTTCTAATGAGGCGTCTTTTGGCATTTCTATTTGAACCAAAAATTCTCCACTATCTGATGCGGCAAAGAATTCTCCCCCTATAAATCCACCACCAACAAGTCCCATTGTAGATCCAAAAAATAAGACTAAAACAACTAAAATAGTTTTAATATAATGATCCAAACACCAAGTTAATAAACCAGAAATCCAGTTTATAAAACGAGTCAAATAGCTTTCGAATCCAAGGATAATTCGTCCAAAAAGATTTTTACCTTCTATGTGTTCTAATTTTCCATATCGAGAGGACAACCAAGGAATAATGGTAAACGAAGCTACCAATGACAATAAGGTTGAAATAATAACCGTCACGCAAAACTGGGTAATAATGTTAGAAACCAATCCAGAGCTCATAGCAATTGGCAAAAATACCACCACAATAACCAGCGTAATGGATACTACCGTTCCACCAATTTCGGCTGTTCCGTCATAGGCAGCACGAACACGGTTTTTACCCATTTCCATGTGCCTATATATATTTTCGAGTACCACAATGGCATCATCGACCAAAATACCAACCACAAGTGACAATCCTAATAAACTCATTAAGTTCAAGGTATATCCCATTAAATAAATTCCAATAAAAGTGGCAATCAACGATGCTGGAATGGAAACCATTACAATCAACGAGTTACGTATACTGTGCAAGAAAAATAACATCACAAAGGCAACCAAAAGTACTGCAATCAATAAATCATGCACTACTGAATCCGCCGCTTCGAGTGTAAAAATGGTACTGTCTTTGGCTATTTCAAGCTGCAAACCATTCTTTTTATAATCTGCTGTTAGTTTATTAATTGTTTTGACTAATTCCTCACTTACAGCAACCGCATTGGCATCTGATTGTTTAACGATTTGTAAAACGATAGCGCTTTTTTGATCGACACGAGAGATTTTTTCAGCGATTTTTTGGGTATCTTGAACATCGGCAATATCGCCAAGACGTACCTGAATTCCGTTTTGAGAGGAAACTACCAAATTGCGTAATTCTTCGACATTTTTATATTTTCCAGCCAAACGGAT
Source organism: Flavobacterium restrictum (assembly GCF_007097245.1). GTDB lineage: Bacteria > Bacteroidota > Bacteroidia > Flavobacteriales > Flavobacteriaceae > Flavobacterium > Flavobacterium restrictum. Next base: position 70,997 of record NZ_VJZT01000016.1, on the reverse strand, counting down.
TAATATTTTTTGCTCTCGAGTTTGAATGTTACCAGTTGGAAAATCCAAATTTGAACTCAAAATTGTTTGCTGTACTTGCGGCACCGAAAGTCCGTAGCCTTGCATTTTTACTGCATCAAGATTGACTTGAATTTCACGTTCTTGCCCGCCAATAATGCTTACTTGTGCCACACCTGCTACTCTGGAAAGTACGGGCGCTATTTTTTTATCAATCAAGTCATAAAAAGCAGCTTCATCCATTTTTCCATTGGCACCAAGTGTCATAATAGGCAAATCACTCAAAGAGAATTTGGACAATGATGGCGTTTTGGCATCATCTGGCAAATCGCTTATGATGGCATTTATTTTTCGTTGTGCATCATTCATCGAAATATCGACATTGGCTGTTGAAGTCAATGAAATGGATACGATAGACAAACTTTCGTAGGATTTGGAATCAATTTTTTTGATATTTTCTAATGATGCGATGGCATCTTCTACTTTTTTGGTAACCGTATTTTCGACCTCACTTGGTGAAGCACCGGGATAAACAGTCGAAATTGTAATTACATTTTGCTCGAATTTAGGAATCAATTCGTAGCCCAGTTGGCTATAACTAAACAGTCCACCAAGTATTAGAATTGCAAACAATACAATAACTAACGAGGGACGTTTTATGGATATTTCAGCTAATTTCATATATTTTTATATTTAAGGTTTACAGTAAAAACCTATTTGATAATTTCCACTTTGCTTCCGTCTTGCAAGTTGATTTGTCCGGTAACAATTACCGTTTCACCATCGGATAGACCGTTTAGAATTTCTACTTTGTCTCCTAAAATTCGTCCTGCAACTACTGTTTTTAGTTTAGCAGCTCCATTTTCAATAACAAATATTTGGTTGCTGCTCACGCTGCCCACAAAGGCATTTCTAGGAACAATCATCAGGGATTCTTTTTGTTTATTCGAAGCAAATTTTGCGGTACCATACATTCCGGCTTTCAAATCATTTGCGGTGTTATTAGCGATTTCTATTTCCACTGGAAAGTTCAAACTTGCGTCCGCTTTGGCAGCAATAAAAGTGATTTTTCCTGAAAAAGATTGGTCTGGATATACACTTGCGGTTACTTTGATTGCTGTTCCTACCTTTAAGCTAGCCACTTGAGTCTCATTTACGGTAACTTTCAATTTAAGTTTGGAAACGTTTACGATATCAAATAATGCTGTTGCTGGCATTCCTGCCAAAATAGAACCTGGCTCGATGTATTTTTTGTTGATAAAACCACTTATTGGCGCTTTGATTCTGGTATCACCAACATTGATATTGGCTTGCGTTAACTGCGCTTTGGCATTGACCATTGCTAATCTCGCTTGGTCTAATTGTTGCTTGGTAACACCGCCGGTTTTGTATGCGTTTTCGTATCTACTGTAATCTGCAGCGGCATTTTGATAGGATGAATTTGCCGTTTGAGCATTAACATCAATAACATCACTTCGTACAATTGCTAGTGTTTGTCCCACGGAAACATAATCGCCTTCCTTGGCCAAAACACGCACCACTTTTCCTGATTTCTCGGCAGAGAAAGTCAACTCTTGGGTAGGTTCAAAACTTCCATTGGATTCAAAATCTAGCGAAACCTCTTGGGTTTTCACGGTTTCAATTTTTACTGAAACGGCAGCATTTTTCTCGGCAACAATATCTGTTTTTGCTTTATTTTCTTTTTTGTTTCCTACCAAAACATAGGCTATGGCTGCTAATGCTCCTAGAATTACTACTATGGTTATTATATTTTTTTTCATCTTTTTATTAGTTTATTAGTGTTTTTAGTTCGCCTTTGGATTTGATTAATTGAATTTCTGCTAGTTTATAGTCGAGTATTGCTGCTGTGTAATTGTTTTGTGCTTCGATGTACGCATTTTCGGCATCCAATAAATCAGTTAAAGTGGCTAATCCCTGAATGTAATTGTTGTTGGTATTATTCAAAACCTCTTGCGATAGTTGCGCATTTTCTTTTTGATTTTTGATGGTGATAATGCTGTTGTCGATTTGCGTTTTGGCATTTTCGTAGGCTAAATCAAGCGAAAGTTTGGTGTCTATAAGATCCTCTTTTATAGAACGCAAGCTTACCTCATCTTGACGCACTTTGGAACGGGTACTAAATCCTGTAAAAATAGGCACTTTCAAGTTCAACCCAATAGCCGAATAATCAGACCAATAGACCCCATCGGCAGGTTTTGCACCCAAAGGAACTTTAGGCCCTTGACCAATATAGTTGTAACCCGCAGTTAAGGAAAGTGTTGGGTAATAGGCTGCCATATCCGCTTTTTTCTGAAACTCTAGCAATTGCTCGTTTTTCTTCAACAACAAATATTCGGTTCTGTTGGCGGTGTTGGGTGCTTCGGACAAGGCTTGTGGGGAAACTTCAAAAGCAGTTTGCGGGATAGAAATAGGAGTTTCTATAGGCATTCCCATGTAGAATTTCAATGCGTTTTCTTGTAGTTGCACTGCATTCAAAACTTGTTGTCGCTGGGTACTTATGTTAGAAAGTTTGACAACAATTCGATCTAAATCAATTTTTTTGGCCAATCCGTTATCAAATTGTCCTTTGATGATGTTTTTGACTTTGGTAGTATTCACATAATTACTATCCAAAACGGCTAATTTTTGACGTTGCACATACACTTGATAGTAATTATTAGCAACGCGCTCAATAACTTGCTCCTCTGTTAATTGGGCATTTATTTGATAGAATTCACGCGTCGTTTTGGCAGCTTTTAAACCTGTAAAAACCGATTGGTCAAAAAGTGCTTGCGTCAATGAAACGCCAGCAACAGAACTCCATTTTTGTCCAAAATTAAGCTTAACAACACTCCCAGGCGTACCACCAAAATTACCTCCATCTAAATAGGTAGTTTGCAAAATAGGATTGTACGTCAAGCTACCATTGGCCGAGATTTGTGGTAAGGCTCTAGATCGAACTTCTTCTATTTTATACTCGCTATTTTCTACTTCTAGTTTTGCTTTTTTGGCATCGGCTTTGTTTTGTAGCGCATAGTTTATCGCTTCTTTTAGTGTTAGCGATTTTGTTTCTTGTGCCCCTGCGGAAATCGCAATGGACAAGAAGGCTAGTAAAATTATTTTTCTCATTGATTGGTTTTTATTAATTATTTTTTTGTAATTGTTTTTCTAATTCCAGTATTCCTTTTGGTGTAGCCATGGCTCTAGTATGATATTCTAATGCCAAAAGCTCGAGTCGTAAGGATTCTTTCTCGGAACTGGTATTGCCATTAATCGAGAAAATCAAGTTGTAATAAAAATCGACGTAAGCATTTATATCTAATTCCTTACGGTATAATCCTTGGTCGATGCCTTTCTCTATATTTTGTCTAAAACAGGTATTGCATTCGTTGATTTCTCGTTTCATTACATTCTCAAAAATTTCGCGGTAATGTTTTTTTAATTGATAAATTGGAGAGGTGTCAGAGGAGTTAAACATTTCCTTAAACATTTTTCTAATTGCAAAATTCTCCTCAATAGCGTTGTAATTCCTAGCTACAATTTGATCTATAATGGCGTGAACTTCTTTGTGTACAAGAGTGGTACTTTCCTCGACCAAGACTTCTTTATTACAAAAATATTTGTAAATGGTCTTTTTAGAAATGCACATCTCACCAGCAATGTCATCCATGGTGACACTTTTAAAACCGAGTTTCAAAAACAGCTCGCTTGCTTTTGCTATGATTTTATCTTTCATTGGTACTAATTGTTAATCCGTTTTTAATATTAAGTGGTATTCGTAATTTTAAACTTTAAATTCTAAATTGGCAATGAGCTTGATATCCTGTCCCATGGCCAAACCGCCAGATTGGGTATAGGAATTGTAATCCAAACCAAAATCTTTTCTATTAATGGCACCTGTTATTTCAAAAGCTGCTTTTTGGTCACCATCGTAGGCATTGTATCCTAAAAATTCGGCGTCCAGTTCTACCACTTTGGTAATGTTCTTGATGGTTAGATTTCCTTTCAAAAAATTAATGTTTTTAGTCACTTTTTGAAAAGAAGTCGATTTAAAGCTAATGATGGGATACGCATTCACATCCAAAAAGTCATGCAAACGCAAGTGAGAATCTATTTGCTCTAATTTTGAATTTTTATTATTCACATCTAACGAAAACTCGATAGCCGCATCTTCAATTTCATTGTCTTGAATATTCACATACCCATTAAACTTATTAATTGTACCTTCTAAATAAGCGATTATAGAATGTCGTATTTTAATCAAAACATCTGATTGATTAGAATCAATAGTCCAGGTTGTAGTCATAATTAATTGGGTTGTGTTGGGTTTTGGTTTTGAATTAAAATGAAACGGTAGGAGTACAACTGGAACATTAATTCTGGTGCAAATATAGAAAGGAAACTTTGAAAACCAAAAAAGTTTCCATGTATTTTGCAATTATTTTACAACTGTACCGATAAACAAGTTGCATTTAATTAAAAAATCACTAAAAACCGGTATTGTTTTAATGGATTTATTACGTGAATTTTGTAAAAAAAGTAGCTTTCGAGTATTGAGAGTAAAACATTTATTATTAAAAAATGCTATGATATAACTTTTTTTTGTTCCAACAAAAAAAGTCATTCAATTTTAAAATCTAAAATGGGACAACAAACCCTTTACAGCCCAGCATATTGCAAAATGAAAAGGTAAAACAAAATAAATAATGAGAAAATTTTTATGTTTATGTTTTAGTGTATTATTTACTAATTTATGCGAATCAAGGGTTAAAAAGCTAAATTTATAAAAGCCGCCGCAATTTTTCCAAAAATATGGATCAACAAACCTTTGCTGGACCTAACTTTACTTGCTTTTTGAATATCTGTTTTAACAATCAACCAATTAAACAATGATTCTATTGGTTGTCTAACTCTTGATACTGCTGTTGAAAACAAATCATTGGCAGCTTTATCCCAGTTCTTTATTTGCTGACATTGACCTTTGATTCCTTTGACTGGTGTCATCATAATTGATTTTTTTTCTTGTTCTAATACAGAAAAAAAATCCTCATTAATGTATATTTTATCACCAAAGAATTTTCTATTTGCTTTCTCTGACCAAGCTTCTTTGAAAACCGTTAAATCATTAACAGAAGCAGGATTTATCTGTATTTCTTCAGGAAAAGGAATTGTATTTAATCGTCTAAAAGCTAATGCGTGAAGCTTCACTCCATAATAATAAAGGCTTTTAGTTGAGCAATATCCTTTGTCTGTCAAATCTTTTGCTACTTTTCCATTTCGCTTCCCAGAACAAGTAATTATAGGCATTGAGTCCAGCAAACTTTGGTCGGTAAAGCAATCCGAAGGCAAAAAGTCTTCGAGCAATGAAGTTGAAAAACATCTAAAAGATTCAGATAATTGGTTCAATCGATTAGAAAATCCCGCATATGAGCCAAGTTTAGGAAACCAATCAAGCAAATAATCACAAGCATATTTATGAATATGCGTGACACTAAAGCGTTGTTCTTCTTGAACGGCAAATAGGTATATAGTCATAATTTCCTGATCTGTTAAATCTTGTTTGGCGTTGTTACTCAAACGTTCACAAGTATATTTTAAATCTTTCTCAAAACTATCACAGATTATTGAGTATATTTTTACTAATTTTAGGGCTTTAGGCTGATTAATCATATTTTTACATGTGCGTTGAATACACTATAAATATACTGATTTTCAGCCTATTAATTTAATTTTTAGAAAGAAATTTCTTTCTTTTTTTGTTGGTTTTTCAACCCTTGATTCGCATAATTTCTTAATGGCTCAAGGAGGTATTACTAATATTATTAATAGCCCTTTGGATGTTGAAGTTGGTATTGCCAAAGTCTTTACCTTCAAATTTACTCCAACTCCCCCAATACTAGTTCTTCCTCGGGTGACCTCAACTTATTCGTTAAATTACTGGACGATTACAGCTCCTGTAAATGGCAATGCTATTTCGGGAAATATCAATGGTCAAACAAATAACACATATCTTTACAACGTGTCCGCAAACACAAATGTTTCAGCATCTAGTCCCTCAACTATAACTGCTACTATAACTTTTGGAGATCAAGCAGCACAGTTTAGTTCAATAACCGCAATTCCTACTGGCAACTTTAAAGATGATCTTGGAAATTATGCTGGTCTAATTGGCGCTCTTGGTTCATATACGGTAAGAGTTCATAAAATAAAAGCACCAATCATTTCGCCAGAAACCATTTTGGATTGTAGCAATGATAATGTTCAAATATGTGCTGCTGATTATGATGATGCGGACTCTTTTACTTGGAGTATTACAGGCGGAACAATTGTTTCTGGACAAGGTTCTAGCTGCATAACTGTGAATCCAAATACTAATGGTAACGTAACGGCAACCTGCCTTGTCAAAAGGGTTTCTGGATTATCAAACTACACTGCTACAACTACAAAAGTAATAACTAGATCAGCTAGAATCGTTAATTATTCAGTAATTGATTCGAAAAATTGGTTAGGCATAGGAGCAGGCAGAAATCTTTCTATAATAGGGCAAAACGGAACAACTTCAATAAATTGGATTGCACCTGGATGTACAATTGTAGGACAAGGTACGACCAATGCAACTATAACTCCGACTTCTTCAATAATAGCAGGAACAGTTGTAGATGTTTACGCAAATGTTACTTTTTACGGGGGGTTGTAGCATTAATTCACCTGTAAACTCATACACTGTTTTTAGTAATGCAAATCCTCCTGTTCCCAATGGATATATTGTATCGACTCCTGACGATGGAAATATATGCACTGCTACCAGTTTTACTTTGGACTTTGTAGGACAAAACGTCTCTTATTGGCATGTAAATATTTCACCACGAATAATTTTTGCAACTGGAGTAAAACCAAAACAAAAAATCGTACAAGTATGTTACAGTAATCCTTTCACAGGGATAAAAACCTGTCAAAGTTATGGCTATTTAGCACCAGCACCATGTTTAAACTCAAGATTATCTTCGAACGACATTACAGCTAAAATAACAATTACGCCAAACCCTACAAATGGATATATAAATGTAATACTACCCGAAACATTATCAGGAAATTATCAAATTTATGACCAAAACTCTATATTAGTTGAAGAAAATAAATTTGATAATCGGTACGAATTGCAAATAGAATTAGCAAACAAAATTAAATCAGGAATTTATATACTGAAGGTAATAACTGAAAATATTACATTTACAGAAAAAATAATTTTAGATAAATAAAAAAATTAGTGTCAATGTAAAGACGTTATTGATAAAAATTCAAATTATAAAAACAACAACTTAAATAATAAAACATGAAAATTATTAAATTGTGCTTATGCTTAATACTATTGTTTTCCTTAACATCAAATGCACAAATCTCAAAAGGGAATTGGATGATGGGTGGAAGTGCTAATTTTTCACACAACAAGTACACAAGTGGGGAGTATAGTACCGAAGGAACAATTTTAGCAATTTCCCCCAACATTGGATATTTTTTTATTGACAAGTTAGCAATAGGTACTTTGGGAGAACTATCATTAACATTCGAGAAAAAAGCAAATAGTTCAGTTAATAGTAATTATTTCAGTTACGGAATAGGGCCCTTCATAAGATATTATTTTTTAGAAAAAGAAAAAGAAATCAATATTTTTTCTGAAGTAAGTTATGCCATACAAAAAATTAACCAAACAAATTCAAAACTGGAAAATTTCAATGTAAAGACAGGTGCCGTATATTTTTTGAACAGTAGTGTTGGGCTTGAAGTAGCCTTAAATTATTTAAACCAAAATACAAGCAATGGAGAAAAAAATAGTAGTTCTTATTTTCAAGGAAAAAACAATTCGTTTTTTTTAGGCGTTGGTTTTCAAATACATTTAGAAAAAAAATAAAATTGCTCACTAAATATTTAGTTTAAAAATAGCATCACTCGGCTAATTTAAAGACAATTAGCAATAATCACAACTAAACTAAATTCCTATTACAACATACAGAAAAACATAACCGCTTGATTTATAGCGGTTATTTTTTTAAAATTATTTTTTTAATTGATGTTAATGTTTGTTTATATGAAATTACCAATAAAACTATTCAAATTCTGTGAATTTAATATACCAAAGTAAGAATTCAAGTCTCTTTATCGAAAAATTTAAGAGACCCGAGTAACAAATCAGACCATCTAACTAGTAATTTGTATAAACATAGGGTGTGTGTTTTAGAGTTTATTGTGAATTTGCAACACCACAGCAAGAATTTGCAATTATCTAATAAAAATTCACATTTCCCTGGTCAAAATCTAATATTCCCAACAATAAATTTGTATGTTTCGTGAGGTATTTGCCAGAGTATTTTTTTTTAATATTAGATTATTAGCAAGATTATCCCAAAAATAATATCGGAATTATACTTATTCGTTTACCAAAAAAAGTACTGAAATACTTTTCTAAAAACGAATGACTTACAGTACAATTTTATAATCCAAATAATTCACAATTGAATTGTATCTTTGGGCCCTTACCTCCCTGCCAAAAAGGGAAACGATTAACGTGAACTAGTACTTTATTTATGCACTCAATCTACCAATACCAGGAATTCATCTCGGATTATTTACAATCGCAATACACCATCAAAGAGCCTAAAAACTTATACGAACCCATACATTATATTTTGCGCCTTGGCGGCAAAAGAATGCGACCTGTCTTGACCTTAATGTCTGCCGAAGTTTTTGATACTGATTATAAACTAGCCTTGCCTGCTGCACTCGCTGTGGAAGTTTTTCATAATTTCTCGTTGGTTCATGATGACATTATGGATGCCGCACCATTGCGAAGAGGCAATCAAACCGTTCACGAAAAATGGAATACCAATACCGCAATTCTGTCCGGTGATGCCATGCTTATTTTGGCTTACCAATATTTTGAGCAGTATGAACCATCAGTTTTTAGGGATTTGGCCAAGTTATTTGGAAAAACGGCTTTGGAGGTTTGCGAAGGCCAGCAATGGGATGTCGATTTTGAAACTCGCAAGGACGTAACCATTCCAGAATACCTCAAAATGATTGAATACAAAACGGCTGTCCTAGTCGCTGCTGCTATGAAAATGGGTGCTATTGTAGCCCAAACATCCTGCGAAAATGCCAATTTAATTTATGATTTTGGCTTGAATTTAGGATTGGCTTTTCAATTACAAGACGATTATTTAGACGCTTTTGGTGATCCAGAAACTTTTGGAAAACAAGTGGGTGGCGACATTATCGAAAACAAAAAAACCTATTTGTACCTCAAAGCCATCGAATATGCTACTCCTGACCAAAAGGAAAAAATATTACATTTGTTATCCAATCACTTTGAGGACAACACCTTAAAAATAAACGAAGTAAAATCACTTTTTGATTCCACTGGTGCGTCCAAAGCTACACAACAAGCCATTCAAGAGTATACGTTAAAAGCATTTGAAACATTGAGCAAAATAAGTATCGACAACGAAAAGAAAGACAAACTTCGTTCTTTTGGCGAAAATTTAATGCAACGAAAAGTGTAATCCACACCACATTTACCGCATGATTTCCGAAATTATTTTTAACGACACGAATTATCAGCCAAAAAAGCAGCTGCTTGCCGCATTGTTTTTTGGGATAGTCACAATTGGTGCATTAGGAATAGATTCGGTTTACTTTGCTAAACACTTTTTTGACGGCAGAGTGCTTACAAATTGTATCGTGATTAGTTATTTTGGATGGCTCTTTTTTATATCAAATGGCTACGTTAGAAAATTGATGTTCTCTATGTTATTCTTGTCCTACATTGGCGAACTTATTTTTTGTAACCTATTGGAAATGTATGCCTATCGCACCCAAACTATTCCGTTATACGTGCCGTTTGGCCACGCAATTGTTTATGTTTCAGGATATATTTTTGCACAAACGGCTTGGGTATTGCAACACGAATTTCCATTGAAACGGTATTTTGGTCTGGGTTTTGCCATCCTATTTTTGGCTGTTGGAATATTCCTAAACGACCTGTTTTCGGTGGTGTTGGGCGTTTTATTTTTTGCGATTTTAAAAAAAAAACGCTGGCAAAACCTCTACTACTGTATTGCCTTGTGCGTTATTTTTATCGAACTAGTAGGCACTTTTTTTGGATGTTGGACTTGGGTTCCAAAAATATTTGGCATAATTCCTGCAGCAAATCCACCCATGGGAGCTGTTTTTATTTACGCTGGTGGCGATGTGCTTTTGGCAAAAATAGTTTCGAAATGGACCATCAAAAAATCAAAAAAACCAATTCTAAAATGAATTTTATCGCCCCAATTTCCTCCGACGAATTATTTCAAGAAGCCGAAACAACCAACTTATACCTGAAGTTAATTGAGCAAATCAACAAGGATTTCAACTTGGCCAATGAAGGAATTGATTTCCCAATGAGCATCTCCCCTACCGAATTAAAAATTCAATTGCACGAAAAAATATACCGCCTCATTCAATATAAATTTGCCGAATACCTCAATTTACTTTACATAATCGATGTTCCAGAAGAAGCCATAAAACAATTAGATGGCTCGGATATTGGGGCACTTTCTCAACAAGTAGCTTTTTTGGTTTTAAAAAGAGAATGGCAAAAAGTGTGGTTTAGAAATAAGTATAAATAAAAAAGCAACCCCATAACAGCGTTACTTTTGAATTAAAATACAATCATTTTCTAAAAATAAACACGAACAAAAGGCATAAAAGCCTCGCTATAAATGCTTTTGGCATCATTATGCAAAACATCATAGCGTGCACCAATAGTCACGTTTCCAGATCGGTATCCCGCTCCTAAATACAGGGCGGTGCTCCAAAAATTATCTGATTTATACAATGAACTATCATAATTCGTATTGACACGCAACTGCTCTAACTCTGCCGAAAGTTGGATTTGAGGAATGGGATTAATCAATCCAATCAAACTGCCACCATAGGTGTAGGATTCATAATAATTTTTTGAGGAAATGTAACCGCCCTGCAAACTAATCCCTAGAGCAACAGTTTGATTTACATTATAAATAGCACTTGGCGAAAGCGAAATATCAGTATAACCAGAACCAAAATTAAGTCCAATACCACCTCCAAATTGTACTTTATCCCAAAATTGATTCGTTTGATTCGATGGAATGGATTGTTGTTGCGCTACGATAGTACCCGCAGCGAAAAGCGTAACAAAGAATATAAAAGATTTCAAAACGACTACAAGGCTATTTTTTTTCATGAATAAAAGGTTTATTTAACAATTTTTTACGTAAAAGTACGTAAAAATATGATTTAGTTATATTGGTTTATTGTACTTTTGTCAATCTTTTTAAATAAAATGTACATTAACAATTATTATGGATAGGTTTTCATTTTTAAACGCAGCACATACCGAATTTTTTGCACAATTATACGATCAATATTTAGAGAATCCAGATAGCGTAGAGCCAAGTTGGAGAAGTTTTTTTCAAGGTTTCGATTTTGGAATGACGACTTACAATGAAGAAAACGCAACTGCTTCACCCGTGCAACAGCTGGCAGATTTTGCCGCTACTGGTGCTGATTGTTCTTTGGTTTCGGATAAACTTCAAAAAGAATTTAATGTTTTAAAACTAATTGATGGCTATCGCTCCCGTGGACATTTGTTTACCAAAACGAATCCAGTAAGAGACCGTAGAACTACTACTCCCACATTAGCCATTGAAAATTTTGGACTTTCCAATTCGGATTTAAACACCGTTTTTGATGCAGCAAAAGTGATTAAAATTGCCCCTTGTAGCCTTCAAAAAATAATTACACACCTAGAGTCTATCTATTGCCAACACATTGGTGTTGAATATATGTACATTAGAAATCCAGAAGTAATTGATTGGATTCAAGACAAACTAGGCATTAATGACAACCAACCTAATTTTTCTTCCGAGGAGAAAAAAGCAATTTTAAACAAATTAAATCAAGCGGTTTCGTTTGAGAATTTCTTGCATACCAAATATGTAGGTCAAAAACGATTTTCACTTGAAGGTGGAGAATCCATCATTCCAGCTCTTGATGCTTTGATAGAAAAAGCAGCCGAAAAAGGAGTAGAACAATTTGTAATGGGAATGGCACACCGTGGTCGTTTGAATGTTTTGGCAAATATTTTTGGTAAATCAACTCAAGATATTTTTGGAGAGTTTGATGGTAAAGATTACGATCAAGAATATTTTGATGGCGATGTAAAATACCATTTAGGACTTACTGCTGACAAAAAAACAAGTACAGGAAAAAATATAAATATCAATTTAGCACCTAATCCATCACACCTTGAAACGGTTGGTGCCGTAATAGAAGGAATTACAAGAGCTAAACAAGACAAGTATTTTGGAGATGATTTCTCTAAAGTTTTACCTATTGCCGTTCATGGTGATGCCGCTATTGCAGGTCAGGGTATATTGTATGAAATTGTACAAATGGCACAGTTAGATGGATATAAAACCGGAGGAACCATACATATTGTAATAAACAATCAAGTAGGTTTTACTACGAATTACTTGGACGCACGTTCCTCTAAATATTGTACCGATGTTGCCAAAGTAACGCTTTCGCCAGTTTTGCACGTCAATGCAGACGATGCAGAAGCAGTAGTTCACGCCATGTCATTTGCATTGGATTATAGAATGCAATTTGGTTCCGATGTGTTTATCGATTTATTAGGCTACAGAAAATACGGGCATAATGAAGGGGATGAGCCTCGTTTTACACAGCCAGTTTTGTATAAAATTATTGCAAAACATCAAAATCCAAGAGACATTTATGCTGCCAAATTATTAGCAGAAGGGGTCATTGGCGATAATTTTGTAAAAGATTTAGAAACTACTTACAAGCAAGATTTAGATGACAATCTTCAAGCTTCTCGCAAAAAAGATTTAACGATTATTACTCCATTTATGAAAAATGAATGGGACGGTTTTCAGCAAGTGACAGATACCCAAATGCTTCAAAAAGTAGACACTACATTTGACAAAAGCACTTTGGATTCCATTATTGAAACGGTTTCAACATTGCCATCGGACAAGAAATTTATCAATAAAATTTCGAAAATTGTTACCGATCGTAAAACCATGTACGCTAATAATGTTATCGATTGGGGAACAGCAGAAACGTTAGCTTATGGTTCCTTATTAACCGAAGGATATGATATTCGGATTTCTGGACAAGATGTAGAAAGAGGTACTTTTTCGCACCGTCATGCGGTTGTAAAAGTAGAAGATTCAGAGGAAGAAGTTGTTTTATTAAACAATATTGAAAACAAAAAAGGGAAATTTAATATTTTCAATTCGTTGTTATCAGAGTACGGAGTTTTAGGTTTTGACTATGGATATGCTTTGGCCAATCCCAAGACTTTAACTATCTGGGAAGCACAATTTGGTGATTTCAGTAATGGAGCGCAAATTATGATTGACCAATATATTTCCTGTGGCGAGGACAAATGGAACAATCAAAACGGAATAGTTTTGTTGTTGCCACACGGATATGAAGGGCAAGGAGCTGAACACTCTTCGGCAAGAATGGAACGCTATTTACAATTGTGCGCCAGACATAATATGTTTGTTGCCGATTGTACCACGCCAGCCAACTTTTTTCACTTGTTGCGAAGACAAATGCTAACTAAATACCGTAAACCATTAGTTGTTTTTACGCCAAAAAGTTTGTTGCGTGACCCAAGATGCGTTTCTACACAAGACGACTTGGCCAACGGAAGTTTTCAAGAAACAATAGACGATGTTTTAGTTGACAAAAACGAGGTGAAATCATTAGTTTTCTGTACGGGAAAATTCTATTACGACATTACTGCCGAGAGAGAGAAAAATGGCAGAAAAGATGTTGCCGTAGTACGAATCGAGCAATTATTTCCATTGCCAGTTGCACAATTAAAAGCCATTATAGCACAATATCCAAATGTAGATGATTATGTTTGGGCACAAGAAGAGCCAAAAAACATGGGGGCTTACAGTTATATGTTAATGAATTTTGATTTGGTAAAATGGAGATTAGCTTCGTTGAAAGCATACGCCGCTCCAGCAGCAGGAAGTTATACGCGTGCAAAACGTCGTCAAGTTGATGCAATACGAATGGTTTTTGATAAAAATTTATTTAGATAATGCCCACAGTAATTACTACAGCAGGATTTCGATTTTTCTTTTATAGTAATGAGCATTTGCCTAAACATATTCATGTTGAAAAGGCAGAAAAAACGGCGAAATTTAATTTGGAATTTGTGGAATTAATAAAATCTTCAAGATGTAACGCATCAGAATTAAAACAAATTCGTAATTTAGTTGAAGAAAATCAAGAACTTTTAATACAAAAATGGGATGAGTTTTTCAGTAATTAGTAAGTCAAAAAAGGCAATTAATATTGTTTTTTCAGATTCTAAAATGATTGTTTTTTTGGAAGATGGTCGTGAATTGTCAATTCCTTTAGAATGGTTTCCTAGATTGAGAAAAGCTACTATTGAACAATTGAACAAATGGAGATTTATTGGAAACGGAGAAGGAGTTCATTGGAATGAAATTGACGAAGATATTTCGATAGAAAATTTATTAGAATAAAAAAGTAATTTAAAGTATAAACTCGAGGGCAACGCCCGAACTGAACGAGATTAATTCATCATTTAAAATAAATACACAATGATTTTAGAAATGAAAGTCCCATCACCAGGGGAATCTATAAAAGAAGTTGAAATTGCAACTTGGTTAGTAAAAGACGGCGATTATGTAGAGAAAGACCAAGCAATTGCAGAGGTTGATTCTGACAAAGCAACATTAGAACTTCCAGCAGAAGCTAGCGGAATTATTACGCTCAAAGCAGAAGAAGGAGACGCAATAGCCGTGGGCGCAGTGGTTTGTCTTATTGATACAGCAGCAGCAAAACCTTCTGGTGCAGCACCAGTTGTTGCAGAAAAAGTAGTAGTTGTTGAAGCTCCAAAAGCAGAAGCTCCAAAACCAACTCCTGTAGCACCTGTAACTTACGCATCAGGAACACCTTCGCCAGCAGCTAGAAAAATATTAGACGAAAAAAATATTGCTCCAACAACTGTAACTGGAACAGGAAAAGACGGAAGAATCACAAAGGATGATGCTGTAAATGCCGTACCCTCAATGGGAACGCCTACAGGAGGTTCACGTGGTTCCGAAAGAACAAAATTATCTATGTTGCGCAGGAAAGTAGCCGAAAGATTGGTTGCTGCCAAAAATGAAACCGCTATGTTAACTACTTTTAACGAAGTTAACATGACGCCTATCAATACTTTGCGTAACGAATACAAAGATGCTTTCAAAGCCAAACATGGCGGAATAGGACTAGGATATATGTCCTTTTTTACAAAAGCGGTAACTAGAGCCTTACAATTGTATCCTGACGTAAACTCCATGATGGATGGTGATTATAAAATAGGATTTGATTTTTGCGATATTTCAATTGCAGTTTCAGGTCCAAAAGGATTAATGGTTCCTGTAGTTCGTAATGCTGAAAATTTGACTTTCCGTGGAATTGAAGCCGATATTAAACGTTTGGCCCTAAAAGCACGTGACGGACAAATCACCGTTGATGATATGACAGGCGGAACTTTTACCATCACTAATGGAGGTGTATTTGGTAGTATGTTGAGTACTCCAATCATCAATCCACCACAATCTGGAATACTTGGAATGCATAACATTATTGAACGTCCAATTGCTGTAAATGGCAAAGTAGAAATTCACCCAATGATGTACGTAGCACTTTCTTATGACCATAGAATTATTGACGGACGTGAGTCTGTTGGTTTTTTGGTTGCTGTAAAAGAAGCGTTAGAAAATCCAGTTGCTTTGTTATGTGACAACAATCCTAAAAAAGCATTTGAGTTGTAAAACAACCACTTTATACACCAATAGCCTGTCCTTTAAAAAAAGGACAGGCTATTTTTTTGCGCAATACTGTTGAAATCTAATTATTAATAATCCATTTTTTTTACACATTTTTTACAGGATTGATTTTTTTATTTAAAAATAAATAGGATTGTCTTATTTATTATTAGCTCAATAGCGATTTTTACCTATACAATACCACAACATTTTTTCATTTCACCAAAAAAACTGCTCTTTATAGCACTACGCAACAAAATTTTATGTGTTATAAAGCCAGTGTTTGCTTGGATTTAAAAAATAGTATTGATTTTAAGATACCGTATAGTTTTTGCATAGTACCATTTTTAAAGTTTACGGAATTACATTTCTACATTTGAATATAACTAAAATCAATTATCATGAAAAAAATTACTTTATTGTTTGCATTATTATTGTGCACACTTGGTTTTTCACAAAACCTGATTACCAACGGAGATTTTGAGAACGGCAGCACTGGCTGGTCTGGTAATTCCGCAAATGCAGTTACCGAAGGAGGAAACACCTACAACGCAGCAAATGTTGCCATTGCTGGAAACCCATGGGACGCCAATTTGAGTTATGTTTTATCTATTCCTGCTCAAGGTGCTGCTTACAAACTAACTTTCAAAGCATGGTCAGACACAAGTAGACCTTTAATAGCTGGTATTGGTTTAAATCAAGATCCTTGGACGAATACAACTCAAACAGTTACACTTACTACTGAACCTCAAGTATTTGTATTGAACCTTACAGCAAACTTTGCTAGCACAACAAGTCGTATTATCTTTGATATGGGTAACGCAACTGGTTTTGTGGGAATTGATAATGTAGTTCTTGAAGCAGTAACCACAACATGTAACAATGGTGTTCAAGATGGTGATGAAACTGGCATTGACTGTGGAGGTTCTTGTACTGCTTGTTTAGTAACGCCTTTAGTCCACGCACCTATGCCACCTGCACGACCAACTGCTGATGTTGTATCTATTTACGGTGATGCTTATACTAATATTAACTTTGATAATTTTGATGCTGGATGGTGCGGTGGTGCTGCCACAACTGAAGTGTTAATTGACGGAAATAAAACTTTGCAAAAAAATACTGGTGTTAGCTGTCAAGGGATTGATTTTAGTACCCACAGACAAAATTTAACTGATTTTACATACCTTCATTTTGATTTCTATGTTACTGATACTGATTTAGTGGGTGATGTTTTTAGTGTAAAATTGGTAAATTTCAACGGAACGGATAAAGAACAATCAGCCTTGGAAGTGACCATAAACGGGGGAACTACTCCTCAATTAGTAGCTAATCAATGGGTATCTGTTGACGTTCCTATTACTGCTTTAGGCGGTATTATAACCAACAATTTAGCAAGAAACGATGTTGCGCAAATAGGGATTACAACTGCTAAAGTAGATCATGTATGGTATGATAACATCTATTTACATAAAAACACTACATTAGGAACTACCCAATTTGAAAAATCAAATGTAAAAATGTATCCTAATCCAGTAAAAAATATGTTGACAATAGATGCTAACAGCACTATCAAAAAAGTATCAGTTTACAATGTATTAGGTCAAGAAGTATTGTCAAGAACACCAAAAAGCAATTCAACAACTGTTCAAACAAGTGCATTGCAAAAAGGTGTTTATATTGTAAAAACGGATATTGATGGAAAAGTAAGTACTACCAAAATCATCAAAGAATAATATTTTTTTTAAGTTTGTTGTAGTTGAAAAGAGCGCATCGGTAATCCGATGCGCTCTTTATTTATAACCATTTGAGTTTTTCATACCGCTTTCTAAAAAGACCGTAAATACAAATAATGGTTGTAGTAATCGATAATTCCTTTGCCTTTTAGCAACACATCGGCACCAATAATACCGTGCACTGCTTTTGATTTATGGCACATCAAAGCCTCATTTACGTGTGACAAATCAAAAATAACCAAATCAAAACGGGTATCTTTCCAGCGGTTTAGTTGTAATTTGTTCGCTACCGCAATTTGCGTAAACATTCCCGTGGCACCAGCACCCGCTGCTTTGGTTTTCGATTTTTTGGCGTCAAGCCCAAACAAATCAATACTTTCAAAACCAACACAACTATTAGAAGCACCCGTATCCAGAATAAAATTCCCTGAAACACCATTGATTTTGGCTTTAATCAAAAGATGTTGGGTTTTGGTAATTTTAAATTTTATTTTATAATACTTTTCTTTTTCAAGAATTTCTTGGAGTTTTTTCATTTATTCTAAATTTATTTCAGAATCTCTTTTCAGAAATTCGGTTCCATTTTATCGCAAAGTACGTAAAGTTTTTATAACATAATAATTGTAATTTTGCAGGTACAAAGCAACAAAGCAAAATGACTATTACTGACACACACACCCATTTATATTCCGAAGAATTTGATCAGGATCGAAACGAAATGATACAGCGCGCCATAGATGCTGGCGTTTCTCGTTTTTTTGTTCCCGCAATTGACGCTTCCTGCACACCAGCAATGTATGCCCTAGCCGATAATTATCCCGAAAATGTGTTCTTGATGATGGGCTTGCATCCCACTTATGTAAAAGAGAATTACGAAGCAGAATTGCAGCATGTGGAGCACGAATTAGCCCAACGTAAGTTTTATGCCGTTGGCGAAATAGGAATCGATTTGTATTGGGACAAAACCCATTTGATCCCACAACAAACTGTCTTTAGGAAACAAATCCAACTTGCCAAACAGTATAAACTGCCCATTGTAATTCATTGTCGAGAAGCTTTTGAGGAAATTTTCGAAATTCTAGAGGACGAAAAATCGGAGGATTTATTTGGAATTTTTCATTGTTTCTCGGGAACTTACGAGCAAGCCTTACAAGCCATTTCATACAATATGAAACTAGGAATTGGCGGAGTAGCAACTTTTAAAAACGGAAAAATAGACCAATTTCTAGCTCAAATTGACTTGAAACATATTGTTCTAGAAACCGATTCGCCTTATTTAGCACCAATTCCCTTTAGAGGTAAACGAAATGAAAGCAGTTATTTAGTAGCAATTGTTGCAAAATTAGCCCACATTTACGGAGTTACAGCAACTGATATTGCTACAATAACCACCCAAAATTCTAAAGTAGTTTTTGGGATTTAAACTGGTTTTTACTTTTGTTTAACTTTTTTTTTGTTCTTTTGTGATTATTAAAATTGAAAATCTAAATGCAAAAATTTGACGCTATTCGGCCGTTTTATGACACCGAAATAAACGAAGCCATTCTAAATGTTCTCCACCACCCAATGATGAAGGCATTGATGAATTTTTCTTTCCCAGATCTTGCTGACGATGTTTGGAAAGAACAACTCAAAAAAACGCATTCCATACGTGATTTTCAATGTAATTTTATTTACCAATCTGTTCAAAAAGTACTCGAAAAAAGCTCGGAAGGCTTGACTACATCGGGATTTGAACATTTAGAGAAAAATACTTCTTATTTATTTGTATCAAATCATCGTGACATTCTTTTGGATACCACTTTGTTGAACGCCGCTTTATTTGAGCATGGATTTGTCATGACAGCATCCGCAATTGGGGATAATTTAGTCAAGAAATCATTTTTGAACACATTGGCTAAATTAAATCGAAATTTCCTAGTACAACGAGGTTTAACACCACGCGAAATGCTACAAAGCTCTAAATTATTATCGGAATATATTGGTAATTTATTGCTTCACGAAAATCGTTCCGTTTGGATTGCACAACGAGAAGGCAGAACCAAAGATGGTAATGACGCAACCAATCCAGGTGTTTTGAAAATGATAGGAATGGGATCTGACGAAAAAAATTTAATGGATTATTTCAAGAAAATAAAAATTGTTCCTGTTTCCATTTCCTACGAATACGACCCTACCGATGTGCTAAAAATGCCGCAACTGATGGCCGAAGCCAATAACGAAATCTATATTAAAGAAAAAAACGAGGATTTCATGACGATTTTGAGCGGTGCCATGGGGCAAAAAAAACGAATTCACATTCATGTTGGCAAAGTTTTAAAAGAAGAAATAACCGCCATTGCCGCCGAAAACGATAACGGAAACAAACAAATTCAAGCCTTGGCTCAAGTTATTGATGATGCCATTTTGACGAATTACCACCTTTGGCCAACTAACTATATTGCGTATGATATTGTAAATAAATCACAAGAATACGCTCATTTATACACCGAAAACGAAAAGTCCCTTTTTGAAAGAAGACTCGAAATGCGAATTGACCAAGACAATCCAATTGCTTTAGAAGGATTTTTGGCCATGTATTCCAATCCAGTTGTGAATAAATTAAAATACATCAATGCTATCTAAAAATCCTAAAATCCTCTTGATTTATACTGGTGGCACCATTGGTATGAAAAAAGATTTTGAAACAGGTGCGCTCAAAGCATTCGATTTCAGCAAGATTTTGAAACGAATTCCAGAGTTAAAACTATTAGAATGCCAGATTGAAACCATATCATTCGAAGAACCAATAGATTCTTCGAATATGAATCCAGCAGCTTGGGTAAAAATGGCTACACTAATCGAGGACAATTATGATTCATTTGATGGTTTTGTAGTACTTCACGGCTCGGATACTATGTCGTACTCGGCATCGGCATTGAGTTTCATGGTCGAAAATTTAGCCAAACCAGTTATTTTTACAGGCTCGCAACTGCCCATAGGTGATTTACGCACCGATGCCAAAGAGAATTTGATTACCGCCATTCAAATTGCCTCCTTACGCGAAAACGGGCAACCTACAATACAAGAAGTCTGTTTGTACTTTGAATATAAATTGTACCGAGGCAACCGCACTACCAAAATAAATGCTGAACATTTTAAGGCTTTTGTATCGCCTAATTTCCCACATTTAATTGAATCTGGTGTGCATTTAAAATCAAATTCAGATTCATTTTTGCGTCCCAAACCCCATGCAGAACTAGACGTACACAAAACGCTGGATGCAAATGTTGTCATTATAAAAATGTTTCCAGGCATAAGCGAAGCAGTTCTAGGGGCTATCATTGCCATTCCTAATCTCAAAGGAATTGTACTAGAAACTTACGGAGCTGGCAACGCCTCAACCGAAGCTTGGTTTGTGGCTATTTTGACCCAAGCCATAGCAAATGGAATCCAAATAGTAAATGTTACGCAATGTGCCGCAGGAAGCGTAAATATGGGGCAATATGAAACCAGTTCGGCTATGAAAAAAATAGGAGTTATTTCGGGAAAAGACATCACAACCGAAGCCGCAATTACAAAGTTGATGTATCTATTAGCTTCCCCAGTTGCTCCTACAGCATTCAAATCAGTATTTGAGACTGCTTTACGAGGAGAAATGACATAATAAGTGCATTTTATTTTTCTACCTCGTTTTTTTTTAAGTTATTTGCACACCAAAATAAATAGAGAGGTGTCCGAGTGGTTGAAGGAGCTAGCCTGGAAAGCTAGTATGTGGGTAACTGCATCGAGGGTTCGAATCCCTTCCTCTCTGCTGATTGTTTCACAAAACCTAAAAACCCCCTTTACATCGTATGATTTGAAGGGGGTTTTGATTTATTCCCAATCACATTCATTACATCGTTGATGATTTCAAAAACAAATCGTTGTTTTAGCTGTGATTCACGCCTACAGAAACCCTAAAGATTATTCGAATAGATAACTAAAAAAACAGGCAAATTTGCCTGTTTTTTTTTAATCTCTACTTTGTGGGTACGAGCTTGAAGCTCGCACTAGCCCTGTGTTACCTAATGCTCGGACTGGCGGGGTTTTCTTTTTAAAACCAACAAAAGCAACTCCTTTTACCGAGTTGCTTTTTCGTTTCTTGACTTGTTTTGTATGCCCTCGTTTGTGGGCACAGATTGCAAATCATAAGTGTTCGAAACCTTGTCTTTAAAATTTTACACCTAATTAAATCGGCTAAAAGGTTTTGTTTTTCTGATGAAAAAAGCTCAATTTGAGTAAAAATAATGGTCAAAATCAATATGCATATCATGTTTCGAACACTTATGGCGCCTCGCTCCTACCCAAAACCATCATTTTCAAACCACTAAAAACTATTTAACCTACTCTTCCTTATCAGTCATTTTTCGCTCTAATTCGGCTTGGTATTCTTCCATAACAGGTTTCATGGTGCTCTCTGGAATATCCGAAATTTGTAAA
The DNA here is from genome assembly GCF_007097245.1 of Flavobacterium restrictum. Classification (GTDB taxonomy): domain Bacteria; phylum Bacteroidota; class Bacteroidia; order Flavobacteriales; family Flavobacteriaceae; genus Flavobacterium; species Flavobacterium restrictum. Next base: position 48,901 of record NZ_VJZT01000016.1, on the reverse strand, counting down.
TAAATAAGCCCATCAATGGCATTATTAAACAGGGGATCTACGTTAAAGGCTACCAATCGTGCGTTTTGTTTGATGTATTTTTTGATCAAAACAGGCAAACGCAAAACTCCTGGCTCTAACTCATCGATGATTTTGTCGAATTTGTTCAAATCGGCTTCGGTTTCGTTAAAAACAAAATCTTTATCGGCGTCTTTTAGTTTGACTTTGTATTCTTTTTTGGGATGAATGTATTGCGCAATATAGGGATCATAGTAATGCGATTTCATAAACTCAATCATCAACGATTTTGAAAAATCCGAGAACTGATTGCTTATGCTCACGCCTCCCAAAAGGAATTTATGCTCTGGATAATGCAAAGTGGTATGAATAATACCACGCCACAACAGGAACAAAGGCATTGGTTTTTGCTGGTATTCCTTGATGATAAAAGCACGCCCCATTTCGATAGATTTATGCATCATATCGTGTAATTCGGGCTCAAAACGGAACAACCCATTGAGGTAAAAACCATCCATTCCATACTTGGGATAAATCTCGCAACCCAATCCCATTCGGTACGCACCAGCGATTTTTTTGGTATCGTCATCCCAAAGAAAAAGATGGCGGTAATATTTATCGTATTTGTCTAAATCTATTGATTCATTAGTCCCCTCGCCCACTTCTCGAAAGGTTATTTCTCGCAAACGCCCTATTTCATGAAGGATATTAGGTATGTTTTTGGCTTCTGCAAAAAAGACTTCGTAGTTTTTGCTTTGCAAAAGTCTACAATCCGTGGCTCTCAAATTGTTGACTTCGAGGATCATTTTTTCGCTATTGGCAGGAGTGACAATTTTCTTGGGACTTTTTGGGTTTTTCAACCCAGATGAGGCTAGAAAATTATTGTCTTTTTCAAAAGGATTTGCCAGCATATAGGTTTTCTTTCTCAAGAATTCGCCATACTCTTCGATTGATTTGTGCTCATTTTGCTCGTTTACCGAAATGGGTTTTCCAATCCTCACTTTTATAATTCGGTGTTTTTGGCTAAATACTTCCGAAGGCAATTTTGCCGTTCTAAACGTGCCGCTAATTTTAGAAAGCAAATAAAACAATTTGCTGTTTTTGGCATGAAAATAAATAGGAACAACGGGAACTTGTGCTTTTCTAATGACTTTAATAACCCCTTCTTCCCATGGTTTATCGACCATTAATTTCCCATCTTTGTAAGTAGAAACTTCTCCGGCAGGAAACATACCTAACGGTTTCCCATCGCTCAAATGGCGCAAGGTTTCCTTGATTCCTACCACGCTCGACTTGGCATCTTTATGATTTTCGAACGGGTTTACAGGCATGATGTATTTTTTGAGTGGCTCGATTCTATGCAACAGGAAATTAGCAATAATTTTAAAATCGGGCTCTCTTTCGAGCATTAATTTTAATAACAAAACCCCATCAATTCCTCCAAGCGGATGATTAGAAATGGTAATATACGCGCCCTCTTTGGGCAACCGTTTAAAGTCTTCTTCGGGAATTTCAAATTTTATTTGAAGGTCATCTAATATGCCATTGAGAAAGTCAACATCTTTCAAATGTTTGTTCCTGTCGTATACTTTGTTTAACGTAGAAATTTTTAATACCTTCATCAAGATCCATCCTGAAAATGTACCAAGAACCCCGTACTTATCCGCATTTATCGCTTTTGAAACTTCTTTGGCGGTAACTAAACCCATTTTTTTTTATTTTAGAGCTAAAAACAAAGATAGCAAAAAAGCCTAATTTCTTTCTCTTTTCTTGAACAAACTTCTACTTTTTTACTACTTTTGAAACACAAAAACCATCAAAATGAAGATTATTTCTTATAATGTAAACGGCATTCGCGCCGCAATTTCCAAAGGATTTATCGAGTGGTTGCAACACGCTAACCCCGATGTAATTTGCCTTCAGGAGATCAAAGCCACCGAGGAACAAATTCCTACCGAGGCCATTACGGCAGCAGGATATCCATACCAATATTATTTTTCGGCAACAAAAAAAGGCTATAGCGGTGTGGCTATTTTGTCTAAAACGCCACCCAAAAATGTGGTTTATGGAACAGGAATTCACCACATGGATTTTGAAGGTCGTAACCTTCGTGCTGATTTTGAAAATTGCTCCGTAATGAGTTTGTACCTGCCTTCAGGAACCAATGGCGAACGATTAGACCACAAATTTATGTTTATGGATGATTTTCAAAACTATATTGATACACTCAAAAAGGAAATTCCAAACCTTATTATTTGTGGGGATTACAACATTTGCCATCAAGCCATAGACATTCATGATCCCGTTCGCAACAAAACTGTTTCTGGATTTTTGCCCGAAGAGCGCGCTTGGTTGGATGCCTTTATGAAGTCTGGATTTGTTGATAGTTTTCGTCATTTCAACAGCGAGCCACACCAGTATTCGTGGTGGAGTTACCGTGCTGGAGCCCGTAGCAACAACAAAGGTTGGCGCATTGATTACAATTTAGTTAGCGATTCCTTGAAACACAAACTCAAAAGAGCCGTTATACTTCCTGATGCCGTTCACTCTGATCATTGTCCCGTATTGGTCGAATTGGACTAGGATAAATTTTCGCATTTTAGAAACAAAAAATTAGTATAAAACAGCTTATCAAATGACAAAAAAAATTGCAATAGGATTACTATTTGTAGCCCTTTCCACTTCTTGTGTATCCAAAAAAATATACAATGATTTAGAAACTAAATTTGCCGACCTTAAAAAAGAAAATCGCACCATGGCCGATGAGAATGCCGAATTGCTCAAAGCCAAAAATCAAGTGGAACTGGATCGAGACGCATTGAAAACCGATTTGTCTAAATCCAAAGCGGAACTCGAAAAACTCAAAGCTGATTATGCCGCTTCGCAAAATAAATTCAATGTTTTGCAGGACTCCTACGCTGCTTTAGAAAAAAATAGCGGGGATGCGCTACAAGCCAACATGAAAAAAAATCATGATTTGCTGGATCAATTAGACGCCAAAAGCAAAGCATTAGCAATGGAGCAAGAGCGATTGAATAAAAACGCCCAAAAACTACAAGAACTCGAAGCGCAAATTGCAGCCAAGGAAGCAAGTATGAAAAAACTAAAAGAAACCCTCTCCAAGGCCTTAAATGGATTTGAAGGAAAAGGACTTACTGTAGAACAAAAAAACGGAAAAGTATACGTTTCTATGGAGAACAAATTGCTGTTCAATTCCGGAAGTTGGGCTGTAAGTTCCGAAGGCAAAAAAGCAGTGGTAGAAGTAGCCAAAGTACTGGGCGACAATCCTGATATTTCGGTATTGATAGAAGGCCATACCGATGATGATCCTTTTACCGCATCAGGGCCAATTGCTGATAATTGGGATTTATCAACCAAAAGAGCTACCGCAATTGTCGCTATTTTGAGCGAAAACAAAAAGGTAAACAAACAAAACGTAACAGCTGCAGGTCGTGGTGAATTTTCTCCATTAATGAGCAACGCCACTCCCGAAGGCAAAGCCAAAAACCGTAGAATCGAAATTATATTAACGCCAAGATTAGACGAAATTTCTAAAATGCTGAATGAGTTTTAAAGAATACAAAAACGTAACTAAAGCCGTTTCCAAACTAGGAAGCGGTTTTTTTTTTACTTGTTAATTTTCTAAAGCAACGACCGCTTTTGGCATAATCCGACTTACAAATTGAGCATAAGCCAACTCGGAAGGATGCAATCCATCTGTTGCCACAAAACTTGGATTTTGAAGTCCCGTGCGAGTAATGTCAGTAATATACACATAGACTATGGCGTTTTCCAAGCAATATTTTTCGGCGAAAGCATTATACGCATCAATTTCGGTCGATATTTTTGACTGATTCCCCGTTTGTTCTCCAAAGGGAGTGTAGGCATAATCTGGTATTGAAACCACAATTACATTGGTTTTATCTCCTTTGGCCAGGGCGATGGCTTTAGTCACTAATTCAGGAAATTCCTTTTCGTACAAAGCAAAAGGTCTGTTTTGGTATTGGTTATTCACTCCAATTAAGAGCGTAACTAAATCGTAATTGGACTCCAAACTGTTTCCGTTTATCACCGACAGTAAATTAGTCGTTGTCCAACCCGTTTGAGCAATTATTTTTAAGGAAAAAGCATCTTTTGGACTTCTGGTTTGCAAACTCGCTTTGAGTTGTTCCGGAAAGCGACAGGTTTCGCACACACTTTGACCAATCGTATAACTATCGCCAAGTGCTAAATAGCGAAACGATTTAGTGGAAGGATTAGGCGCTGGAGTTGGCGTGGGTATAGGTGTAGGAATTGGTTGAATGACAATAGGAATAGGATTTGTGACCCTAGTACTATCGTCGTTGCTACAACCTATAGAGAGAATTAGTCCAAGTAATACTGCTATCCATTTAACGCTGTTTTTCATAATTGTAGATACGTAAAAAGGGTAGCACTTGGTTTTATTCATTTAAATAATTGCTTCTTTGACCAATAATTGTTCGTCAATCGCATCCCAAAGACCTATTCTTTTTTCCAAAGCTTCTACAGAAACAGCAATTACCTCTTCCCATTTTTGAGCATCAGTACCGCAAAGATCCGTAATCATTTGCAATGCCATTGGGCCATGCTCATCAGCATCTAATTCGATGTGTCTTTCAAAATAGTAAACCAATTGATTCAAGTCAATTTCGGGAAAATTTTTCTGGAAATTAGCTAGGATTTCGGTAAACATACTCGGAATTAAATCTTCTCTTCCAAAGGTAAAAGCAGCGGCAATTTCGTGTGGCTTTCCTTGTTCGATAACACTAAAGGTAAAGTCCAAAAAAGCCTTGATGTTAGGATGTAAATCACTTTTTTTGATGGCTACAAAAATATTTTTTAAGGAATGCACATCGGCTATAAGCTGCTCGATACCCCTAGTATTGGCACCACAAGCGTGCATGGATTCTACATACATTTCGTAATGACTCAATCGACGACCATCTAAACTCAAATCACTTTCTTCGGCAAGAACAATTTCGTTAATCAAGTATCTTGTTTCTGGATTTTTTGTAGCAAACCAAGGCGTTGTAGTACACGTTAATTTAGTTTGCAAAGCTTTTAGTAATGACATAAAATCCCAAACCGCATAAACATGATTTTCTAAAAAACAGTGCAAATCATCTATAGTTTGTACTTTTTGGTACAACGAATGGTGCAATAATTGGCGTTTATAAGGCGCAATTTTGGCGGTAACATTTTCGATTGTCATGAGGTATTTTTTTAATGTAAATATAAAAAAGCTTCCTGTTTCCAAGAAGCTTTTACAATTGATTTTACCAATACTTTAATAATTGTTTACACCATTTTAAATTTGCATTTACGGGAATGAGAATTCAAAATGGCAGTAGTTGCTATTTGAAAGCTGGAATGCCAGTAATGTCCATTCCTGTAATGAGCAAATGGATGTCGTGTGTACCTTCATACGTAATGACACTTTCCAGGTTCATCATGTGTCGCATAATCGAATATTCACCTGTAATCCCCATTCCGCCTAGCATTTGTCTGGCTTTGCGAGCAATATGAATGGCCATGTCTACATTGTTTCTTTTGGCCATCGAGATTTGTGCGGTGGTTGCTCTTCCTTCATTTCGTAAAACCCCCAAACGCCAAGTCAACAATTGCGCTTTGGTAATTTCGGTAATCATTTCGGCTAGTTTTTTTTGTTGCAATTGTGTCCCAGCAATTGGTTTGTCAAACTGGATGCGCTCTTTGGCATAACGCAAAGCGGTATCGTAGCAATCCATTGCAGCACCAATAGCACCCCAAGCAATACCATAACGTGCCGAATCCAAGCAGCCAAGCGGTGCGCCAAGTCCAGATTTGTTTGGCAATAGATTTTCTTTAGGAACTTTTACATTATCAAAAATCAGTTCTCCAGTTGATGAGGCACGAAGCGACCATTTGTTGTGTGTTTCGGGCGTGGTAAATCCTTCCATGCCGCGTTCTACAATCAAACCATGAATTCTGCCTGCTTCATTTTTGGCCCAAACGACTGCTATATCAGCAAAGGGTGCATTCGAAATCCACATTTTGGCACCGTTCAAAAGGTAGTGGTCTCCTTTGTCCTTGAAATTGGTTATCATACTCCCTGGGTCAGAACCATAATTGGGTTCGGTCAAGCCAAAGCAACCCATAAATTCTCCCGTGGCTAATTTCGGCAAATATTTTTGACGTTGTTCTTCGTTGCCGTACTTCCAGATGGGATACATTACCAGCGAAGATTGAACGGATGACGTAGAGCGAACACCAGAATCCCCACGCTCAATTTCTTGCATGATGAGTCCATACGAAATTTGATCCAAACCTGCGCCACCATATTCTTCGGGAATATAGGGGCCAAATCCGCCAATTTCACCCAAACCTTTGATGATTTGTTTTGGAAATTCGGCTTTTTGAGCATATTCTTCTATAATTGGCGAAACTTCTCGTTTTACCCAAGCACGCGCCGCATCACGAACGAGTTTGTGTTCATCGGTCAATAAATCGTCAAGGTTGTAATAATCTGGGGCTTGAAATAAATCTGGTTTCATAGTTGGCTAATTTTAAAAAACAAAAATAAGTAAAGAAATATAACAAAACCAATAACAAATGTTATATTTTTAAAAATAGTATTTTATTTTCTAAAGTTAGACTTTTTTTGAAAGGGAGGATTGTTTTTGAAAAGGTTATTTGATTGAAAAATTTTCTTTTTAAAATCAGCTATAAAAGCGTTCACTAATAGCCTTACTTTCTAGTTATGAACTACATTTTAAAATAAAAATCTTTTGTCAAATCAATATATTCTGAAGTATAGATATGACGTGCCGTTTCGATGATTAATTCATCAATGGGAAAATTAAGTTTTTCATTTCGGCTAAAAGCCAAAAGACTCCTTTTGATTTCAGACGTTGGCGTTCCTTTTACTCGAGTTGTTCTTACAGGATAAAGTTCAAATTCTCGAGCTAAAGCCAAAAAATTTTCTTCCTCTTTAAAAGGAATTATTACAGAAAATATTCCGTTTTCAGAAAGTAATAAATCGGCAGCTTCAACCAATTGCTCAAAAGGCATGGCATCTTGAAAACGAGCTAAATCACGTTGTTCGTCGTTTGTTTTGTACGTTTCGGTATAAAAAGGAGGATTTGACACAATTAAATCATATTCGTCTTCGGGCTCTTCAATAAACTCGTCTAAACCAGCATGAAAACAAAATAGGCGGTCGCTCCAAGGGGAATTTTCAAAATTAGTAACGGCTTGTTCATAAGCTTGTTCGTCAATCTCAAGAGCGTCAATTTGTTGGGCGGCACTTCTTTGCGATAGCATCAAAGCAATAATTCCAGTTCCAGTTCCAATATCGAGGATGCTATTGGGATTGTGATTTATAGGTGTCCAAGCACCAAGCAAAACGCCATCGGTGCCAATTTTCATAGCGCAATGATCTTGTTCTATTGAAAACTGCTTAAATTGAAACATACGATTTCAGATTATAGATTAACTATTTTTGATTGTATATAGGACAACAACTAAAAAGTGCGACTTAATGAGGAAGTTTTTTAAAGGTACATTTCAATCAATCCTTCGGGCAAATCCATGATGACTTTTTTGTTTTCTCGGTCAATTTTTACCAAGAAATGATCAATCATTGGAATTAGGATTTCGGTATCGCCTTTCAAAACTTCAAAAAGCGGTTGTGCGGTGGTGTCGTTTATCGATTGGATTTCGCCTACATATCCTAGACGTTTGTCCTCGACTTCAAAACCAATTACTTCGTGAAAGTAGAATTTGTTACCTGTAAGTTTGGGTAACATTTTTAGAGGCAGATAAATATCATTGCCTAGTATGGCATCGGCATCCTCTTCGGTAGTCATATCCTCAAAACGGATGCGGAGGAAATCATTCTTGTGAAGTGAACTATTTTCAATAAAAAAAGGAACCAAGTGTTTGTTGCATTCAACAAACACTGATTCCAAGTTTTCGTATAACTCGGGCTCGTCCGTATCTAAATAAGCTAGAACTTCCCCTTTGAAACTAAATTTTTTAGCGATTTTACCTAAATAGAAACAATCTTCTTTACGCATCTTCGCTGACTAAAATTAAGCTTCAGTTGTTTCGTTATTTTCTTCTGCAGCAGGAGTTTCTTCTGCTTCAGCAACAACTTCTTCTTCAACAGCAGGAGTTGCAGCAGCAATAGCATCAGCCTCTGCTTGTGCAGCAGCAGCTAAACGTTTTGCGTTAACTTCTTGTTCTGCTTTGAATGCTTTTGCTTTATCAGCAGCTTGCGCTTGAGTCAAACCTTCTTTTTTAGCATCTACTTTTCCAGCTTTCGCTTCTAACCAAGCAGCTAATTTTGCATCAGCTTGTTCTTGAGTTAAAGCTCCTTTACGAATACCGCCATCAAGGTGGTGTTTCAATAAAGCTCCTTTGTAAGAAAGAATAGCTTTGGCAGTATCAGTAGGTTGTGCACCATTGTGCAACCATTTTACGGCACTATCCAAGTTCAATTCGATAGTTGCTGGATTTGTATTTGGATTGTAAGTACCTATTTTTTCTAGGTATTTACCATCTCTTTTTGAGCGAGCATCTGCTGCTACAACCCAGTAAAACGGTTTTTGTTTTTTACCGTGTCTTTGTAATCTAATTTTTACTGACATAATCTTGTGATTAAATTTTGAGGTACTCGACCTCGATTAATTAAGGGTGCAAAGATACATTTTTTATTTACAAATACTAGTTGTGAATTTATTTTAATGAATAGTAAAGAGTTACGCTATTTTGAATTGGGTTTTTTCTGATTTTTTTTCGGTTTTTAAAGCAGAAAAATATACTTTTGTGAGTCTAAAAAATCCATTCTATGAAAAAAATAGTTTTTTATTTTATAACAATAGTTGCTTTTATCTCTTGTCAAGACGATGTAAAATTTAATAATCCATCGGTACAAGGACTAAAGGATACTGTTTTTTGGAGAGCGGTTGATTCACAAGCGACTCTTGCAGCTAATGGTTCTTTGACGATTCAAGCCTACACTGCTACTGAAGTTTTAACTTTAAAAACAACTTCGACTGCGGTTCAAACCTATACTTTGGGAGCTAGCGATTCTAAAAAAGCCACTTATGTATTGACAAATGCTGACGGAACAAAGGTTACATTCTTAACTGGATTTGGACTTGGAAATGGGCAAATTACAATTACCGAATATGATGCTGTAAATAAAACGGTTTCAGGTACTTTTAAATTTAACGCAGTAAATAGCTACAGCGACCCACTAGACGCAGCAAGTCTTAATTATAGCCAAGGCGTTTTTTATAAAGTGCCCGTAAGCGCACTCTAACACCAAACTAACCCTTTTAAGTTCGCTTAATTCTAACTATTTTTTGCTTTTTTGTTTGATTCTAAATTTCGCAACAAAAATAAAATCTATAAATAAGCTTATTTGTAGTTGATTACAGAAAAATAAGACTACATTTGTCTTATTATTTAAATAAGTACATATGAATATTTTTGTTGGAAGCCTTCCATTCAGTATTGAGGAAGCAGATTTAAGAGAGTCTTTCGAGGCTTACGGAGCAGTTGATTCAGTTAAAATTATCACAGATAAATTTACAGGAAGAAGTAAAGGATTTGGTTTTGTTGAAATGACAAACGATGACGAAGCTCAAAAAGCAATTGACGAATTGAACGGTGCAACTGTTCAAGGACGTGCAATAGTTGTTAACAAATCTGAGCCAAAACCAGAAGGCGAAAGAAGAAGTTTTAACAATAACAGCCGTGGTGGAGATTCACGTGGTGGTTATGGTGGTGGAAACAACCGTGGAGGTGGAGACAGAGGAGGAAGATATTAATTCTTTTCAATCATATATAAAAAAGGTGTCAATGAAAATTGACACCTTTTTTGTTTTATTCTATATTTATGGTAGAGACATTGCGGTGCAACGTCTCTACATACAATATATTATAAATTAGCCACTAACCAATCACCAACTTCGCTAGTAGAATATGGTTTAGCACCTTTTACAACTAAATCTTCGGTGACAATTCCTTGCTCTAATGATTTGTTGACTACAGCTCTAATGGCTTCGGCTTCTTCTTTTAATCCAAAAGCATCTTCAAACATCATCGCTGCCGATAAAACAGTTGCCAATGGATTAGCAATGTTTAATCCAGTAGCTTGTGGGTAGGAACCGTGGATTGGTTCGTATAATGAAGTGTGCTCTCCAACAGATGCAGATGGCATTAATCCCATTGAACCAGAAATTACCGAAGCTTCGTCAGTTAAAATATCTCCAAATAAATTTTCGGTAATTAATACATCATACGAGTTAGGCCATTGTACCAAACGCATGGCAACAGCATCCACAAATTCGTAAGAAACCGCTACTTCTGGATAGTCTTTTTCCATGGCCTGAACGGTTTCTCTCCACAAACGAGAGGTTTCTAGCACATTGGCTTTGTCCACACAACATAATTTTTTGGAACGCGTCATAGCCAATTCAAATCCTTTTTTAGCCAAACGCTGCACTTCCACTCTAGTGTAAACGCAATTATCAAAAGCAGTTTCGCCACCGTCTTTTCTGCCTTTTTCTCCAAAATAAATTCCGCCTGTTAACTCTCTTAAGAAAACTAAATCCGTTCCTTCGATTCGTTCTCTTTTTAAAGGGGAATTGTCAATCAAAGACGGGAAAGTAAAGGTTGGGCGAACATTAGCAAACAAACCTAATTTTTTACGCATCAACAATAATCCTTGCTCTGGTCTAACAGGAGCGCTTGGATCGTTATCGTATTTTGGGTGTCCGATAGCGCCAAAAAGAACTGCATCGGCAGCCATACATATTTCGTGAGTTTCGTCTGGATAAGGAACTCCTACAGCATCAATAGCACAAGCGCCTGTAAGCGCAGGTGTCCAAGTAATTTCGTGGTTGAATTTTTTGGCAATAGCATCCGAAACTTTTACAGCTTCGTTGATAACTTCTGGTCCGATTCCGTCTCCGGCTAAAAGGGCGATGTTGAATTTCATATTTTTAATTTTGAGCTATTGGCTTTTAGCTTTTAGCATATTATAGGAATTATTTATTATTTCTTAAATTTTAATCAATAGTTGCTTTTAGCTATTGGCATATTATAGCTGTCATTATTATTATTTTTCTAAAATCCCAAGAGCCAATGGCTAATAGCTAAAAGTCATAAGCTAGACCACATTCAACATCTTCTGCGTAGCAATAATCGCAGCTACAGTTTGATCTGAATCCAATCCTCTGGTTTTAAATTCCTTTCCATTATTTGTCCAAGTAATGATCGTTTCGCACAACGCATCCGAGCTGCTGCCGGGCGGAATTCGCACTGCATAATCAATTAATTTAGGCAACGACATTTTTTTACTTTTGTAAATTTTAGAAAGTGCATTCATAAAAGCATCAAATTGCCCATCGCCTTGCGCATTTTCTTCAACTATTTCGCCATCAATTTTTAGGCATAAAGTAGTGGAGGGACGCAAGCCTTTGGCGTGAACCAATACATAAGATTCGACTACAATTTTGTCCTCATAGGTATGACTATCCAAAACATCCGAAATGATATAGGGCAAATCTTCCTTGGTAACAGTTTCTTTTTTGTCGCCCAACTCAATGATGCGTTGGGTTACTAATTTTAAATCTTCAGGATTTAATTTCAATCCTAACTCTTGCAAGTTTTTTTCGATATTGGCTTTGCCCGAAGTTTTCCCTAAAGCATATTTTCGTTTTCTACCAAAACGTTCTGGCAGTAAATTATTGAAATACAAGTTGTTTTTATTGTCGCCATCAGCATGAATACCTGCGGTTTGCGTAAAAACGTTATCGCCTACAATGGGTTTGTTGGCGGGAATTCGATAGCCCGTAAAAGTCTCTACCAATTTACTTACCGTATATAATGACGTTTCTTTGATGTTGATTTTTACCTCGGGCATAAAGTCATTAATTACCGCAACGGTACTTTCTAAAGGTGCATTTCCAGCACGTTCTCCCATTCCGTTTACGGTTACGTGCAAGCCATGAATTCCTGCTTTTATAGCTTCCATCACATTGGCAATGCTCAAATCGTAATCGTTATGCGCGTGAAAATCAAAATGAATTCCGGGATATCTTGTGGTAATTTTAGCAATAAATTCAAAAGTATCGGACGGAATAAGCACGCCTAAAGTATCCGGTAATAATATTCTTTTTACAGGTTGCGTTACTAAAAAATCCAAATACTGAAAAACATAATCCGGAGAATTACGCATCCCGTTACTCCAATCTTCGAGGTAAACATTGGTTTCGATTCCGTTTTCTTGGGCTAAAGCGATAGCTTCGGCAATTTCAGAAAAATGCTGTTCGGGTGTTTTCTTTAGTTGGTGTGTCAAATGGTTTAAAGAACCTTTGGTCAATAAATTTTGCACTTTGGCTCCCGCTTTTTTCATCCATTCGATAGAAATACCGCCATCCACGAAGCCTAAAACTTCAATGCGATTGCTGTATCCTTTTTCGGCTGCCCATGACATAATGCCTTTTACACCTTGAAATTCGCCTTCACTCACACGAGCAGAAGCTATTTCAATACGATCAATATTTAATTCTTCTAGCAATAATTGCGCAATGGTTAATTTTTCTGCAGCAGAAAATGATACTCCCGAGGTTTGTTCGCCATCACGGAGTGTGGTATCCATTATTTCAATTTTTCTTTTTTCCATATTGATAAAGTCAGTTGTGACCGTTTTTTATTTTTTGAATTACAATTTCCCTCGCACTTCATTCAATTTCATCGTCATCGAAATAGCTTCTGTTGCTATCCAATGGTTGTAATCTTCTATGGCTTTCAGTCGCAAATCATTATCCAAATAGCCTTCTTCCACCATTTGGCTAGAACTCGCCACTTTCGACCAAATTCCTATTTTTGATTTATAATCGTGTCTTTCTTGATTATAAAACTCATCCGAATTGATTTTTTCTATCGAATGAAAACCGACTTCTTTCAATAAATTAGGCAAATCTTCGGCAATTCTATTATTCATTCCGGCCTCTTGTCTCCATTTCAGAAACGTATTATAAAAAATTCGCATGCTTTCTGGAGGTGCTGGATTCCAAATTATAGCCTCATGATTGTAATCCAAAATCGAAATTTGACCGTTAGGCTTCAACAACGATTTCATTTTTGACAAAGCTTCTCTTGGATTACTCAACCATTGTATTACTCTGGCTGAAACAATTAAATCAAATTTTTCCTCTGGATTGAAATCAAATAAATCAACGTGAATTAATTCTAAATTTGCTATATTTTGATGTGATTTTTTTCCACTCAAAATAAAACTTTCTGTATTATCAATTCCAGTAACATTACCGTTTGAACCAACAATAGTGGCAATGTCTTTAGAAATCGAACCCGTTCCGCAACCCACATCCAAAATTTTCATTCCTGATTTTATAACTTGACCAAGATGCCGGTAATCGTTTATTAGACTTCTGTAGTCAAATATTTGGATCGCTTTTTCGTCTCTTTGAATGTATTTGTTTGCTTTCATTTTTACTTTATACCTCCAAAAACCGAAAAATTACTATTTTTATGTAATACATCCACGTATGAAAAACCTACTTTTTGCAACACTTCCAATTGATACATTACTGATCTTGGCGTGTCCTCTTTGGCAATATAATCAAATACATTTTCTTGATATTCTTTACCACCAACACCTTCTAAATAAACGGAATACCGTTTCCACATTAATTGGTCGATGGCTGGATGGTCGTGTTTTATTAAATCCGAAATCCAAAAACAACCTCCCTTTTTGAGGCTTTTATATATTTTAGAAAAAACCATTTCCCATTCTTCATCGGTTCTCAAATGGTGCATTGCTGCTCCTGTTACCACTATATCAAAAGTATCATCAGTCAATTCCATATTCAAAAAATCAGTTTGAATAGCCGTAATTTTTCCTTTAGAAACGTTTGAAATCCTTTCGTTAGCTTTCTCCAACATCGGCAAGCTCAAATCAATCAAAGTACAATTCAAATCAGGAATTTGTTCTAATAATTTCAATGTAAAATTGCCCGCTCCACAGCCCAAATCCAAAACTTGTTTGGCTTCTGGACAAATAGCCGTTGCGGCTTGAGTCAGCAATTCCAGACTCAAAGTGGCATCAACGGTACTAATTTGTCCGGTTTCCAAATTGGAAAAACGAGCTACTTCATTGTCAAAACGCTGTTGAATTTCAGTTAATGTTGATTTCATTTTTTGTAACTTAAACTTATTTTCGATTCTCCAAAATCATTTCATAATGTTCCACAACTGGAAACGGATTATAATAATGATGCAATAACTTTTTCCATTCTAAATACGCTTCGGAAGTTCTGAATCCAATGGTGTGGTCTTCAAGTTTTTCCCAATCAACGAGCAATAGGTATTTATTTTCTGCTTCAATACATTTGCTTAAACTATGACTTATATACCCTGAAATTGATTGTATGATTTGACTTGCCATTGCAAAATCTTTTTCGAAATAAACTTCTTCTCCTTTTATTACCTGTAGAATAGCCATTTCTAAAACCATACGTATTTTATTTACAAACCCGACAGGTTTTAAAAACCTGTCGGGTGTTATTACAATTAACCTTTATTTTTTCAAAAACCTTAATTAAAAGAAAGAATATGTTTAAAAAGGCAATTTGTCAGCAAATGCTACAATATCTCCTTTGATGTTTTGTAAATAATCAATATCATCAAAACCATTGATCATATTGTTCTTTTTGTATCCGTTGATATCGAAAGATTCTTTTTGACCAGTAGCCAATAAAGTAATGGTTTGCTCTGGTAAATTGATTTCCAATTGGGTGTTTGGATCAGCTTCTATAGCTTTGAAAATAGTTTCAGCAAATTCAGGGCTAATTTGTACTGGCAAAACACCAATGTTTAAACAGTTTCCTTTGAAGATATCTGCAAAGAAACTAGAAACTACAGCACGGAATCCGTAATCGTAAACCGCCCAAGCAGCGTGCTCACGAGAAGAACCTGAACCAAAGTTTTTTCCTCCAACAAGTATTTTACCGGAATAAGTTGCATCGTTTAGTACGAAATCTGCTTTTGGAGTATCGTCTCCATTGTATCTCCAGTCACGGAAAAGGTTATCGCCAAAACCAACACGCTCGGTAGCTTTCAGGAAACGAGCTGGGATGATTTGATCGGTATCTACGTTTTCTATTGGTAGTGGCACCGCACTACTGGTCAGGATATTAAATTTATCGTATGCCATTTGATTTTTGATTTTTGATTAACGATTTCTGATTTTAGATTTACCCTAAGGAAAATGAAATCGCAATCGCTAATGTTATTTTGTATAATCTAAATTATGTTGTAAATTGAATGTTTTAAAAGGAATTTGTCGATTAACGAAATCTGAAATCAAAAATCGTTAATCTAAAATCTTCAATCTAAAATAAGTCTCTTGGATCAGTCAATTTTCCAGTAACTGCTGCTGCTGCTGCCATAATTGGAGATGCTAACAACGTTCTTGAGCCTGGACCCTGACGACCTTCGAAGTTTCTGTTTGATGTACTTACTGCATATTTTCCAGCAGGGACTTTATCGTCGTTCATTGCTAAACAAGCGGAGCAACCTGGCTGACGCAATACAAAACCAGCTTCAGTAAGAATAGCTAACAATCCTTCTTCTTTGATTTGAGCTTCAACAACGTGTGAACCTGGAACCAACCAAGCGGTTACGTTGTCTGCTTTTTTGCGACCTTTTACAATTTCGGTAAAAGCTCTAAAATCTTCAATACGACCATTGGTACAACTTCCCAAGAAAACGTAATCGATTTGTTTTCCAATCATTACATCATCTTCGTTGAAGCCCATATACGCCAAAGACTTTTTGTATGTTTCTTCGCCACCTTCTACTTGGTTGGCGTTTGGAATATTTTGTGAAATACCAATTCCCATTCCAGGATTGGTTCCATAAGTAATCATTGGTTCGATATCGGCTGCATCGATGTTTAATTCTGCATCGAAAATAGCGTCAGCATCGGTTTTCAAAGTTCTCCAATATTCAACTGCTTTTGTCCAAGCTTCTCCTTTGGGAGCAAATAAACGTCCTTCCAAGAAATCAAACGTTTTTTGATCTGGAGCAATCATCCCACCACGAGCACCCATTTCGATAGAAAGGTTACACACCGTCATACGCCCTTCCATAGACATTTCTTCAAAAACATTTCCAGCATATTCAGCAAAATAACCTGTTCCGCCCGAAGTTGTTAATTTTGAAATAATGTATAGTGCCACATCTTTTGGCCCCACACCTTTACTCAAAGTTCCGTTTACGTTGATGCGCATTTTCTTTGGTTTTGGCTGCATAATACATTGCGTAGCCATCACCATTTCCACTTCTGAAGTTCCAATACCAAAAGCTATCGCTCCAAAAGCACCGTGAGTAGAAGTATGTGAATCTCCACAAACGATAGTGGCACCTGGCAAAGTAATTCCGTTTTCAGGTCCTACCACGTGAACGATTCCATTTTTTTGATGACCCAATCCCCAGTGAGAAATGCCATATTCTGCAGCGTTATCCTCTAATGCTTTCAATTGATTAGCAGATAATGCATCCGCAACAGGTAAGTGTTGGTTTATAGTTGGTGTGTTGTGATCCGCAGTTGCAAATGTGCGTTCTGGGTACAAAACTTTAATTCCTCTTCCTTTTAAACCTAAAAAAGCAACGGGACTAGTCACTTCGTGAATGAAATGGCGGTCAATAAAAAACACGTCTGGTCCATCCTCAATTTTACGCACCACGTGCGCATCCCATACTTTGTCGAATAATGTAGTACTCATTTTTAACTATTTTTTAGTGTATTTCTATTTTATAATCAGGTTAATTTCCTTAAAATTATAGCATTGGGAACAAATTTATAAAAAGAAATAAAACTGTCAATTATACTATTTACTTATATACGATACCCAAACCGTTTTTACAACTGCGAACTCGTTCTTATATGTATTCCTAGTACAGCTATCTATTTTTATTTTTTACTTTGATTCTCTTTTTAATGTTGTTTCAAATGAACTATTTTAGTTTTTAATTTTCTGCAAATTTATTGCTATTTGAATACAAATAAACGCCTTATTACATATAAAATGTAACATAAAAATAGAAAATAGCAATAATTCACAAAAATTAGATCTTTTGTTTGGGAACAACAAAAAGCTAATTTGGTTTTTTATGAGGTAAAATAAGAATTATTACATTTGTTACAAACAGTATTTTTTTGATAAAATACTACGACATCCAAAAAATAGAATTTTGGAATTTTTTATAAAATTAAGAGCAAAAATTAGAGATTGAAATTAGTAATATGAGTCGAACATACGGTTCTTTTATGTGGTGTTTTTAAATTTGGATGGATTAAAATCCATCCCTACAATATATTTAGAGCCGATGGCTCTTTGTCTTGAAAGTTCCCATAAGAACGATTTGTATTGTAGCAACGGATTTCAATCCGTTGGAAACAAAATCGCCAACAATTTAAAGTTCCATAAAAACCATTCCTGTTTTTTATCCTGTTACAAAACATCCTTTTTTGTTCATAACTTCCTATTTTCAATCCCCATAAAAAACCTAAATTTGAATTTCCACTATTCTGAATTGGAATGCTTTTTATAGTTCAATAAATCAGTATTTTAAAGCTTGTCGAAAATTGGAATTCGTTTTTTATATTCATTTTTAAAAGTTTAGCAACCCATTAAATAAACAGTCAAACCTTTTAGTTTTGGCTCCCTCTCCTTCGGGGAGGGCTGGGGAGGGATTATGTACTTAATATTCGATACCGAAACCACAGGATTACCCAAACGTTGGGGCGCACCCATATCCGACACCGACAACTGGCCTAGATGCATCCAAATTGCGTGGCAACTCCACGACGATATGGGTAAACTCATCGAGCATCAGGATTATTTAATCCAGCCCGAGGGATTCAATATTCCGTACGATGCCGAAAAAATTCACGGCATTTCGACCGAATTAGCACAAGCCGAAGGTATTCCTTTAGCCGAAGTTTTAGAAAAATTCAATATCGCTTTATCCAAAACCAAATTTATTGTAGGTCAAAATCTAGGTTTTGACATCAATATTATGGGGTGCGAATTCTATCGATTGGGCATCGAAAGTCCCATGGGAACCATGCCCATCTTGGATACCTGTACCGAAGTTACTGCTGCTTTATTAAAACTTCCCGGAGGTCGTGGAGGCAAATTCAAATTACCAACTTTAACGGAATTACACCAATACCTTTTTAACACGCCTTTTGCCGAAGCACACAACGCTACTGCCGATGTCGAGGCCACCACACGTTGTTTTTTCGAGCTGATTCGTACCGATATTTTTACCAAAGAAGAACTCGATGTCGATTTAGGTTATTTCAGGGATTTTAAAAATAAAAACCCATACGAAGTAGATCTTATTGGTTTAAAACACATTAATCTAAAGGAAGCTTCGAACAAAATCAGACAGCAGTTTGGCGACAACCAAGCCGTTTCGGTGTCTAAAGAGGAGCTCAACGAGAACAAAAAAATCCTAACCGATGCGCCATTTGTGCACTTGCACAACCATACCCAATTTTCGGTTTTGCAATCCACCATTAGCATTGCAGCCTTGGTTAAGGCAGCCGCACAACACAAAATGCCAGCGGTGGCGATGACGGATCACGCCAACCTTATGGGGGCTTTTCATTTTGTACGCGATATTTTGGCTCACAATAAAAATGCCGAAGCCAAAAACAAAGCCGCCATCGAAAATGGTGAAATCCCTACCGAAATACCCATGAAGCCCATTGTGGGTTGCGAATTTTATGTGTGCGAAGACCACAAAAACAAATCCGTAAAAGACAACGGCTACCAAATTGTAATGTTGGCCAAAACCAAAAAAGGCTACCATAATTTGGCCAAAATGTCGTCCATTGCCTATACCGAAGGCTTTTATTATGTGCCGCGAATAGACCGAAAAGTAATTCAAAAATACAAAGACGATATTATTGTTTTGTCTGGAAATCTCTACGGAGAAATTCCGAACAAAGTCCTCAATATGGGCGAAAATCAAGCCGAAGAAGCCTTGGTGTGGTGGAAAAACGAATTTGGCTCCGATTTTTATATCGAACTCATGCGCCACAATCAAGAGGACGAGAATCGGGTTAATACCTCCTTGATTACCTTGGCCAAAAAACACGAAGTAAAATTGATTGCTACCAACAATATTTTTTATATCGACAAAGAAAATGCCAACGCACACGATATTTTACTTTGCGTTCGGGATGGCGAAAAACAAGCTACCCCAATAGGACGCGGACGTGGCTATAGATACGGGCTGCCCAATCAGGAATATTATTTTAAGTCGGCCGACGAGATGAAGCAACTTTTTGCCAATTTGCCCGAAGCCATTGCTAACATTTCCGAAATTGTTGCAAAAATAGAAATATACAATTTGGCACGCGAAGTCTTGCTCCCCAAATTTGAAATTCCTGTCGAATTCAACGATCCCGAGGATGCCATTGACGGCGGCGTTCGGGGCGAAAATGTCTATTTGCGTCACCTTACTTTTGAAGGCGCCAACCGAAGATACCCCGAAATTACCGACGAAATTCAGGAACGATTGGATTTTGAATTGCTTACCATCAAAAACTCGGGGTATCCTGGTTACTTCTTGATTGTACAAGATTTAATTGCCGAAGCACGAAGTATGGGCGTTTCCGTAGGTCCAGGACGGGGATCGGCGGCGGGATCGGTGGTGGCGTATTGCTTGAAAATTACTAACATAGATCCCCTACTCTACAACCTCCTTTTTGAGCGGTTCCTGAATCCAGACAGGGTGTCCTTGCCCGATATTGATATCGATTTTGATGACGAAGGCCGCAGCAGCGTGATGGATTATGTAATTAGAAAATACGGCTCGAAGCAAGTAGCACAAATTATTACTTACGGAAAAATGGCCACCAAATCCGCCATACGAGATACCGCTAGAGTGCTGGATTTACCACTTTTTGAAGCCGATAAAATTGCCAAATTGATTCCCGGAATGATGCCATCGAAATGGAATTTGGCTCGTTTCTTGAACGAAAGCGAAGATGTTATCAAAAAAGCGGTTCGCCCCGAAGAGTTCGAAAAAATTCAAGAATTAATTGCCATTGCTGGTGAAGGCGATTTGGGTGGAGAAACCATTCAGCAAGCCCGAGTGCTCGAAGGAAATTTGCGAAACACTGGAATTCATGCCTGTGGTGTTATTATTACACCAAGCGATATTACCGATTTTGTACCCGTGGCTACCGCCAAAGATTCGGATTTGTTTGTAACCCAGTTCGACAACTCGGTGGTCGAAAGTGCCGGTTTGCTTAAGATGGATTTCTTGGGATTAAAAACCCTAACTCTGATAAAAGATACGGTAAAACTAGTAAAATACCGCAGCAATATCGACCTCGATCCGGATACCTTCCCGATTGACGATGTCAAAACCTACGAACTCTTTCAGCGTGGCGAAACGGTAGGGATTTTTCAGTACGAAAGTGCCGGAATGCAAAAATACATGAAGGAACTAAAACCCACCGTTTTTCCGGATTTAATTGCCATGAACGCCTTGTACCGCCCGGGACCTATTGCTTATATTCCAAGTTTTGTAAAACGAAAAAATGGAGAAGAAGAAATAGTTTACGATCTCGAGGCCTGCGAAGAATTGCTAAAAGATACCTACGGAATCACGGTATATCAGGAACAAGTAATGCTTTTGTCGCAAAAATTGGCGGATTTTTCCAAGGGAGATGCCGACGTTTTGCGTAAAGCAATGGGGAAAAAACAAAAGGATGTTTTGGACAAAATGAAACCTAAATTTGTTAATCAGGCTGTGGCCAAAGGTCATGCCGCTGACAAATTAGAAAAAATTTGGAAAGACTGGGAGGCCTTTGCCGAGTATGCCTTCAACAAATCGCACTCTACTTGCTATGCTTGGGTAGCGTACCAAACGGCATATTTGAAAGCCAATTATCCCGCCGAATATATGGCAGCTGTTTTGTCTAATAATATGAGCGATATTAAGCAGGTTTCGTTTTTTATGGAAGAATGCAAACGCATGGGTTTGCAGGTTTTGGGTCCCGATGTCAACGAGTCGTTTTATAAATTTACGGTCAACGATGATTATGCCGTGCGTTTTGGGATGGGAGCTGTAAAAGGCGTGGGATCTGGCGCTGTGGCAACGATTGTAGAGAATAGAAAGGATGGGAAATACAAATCAATTTTCGATTTAACCAAGAGAATTGACCTGCGTGCTGCCAACAAAAAAGCGTTGGAAAATTTGGTTTTAGCTGGTGGTTTTGATTCCTTTCAAGGTACTACACGAGCACAATATTTCCATACTGATGGGGACGGCATTACGTTTTATGAAAAAGCGATTCGGTATGGTTCTAAATTTCAAGAAAATGAAAATTCATCACAAATAAGTTTGTTTGGCGAAAGTAGCGATGTGCAAATCGCCGAGCCTGTTGTGCCACCATGCGAAGACTGGAGCACTATGGAAAAACTCGCCAAAGAAAAAGAAGTGGTTGGAATTTATATTTCGGGGCATCCGCTAGACGATTTTAGATTTGAAATGAAATATTTTTGCAATTCTAAACTAGAAACGCTCAAAAACATGGAGCTTTATGTAGGTAAAACTTTAGCATTTGGCGGAATTGTAAACAATGTACAGCATCGTATTGCTAAAAACGGAAAAGGCTGGGGCATTTTTACTCTTGAAGGCTATGATGAAAGTTATGAGTTCAAGGTTTTTGGGGATGATTATATAAAATTTCGTCATTATTTTATACAAAACTATTTCACCTATTTAAAAATAATCGTAAAAGAAGGTTGGACTGATAGAGAAACAGGGAAAAAATCAGACCCAAAATTACAATTTGTAGAAGTTCGACAATTGCAGGATGTCCTAGATGCTTTTGCCAAAAAAATAACCTTATTATTAAATATTACCGATTTAAAGACCGATTTTATCCATAAATTGAGCCATCTTTTTCAAGAAAATAGAGGCGATAACACCGTGACTTTTGAAGTAATGGAACTCGAAAAAACCAAACGGTTAATTACGGTTGCCCCATTAGAAATAGAAAACGAAGACGATTTTGTAGTAGATGCAGATGTTGAGGATGCAGATGATGTTGAAACGGAGCCATTGGAAATTTTACCAACGAATGCAGCTGAAAAGCTAGAAGAAATTGAAGAAACCAAAGTAGTAACCAAACTCACCATGCCTAGCCGAAAATTAAAGGTTGCTATTTCGAATGAGTTGTTGCAAGAATTAGAAAAAATGCAAGTTAATTTTAAGTTGAATTAATTGCTGTAAACTATTGTAAACAGTATTGGTATTTTTCAAAATCAAAGCATAAAAAAAGCGTCAGTTGTACAACTGACGCTTTTGATATGGATTGAAAAAAGATTATTTTTTCTTTTTTCCTGCAGGAGCTTTTGCTGCTTTTGCTGCTTCTTGAGCCGCTTTCATAGCAGCACGAGAAATCTTCACTTGACAAATAACAGTATTGTCAGGGTGCATGATTTTGTAATCCGGAGAAGCTACTTTAGTAACATACAATTTGTTACCCATGTCTAGTGGTGTAATATCAGCCTCAATAACATCGGGAAGATTTTTTGGTAACGCTTTTACTTTTAATTTACGAGTGTTCAAACGTAAATCTCCACCTGCCATAACTCCTTTTGAGTTACCAACGATTTTTACAGGCACTTCCATAGTGATTTCTTTATCATCAAAAAGTTGAAAGAAATCAATATGTAAAATTTTGTCAGATACTGGGTGTACCTGAATGTCTTGTAAAATGGCATTGAATGATTTTCCTTTTCCAAGTTCAATCACAACAGTGTGTGCGTTTGGAGTGTAAACCAAGGTTTTGAATGCCATAACTTCTGCTGAGAAATGAACTGCCTGATTTCCTCCGTATAATACGCAAGGAACCAATCCAGCATTACGTAGGGCTTTAGTTGCTACTTTACCCACGCTTTCTCTTTCTGATCCTTTAATTGTAATCGATTTCATTGTAAAAAAATATAGTTATTAATAATATTACTTGTTTGACCGTTTCGCTTATGGCTGTCGGCAGGGTTTATAAAGTTAAACGGTTGTTTTACATTATAAATTTTCCACTAATGGAATTGTTGTGGTGCACCATGTGCATAACTTCGGCAAAAAGAGGTGCACAACTCAACACTCTTATTTTTTTGGATTCTTTTTTTAACGGAATAGAATCGGTAACTATTAATTCTAATAATTGAGAATTTTCTATTTTTTCGTAAGCACCACCCGATAAAATGGCGTGCGTACAAATGGCTCTTACGCTCAATGCTCCTTTTTCCATCATCAAATCGGCGGCTTTCGCCAAAGTGCCTCCGGTATCAATCATATCATCCACCAATATTACGTTGCGACCTTTTACTTCACCAATTAGTTCCATGGTATCGATTACATTGGCGGCTTTTCTTTGTTTGTAACAAATAACCACATCGGATTCTAAAAATTTAGAATAGGCATAAGCTCTTTTTGAACCACCCATATCAGGAGAAGCAATGGTCAAATTGTCCAGACCCAAACTCTCTACATAAGGTAAAAAGATAGTAGAAGCAAAAAGATGATCTACTGGTTTCTCGAAAAAACCTTGTATTTGATCCGCGTGCAAATCCATTGTCATAACTCGTGTTGCGCCCGCAGCATCCAATAAGTTGGCCACCAATTTTGCTCCTATCGGAACTCTTGGCTTGTCTTTTCTATCTTGTCTAGCCCAACCAAAATAAGGAATCACAGCTGTTATATGTCTAGCCGAAGCTCTTTTTGCAGCATCAATCATAAGTAACATTTCCATTAAATTATCGGCAGTAGGAAATGTAGAACACACAATAAATACACGTAACCCTCTGATAGACTCCTCATAAGAAGGTTGAAATTCGCCGTCGCTATAGGTAGACATGGTGATTTTTCCTAAAGGGATTCCGTACTCTTTTGCTATTTTCTCTGCAAGGTAAACACTTTGTGAACACGCAAAAATTTTAGCTTCTGGTTCTAGGTGCGACATTTTAATTTGTTGTTTTGTAGTTAGTTGAGTGTTTCTTTTTAAAAGAGGTGCAAATTTATAAAAATTATTTCACTCTGAAAGCAAAAATTTAAGTAATTTTAGTAGAATTTTTAATTTTATTTTTTACATTTGCACCGTGTTAAAGGGAAAAGCTGTTTAGCTACCACTAAATAGTTCTTTATTGCGTGAAGTAACTGTTGTTACTTCGGTCTGCTTCGCCCGGATGGCGGAATTGGTAGACGCGCTGGTCTCAAACACCTGTGGGAAACCGTGCCGGTTCGACTCCGGCTCCGGGTACAAAACCGCTTCGAAAGAAGCGGTTTTTTTGGTTTTAAGAGGTATCACAGGCGAATTACTCCCTGATGGGTTTGATTTGCAAACTTTGATTTTAAAAAAGTAAACTTAAAAAACAATTATAAACAAAAAACCCACTCGGTTGAGTGGGTTTTGGTGGTGCCTCCAGGGATCGAACCAGGGACACATGGATTTTCAGTCCATTGCTCTACCATCTGAGCTAAGGCACCGTGCTTGTTGCGGGTGCAAATATAGAACCATTTTTAATTTATCCAAAACAAATTTTAAAAAAAATCAATTCGTATCTTTGCAACTTCTAAATAATTAGTATGGTTTTAGTAATAGATGTTGGCAATACACGGATTAAAGGTGCTGTTTTTGAGGGGCATACTCTTTTGGATTTTTTTATTTTTGACGAAAATAAACTTCAAAAAAATATTCAAAATAGTTTAAAAAAATTTCCAAATGTGACTTATTTGGTCGTTTCTAGCGTAGGAAGTATCGAAAAAAAGGCTTTTTCTACCTTTGAAGCAACGCTAAAAGTTCATTTTATTACTCGTAACAATCCTTTTCCGTTTGTAAACAAGTATGAAACACCCCATACATTAGGAATCGACCGAATGGTGCTTGCAGCTGGAGCAACAATGCTGCATCCTAATAGAAATAGATTGATAATAGACGCAGGAACTTGTGTGACTTATGACTTTATTGACACAAATAACGACTATTGGGGCGGTGCCATTGCACCAGGATTGCGATTGCGCTATGAAAGTTTGCATAATTACACCGAAAAACTTCCTCTACTATCCTTGCAAGCACCCCATGGTTTAACAGGCTCCTCAACGGAGGCATCCATTCATTCCGGAGTTGTAAACGGTTTGGTATATGAAATTGACGGTTTTATCGATGAATACAAAGCAAAGTATCCAAATTTTATAATAATTTTAACGGGTGGAGACGCAGATTTTTTGGCTAACCGATTAAAAAATACCATATTTGCCAATTCAAATTTTCTTTTAGAAAGTATGAACCAAACTTTTCAATATAAAATCAACAATGATTAAAAGAATTATAATAACTGCTTGTTTGCTTTTATCGCTAGTTGCAGCAGCACAACAAGGAACTTCATCCCCTTATTCGTATTATGGTATTGGTGATATTCGATACAAAGGAGCGCTTGAAACCCGTTCTATGGGTGGTGTGAGCGTTGAGCAGGACAGTATTCACATGAATTTTGATAATCCAGCCAGTTATGCCAGTCTCAAGCTAACCACTTTTACCATGAGTGCAACTTACGGGACAACAAAACTTAAAACCGATAGTGATAAAGCAACAGCCAAAAGAACGACCTTGGACTATTTAGGAATTGGTATTCCCATAGGAAAGTTGGGTTTTGGTTTTGGTTTGATTCCGTATTCTTCTGTGGGATACAAAATCGAATCGTTGACATCCGTTGTAGGGGAAACCAACAAACGACTTGAAGGTAGCGGAGGCTTGAATAAAGTTTTTGCAGGATTAGGATATAAAATCACACCAAACTTTACTATTGGTGCTGATGTAAGCTACAATTTTGGAAAAATTGAAGCCAGTAATTTAGAGTTCATAACGGATGTGCCTGTAGGTACTCGTGAATCTAATGTGGCTAATTTATCAGGAGTGAATTACAATATTGGTTCGATGTATCAAACTAAAATCACCAAAAAATTAAGCCTTTTCAGTTCTGTAAGTTATATGATTGAAAGCACTTTGTCTGCTACTAATGAGCGAAATATAGCGACCGTAAAATACAATTCGGCATTTGATTTAGTGGTTAGCGATTCTTTTGATGCGGTAAAAACCAAAAACGACCTTAAATTACCAAGTAAAATAACTTTTGGTTTAGGTGTTGGCGAAACAAGAAAATGGCTTTTGGGTGGGCAAGTTGCCTTACGAGATAAAGGAAATTTTTCCAATAATTATAATAACGTAGGCGATGCTACCTTTGGCAAATATGCTAAATACAGTTTAGGTGGTTATTATATTCCAAACTACAATTCATTTACTAGTTACGCCAAAAGGATTACCTACCGTGGTGGATTTCGGTACGAGAAAACGGGCTTAATTGTTAACAATCAATCCATTAATGACAGAGCAGTAACATTAGGATTTGGATTGCCTTCATCTGGATCGTTTTCTAATTTTAATTTTGGTTTAGAAATAGGCAAAAAAGGAACTACAGCAGCTGGTTTGATTCAAGAAAATTATGCTAATGTAAGCGTGAGTTTCTCGCTAAATGACCGATGGTTTGAAAGAAGAAAATTCAATTAAACCAACCTTTCCTAATGAATTTCTTAAAAAACAAAGTGCTATTTACAGCCGTCATCACTCTGCTTTTGACAGGATTTATGAGCTGTGAAAGTAACTTTAAAGAAGTTCAAAAAATACATTTTTCGGAATTTGCACCAAGTGGTGAAGCCGAATCACTGAATTTAAAATACACAGATTCTGGTAAGATAACTGCTATTTTGGTCAGTCCAAAAATGTTAGATTACTCCAGTGTTGACTTTCCTTTTACTGAATTTCCAAAAGGCATTGACGTTACTTTGTATGACAAAAAAGCCAAAAAAACCTTTGTACGATCCAACTATGCCATTTCCTACCAACCAACAGGAATTATCGATTTACAAGGAAAAGTAAAAATCACCACCGAAGACGGACAAATATTAGAAACCGAACAATTGTTTTTTGATCAAAAAAACGAATGGTTTTATACCGAAAAAAAGTTTAAATTTACCAGCCCAAAAGGCGTTTCGAATGGACAAGGAATTGATTTTAGCAAGGATTTTAAAGTCGTTAATTCTCAAAAAATATCAGGAGAAGTAGCTTCGACCGAATAATAAAAAGACACCAAATACCATGAATTATTTAAAATTTACCGCCTATATTTACCTCGTTTTTGCCGCTTATTTCGTTTACGACGGTATTTCAAAATGGAATAATGGTACCGATGGCTCTTGGTTGAGTTTAATAATTGCAGGTTCAGCCATTTTTATGTTTTTCTTCAGACAACGTTTTTCGAAGAAATTTGAAGACCGAAATAATAAATCCTAAAACATGGAAATTAGTATTATAATACTTTGTTTAATACTATGCGCCTTCTTCTCTGGAATGGAAATTGCATTTATTTCCTCCAATAAAATTTATCTTGAAATAGAAAAAAAACAGGATAATTTCCTTTCTCGGACATTAACTAAATTAACCGAAAAACCATCTAAATTTATTGCGGCAATGCTTATTGGCAACAATATCGCCTTGGTTGTTTATGGGTTTTTTATGGGCGAAATGCTCATGAATTGGATTCATTCTTTGCCGTATCATTTTTCGGATTTATCGAATTTGTTCCTGCAAACCGTGCTTTCTACCCTAATTGTTTTGATCACAGCTGAATTTTTGCCCAAAGTGTTTTTTCAAATTTATGCCAATACACTTATCAAATTTTTTGCCATTCCAGCCTATATTTTCTACCTCCTGTTCTATTTTATTTCTACATTTTTTATTTGGGTTTCTGATTTTGTGCTACGAAAATTCTTTAAAACCCAAGGCGATCAAGTGCAATTGTATTTTAGTAAAGTAGAACTAGGCAATTACATAACAGAGCAAATGAGCACCGTAGAGGATCATGAGGAAGTAGATTCCGAAATACAAATTTTCCAGAATGCTTTAGAATTTTCAGGCGTGCGTGCCAGAGATGTGATGACGCCAAGAACCGAAATTGCCGCCATCGATTTGGTGGATACAATCGAGGGACTAAAAACTATTTTTATCACAACAGGGTATTCTAAAATTGTGGTTTATCAAAACTCCTTGGACGATATTCTGGGTTATATTCACTCTTTTGATTTGTTCAAAAAACCAAAAACAGTATCCGAAATTGTAATTCCAGTAGAATTTGTTCCCGAAACCATTTTTATCAAAGATGTACTGAAATTATTGACCAAAAAACGAAAAAGTGTTGCCGTAGTTCTTGACGAATACGGAGGCACATCAGGAATTATAACCATTGAAGATATTGTAGAAGAACTTTTTGGTGAAATTGAAGACGAACATGATTTTGATGAGGAATTAATAGAAAAAGTGGTTCAAGAAGGTGTTTATTTATTCTCGACCCGATTGGATGTTGCTTACTTAAACGAAACCTATAAGTTGAATATTCCCGAAAGTGATTCGTATGGAACACTCGGCGGTTTTATAGTCGATTTCACTAAAGAAATCCCTCAAAAAGGGGCAAATATTACCATTGGAATCTTTCATTTTAGTATTGAAGAAGCCACAAATAAGAAAATAGAATTAGTTAAAATGAGCATTCGAGAGTGATTTTTTTTGAGAAAATAAAAATTCTTGTAAAATAAAACGCTACTAGTATAATTATTAATTAGATAATTGTATTTTCGCAAACTGAATTTAAAAATTAACAACAATAAAAATGGCAGTTTTAGCAAAAATTAGACAACGTTCCGCTTTAATGATAGCAGTTATTGCACTTGCATTATTTGCATTTATAATACAAGATCTTTTTAGAAAAGGAGGGTTTGGCACCAGTTCAAAAGATGTAGGGAACATCAATGGAAAAGATATCGCATTTGAAGATTTTAGAGTCAAAGTAAGTAATGTAGAGAAAAGTGGTCAAGGAATTACCTCAACTGCAGCTGCTAATCGTGTTTGGGATCAAGAAGTTTCAATCGCTTTACTTACTTCTGAATTTGATAAATTAGGATTGCGAGTTGGTGAAAAACACATTTTAGAAGTTTTGAAAGCAGATCAAAACATTGGAAAAAATCCATTGTTTATGAATGCCGCAGGAGTTTTTGATATTGTAAAATTCAAAGAATATTTCAAATCAAATCCAGAGCAAGCCCAATATCTAAAAGACAGAGAGAAAGATGCGGAACTAAACGCCAAATACCAACTCTACAATACGTTGATAAAATCAGCCATTTATACTACCGAAGCAGAAGGAAAATTGAAATATGAAATGGAATCCAACAAAGTGAATTTTGCTTACGTTGCTGGATTGTATTCTACCATCAAAGACAGTGATGTCAAAGTTACTGATGCCGAGATTACTGATTTCATGAAGAAAAATGAAAAAAAATACAAAGCAGACGAATCTCGTGAAGTTTCCTATGCTTTGATCGAAGACAAGGCCTCTGTTGCGGATGAAAATGAAATTAAAACCAAAATTGCTGGATTGTTAAACGGAAGTGTTGTTTACAATCAAGCAACTTCCAAAAATGATACTTTACCAGGATTTAAAGCCGCTACAAACACTGTTGAATTTGTAAATTCAAATTCAGATGTGCCTTATGATTCTACTTATGTTGCCAAAAAAGATTTGCCAGCTGTAGATGCAGACCAACTGTTTAGCTTGGCTCCAGGGGCTGTTTATGGGCCTTATAAATTTGGAAATTACTACTGTATTTCTAAATCTTTAGGAATGAAAGCTGGAGTAAATGCAAAAGCAAGTCATATCTTGATTAGTTACGAAGGAACGCAAGTGCCAAATAAAAAAGAGAAAAGAACCAAAGAAGAAGCTAAAGCCAAAGCAGAAGCAATTTTGGCACAAGTAAATGCCAATCCAGATAGTTTCTTGATGTTGGCTTTTACAAGTTCCGATGATTCTTCGGCGCAACAAGGTGGTGATTTGGGTTATTTTGGTCCTAACCAAATGGTAAAACCGTTTAATGATTTTGTATTTAGCAATCCTATCGGAAAAGTTGGATTAGTAGAAACTCCTTTTGGATTTCACATCATCAAAATTACCGATAAGCAAGACGGAATTCGTTTAGCAACGGTAGCTCAAAAAGTAGAAGCTTCTGAAGCTACGTCAAATAAAGTATTCGAACAAGCGGGTCAATTTGAGTTAGCTGTAGCCGATAAAGATTTTGACAAAGTAGCCAAAGACATGAAATTAACTGTCGCTCCTCCAGTAAGCGTAAAAGCAATGGATGAAAATTTTGGTTCATTAGGAAATCAAAGAACGATTGTAAGATGGGCTTTTGAAGCCGACACAAAAGTAGGTAGCGTAAAAAGATTTGAAGTAGCTAATGTAGGTTACGTTATTGCAAAATTAAAAAGCGAAGATAAATCTGGTTTAGTTGCGGTAACTAGCGCTAGACCTTATGTAGAGCCAATTCTTAAAAACAAGAAAAAAGCCGAATTGATCAAAGCAAAAATGTCTGGGACATCAATTGATGCCATTGCAAAAGCAGTAGGAGCTCCAGTACAACAAGCAGTTGCTGTAACAATGGAAAATCCAGTGTTGGCAGGTGGCGTGGGTCAAGAGCCAAAAGTAGTAGGAAACGCATTTGCATTAGCTGCCAATACACTTTCGTCACCTATTGAAGGAAATACAGGCGTTTACGTAGTTAAAAATCTAGCAACTGTAAAAGCACCAGTTTTAAAAGAACATGCAGCTTACGTTGCTAAATTAAAGGCTCAAAACGCAAACGATGCCAACAGAGTTATTCCTGCTTTGAAAGGAATTGCAAAAATCGAAGACAACAGAAGCCAATTTAATTACTAGTTGTTTTTGAAGTGAATAAAGGTTAATTCATATAAAAACCCGATACAATCATTGTATCGGGTTTTTTGTTTTAGGAAATTAAAAAAGAGTTCTTTCAAGCAATAAAACAAAAAAACCTGACAATTTTCATCATCAGGTTTTCTCTTTGTTCTTTTTTCTTTCTTCTTTGCTATATAAAAAGATTAATCATTCAATTTCAACACCGCCATAAACGCTTCTTGCGGGATTTCTACATTTCCTACCAATCGCATGCGTTTCTTCCCTTTTTTCTGTTTTTCCAATAATTTTCGTTTACGGGAAATATCGCCACCATAACATTTGGCAGTTACATCTTTACGCAAGGCTTTTATCGTTTCACGAGAGATTACTTTCACACCAATTGCTGCTTGAACAGGAATATCAAATTGCTGGCGCGGAATTAACTCTTTCAGTTTCTCGCACATTTTTTTACCAATCGAATAGGCATTATCAGTATGCATCAACGAAGACAAAGCATCCACAATAGTAGCATTCAATAAAATATCTACTTTGACCAAATTAGAAGTTCGCATTCCAATTGGCGTATAATCAAATGACGCATAGCCTTTGGAAACGGTTTTCAAACGGTCATAAAAATCGAATACAATCTCGGCCAACGGCATATCAAAAGTCAACTCCACACGTTCCGTAGTCAAATAGGTTTGGTTGGTAATTAAACCACGTTTTTCGATACACAAACTCATTACATTCCCCACATAATCCGCTTTGGTAATTATGGTAGCTTTTATAAAAGGCTCTTCCACATGGTTCAAACGAGAAGGCTCCGGTAAGTCGGAAGGATTATTGACAACAAGCGGTGTTTCTGGATGTTTCTTGGTATACGCCAAATACGAAACATTGGGAACCGTAGTAATCACCGTCATGTTAAACTCTCGCTCCAAACGCTCTTGGATAATTTCCATGTGCAACATTCCTAAAAATCCACAACGGAAACCAAATCCCAATGCTGCTGAGCTTTCTGGTAAAAATACCAACGAAGCATCATTCAACTGCAATTTTTCCATCGAGTTCCGCAACTCTTCATAATCTTCGGTGTCCACAGGATAAATTCCCGCAAAAACCATTGGTTTCACATCTTCAAAACCCGTAATTATATTGGTAGTTGGCGTTTTTGCATCCGTCAATGTGTCTCCAACTTTTACTTCTTTGGCTTCCTTTATACCCGAAATCAAATATCCAACATCTCCTGCCGAAATCACTTGTTTCGGAACTTGGTTTAATTTTAAAGTTCCAATTTCATCTGCAAAATATTCATTGCCGGTAGCCATGAACTTAATTTTTTGCCCTTTTTTGATTTGACCGTTTTTTACACGGAAAATAACCTCAATTCCACGAAACGGATTGTAATGCGAGTCAAAAATCAAAGCTTGCAAAGGCTCATCAACATTTCCTGACGGAGGCGGAATTTTTTCGATAATCGCTGCCAATATATTTTCTACACCAAAACCAGTTTTACCCGAAGCATGAATAATATCTTCCAATTTACAGCCAAGCAAATCAATAATATCGTCACTTACTTCCTCTGGATTAGCACTTGGTAAATCTACTTTGTTCAAAACCGGAATAATTTCCAAGTCGTTTTCTAGAGCTAAGTACAAATTAGAAATCGTTTGTGCCTGAATACTTTGAGCAGCATCTACAATCAATAACGCTCCTTCGCAAGCCGCAATCGAACGGGAAACTTCATAAGAAAAATCCACGTGACCCGGAGTATCAATCAAGTTCAAAATGTACTCTTGTCCTTTATACGTGTATTCCATTTGTATGGCGTGACTCTTAATCGTGATACCACGTTCGCGTTCCAAGTCCATATTATCAAGCAATTGTGCCTTTTCCTCACGGGCAGTTACCGTTTGGGTTGCTCCCAATAATCGGTCTGCCAATGTACTTTTTCCGTGATCAATATGTGCAATAATGCAAAAATTCCTTATATGTTTCATGTTGTAAATAATATCAAATTTTATGTCCTGCTGAGCGTAGTCGAAGTATGGGCGTGACGGCAGAAAAAGCCGTCGGGCTATACGCTACAAGTCCTCGCAAAGTTTCGCTATCGCTACACTTTGCTGTGGGCTTTCCACTTCTATCCCTCACGCGCATGCCGTAAAACGACAATTAATCTGCAAATATAAGCAATTTTAATAGTTGATTTTAGATTAACAATTCAATGTCGTTTACATAAGCCTATTTTTTATTCCAAACAACAGCGAATCCCACTATAAAAATCCATAAATAAACAATCTTTTTTTAGTTTCTGGTATAATTCTTCGCATTACAACAATCCAAAAAAAACGTTATACTTCTTTTTGCAACATTTTTTTCAAATATCGTTCAGTACTTGTTAAAAACTAAAAACTTTAACTCCTATTTATTGCCCATACTTTACTAATTTTAGGAATTAAAATCTTAATCTTTCAGAAATGCCATTATTCCAAAAATCGGTAATCGCAAAATACTTAAAAACTCAAGATAAAACGATACTTACAAAGCTATGGAATGACTTCAAAAATCATTTTCACAATCCGACTATCCAAGAGAATATCCGAAACAGCAAGGAAGAGCGATACCAAGAGGGATTTTTGAGGGATTTATTCGTAAAAATTCTCGGTTACAGCCTTAATCCTGATGCCAATTTTAACCTTACCACCGAATACAAAAACGTAAAGGACAGTAAGAAAGCTGACGGCGCTATTATTATCGAAGAAAAGGTAAGAGCCGTTATTGAACTAAAAGGAACGAACACCACCGATTTAGGAAAAATAGAAACACAGGCGTTTGGGTATAAAAACAACCAACCCGACTGTACTTATATCGTTACCTCCAATTTTGAGAAAATTCGTTTTTATATTGACAACGCTATAGAACACATCGAATTCAATCTCTTCACGCTTACCGAGGCCGATTTTGATTTGCTTTATTTGTGTTTGGGATTTGATAACATTGCAAAAAACATTGCCAAGAAAATCAAGGACGAATCGCTAAGCGAAGAAGACGTAATTACCAAAAAACTCTACAAAGATTACTCACTTTTTAAAAGAGAGTTACACCAAAATTTGGTAGAGTTGAATCCCGATTATGAGCCTTTGGAGCTGTTCAAAAAATCCCAAAAGCTTTTAGACCGGTTTCTGTTTTTGTTTTTTGGCGAAGACCGACATTTATTACCTCCAAATTCGGTTAGGCTTATTTTGGCACAATGGAATCAGTTAAGAGAATTGGATGAATACACACCACTTTACGACCGTTTCAAAAAGTATTTTGGTTATCTGAATACGGGATACAAAGGGAAACAATATGATGTTTTTGCCTATAATGGTGGACTTTTCAAGCCTGATGAAATTTTAGACAGCATAAAAATAGACGATAATTTACTCTACAACCATACGCTTAAGCTGTCCGAATATGACTTTGCAAGCGAAGTCGATGTAAATATTTTGGGGCATATTTTTGAAAACTCCCTGAATGAGTTAGACGAAATAAAAGCGCAACTCGAAGGTCAGGAAATAGACAAGACCAAAACCAAACGCAAGAAAGACGGTGTTTTCTACACCCCAAAATACATTACCAAATATATAGTCGAAAATACTATTGGTAAACTTTGCGAAGAAAAGAAAGCCGAAGTAAATATCATTGAGGAAGACTATCATAGCAACAAGGGGCTTAAGCCCCTTGCAAAAAAACTCAAGCAACCGTTACTGGAGAAACTGACCGATTATAGGAATTGGCTTTTGCAATTGACCATTTGTGACCCTGCCTGCGGTAGTGGTGCGTTCTTAAACCAAGCCTTGGATTTCTTGATTGAGGAGCATCGATACATAGACGAACTACAAGCCAAACTCTTTGGCGATGCAATGGTTTTGAGCGATGCGGAGAAAAGCATTTTGGAGAACAACCTCTTTGGCGTTGACCTAAACGAGGAAAGTGTTGAAATTGCCAAACTATCTCTTTGGCTACGCACCGCACAGTCCAATAGAAAACTCAATGACCTGAACAACAACATCAAGTGCGGAAACTCATTAATTGACGATGTTGCAGTAGCGGGAGACAAAGCCTTTAATTGGCAAACTGCCTTTCCGCAAGTTTTTAAAGAAAAGCAGAAAAAAGCATTTCATATTACAACTGCCATTCACGATAGTCGAACATCTCAACGTATGATTGACCATAAAGTACGAGAAAAAAGGGCAATGGGAACTATGCCCGAACCTCAAATAAATTATCTTACTGATGATGATGAAATGGTAATTGCAGAAACGGTTTCTACATTGGTAAAAGAACAAAATTTAAATATCTTGGGCTTTAATGTCTGTAAAGACCATATTCATATCATTTTAGTTTGTGAAGAGGAAGCGGTTGACGAGATTGTCAGAAAAATAAAAGGGCGTACAGCGAGAGAAGTAAATAAAAGTCATGGGGTAAATCCTGTCATCAACAAGGAATATCATAGTAACAATGGGCTTAAGCCCATTGCCAACGCAACAGAAGACAACAACAATAGGCTTCAGCCCATTGCCTCAAAAAAAGCAGAAAAAAGCGTTCCTCTATGGACACAAAAATTTGGTTGCAAAGAAATTGTTGACGAAAATCAATTGTCGAACACCATCGAATACGTAAAAAACAATAGAGCAAAACATA
The DNA here is from genome assembly GCF_007097245.1 of Flavobacterium restrictum. GTDB lineage: Bacteria > Bacteroidota > Bacteroidia > Flavobacteriales > Flavobacteriaceae > Flavobacterium > Flavobacterium restrictum. The sequence continues at coordinate 13,283 of NZ_VJZT01000016.1, read as the reverse complement.
ATTTGCCACCGCATAGCAACAAGGGGTTTAAACCCCTTGTCGAAAGTATCGCTTGTGACCATGATTATGCTTTTCGAGACGAGTACAAAGGTGGTTTTGATGTGATTATCGGGAATCCGCCTTACGTGAGAGCTGAATTATTGAGTATCTATAAAGATTATTTTTCCAAAAAATTTGAAGTCTATCATTCTGCAAGTGATTTGTTTTCGTATTTCTATGAATTAAGTGTTTCATTGATTAAAGACAATGGAATTATGGGATTTATCTCTAATACTTTTGATAAAACTAATGCGGGATTTGTTTTGAGAAATTATCTCCAAAGCAAAACAAATTTCGAAAAATACATCGATTTTACAGAAGTTCAAATTTTTGAAGGAGCTACAACTTATCCTGTTATTATTACACTAAACAAAAAACTAACTTCTAAAGAAAGGGAATTCGAGTTTGTGAAAATTCCTAAATCAAGTCAAGCAAAAACAATAGACATTGCACTTCATAAAAATGTTGCGGTAAACCAAGATTTATTATCAGCCGAAGCTTGGTCTTTTTCGGGTTCAAATGAGACTGTTTTATTAAAGAAAATATCAGATTTCCCAACGATAAAAGAGAAATATGGTAAATGCTATCGAGGAATTATTACAGGTTTAAATGATGCCTTTATAGTAAAAGGGGAAAATAACTCAAATCATATAAAACCTATTTATGAAGGGAAAGAAATTAAGAAATGGCTTACTCCAAATTCAGAACAAAACTTGATTTTTTTTGAAAGCAAATGGACTAAGAGAACTTACGGAAATGAAATTAACGAAAGCGAAGCATTAGAGAAATTAAAGATTGATTTTCCTAAAATAATGAAAATTCTTCTGCCTTTTGAAGACTTGGCTAAAAAAAGATATGACAAAGGCGATTTTTGGTGGGAATTAAGAAATTGCGCTTATTATGATTTATTTGAAAAGCCTAAAATTATATTTCCGAACCTTCAAAACTCAAATAAATTTGCTTTTGATGCTGAAGGTGTTTATATCAATGCACCCGCTGTATTTTTACCCGTAGCAAGTAAAGCTTTGCTGTGTATTTTAAATTCTAAAATTGTTTGGAAATTTCTATTGTCTATTTGTGTTGTAAGAAGTGGTGGTTATATTGAAGTAAAACCACAATATTTTGAACAAATCCCTATTCCTATAATTAATGAAGAGCAAGAACACTCTTTCATAGAAAAAGCAGATTTGATGCTAACACTCAACAAGGAGTTTCAACTCCTTGCGCAAAAATTCCAAAGAACCCTTCAAAGGAAATTTTTCGACATTACCGATGACAAGGGGTTTAAACCCCTTGTTGATGCTGTTACATTGCCCAAAAAACTGCAAGATTGGTATTTGTTGTCTTATGGCGATTTTATCAAGGAATTGGGCAAAAAGAAAGTAAAACTCTCTCTATCGCAAGAATCGGAATGGGAGGATTATTTTATCCAAGAACAGAAAAAAGCCATTACCCTAAAAACACAAATTGACAACACCGATGCGGCAATTGATAAGATGGTTTATGAGTTGTATGGGTTGACGGAGGAGGAGATTGGGATAGTTGAAAGTTCAAATTAAAGAGAAAAGTTATGGGAGCACTACTATTTATTTTGGTGTTATTTGTTGTTTTGGTTGGTGGGGGATGGTTATTCGGTAAAAGTATTGGTCAATGGATTTTTGGCAAAGACAAAGATGACAATTCGTATAATAGATAATGTGGGCACAATGGTTTATGGGATTAGTGGAGAAGGGGAAGAAGATTGTGAATGGTAATCGATAAAAAAATTAAAAATGGAATTAAAAAAAGAACTCATACACGAAATACACGCTATCATTGCTACGGCAAGAGATAGAGCCATTCGTTCTGTCGATACCGAAAGAGTGTTGATGTACTGGCAAATTGGCAAGGTGATTTTTGAGGAAGAACAGCAAGGAAGAGAAAGGGCGGGCTATGGTGATTTTCTTATAAAATCGTTAGCAAACACACTCGAACCTGAATATGGTTCGAGTTTTTCATATAGGCAACTAAACTTATTCCGACAGTTCTTTCGCATTTTTCCAATTGTGAACGCACTGCGTTCACAATTCAGCTGGACACATTATCGTATGCTTATTCGCATTGATAATGAAGATAAAAGAGAATTTTACATAGCCGAAACGACAAAAAATAATTGGACAGCAAGGCAATTGGAAAGACAAGTAAATAGCCAGCTTTTTGAACGTCTTTTGTTAAGCAATAATATAAAAGATGTGTTGGCGGTAGCACGTGAAGAAAAATACCCTACAGATGCCAAAGAAATCATCAAAGACCCGATGGTATTGGAATTTTTAGGCCTTAAAAGAGAAAGTGCCTACTATGAAAAAGACTTAAAAACTGCCATTATTACTCATTTGCAGGATTTTATTTTAGAACTAGGCAATGGTTTTGCATTTGTGGCACGACAAAAACGAATTCACATAGAGGGTGACGAATTTTTTATAGACCTTGTTTTCTTTAATCGATTATTACAATGTTTTGTTCTAATAGAAATAAAAACTACAAAACTCACACATCAGGATATTGGACAATTGCAAATGTATGTCAATTATTATGACCGATATGAAAAGCAGGAATTTGAAAACACAACCATCGGAATTTTGTTGTGTACCGACAAAAACGATGCAGTAGTAAAAATAACATTGCCCGAGAACAATTCGAAAATTATAGCCAGTAAATACCAATTGTATTTGCCAACCGAACAACAATTGATAGACGAAGTGAAGAAAGAGATTGAAAAGTTAAGTAAAGGGGAAACGGACATTTAATTTAATGGTAAAGGGTTTTAACCTTATTGACAACACGCGTTTTAGACAGTTTTATTTAACTTATCCAATAAGTATGGTAGCTCCGCACCTTTTTCAAGAGACTAAAAATAAGCAAACATCAATTAGTGCGTCAGCGTCGCAACAATTAGAAACCTAGATAATCGTTTAATTGCATTTGCCCAAAAGAAAAGAATTGCGAAAAGTAGTAGAAGACGAATTGAATTGCGAAGTTTAGGGTTTCGTAAATTTAAACCGCCTTTTTAATAATCTTTAACACCACAATATCAGTCCATTGTTGTTAGTCCGTTTTTTTAAGTCTAAAAGTTGTAATTTTGCAAAAAATTAAGGACGATGATCAAGATTGGCAACATTATATTACCCGAATTTCCCCTACTGTTAGCACCTATGGAAGATGTAAGCGACCCTCCATTTCGCAGATTGTGCAAACAACACGGAGCCGATATGATGTATTCCGAATTTATTTCTTCCGAAGGACTTATTCGTGACGCCATCAAAAGCCGAATGAAATTAGACATTTTCGATTACGAACGCCCAGTTGGAATCCAAATTTTTGGTGGAGACGAAGAGGCAATGGCACTTTCTTCAAAGATAGTTTCTACCGTAAACCCCGATTTGATTGATATCAACTTTGGCTGTCCTGTTAAGAAAGTAGTTTGTAAAGGCGCTGGAGCAGGAGTCCTTAAGGACGTTGATTTAATGATTCGCTTAACGCAAGCCGTTATCGACAGCACCCATTTGCCCGTAACGGTAAAAACCCGTTTGGGTTGGGATGACAATTCTATTAATATTGATGAAGTTGCCGAGCGTTTGCAGGATATAGGCGTAGCCGCATTGAGCATTCACGCCCGTACTCGTGCCCAAATGTACAAAGGCCATTCCGATTGGTCACACATTGCCCGTGTCAAAAACAACCCGAGAATTACCATGCCCATTTTTGGTAACGGAGATATCGATTCTCCCGAAAAAGCTTTAGAATATAAAAACGAATACGGCATCGACGGAATTATGATTGGTCGTGCCGCTATTGGTTATCCTTGGATTTTTAACGAAATCAAACATTTCTTCAAAACGGGCGAACATCTTGCAAAACCCACCGTTGCCGACAGAGCCGAAGCCGTGCGAAATCACCTCACTTGGGCAATGGATTGGAAAGGCGAACGTTTGGGTATTGTTGAAACGCGTCCTCATTACACCAATTATTTCAAAGGAATTCATTCTTTTAAACCTTTCAAACAAAAACTAGTAACCCTAGATCATCCCGAAGAATTATTTGCCGTTTTGAATGAGATTGAAGCTGAATACGCTGGATACGAAGTGGTTTAAAATTTGAAAAACTAAATTTTGTTTTCTAATTTTCATTATATTTGTGCAATCTAAAGAGATAAAAAATGAGTACGGTAAATCTTAATTTATATAATTTTTTAAAAACTGAATTTCACCTAACTGATGCTAAAGCAAAAGAATTTGCAGAAGCGATAAAAGAGGAAGTTCAGAACGATATAAAGTACGAAAATATTGACTTCAAAAGCTCCGTAAGAGAGGATTTTTTAAAACTCGAATTGAAAATGGAGCAGAATAAAACGGAACTTTTAAAATGGTTTATAGGAATGTTTTTTGCTCTATCCCTAATGGTTATTGGGCTTTATTTGAAATAGGATTCAATTTTTTTAAAGCTTTCAAACTAAAACTAGTAACCCTAGACCATCCAGAAGAATTATTTGCCGTTTTGAATGAAATCGAAGAGGCTTACGCAGGATATGAAGTGGTTTAAAATAGCAACTATTTTAAATCCATATCCTTAATTGCTTTTTTTTGATTCACTTAAAAAACACTGTCAAAATTAAAGTGAAATCTTCACAGAAAATCAGCGGTGAAACCTCAATCCAACAACTTTTTACTCACTCTACTGCTCGCAATCAACGATGCAATAAACCCAAGAATAACAATAGTTCCCATAACAAGCAACACGTTTTCTAGTGTAAAAACTACAGGATATGCTAGCGTAGGTGTAATCATAATCAATTGAAAATGCTCTTGCAATAGCACAATTAGAATCCCTAAAACCAACCCAATAATACCGCCAAAAACACTCAACAGAGTGCCTTGAAGCAGGAATATTTTTCGTAAATCTTTGATTTCTGTCCCTAGATTGAACAAGGTTTTTAGGTTTCCTTTTTTGTCCAAAATCATCATGATTAAGGCACCAATCAAGTTAAAAAGTGCCACAATAATAACAAGAGTAAAAATTAAATACACCGCAATATTCTCGGTATTCAACATTTTATAAAGCGATTCATTGAGTTGCGCTCTATTTTTTACTCTTATTTTCCGATTGAAAATTGTTTGAAGTTTAGTGGTAATAGCACTTTCATCGGCACCTATTTTTGTCTTAAACTCCATTCCCGAAATCTGGTTGGTTTGGTATTGCAGTAATTCTTGCGCCAAACCCAAGTCGGCAAAAACATATTTCGAATCCAAGTCTTCGCTGATGGCATAAATCCCCACAGGCAGCAAATCAGTGGTGTTGAAGGCATCTTGCGGATTTTCGATTGCTCCTTTTCCGGGTTTTGGCGCCATCACCTCGAGTAAATTATTGAAATCCAACAATCCCATCGAAAATTTTTGGGCAATTCCGTACCCAACAACCACTTGGTAGGTATCGGGTTTGAACCATTGCCCGTTGAAAAGTTTTTGTTGAATCGCATTTACTTTCGTAAAATTAGCATCAACTCCTTTCAAGTACGTTACTTCCTGCTTGCCATTAAAGGTAAACAAAACCCGTTCTTCGATGATTTTGGTGTAGGATGCCACACCCTCAATGTGCTTAATTTGGTTTTCTTGTTGGGGCGAAACCAAAAACGATTTCCCCAACGTACTGCTTATTTTTAAGTCCGGATCAATAGCATTGGTAAACGAAAGACTAAAAACTTTTAAACCACTAAAAACCGACAATACCACAAACAAAGCCATGGCACCCACAATAATTCCCATGCTAGCAATACGATTAATGATATTGATAGCATTATTTTTGCTGTTGCTAAAAATATACCGTTTGGCTATGTAAAGGGGAAAATTCAAGTTTAAGAATGTCTGCGTTTTTCTAGTAAATCCCTGTTTTCAATAGGGTTTTCTTGGTTTTTCAAAGCATTGTCAATCTTCTCGATGTAGTCCAAAGAGTCATCAATAAAGAAAACCAAATTAGGTACTTTGCGCAATTGCAAGCGCACCCGTTGCGATAAATCATGTTTTATCAAAGTCGAATTGGTTTTAATCGCTGCCAAAGTTTCCTTGGCTTTCTCCTGCGGAAAAATGCTTAAATGTACCGTCGCTACTGATAAATCAGAAGTTACAACTACCTTGGATACCGAAATTATCAAATTTGTAACTCCGTTTTTTCTCACTTCACCTTGCAAAATGTCAACCAAATCTTTTTGGATCACACCGCCTATTTTTTTCTGTCTATTTGTTTCCATGCTGCAAAAATACTACTTTTAAATTTTATTCGAACAAATTTTAAAAGCAACCTAGGGATAGTTGCGTTTTTTCAAGCTATTTCCTGCTGTATGCTACAAACGAAGTTCACTGAACTCCTTGAAAATAAACGCAAAGTGACGTAATCTTATGAGCCGAAACCCGACTCATGAGGATTTTCACTTCCATTAGGGCTAGGGTATTTGATACAAAAAAATCTAAAATCATTAATCATCAATCAAAAATATAGATGCAAAGACCCTCCTTCTCCATATACGACGCCTCGGCGGGATCCGGAAAAACTTACGCACTGGTCAAAGAATACCTTAAAATTATTCTTGTTGCCAAAAAAAATGATGCCTACCGCAACATTCTGGCCATAACGTTTACCAACAAAGCGGTTCACGAAATGAAGTCCAGAATCGTAGGCAGTTTATCTGAATTTGCCAAGGACGAACCTAGCGAAAAAGCACAGGATTTGATGCAAGATTTAGCCGTTGACACGGAGCTTTCGATTATTCAAATCAAGACCAAATCCCAACAAATAATCAAGCATATCATTCATAATTATGCTGCTTTTGATATTTCGACCATCGATAAATTTACGCACAAAGTCATTCGGGCGTTTGCCCATGATTTGGGTTTACCCATGACTTTTGAAGTGACTTTAGACACCGAAAATCTTCTTATTGAAGCCGTTGATGCCATCATAGCACAAGCTGGCGAGGATGAAACCTTGACCAAATTGCTCATTGATTTCACGATGGAAAAAACCGATGACGATAAATCTTGGGATATTTCACGAGAAATTCTCGAAACAGGACGGTTGGTTTTGAACGAAAATAACAGAAACGAAATTACCCATTTTCAGGACAAATCCATTGGTGATTTTATCGAAATTAAAACCAAATTAGCAAAACTGTGTACCGTTTTAGAAAAGGAAAGTGCCGATTTTGCCACCGAAGCATTAGCGCTTATAGATAAAAATGGTATTGATATTAAATCCTTTTCGGCAGGACATTTTCCCAAGCATTTATTGAGCATTCAAGAAGGAAAATTCAATCCTAAAAACAAAACCTACCACGAATTTGACGACATAAAAATCAATAAAACCGCCAAAGACAGAGCGATTATCGAAAACATAATTCCTGATTTATTGCAGTTTTTAGCTCGTATTTATAAAGCTTTTGAAAAGATAAATTTTTATAAGGCGTTCCTGAAAAACATCACGCCTTTGTCGTTATTGAACACCGTTAGCAACGAATTGGCTAAAATTCAAGAGGAACAAAACGTGCTTTCTATCTCGAAATTCAACGCTATTATTTACAGGGAAATTCAAAACCAGCCTGCCCCTTTTATTTACGAACGATTGGGCGAACGCTACCGCCATTTTTTTATAGACGAATTTCAGGACACGTCCGAGATGCAATGGCAAAACCTGATTCCGCTTATTGACAACGCCACATCCAGCGAAATTGATGGCGAAAAAGGAACGTTGATGATTGTGGGCGATCCTAAACAATCTATTTACCGCTGGCGTGGTGGCAAAGCGGAACAATTTATTGCCTTGAGCAAAGACCAAAATCCATTTAATAATCCCGAGAAAGTACTGGAACATCTCGATAAAAATTACCGCAGTTACTCCGAAGTGATTGCTTTCAACAACCGGTTTTTTAAGCTTTTGTCAGCAGATTTTAAGGAGGAAGATTACAAGGATTTATATGAAAATCACAGCCATCAAAAACCAAATTCCAAAACGGGCGGTTATGTGAATATTTCTTTTTTACCAGAAATCGAAAAAACAGACGATGACGATGAGGAAGCTTTAGACAAAACCGATTTGTATGTTTTGGGGACTTTAAATACGATTATAAAAGTACGTCAAAAAGGGTTCAAATACAGCGATATAGCCGTTTTGATTCGGCATAAAAAAAACGGAACTGCCATTGCCAATTACCTTATCGAGCAAGGCATTCCCATACTTTCGTCCGAGACTTTGTTGATTCAAAATGCCACCGAAGTTCGCTTCATCATTCATTTATTAAAATATTTGAATAACAATGCCGATTTAGAATCAAAGGCGTATTTCTTGGAATATTTAGCTCAAAATAATACAACAGGAATGGGAATTCATGATTTTATTTCGGAAGGAATGAAACAAGTAAAGGAATCCGATTTTGAGCAATGGTTGCTTCAATTTGACATTGAATTAACCTTTGAAAACATGCGCAAGAAAGCACTTTATGAAGCGGTAGAAATCATAATTTCAAAATTTTTGACCCTAAAAAATGGAAATGCGTATTTGCAACATTTTCTAGATATTGTTCTCGAAAGAGACATTCGCAACCAAGCAGGAATCGTTGACTTTTTGGATTTTTGGAGCAAAAACTCCGAGAAATTCCGAATTCCATCGCCAGAAGGAAGCGATGCCGTTCATATTATGACCATTCACAAATCCAAAGGATTGGAGTTTCCTGTGGTGATTTTCCCTTTTGCAGAAGAAAATTATAGTTCCCAAAGAAAGGATAAACTTTGGATAAATTTTGAGGAAGAAAATATCAATTTACCTAAAGTTTTGATTGATAATAGCAAAGCGGTAGAAGGTTTTGGCAAAGAAGCAAAATTGGTTTACGATCAAAAAATAGAGGAGCAATTACTGGATAATATTAATGTTTTGTATGTGGCTTTGACCAGAGCCGAGGAGCAATTGTATGTCATTTCGCAAAATTTCAAACCCAATAAAGAAGGCGTTTTCCCTAATAATATGGCTACTTTTTTTATTCATTATTTAATTCATTTGCAACTTTATAGCGAGGACCAATTGGAATACCATTTTGGAGAATCTAAAAAATTGTCAGCCGAAAGTCAAAAATTAAAAGAACTAAAAGTGATTCCGTTTGTTTCTAGAATTTTAGACCCCAAAAACATAAAAATTGCCCAACGCGAATCGCTCATGTGGGGAACGCATCAGCAAGAAGCCATTGAATACGGTAATGTAATTCACGAAATTTTATCGTTTGTAAAAACCAAAACCGACGTGGATTTGGCCATTACAAAAGCCATCGAAAACGGGTTGATTACTTTTAATCAAAAGGAAACCGTTGCTAAAACGATTTTAGAAATTGTAAATCATCCGGAACTTTCTAGCTATTTTGAAGCTGGAAATGAAGTGCTGAATGAGCAAACAATTATTCAAAAAGAAGGAACTACCATCAAGCCAGACCGAATGGTGGTGACCAAAAAGCGAGACGTTTTTCTGTTAGATTATAAAACGGGAAGCCATCAGCCCAAATACCAAACGCAATTAGAAAACTACCAACAAGCCATTGAAAAAATGGGTTTGAAAGTGGTCAAGAAAGCACTTGTATATATAGGAGCAAAAATTGCTGTTGTAAATTTAGCATCCTAGTCACCAAAGAAAGAAATTGGAAGCTACAAAAACGTATTTTTGTATTGTTCAATGTGTCACTTTAAATTGTAAACCAAAAGAATTAAAATCATGTACGGAAAAATTCAACACTACTTGCAATCCGAACTTCAAAGTATAGAAGACAACGGAATTTTCAAATCGGAGCGAATTATTACTTCGCCACAAGGAGCCGAAATCATTGTAAATGGCAAAACGGTTTTGAATTTTTGTTCTAATAATTATCTTGGATTGTCGTCACATCCCGAAGTAATTCAAGCGGCAAAAGACGCTTTGGATTCGCATGGTTTTGGAATGTCATCGGTGCGATTCATTTGTGGCACGCAGGATATTCATAAAAAATTAGAAAAAAAAATAGCTGATTTCTACGGCACCGAAGATACAATATTGTATGCCGCAGCATTTGATGCCAATGGCGGCGTTTTTGAACCCTTGTTAGGCGAATTGGATTGTATCATTTCGGACAGTTTGAATCATGCTTCAATAATTGATGGGGTTCGTTTGTGTAAAGCGGCACGATATCGATACGAAAACTCGAATATGGAGGATCTCGAAAAGCAATTAATAGCAGCTACCCAAAAAGGAACTCGTTTTAAACTCATAGTTACCGATGGCGTTTTCTCTATGGATGGCGTGGTAGCACCGCTAGATAAAATTTGCGATCTAGCCGATCAATACGACGCAATGGTCATGGTCGATGAATGTCATGCTGCCGGTTTTATAGGTGCAACGGGCAAAGGAACACTAGAAGCCAAAGGAGTATTGGGTAGAGTTGATATCATAACAGGCACTTTAGGCAAGGCACTTGGTGGAGCAATGGGGGGTTATACAACTGCCAAGAAAGAAATTATTGAAATTTTGCGGCAGCGTTCCAGACCGTATTTATTTTCCAATTCGTTAGCACCAGCAATAGTTGGAGCATCTATAAAGGTTTTCGAATTGCTAGAAAAAGACAATTCTTTGCGAGACCAACTGGAATGGAATACCAATTATTTCAAAAACGGAATGATAAAAGCAGGTTTTGACATCATAAATGGTGACTCCGCAATTGTTCCTGTAATGCTTTATGAAGCCAAATTAGCACAAAATATGGCAAATGAATTATTAAAAAGAGGGATTTATGTAATTGGGTTCTTTTTTCCTGTAGTGCCAAAAGAGAAAGCTAGAATTAGAGTGCAACTATCTGCAAGTCATACAAAACAGCATTTAGATACCGCAATAGAAGCATTTATAGCCGTAGGAAACGAACTTAAATTGCTTTAATAGTTAAATTTTTTTCAGTTTGTAGGTTTTTTTTAACATTTCATTTTGTATTTTAAAAATTACGTATTACTTTTGCCTGTAATTAACTAAATTGTAATTAAAAAATTTAAGTATGAAACACCTTAACAAACTTTTAGTTGCTGCTTTAATGGTGATGGGTTTAACTTCTCACGCACAAGACAGTAACAACCCATGGGCAGTCTCAATAGGAGTTAATGCCGTAGACACAAGAACAAGTGCAAGTAATGGCAAATTAGGCTTTTTTGAGAAGCATTTCTCTCAACCATTTGCTGTAAAAGACAATTGGAACATCCTTCCTTCTGTATCCTATTTAAGCGTTTCTAGATATGTAGGCTCTGGATTTACTTTCGGACTTGCTGGATCTGTTAACAAAATCACTAAAGCTGTTTATTATGATATTTCAAATAGTCATGCCGCTATTAGAGATTCAAGATTTATCTATGTAACTAATCCTGGTGATTTAATGTATTATGGTGTTGATGGTACCGTAAAATACAGTTTCATGGAATTAATTAAATCAAAAGTAATCGATCCAGATCTTCATGTTGGTGGTGGTTATACTTTCCTAGGAAAAGATAGCTATGGTACTGTAAATATGGGTTTAGGTTTGACACTATGGTTTACTGAAAATGTAGGTCTTTCTTTCTCTTCTACTTACAAAAAATCGTTTGGAGATAGAGAAGATAATATGGGAGTAATTGATTCTCCTTCATATGTACAACACGTTTTAGGTCTTACTTTCAAATTTGGAGGAAAAGATACAGACGGAGATGGTATTTATGACAAAGACGACGCTTGTCCTGAAGTTGCTGGTTTGAAACAATTCAACGGTTGTCCTGATACAGATGGAGACGGAATCATTGACGGTAGCGATGCTTGTCCTGAAGTTGCTGGTTTAGCTGCTTTGAACGGTTGTCCTGATACTGATGGAGACGGAATTGCTGATAAAGATGATGCTTGTCCTGAAGTTGCTGGTTTAGCTGCTTTCAAAGGATGTCCTGATACTGACGGAGATGGTCTTGCTGATAAAGATGACAAATGTCCTACTGTAGCTGGCCCTATAGCTAACCAAGGATGTCCAATATTAGATGCAGACAAAGATGGTGTTCCAGATACTGAAGATGATTGTCCTATAGTGGCTGGTCCTGCTAGCAACAAAGGGTGTCCAGAACTAACTCAAACTGATGTTGAAGCACTTAGAGTTAATGCAAGAGCTATTTATTTTACATCAAGTAAAGCTACTTTAAGCGATGCTAGAAAAGGTGAAAACTCTACTAGATTAGATGCTATCAAAGAAATACTAAAAAACTACCCAACTGCTAAATTCAGTATTAATGGTCACACTGATAGTACAGGTTCTGACAAATTAAACCAAAAACTTTCTGAAGATAGAGCTAAAGTTGTTGTTGACGCTTTAATTGCAAGAGGAATTTCTGCTGCTAATTTAGAGTCTCATGGTTATGGAGAAACGCAACCAGTTGCTTCTAATAAAACTAAAGAAGGTAGAGCTACAAACAGAAGAACAGAAGTTATTTATGTTGGTGGTGTTGATGGAATGAAAGTTAATATCAAATAATATTAAAAAAAAATATTTTAAAAAGCCGTTCTTAATTGAACGGCTTTTTTTTATTTATAAAACGCAAACAAAAACGTGTTTGAGTAAATACATCATCATTAATCTAAATTTATTGTCTATTTATAAAATTACACACGCCTTGTGTTTTTGAATAATTTTCGATTTTAATTCAATAATCTTATGCTTGATCATTATTTCTCAATTAATAGGGATTAAAATTTTGTTTTTTACAAAATGTTTTAATGCAAAATAAATACTGCTTTTTTATTAATAAAAAACAGTACTTTTACCGAATATTTCAAACCTATATCGGTTTGTACATATAAAAGAAAATTAAAATACTCGAATGGAAACAAAAATAAAGATTGCATCTTTTTTTACTATTTGACATGATTTAATCTTCAAAATTTTATTAATTAAAAAACTTAACAAATTTAAGTATGAAACACCTTAACAAACTTTTAGTTGCTGCTTTAATGGTGATGGGTTTAACTTCTCACGCACAAGACAGTAACAACCCATGGGCAGTCTCAATAGGAGTTAATGCCGTAGACACAAGAACAAGTGCAAGTAATGGCAAATTAGGCTTTTTTGAGAAGCACTTCTCTCAACCATTTGCTGTAAAAGACAATTGGAACATCCTTCCTTCTGTATCCTATTTAAGCGTTTCTAGATATGT
>NZ_VJZT01000015.1 GCF_007097245.1 Flavobacterium restrictum | reverse complement strand
AATTGAATAGATTCATCGTTTTTTTTTATCAAATATAAGGCTTTTTATTGTGTTATGGGTAATTGCGGACAATCAAAAGAAAATAAAGAAATAGGAAGAATTTCTGGAGTAATTAAACCAATAACTGAAAATGAGTTTTTAATGATTTGGAATTTAATGGGGAAAGAAATCCAGATTTTTCCAAAAAAAATCATGAACAAATAATGACGGTAAAACGTAAAAATTAAAAATTACAACTAAAATTACTTTTTCCCAATAGTATTTTTCGTTTAGCCCTGATGGAAGTGGCATCCTTTCCTGCCGGGGTTCGGCAGGAAAGATAGAACGAACAGCAGGACGAGTCTTGTTATAAAACGGGTTGTTGTGCTCCTCATACCATTTTAAGTTAGAATTTACAGCAATATAAAATGTTCATTTTTTCTTTACCGCAAATTTTAACTTAAAATGGCATTAAAATGTATAAAAATAACAAACGGTAATGCACGCATAACCAAAACTAATTTAGGAATAGCATTGGAATGGTTTTTAATTTCTAAATTTGTACTCTAATTTGAAATTTTAAACAATTAAGCATTAATTTAAATACAGATATTATGGCATTAGCAATAACAGATGCTACTTTTGAAGAAGTAGTTTTGAAGTCAACAAAACCAGTTATGGTAGATTTTTGGGCAGCATGGTGTGGGCCTTGTCGCATGGTGGGACCAATCATTGACGAATTGAGTACGGAATACGAAGGAAAAGTCGTAATTGGGAAAGTAGATGTTGATGCAAACCAAGAATTTGCTGCAAAATATGGTGTGAGAAACATTCCAACGGTGTTGGTTTTTCATAACGGCGAAGTAGTAGGAAAACAAGTAGGTGTTGCTCCAAAACAAACTTACGCGGATAGTTTAGACGCATTGTTGTAATAAACACTTTCGCTCTCGTTTTTGAGCAAGTAATGAGATATAAAGGTTTGGCGAAAGTCAAGCCTTTTTTTATTGGTCAAAAAATGAATGAAGCATCAATTTTGTTTTTAATTCAGTCCATCTTTTCATACATTTGAATTATGAAAATCGAATCGCAACTAGCCGAAATAACTCGTTTTGACCATTTAGAACTGCTGGCCAATCAAGTCGTAGAAGGCTTTATTTCCGGAATGCACAAGAGTCCTTATCATGGATTTTCGGCAGAGTTTGCAGAACATAAAGAGTATAATGCCGGCGAGAGTACCAAGCACATCGACTGGAAATTATTTGCCAAGACTGATAGGTTGTACACCAAAAGGTATGAGGAGGAAACCAATATGAGGTGTCACATCATCATTGATAATTCGTCCTCGATGCACTATCCTGTTTTGAAACCGAATCAGTTGTTTTATGAAAACAAAATTGGATTTTCGGTTCTGGCAGCGGCAGTTGTAATGAATTTGTTAAAAAAACAACGAGATGCCGTGGGTTTAAGTGTGTATTCGGATAGGTATGAGTATTATGCGCCCGAAAAGGGTAGTGATCGCCACCACCGCATGATTTTGAATGCGCTTGAAGGCGTATTGACAGCTTCGAAAACTCCAAAAACAACGGATGCGATTCCGTTTTTGCATCAAATAGCCGAGAAATTACACCGCCGTTCGATGGTAATCCTGTTTGCCGATATGTTTCATTTGGGTAGCGATGAAAAGTTGTTTACCGCCTTGCAACATTTAAAACACAACAAGCATAAAGTGGTTTTGTTTCATGTTGTTGATCATAAAACCGAGGTTATTTTTGACTTTGACAATGCACCAAGGAAATTTATTGATGTAGAAACAGGAGAAGAAATAGCCGTTTTTGCCGATACTATCAAACAAGAATACGAAAAACAAGTCGAAAACTACTTCAAAAAGCTAGCATTAACCTGTGCTCAAAACAAGATAAAGTACATTCCTGTAGGCGTTCACGAAAGTTTTGAAAAAATAATGACCACCTATTTAATTGAAAAACAAAACTTTGGATAGCGAGCCCAAAATTTATTGATTTTTTTTCATAAAAACGCTTGCATAAACAGAAATCTATTGTATATTTGCCACCGCAAACAAGTTCACTGAAACCCTATAAAAATAAGGCGATAGTGAAGTAGTAAAGTAGAGGTTTGGTAGTTCAGTTGGTTAGAATACATGCCTGTCACGCATGGGGTCGCGGGTTCGAGTCCCGTCCAGACCGCTCATATTGGGGAAAGCCTTTCGTAACTGAAAGGCTTTTTTGCCCAAATTTAGTATCGAAAGCTAGTTGTGTTGTTTGCTACGAATTTGTAACTCGTAGCGCGGTTTAGTAGTTAGACCAATGAAAAGCTTTTCACTTTATTGTGAATGGCTTTTTTGCATTTTAGGGCAAACCCAGAATCATTCCCAAAACCTATAATCAAACCTGTATAGATTCCTCCAAAATTTAATTTTTACCGAAGAAGCCTTTGATTTGTCTAACAAAATAAAAGTGGTAATTGCGAATTAACGATTTTAGATGAAATTATTAGTGATTACTTTGTGAAAGCGAATTAGCTGCAGCCGCAATCACCACTGCCGCAATTTTTATCGGAATTTTTTTTCTTCCAAAAGTACTTTTTTAGGAGGTAAAAAAGTGCCAAGACCAATATTCCAAAAGCAATAATTTCCTGAATCATACGGCTTTATTTAAGAAGTTGATAGGCAATTAAAGCTACAAGATACGCCAAGCCACTCATAAAAATAAGTTGTCCTAAAGGCCATTTCCAAGTATTGGTTTCTTTCTTGGTGATAGCAAGTGTACTGGCACATTGCATGGCAAAAGCATAGAATAAAAGTAGTGATATTCCCGAGGCAAAATTGAATATTTTGGCGCCTGTTTCGGGATTTATTTCGGCTTGCATTTTGTTTTTAATCGTGTTCTCGTTATCCGAGTCGCCCACGCTATAAATCGTTGCCAAGGTACCTACAAATACTTCTCTTGCTGCAAACGAACTGATGATGGCAATACCTATTTTCCAGTCATAACCCAAAGGCGAAATAGCTGGTTCAATCGCTTTTCCCATTATTCCAATGTACGAATTTTCTAGTTTTTGCGAAGCGATAGCGTTATCAAGTGCTGTTTTGGACAACGGATTACTTTTGGTTTTTTCAATAATAATAGTTTCGGCATTCTTGAACTGTTTGCCTGGTCCATACGAAGCCAAAAACCACAAAACGATAGATATGGCCAAAATGATTTTGCCCGCACCAAAAATAAACGCTTTGGTTTTCTCGATAACATTGATGGCTACATTCTTAAAAAGCGGTAATTTATAATTAGGCATTTCTACAATAAAGTATGTTTTACCTTTGATTTCTAGAATTTTATTCAAAATATAAGCCGAGAAAATAGCCATTCCAAAACCCAAAAGATACAACAACATAAGCGTTAATCCTTGCATATTGATAATCCCAAAAAGGCGTTCATCAGGAATCACTAGAGCAATAATGATCGCATAAACGGGTAATCGAGCGGAACAGGTGGTAAACGGAGTAACGAGAATGGTAATGAGTCTTTCTTTCCAGTTTTCGATATTTCTGGTGGCCATAATTGCAGGAATAGCACAGGCTGTCCCCGAAATTAAAGGAACGACACTCTTGCCCGAAAGTCCAAATTTACGCATGATTTTGTCCATCAAAAAAACCACTCGGCTCATATAACCGCTTTCTTCGAGAATAGAAATAAAGAGAAACAAAAAGGCGATTTGTGGTATAAAAATCAAAATCCCCCCAATACCAGGAATAATTCCTTGGGCAATTAAATTCGTCAAAACTCCTGCTGGTAATTTCTGGCTAGCCAAGGAACTTAAGGAAGCAAAAGTCGTGTCTATAAAATCCATTGGTACTTTTGACCACACAAAAATAGATTGGAAAATACCAAATAATATGACAAAGAAAATCACATAACCCCATATTTTATGAGTGAGTATTCGGTCTAGAACGCTGCGGAAATCCTTGGCTATCGAGGCATCAACTTGAAGTCCTTGCTTGAGCACATCGTTTATAAACTGGTAGCGTTTGATAGTTTCTTTTTGCTGCAACCGCTTCAAATCCGAGTGGGATTTAGTATATGAATTTTTAATTTCCTTTCGTTCTAGATTCAAAAAATTCACATCTTGGGTAATTACCAACCACAATTTGTACAACAACTGGTTTGGAAAAGTAGCACGCAAGCCATCAAAATACTCGGGATCGATGCTCGAAGCGTTCAAACACGGCTCACTCGAAATCGATTTGTAGGTGACAATTAATTTTTTTAATTCTTCAATTCCGTAGCCTTTTCGGGAACTAATCAAGGCAATTTTTGTTTTCAAATGTTCCTCAAGATACGGAATATCAAGCGAAATTCCTTTGTGCTTCATTCGATCCGCCATATTAATGACTAGAATGGTGGGAATTTCTAAATCTTTTATTTGGGTAAAAAGGAGTAAATTTCTTTTAAGATTTTCAACATCGGTCACCACAAGAGCGACATCAGGATACAAGCGATCTTTTTTGTTTAGCAAAAGTTCAATCACCACACTTTCGTCAATAGAACTAGCATTTAGGCTGTAAGTACCCGGTAAATCTAGGATATTGGCTTTGATATTGGTAGGTAATTTACAAAAACCAATCTTTTTTTCTACAGTAATTCCGGGATAATTTCCCACTTGCTGGTTCAATCCTGTGAGTTGATTAAAAACCGAAGTTTTACCTACATTGGGATTGCCTATAAGAGCAACATTTATATTTTTGAGGCTCATTACCGGTTATCTTTTGATTTTTTCAACTTCGATTTGGCGGGCAGTTTCAATCCTGATGGCTACGTGTGAGCCATTTACGTTCAAATACAACGGATCTCCAAAAGGGGCAATTTGTAATAATTCGACTTGGTTCCCAGGTAAACAACCCATTTCTAATAATTTTAAAGGCACGGCATCAATATCAAAATCTTTGATAATGGCTTTTTCGCCTTTTTTGAGAGAATGTATCGTTGTTTGCAAGCCTTATTTAGATTGAATTAAGATTGCAAAAATACATCTTTTAATACAAACCCAAATGATAATTATCAGTTTTGTACCAAATCTTAAGCAAAAATAAAGAATGCCAATAGGAGTTGCTTACTTATTGTGTACACAAAAAATTAATATCCTCAATCAAGCGGGTCATATCCTCTTTTTTGGTGCCGTCATAAAACCCACGAACCCGTCTTTTTTGATCCACCAAAACAAAGTTTTCAGTGTGTACCATATCGTATAATTGTTCTGGCTTTCCTAGTTTTACGGCAAGATAGGACTTTCTGGCCAGCGTATAAATTTCTTTTTTATCGCCCGTAACCAAGTTCCATTTGCTATCGATAACGCCGTTTTTCAAAGCATAGGCTTTTAGCACAGGAATACTATCAATTTCTGGAAAAACGGTGTGCGAAAGTAGCATCACTTTTGGATTGTTTTTGATGGCTTTTTGTACTTCGGCAAGATTGGTTGTCATTTTTGGACAAATTGAACCGCAAGTGGTGAAGAAAAAATCAGCAACATATATTTTGCCTTCGTAATCTTTTTGGGTAATGGTTTTTCCGTTTTGGTTGACAAACTTAAAATCAGCAATCTGGTGGTCTTTGCTAATATATTGCATCGTACTATCGACTAATTCTGGATTAACATCGGATGGATTATAAATAGGCAAGGTTTTCGCAGGTTTCAAAGCGCTATAAAACAAGTAAATGGTAATGCTAGAAAAGACGAACAAAACGGCAAAAAATTTTCGGTATTTATAAAAAAGTGACTTCATGAGGCGTTTTAAAATTATTTTTTGGGTTGAAAAAATCAAAAAAAACACAAAATCTAGAATGCAACTACTGGGTTTTTCCTTTTTCAAAAAAGTGCGCCACAAAAATACAAAACGAAGCTTTGGTAACGAAATATTTAACGTATTGAAATTATATTTAAAATTAACATTTTATTAAAAATAGTATTAATATGTTTGTAATAACGTCTAAACCATTTTGAAAAATGAAAAAAATCTTCGCTAACCCCTTTATTTTTGTGATTCCACTAATTATTGGGCTTTCAGAAACGCAGGCTCAAACCGTTGCAAAACCAACAGAACCTGGGCTTAATGTTACATTTATGGATAAATCCGTCAAGCCAAACGATAATTTCTTTCGTTTTGTAAACGGAACTTGGTTGGATAAAACCGAAATTCCAAGTGACCGAACCTCTTGGGGAAGTTTTAATGAGTTATTAAAAAAAACCGACAAAGATGCCCTAGCAATCCTGAAAGAAGCGGCCAAAAATCCTGTTTATAAATCCAATACGGATCAAGGAAAAGCCGTCAATCTTTTCAAATCAATTCTCGACACTGTTGCGAGAAACAAGCAAGGAATTGCGCCTTTGAAACCGTATTTAGCCAAAATTGATAAGATCAAAACCATTCAAGACCTTCAAAAACTTTTGATAGAGATGGAACCCATTGGTGGCATTGGTTTTTTTGGTATTTATATTGGTGCCGATGACAAAAATAGCATCAAAAACTCGGTAAATCTTGGGCCAGGAAAACTCGGATTGTCTGACAAAGATTACTACTCCGCAGACGATAAAGATTCTAAAGAAAAAAGAGCCAAATACGAACTGCATGTAGCACGAATGTTTGCTTTTATTGGCGAAAAACCAGCACAAGCTACTGCAAGTGCACACCAAGTTTTGGCTGTAGAAACCGCGCTTTCAAATCCAAGATTGAATCGTGTAGAACGCAGAGACAGCCGCTTGCAATACAACCCAATGACCATTGCCGATTTGCAAAAAATGACGCCAGCCATCAATTGGGAAGCTTATTTTAATGGTCTTGGATTACAAAAATTAGATACAATTATCGTTTCGGAACCTAGATACATGAAGGCGTTGCAAACTATTTTTGCCCAAAATAAAATTGCCGATTGGAAATCATACCTCCGTTGGACACTTTTAAACGCCAATACAGGTCGCTTAACAACCACTATCGAAGCCGCTAATTTTGACTTTTATGGCAAAACATTGACGGGTGCCATCAAGCAACGTCCTCGTGAAGACAAAGCCTTGCAAACCGTAAATGCCATGATTGGCGAAGCTTTAGGGAAATTGTATGTAGAGAAAATGTTTCCGGCTGAAGCCAAAGTCAAAGCCGAAAAAATGATTAAAAACGTGATTCGTGCTTACGAAATTCGAATTAATAATTTGCCTTGGATGTCTCCAGAAACCAAAGTAAAAGCCATCGAAAAACTGAACAAAATAACCATCAAAATTGGGTATCCTGATAAATGGAAAGACTACTCGGCGTTAACCATAAAAAGTCCTACCGAAGGAGGAAGCTATTTCGAAAACATGCACAATCTTTCTCGTTGGACCTTTCAAGAAGATGCCGATAAATTACCCAAACCAGTAGACAAAACAGAATGGGGCATGTCACCACAAACGGTCAATGCCTATTACAACCCATCCTATAACGAAATTGTATTTCCAGCTGCTATATTGCAACCTCCTTTTTACAATTACAACGCCGATGAAGCCGTGAATTATGGCGGAATAGGAGCTGTAATAGGACACGAAATTTCGCATGGATTTGACGATTCAGGCGCACGCTACAACGCCGATGGCAATCTAGTAGACTGGTGGACCGCCGAAGATTTAAAACAATTTACAGCCTTAGGCACCGCACTCGCAGATCAATACAGTGCCTTGGAACCTTTGCCTGGCATTCATGTAGATGGTAAATTTACACTAGGCGAAAACATAGGCGATTTAGGTGGTGTAAATGCCGCTTATGATGGGTTGCAAATGTACCTAAAAGAAAACGGCAATCCAGGTCTAATCGATGGCTATACGCCAGAGCAACGCTTCTTTATTTCTTGGGCTACCGTTTGGAGAACCAAAATGAGAGACGAAGCCATCAAAAGTCAAGTCAAAACAGACCCGCATTCGCCAGGCATGTACCGCGCGTATGTACCCGTACAAAACATCGATGCTTTCTACAATGCCTTTTCTATAAAAACAGGAGACGGCATGTACATCACACCCGAAAAACGAGTGAAAATCTGGTAGTTTACCTTTTTTTTAAAATTAAAAACGCCAACTTATTTTGCAATAAGTTGGCATTTTTTTGTGGTGAAGAAAGTAATACCAATACTGTTTATAAAAGTTTACTATGAATTGTGTGGGCAAAAAAAATCTACCACAACCCGAGTGATCAATGTCATTAAGTTAAGAAATTACTCTTTTTATTTTCAAGCAGATTTCGCAGATTTACGCAGAAAAAAGAGGAAAAAATCTGCCGAATCTGCTGAATCTGCGTGCTAATTTTATAATTCCTTCCTTAACTTAATGACATTGCCCGAGCGATAGAATAGGCGAAGCAATTTCACGAATTAACACAATTTTTAAAATTGAATTGCACAAATTCTAATGATTATTGGATTCGTATAATTCAATTTTAAAATCCATTCAATTAGTGGTAGAACTATATAATATACTAGAGAAAAGGAATCTATTTAAAAATAATTTGAAACTACTTCCTTGCTTTCCGTATGCCATAATTGACTAAATACAATCCGCCCAAAGTTACTGCACCGCCAATAGCAATGGCACTATTAAGCGGTTCATGGGCTATAAAAGCCCCAATAAGTACCGCAACAATGGGGTTGATATACGCATAAATACTATTGATGGAAGCGGGCAAATGTTGCAACGCATAGATAAACGCAATAAATGTAAGCACCGAGCCAAACACGACTAAATACCCAATGGATACCCACGAAATCATAGGAATTGCACTCAAACTAACGGATGTTCCTGTGGCACCAACAAAAGCAAACAGTAAAATACTGGAAATAAACATTTGCAATCCTAAACTAAAATAGGGATTAAAACAGGCTGCTTTTTTCTTGGTATACAACGTACCAAAAGCCCAAGTCACTGTCGAAATTATGGATATTAAAATACCAAATCGGAAGTCGGGTTTCAAGAAATCAGTGAGGTGGTCGTAAAAAATAACACACACGCCACCAAAACTAATGACCAGCCCCAAAACCGATAATCGTGCTAATCGTTCGCCTTTAAAAAAGCTAATAATAACAACCCACAAAGGAACCAAAGCCCCAATAATAGCACCCAAACCACTACTAATATATTTTACGCCCCAAGTACTCAACCCATTGCTCAATACAAAATTAAGAATACTCAAAATCAGGATTGATTTCCATTGTTTTCCCTTTGGCCAAGGAGTTTTTTTGTACCAAAAAAAGCCAAGATACAGCGCGCCACCTATAAATTGTCTGATGGCGGCTAGTTGCAAAGCGGGCATGTGTTTCACTCCTTCCTTTGAGGCCAACCAAGTGGTTCCCCAAATAAAACTCACCCAACACAAGGCTAAAATGGGTAAACCAATGGCATTTATTTTGGATAAAAAAGCCGATTTTATGCTATTTTTCAAGTTATAAAGTTGTTTGCACAAAGGTATACTTTAAAACCGAACTCACTTTGTCGCTCCCAATTGTTTTTCCAACCGAGGGCTGGGAATGATTAAATTTTGGCAAAGCCAAATCCATAGCAATCGCTTTTTGAGTATAATATGCCTCACGTGTGGGATGAAAAGGCGACACCGCATTAAAGGTATTTCCCCAAGAATTAGTTTCCAGAATTTTAAGGACAATCCCAATGCAATCGTCTTGATGAATAAGGTTTATAGGAGCCGTTGGATTTTCGATATTTTCTCGACCTGCCAAGAATTTTACAGGATTTCGGTCTTCGCCAATCAAGCCCCCAAAACGGAGAATCGTAGTTTTGAAAGCAGTATTTTTTTGCAAAAGTTGCTCTACTTCAACTAGTTGCTTCCCTCCTTCTGTATCGGGACCCGTTTTAGTTTCTTCAGTCACAGTACATTGATTTCCATCTCCATACACCGATGTGGAACTAATAAAAAGCACGCATTCGATACTCGATTTTTCTATAAAAGGCAGTGTGTTTTTTATCTTTTCTACAAATGTCTTCCGTGTCGAAGTCATAGCATTTGTATTTGACCCACGGAGTTTTGGCGGGACATCGATAATCAAAATTTTAGAATTTTCAAGAAATCCGTCACAATTTCCGGCTATTTCCTCTTCGGAAAGAGCGATTAGATAGGGTTGAATACCGGAGTTTTCTAACATCGAAAGTTTCTCTGGCGATGTCGTAGATCCTTTTACAACGCATCCCTTTTCTAATAAGGCTTTCGCCAAAGGCAAACCCAACCAACCGCAACCAAGAATACTAATTTGAGTCATCATAAAAAAAATAATTGCTCAAAAGTAGTTTAAATTCAAACCATTTGAAAGTTGTAGTAGCTATACCAATGAACACGAATTTATTTTTAAATCGAATATCGTGTATTACTTACTATTTTTCTTTTTTTCTTGTTCCATCAAAATGGTTTGTAGATAGGGCGAAGTGATTTTTTCAATTTCAGTTGTAGTGATTGTTAATGCTTTTGGATTTTGAACCAATTGCAACCACGGTTTTGGCGCATCAAAATCATAACTTCCAAAAACGATTACCGGAGTTCCCTTAAATTTCACATTTTCGTCGTTGATTAAAACCCATTGATCTGCCCATTCGTATAGCGATTTAGCATCTTTTTCGTGCAATCGCAAGCACGAATGCGAGGCAGGATAACCGGGCAAATCATATTGGTGGAACCCAATTCCTTTTTTGTTTTCGATGTTAAAATTCCAAAGCAATTTCCATTCATCATCAAAGGTACTCGTTGTTTCCTCGGCTTTCCAGTTCGTAAAAAACAATCCTGTGGGCGTAGGATCTTTTTTTCTACCCATATTTGTTGGTCCAGTATAAACCAAGATTCCATTTTCATAAGCCGCAAAAGTTTGCGTTGGATAGGAAAAGAAAATGATTTTTTCTACCTGCTCTAAATAAGGAACCTGCATAGGAAAAGGCAAATAAAAAGCCATATCGCCAGTCATATCTGTTGGGATAATCACGGAATCCATTTTGACAAAAAACGCTTTATCAGTGCGATTTACTGCCAAAGCAATTTCCAAATTAGCCGTACTTTGGTTTGTTTTCAACCACTTTTTAGGATTTTGAAAAGTATAGGAAACTGCTTTTGGGGCTTTTCGAACAGGCTTTTTTTGGACAATTTTAACCGTTTTTGGACTATTTTCGGCTTCCGCTTGTTTGCAGGACAAAGTAGTAAGCGCTAATATAATTCCAAGTAATGCTATACATTTTTTCATAACGAATTTCTTTATGTAAAAATGACGGAATTACAGCCGCAAATTGTTACATAATTATGGAAACTAATTATAGTATTTACGGTTTTGAAACGACAGCATTTGGGAACTAAAACCAATACTACTTACTTCAAACTATCCTTTGCAATGGGTTGTAACACTGCGGGAATGACCAAAGGAGCAGCCACTACTGGAGTTGGTTTTATTTTTTTGCGAATCACCACCGCATCATTCAAGACAAAAGGGGTTGGCATCATCCAAGACTCTCTTTTTTTGAGGTTAAGCAATGGATTGGTAACCAAGTCAAAGGAACTTTCCATCAAATCCATGTCAAAAACGGTGCTGCTATTGATTCTAAATTGCAGTTCTAGCGGTTCGTTATTGACCACATAATAGCTCAAAATTTTCTTTCCTTTTCGGACTAATTGCGTGTCTTTTTGACCAATAACTGTTGCGCCATTGGCTTTAAAGAGATGTAAATCCATTTTTTCATTGGCAAAAATATCATACCTATTCACTGCTCTATTGGGTGTGATTTTTATTTTAAGATACCGCACATTGCCCACCACACTATCTCTCAAGAACGCAATGGTAGGTTGCTGTACGTTTATTTTGGGTGCTTGAGCGGTATAGGTAAAAACCGAATTATATTTGCTAAACAACGGCAAATCGTCTGTTTTTTGAACCTTTTTTGGAACTTCACCCAAATACGTTTTTGTCCAAGAATCGAGATTGGTGTCATACGTGACCCAATTGGCCTTATCCGTATCGGCGTTATACACGTAGAGTAAGCTATTGGATTTGGCTTTCCCAGATTCGTAACCAGATGCTAGGTGTGCTTTGGCAAAAAAGCCAACTGCCGCTCCAAAAAACAGCAATGCCAAGATTCCCTTTTTGGCATACGCCCCAAAAATAGGAAGCAATAACCCAAATGCCAAAACGGTAAGAATTGCACTTCCAAAAAGCACTTTGAGTCCCAAACCAACCGGAAACATCTGGATAAACGGCGCAACAATAAGCAATGTTGGAATCCCACAAAGGACATTAAAAATCCAATTTGATTTTTGCGTTAGCACAAAGGCACCAAAAGCAAACAACCCAAAAAATACTGGAATAATCAAGAATCCCGCTCCAGGCAAATACACCGCCACAAGAAAATTGATACTAATCCAGATCAAAAGTGGCAGTACATAATGATTCATAGTCACCTTCTTGAACGAAAAAAGACTATAAAACAAGAAACAAATTGCCAAACTCAACAATACAAAAGCCGCTATATACGCATGACCATTATAGGTAAAACCATTGAGCAAATCACCGTATTGCGGATAGACTAACAACAGCCCTTTCCAGCCAAAATACGTTACCAAACCCGCCACTAGCAAGGAACCCACAAACGGAAAAAAACCGCGACCCACTTCCCTAAACGTTATAATTCGTTTGGCTTTGCCCAGAAAAACAAGGAAAATAAAAATCGCAAGAGCCACAATCGCCATAGGCCAAATCCAACTAAACGGATAGCTAATAAACGCAAACGGAATCGTAAAATAGGCATAATCAACAGTAGCTTTTGTAGCAGCCAAATTCGCATTCGAAAAATAATTCAGCAACGGCATCAAGTACGTTCCCTGATGCGCCAGAGTGTTTTGGTCTAAATGTTGGGCATCGTCCTGCGCCGTATGGTAATTAAAATGGTCGTCTATAAAAGCAAAATTGTAGCCTTGAATGTTGCCTTGTTGTCTAAAAACCGTTAAATCCGTATCATTAGGCAACATTTTATAAATGCTGTACATCAACGAATTCGAAACCGGATACGTAGCATTTGCAGCAGCAAACTCCTTGACCAAGCCCGCATTTCCTGCATTGGTTTCCATGAGCATATAACTAGGTCCAGAAGAACCTCGGGCTTCAAAATTGAGTACTAATCCCACCTGTTTTGCCCAAGCGTGCTGTGTTACAAACAGTGCTGCGCCATTCAAACCCAACTCTTCGGCATCTGTAAAGAGAATGATAACATCGTTTTGATGCGCTTTTTTCGAATGCAAAAACGCCCGGACACTCTCAAGAATCGTTGCCACTCCAGAAGCATCATCGCTAGCGCCATGCGAGTAGGAATGCGGTGCGCTATCATAATGCGAGAGCAAGAGCAATGCTTTCTTGGCACTATCGGTTCCTTTTATACGAGCCAAAACATTTTTGGATTGCACTAGATTTCCCCCATCACTCAACGTAAAACCGACCTGCGTAGTCGTTTCAAGTCCCAGTTTCTGGAGTTCCTGAACCACATAATTGGCCACCACATCATGGTTAAGAGATCCCACATAATGCGGTTTTTGGGTCATTGCCTCAATATGTGCAAAAGCCCTTTTGGTCGAAAATTCCGAAAGTGATTTTCCTCCATCCTCATGCGATTGCGGTTTCATCGCTGCAAAAACAATTCCTAAAACCGATAGGAGCAGCAGCAGTGAACCTATCGAACTGTATTCTTTTTTCATGCTATTTTGTAGATTTGTGGTATTTTAAATATCTTTTTTAACAAGCATATAATAATCCGAATCCAATACCAAGTAGCCTTGGTCGTACAGGAAATAGTAGGTATTTCCCGTTTTGGTATTCAAAATATTCGTGAAAAACTCAAAGTCAAAACCTTTACTCAACAGCTTGGCACGTGTTGTTTTGGTTTTTCCATCCCCATTCAGGTCACACAAAATACGGTAATTTTTGCGCAATTTGTTGTTAATATTCCGCATATAATTCGTGCTGTCCTTGTTAATTTTGTTGTTGTAAGCATTTCGACAGCCGTCACTACAAAACTTTTTGTCCTCGCGACCCACAATTTTTTCAGCGCATTCTAGGCAGGTTTTCATCATCTTGTTTTTATATCAAATTGTTGGCTTGTTCAGGAGCGAATGATTTGGTTTTTCAGCCGGTATGGATTCCTGCTGTCATTCCAATCTTTTTTGTTGCGTGAAAAACGCCCCAAAAAAGGATTTTCCCTTCCATCAGGGCTATTTTAGGTTTTATGGTTTTTTAGTTGTTTTAGAATCAAAAATTAGGTGTCGTTGCTTTTGGGATTTGAACAAATTATTTCAAATACAAAACCGCCTTTCTATTAAGCCTAATACCCAAATTGTTTCTTGCGTATGTTAAGCGACAAAATTTTATGTGACAAATTCATATATTTTTTTCACGTATTGTTCTCTTTGATACCAATCGTTATAAACAAGCTCAAATTTATTTACTTTAAAAGTTCCAAAATCATAATTAATATTTTTATTCAAAAATTTCAAAAATTTTTCTTTTTGACTTAATTCTGTTTTAAATCGAATAATTGTAGAATGCGCTGTTTGTATCGAATATCTTTTATCTAAACTTTGTTCTAAATTAGAGTTTTTAAATTCTTTTCTCAACCTATCCCTAATGTCATTTAGTTCGTTATTATCCATAAATCCTTGTATCATAACTCCAGAAGGTGAAGCCGTGATTCCTTTGAAACTAATATTTAAGTCCACTCCTTCTAAAAGACATTTTTTAGTCAATTCAATATATTTTTGAATATCAATTTTTGACATATCAAAACCGTTGTAACATGAAATTATCGACATTACTGTAATGTGAATATCAGAATTTGGATAATAATATTGATTTGGCTCTATTTTTTTAATTTTTTTGAGAAATTTATGAATCTCTTTTTTAATTTCATTAGAAGGTCTTATTAAAAGTGTTAGTCCAAACCTTTTATCTTTTTCAGAATCGATTAAATTGTCAATTTCATAATTGTCAGAAGAAATTTTACTTATCGATTCTTCATAAAGTTTTTTATAATGATTTTCTAGATTCATTTACCACAGATTATTTTAATTATTCCGATTTTTTTTGATAATGTCTGCCAACTTATCGATTATTTTCTTCAGTACCATTTCGGTACAAATATCCCACAACGCTATATCCAACAATCCCAAGCCATGATTTCCTAGCGAGTGGTTTAACAATCAACCAAATATACTAAAAAATTTCCATTTACAAACGGTTACAAATAGTTACAACCGAAAGTAAGCAGTTAGCAACCGACTACTATCCCCAACCCACCGCATCTTTGCCAAGTCGGAATCAAACAACGCAATTGCACTGTTTATTTCAATTACAAAAAATATACACACTAACACTTTAAAATTTACACGCCATGAACAACATGAAAAACAGAGTACAATTGATTGGGAACGTAGGAAACGATCCAGAAATTAAAAATTTAGACGGAGGAAAAAAACTAGCCAATTTTACCCTCGCAACCAAAGACAGTTATAAAAACGACAAAGGCGAGAAAGTAGAACAAACCGAATGGCACCGATTAACCGCTTGGGGAAAAACTGCCGAAATCATCGAAAAATACGTGACAAAAGGACTTCAAGTGGCCATTGACGGCAAATTAACCCACCGCAGCTACGACGACAAAAATGGCGAAAAACGCTATATTACGGAGGTTGTAATAAATGAAGTAATGCTTTTAGGGAAATAAATTCCGCTTGCAACAATAAGTCGCAGTTGACAATCGTATTTCGATTGTGAACTGCGATTTTTTTATTTTATAACTTGAAAGCAAGCTAAATCCAGCGGTATCTTTGAAAAAATCTAAAATAGAAAAAAATTAGTTTTTATCTGCGTTTTGGAATAACAATTCGTTTCAGCAGCATTCCAATTTGCGCTTTATTCATTCATCAATTCCTGAAAATAATCCACAAATTGTCCCACATGCCAACCATCCATCAACCCGTGGTGCACGTGAACGGACATAGGCATGGATTTTTTTCCATCCTCTGAAATAGTCATTTTACCAAACGAAATCTTGGGACAACTATCCGGAAAACGATAACTTCGAGCATGCGAAAGCGACGTAAAATCCAACCACGGAATCGCCGAAAAATGAATGACATTGTCCTGGTCAAAAGTTCTTGTAAAAAGTCCCGTAGTGTTTTGAATTCGTTCCATTTCGGTTAGTGCAATTTTCTCAAAAACTTCAAAATCAGGGTGGTATTCTATTAATGAAAACCCAAAAGTACCGTCGGCTCTGCCTATGGTTGCAGAACCATCAATTTGTTGATTGACATCAATAGCCTCAACTGAAATGCGGTATTTGAAATTCTCAATCGCATTTACTGCCACCAATGTTTTATGCAAATAGTATATAAAAAACGAAGTCCCCAATTCCTTGGCTTTGGCGTATCCTTTGGTGCAATCTACCCGTACAGTAACCCCAAAAAAGGGTTCCTCCATTTGTTTAAAGAACAAAAAATGCTCTTTTCGGTTCCAATTTTCTAGGTCTAAACGTGTTTTCATAAGGTAATAACCGTTAAAACTTCTTGGATGGTTGCAAAAGCATGAAAATTAGCATGCACCACCGTATGATCAATTTTTTCGTGTGCCCAAGTCGTGTGAAACGGAATATGAACGGCGTGTCCGCCAATGGCCAAAACCGGTAAAACATCCGATTTTAAGGAATTGCCAATCATAAAAAATTCCTCTGGCTGAATTTCTAACCGTTTGATGAGATCCAAATAATCGGTTTCCTGCTTGTCTGACATGACTTCGATGTGGTGAAAATAATGCCCTAAACCGGAATTGTGTAGTTTGCGGCGTTGGTCGAGCAAATCGCCTTTGGTGGCAACTACTAATTTGTATTTGCCTTGCAAAGCCGCCAAGGTTTCCTCGACACCCGCTAATAAAACGATTGGTTTTTCGAGTAATTCTTTTCCGTATTGAATGATTTTTTCGACAACTTCAATGGGAATGGTGTGGTTCGAAATGGTTATTGCTGCCTCAATCATCGAGAGAATATACCCTTTGATGCCGTAACCGTACAATTTGAGATTGCCAATTTCTATCTTGAATAACTCCTTCGAAATGCCTTGATGCGACAAATAATCTTCCATCAATCCACAGAATTTTTTCTCGGTTTCGTCAAAGTAGGTTTCATTGATAAATAAGGTGTCATCAGCGTCGAAGGCAATTACTTTTAGGTTCATTTGGATTATTTGGATTTTGTTATTAAACGTTTTACCGAAATTAACTATAAAATTTATCTTCTTTCCAATTCACAACGTTTTTTTCTATATAATTCTGGATTCGGTTAAACGATTTTGAATCCCAGATAATGTTATCAAAAAAACGTTCTTGCCATCCAAAATCAGCATAGATATAATGTGCGTGTTTGGATACAACCGATTTGTAGGAACGTATAATGGTGGAAATCGTACCTGGTTTTGGCGAAATTTTCGACATTTTTTTGTTTGTATTATTCGTATTGTTCGTATTGTTCGTATTGTTCGTAGAGACGTTGCAGTGCAACGTCTCTACACGCAACGTTTCTAAAACAGAATCATCCACAATATTCGATTTGTCGATTATCAATATTCCGTGAACGTGATTGGGTATTACCTGATAATTTCCTAATTCTACAAATGGAAAATGTTTGGGGATTTCTTCCCAAAATTTATTTGCCAATTCCCCATTTTCATTGAATTGCATTTCGTTCTCACCATAAACACAAACGATTTTTCCAAAAAAATGTTCTCTGTTTCCAGTACAAATCGTAATAAAATAAGCACCATTGTTTCCATAATCCCAATTTTTTAATCGGGTGGACGAAATGCGGTATTTATTTTTGAATTTGTTTGTCATTAGTTATGATTTATTATGAATATTCCCCGGGTAAATACGTTGCGTTCTTGTAGAGACGTTGCAGTGCAACGTCTCTACAAAACCCAAACGCATTTACGAAATCCCTTCCCCATTCCCAACTCCATCCACATCTGGGTTTACGAATGCCAATTTACCGTCGGGCAAATTGGTCATCAAAATCATACCTTGGCTTTCTACGCCACGCAGGTTTCTAGGCGCTAGATTTACAAGAACCGTTACGCGTTTCCCAATGATATCTTCTGGTTTAAAACTTTCGGCAATCCCGGAAACGATTGTGCGAACGTCAATTCCGGTATCTACTTTCAAAATCAAAAGCTTGTTGGCTTTCGGCATTTTTTCGGCTTCTAGGATGGTTCCCACACGGATGTCCATTTTGCCAAAATCTTCAAACTGGATTAAATCTTTTTGAGGTTCGACCACTTTATTTTCGGCTTTGTTGGCGGTTTTAGTGGCTTCTAGTTTGTCTATTTGTTTTTGGATTTCTTCGTCCTCAATTTTAGAAAATAATAATTCGGCTTCTCCAATTTGGTGACCCGCAGGTAGTAAATCAGAATTTGTAGCAACAGTATTCCAGGTTATTTTCGTCGTAGAGACGTTGCAGTGCAAGGTCTCTACACCCAAAATTCTGGATAATTTCGTTGCTGTAAACGGTAAAAACGGTTCACACAAAACCTGTAACGCTGCTGCAATTTGCAAGGCTACATACATTTGGGTTTGCACACGGGCAGGATCTGTTTTGATCATTTTCCAAGGCTCTTCGTCGGCCAAATATTTGTTTCCAAGTCTTGCCACATTCATCATTTCGCCTAAAGCTTCACGGAATCTGTATCGTTCTAATGAACTCGAAATCACTGCTGGATACGCTTTCAATTCGGTCAAAGTCGCTTCGTCAACTTCTGACAGTTCATTTGGTTGAGGTACAATTCCTTCGTAATATTTGTTGGTTAAAACTACCACACGATTAATGAAATTGCCATAAATCGCAACCAATTCGTTGTTATTTCTCGCCTGAAAATCTTTCCAGGTAAAATCATTGTCTTTGGTTTCGGGAGCATTCGAAGTTAGTGCATAACGCAAAACATCTTGCTGGTTTGGAAAATCTTCCAAATATTCGTGCAACCAAACCGCCCAGTTTTTGGACGTCGACAATTTGTTGCCTTCTAAATTCAAGAATTCATTGGCAGGCACATTGTCTGGCAAAATGTAACTTCCTTCGGCTTTTAGCATCGCAGGGAAAATTACACAGTGAAAAACAATATTGTCTTTCCCGATGAAGTGAACCAATTTGGTTTCGGCATCTTTCCAATAGGGTTCCCAGTCTTTTCCTTCTCTCGCAGCCCATTCTTTGGTAGACGAAATATAGCCAATTGGCGCATCAAACCACACGTATAATTTTTTTCCTTCGGCACCTGCAACCGGAACGTCAATTCCCCAATCCAAGTCACGAGTTACGGCACGAGGTTCTAATCCTCCGTCAATCCACGATTTTACTTGTCCGTACACATTGGGTTTCCAGTCGTTTTTATGCCCAACGAGAATCCATTCTTTCAAGAAATCTTCATAACGATCCAAAGGCAAAAACCAGTGTTTTGTAGATTTTAAAACAGGCGTTTCTCCCGTAATGGTTGATTTTGGATTAATCAAATCCGTAGCGTTCAAAGTCGATCCACATTTTTCGCATTGGTCACCATAGGCTTCTTCGTTGCCACATTTTGGACACGTTCCCACCACAAAACGGTCGGCCAAAAACTGATTGGCTTTGGCATCATACAATTGCTCGGTTACTTCCTCAATAAAATCGCCTTGTTCGTACAATTTCTTGAAAAATTCCGAAGCGGTATCGTGATGAATTTTTGCCGAAGTCCTCGAATAATTATCAAATGAAATACCGAAATCCGAGAACGATTTACGAATAATTCCATCGTATTTATCAATTACTTCTTGTGGCGTTATGCCTTCTTTCTTGGCTTTCATCGAAATAGCAACGCCGTGTTCATCGCTTCCGCAAACAAATAAAACGTCTCTTCCCTGCAAACGCAAATAGCGGGAATATATGTCCGAAGGCACGTAAACCCCCGCCAAATGCCCAATGTGAATAGGTCCGTTCGTATAAGGCAATGCCGCTGTAATGGTATATCTTTTTGGATTCTGTATCATGATTCAATTTTATTGAGTGCAAAAATAAGATTTTTTATGATAGTATGGAGACAAGTCACGACTAGTCCAGAGCAATGGCTTTTAACCCCAAATATTTGCACGATATAAAATTTGCCCACAGATAATACGGATTTAAGATATTAGCAAGGAATTTTTGTTATTTAAAGCCCGATATCGCAAAAAGTGGTTTTACCATCATCAAGAGCTTGAAAAGTTGTCTTTATGAGACATTTTTATCCAAATACTAAAAACTATAACCAAAAATATTTTCTTCGATAGAGAATAGTTGAACGTAAAAACTATTTGCGGATAATTTAAGTACTTGCCAATTAATTACTGATAGTGCTTTTGTTTTAACATAAAAGTGATTTTTTATTTTTAAAGCGTTTTTAAAACGGCTATATTTGCAATATTAGGGTTGTAAATTTATTTTAAATCAATATGTTATGAAGAAAAATATACTTTTTAGAAGCACAAAAAATTCGTTTTTATTAGTGCTTTTTATGTTATTGGTCGTTTCATTTGCCCATGCGGCTACAATAACCAGTACCGCTACCGGTGGAACTTGGTCAGTAGGAACTTCTTGGTTAGGAGGAGTTGCTCCTGCTGCTACGGATACCGTTATTATTGCCACAACAGCTGGTAATAGCGTTACATTGGGCGGAGGTACAAGTATTGTTAATGTTACTGTCAATTCAGCGGCTACGTTGAATATTGCCAATAGAACACTTACAACAACAGGATTTTTTACAAATAATGGTTCGGTAACGGGAACAACTGGAGTAGTAGCACTTACAGGAAATTTTACCAATTCAGGTAGTTTTACCTTGAGTACAGGAAGACTTACTATTGCAACAGGTAATTTCTCGAACACAAGTACTGGAACTGTTACCTATACCGGAGCGGGAAGATTGCTTTTGGGTGGAAATTATTCGAATGCGGGAACGGTTACGCTTTTATCGGCATTAGTTCAATTTACAGGAACAGCCAATCAATCGATTCAAAGTTTTACTACAACGGGTACAGTTAGCATGCTCAAAACAGGAGGAACAGCAACGTTTACTGGGAATATAACTGGTGGAGGTTTGACCATTAACGGGACTGGAGGAACGTTGAGTTTAGTTTCTGGGACACATACTTTTACAAAAACATGGACAAGAACAGCTGGGACACTCAATTGTGGCTCGAGTTTACTAAAAATAGGAACTAGTGTTTCTGGTACTGGTGGCACCTTTATTCCAGGAACAGGAACGGTAGAATATTATAGAGCAGGAAATCAAACGGCAGCTGTACTAGCGTATAACAATTTAACACTTTCGGGATCGGGAATTAAAACTTTTGCAACCACACCTACTGTTAACGGGAAACTTACTCTAGGAGGAACAGCTACTGTAGTAGTAACAACAGGAGTGGTTACTTATGGTGCCAATGCGACCTTGCAATACGACACCACCAATATCAGAACTGCCACTTCCGAAGAATGGGTAACTCCTTTCAACGCCTTGGGCGGAATTGTTATTAATGGCACACAAATTATTACACTCAATACTGCCAAAGTTATGGGAGTATCCAGTCCGCTTACTATTACTAGTGTAGGGAAATTAGCAACAGCAGATCTCGGACTGACTTTTGGTGGAAATTTTGTAAATAGTGGCACACTAACCGCCGGAAGTTCGTCCATTGATATTACCAATACTATGGCAACTCAAAGTATTGCTGGTTTTACTACAACGGGACTGGTTACCATGACCAAAACATCCGGTACAGCAACTTTTGGTGGTAATATAAGTGGTGCAGGACTGACCCTTACTGGTGCAGGAACATTAAATTTAGGTATTAGTTTAACCCATGCCTTTACAGGAGCTATAACCTTAACTAGCGGAACTTTGAACGGAGGTTCTAGTACCTTGAATGCTACTTTTACAGGAACGGCTTGGGCTGGAACAGGATCAAATTTTAGTTGCGGAACAGGAACAGTTAATTTTGGTGGGGCAGGGCAAACTTTGGCGACAGCCTCGATATTTAATAAACTGATTTTTTCTGGTTCAGGGACAAAAACACTTACGGGTGTACCAACGGTAAACGGTACCCTATCGATGGAGGGAACAGCAACGGTATCAGCAGCCCCAACTTATGGTGCCAATGCCACATTGCAATACAATAGATCGGTTGCGCAAGTTTCAGGTCTGGAATGGATTGCGACATTTGTTGCAACAGGAGGTGTAAGTATTATAAATACTGGAATTGTAACTGCTAACGGTATCAAAACAATAAATGCTACATCTGGATTGATAATAGCTGGAGGAGCTACTTTGGACAACGGTGGATTTGCCATTTCGGGAGCTTCTACGCTAACGGTTTCTAATTTAGGAACTTTAAAAGTAAGTGGAACGAGTGTTTTTCCTGTTTTTACAACTACCTCTTTAAGCACAACCAGTACCGTAAACTATAGCGGAACGGCGCAAACAGTTGCTGTAAAAAGCTACGGAATTTTGCTTTTGAGCAATTCAGGTAATAAAACATTTGCGGGAGCAACAACTATTACGGGCGAATTAGGTATTAGCGGTACAGCTGTAGCATTGCTGCTTAACGGAAGCACCTCAACAGCTGGAACATTAACCTTTGCGGGAGTGTTACAAACCACTTTGGGATCTTATGGAGGAACGATCTCACCAGCAACCAATCAAAATGCAACTTGGTTTGGAAGCACCACTACAGGAATTGTAAATGTATTGACTTCCTGCTTGGCAGGAACTTGGATTGGACTCACCAATACTGATTGGAATACCGTTGGAAACTGGTGTGGCGGAAGCATTCCAACAGCGTCTACGGATGTTACTATTGGAACTGCCGCTAATCAACCCATCGTTGGGGCATCAGGAGGTTTATGCCGAAACATTACTATTATTACTGGAGCTACTTTGACTGTGTCAGGTTCCAATACCTTGACCGTAAGCGGCAACTGGACGAACAACGGAAGTTTTGTACCCAATACAAGTACCGTGAGTTTTAATGGTACCACGGCGCAAACTATTGGCGGCTCAAATGCTACAACTTTTAATAATTTAGCCATTGCCAATACTAGTGCTGCGGTTACAGCTACTAGAGGAATTACTGTAAATGCCGTCTTGGATATTGCTAATATAGCATCGGTTTTGGATATGAGTACTTTTGTTTTAACAGCTGGTGGAAGCTTTTCTACTACTGGGATAGGACAACTCAAAACAGCCAATACGGCTAGCACGCCAATCCCAACAGGTAAAACATGGAATAACACCGTAATTTTTTCGAGTGCAACAGGAGGACAAACGGTTGTAGCGGGAACGTATAATGGTACGCCAGCTTTGGAATTAGACAATACTTCAGGAACTCAAACAGCATCGGGCAACATCGTGACAGGTGGGCAATTAAATATTAATAATGGAGGAACGCCCATTTTTGATATGAATGGTTTTAATTTGACCACCAATGCTTTGAATGTAGTAGCACCAAATTCGGTTTTGGATATGCGAGGCGGTACATTACTCTACACAACTGCACCCTCAATGGACGGGAAAGTTCGTTTCTCTGGGATTACTAATGGCACGCCCTTTTCGTCAGGAACAGTCGAGTATTATGGAGCAACCCAAACGGTAACCGCGGGTGATTATTTTAAACTTTTGTTTACTGGTGCTGGAGGTGTTTACACGATGGCAAGTGATGTTGATGTAGCAAATACGCTCACAATTACAAATGGTGGCGTTACGCTTCAAGACGGTTTTGCCTTGACTGTAGGCGATGCCGTTACTGTTACTAATCCTGGAACATTGACTATTGAAAACAATGCTAGCTTGGTACAAACGACTTTTACAGGAGCTAATGTTGGGGATATAATTGTAAAAAGAAATACCTCCCCATTACTCGAATATGACTTTACCTTCTGGGCGTCACCAACTAGCGGAACACAAACTTTGAATAATTTTGCACCAAATTCATTAGGAGATAAATTTTATATATATGATAATGATTATATTAATATAAGTCCTTACACAACTGTTTTTGACCCAGGAATTGGCTACGTTATTCGAGCGGCACAAGGAACAAGCTCAAGCATACCAACTGTTGACACCTCCTCCGCATTTCAAGGAGTTCCTAATAACGGTACAATTACCATTCCCGTTACTGTACGACCATCAGACTCGTTAGGAGAACGATTAATAGGCAATCCATATCCATCTGCAATTGATGCGGATGCATTTATAGACGCAAATATTACTACGGGAACAGGAACACAAACCATCTCGGGAACATTGTATTTCTGGACACACAACAGTAGACCAGTTGGCAATAATTATTTAGACGCTGATTATGCTACGTATACCAAAGCTGGCGGAGCTGGAGTATTAACGGGGAGTGCTAATATATCGGCTCCAACACAATTCATTCCATCAGGTCAGGGCTTTTTTGTTGAAGTAGATGCTCCTGGTGATGTGGTATTTGACAATACAATGCGAGATATTAATAATACAAATACTAATTTTTACAAAACAGGTTCAACCAAAAAATCTAAAAGTGTCTTGAGTGAAACCGATAGAATATGGCTCAATTTAACCAACGGCGTTTCAGGAAGCCAAACTTTAGTAACCTATATAACCAATGCTACTAATGATTTTGACCCTGGTTATGACGGTTTGGTTTACAATGATTTACAACCATTTGCTTTGTTTAGTCTTTTAGGAACTGACAAGTTAGTTATTCAAGGCAGAGCATTACCTTTTACAGATTCGGACATGGTGCCTTTAGGATATTCTATCAACCTTGCTGGCGATGCAACTATAGCAATTGACCACGTAGATGGATTGTTTCTTGATGATCAAGGAATTTATCTGGAGGACAAACTAACGAATGTAATATGGGATTTAAAATCAGATCCGTATATGTTCACATCCGAGGTTGGAACCTTCAATGACCGTTTCGTGTTGCGTTATACCGCAGCTTTAGGAACAACTGATTTTAATGCTTTGAACAAATCGGTGCTAGTTTCTAAAGATAAAAAAGAATTAAAGATCACATCAACCGTTGCTGCAATCAAACAAATTGCCGTATTTGATGTTTTAGGCCGAAGTATTTTTGACAAAAAAGAAATCAACGCTAACGAATTTAAGACTAGCACAATATCTTTAAGTAACCAAATTGCGATTGTAAAAGTAACTTTGGAAGACGGAAAAATACTCACCAAAAAAGTAGCTTTCTAGCAAATACCAAAGTCCTTTTCAAAATACAATTCAATATTGTTTTAGAATGCCCCAAAAAGTCAATTACTATTTTGGGGCATTCCTGTTTTTAAGGGATAAAAGTGGTTAAACGAACTTTCGAATACTCATCATAATCCCCACATGTAATCCTTCGTGAAAAGCATTAAAAAGCATGGCATCCTCGGTAGATTTTAAAACAAAACCCGTAGAAGTAGGATATTCGACAAAATTTTGAAACAGTTTTTCATTATAATCTAGTTCCATTTTGTCAATTGTTGGTAGCAATACCGTCTTAATTTCATCGACTTCGGCTTGAGTGACGTCGTGTTCTGGCTTGGTTCCTTTTCGATATTTATCAATCAATTCTTCGGAAACCAACATAGGCAAACCCGATAATTTATACACCAATACTTGCTGGGTAACCAGAATATGACCAATATTCCAAATCAAATTATTGCTAAAACCCTCGGGGATTTTATTGAGTTGTTCCAAGGTGTAGTTCTCTAGAAATTGAGTCGCCCATTTTCTA
The DNA here is from genome assembly GCF_007097245.1 of Flavobacterium restrictum. Taxonomy (GTDB): domain Bacteria; phylum Bacteroidota; class Bacteroidia; order Flavobacteriales; family Flavobacteriaceae; genus Flavobacterium; species Flavobacterium restrictum. Next base: position 66,517 of record NZ_VJZT01000015.1, on the reverse strand, counting down.
CTTATTCTATTAATTTCAAATGTGTGTTGCATGGTTATTTTTTTGCATAAAATTAATCATTTTAACCATCAAATGGTTTTCTTTGTATTTAGAAATCCAAAAAAAATGAACACCATATACTACCTCGCCTCTTGCGACACCTGCCGAAAAATTATAAAATCACTTCCAAAAGACCATAATTTAGCTTTTCATGACATCAAGCAAGACCCCATAACGGTAGCAGAACTCGAGAAAATGCACGAACTTTCAGGGAGTTACGAAGCATTGTTTAGCAAAAAAGCACAATTGTACAAATCGATGGATTTAAAAAACAAATCCCTCACCGAAGCCGATTATAAAAAATACATCTTGGAACACTACACTTTTTTGAGTCGTCCCATTTTTATCATTGATGGCAAAATTTACATTGGCAACACGCAACAAAACATGCTGCAGGTGATGAAGGCTTTAAATAAGGAGTAGGACGTCAAACCCTATATTAATGACCACTTTTTCCTTATCTTTGACCACTTTTAGAAAAAAATATGATACAATCGATGACCGGTTTTGGTAAAGCCACTTTGCAATTACCAACCAGAAAAATTACAGTTGAAGTAAAATCCTTAAACAGCAAAGGCTTGGACTTAAGTGTTAGAATGCCGTCGCTTTACCGCGAAATGGAGCTGGGTTTACGCAATCAAATTGCCTTGAAACTAGAAAGAGGTAAAGTAGATTTTTCTATTTTTATCGAAAGTACCGCAGAGCAAACCTCAACCAGAGTAAATGTTCCCATTGTAAAAGCGTACATCAATCAATTGCGAGAAGTCTATGCCAATGCCGACGAAACCGAGTTGATGAAAATGGCCGTCCGCATGCCCGATACCATGAAAATTGAGCGTGACGAAATAGACGAAAATGACTGGGTTCAAATCCAAACTGTTATCGAAGAGGCGTTGCAAAATATCTTGACTTTCAGAAAAGACGAAGGACAATCCCTAGAAAAAGAATTCCAATTAAGAATTGGAAATATTCGCCAATACATGAATGACGCTTTGGCGTTGGATCCAGAACGTGTTCAAGCCATAAAAGACCGCTTGCAAACCGCCATTGCCGAGCTAAAAGTCAATGTAGACGAAAACCGTTTCGAGCAAGAACTCATTTATTACTTGGAAAAACTGGATATTACCGAGGAGAAAGTACGCTTGACCAACCACCTCGATTATTTCCTAGAAACCATCAACGGAACGGAGGCCAATGGAAGAAAACTAGGCTTCATTACCCAAGAAATGGGACGCGAAATCAACACCATGGGATCCAAATCGAATCATGCCCAAATGCAAAAATTGGTCGTGATGATGAAGGATGAATTAGAGAAGATTAAGGAGCAAGTTTTGAATGTGTTGTAAGATTTTAGAAAAAAGAGAAAAGTAAAGATGGATTCCATTTTAACTGAAACCAAAAAAATTCTTTTCGACAGTTGCGGTTTTGAACTATCGAATGTTGTTGTAGAGAAAGAAAGTTCGGACTATGGGGCACATCGGTTAGGGGTAAATGGTTTAAAAATTGTTCTTCGTCAGGCAAAAATAACACCTACAAAAACAGGACAATTCGTTACTTTGTGGAAACGAAAAACCAAGAAAAGCCCAATTGAACCCTTCGAAATTTCAGACGATATTGACTTGTTTGTGATAAATGTAAAAACCAAAAGCAATTTTGGACAATTTGTATTCCCTAAAGCGGTGCTTGTTGAAAAAGGAATTGTTTCCCATAAAAAAGAGGGCAAAAGAGCGATTCGAGTATATACAATTTGGGATTTGGTAGAAAACAAACAAGCTCAAAAAACACAGAAATGGCAATTAGATTATTTTTTAGAAATACCAATAACAGGAATTTTAGATAGCAGTAGAGCGAAATTACTTTATTCAAAAAACAGCATTAATACACAATGAAAAAAGGAAAATTAATTGTATTTTCAGCACCATCGGGTTCAGGGAAAACCACTATTGTTAGGCATTTGTTAAGCAAGGAAGACTTGAATTTAGAGTTCTCCATCTCGGCGGCTACACGTGAGGCGCGTGGCGAAGAAATAAGTGGCAAAGATTATTACTTTATGTCGCTTTCTGATTTTAAAAACCACATCAAAAACGACCATTTTGTCGAGTGGGAAGAAGTCTATAGAGATAATTTTTACGGCACCTTAAAAAGTGAAGTAGAACGTATATGGGCTCTTGGAAAAAACGTTATTTTTGACATTGATGTCGCCGGAGGTTTGCGCATCAAGCATAAATTTCCCGAGGAAACCTTGGCTGTTTTTGTAAAACCACCCAGCGTGGACGAACTCAAACGAAGACTAAAGGAACGCTCCACCGAAACCGACGAAAAAATCAACATGCGCATTGCCAAAGCCCACGTTGAATTGGCTACTGCACCACAATTTGATGTCGTTATCAAAAATTATGATTTGAATATCGCCCTCGAGGAAGCCTATCAATTAGTAAAGGATTTTGTGAAAGAATAAACTCTAACACCTTAACTTTTTTTAGCGTTTTCCATTTTTTAGATTCTTTAGCTATAGCACAATGAAAATAGGACTTTATTTTGGGACCTTTAACCCCATTCATGTTGGACACCTCATCATTGCCAATCACATGGCAGAACATGCTGATTTAGATCAAGTTTGGATGGTGGTAACCCCACACAATCCGCTCAAAAAGAAAAGCACTTTACTCGACGATTACCACCGTTTACAAATGGTGCACCTTACCACCGAGGATTTCCCTAAAATAAAACCATCCGATATAGAGTTCAAGTTAGCGCAACCCAATTATACGGTAAATACGCTGGTTCACTTGCAGGAAAAACATCCCAATTACGTTTTTTCATTAATTATGGGCGAGGACAATTTGAAATCGTTGCACAAATGGAAAAACTACGAAGCGATTCTGGAAAACTATGAGATTTATGTCTACCCGCGCATTTCATCCGACCCTAAAAACGAACTGGAAAATCAAAATAATGCGCTAAAAAACCATCCAAAAATTCACATGATAGACGCTCCCGTGGTCGAAATATCAGCGACCTTTATTCGGGAAAACATCAAAAAAAGCAAAAACGTGCAGCCACTTTTACCCGCAAAAGTTTGGGATTATATTGACCATAATAATTTTTATAGGAAGTAAGTAATAAGCATAATTTAATGTCGTGTTTTAAAATCTAACGAAATGATATAACCGACTAATATCTAGTGATTTTACGTAATTTTAGGTCTTTCGACTTTACGACATTTAAACTTTAGACTTACTTAATTACCCTAAAACCGCCATCAATTCTAAAGCGATACTTTCAAAAATTGCACTCAAATTGTTGTTTTTTCCTGATAATAAAAACACATCCGTAGCTGGCATTTGCGGACTATTCCAGACCAATTGCAGTTTTTTGTTTGCAATAAATGTTGTGGCGTTTACATTCCAAGCCACCGCAATTCCCGTGTTTTTAGAAAGAATTTCTAACATTTCATATTCGGAGGGAATGATGTAATTAGGCACCATCGAGGGACGTTTTTTGTTAAAAACATGCAACCAAAACACTTTGATGTGCGGAATTCTAGCATCGTAACTAAACCATTTTTGTTCGTTTAACCACTGCTCGGTACCTAGTAAGTCGTTCTTTTCTATATTTTTTTTTACATCTGTAAGATCAATAGTAGCGGAGCTCACAATAATTTGCTTGATTTCGCCCACCTTTTTCTGGATGGTATCAAAGGTGTCGTACTGCTGGGTAACGATGGCAAAATCAATTTTTTTGGTGTCGACCAATTCAAAAAGAGCTTCGTTTTTATGAAAGCTGAAATCGATAAAATCAAATTTTGAAAGCAGTACACTGCCCAAACTGCTCATTAAATGCCTAGAAATTCCAACCGAAATTAACCTATTGGCATTAAAAGCTTTGGCTCGAAAACCATTCTCGACATTCTCTAATCGGTCTAAAGCGTCAATAATTAAGTTATTGAGCAACTTGGCATAATCCGTTGCTTCTACGCCTTTTGATTTCCGGTTAAATAATTTGTACCCCACATGTGCTTCTAGCATGGCTATTTGCTGGCTTACAGCAGGTTGACTGATGAATAATTCTTTGGCAGCCAAAGAAAAATTGCCGTTTTTATACACCGATTTGAATGTTCGGTACCATTCGAGATTGACCATGATATAATTATATTTATCACAAACATAACTTAAATTATTTTTACAAATAACATAATAGCCCTAAATTTGTATCAACAAAAAGCAGTTGTAGTTACAATTGCATTTTTTAAACGAATACGAACCGCAAATTGCTTACCGCTTTTGCACAAAAATAAAAAAAATGAAAAAAGTATTATTTGTTGTTACCAGTCACGATAAACTAGGCAACACAGGCGAAAAAACAGGTTTTTGGACAGAGGAATTAGCAGCACCTTATTATGCACTTGCGGATCAAGGTGTGCATATTGACATTGCAACTCCTCTGGGCGGACAACCTCCAATTGACCCAAAAAGTGCGGATCCATCGGCTGCGACCGAAGATACCAAACGATTTGATGCCGATACCGTTTTATTAGAAAAACTTAAAAATACACTTCCATTAGCCACCATTAATCAAGCGGATTATGATGCCGTTTTTTATCCAGGAGGTCACGGACCACTTTGGGATTTGGCCGAAGATGCCACTTCAATTGCGTTAATCGAGGCATTTTATACCCACAACAAACCCGTTGGTTTTGTATGCCATGCACCCGGAGTTTTGAAAGATGTAAAAGTAAATGGCGATTTCTTGGTGAAAGGAAAAAACGTAACAGGATTTTCTAATACCGAAGAAGAAGCCGTAGGATTAACCACTATTGTTCCTTTCTTGCTAGAAGACGTTTTACAAAAAAACGGTGCTATTTACAGCAAAATAGCCGATTGGCATCCGTATGCTGTAGAGGATGGATTGCTTATTACGGGTCAAAATCCAGCTTCGTCTAAACTGGTTGCCGAAAAATTATTGGCGCAATTAAATTCAAAAAAATAAAATCATGCTCAATTTTGAATTGTACAATCCTACCAAAATCATTTTTGGAAAAGAACAAATAGAAAAATTACCAACGCTGGTTCCGGCAAATGCCAAAATTATGCTGGCGTATGGCGGTGGAAGTATTTTTAAGAATGGTATTCACGACCAAGTGCTCCAAAGTCTAGCAGGATTTGATATTGTAGAATTTGGAGGAATCGAAGCCAACCCGCATTTTGAAACTTTGATGAAAGCGGTGGCGGTTATAAAAGCCGAGAAAATCGATTTTATCCTTGCCGTAGGTGGCGGAAGTGTGATTGATGGCGTAAAATTTATTTCGGCGGCGGTTCCTTTTGAAGGAAATCCAATTGATATTCTCAAAAAGAGAATTCTTTTCAAAGAAGGTGCCACTGTACTACCCTTTGGAACGGTTTTGACTTTGCCAGCAACGGGAAGCGAAATGAACTCGGGAGCTGTAATTACAATAGAAGCCACTCACGAGAAACTTGATTTTGGTGGATCAGCGATGTTTCCAAAATTCTCTATTTGCGACCCAACGGTAATTGATTCTTTGCCCAAAAGGCAACTTCAAAATGGAGTTATCGATGCCTACACCCATGTTTTGGAGCAATATTTAACCTATCCACATGACGGGTATTTGCAAGATCGCATCGCCGAGAGTATCCTGCAAACCTTGATTCAAGTAGGTCCAGCCGTGGTCGAAAACCCTACGGATTATGCTTTGGCTTCCAATTTTATGTGGAGTTGTACCATGGCATTGAACGGATTAATTCAAAAAGGAGTGCCTTCGGATTGGGCAACGCACATGATTGGGCACGAATTAACGGCTTTGTACGGAATTGATCATGCTAGAACCTTGGCTATAATTGGGCCAAGTCTTTACACCGTTATGTTCGAAACCAAAAAAGGAAAACTAGCACAATACGGAAAACGCATTTTTAATTTAACAGGAACCGATGAGGAAATTGCCCATGCTGCTATAGCCCAAACGGTAACTTTTTTCCATACCATGGGAATGAAAACTAAATTATCCGAATGTACGGATGATTACCAGAAAGCTGCTGATTTTATTGTCAACCGATTTGAGGAAAGAGGTTGGAAAGCCTTGGGAGAAAGACAAAACATTACCCCAGATAAAGTTCGAGAAATAGTAGAGAGAAGTTATTAACTCGAAGTAAAACAAAAAAAATCCGTTGTGTATAAAAATGAAATCGTTTTATACACAACGGATTATTGCTGTTTTAAAGTGGCAGGAATAACACTTTATTTATGGCATTACTGCATAAAAACATTATTTTCTCGTTTAACATCGGCCATGAATTCACTTGGATCTATGGTTATTTTTTTGATGGTTTTAGAATTGGTTTTTAATGCAAAAGTATAGGTGGGATACGCCCACGCCCAATCGCTCAAAACGGTTCTTTTTACTGTAGGATTTTGATTTTCTTTCTCAAAACTCATCATTCGCAACGGAATGTAAAAACTTTCGGTGGCACCATCAGTATATTCAACAAGGAGGTCAATGGGCATGGGCATGCGTCCAATGCGTTCTAGAGTTACAGTTGTTGCCTCTGGATTTGCGTTTACTTCTTTGATTCCATAATCAATAGTATTGGTGGTTTCCGTCCAATCTGTCAAATACCAATCGAGGTTTGCTCCTGAAACCCGCTCGGCAGATCGCTTAATATCGTTAGGCGTAGGATGTTTGAATTTAAAATCGCTGTAATAGCGTTTTAGCGTTTTATCTAGGTTTTCTTTCCCAATTAAATACGCTAATTGTGTCAAAAAAATCTCGCCTTTACTGTAGGAAGTTGTGCTATACAAACTGTTTTCGTCATAACGATCGGCGTGGGTAGTTTGCGGTAATTCTTTGCCCGAGGCCACCATTTTATAATAGCCTTTGTAGGCATTTGCAAAAGGATTATCGGTCTTTTTATCGGCCACTTCATTCGACCCAAAATCTTCTAAATAGGAAGTAAATCCTTCGTCCATCCAACCGTGTTTGGATTCATTGGAAGCCAAAACATGTTGGAACCAAGAATGCCCCATTTCGTGTGCTATCAAACCTACCAATCCATCCAGTTTGCCCTTGCCAAGAATCAACGTACACATGGCATATTCCATTCCGCCATCGCCACCTTGAATCACAGAATATTGTTTATAGGGATAATCTCCCACTTTACTATTAAAAATAGTCATCAGTTGTACAATTTTGGGTTCGGCTTGTTTCCAGGTTGCCACCACTTTTTCGTCATTTTTATATAAAAAATGCAAATCGACATTATTGGGTGCTTTTAGCACATCATGAATGTAATTTTTATCAGCAGCCCAAGCAAAATCGTGAACCATTGGCGCATTAAAATGCCAAGTTAGCGTTTTGGTTTTTTTAGGAATTGCAACCACAACACCCGCATCTTGATAGCCATACCCTATTTCATTTTTGTTTAACAAATACCCTGAACCACCCAAAATATAGTCTTTATCGATGGTAATATTGACATCAAAATTGCCCCAAACGCCATGGAATTCCCGAGCAATATAAGGATCGGCATGCCAGCCTTCAAAATCAAATTCGGCTATTTTAGGATACCATTGCGTCATTGATAATTCGACACCTTCGGCATTATTTCGTCCTGAACGCCTGATTTGAATAGGAACTTGCCCTTCAAAATCAAGTGTAAAAGTAGTCGTAGCATGCGGTAATAATGGCTTTGCCAAAGTCACTTCGAGAATCGTTCCTACTTCTTTGGCAGTGGCAGAAACACCGTCTTGCTGGAAATTTTGAATTTTCAAAAACCCCATTTCATTGGGTTTTAAATTTTTTATCCTACTTTCTTTGACATCAACACCATTCACTTTGGTTTTGGTAATCATTCGGGCATCTGGATCTTTAATGCTTTGAATTCGGGCATCCATCTCACTTCCCGGCTGAAAAGCATTGGGATACAAATGGTAAAAAACCTTTCGCAAAGTATCCAAGGAATTGTTCGTGTACACTAACTCCTGCTTGCCTTTGTACTGATAGGTTTTTACATTCATTACCACATCCATTTTATAATCCACGTGCTGTTGCCAGTACGTGTTGCTTTGCGCCAAAAGGCTACTCAAAGGAAAAACCAACCAAGCCAAAAGAATACTTTTTTTCATAAGAAGTTATTATTTGTTTTTTGATTCCAATACCACGATGACTATTGGTTTGAAAATCAAAATACAAAGTTAAATATGCGCCTAAATTAGGTTTTTTTGTTATAAAAATAAAAATTTTAACGTGCTGCTATAATTTCATTTGCCGTAAATACTTCTTTTAACCAAATCCCTTTCTCGGTTTTTTCGACTGTAATAATTTCGTTGTAGGCGTCATGTTCCAAGAACAAATAATAACTTTTTTCGGCGGCGGTATCTAGAAATTTAGCTTTTTCGGGCATGGTTAATAAGGGTCTTGTATCATAGCCCATAACGTATGGCAACGGAATATGACCCGCTGTAGGCAGCAAATCGGCACAAAAAACAATTGTTTTATCTTGATATTGAATGTGCGGAATCATCATTTTTTCGGTGTGACCATCGGCAAAAAAAATCCCAAATCCCAACTCTGAATCCGCTTGAAAATCCCCGTTTTTTCTTTCTATAAAATGCAACTGTCCGCTTTCTTGCATGGGCAAAATGTTTTCGGACAAGAATGAAGCTTTCTCCCGAGCATTAGGCATAGTTGCCCATTCCCAATGGTTTTGGTTGGACCAGAATTTGGCGTTTTTAAAAGCGGGTTCGTACCCTGTTTTATTAGCATTCCATTGCACGCTTCCGCCACAATGATCAAAATGCAGATGCGTCAAAAAAACATCCGTAATATCCACCCGGTGGAAACCATATTGTGCCAAGGATTTGTCCAAGGAATGTGATCCCCAAAGGGAATAATACCCAAAAAATTTCTCGGATTGCTTGTTGCCCATTCCAGTATCAATCAAAATCAAGCGATTCCCGTCTTCAATCAAAAGACATCGTGCTGCGAGATCTATCAAGTTGTTTTGGTCGGCTGGATTGGTTTTGTTCCAAATTGTCTTTGGCACCACGCCAAACATAGCACCGCCATCGAGTTTGAAATTTCCAGTTTCTATTGGGTAGAGTTTCATTTTTATACTTTTATAAACGCAATTTAGGAAAATCGATTTGCTTTAATCAAAAACAGATAGACTTTTTCTATTTTATGATTGCTTATAAAAATGTTATCCGTTATGGAAAAACATTTTTATGCACTATCTTTGCGGTTAATTTAGACAAAATCAATATAACAATGATACAAGTTTCTGAATCAGCAAGCAAAAAAATTGTCGACATGATGAAAGACGACGGTTTTGATTCCGCCAAAGATTACGTTCGAGTAGGCGTAAAATCAGGCGGATGTTCTGGGTTGTCGTATGATTTGACTTTTGACAAAACCATAGGCGAAAATGACAAAATTTTTGAAGATAATAATATAAAAATTGCAGTCGAAAAAAAATCGTTCCTCTATCTCGCAGGAACAATTCTAGAGTTTTCGGGCGGATTGAACGGAAAAGGATTTGTGTTCAACAATCCAAACGCTAGTAGAACCTGCGGGTGTGGGGAATCGTTTTCACTTTAATCATTTAAAGATTGAAAAATTTAATAATTGAAAGATTATGACTAAATCGTTTGAAGAATTTGAAGTTTGTAAAAAATATATTCTTTTAACAAAATTAGTTTTCGAATTATTAAATAGTAAAAATTTTGATACAGAATTTGGTTTCAAAGATCAAATCAAAAGAGCTGTTGTTTCCATAACAAATAACATTGCTGAAGGTTCAGAATATAATAACAATCGACAATTTATTAGATTTTTAAAATATGCCAAATGAAGTTGCGCGGAAGTTAGAAACATGTTGCTATTGTCAAAAGAGTTAGGTTTTTGTGAGCAAGAAAATATTCAAATAAGTTATAACATGAGTATTGAAATTTCGCAAAACATATCAAATTTTATTAAAAATTTGAATTCTAAATTAGAAATAAGTAAATGATTTGAGATTTTAAGGTTTTTTAATCTTTAAATTTTTAATCTTTAAATTAAAAATATGTCAAAATACACCGAAGACGATTTAAAAATCGAACTAGAAAATAAAGAGTATGAATACGGATTTTATACTGAACTGGAATCGGAAACCTTTCCTATTGGGTTAAACGAGGATATTGTGCGTGCCATTTCCAAAAAGAAAGACGAACCCCAATGGATGACCGATTGGCGTATCGAAGCCTTTAGAGCTTGGGAACAAATGATTGAACCCGAATGGGCCAATGTACAGTATACCAAACCCGATTTTCAGGCCATATCCTATTATTCGGCACCCAAAACAATCGATCCCAACAAAACCTTGGACGATGTGGATCCTGAACTTTTGGAAATGTACAAAAAACTGGGCATCTCTGTAGATGAGCAAAAAATGATGAACAATGTAGCGATGGATATTGTGGTCGATTCGGTTTCGGTAGCCACCACTTTCAAGAAAACATTGGGCGAAAAAGGCATTATTTTTATGAGTATTTCCGAAGCCATTAAGGAACATCCCGAGCTGGTTCGGAAACATTTGGGAACCGTTGTGCCTCAAAAAGACAACTTTTATGCCGCCTTGAATTCGGCAGTTTTTTCCGATGGCAGTTTTTGTTATATCCCAAAAGGCGTTCGTTGCCCGATGGAACTTTCAACCTATTTCCGAATCAATCAAGCCGGAACCGGACAATTTGAAAGAACCCTTTTGATTGCCGACGAAGGCAGTTATGTATCTTATCTTGAGGGATGTACCGCTCCAAGTCGTGACGAAAACCAATTGCACGCCGCTGTAGTAGAACTGATAGCTATGGACAATGCCGAAATAAAATACTCGACCGTACAAAACTGGTATCCAGGAAATAAGGAAGGAAAAGGAGGGGTTTTTAACTTTGTAACCAAACGTGGCATTTGCGAAAAAAACGCCAAAATCTCGTGGACACAAGTAGAAACAGGTTCGGCCGTGACCTGGAAATACCCATCGGTGGTTTTGAAAGGCGATAACTCGGTAGGCGAATTTTATTCCATAGCCGTAACCAACAATTACCAGCAAGCCGATACCGGAACCAAGATGGTACATTTGGGAAAAAACACGAAGTCAACCATAATATCCAAAGGAATTTCGGCAGGAAAATCGCAAAATAGTTATAGAGGACTAGTAAAAATCAGTCCCAATGCCGAAAATGCACGCAATTTTTCGCAATGCGATAGTTTGTTAATGGGCAACAATTGTGGGGCACATACTTTTCCGTATATCGAAAGCAAAAATCCATCGGCCAAAATAGAACACGAGGCCACAACGAGTAAAATTGGCGAAGACCAAGTTTTTTATTGCAACCAACGAGGCATTCCAACCGAAAAAGCGATAGCCTTGATTGTAAATGGTTTTAGCAAAGATGTTTTGAATAAATTGCCTATGGAATTTGCGGTAGAAGCACAGAAATTGTTGGAGATTTCTTTGGAAGGTTCGGTAGGTTAATTTTTTGTAATTTAGAGGAACAATATCAAATTCAAATTGTTATGGATGTTATTTTAAAAAACGTTAAGAAAAAAGATTTACCCGTTTTAAAATCATTAGCAAAATCACTGGGTTTTGAAATCGAAAAAGAACACAAACCGTATAACCCAGAATTTGTAAAAGAGATTTTGGAGGCGGCAAAAGAAGTTAGAGAAGGAAAATACGTAAAAATTTCAATGGAAGAATTAGATAATCTATGGAAGTAAGATATTCTAAAAAAGCCGAAAAAGATTTAGCCTTTTGGTCAAAATCAGGAAATAAAATTATTATTAAAAAGATTTCCGAATTGATTAAAGCAATTCAAATAAATCCATTTGAAGGCATTGGAAAACCAGAAGCGTTAAAACACGACCTAATTGGATACTGGGCTAGACGAATTGATGCAGAACATAGAATTATTTATCAAATTATTGATGAGAGCACAATCGAAATCTTAAATATTATTTCCCTAAAAGGTCATTACGAATAAACAAATAAACAAAATGTTATCAATAAAAAATTTACACGCCTCCATTGGAGACAAAGAAATCCTTAAAGGAATCAACCTTGAAGTAAAAGCGGGAGAAATACACGCCATTATGGGACCAAACGGTGCTGGAAAAAGTACCCTTTCGGCCATTATTGCTGGAAACGAAAATTATGAAGTAACGGAGGATGAACTCTTTTTGGACGGCGAAGACCTATCCGATTTGGCACCAGAAGAACGAGCCCACAAAGGTGTTTTCTTGTCGTTTCAATATCCTGTAGAAATTCCAGGGGTTTCGGTAACCAATTTTATGCGTACCGCCATCAACGAATCTCGAAAAGCACAAGGAAAAGACGAAATGCCTGCCAACGAAATGTTGAAATTAATTCGTGAAAAATCCGAATTGCTAGAAATCGATCGCAAATTTTTATCTCGTTCCCTAAACGAAGGATTTTCGGGTGGCGAGAAAAAACGAAATGAGATTTTTCAAATGGCCATGCTCGAGCCTAAACTAGCCATTCTGGACGAAACCGATTCGGGATTGGATATCGATGCTTTGCGTATTGTGGCCAACGGCGTAAACAAATTGAAAAGCGACAAAAATGCCATCATCGTTATCACGCATTACCAACGATTGTTGGATTATATCGTTCCTGATTTTGTTCACGTATTGTACAATGGTAAAATTGTAAAATCAGGCGATGCTTCCCTAGCCTTGGAACTAGAAGAAAAAGGATACGACTGGATTAAAGCCGAAAACTAAAAACACAAACAACAATAAATGAATACATTAGACTTATTTTCTGGCTGTGGCGGTATGACTCTAGGGTTTACGTGGGCAGGATTTAAATCGGTTTTGGCTTCGGATATTGATGAAAATTGCGAAAAAACATTTGACACTAATTTCCCGAATGTTCCTTTTTTATGTGGCGATTTATCCACTTTCAAGAAGGAAGATTTTGACCAACATGTCAACGGTCAAAATGTCGATATTATTATAGGTGGCCCACCTTGTCAAGGATTTAGCCTTGCCAATAAATTACGAAATAAAGTTGCCGAAGATCCTAGAAATAGGTTGTTTTATGAGTTTATAAAAACCATAAACTGGTACAATCCCAAAGCATTTGTCATGGAAAACGTCAAAGGATTGCTTTCTATGCAAGCTGGCGAAGTTATCAAACAAATTATAAAAGAGTTTGAAGAAGCAGGAAATTCAGGTTATACGGTTCGGTTAAAAGTGCTAAAAGCGTCGGATTTTGGAGTACCACAATCCCGAGAAAGAGTGATTGTGATTGGGATAAGGAATGATTTGAATGTGATTCCCGAATTTCCAGAAAAAAAATACGCCAAGGAAGTTACGGTGGACGAAGCCATTTCGGATTTGCCCATTATAGCCGCCGGTCAAGGCACCGAAAAACAAAAATACGGCAAGAAAGAACAAAATGCCTATCAATCCTTTATGAGAAAGAACTCCAAAAGCGTTTCCAATCATATTGCGATGAAGCATACCGAAAGGCTAATTGCCCGTTTTCAAGCCATTCAACCGGGCAAAAACCTGTTGGATGTTTGGGACACACACGGAGCTGTGCAAAGAGGCAATCCCGCGGTGAAATCAGTGGTGAAATTCAGCCAAAATAATTTGCGTTTGCATGGCAATAAACCGGCACCAACTGTGGCGGCTTCCTTTCAAAGTAATTTTATTCATCCGTATTTAGACCGCAATTTTACAGCACGAGAAGGCGCACGATTGCAATCTTTTCCAGACGATTTCCTATTTGAAGGAATGCGCACCAAAATGAGCTGGGAAAAAGGATTGAGTCAGTACCAGCAAATAGGCAATGCAGTTCCGCCGCTTTTGGCTTATGAAATTGCTCTTAAAATAAAAGAAGTTCTCGAGAATGGAAATATAGAAAACGGGCTTGAAAAAGAACCATTTTTACAATTTAATGAGCCTAGAATAATTCATCATGACTAGAGAAAAAATAATTGAATTTTTGAAATCATTAGATCCAAAAAAATTAATTCACGCATCAAATTTTTTAGCAAAATTAAAAGTTTATGATTCTTCTTCATCAGAACAGAAAAAAGCTTTTGATGATTTATTACCAATTTACTATAATTACCTCCAAGAAAATCTGAAATTAAAAGGATTTTCAAATGAAATTATAGAACAAAGAACAGTTCTATTAAATAATTATTATAGTTTTATTTTTGAAAATAATTATGATAATATATTTAAATCACAATCTAAATTTAGACCTACAATTATTGAAGAATTTTTATATTTATTATTTAATGATTTGATTGAAGAATTAAAAATAAAAAATAAAGACGAAAAAGATGTTTTAAAAGTTGGGACAATAAAAGCATATTCAAATTTATATTTTACCGCAAAAAATCTTAACAATTTTATTAACGGACCAAGTGTTGGGATAAATACAAAAGATCAAGATTTTGCAATTTACAGACCTTTAAATCTTTCAATACAGGATATTGGCACATATTCAACTAACATTCCGGTAGTTTCAATAGAATGTAAAACATATATTGACAAAACAATGCTAGAAGGTTCGATTGCAACTGCTGAAAAAATAAAATCTGGAAATCCATATTCTCTTTTCATAATAATTACTGAAACTTATGAAGTAGATTTGAAAGTTGACCCTGTTTATTCTAGAATAAATCAAATTTATGTTTTAAGAAAAACCAAAAGAAAAGATGCAAATCAACCAATATATACAGATGTTTTAATAGATTTAGTAAATTTAATTAAAAATCATTTAGAAAGAGATTGGAGCGATATACAAAATAAATTAAGTAATCACGGCAAAATTATATAATTACAAATGTTAATAGAAAAACTCATATCATCGTTTATGATACTTGAAAACCAAGTAGAAATAGACACGGATTTACATAAATTAAGAACCTCGGCTCTTAAAAACTTTGAAAACAAAGGCTTTCCTACCAAAAAAGAAGAAGCCTGGAAGTATACTTCGTTGAACGCCATCTTGAAAAATGACTTTACCGTTTTTCCTAAAAACGAAAGCGTAGTACAATATTCGGATGTTAAAAAATACTTTTTACATGAAATCGACACTTACAAAGTCGTTTTTGTAGACGGTGTTTTTAGTTCGCATTTGTCATCAACTACACACGATGGAATCGATGTTTGCTTGATGTCATCGGCATTGAATAAGCCCAAATACAAAATGGTTATGGATAGCCATTTTAACCAAATTGCCAGTAAAGACGAGAGTTTAACTTCCTTGAATACGGCTTTTGCCAATGAAGGAGCGTACATCAACATACCAAAAAGCAAAGTGGCCGATAAGCCTATCGAAATCATGTATTTCTCTACAGGAAGCGAAGCCGCTCTCCTGGTGCAACCCAGAAACCTTGTTATAGTGGGCGAAAATTCACATGTGCAAATTATAGAACGCCATCAAAGTTTGAACGAAAACCCTGTTTTAACCAATTCGGTTACCGAGATTTTTGCTCAAAAACGCGCTATTGTTGATTACTATAAAATTCAAAACGACAACCTCGAAGCCAATCTTATCGACAATACTTTTGTTTCTCAAAAACAAGAAAGTATCGTATCTGTAAACACTTTTTGTTTTGGTGGAAACCTTACCCGCAACAACTTGAACTTTTATCATTTTGGCGAAAGAATTGTAAGCAACCTCAACGGAATTACGATCATTGGCGAGAAACAACACGTAGATCATTATACGTTGGTACATCATGCCACGCCCAATTGCGAGAGTCACCAAGATTACAAAGGCATCTTTACGGATCGTTCAACAGGTGTTTTTAATGGGAAGATTTTTGTAGAAAAAGAAGCCCAAAAAACCAATGCTTTCCAAAAAAGCAATAACATTCTATTGAGTGACAAAGCCACTATAAACGCCAAACCGCAATTAGAAATTTTTGCCGATGACGTAAAATGTTCGCACGGCTGCACCATAGGACAACTCGACGACAGCGCCATGTTCTACATGCAACAACGCGGAATCCCACAAAAAGAAGCCAAAGCTTTATTGATGTACGCCTTCTCGAATGCCGTAATCGAAAGCATCAAAATACCAGAATTGAAACAACGAATTACAGCTATTATCGCCACTAAATTAGGCGTTAAAATAGGATTTGATTTGTAAATAAAAAAGTATGTCAAAAAAATTGACAGCTTTTTTGTTTTTATCTGAATAGTTTTTTCCTACATTTGAAAAAAAACTTATGAAAAAAATAATTCTACTCACATTATTTGTTGTTGGTTCACATGCTTTTTCTCAAGAAAACGAAACAGCACTATCCAAAAAAAATGAATTAAAAGGCAATGCCTTATTCCTAGTACTTGGAGCTGGCGAAATCAGTTATGAAAGACTCATCAATGACGATTCTGGATTGGGTATTTCTATGTTTTTTATAAACGAGGAAGACTTTGACACCAATTTTAGTTTAAGCCCTTATTATCGCGCTTATTTTGGAAAAAAACCAGCAGCAGGTTTCTTTGTTGAAGGTTTCAGTATGATTAGTACAGGTAAAAACGGTAGTTATTCAGAGTATAATTCGACCACAAATTCGGATTATGATGTAGCAGGAAAAAAATATTCGGATTTGGCACTAGGTTTTGGTATAGGTTCAAAATGGGTGCATAAAAGAGGATTCGTTTTTGAAATCAACGCAGGAATAGGTCGTAATTTATTCAGTAGCAATAGCCCCGAAGTAGTGGGACGTGGCGGAATAACATTAGGATATCGGTTTTAAATCAAATAATAAAGGCTTCTCAATTGAGAAGCCTTTATCGTATAAATGAATGTGTGATTACATTTTCATCAACCAATTTTTCATCGAAACCTCATTTTCGATAATTGATTTCAAATCTGCAATCGCTACACGATCTTGTTTCATCGTATCTCTATGACGAATGGTTACCGTTTGGTCTTCGATAGTTTGGTGATCCACTGTGATACAGAACGGAGTTCCCAACGCATCTTGTCTTCTATAACGTCTTCCTACAGCATCTTTTTCATCATAAGCTACATTGAAATCCCAACGTAAATCTTCGATGATTTTATGTGCGATTTCTGGTAATCCGTCCTTTTTAACTAATGGTAAAATAGCTGCTTTTGTTGGAGCTAAAACTGAAGGCAATTTTAGAACTGTTCTGGTTGAGCCGTCTTCTAACGTTTCTTCTTTCAAAGAAGTTGCAAAAACTGCCAAGAACATTCTGTCTAAACCTACCGAAGTTTCTACCACATAAGGAACATAATTTTGATTCAGTTCCGCATCAAAATACTGTAATTTTCTACCCGAAAATTGTTCATGTGCTTTCAAATCGAAATCAGTTCTAGAGTGAATTCCTTCTAATTCTTTGAATCCAAAAGGGAAATTAAACTCAATATCGGCAGCAGCATTAGCATAATGTGCTAATTTTTCGTGATCGTGAAAACGGTAATTTTCCTTTCCTAAACCTAAAGACAAATGCCAATTCAAACGAGCTGATTTCCAATGTTCGTACCATTGCATTTCTTCTCCCGGACGTACAAAAAACTGCATTTCCATTTGTTCGAATTCACGCATACGGAAGATGAACTGTCTGGCAACGATTTCATTTCTAAACGCTTTTCCGGTTTGGGCAATTCCAAAAGGAACTTTCATTCTTCCTGATTTTTGAACATTCAAGAAGTTGACAAAAATACCTTGAGCCGTTTCTGGACGCAAATATAAATCCATTGCTGTATCCGCAGAAGCTCCTAATTTGGTGCCGAACATCAAGTTGAATTGACGCACTTCGGTCCAATTACGAGAACCCGAATCGGGACAAGCAATTTCCAGTTCTTCGATTAATGCTTTTACATCTTCTAAATCGCCTGAACCTAAAGAACGAGCCATTCTTTCTAGAATTTCTCTTTCTTTGGCCAAATATTCGACCACTCTAGCGTTGGTTGTAATAAATTCTTGCTCGTTAAAAGCATCACCAAAACGAGCTTTTGCTTTTTCGATTTCTTTTTTGGCTTTTAGATTTAGCTTTTCGGCATAATCTTCAATCAAAACGTCAGCTCGGTATCTTTTTTTAGAATCTTTGTTGTCAATTAATGGATCGTTGAAAGCATCAACGTGACCCGATGCTTTCCAAGTAGTTGGGTGCATCAATATTGCCGCATCCAATCCAACGATATTATCGTTCATTTGAACCATTGCTTTCCACCAATATTCGCGTATGTTCTTTTTTAATTCTACTCCGTTTTGTGCATAATCATAGACTGCACTTAAACCATCGTAAATTTCGCTTGACGGAAAAATATATCCGTATTCCTTTGCGTGCGAAATTACATTCTTAAATAAATCTTCTTGTTTTGCCATAGTGGTGCAAAAATATAAAAAGTGAACTTAAAAAAAGAAACATTTTTGAAGTTTGAAGCAATGATTTCCTTATTTTTATAAATAAATCCCTGATTAGATGATTAAAAGCCTTATCAATCTCTTTTTCCCACCTGTTTGTTCGGGTTGCAAAGCCTTTTTAGGGTCTAACGAAATGGTAATTTGTACCGTTTGCCGACACGAAATGCCACTAACCAACCACCATTTGAATCGGGAGAACGAAGCTTTCAAAAAATTTTACGGTCGGATTCCTGTGGAGCATGTTTCGGCTTTGGCGTATTTTCATAAAAAAGGAATTGTTCAAGAAATGATTCACAGTTTAAAATACCGTGGGCATGAAGAAATTGGAACTATTTTAGGCGAATGGTTTGCCCAAGATTTAAAAAATAGCAACACCTTGCAAACCGTACAGGAGGTTATTCCTGTGCCTATTCACAAAAAAAGATGGCGAGAAAGAGGCTATAATCAAGTGACGACTTTTGGTCTCGCATTGTCACAAAATTTAGAAATCCCCTACAATCCAACCCTTTTGCACCGAAAAATCTATTCGAAAACCCAATCCAAAAAAAATCTGCTGGGAAGAACCGAAGGAATCGATGCCGTTTTTGATGTTTCGTACACCGAAAAAGACCACAACAAACATTTCTTGTTAATCGACGATGTGATTACTACAGGAGCCACTCTCGAAGTGTGTTCCAAAGCCTTACTCAAAATTCCGGGCGCCAAAATCAGTATTGTTTGTATGGCAATGGCACATTCCTAAAACGAAAAATTATAAAATTTACACCTTTATTGAAATTATAACAAAATAGTGTTTCCAAGTATAAAGTTAAATGTATAAATTTGACTAATTATAAATCATTAAAAAAAACTATTATGGCTTTTGAATTACCACAATTACCGTATGCGTACGACGCATTAGAACCATATATTGATGCGCGCACAATGGAAATTCACCATTCTAAACATCATAACGCCTACACTACAAACCTAAATGCGGCTATCGCAGGAACGGATTTGGAAGGAAAAACAATCGAAAATATTTTGATAAATCTTGACAAAACCAATGCTGCAGTTCGCAACAATGGTGGCGGGTATTACAATCATAATTTATTCTGGACAGTAATGTCTCCTGATGGTGGTGGATTGCCAAGTGGCGATTTGCTAGACGCTATCGAAGCTGCTTTTGGAACTTTTGAAGAATTTAAAGCTAAATTTGCCAAAGCAGGAGCCACTCAATTTGGATCCGGTTGGGCTTGGTTGTGCGTTCATAAAGGAGGCAAATTAGACGTTTGCGGTACTCCAAACCAAGACAATCCGTTAATGCCAGAAATAGGTTGTGGGGGAACTCCAATTTTAGGAATGGATGTTTGGGAACACGCTTATTATCTTCATTATCAAAACAGAAGGCCTGATTATATTGAAGCTTTTTTTAGTGTAATTAACTGGACAGAAGTAAGCAGACGATTCGCTTTAGAGAAATAAAACGGAATCCGCTTTAAATAAAAAAGAGACGAATAACCTATGGGTTCATTCGTCTCTTTTTTTGCTTTCACATTATTCCAATAAAAAAGGTGGAATCACTTCCACCCTTTTTGCCCCAAATCTACCATAAACTTAACCTACTAATATTATGGTGGCACTAATGTATACTAGTTGTATCTTGTTGCCAAATTTTAAAGACAACTAACCAATAAAACCGACAAAATACCTATTCTAAATTAATAGGCTCTGGCATCTTTTCCTTCGTAGAAATTCATAAAGGCACGATTGACTACACGATTTCCTCCAGGAGTAGGATAATCACCCGTAAAATACCAATCGCCTAAATTTTTAGGACACGCAATATGCAAATCGGCTACGGTTTGAAAAATGATTTTCACCTCGGCTTTTATTTGTGGAGAGCTTAACATTTCGGCAATTTTATCTGAAATTTCTTGTGGCGAAAATGGCTCGTAAATAGCCGTAACATAATTGATAACTTTACTGTCTATATAGCTTTCTTGCGCTTTACATTTGGCATACACCTCATCAACTATGTGGTATAAATCTCTCTCTTTTAAAAGTTCTAATGCTGCTCTAAAGGCTACCAAACCCTCAAGTTTAGCCATATCAATTCCGTAACAATCCGGATATCTAATTTGTGGTGCCGAAGAAACGATTACAATTCGCTTTGGATTCAAACGATCCATCATTTTGATAATACTCATTTTGAGTGTTGTACCCCGAACGATACT
Organism: Flavobacterium restrictum; assembly: GCF_007097245.1. Taxonomy (GTDB): domain Bacteria; phylum Bacteroidota; class Bacteroidia; order Flavobacteriales; family Flavobacteriaceae; genus Flavobacterium; species Flavobacterium restrictum. Next base: position 45,824 of record NZ_VJZT01000015.1, on the reverse strand, counting down.
ATCGTCAATAATCACCAAATTATCCGTTGGTTTAATCACCCCATAAGTCACATCATATACGTGCGCTACTAAATCGTCTCGGCTGCTATCCTCGGTAATAAAGGTGCGGAGTTTGGCATCTTTTATGGCTACTTTTTCGGTACGTATTTTAACTGCTAATAGTTCTTGCAAGGAATCCTTGGTCAGGGTATTTCGGTTTTCTAGGATGTAGTTGTTTTTTCTTTGGTTCAAAAAATCTTGAGCCGCTTCGACCAATCCATAAAAAGAAGTTTCGGCCGTATTGGGAATATATGAGAAAACAGTATTGTCCGTATCTTCGTCTATTGATTCTAAAACTGCAGGTAAAATAAGCTTTCCTAGCATTTTTCGTTCTTGATAAATTTCGGCATCACTTCCTCTTGAAAAATAAATTCGTTCAAAGGAACAGGCTTTTTTTACCGTTGGCGGCAAGATTTCTTGCATAGAAACCGTTCCGTTTTTCTTTATTATCAAAGCACAACCTGGTTCCACTTCTTGCACTTTATCAAAGGGAACATTAAAGACCGTTTGAATCACGGGACGTTCCGAGGCTACTACGACAATCTCATCATCTTGATAAAAATAAGCGGGTCTAATTCCTGCAGGATCTCTAAATACAAATGCGTCACCGTGGCCTAAAAGTCCTGCCATAGCATACCCACCATCTAAATTTTTAGAGGAACGGGTTAGGATTTTGGCAATATCCAATCGTTCCGCAATTACGGGAGAAGCTTCTCGCTTGGAGTACCCTTCGATTTTGCAATCTTGGTACAACTGCATGACTTCTTTGTCTAGAAAATGACCTATTTTTTCCATTACTGTAACGGTATCGGCCATTTCTTTTGGGTGTTGTCCAAGCTCCACAAGGTTTTGAAAAAGTTCTTTTACATTGGTCATATTAAAATTTCCAGCCAATATCAAATTGCGGTGCATCCAATTGCTTTGACGCAAAAATGGGTGTACACTTTCGATGCTGTTTTTTCCAAAGGTTCCGTAACGCACATGACCCAAAAACAATTCACCTAAATAGGGAATGTTCTTTTTTTGCGAAGCGACATCATCAGCATATTCAGGATGAGCCGTCATTTCCTCGTTGATACGATCGTTGATCTGGGCAAAAACGTCTTGAATGGGTTGCGCATGATTGGAGCGCACCCTGCTAATGTAGCGTTCCCCGGGTTCAACATCCATTTTTATACTGGCAAAACCAGCACCATCTTGACCGCGATTGTGCTGCTTTTCCATAAGGAGATACATTTTTTGGATGCCATAAAAAGCCGTTCCATATTTCTCTTTATAGAATTCAAGCGGTTTCAAAAGTCTAATTAAAGCTATTCCACATTCGTGTTGCAAAGCGTCGCTCATGGTATTGTTGTTTGTTGTGTTATTGTTGTTGTGCGTGTCATTTTTTTATCAAAAAAGCCCCGTTTCCGAGGCTTCAAGACATTATATTTCTATATCAAATTGGGTTAACAATTTGAATTGTTTTAATCTCGCTTTTACTTCTTCTTGAGTAAGACTGACCATTCTTTCGGTTCCAAATTTTTCTACAGAAAACGAAGCCAAATTAGAACCATAAATCACTGCATTTTTCATATTCTCGAAAGAAATGTTTTCGCTTTGTGTTATAAATCCAGCAAAGCCTCCTGCAAAAGTATCTCCAGCTCCTGTTGGATCAAAAACTTCTTCTAATGGTAAGGCTGGGGCAAAGAAAACTTCTGTATTATGAAACAATAAAGCCCCGTGTTCTCCTTTTTTAATCACCACGTATTTAGGACCCATAGTTTGAATTTTGGCGGCAGCTTTTACCAAGGAATACTCCCCCGAAAGTTGTCTTGCTTCTTCATCATTGATGGTAATCACGTCTATTTTTTTCATCACCGCAAGTAATTCTGGCAAGGCACAATCCATCCAAAAATTCATCGTATCTAGAACGATTAGTTTGGGTTGTACCGCCATTTGATCAATAACGCTATTTTGTACCAAAGGGTGCAAATTGCCAAGCATTACCACATCAGCATCTTTAAAATTTTCGGGAACTTTAGGCTGAAAATCGCCCAATACATTAAGCTCCGTAGCCAGAGTATCTCTAGAATTCAAGTCATTGTGGTACAAACCACTCCAAAAAAATGTTTTGCCACCCTTTACGATTTCAAGTGCCGAAATATCGATATTTCTTGCTGTCAATAAATCCAAATAGTCTTGAGGAAAATCTTCGCCAACTACCGAAACAATAGCGGTTTGAATGTCAAAATGGGATGCCGAAAGTCCTATGTAAGGCGCAGCACCACCTAATATTTTATCAGTTTTACCAAAAGGAGTTTCAATGGCATCGAAAGCGACACTTCCTACTATTAATAGTTTATTCATTTTGTGAGTTTCGAATTAAGGTGCAAAGATAGTTTATAAGTTTTATAGTTGCAAAGTTTGCTTGTCTCAAAGTTTTCACAAAAGTTTCCCTTCTTCCTTTTCATAAAAAGTATCAATCGAGAGATTTTTCAAACCAGAGGCATACACCGCCAATTCATCGCAACGTTCGTTTTGAGGATGATTGTTATGGCCTTTTATCCATTTAAAATCGACTTGGTGTTGCCTGTAAATGATCAAAAAACGTTTCCATAAATCGGGGTTTTTCTTGCCTGCAAATCCTTTTTTTTCCCAGCCAAAAACCCATTTTTTTACCACCGAGTCGACCACATATTTCGAATCGGAAATGACCAGCACGCTCATTTTGGGATTTTTTAATTTTTCTAAACCTACAATCACGCCCAACAATTCCATTCTGTTGTTCGTTGTGTGCCGGAACCCTTCGTAAAACTCTTTTTTGTGTGGGGTTCCCACTAACTCCATTACTACACCATAGCCGCCATTGCCGGGGTTTCCTTTGGCAGCGCCATCCGTATAAATGTGAACTTGGTGTGTTTTCAAAATAATTATAATGTTAATTGTATGCTTTTTACTAATTCTTCAAATAATAAAGTATTGTCTTCTTTCCCTATTTCCTCAATAAAATTTAAAGAGATAAAATACCCTTTTTTTGGAATATAATAACTACTGCTTCTAATTTTATATGCAACGTCTTCATTTTTAAGAGTAAATTGTGCAGTAAACTTAATGACTTTTTGATTTGAAATTTCTGTGATAACTGGATAATCAATAAAATTAAAATCTGTTAAAGCTTTTTTTAAATTTGTAGTAGATTTATTAACTTGATTCAAAAAATCTGTAATAGTATTCGTTTCATTATCGTATGTCCTGATTTTAATGGTTGGTATTATTCCACTCACTTTTTTGGGGTCATATTTAGAAAAGGAAACAAGATTTACCGAAGAATTATTAGATTTTAATAGCTCTTTGAGTTGCTTTTCTGTAAAGTCGTATTCCCTTATATTTTTCAAAACAGCTTCATTCTCCATTGGAATCCAATTTTTTGGTACTGCAATAGAAAAACCCATTTTTTTAACTTCAAATCTATCTTGACAAAATCCTTCAAAAAAACCCAGTACCATCAGAGAAACAAGCAAATATTTTTTCATTTTTTTAAGTTAAAAGTTGCTCAATCACTTCTGGAAAATGTTTTTGTTCCAATTCGTGAATTTTTACCGCTACGTCTTCGGCACTTTGACAGTCCAAAACGGATACGCTTTGTTGAAAAATAATTTCGCCTTCATCATAATTTTCGTTGACATAATGAATGGTAATCCCCGTTTCATTTTCCTGATTTTTGATAATTTCTTGATGAATATTCATGCCATACATTCCTTTTCCTCCATATTTAGGTAATAGTGCTGGATGTATGTTTATAATTTTATTAGGATACGCAGCTGTCAAATTATCGGGGAATTTCAACAAAAAACCAGCTAAAACGATGAGATCGGGTTGCAAATCTTGAATTGAATGTAATACTTTGCTTTCATTTAATTCTTGTTTTGAAAAAATTTCAACGGGTACCAAAAGATTTTTCGCCTTATCAATAACTTTGGCATTTGCGTTATTGGTAAACACGCTTACAACGGTTCCAAGACTCGAAGATTGAAAATATTTTATAATATTTTCAGCATTTGTACCCGATCCAGAGGCAAAAATTACAATTTTTTTCATAATGTACAGGGTTTTGATTTTGCAAAAAAAGGGATAAAAAATGAAAATAAATAACATTCAAGCCGCTTTATTAAAATAAAAGTCATAATTTAGTTGTCACATTTATTAACTAAATAGTGGTTTTAAAATAAAGTTTTTTATTTTTGCCATCAAATTAAATTCTAAAATTAAAGATTATGTCAGACATTGCATCAAGAGTAAAAGCGATTATCGTAGACAAATTAGGCGTTGACGAAAACGAAGTTGTAACAGAAGCGAGCTTCACTAATGATTTAGGAGCTGACTCATTAGACACTGTTGAGCTTATTATGGAATTCGAAAAAGAATTCGATATTCAAATTCCAGACGATCAAGCAGAAAATATTGCTACTGTAGGTCAAGCTATCTCTTACATCGAGGAAGCAAAAAAATAATAAATTCACACCCGATTTTTTAGAAAATAATTTCTTTAAAATCGGGTGTTATTATTTTTTTTAAAAAATTAAATTAGCGGTTGATTTTCAATCCAAAAGATATTTATAATTTAATACCCATGTCTCTTTTGTACTATTTTTTACAGTAAAAAAAGCGTGGGTTTTATTTGTTTAAAGATAAAAGTATACGTTATGGAATTAAGGCGAGTTGTTGTAACAGGTTTAGGTGCTCTTACTCCTATTGGAAATAACATTCAAGAATATTGGAATGGACTCATTACAGGAGTTAGTGGAGCTGCTCCAATAACCTATTTTGATGCTTCAAAGTTTAAAACGCAATTTGCTTGCGAATTGAAAAATTTTAATGTCGAAAATTTTCTTGACCGTAAAGAAGCCCGAAAAATGGATCGCTATGCACAATATGCCATGGTTTCCTCTGAAGAAGCAATGAACGATGCCAACTTTGACTTGGAAACAATTGACAAAGATCGAGCTGGTGTGATTTGGGGATCTGGAATTGGAGGTTTAGAAACGTTTCAAATCGAGGTTTTAAATTTTGCCGCAGGCGATGGAACCCCAAAATTCAATCCTTTTTTTATTCCTAAAATGATTGGCGATATTGCTTGTGGTCATATTTCTATAAAATATGGTTTTAGAGGTCCTAATTTTGGTACCGTTTCTGCTTGTGCTTCCTCTACTAATGCTATTATTGATGCCTTCAATTACATTCGTTTAGGGCATGCTGATATTATGGTGACTGGTGGTTCCGAAGCCGCTGTAACCATTGCTGGCATGGGCGGATTTAATGCCATGCACGCTTTATCAACCAGAAATGATGACCCAAAAACAGCTTCAAGACCTATGGACAAAGACCGTGATGGGTTTGTACTTGGCGAAGGAGCAGGAGCTTTAATCCTAGAAGAATACGAACATGCTATTTCTCGTGGTGCCAAAATTTATTGCGAAATTGGGGGTGGCGGTATGTCCGCAGATGCACATCATATTACGGCACCTCATCCAGAAGGATTGGGAGCTAAAAATGTAATGTTGAATTGTTTGCGCGATGCTGGTTTAAAACCTACTGATGTTGACGGGGTAAATATGCACGGAACTTCGACACCGCTGGGTGATTTAGCCGAATCTAAAGCGATTGAACATGTTTTTGGTGCCCACGCCTACACCATGAATTTGAATTCTACCAAGTCCATGACCGGTCACTTACTGGGAGCTGCAGGTGCAATTGAAACTATTTCGTCTATATTATCCTTACAATACGGAATTATCCCTCCTACTATTAACCATTTTACGGACGATGAAAACATTGATCCAAAACTTAATTTTACTTTTAATGTGGCTCAAAAGAGAGATGTAAAAGTATTAATGAGCAACACCTTTGGTTTTGGTGGACACAATGCCTGTGTTTTGGTAAAAAAATTAGAGTTGTAATTGCATGCGTCTAATTAGAAAAATATTTACAAAATCCCGTTCTCCAGAAGACGGGATTTTTTTTGATACTATCGAAAAAATCCTTGGTTTTGCACCCATTACACTAGACATTTATAGAAAAGCCTTTACGCACCGCTCCTCAAACAAGACGGATGAAAACGGAAATTCTATTAATTACGAACGTTTAGAATTCCTTGGCGATGCCATGTTGAGTGCCGTAATTGCTGGGTATTTATTTGGGAAAGCCCCTTATGGCGACGAAGGGTATTTGACCAAAATGCGTTCTAAAATTGTGAGCCGCGAACACTTAAATGAATTAGGAAAAGATTTAAACTTAATACAATTTATAGAAAGCAAAGTTCCCGTGCACCATTTTGGGGATAACATTCACGGAAACGTTTTTGAATCATTAGTAGGAGCGATTTACCTCGACAGAGGCTATGTTTATTGCGAAAAATTCATTCAAAAAAGAGTTATTGTCCCTTACGTAGATATTGCGCGACTGGAAGGAAAGGTAATTAGTTATAAAAGTTTGGTCATCGAATGGTGTCAAAAAGAAAAGAGGCTATTTCATTACGATATTTTTGACGATAACGGCATTGATGGGCAACGATTATTTGGTGTTCGATTGAGTATTGACGACAAAGTAATTGCAAAAGCAAGAGCCACCTCAAAGAAGAAAGCCGAAGAAAAAGCCTCGCAAAGAGCTTATTTTGCTTTTCAGGAAAAAATGGACAAAAAATAACACCAAAATTCCTAAAACTATATCGTTTTCGTTCATAATTTAACAAAAACATACTCTAGACGGATATTTATACACCAATAGAAATACTATATTTACAACTTATTTTTTTGGAAATGGCTATTCATAAATTGAGTCTTGACGAATTTGAAGAAATAGATTATTTGCTTATTGCTATTCATACCTCATTAGAAGATTACCGATTAGCGTATTTTATCAACCAAAGGCTGGGTATAAATTTGAATAAAAATCAAACAGCTATTCAAATAAATATAAAAGAAGGCGAAGGTTATTTTTCTAGATTTTTTTATAACGATTTAAAAAAAGAAACCACTTGGCATTTGATTCAAAATAAAAATGAAGTAATTCAAAATCAAAAAGGAGGCAATCAAAACCTTTTTTCGAACATACTAATGGAAGTAGCAACAAAAGTATATTTGCTTCCAGAATTTAAAAAAACCGATTATTTTTTGAAAATAGAAAATAGTCACGACACGATAAAAATGTCAAAAATACAATCCTTATTAAATACGATAGAAAGTATTTCGACCGTTTATGCAGTTGACAAGGACAAAATAAAATCTAAAAACAATTTAATTTTTTAATACAAATGCTTACAAACAAAAAAACCAAAATTGTAGCCACACTTGGGCCTGCATGTAGTACAAGAGCGATCATCAAGGACATGATTGACGCAGGTGTAAATGTGTTTAGAGTAAATTTCTCTCATGCCGATTACAATGATGTAAAAGAAAAAATTAGCATTATCCGTGGACTAAACGAAGAGTTTGGCTACACAACTGCAATCCTTGGAGATTTACAAGGCCCTAAACTTCGTGTTGGAGTTATGCAAGATGGCGTAGTGGTAAACGATGGTGATTTAATTACATTTACAACAGCCGAAGACATCATAGGAACTGCTCAAAAAGTTTTTATGAAGTACCAAAACTTTCCAAATGATGTAAATCCTGGCGAAAGAATCCTTCTTGACGACGGAAAACTACTTTTTGAAATTGTTGAAACTGACAAAAAAACAGAAGTTATTGCTAGAGTTATTCAAGGTGGTGAACTAAAATCTAAAAAAGGAGTAAACCTTCCTAATACCAAAATATCTTTACCCGCAATGACCGAGAAAGATATTGCCGATGCAATTTTTGCTATCGAACAAAAACTAGATTGGATTGCATTATCCTTTGTAAAAACACCAAGAGATTTGCAAGATTTGCAAGAATTAATTGCAAAACACTCTGAATTTAAAATTCCAATTATCGCCAAAATCGAAATGCCAGAAGCATTAGAAAACATTGACAAAATCGTTGCTTTCTGTGATGCTTTAATGGTTGCTCGTGGTGACTTGGGTGTAGAACTTCCTGCTCATGAAGTACCATTGGTTCAAAAAGAATTGATTCGCAGAGCTAAAACGGCTCGTATTCCTGTAATTGTTGCCACTCAAATGATGGAAACCATGATTACAAGTTTAACGCCAACTCGTGCCGAAGTAAATGACGTTGCCAACTCGGTAATGGATGGTGCAGATGCCGTGATGCTTTCTGGAGAAACGGCTACTGGAAATTACCCAGTACAAGTTATTCAAAAAATGACTCAAATTATTGAAGCAGTTGAGGATTCTCCGCTTATTCAAGTGCCACAAAACTCACCACAAATCAAGACCAATCGTTTTATTACCAAAACTATTTGTCATCACGCTGCTATGATGGCCAATGTGATCAAAGCAAAAGCAATTTGTACCTTGACTAATAGTGGGTATACTGCTTTTCAAATTTCGGCTTGGAGACCTAACGCACACATTTTGGTATTTACTTCTAATAAAAGAATCCTTACTCAACTTAATTTATTGTGGGGAGTAAAATCATTCCTATACGACAAAGAAGAAAGTACGGATGATACCGTTACAGATGTCAACGAAATTGTAAAACAAAAAGGATTTGTCAAAAAAGGAGATTTCCTTATCAATCTTGCGGCTATGCCAATTAAAGATAAAGGAATGGTAAACACCTTAAGAGTTTCGGAAATAGAATAGTTTTTGACTGTCTAAAAATAATCAAATCCGTCTTGCAGTGCAAGGCGGATTTTTTGGTTTAGCATAAACAGTTCGAAATTTTTTGTTAACCTCTTTCATAAATAAGCAACTCCCGCTATCTTTGTTTATATAAAAAACCCTTATGAAGTATACTACACTCCCCAATACAACTATAAAAGTCAGCAAAATTTGCCTTGGCACGATGACTTTTGGACAACAAAACACGCAAGCCGAAGGACATGCTCAAATGAATTATGCCCTCGAACAAGGCGTTAATTTTTTTGATACTGCCGAGATGTATTCGGTTCCAGCCAATAAAGACACCTACGGAAGTACCGAAAAAATAATTGGAACTTGGTTGCAAGAAACAGGCAAGAGAGACCAAATTGTTTTGGCTTCCAAAATTGCTGGACCCAACCCCAATTTCACCTACATGAGAGAGAAAAACGATTTCTCACCATCAAGCATACAATACGCATTGGACCAAAGCTTACAACGCCTTCAAACTGATTATATCGATTTGTATCAACTGCATTGGCCAGAACGCAAAACTAATTTTTTTGGACAACGTGGTTTCAAAATGCAAGATGATGCTTGGGAGGACAATATCCAAGCGGTCCTAGAAACGTTACAAAACTGTATCCAACAGGGAAAAATAAAACACATAGGTCTTTCGAACGAGACACCTTGGGGGATGATGCGTTTTTTGGAAGAAAGCAAATACCACAATTTGCCGTTAATAAAAACCATTCAAAATCCTTATTCGTTACTCAATAGACTCTTCGAGAATGGTTCTTCCGAAGTTTGTTTGCGTGAAAACGTGGGTTTATTGGCGTATTCCCCAATGGCTTTTGGGGTATTATCCGGTAAGTTTTTAACTGGCGAAAGCCATCCAAAAGCGCGCATTACTTTGTTTCCACAATTCTCAAGATACAACAGCCCACAATCAACAGAAGCCACCCGTTTGTACCAAGAAATTGCTACTCAAAACGGCTTGACTTTAACACAACTGGCATTGGCTTTTGTAGAGCAGCAATCCTTTGTTACCAGCACTATCATTGGCGCAACTACGCAGGAACAGCTCCAAGAGAACATAGCCACTATCAAAACAACTCTTACTGACGATGTCCTGCAAGCTATCGATGCCGTTCATGCCCGCATTCCTGATCCAGCACCCTGATTTTAAGTTTGTTTTGTTAAAAGGATTCGAGTTGTATCGCAGATTTTTTAGTTTTTGATAAAATAAAAAAGTGTATTTATCAATCTAATCAACGTTTTACCAACTATTTTTGACCGTTATACAAAATTACAACTGTTACAAAATGTTTATCAAATACAGAATTACCAATACTTCATGAGCTTTTGAAGTCAAAAACAATACCTTAATTGTATTAGCAGATTAGACCAAAAAAAGAGGCTGTTCCTATTGAACAGCCTCTTTTTTTGTTTGAAACTCAAATGGCACTTAATTCTCTGGAGCGAGTTCAAGTTCTAGTCCTTCAAGGCTCTCGGTGATGGGAATTTGGCAGCCTAAACGGCTGTTTGGTTTGACATAGAAAGCTTCGGATAGCATAGCCTCTTCGTCATCTCCCATTTCTGGTAGGGCTACGTCGTTAAGAACATAACATTGACAGGAGGCGCACATGGCCATACCGCCACAGGTTCCTTCTACAGGAAGTTCGTAGGCTTTGCATAATTCCATGATGTTCATGGCCATATCCGTTGGGGCTTGTAGTTCGTGAACGATTCCTTCACGGTCTTTGATTTTTATGAGTACATCCATTGTTTGCGTTTTGGAAAGTGTTTTTGTGTTTATGGTTTTGCGTGAGGGATCGAAGCTAGCTACCGAAGTAGCGCGTAGTGCCCGACCGCTTATAGAAAAAAGGCGACTCAACAGTTACGAGAATAGCCTTTTTTCTATAGGTGGTCACGCCCAAATACTGTTGCCTTGAATCAAGCATAGTGTCCTTTATAGAATGTTGACAACGGTTTCGATTTGTGGAGCGAATTTTTTGATGGTGGTTTCTACGCCTGCTCTCAAGGTCATTTGGTTGACGCTGCAACTGGTGCATGCGCCTTCGAGACGTACTTTGACGTGTTTGTCCTCCTCGATGGAGATGAGCGTGATGTCGCCGCCATCGGAATTCAAGAATGGTCTTATTTCCTCTAGTGCTTTAAGGACGTTGGTGGTTAATTCTTCTGTTGTCATACTGCTTATGGCTTTGTTACTCGGGTGAGTTGCTTATTTTTTGACGGCAGAACATCCTGCCATTGTTGTAATTTTTATGGCTTCGGTAGCGGGTAAACTTTGGTTTCGGTTCACTACTTCTTGCACGACGTTGCGGGTTATTTCTTGAAAAACGGTTTCGATAACGGATCCTGTTTGCAAGGCTGCTGGGCGACCGTAATCTCCTGCTTCGCGAATGGATTGTACAATAGGTACTTCGCCTAGAAAGGGTACTTGCAAATCAGCTGCTAAATCTCTTGCGCCTTCTTTGCCAAAGATATAGTATTTGTTTTCAGGCAGTTCTTCGGGGGTAAAATAGGCCATATTCTCAATAATTCCGAGTACGGGAACATTAATAGCATCTGACAAGAACATGGAAACGCCTTTTTTGGCATCGGCAAGGGCAACGGCTTGTGGTGTACTCACTACAACGGCACCGGTTACGGGTAGCGATTGCATGATCGAAAGGTGGATATCTCCCGTTCCAGGTGGCAAATCGATAAGCATGAAATCGAGTTCGCCCCAATCCGCATCAAAAATCATTTGGTTTAAGGCTTTTGAGGCCATTGGACCACGCCAAATTACGGCTTGACTGGGTGAGGTAAAAAATCCTATAGAAAGCATTTTTACTTCATAACTTTCTACGGGTTTCATTTTTGATTTTCCGTCAACGAGTACCGAGATTGGTTTTTCGTTTTCTACATCAAACATGATAGGCATGGATGGACCGTAAATATCGGCATCGAGAACGCCTACATTAAATCCCATTTTGGCTAGTGTTACGGCTAGGTTAGCGGTAACTGTTGACTTGCCTACGCCTCCTTTTCCAGATGCGACGGCAATGATGTTTTTGATTCCAGGTATTGATTTTCCTTTTATTTCGGGCTTGTCTGGCACCTCGACTTTGCTGTTGATTTTGATTTTTGCCTCGGGCGAAACGAGTTCTAAAATCGTTTTTCTAATGTCGTCTTCGGCTCTTTTTTTGATGTGCATGGCAGGTGTATGCAAGAGCAAATCGACTACTACTTCGTCGCCAAAAGTGACTACATTAGCAATAGCACCACTTTCGACCATATTTTTTCCTTCGCCGGCAATAGTAATTGTTTCTAATGCTTTGAGGATTTCTTTTCTATCTAATTTCATTGTAAGAGTTTGCAGTAATGGGTCTCGCTTTCGCAAAAGACGCTGTTTATTTAAACTAAATTTAGATTGCAAAGATAACGGATTAAGTTCTTATTATAAAGGATTTGGATTGGATTTATTGATTTTGGGATTGCTGTAAATTATTGGCAAACTCCTATTGCATTGGGTTGTATTGCGAATGCAAAAAAGTGTTTTTTATTCGTAATTTTTGCTTTTTAGAACGAAAAAAGCAAAGCCCTAAACTGTAATTTCTGGTTGCCAAAAATGGTTTTCGAAATCTATAATTTGGTTATCTACAACGGTAATTCCTTCGTTTTCTAGTAATTGCTGCATGAGATTGCTGCCGTCAAAATGAAGTTTACCCGTCAATAATCCCTTACGGTTGACCACTCTATGTGCAGGTACATCCTCCATGGCATGTGAAGCATTCATTGCCCAGCCCACCATTCGGGCTGATCGAGCCGTTCCCAATGCTTTTGCGATGGCTCCGTACGAAGTCACCTTTCCGTAAGGAATTTGCCTTGCAATGGCGTACACACGCTCAAAAAAATTGTCGTTTGACATCTTTGTTTTTTAAATTAAAGTAACGAGAATTACCCTAGATAATAGGTGCTAATGTTCCAAAGTGTTATCAGCGTAATGATTCCCGTTATGCTTCCTATTATGGTATTCATGTTGCGAACGATATAATCGGCTTTGGATTCTATTCTTTCAAAAAAAGAGACGTAGCAATAAAACACTAAAAAAGAACCTGTTACCACACCGCTTACAAAGATTAGAATTGAAAATAAATCAAACGAAAATAAGCTGTAAGAAGCCAAAGTAATGCTTACCAAAACATAATAAGGAATGGGAAACAAATTGAGTGTTGACAAGAGCATGCCCAGAAAAAAGCGAGAACTTTTGCTGTATTTTTTTATTTTTCCTTTTTTTCGTTTTGGTTTTTTGGCAATCCACAGGAAATAAACGGTCAAAAAAGCAAAAACAACACAACCTATTTCACGAAGTAAAAGGATTAAAGCTGGTTTTCCATCGATTACTCGGGCAAAAAAAATAGCTACCGTGGTTTGAAAAAAAATAACTAGAACAGCACCTAGAACAAACCACAATGCGGTTCGTTTTCCTTCTTTCAAATTTATTTTCACTGCAGTCATATTGATTAATCCTGGCGGAGAAATACCTATAAAAGCGGTTGCAAAACCTAGTAAAAAGGATAAAATAAATGTCATATCGTTGTAAAACCGTTTTTTGGGCGCAAATTTATTCTTTAATCTTAAATCGAATGTATGTAATTGCTTTGTTTATTTCTAAATATTGTTTTTCGTAAAAAGTTTGAAAAGCAGTTACTTCCTCGGGACTTCCTTCGTTTACGTACACATTATGATTGGCATATAAAACCTCGTGCCCTTCGCCATGCAAAAGCCCTAAAGTATAACCGTGCATGAACTCCGAATCGGTTTTTAGATTGACAACACCGTCTTTTTTGAGGATTTTTTTATACAATTGCAAAAACTCCGAATTCGTCATGCGGTGTTTGGTACGCTTGTATTTAATTTGCGGATCTGGAAAAGTAATCCAAATTTCGTCTACTTCGTTTTGGGCAAAAATATGGTTAATTAACTCGATTTGAGTCCGGATAAAGGCTACGTTATGCAATCCTGTTTCTACAGCAGTCTTGGCTCCGCGCCAAAAACGAGCGCCCTTAATATCGATACCTACAAAATTTTTATTGGGATATTTTTCGGCTAAACCTACGGAATATTCTCCTTTTCCACAGCCTAGTTCTAGAACCAAAGGATTTTCATTTTTAAAAAAATCAGTGTTCCATTTCCCTTTTAACGGAAATAAATCCCCCACGACTTCCTCTCTTGTTGGTTGAAAAACATTGTTGAATGTTTCGTTTTCTTTGAATCTTTTTAATTTATTTTTGCTTCCCACGATAGTATTGAATTTAGGGCAAAATTAAACAATTATAAACAAACGGAGGCTTTGGTAAACAAAAAATGAAAATTATCCTTCTCGTTACAAGTTCATTCCATTATTTTTAGTTTTTGTCGCCCTTTATTAGCTTTATTTTTACACCGCCTTGATCATCATCGGTGGCTAATAGATGCAAAACAATTCCTCTGTTCCTTTTTTCGGCTCTTTCCTTTTTGTCCGTGATTTTAAGGTCATCTTTGGGATTTCGGAGTGGAATATCCATTTTTAAATTAGTACCTTTTTCCAAAGCATACACTCCGTTAACATCAAAATTGAGTACGCTAGAACTAATTTTAAAATCGTTGATGAACACTTTGCGGTTGTTGACGTTTAAGTTGGCAGATAAATCGCTAAAAGTAATGTTATCCAAATCTCTAAACGGAAAAAGGAATTTCCAGCCTTTTTTGATAGGTGCAAAATCCACCAAAGCACCATTATTGACTTTGAAATTTACCGTTCCGTTCAACGAGTTTTTGATTAAATCCCCAGCAGGATTAAGTGCTACGGCTAAATTTGCTGTTAGGTTTAAACGCCCTTTAATACTTTTGGGATTGAAGGAGGTAACCCCAAAATTATCAAAATAAGCAAGGAAAGGCCCTATTTCGACCTGGTTGACTTTGGCTTGTGATTGGACATAGTAGTTGGCATTTTTTGGCGTAAGCTGGGCATTATACGCTATTGTTCCTCCTGCAGTTTGCAAAAATCCGTTGTTAATGTCTAGATGGCTGTTGTTTATTACAATAGTCGCTTTGGCATGGGTTGCAAGCAATTTTTCATATTTTATTTTATCGGCTTTCAAGTCGACTGTAACTTTGCATTTTCCTAACACCTCCCGAAGAGAGTTAGAAAAACTACCTGCTTTTTTGGCTGGAGCTGTTCGGGCTTGTTGCTTGCTCGATAAAATGGCAAGAAATTGTTTTGCGTTGATATAAGGTGCATAAATTCTCCAATTGATGATCATTTTTTCGGGATCATTGTAATACAGATTCAGGAAATTAGCAATGTCACATTTCATAAAAACGGTATTGTACCGGTCTTTGAAAATTATTTTTTGAATGTGCAAAGCGGTATCCGTAAAATCCATTTGAATCGCTGTGCGGGTTAGCGTAATGTTTTTGTTCACGTATTTTATGGTGGCATCATTGACCGTAACATTTCCAGTAAAATGAGGTTTATTGATTTTATAATTTACAATATCTACCGCAAAATCTAGGTTTACTTTTGCATTTCCGTTAGAAAAAAGCACAAAATCTTTGTTGACAAATTCGTTCAATTGTGCCATTTTAAAAGCAGCAGTAAATTTTCCCGTTGCCAATGGTTTATCAAAATTAGTGATTCTGGCTAGCGGAATGGCAACCGGAATACCTTGAAATTTCCCTGAAAAAGCGTTGATAACAATAGCCGAATTGGCATCGTCATTGCCTTTTCCATTTACAAAGTTATTCGTGTATTTGCCGTCAAAATTGCAATTGGTTATGGTACCATCTGGCGCTTTGAGTTCGTTGTCCCGAAGGAGAGCGGTGGCAATAATTTCAGGATCACCCTCTGCGTTCATGTCGCCTTTTATGGTGCATCGCGCTTGAAGCGGTGCTTTGAAATCAAAAAGATTGAGTCTAGAGCTAATGTTGTTTGCCAGTAATCCCGAAGCTTCTCGCCACAGGATTTTGGTCTTGATATCGAGGTCGTAGTTGGCATTTTTTTTGCCCAAATTAAAATGTCCTGAAATGTCAAAAGGATTATTTCCAATGGTGAAATTTTGGGACAAAACGCTTATTAGATCTTCCTTTTTGGCGTAATCAACCAGTAAGTTTCCTTGTACAATTTTATCTTTTATAAAGCTTCCATGCAGTTGGTTGAATGCCATTTGTTTGGCCAAAGTAGTCAGGGACAAATTGGTTTTGATGTGATCCTGCAAATAGTCCATCTTGGCGTACAAGGAAGCGACTTCAAAATGAAAAAGCTTGTGCCGTTGTTGGTTTTCGGAAATAAAAACTACTTCGTTGCAACTGATTTCGTTAATTTCGATTTTCGTATCACTTTTGGGTTTGATTTGACTTGATTTTGGTTTGAAAATAGCGGTATTGGTAAGTCCGTTTTTAGCTTTAAAAATGTCAACCGTAGCTTGATTCATTACAATTTTATGAATGATTACTTGATGATCTATTAATTTCAAAACATTCAATCGCACCTCGATTTCTTTGGCTTTAAAAAAAGTATGATGATGTTGCGCCCACAAACTGTCCTTGATAGCAACGTCCTTGATAGCGATGGTAACATTAGGAAAACCAACCAAAAACTTATATTGAATGTCGCCAATACTCACTTTCCCTATAATATTATCATTGATTTGTGCATGCAATGCCGCCATTATTTTAGGCTTATTTTGGTTCACATAAACCGCCAAACCTCCGGCAATAACAAGTACTAGCGCAAGTATTCCTAATGCGAAAAAAGCAATTTTTTTGGCAATTTTTTTTACCTGTAGCCCACTTAATTTTTTTTTAATAGTAGCATAAAATTGACTCATTCTCTTTGCTTTTAGTTTGAAATAAAGATAGTTAAAACAAAAGAATTTACTGCTTTTTTTATTGGATTTAGCATTAAACTGGAGTGAAAGAAACTATTTTTGAAATATCGACGTTACTAATACAGGAAGATCCCATCGTTGTTTTATTGAAATGATTTTTGAATCGAACGGCTATAATTAGTATTTTTACAAAGCAATTTTAACTCAAGCGAATTATTAATTCTAAAAATGAAGATTATGAAACTAGCAAAACCATTTTTGATTGCAATCCTTTTTTTATTAGCTGCTAATGTGGCTACTGCCCAAGGTTGGGGCGTACGAGCGGGTGTAAATTTAGCCTCGGCATCCAATGGAAGTTTTGGAAAAACCGACATACGCACTGGAGGGTATCTTGGTGTTTACAAAGAAATGACCATTATCTCAAAACTATTGTTTATTCAACCCGAAGTCCAATTTTCTAAACAAGGATTTAATACCAAAACGACTGATTTTGATCTCGATTACATCCAAGTTCCTGTTTTGGCCAAGGTGTATTTAGCCAAAGTGGTAAGCTTTGAAACGGGACCCCAATTTGGATTTAAAATCAGTGATAAAGTTAGTGGCTCTAATAATAATCCTGATTTTAACACCTTTGATACCGCTTGGGCTGGTGGCTTTTCATTTAACTTTCCTATGGGATTAGCTATAAATGCACGATACATTACCAGTTTTACAGATGTGATAAAATACGATAGTCATAAAAGTCAAGTTATTCAATTAGGCGCTAGTTTTACATTTTAAGCTCCTTTTTTTCATAGAAGTGATTTAGACTTTTTCCATTTGCTAAAAAATTTGTCTTTTGCACCCAATTTCAGCCTTTTTTTCGTTCCGTAGCCCAGCTATGCATCTTAAAAAAGACTAAAATTGGGCACAAAATCCTAAATTTTCGCTTAAATGCAAAAAGTCTAAATCACTTCATAAAAAAACTACCAAGAAGACGAACTTTTTGGTAGTTTTTGTTTTTTAACGGGGTTTTTACAAATTGAAATTCACTCCCAAAATAATATTCCGACCTATGTTTGGGATTCCATCCGTTTTTAATCTAGAAAGGTGTGCTATGTATTTTTTGTCCAAAAGGTTGTTGCCATTTAGACTCACATCAAATGCGGTTTTGCCCAGTTTTACATTGCCACCAAGACCCAAATTCAGCAGCGTATAACCATTAGATTGGGTTTCGAAACCGCTTACCTTTTTTTGATTAAAAGTGGTTGAAACCGTTAAGGCTGCAAATCCATCTGCTAACCAATTCTTGATCTTAAACTCGCCACGAAGCGTATTATTCCAATTGTTTGCTGGAATTAAGGGCAAGTAATCCCCATTTTGTTTTTGACCTGTTACGCTTTCAAAACTGGTTTCATAATGCAACCAATCTAGCGGATGCGGATGAAAATGCAGTCCAATTTCGCCGCCGTACAACTTGGCGTTGTTTTGAATATAGTCAAAAACAGCATTGTCAGCAATTACAGTTCCTGTAGGCGAAGTGTAAATATAATGATTGATGTGGTTGTAAAAACCATTGGCAAAAAACTCAAAATGACCGTTTTTATATTCTAAATTCAAATCGGTTTGTATGTTTTGCTCGGTTTTCAAATTGCTGTTTCCCACTTCATAGCGATTGGTGCCTTCATGAACACCGTTTGAGGTTAACTCGGCTAAATTGGGAGCTCTAAAACCCGAAGCAAGATTCAGTCGCAAAGTCATATTGGTTGCCAAATTGGTTTTGTAACCCAAAGAAGCATTAAAGCTGTCAAAGGATTTATCAATAGCTTGAAAAGAACCTTCTTCGCCTGAAATTCCTTGTGCGGTTGTGGTTATTTTACGGTTATCAAAACGCAAACCTGCTTGCAAAACACTGGATTTCCATTCGTGATTAATTGTTCCAAAAACGCCAAAATCTGTAGTGGTCGCATCTGGAATTAAGTACTCGGTTCCAGAGTTGCGATTGGTTTGGTGCATGCCTTGAATGCCAAAAATAGATTCCAATTTACCAATGGTAGGCAAGTGGTATTTGACATCGTAATTAACCGTTTTTAGTTTCATGTGCAAGCCTGCAATGGTGGTTTCAGGAAATTCACTTCGGTCATTGGCAATATAGCCTAGGTCTACATCGAGTTTTGATTTTTCGAAAAAGAAAACGGTATTTAAACTCAACAAATGATTAAAAACACCTTGTTTAGGAAACGCCGTATGTTTGCTTATAGTTTGATTTGCAATGCCTTCCTCGGGTATTCCTAAATCCAGTTTGTTATAATTGTAGCGCAAAACACTCGAAAATGTCGCATTGCTGTATCCAATTCCAGTTTTAAAATCGGTTTCGTTGTAGCGCGTATTGGTTACACGATCGCCACCCGAAATACTATAATCAGCATGGGTGTTGTAGCTTCCACGAGCGAGAAATTTCCAATTTTCGGTTGATGTTTTAACGCCCAAACTGGTATTGCTTCCTTGTGTATTGCTAAAATATTTTTGACTAAAATTAGTTTTGAACGCATGGGCTTCGGCGAACTTTTCGGGGTTAAAATACAAAACGCCGCCCAAGGCATCCGAGCCATACAGTAACGAAGCGGGGCCTTTGATTACCTCTACACTTTCTATTCCGGCATCATTCAAACCCAATCCGTGCTCGTCGCCAAACTGTTGGTTTTCCATACGAACACCTTGCGAATACACTAAAACTCGATTCCCACTTAACCCTCTAATCACGGGTTTTCCTATGGATGTTCCTGTCGAGATTTGTGCTACACCAGGAATGGTTGCCAATCCTTCGATGAGTGTTGCGGTACCTTTTCGTTGCAGGCTTTTAATGCTTTCGTGCTCGACTTTCATTACGTTTTGCGATTGTATTTTGTTGAAAGCCGTAGATACAATTACCTCATCCATTTGAAAAATGGTTTCTTCAAGAACGATGTGTAGCGTTGTTGTTTTTGCGAGCGACGAAACGAGTTTGTTTTGGGTAGCAAAGCCTACAAAAACAAACTGCACTTTTAAATTTCCTTGTGGTAAATTAGTTAGATTATAGGCACCATTCTCGTCAGTAACGGTGCTTTTATGCAGTTCGGGTACATATACCGAAACGCCTTTGAGTGGTTCATTTTTTAAATTGGTTACGATTCCCGAAACCGTATTTTGTGCCTGAACCAATGCAGAAATTCCTAAAAATAGGGCTATAATTATTTTTTTCATGGTGTAAAAAGTAGTAGTCCAACTTGCCATTTTCTTTTTAGAAAAAAGTCCAAGTGGAATTGTTTTTTGAATAAAGGGAAGACTCAAAATGCGTTCCTGACAAATTGTATTTTGCAACTTTCAATTTGTCCTAATACTTCGCAAAGAGTGTGGAGTGTTTGTTAAATACTACTTTCTGGTGGTCCACGAAGGGAATATAAACTGCCCGAAAACGAAAGAACCGCTTCCTTGGTGGCAAAAAAATAAGGAGTTTTATGGGATGTTGTGGCAACTGGGTATGAAAAAACATCGGGCAAAAGGTAGCTTCCAAAAGTGAATTCGCAAACAAAACAATGGTCAAATCCTTTGTGTTGGTGGGTTAGCTCCGCTTTTTGAGACTGTTTATGGTAGCATATTTTTTGCGAAAGCTGTTTTTCGTGGTGCTCATAACCATGAAACGATTGAAACACTATCGAAAACAATAGTATAATCGCAAAGAAAAGATTCGCTATGAGTTGTTTCTTTTTCATGAATGCCAAAGGTAAGGCTTCTTGAAAAAAGAAAACCATTTGTTACAGCAAAATTATTTTGCCAAAACAAATGGTTTTTTTTTAATCAAAACAAATCTGATTTACACCAATTTTGCTTCAATAAGATATTCGGCAATTTGAATCGTGTTTGTTGCTGCTCCTTTTCGCAAATTATCCGCTACAATCCACATATTTAAAGTGTTCTGTTGGCTCTCGTCTCTACGAATTCTACCTACAAAAACATCGTTTTTACCTTCGGCATAGCGTGGCATTGGGTATGTATAAGTGTCCAAGTTGTCTTGAACAGTGATGCCGTCAGTATGATGTAAAATATTTCGCACCTCACTCACGTCAAAATCATGGGCAAATTCCACATTAACGGCTTCGCTATGGCCGCCTACAACGGGAACACGAACGGCTGTTGCGGTAACTTTTATGCTGTTATCACTCAATATTTTTTTGGTTTCGTTTACCAATTTCATTTCTTCTTTGGTGTATCCGTTTGCCTCAAAACTATCACATTGTGGAATACAATTGCGGTTTATTTTATATTTATAAACCATATCACCTTCGATGCCAGCACATTCATTTTCAAATTGTTGCACTGCCTTTACCCCAGTTCCTGTGATCGATTGGTAGGTAGAAACAATCACTCGTTTGATCGTGTATTTTTTATGTAAAGGTGCCAAAGCCAATACCATTTGAATAGTCGAACAGTTTGGGTTGGCAATAATTTTATCGGCAGCGGTTAATTCACCGGCATTGATTTCAGGAACTACTAATTTTTTGGTAGGATCCATTCTCCAAGCCGAAGAATTATCGATAACGGTTGTTCCAGCAGCAGCAAATTTGGGTGCCCATTCTAATGATGTTTCGCCACCTGCCGAGAACAAAGCAATATCCGCTTTACTATCTACAGCCGTTTGCAAGCCTACTACTTTGTATTTTTTTCCGTTGAATTCGATTTCTTTTCCAATAGATTTCTCTGATGCTACAGGAATTAATTCGGTTACAGGGAAATTTCGTTCTGCTAATACTTTCAACATGATTTCGCCAACCATTCCGGTAGCGCCTACTACTGCTATTCTCATTGTATATTTTTTTTGTATTGACTTTCTATTTGAAGCACAAAAGTAAGTAATATTCAAATTAAAACAAGGGTGTTCACAAAAAATAACAAAATGTTATATTTATAACAAAATGTCGTTTTCTAAAGAAAAACCGCTTCTTGACAGAAGCGGTTTGGTTAGAATATATAAATGCAGCGGTGTTATTTTTTTAGTAAATCCCTGATTTGAATCAACAATTCCTCTTGTGTTGGTCCAGCGGGAGCGGCAGGAGCCTCAATTTCTTTTTTCTTGGTTTTTTCGTAGGCTTTTAAAACCATGAAAATACAAAAACCAATGATTACAAAATCAAAAATAGTTTGAATAAACGCTCCATAGTTTAGCGCTACTTCTGCAACTGCAGGCACTTTTTCGGTACCGTTTTCCATTACAGCAGGAATTCCGTCTTGGAGTACCACTTTTAAGTTTTTGAAATCTACTTTTCCTAGTAATAATCCTATTGGTGGCATCAAAACATCATTTGTAAAAGAAGTTACAATTTTGCCAAAAGCACCACCTACTATTACGGCTGTAGCCAAATTTACAATTTCGCCTTTCATCAAAAAGGCTTTAAAATCACTTACAAATCCCATATTTTGTACTTTTTAAATTAATTAAGAAGACGAATTTATAAAAAAATTGCGATATTCTTTATTTTATGTTAAAAAAAATTATTCTCGATAAAAAACTCTTTTTACCCGCTGCGAAACACTAGTTAGAATTTCATAGGAAATCGTGTCTAATTTTTTGGCAATTTCAGAAACAGTTGGAGTGGTACCAAAAATAATTACCGAGTCCCCTTCGGAACACTCGATTTCGCTGCAGTCTACCATCAACATATCCATGCAAACGCTGCCTACAATAGCTGCTTTTTTGTTTTTTATCATAACATAACCCACTCCATTTCCCCAATGTCTCGAAATTCCGTCAGCGTACCCAATAGGAATTGTTGCAATCTTGGTGGGTTTTGTCGCTATAAATCTTCTGCCGTAGCCCACACTTTCGCCAGCCGATATCGTTCTAATTTGCGAAATTATCGATTTGAGTGTACTCACGTTTTCCAGGTTTTTTTGTTCTTCATAATCATTAGAAACACCGTAAAGTCCTATTCCCAAACGAACCATGTCGTATTGTGCGCTAGGAAAATTGCTAATTCCAGACGTATTCAAAATATGCCGAATGGGTTTTATACTCAACTCCATCATGAGTTTGGTGCTTAATTTTTCGAATAACTGAATTTGTTCCGCTGCAAATTCTTGGTGTTCTGGCGCATCGCTGGTGGCCATGTGCGACAAAATACTTTTTATAAAAACGGTCGTATTGCCTTTTAAAACAGCAATCAAATCCGTTAGGGTATTTTCTTCAAAACCCAAGCGGTGCATGCCCGTATCGAGTTTGATGTGAATGGGGAATTGTTTTAAATTTTTTTGTTTGGCAATTTTCAAAAAAGCGTGTAAGCCTTTTAAACTGTAGATTTCAGGTTCCAATTGGTTTTGAATAATGGCCAAAAAACTGGTTGTTTCTGGATTCAAAACCATAATTGGGAGTTTGATTCCCGCATTTTTTAACGCCATTCCTTCATCGGCGAAAGCCACACCTAGATAATCGGCTTTGTGGTGTTCGAGTAATTTAGCGATTTCGAAACCGCCATTTCCATACCCAAAAGCTTTGACCATAACCATCATTTTGGTAGTTGGTTTGAGTTTGGATTTAAAGAAATTAAAATTATGACTTATGGCATTCAAATTAATTTCGAGAACCGTTTCATGGGTTTTCTCGGCCAATGTAGCTACAATTTGCTCAAATTGAAAGGTTCGTGCACCTTTGATCAAAATGGTTTCGTTCCCAAAATGCAAATGGTCTATTTGTGCCAAAAAAGCATCGGTATCCGGGAAGGTACTGCAATTGATAAACTTGTTTTTGAATTCCGAAATCGTTGCGCCAATCCCAATAACACGGTTGATTTTGTTAGAGGTAATGAGTTGCGAAACTTTGGAATACAATTCCTCATTAGACAAACCACTTTGAAAAATATCAGACAGTATGACCGTTTTCTTGGGGTACTGTTTTTGACTTTCTAAAAAATCCAATGCAATTTTTAACGATTGAAAATCAGAGCTGTAACTATCATCAATCAAACTCGAATTATGAATCCCGTTTTTGACTTTCAACCGCATTTCAACCGGATATAATAACTCCATTCGATGTTCGATCGTGTCCTGATCGTACCCAAAATGCAAGAGTACCATGAGGCACTGAATGGCATTTTCTATAGAGGCGTCGTCTTGAAAAGGGATTTTAAGGTCAAAAGTGGTTGTGCCTTTTTTGAGGGTTAAAAGGGTTTTGTCTAAAACCGTTTTCTTGACAATAAAAACATCGGCATTGGGGTCTTTGCAACTCCAAGAAAAGGTTTTTATGTTGGGATTCAAAAACGTGTCTATAGTTTTGTTCTTATGGTAAATGATGATTTGGGCTTCTTTAAAAAGCACTAATTTTTCTTTTATTTTTTCGCCAATAGTAGCAAAACCCTCATCGTGTGCAGAACCAATGTTGGTTAGGATACCAATCGTGGGTTTCATAATGCGTTCGAGATGAACCATTTCGGCTACGGTTGAAATTCCCGCTTCAAAAATTCCAAGATTGTGTTGCTCATTTATGGACAAAATCGACAGCGGAACGCCCACTTGCGAATTGTAACTTTTAGGACTACGGATAATGGTAAACTCGGGACTTAAGAGGAAATTAAGCCATTCTTTTACAATGGTTTTGCCGTTGCTGCCGGTAATTCCTATGACAGGAAAAACAAAAAGGCTGCGGTAATACTGCGCCAAGTGTTGCAAGGCAACAGTAGTGTTTTGTACCACCAAGAAAGTGGCTTTCCCTACACAGTTTTCGGGAATATGGGCGACCACAAAATTACGTACTCCATTTACAATCAGTTCATTAATATAACTGTGAGCATCGTTGTTAGGACCAACCAAAGCAAAAAATAAGGTCGAAACACCGTTTTGTAACGAACGACTGTCGATGGAAACGGTTTCGATTTCGGCAGTTGTATTGCCCGAAAAATCAGCCTGTAACTGCTCCGAAATAGTGTGTATGTTTAATTTCATGGTGTAAAATCCGTTTGCTGGCGTTAATCGAATACGTTTCGAAAAGCCACATCAAAAATAGCACTTCTTTTCAAATAAAAAGGCAAACTTAATAGCCACCAATACACAAAGTCACAAAGAATAATAAATTGCATTTGCCGTGCCACTTTTTTCAATAAATTAGCACCTTAAAACAGCTTTGCGCCTTTGCGGCAAAAGAGCGGAAATTCCACATTAACACCCGATGCCTTGAAAAAAATCCTGCCTTTATTCTCGTACCTGTTTCATCCTGTTTTTATTTCGGTGTATGCGGGAATGTTATACCTTTATTTTAATGGGAATTATTTTTCGAGCAAAGAACAGTTTTTTGTGCTCTTGCAAATTACCATTATGACCGTTTGCCTTCCCGTTTTGTTCTACTTATTGCTGCGTTCCTTAAAAAAAATAGATTCGGTAATGGCCTTTGAAGTTTCGCAACGCAAAGTCCCACTGTTGCTGCAATCCTTTTTGCTTATTGTTTTACTGCGTCAAAACATTACCATCGAGCGGTATTTTGAACTCCATTTTTTCTTTTTGGGAGCACTTATGAGCACGCTATTGGCTCTTGTGTTGGTTTTTTTTAAAGTAAAAGCCAGTTTGCACCAACTCGCCATTAGTTCGCTAACGGTTTTTGCTTTTGGGTTAAGCGTGTACCATCAAATAGGTGGGATTTATGTGCTGATTTTTTTGGTGCTTATCAATGGTTTTGTGGCCTCTTCTCGTCTCGAAATGGAAGCCCACACGCCAAAAGAATTGGGTATTGGATTGCTTTTGGGAATGATTCCGCAGTTGTTGCTGTTGCGTCTCTGGCTATAAAATATAAAAAACAACTCCTAGATTAAACGCCTTCATTTGAAGCGATTCGCCAGCAATTTGCCCCGATTTAAACAGTGAATTCAAACCATAATAGGCATACACATTCAAGGTATTGTAGCCAGACGCGAGATAAACACCGTATTGAAATGGGTTGAAATCTTTATTGTTTTTTATGGTGGTATTGACCAAATCGCTTTTGTAAATGGATTTATCACTAACCAAATAACTGCATTTAATACCGCCATAAATACGCCAAAATTTAGTGCTTTCATACGTAGATGTTCGCCATCTTAACTCCAGCGGCAGGTCGATCAAAAGTTGCGAAAACTGATTTTTGCTATAACTAGTAGTCGACTCGATTATAGCATAACTAGGCAAATTGCTCGTTCCGGTAATCGCCATATTTTGAACATAATTGTTGTATGTCAAGCCAATTCCTGTGGCAAAAGCGAATGTGCGTTTTTTATTAATAGGCATATCACGAAGAAATCCACCCGAAAAACCGGTTGAAAATTTATTTTTAGAATAGTCTTTTGGCGTATTTTTTAGGCTGTTATAGGTAAAGCTAAAATAAAACTGATCTTCCCGATACAACGAATCAATTTTGACTTTTGTGTCTGTTTCTGACACTATTTTTTCTTGCGAAAAAGCAGTACACGCCGTTAGCATAAAAAAACAAGCCCGTAGTATTTGTCTATTCATTTTTGTTGTTTTTAGCGTAATCCCTAGTTTAGATTTGTATTATGATTTACAAATATACCATTCTTTCGCTTCTAGCCGTTTGCAAATTCTGAAAACAAGTGTTTTTGGATTTGCCATCCAAGCGAACAGACGAAGTAAATCATCCCAAATACAAAAAGCCAAATGCCTAAATTGCTTGTTGCAAGTGTTGGTAGCCGTTGACTTTAATCTACATAAGTTTCTTTAAGAACTTCTTTTACTTTTGAAACTTCTTTTTCAGCCAAATTCCCAAATACTTTTGTTATTCTTTGTCTGTCAACAGTTCTGATTTGGTCCAATGCAATTTGACCTTTGGTATCGTTGTGTGAAATTTCAACTCTTGTAGGATAAGATTCTGAACTACTAGTCATTGGAGCGACAACGATTGTCTGTAAATATTTATTCATTTCGTTAGGAGAAATGATAACACAAGGTCGTGTTTTTTTGATTTCACTTCCAATCGTTGGATCAAGATTGACTAAAACGATTTGATATTGTCTTAACTCCATTCTTCAAAATTTTCATCTTCAAACATATCGTTAATCAGCAATTTGTCTTCGCCGTTTTCGTGCATTTTTTTAAATGATTTTTCCCAGCCATTTCTTGGTTCAGATTTGGGTTTTAAAATTATATAGTCTTTTTCAAGAATGAGTTCAACTTTATCTGTGATATTATATTTTTCGAGTAAGGTTTTCGATAAACGAATTCCTTTTGAATTTCCAATTGGAATAACTGAAATGTCCATAACTTTTATTTTTTTGTATGTACAAAGTTATTACAATTTTTAAGAAAGTCTAATTTTCAGCAGATTTTTTTATCAATGGCTGGTAGCGTTCTTGCGCTACAAGCAGTTTGGGACTAAATTAAGCCAAATCATCCCAAATACAAGACCATTTTTCAATTAAGCCAAATACCCAAATTGCTTGTAGCGTGTTTGGCAGTAGTTATTATTATCCTCTCATTTCTAATTTGGACAATCTTAAATCTTCAAAGTCTTTTATAAAGTTCAGTCCAGTCGTGCTTTCGTTGGAATTTAGAATTAAATTGTATAATTCTTCTCCTAAGTTAGTTTTTGGTAAGTTTGAAATATTATATTTTTCATCTTGGAGGATTTTTGTAATTGGAATTATCTCACCAACTTTAAAAATTGCGCTTGGATCTAATTGATAGAGAGTAAATGAAAGTTCTAATTCAATTTCCAATTTTCTTTTAATTAAAACTCTTTGAAAGAATGGAGCAAGAAATCTACTATAAATCGTATCTAATTTTTCGAACTTCAATTCAGCTTCATTACCGACTGCAATGTTTGGCATTAAATCCAATCCTGGAATAGCAAATCGAAATAATGATGTGACTTCGAGAAATATTTGTAAAGATTGAAATACATCAACTTGACCGCTTCTAATTGGTATTGACGAAAATAAAGTCTTTTCAAATTTGAGTTCTTCTCCCGAATGTCGATCGTGAAAAATCTCATTTCTAAATCTACGAAATTCATTAACTCTATTAAAAACTCCAGTTTTTTTAATCTTCATTTTATTGTATCCGAGTTCTTCGATAAGAAAAGCAATTCGGCCTGAAATTTCTTTTTTAATTATTTCATCTACGCTAATTTGTTTAATAATGGCGGTAACTTTACATAAAGCATTGATATAAGCTTCTAGAGCTAAAAACCACATAGAAATACTTAGTGTATTTCTTCGTCCATTGTTTATAAAATTATCTTGATTTTCTAAATCTTTAATGTCAAACATTGTATTCGAAAAACCGTGATTTGAATATTCGTTGTATGTTAACTCAATTTGTGGTTTATCAGAATAACTTAAAACTCTTAAAAACAGTAGTTGATAATCATTATGTCTATAATCTTCGAGATACATTTTGTTCTGTTTTGGATAATTACTGCCAACGTTCCCGCGCTTTGCGAGGTTGCGAGCTTCGTAACCGAGTATTTTCGGTTACTACTAAATTTCTTGCGAAAGATAAACGTGAATTTACCACATAATTCGCAATCTCGCAAAACGTGTGTTGTGCGATGTTTTTATTTTTTTCTACTTTTTTTAACAATTTCAGTAACTCCTTCTTTTTTCCAATCTTGAATGTCGGTTGTCCATTTTTCTAATATGTTTTTCCAATCAAACCAATTTTTTGCTTTTTTTGTTATTTGCATAACTTCTGTTTCTAAATCTTCTATAATTTCATTTTCAGTTAGATGCTTCTCTAATTCACCAACATAATTTTTTAAAATAATGTTTGCAATTCTGTTATCCCAAGATGAGTGTTTATTTCTCCCAATAGCTCTAATATTTGCTATTTTATTTTGGATAGGAGCAAGGCTCATATTATAAAGAATTCCTCCAATTTTATCAAAAAAGAGTGCGACAACATTCAATCTATGCTCGCTTAAACTATCAAATAAGTATGACTTTGTAGAAATATCGATGGCGTTAATTAATTTTTCAATTCCATATTTTGTTTCCCATTCTGCAATAATTTTTTTTCCATCATCTTGTAAAAAAACAGGTTTTATTTTTCCGTTTACATAATTAACAATTAACTCAATTTTCTCGGTTTCAAAGTTTGGTAAATCTTTTATCCATTCTAATTGTTGTTCTAATTGTTTTCTAGATTCTTTTACTCTTTCAGATTTTTTTATGTGCTTTTCAAAAATTAAATCGTTGTAAATTATTTTGTTATTTTCAATTTCACTACAAGAATAACAACTTGTTACAAATACTGGAAGATTATTTTTGTTTTCACTAATTCTAAAGACAAACAGAAGATTTTCAGGAGATTTTACACCGCAAAAAACGCAAGTAAATAAATCCCTTTTTAAAATTTCTAAATTAAATTTTTCTTCTATTTCCGTCATTTTTTCTAAAATATCGCACAACTTGTATATATCCCTTACCCTATCCTACTTATCAATCCCAAACAGAGTGGCTTTACCTGACAAGCATAAGCCTTTATTTCTTTTCAAATATAGGATATTTATTTCATAAATCATCCGAAAAGGGTTTTCTAAATTACAACCTTTTCGTACTTTGTCGTGTATAAGACTGCGCTGCATCCTATCGAATCCCAAAAAAAAGAGTTCCGTTATTGTATCTTGTGCGGTGGTGCGCTTGTTTGTATGCGGTCTCCATTTTATCCAATTGCTTATTCTTTATAACCCTAAAATTATCCCTATAGAATAGTGCCTCACTACGAATAACTGCATTTTATATTCAAAAATTCATTTTGAATCATTAAAAACAATATTTTTACTTTGAAAACGAATAAATAAGTAAGTCGAAAGTTTTAATGTTGTAAAGTCAAAAGAAGCAATATTGTGAATACTAGTTCAAAATCAATCTATTACTCCATTTTGTCTAATTTTTAAAACACGACATCATACGATGATTGTTACTTACCACCTCTCTTAAAAAAAATCAAAAATGCAAATTGGAATTATAGGATTAGGAAAAATGGGCTACAACTTGGCCTTGAATTTAAAACGCAACGGTTACGAAGTCATTGCACATGATATAAATGCTGATTTTGTGGCACAAATAAGCAACGAAGGCATTCGCACAGCGCACACGATAGAGGCATTATGTGAGCAATTAGAAGACCAAAAAGTGATTTGGTTAATGGTTCCCGCTGGCGAAATTGTAGATGGAGTTATTGACTCCTTACTTCCTTTTTTGCCCAAAGATACCATCCTGATTGATGGCGGAAATTCGAATTATAAAGATTCTAAACGCAGGTACGAAGCACTAAAAGCAGTAGGCATTGGGTTTTTGGACTGCGGGACATCGGGCGGGACATCGGGTGCCTTGGATGGGGCTTGCACTATGATTGGTGGTGATCCAGACGTTTTTGAGGTGGTTGCGGCTGTTTTCAAAAGTATTTCGGTCGAAAACGGCTGTTTGTACACTGGCGCAGCAGGAAGCGGACATTTTACCAAAATGGTTCATAACGGCATCGAATACGGAATGATGCAATCCATTGCGGAGGGCTTTGAGGTTTTTGAGCAATCAGGTTATGCTATTGATTTCCAAAAAACGGCTAAATTATTCAATCACGGTTCCGTAGTGCGCAGTTGGCTGATGGAATTAACCGAAAATGCTTTTGCCAAAGACCCAAAACTAGACAGCATCAAAGGCATCATGCACTCCTCTGGCGAAGGGAAATGGACACTCGAAACCGCTCTGGATTTAGGCGTTCCCACTCCCGTAATTGCCCTTTCGATCATGATGCGCTACCGTTCGCAAATGCAAGATACGTTTTCTGGAAAAGTGGTGGCGGCACTTCGGAATGAATTTGGCGGACACGCCGTTGAAAAAAGCGACGACTAAAAACTAATTCCTGACCTTATCTCGTTTCCTACTATGTCCATACTGATTTTAGTTTTGAGTATTTTACTACTCCTTGTTTTGATAGCTGCTGCCAAATTAAATGCGTTTATCGCCTTGGTTTTGGCGGCTTTATTTGTTGGTATTACCAAAGGGATGCCGCTGTCAGAGGTGCTCAATTCCATGCAACAAGGCATTGGGAGCACGCTAGGATCCCTGCTTTTGATTGTGGCTTTTGGAGTGATTCTAGGAAGCCTTCTTTCGCAAAGTGGTGCGGCGCAACGCATAAGTATGGTTATGATTCGCTCTTTTGGTGTCAAAAACATAAAATGGGCAATGGCTATAACGGCTTTTGCTGTAGGGATTTCGATGTTTTATAATGCAGGATTTATTATTTTAATTCCCATGGTTTTTGCCGTTTCTAGAAGCACGCAACAACCGCTTATTTATTTGGGAATTGCCATGGCGTCGGCACTTTCTATTGCGCATGGTTTTTTGCCACCTCATCCTGGACCTACCGCAATTGCTGTGATTTTCAAAGCCGATATTGGCAAAACATTACTGTATGGACTTCTGGTTGCAATTCCAGCGTTACTTGTTGCCGGGATTATTTTTCCTGAATTTTTGAAAAAAATACAAGCAAATCCGCCCAAAGGATTGTTTGAAAGCAGCTCGCTTCCTGAATCCGAAATGCCCTCGTTCGCAATTAGTTTGCTTACGGCCATGATTCCCGTTTCGTTAATGGCGGTAGCAACCATTAGCGAATTGACCTTGACCGAGGGCACAACGCTGCGAAACCTACTGGGATTCATTGGCAATCCAACCACATCCATGCTAGTTGCGGTGCTGTTTGCCATGGTGTTTTTAGGCTTAAAACGAGGTAAAAAAATGCAAGAACTTATGGATCAATCCAGCAGCGCACTTGGAGCGGTTACCATGATTATTCTAATTATAGCAGCTGGTGGCGCCTTCAAACAGGTACTTGTGGATAGTGGTATTGGGTCAGATTTGGCCGTTTTTTTCGAGAATTCCACACTTTCGCCCTTGTTTTTAGGCTGGTTAATTGCCACTATTATCCGGATTGCTTTGGGATCAGCAACTGTGGCTGGATTGACTGCGGCAGGAATCGTTCAACCACTTGTTGTACGTTCAGGAATAAGTCCAGAATTAATGGTGCTTTCTATTGGTGCAGGAAGCTTAATGTGCTCGCATGTCAATGATACAGGGTTTTGGATGTTTAAAGAATACTTTGGCACCAGCCTAAAAGACACTTTTAAGACTTGGACACTCATGGAGACCATTATTGGAATTATGGGATTGATTGGGGTTTTAATCCTAAATGTAGTGGTGCGATAACGCCTTTTAATTCTTGATACCAATACGTTTTGAATTCAATAGTTATGCATAAAAAAGACCCGCAACAGCGGGTCATTCAAAATTATTCTTCTTTCTCGATAGCGTCTTTATAATCTGGATACAAAAACTTATTGTAGGGGAAACGCGTAATGTGAATTTGACGAACGGATTCGTACACACGCTCTCTAAACTCTTCGAAATTTTCTTTATTTGTAGCCGAAATAAACAATGCGTTTTGCTCCCCAACTCTACTCATCCATGTTTGTTTCCATTCCTCTAGTGTGAAATGTCTCGGTGTTTTTTCGGTCATTAAATCATC
This sequence comes from Flavobacterium restrictum, assembly GCF_007097245.1. Classification (GTDB taxonomy): domain Bacteria; phylum Bacteroidota; class Bacteroidia; order Flavobacteriales; family Flavobacteriaceae; genus Flavobacterium; species Flavobacterium restrictum. Next base: position 13,670 of record NZ_VJZT01000015.1, on the reverse strand, counting down.
CTCGTCGATGGTTAAATGTTGGTAAGCATCGATTTTATTAAAAACCATTATTACGGGTTTGTCATTGGCTTTAATGTCCAGCAATGTTTGATTCACGGACTCTATATGACTCTCGAATTCAGGATGCGAAATGTCTACAACGTGCAGTAATAAATCCGCCTCGCGAACCTCATCAAGGGTGCTTTTGAACGAATCGACCAATTGTGTTGGCAATTTTCGGATGAAACCAACCGTATCCGAAAGTAAAAACGGTAAGTTTTTAATCACTACTTTACGTACGGTCGTGTCAAGGGTTGCAAAGAGTTTGTTCTCGACAAAAACATCGCTTTTGCCCACGGCATTCATCAAGGTCGATTTACCCACATTGGTATATCCTACTAGAGCTACTCGAACCATTGCCCCACGATTGCTGCGTTGCACGCCCATTTGCTTGTCGATGGTTTTTATTTTTTCTTTTAACAAAGCGATTCTATCTCGCACGATACGCCTGTCTGTTTCGATTTCGGTTTCCCCTGGGCCACGCATCCCAATACCTCCTTTTTGACGTTCCAAGTGGGTCCACATTCCAGAAAGTCGCGGTAATAAATACTGGCATTGTGCTAATTCTACTTGCGTTCTTGCATAAGAAGTTTCGGCGCGTTGGGCAAAAATATCAAGAATTAAATGGGTTCTATCGAGAATTTTGCAATCGATTATTTTAGAAATATTTTTTTGCTGTGAAGGCGATAATTCATCATCGAACACCAAGGTTGAAATGTCATTTTCTTTTACAAAAAGATTAATTTCTTCAATTTTTCCTGTCCCAACAAACGTTTTGGGATTGGGGCGTTCCATTTTTTGCGAAAAGCGTTTGACCACTTGACCACCTGCAGTAAAAGTCAAAAATTCTAATTCGTCTAGGTATTCATTTAATTTCTCTTCGCTTTGATTTTGGGTTACAATCCCAACAATAGCTGTTTTTTCGAAATTTAGTACTTCTTTTTCTAACATGTCTTTAAATAAGACTACAAATTTACTGATTTGCTTTGTACTTATGGAGTTATGGCTTTATAAATTAGAATTAAAAGCAGTACAAATAACTTTGACACTTTAACCAATACTATCTTTTACCTGGGTGATCAACTAGGAAATTCAAGGTGTTAAAATTACGTTGCTTTTAATGAGGGTTTTACACTTTAACGAAAATAAAAGAGCCTATTCGTCAAGTTAGTTTCATTATAAACGCAACGCAACATAAATATTCCTAACTTTGTGAAAAATAAAAAGATATGCCCGAAATAAGTCGTTTTTATGGAATAATAATTTACATGTTTTTTAACGACCATAACCCTCCTCATTTTAAAGTAAAATACGGAGAATTTGAAGCTAATATTTTAATAGAAAGTGGTAATTTATTGAATGGTGATTTACCAATAAGCAAATTGAAATTAGTTCAAGCTTGGGCTGAAATTCATAAAGACGAACTTTTGAAAATGTGGAATTCTAAAGAATTTCATAAAGTTGCCCCTCTAAAATAGATTAAGATATGTTCAAAGTAAAAAAAATAATAACAGTAACACCCTATTCAATCGTTTGTGAATTGAATAATGGTATTTTAAAGAAATTAGACATTTTACCTCTCCTAGAAAAACATGCTAATTTTCAGGGCATTGATCAATTAAAAAACAAAGCTACTTTCGAAAGTGTTGCAATTGGTGATATGGGAGAGCTTTTTTGGAAAAATATAATCACGACTTCAAATAATGAAAAATGGGATTATGATATTTCGCCAGAGTTTATTTTCCACAACGGAATTACAATCGATTCCTAGTTTCCCTGATTTTTAGCTAAAACAAAATGTACTACATCTTCCTTTTTTAAACCTATATTAAAGATTTATTTTTCTCCAAAAACCTGCACATCATCTACTTGAAAAGCACCGTCCAAAGCAGCATTTTTGCCAGAACCAATGTACTTAAAACCAATATTGATTTTTCCAGTAAATCCAGATAAATCCACCCCGCCAGACCCCACAAATTGATACCAAGGCGTGGCTTGTGTAGGCAAAATTACATGTAGCGGTATCCAAGTCGCTTTGGTAACATTTAAGCCATCAAAATCATTGGAAACATAAACTTCTAGTGCGTTCAAAGGCGAATCCACATCCAGATGGTGTTGGGCTGTTCTAAAGGTGAGGACTTCGTTTTTATGGACATCCATATCGATTTTTGGCGAAATCAACCACGCAATATTCGAGAGAACTTTAGTCCCTGATATGGCAAATTCGGCATAACCATTTCCAGAATATACGGTACCTTTCCAGACTGGCGTGCCTTTTTGAGCCACATTTGTCCAACCCGGAAGACTCAAATTAGTTTTGTCAACAACGGTTTCAAAGTCTTGCGAAAAAAACGGCTCCGTTCTTATTCCCGTTAAGGAAACATCCTTTTCTGATCGGGCAACCAGTTGATAATCGGAGCCAAATTTAGTTAGAATTCCTTTTACTTTTCCGCTGCCGTTGGGAACTACATTACTAGCAAAGTCAGCATAACTACTCGTTCTAAAAATGACTTGATTGCCCAATTTATCGATCAAATTCCAGTTGGTTCCGCCACCAATATCCTTGGTAGCTTCGTAGTAATGCCGCCCGTTTGCGGCTGGTGTAAATTGTACATCGGCTATTTCAACGAGTGTATTCAAATGAGTATCGTGCAACAAATCAGGCAAGGAAACGGATTTGGTGAGCAACGATTCGTCGAGTGTTGTACAAGAAGCGTTAAGGACATTCTTGTAGTCATTTTGCGAAAGCCGTCCCACGCCACCTTCGTTGTAAGAGTTGACATAAATACTCCCAATACGAAGGCTTCCAGAATTAATATCCGTGTACTGGTTTTTGAGCTTGAGATACACTTTATTACCCAATCGATAATCAATATACAAATTGCTGGCATCTACAGGAACGCTAAAACCTATGGCTGGCGTTGTGGCTGTGGCCAAAGTTTGAAAGGAAATCGTCTTGAAAAAATTACCCGATTCATCGCTCGAAACCACATACGCTTCGATAATATCGTCAAAGGTGTATTGCGCTACAATGGCGTTGGCATTGGCACGCACCTCGGCAACGGAACGATTTACCGTCAAATCTGGTTGGGTACAAGTGAGTTTAGGAATAGCAAAATCGTCCTTTACACAACTAGAAAATAGGGTTGCGATTAAGGTGAATAAAAGGAATTGGTTAAAAATAGATTTCATAATGCACTTTTTATACGGTTAGACTTTTTATAAATTGAAGGATATATTCACAAAATAGGTTCTCCCATATCCGTAAAAATATTTGTTGTCAAAATTGGGCGTTCCGCTAGATACATCTTGATCTCGTTGCCTAAAATTGGCATTTCGGGCTTGCTCATAACCACCCGTTTTATAGGTGGCATCCAGCACATTATTGACACTGATGAACACGGCAACATTTTTCCCATAAACGCGCCATGATTTTCCGCCAGTGAGGTTTAGCAACGTTGTTGGGTCAAATTTTTCTTGCTGTAGGAGTACGTTTGCCCGTTCCTCGGTCGCTTCGGGGAAGGCGAAACCGCTGGCCGGATTTTTATAAAAAATAGCTGTTCTGGCAATAGGCGACACATCGATATACGCATTCGTGAGGTAGTTGATATTGGCTCCAATCCACCAATATTTAGGATCCCGATATTCGAGTCCAAGGGCAAAAGCCTGTTGCGGTGAACCAGGTTGCTTATAGTTTTTTAGAGTTGCAGTGCCAAAATCAAAGACAGGATTGGGATTTTCTAGCGAGGCATTGGCATCATTGGTAATCGACACATTGGGATTGCTAGCATAAGTGTAGTTCCCCAAAGCGACAGCTACTGTAGTTTTGAGTGTTGGGTTAATTGGGTATTCTAGACTCAATTCTCCACCTACATTTTTCTTGTTCAAATGGGTGAGCGTTTGACTCACAAAAGCATCGGTTTTGGCATAGCCAGCACCATCGTCAAAAATGCCTTCGGCGTAGAAAAAAGACGTTTGGGTAGCGTCCTTTATGAGCGTATAATATCCTGTGATCCTCGCTTTTAGTTTTGGCGAACGAAAAACATAACTTGCGTCCAAACTGCTTATGTTTTCATTTTGAATCCCTTCAACAACCGCATTATTCAATCGAGCATTTGGGAAAGTGTTGCGCAAGGTGGGTGCTTTGGTCAAATGTGCGGCATTAAAAAGCAAGGCTTGTTTTCCAGATATTTTATAGGTTAAACCGCCTTTGAAACCAAAGTTCTCGAATGTAATCGGGTTGCTTTTCCCGAAAGAATTGGTTTCATAAATCCCATTTTTGTATAATCCTTCTCGCTGATAAGTGGCACTTGCAAAGCTTTGAGCCAAGTAAAAATCGACTTTGTTGTACGTAAATTTGAATTGTGTAAAAGCGTCAAGTGTTGTGACAAAATAGTTGTAATTGTACCCATACTGCTCGCCTACTTTTACTTGACGGTTGGGATTATTCAAATCCGATTGGGCTTGATTGCCGTTATAATAAACATCAATATCATCAAAATAAGTACCACCAAGCAAGTCCAAAAGATTTTGATAATTATGCGATTTCAATTTCTTGAAAGCCCCACCCGCTGTCAACATCACGTGCTCTGTAAGTTGCGTATTGAAGGTAGAAGCCAGAGACAGCGTTTGGTCATCCGTACGATCTTCGTACAAAACGTAGTTACTTTTGGCAGGTTCATAGCCCGAAATAATCCCGTTCGCATCCACAATAGCATGCTGGTTGGCAGCATACAAAGCGTTCCAATCTATCTGAAAATGCGTCAAAAAAGCTTGTTTACTTTTCTCGGCGTTGTCAAAATCTGGGGTAAATGCGCCTGAAAATTCGCCGTTATCACTGGCATAAAGCGCACTGTAATAACTAGGCATTTTGCGGTAATAGGTGGGATCTGGACTGTTGGCGTTTTGATAATCGATGTTGGTGTTGGCAATTTTACCAAATTGATACATGACGCTGGAATTCAACGTAGTTTTGTCATTGATTTTGAAATAATGATTGAGCATTATTATAGGTTCATCAACGGTTTTGGTTCGTGCGTTTCGTTTTTTACCCTCTTGAAAACCCCAGTAGGAATTGTATGTAGCGTTAGTTAATTGTGTTACTTCGGTGGTGTTTGGGGAATTTTTCCCTCGTGTATTTGGGGTATAAAACCCTGTAAAATTAAGCGAATGCTGTTCGTTTATTTTCTTTTCAACACTAATGAAAGCGGAATTCCCATCATAAGTTGTTCCGTCAAAATAGCCGTCGAGACCCAATCGTTTTCCAGCCGAAACAACGTAAGACCAGCCTTGAGCATTCCTTCCAGAAGCATACGTTGCCATCATACGCCAGTTATAATTGGTATTAGTTCCTGAAAAAGTGATTCGGGTTCCCGTTCTATAAGCCGAGGCTCGGGTGTTGATTTCCTGTGTTCCTAGAATGCCTCCAAAAGTATAATCCGAAGGAGCAGTTCCTATAGAAAACTCCTGATTTCTAGTGGCGTCATTGAGGCCACCCCAATCGCCCCATTGTGGTCGCCCATCATACACTTTGTTCATGGCAACACCATTAATGAGTGTGGTAGCGTTCTCGCTGTCTAATCCTCGAATTCTAAATCTAGCTTGTCCCCAATTGAATGCGGCTGCTTGCTGAAAAGCATCTTTGGCGGACTGCAACAATCCAGAGGTGCTTTCGGAGTTGCTGTTATCGTCGCTCAAATCGCTTTCGGATAGTAGGATTACGCCTGATTCTTGTTCGAAAGTTTGAGCTTCTTCTAATGCGATGGTGCCTAAATCTAGAAAAATTCCTTCTCGTATTTCAATGGGAATTAATTGATCTTTGTAGCCTTGGCTGTGGATTAAAACCAAGTTTTTGCCCAGTTTTATCACATCAAAACGAAAGGTGCCGTCACGAGAAGTGAGTTGCATCAAGGAGCTATTTTGAATGCTAATGACAACATGCTCTAGGGGAATTTGACTTTTGGAATCGATGACTTTACCATAAAGCGCAGCTTGATTTTGTGCCAAAGAAAGGGAGTTTTGTACTAGCAATAAAAACAAAGTAATGATAATTCTCATAAGCAATTGATGTTTTTTATAGGAAAAGAAAAGACAACGAATTGTACTCCACTCGCAGAAACTTGAGGTGGAATCCAGCTAAAAAAAATTAAACTTGTTTTTGGAAAAGTAGTACAAAATCAAAAATTGCTGTTCCTAATGTGGTATTTGGAATTATAATGCTAGCGGGGTTTGATTTTTGTTTTATAAATGTAATAAAAAAACTATTAAGTCGATTTTTTTATTGCGCTTTTTTTGGAAGAATTATCATCGCCTGTGAAATTTGGCGTAAAAGCTGGGTTGACAAGGGGATTATTTTTTGCAAAAGGGCTTAATTACGCCACGAATGATACGGATTTTAGCTAATTTGCACTGATTTTTTAATTTTGTACACCAACTTTGATTCGGGATACCATAAAGACTATCATGAATCCAAAAATACCTATAAAAGCAAACGAAAATCGCAAACTCGACAGTTCTGCAATGTATCCAATCACGGGTGGTCCCATCAAAAAACCTAGGAAACTAACACTGGAAACTATTGTCAGAGCTTCGCCGGGAGGAACGGTTGGGTTTTTGCCGGCGATACTATACAAAGTTGGCACAATGGTCGAAACACCTAGACCAACAAACATAAAAGCGATAGTAGCCGGAATAATATACGGAAAAAATACGGCTGTAAACAATCCCATCGAAATGAGAATGCCTCCTATTTTAAGGACGGATTTCATACCAAATTTATGCACGAGACTGTCGCCAAAAAAACGACCGCCCGCCATCATAATCATAAAGGAAGTGTAGCCCAAAATGACTAATGATCCCGGCGCCTGAATGACATCCTTGAAATAGACGCCGCTCCAATCGAACATAACACCCTCGCTGGCCATGCAGCAAAAACCTATAACTCCAAGCCAAATTAAGGCGCTGTCTGGTTTTGTAAATAATTTTTTGTTTTCGGTTTGGACTTTTTCTTTGGCTTTGATCAATAATTTATAATTGAATACAAGCATCAATACAACGATAACCGCCACCACAAGAAAATGTTCATAAGGCGTGAGCTTCAAGGCGAGCATGCCCAATCCTACTAGCGCGCCCGTGAATCCTGCCAAACTCCACATGCCGTGAAAGGAGGACATAATTGTTTTTTTGAAAAGCACTTCGGTGTAAACGCCTTGTGTGTTTACGGCTATGTTAGCCAAATTTCCAAAAATTCCAAAAACGAACAATCCTAGTGACAATTCCCACGCCTTGGTCGCCAAACCCAGATTGGTCAAACTCACTATGTAGCACAACAAGGCAATTATTAGCACGCGATGGCTGCCGTACTTGGTAACTAATTTTCCCGAAAAAGGCATAATCACGAGTTGTCCCATAGGAACGGCAAATAATATGGTTCCTAAATGACCGTCCGTTAACTGCAAGGCTGTTTTGATATCAGGAATGCGGCTTGCCCAAGTGGCAAAACACAATCCCATCCCGAAATAAAAGAACGATACCGCCCAACGTATCCGGATTAAATAAGACGCTTTGGCATCACGATAGGTTTTCTTGTATTTTCCTTTGGCTCTAAAACGGCCTAAAAAGTGTAGATCTATCAAAAGGAATAGTTTAGGATTGAATGCAAAAATACAAAAGGTTTTTTAAATACTTGATAGAAATGCAATTACAACGTTATTGTTCATAAGTACTGCCTTATGAATTGGAAAAAAATGGTGGAATCTAGAGTGATTTGATTTGAAAAAATAATTTCAATTAAGAGCAAAAATCAATTGGTTTACATAAACTATTGCCCATTCCAAAAGGTAGGAGTTTTAAATGTTGTAATCTTCCAATTATAACAGCTGGGTGAGTTTTGAATTTATTGGCATACTTAACAACATCTATTTCTGTTAAGGTGTGATTATTAGTAATTTCTTGTTCTTGTTCTTTATTCAACAACAGCTCTGCAGAAAATTCATTCGCTTCATTTTCATAGACTTGATTTTCACCATCATATTCCATATTTTCAATTGAAATGTATTTTTTACCGTGTAGTAAAATATGTCCAATTTCGTGAAAAAAGGTAAACCAAAATATATCATTTCTCTTATAACGGCCACTTAACTGTACCAATGGCACGTCGTTTAACCATCTTGTAGAGCCGTGAATTGGTGCTTTGGGCAAACAAGGTGTATGCACAACCTTTACGCCTGCATAATTGCATAACGTTTGTATCTGACTAAAAAAATCATTGGGTTGCAATGCCATAATCGTTTTTAACTTTGGTAAAATTTTATTCAATTTTTTTTTGTCAAATTCAGGAATAGTAAAAGCATTTGCTTGAATTTCACCTTGTCTTAACCAAGCGGCAATAGCTCCAGCATTTTCATTCTTTTTTAATGAAATTCTAAAGTTGACTAAAAGTTTTTGATTGTGATAAAAATCGTAATATCCTTTAGTATTGGCAACTTCAAAATATTCAAATAAATAAGTAACCTTTTCCTCTTTTTTTGTGGTTGGCGCAACCCAGCCCAACGAAGCCATTTTGGCAAAAGGAAAAATTTTTGACCATTCAATTCCTTCTTCTATTGTTTTTTGATATTCAACTCTTGCTAAATATTCATCGTAAGTAGTTTGTCTATTAACCCAGAAATGGGATGGGATTTTTAATACTTGTTCAAATAAAATTCCCATTTCGGGAGTAATTCCACTTTTTCCATTCAAAACATCTGAAATTGTTTTTTCAGGTTTTCCAGTTCTCACGGCAAATTCTTTTGATCCCATTTCTTTTTCGGCTAAAATTTCAGCTAAAGTAGTACCGGGATGTGAAACTGTTTGAGGGTAATATTGGGTAATTGTTGCCATTTGTTTTTTTGTTAGTGATAATCTTCAATTTCAATTATTTCAACACCTATTATGGCTATCCAGAGATATTGACCGTCCATATTGGTAGGGATTGGGTCTTCGTGAGGCTCAAAGATCAATCGATAAGGATGAACTAAATTACAAGCCCATTGTCCTTTTCTGTTCCCAACTAATTCATGGTAATTGCCCGGTAAATATCTAACATCTTCTAAAGTTTGCGCTGCTGTTAAATCATCAAGTCGCTGTTTAAAGAGTCCAGCTTCTCGTTTTCCAAGTTTATTTTCTGCTAATCGATCATCATTAGCATACTTTCGTAACTTGTTATCATCAAACGTAATTTTCATGCAAAGATATGTTTTTATTAATACCTAGTGTTAATTAAAATTATTTTTTTTGATGCTGATTCAATCCTTTAAAAAAAATATTGATTTAAGTTAGATAAAATATTGATTTTACAAAGAATGTCCAGCTTATCCCTAAATTAATAGCTGAAATATTTTATATCAAAAACAGTATCTGTGCTAATCTATAGCACCAACACCGCTGACTATTTCAATAAAACCCGACACCAAGTTCCTTTTGTAATAGAACCTTTGGTCTAGGTACAATTTTTTGATAAACTTTTAAAATGCAACTACCCTAGAGTTGGTATTACAAACCTATTTATGCCACTTCAAAACCTAATTTCTCACGTACTCTCGCTAGTACACCTGTGGCAATTCCAGTAGCTTTTGCCGCTCCAATTTTTAATAAAGCATCTACTTCTGGGAGGTTATTCATGTAGTACTTGTATTTTTCTCTTTCGGTTTTAAAATTTTCTAGGATGAGTTCAAACAAGGCTTGTTTGGCATGACCGTAGCCATAATTTCCGCCAAGATAATTGGCAGTCATTGTGGCTAATTGACTTTCGGAAGCGAGTAATTTATAGAGTGCAAAGGCGTTGCAGGTAGCAGGATTTTTAGGCTCTTCGAGTGGTGTGCTATCGGTTTCAATGCTCATGATTTGCTTGCGCAAGGCTTTGTCATCTAGGAAGATATTGATAAAATTATTGGCAGATTTGCTCATTTTACCGCCATTGGTTCCTGGAATAAGCATGCTGTCTTGTTGGATTCTTGCTTCGGGGATTACAAAGGTTTCGCCCATTTGATGGTTGAAACGAGAGGCAACATCACGGGTAATTTCAAGGTGTTGCAATTGATCCTTGCCTACGGGCACAAACTCGGCGTCGTACAATAAAATATCGGCGGCCATGAGCATGGGATAGGAAAACAAGCCTGCATTTACATCCTCCAATCTATCGGCTTTATCCTTGAAGGAATGCGCCAAAGTCAAGCGTTGAAACGGAAAAAAACAGCTCAAATACCAGGATAATTCGGCAGTTTGAGGCACATCGGACTGGCGGTAAAAAACCACTTTGTTTACATCAAGACCGCAGGCTAACCAGGCGGCAGCGGTGCTGTAGGTGTTGGCTCTTAAGGTTTCCCCATTTTTTATTTGAGTGATCGAATGCAAATCGGCGATGAAAAGAAAGGATTCGTTTTCGGGTTGGTTCGATAATGCAATTGCAGGAATAATAGCACCTAATAAGTTGCCTAAATGTGGAGTTCCGGTGCTTTGTACACCTGTAAGTATTTTTGCCATTGTGTTTTTTTCTGAACCGCAAAGTTCGCAAAGTTCGACTTGTTTATTGCAAGGTTTTTGAAGTTTTTTGGTAAGGAGGAATTATTTGTGTTTAAATGTTTATTTTAGTTGAAAATTTTAGCTAAAATTATGCCTCCAAGAAATCTTTGGACACGAGAAGAATTAATTGTTGCCTTTAATTTGTACTTAAAAATTCCTCTTGTAAAAATGCACAGTACAAATAAAGACGTTATTCGTTTGGCAAATCTAGTTGGCAGAACACCCAGTTCAATTGCTATTAGATTAGTAAACTTTGCGAGTGTCGACCCTGCTTTAACCGCAAGAGGTGTCAAAGGAATGGATGCGGGCAAAAAAACGGTACAACCCATTTGGGACGAATTCTTTGACAATCAAGAAGAATTAGTTTTTTTGAGTGAACAAATTTTAGCAGAAAAAGAAAACACTTCTATTGCAAATAAATATCAGAATATTCTTTTTGATTTAAAGGATTTAAAAGGAGAAACAGTTATCCGAGAAATAAAAGCGAGAGTAAATCAGTCTGTTTTTAGACAGATGGTCTTAACCAATTATGCTTCAAAATGCAGTATAACAGGTATTGATATTCCTGAATTATTAATTGCAAGCCACATTATTCCGTGGTCAAAAAACGAAAAAGAAAGATTAAATCCAGAAAACGGTCAGTGCCTTTCGGCTCTATATGACAAAGCTTTTGATAAAGGATTAATTGGTATTAGTCCAAACTATCAAGTCGTACTTTCTTGCGCTATAAAAAGTAAAAAAGACACCGCTTTTTATAGCAATCATTTTGGTTCGATCGAGAATCAAAAAATTGTAGCTGCCATAAAATATTTGCCCAGAAAAGAGTTTTTAGAATATCATTTGGACACTATTTTTGATAAACAACAACAGTTATGACTTTACACCAAAAAATAAAATTTTTGGAAAATGTTCTCAATCAACCTGAAACAAACTATTCGGATATATTTAAAGCGGATATTAGTATGTTTTTTGATGAAGATTTTTCGATTCAAAATACACAATTCGAGTTTTTAAAGCCATTGGAATCCGAGGAGCAAATTCAGGATTTTATTGATAATTTGCTTTCTCATTTCGTTTTAAAATTCGATTCCCAATCAGAAACAGAAAGTGATTTTATTCATTATTATCTGAATCCCAATTAATAAAAACCACCCCCCCCAATGGGACTGCATTTTAGTCCATAAAAACCCTCACCTCCCATGAAAAATTATATTCTCCTGCTTCTCATTTTACTGGGATTGCCGTTGGCAACGAGTTCGTGTAACTCTAAAGACAAAACAGCTCCTGTTGAAGCAAAAATTGCCGTTGTAGCACCGCAAGCAACTCCAAAAATTACGATAGACAGTTTGGCTTTACAACAGTTTTATGCGCAGTATCCTAAATTAGCAGTGTACCAAAAGGAGGCGACAAAACTGTACCAAAAACAGCATTTTGACGCCATTTGGATGGACGAAAAAGGAATCATTGAATTTGGAAATACACTGTACAGTAAAAGCAAAGACTTGGATAAAGAAGGCGTTTTGGTATCCTTTCCGTACGAGCAGGAGTTGGACGCGATTTTTCTGGAAACGCAAGACAACAACTTATCCACAACCGATACGGAATTGATGATAACCAACCTCTATTTGTTCTATGCCGCCAAAGTCTACAAGGGAATTGACGAGGCAACTACCAAAGGAATAGGGTGGCTCCTACCACGCAAAGCGATCTCGTATGCAAGCGTACTCGACTCCATCATGACGCAACCAAAAGCCGTGGAAAAAAACGAAAAAGTAGTCCTCAAGCAGTATTATAAATTGCGAGCCGTACTGGCAAAATACCGTGCCATTGAGCAACAAGGTGGTTGGAAAACGATTGAGCTTGCCCCTTATTTTAGAACCTATAAACGAGGCGATTCGGCACAAGCGATTGCACAAATTAGAAGTCGGCTTTTTGCCACAAACGACCTCCCAACAGATTCCAAAAGTACCGTTTACGACGCTGTTTTGGAACAAGCTGTTCAAAAATACCAAGTCCGAAACGGCAATAAACCCGAGGCGGTTATTACGCCTAAACTCATCAAAAATCTCAATATTCCTGTTGCAGCTCGCATCAAACAAATCATGGTCAATATGGAACGTTGCCGCTGGATTTCGCCCAGTGTTCTTGACGCACCAGCTTATATTATGATCAATATTCCGTCGTATCAGTTGTATTTTGTCAAGAACAACCAAACGGTGTTGCGATCGAATGTGGTGGTGGGAACTGCAATGACCAAAACGGTTATTTTTAGTGGTAAAATGAGTTACATTGTGTTTAGTCCGTATTGGAATGTGCCCACAAGCATCATCAATAAAGAGGTGAAACCGGGGATGGCAAAGAACAAAAACTACCTCGATTCGCACCATATGGAATGGAATAATGGTCAAGTCCGCCAGAAACCTGGCAAAAACAATTCGTTAGGTTTGGTCAAGTTTATGTTTCCCAATTCGCATAGCATTTATTTGCACGACACGCCTTCAAAAAGTTTGTTTGACCGCGAAAACAGGGCTTTTAGTCATGGCTGTATTCGGGTGGAGAAACCCAAGGAATTGGCTTTTGAAATTTTGAAAAATGACAAAAAATGGCCTCAAGCCAAAATTCTTGCTGCGATGAATGCGGGCAAAGAAACGACCGCCTCGCTACAAAACAAAATCCCAGTTTACATTGGGTATTTTACCACTTGGGTAGACGAAAATGATGGGATTCATTTTTATGATGATGTGTACAACCGGGACGAACGCTTGGCTAAACTACTGTTTCTTCCCAATTAAATCGTTTTTATGCCTTCAAATGGGACGCTGATGAAACGGATTTGCTTTGGCAAAAACACGGACAAAAACAGATTTTTTACTTTGGTTGAAAAAAAATTAGCGAATCTGCGGTAAAATAGGACGCTGATGAAACGGATTTGCTTTGGCAAAAACACGAATAAAAACGGATTTTTTACTTTGGTTGAAAAAAAATTAGCGAATCTGCGGTAAAATGGGACGCTGATGAAACGGATTTGCTTTGGCAAAAACACGGACAAAAACAGATTTTTTACTTTGGTT
>NZ_VJZT01000014.1 GCF_007097245.1 Flavobacterium restrictum | reverse complement strand
AGCTTCTTTCCATTTTTTCAATTCAAAAAAAATATGAAAAACACAGCATTAAAATTGTACCTAACAATCGTTTGTTTATTCTCCAGCGTATTGATTTTTGCTGATCTGGGCGACGATTCGGACACCGGAGATCTCGAAGGTGGTGAACCAATGCCAATAAACGGAAAATTGGTTTTCTTGGCTTTGGTAGGCGTTCTTTTTGCAATCTATACTTTTAGAAAGAACAGAAAACTAGCTTAAAAAAATCAAACCGCAAAGGAGTAATTCTTTTTTAGATTTTTCAGTAAAAAATAAACCGCAAGGACGCAAAAGCACAACCCTTTGCGTTCTTTGCGGTTTTTTTCTTTGCGACTTTGCGGTAAAAGCCCTCAACAACACAAAACTTTGCGCACTTTGCGATTTTTTTCTTTGTGCCTTTGCGGTGAAAAAAACACCTAGGCTTTCAAAACAAACTAAATTTTTTTAGCGATGGATTACAATCAAGCAAGGATTTTAAGGTAATCCCCTGGCGAACAGCCTACTTCGTCTTTGAAGGTGCTTTGAAAAGAAGATCGGGACGAAAATCCAGCTTTGGATGCTACGGCATCTAATGTTAAGGTGTCTAGAAATCCTTGTTCGATTAGTTTTTTGGCATATTCAACCCGCAACTCGGCACGTATTTTTGTTAATTTAAGGTTCATTACGCTATTAAAACAATAATAAAGATGGTGCTTTGGGACATTCATTTCCCTAGAAAGTTCTTCCATTGAAAAATTGGGATTGAGATAAATTTCACTTTCTTTAATATAAACCAAAATCGATTGTGATAATTCGATAAATTTAGGTTCCATCTCTTGGTTTGCACTAGATTTTTGTTTTGTAAGCGTAATTTCTTCTGTTTTTGTTTCGTTTTGTCCCTTGTTTTTTAGTTCAATTGATTCTTCGGAAGCTACTTCTGGTTGCGTAGAATATTTTTTTTTATTTCTTTCAGCCTCTGGAATTCCATACAAAATCTCTGGAAAAAAGATTAAGCTTAGCGGAATTAACAACAAACCAAACCCAACAACATACATAGGTACTCCTGTATTTAATTTCGTAACATCGGGATTAGTTTCTCCCCAAAATAGATAAGTCATGTAGGTAAAAGTGATTACAGTAGCTGCAATAATAGTAACAAATGACCACAACCACTTTAATACGATACGACTCTGCTTTTTGGGGATGTAGTCGTTAGTATTCATTTTTGACGAAAAGCGATAGATCATAACCGCACAAGCTGTACAATAAATGCAAAGTAATATAGGTCGTGCTAGTGCATTGATAATGTTAGGATACAGTCCTACTGTTATGGTTTTTGCAGCCATAGTATCGTTTAACAATTTTTGAGCAAGGTCTAGTTTATGGTCAAAAGAAGTCAGTAAATACGGAGTAACACTAACTAGGTTTATGGCGGCTGGAATAAGATGAAACCAGTCTTTTTTTTGAGGTTTACTTTTGTCAAAAAGCGTTCCTTTTACATAAAAATAGAGAAAAGGACCTGCTAGATAGCAAATAGGGGCCGTGTTATTATATAAAACCGCCAGCCAAAACACGCTGTCACCGAGTAATAAAAAATAATGGATCAAGGCATAAATTGCAAATACAATAATAAATCCCGATAAATAAATAGAGTTGCGATTGATGTTCCAATTGTAGAAGCCTAAAAGGAGTGCAAAAAAAATACTAAATACCGATATAAAAGGATTCATTAAAATTATTTTGATTGTCAAAAGTAGGTAATGACACGTTTTTAATGGGAACAAAGATAGAGAACACAACCTAAAAATCTATTCTTTGAAGGCAACAAATCACTAAAAAATACTTTTGTTTGCCAGATTCGTCGATTTTGGACAATGTTGTGGTAGCAAAGTGCTATCCTTTAGGAATTTTTTGTTTTTTTTGTGAGATTAAAAAAAAGCATCTAGCAATAAAGTAAATCATTGTGTTAATTTAATTTTATAAACAAAAAAGCGAAAACAATGAGTAAAATCTACATAAGTAACAATCTAGAAGAAGATGTATATGTAATTGCCACAAAAAACACGGATTGGCTTTTAGCAGATATTGGTTTCGATACGGTATCACTAGCTGCTAGTCTTGCTACATTAAATGCACCCGTTGCTATTAATTCATTAAAGACTTTATGGACTGCATTTAGTTATATTAAAACCATCGGTACAGCCACTTATTTCCCAGCAGGATTAGCTGTAAAAATATTTGACCAACTTCGACCAAACGCAATCCAGATTCCCTCACACGAATTTAAAGATGTGACTAATGATACGGTATTGAAATACATATCATTAAGTGGTCTTTTCTCTGAATTTGGAGCTTCAAACAAAACATTATTTATCTACACCAAAAACTTTCAATTTAGCACCACATTCAACACAAATGATAACGATTCTTGGATTGTCATGGAACAAGGGGTTGTGAAAGCAAAATTTGGCACTTTGTGGCAACCAGAAGATAAAATTTATAATTTTAAATACGATAATATGGAAAATAAAGATCAAATTGACAAAGCAATTTCAGATTTAAAAAGAGTTAAGAATGATTATGATGGTCTTTTAAATAAGATAGAAAACGAGACGTTTTCTTTATCAGCTTGGATTGGCGATAATGTATTTAGACCAGACAATCCAGAGAGAAAGAAAACTGCAATAGAATCTATAAAAGGAAATGATGGTATTATAACAAATATTGACATTGTTATTAAGGAGTTAGATAAATTAAAAAATCTCTTGACTGGGGATATTCAACAAATTATAAACAACTATGAATCGTGGAAAACAGATGTTAATATTCAACTATTATCTTTAAGTTTAACTGTTCCAGCATTTCAGGATTCCCTCACGAAATTTAACACAGTAGATACAGTTGTTGGTATAGGAATAGGTATCTCGGTATTTGCAGCGCCTATTCTACCAATAGCATTAGCAATTTTTGGGATAATTGAAATAATTACTGCCATTTTTGCTGCTGAAGCAAGAAAAGATTTTTTTGAAAAAATAATGAATGAGACCAAAATTTCAAACGAAAAAATAAAGTCAATTCAACTGGAAATTAATTCTTCTATGGGGAAAATTAACACATTCTATAAAAATATTTTGACGACTTTTTATGCTGCAGGATTTCTTACCGAAGCAAAATATAAAGAATTTAAGGATATTGACACTAGCAAGGATAACGCTTATCATAAATTTACAGAGTTTATTATCGCTCAAAGAACCGAAATGAATAAATGGACTGCAGCTATTGAAATGATAGAAAAAAACGGAAAAAAAGCGAAGTCTAATAATAAAAAATTCGATTTAGATACCGCAGTAGAGTATGCTGTTGTCAATGTTGATTCGATAAAGTATTATAACGAAAATGAAAAAGAAGAAATATTAAAAGCAATGTACTTGTTGAAAGATGAATCAAAATCTGTTTCAGATATTAGTACTCAAACGGGTATTGAAAGTAAATACATAGTAGACGCAAGGGCTGTTAATATGTTATTGGATGGAAAAACACCAAGTGAGATCGCTAATATGTTGAACATAGAAGAAAAATTAGTTGAGGAACTTTCTAAAAAACACACGTCAATTATTGATTTAGTATCTAGAAAAATGTCTGCTTAATTTATAGGAAAATAGATTTAAAGCGGGATGATTTAATAAAAAAAACATAATAATTGAAGTAATAATTAAGTGACGAATATTTAGGAGTAATTAAACCGTTCATAGCATAACAATTCTTCAAATTGAAAACGTATCCAAACACACGTATGATTTAAACTCTTCTAATGATTTTGATATGTCTAACATAATAACAAGAACCGATATTGGGGTTTATCATGCAGGAACTACAGAGTATTTGCGATTGATACTATTATAAGGAGTAATAATGGTGTAATAATATTCTCGTCAGAATGCGATGTTAATCGTGTGTTAGTGCTTTTCGTTGTTACCATAGTGTTGAAAGAGGAAGCTAGAAGTAACTACCGTTGATTGGAAAAACTGGAAGCACGAGAATCGCTATAAAAAATCAAAAAGTACTAGCTTTAGAGCGTTATTTTGACTCGAATCCTTTTGGTTTCATTCAGCCTTATTTGGCACTAAATTATTGTATTTGTGTTTCAGGAGGAAATGACTAAATAGTATGTAAACAATCAGCATTTCAATTGGTTATAAATCGCTAGAAATATTATAAAAACAAACAACTATGAAAAAAATTACTATTGCTTTATTATTATTTTGTATTCAAAATACAATAGCGCAGTTTCAAAACAATGCCATCTTGTCCATTGGGGATACTGATTATGTCTATATATCGTCGTTTAACTATTCTTTTGGAGCAAGTGGACAAACCAAAACCACAAGAACTGCTTCGACTTACGGAAAATTAGTTTTTGGAGCAGCAGCCACTTGGAGCGGTGCGTCAAACAGTCATTTTGTAGATGGTTATGTTACTACAAAAGGGACAGCAGTCTTTGTTTTGCCCATAGGACAATCCAGCGTGTATGCACCAGTACAAGTTATTCCTACTACGACTGATGGTGTCGATGGAGCGTATTTTAGAACCAATCCAACCACTATTGGTGCTACACTTGATGCCACACTTGGAGGAATTTCTACCGTAGAATATTGGGATATAAAAGGAGCAGTTGCCGATGCTAAAATTTCGCTTTCATGGCGCAATTCTAGCGATGTAACTAACCTGACCCAGTACAAAGGGACTTCTATTTCGTCCTTGTCTAATTTATCAATCGTAGGTTACGATGGTGCCAAATGGGTTTTGATTCCTTCAACCATAGATGCAACTTCGTTTCTGGGTACAACAAGTAGCCTGACCGAAGGATCAATTACTACCGACGGAGTTGTCGATTTGAGTTTGTACACCTCCTTTTCATTGGGAGCAAAAGAAAGCTCTTGTAATTTGACCACCACTTGGAACGGAACATCATGGAGTCCTTTTTTGCCCACAGCCTCTCAAAAAGCGATTATTGCAGGCAATTATTCCGAAGCTATAAATATAAATGCCTGTAGTTTGGAAGTTCTAGGGACAGCCGTTGTAACGGTACCAACAGGATTTAACTTTACTATTTCTGGCAAAGTAGCGGTAGCACGAACAGCGAGTTTGACATTCGAGAACAATGCGAATCTGGTTCAAGTAGATGATGTTCCAAATCAAGGAAAAATCACATCTAAACGAAATAGTACCACGTTAATGCTTCTCGATTACACCTTATGGTCATCGCCAGTTGCAGGGCAGCAATTGTTAAGCTTTTCTCCCGCAACTTTGTCAAACCGTTTTTATATTTACAATCCAGCAACGAACTTATACAATGTAACAACACCTACAGCCAACTTCACAACAGGAACAGGTTATTTGATTAGGATGCCCAACAATCATCCGACAACGCCAACAGTTTGGAACGGAAGTTTTACAGGAATCCCAAACAACGGAACGGTATCACTTACGGTAGCCAATAACACGTATAACGGCATAGGCAATCCCTACCCATCGACTATCAGTGCCGATGCTTTTATTGATGCGAACAACCTTACCGATGCCTTGTACTTTTGGAGAAAAACCAATGGCACAACAGCATCCTATGCCACGTATACCAAAGCGGGCGGCACGGCCAATGCCGGTGGCTTAAGTAGTATTGTTCCCAACGGTACCATCCAAGTAGGGCAAGGATTTATAGCCAAATCAACCAGTACCACATTGATTTTTACCAATGCCATGCGAACGGCCAATAACACCGCTCCGTTCTTGAAAACCAAAGCCATAGAAAAAAGCAGAATCTGGTTGAATCTAGCCAAAGATACCGCTCCAGCAAACCAAATGATGGTCGCCTACATGACTGGTGCCACCGCAGGAATTGACGCAGGAATTGAAGGAAAATATTTCAACGATTCGCCTATCGCTTTGAACTCGATTATCAACAACGAAGAGTTTGTCATTCAAGGGAAAGGACTTCCGTTTGCCGATTCAGATGTGGTGCCACTCACTTTCAAAACGAACGCTGCTGGAAATTTCACTATTAGCATCGACCATGTAGAGGGACTATTCTCTGGCAATCAAGCCGTGTTCTTGAATGATAAAGAACTAGGGACATCGCAGGATTTGAAAAAAGGCGCCTACACATTTGCATCAGCAATAGGAACGTTTAACAATAGATTTGAATTGGTGTACAAAAGCAGTACCGCCTTGGGACTTGAGGAACAAGAATTCAGCAATTCGGTTCTCGTTTATAAACAAAATAGACTCATTCACATCAACGCTGGCAAAACAATTATGAAAACGGTACGAGTTTTTGATATGCAAGGGCGATTGATTTTCAAACAAGAAAAAGTGAATCAAAACACAACGATCTTAAAAGGTTTTACCGCCGCCGAGCAAACGATTTTGGTTCAAATTACCTCGGATGAAGATAAAATAGTAACCAAAAAAGTAATGTATTAAATAATCTAAAAAACGAAAGAAGCGAAAGAATCAAAAAGAATGGAACAGATTAATTTTCAACTTTTTAGAATTTTAGGCTTTTTTAAATCAAAACAATTTTTTAAATCAAACAAAACAATAGTATGAAAACAGCACAAAACAACCTCCAGAAAATCTTTATTTTATTTTCTTTTCTCTTTGCTCTCACGGCAAATGCACAATCAGTAGCCATCAATACCGATGGTAGTACCGCAGACCCATCGGCAATATTAGACTTAAAAAGCACGGATAAAGGATTGCTTATTCCTAGAATGACTATTGCGCAACGGGATGCTATTAGCACTCCAGCCACTGGATTGTTAGTTTATCAAACTGACGGCACAGCTGGTTTGTATTCCTACGACGGCAGTATCTGGAAAAGCTTGTCTAGTACAGGCGCAACCAACTCTACACTTTTGCCTAATTTTGCTATCGGACACAATGTAA
The DNA here is from genome assembly GCF_007097245.1 of Flavobacterium restrictum. Taxonomy (GTDB): domain Bacteria; phylum Bacteroidota; class Bacteroidia; order Flavobacteriales; family Flavobacteriaceae; genus Flavobacterium; species Flavobacterium restrictum. The sequence continues at coordinate 112,465 of NZ_VJZT01000014.1, read as the reverse complement.
CTGCTTCATCAACTCCAATAACACTTTACATAAGTGCATTTACAACTTCAACAGCGACAAGTATATCGTCATCAACAAGTTTCTTTATTCCTGGGGATATTACTTTTACCATAAATTTTTACTCATATGATGACGAAGCATTTACTTATGAATTGTGGAATGTAGCACCAGTTTCAAACGCTACAAATTATACTACAACAGGAGCAGTGCTTGCAACGGCTAACACTTCAGCATACTCTAATGGTGCTCCCATTAACACATCATTTACTTATACAGCAGTAGCAGGACAATTGTTAACAATAAAAATATACAAAACTTTAGGGGGGGCAAACGCTACAACAGGAGGCATTTTTACAATGTTTTCAGCAAATTAGAGAACTCCTCTAATTACTCTCAAAGGGCTAAAAGAATGAATAAAAAATAGCGGTTTTACTTTTTTGAATAGCATAAAAAAATATTATTATCGAGAAAGCCGAAAATCGAAACAAAGAGTAGGTGATTGTAAATCAATTAAATATTAAAAAAATGGATGGTTATATTGGAGAAATTAAAATGTTTTCGGGAGATTTTGTTCCAAAAGGATGGATGTTGTGTAATGGTGAAGAATTAGCGATTACGAAATACGTTCCTCTATATTCAATTATCGGTAATGTTTATGGGGGTAATGGTAGTACTGTTTTTAATTTGCCTGATTTCTGTGGTAGGGTTGCAGTAGGTCTCGGTATAATTAGTGTGCCTGGGGATATTGGAAAATATAATCTTGGTGAAAAAAATGGAAATAATGAAACACGTCTTATGCCTTCAAATATACCTGAACTTAGGGGAGGATTTGTTGACGGAACTAAATTTTCTATACCTTGTGCCGCAGATGGCGGAGCATTTAATCCAATTGGCAAGGTGATTGGTGGTAATGGTGACGCTTCTATTTTTTCTGGAATCCCTACTGGTACGTTAGAACCATTTGATTTAAATAAGGCAATAAGTGGCGATCATCTTGTTGTTGTAAATAATAGAAATGGACATATAGAACCTTTAAGCATTATGCAACCTGGTTTGGTGATTTTTTACATAATATGTGTTAACGGATTATATCCTGACAGAGGAGAATAATAACAAAATTCTAATTTATAACTCACAACCTATGAAAAGCAACGATTTGAATCCCTTAACCAAGAAACACCAGGTGATTTCAATTTTGGCTGCATTGTCTAATTGCAATCAAAATGTTGTGAAAAATACCGAAAATGAATTACAAGATAATTTAAGCCTGCAAGTGGCTTCAGCCTTGCAAAACCCTATCATAAAAGCATACATTGGTGATTGGGATATTGTTTGGGGACCTTGTACTAAAAACAGCAGGCAAAGAGACAAAAACCTAAACATTATCCCCAATGCATTTATTACAGATAATGCTATGTTTGTTGCAAAAGGTCAGGATCCTGATGATGAAACCAAAACACTTTATGTGATTGCTGTTTCAGGCACTAATGGTGTTTCAAAATTTGGATGGCTTGATGAAGATTTTAAAGTCGAAACGAAACTTATGAAAAGTTGGGGAACTATTCCTGATGCAAAAATAGCAGGAGGTAGCCATGATGGATTAACAATTTTAAGGGATTTAAAAAACCATAAAAATCAAGATGTTATATCCTTCTTAAGCCAATTACCACTAGACCAAAATACCGAAGTAACCACTTGTGGACATAGTTTAGCTGGTGCTTTGTCGCCACTATTGGCACTTACTATAATCGAATGGAAAGAAAAAGAGAACAAAGCATTTTTAGTCTCGACCTATCCAAGTGCGGGTTCAAGCTCGGGTAACAAAGCTTTTGCAGCATATGCAGAAAGTAAATTTGGCAACAATTATCACTCGGTTATTAATAATTATGATATAGTTCCCCATGCTTGGAATTCCAAAACGTTCTTAAAAATTCCCAATATATACCATACGCCTGAATTTGGAAACCTAAAAATTTTAACCGCAACTCAAGCATACAAAACGGAGTTGGGTTTTTTATTTATAGATGTAACGCTCTTAAAAAATAGTCATTATACCCGTATTTTTGACGAAAAACCACAAGAATACAGATTTGATGGTAAGCCAAGCGAAAAAGCTACTAATACGTTTATTGAAGAAGCTGGATTTCAACATATTAATGCTTATAATTCCCCCAAAGCATTTTATTATGGGGACAATGATAGTGCCGTAGCCACAGCAGTAAATTCATATCTTAAACATTAATCACGAAAAGAGCAAAGAGTATTAATAACTGTAAATGCTTTTTTTGGACTCTTTACTATCTCCATATTTTATTTACCAAATTGATAATCATAAAAAACATAATAATATGAAAAACACAGCATTAAAATTGTATCTAACAATCGTTTGTTTATTCTCCAGCGTATTGATTTTTGCCGATCCGGGCGACGATTCGGATACCGGAGATCTCGAAGGTGGTGAGCCAATGCCAATAAACGGGAAATTGATTTTCTTGGCTTTGGTAGGAGTTGTTTTTGCAATCTATACCTTTAGAAAGAATAGAAAACTAGCTTAAAATAATTAAACCGCAAGGACGCAAAGGTGCAAAACTTTGTTGATTTTTGCAGTATAATAATAAACCGCAAGAACGCAAAAGCATAAAAATTTGCGCACTTTGCGGTTTTTTCTTTGCGCCTTTTGCGGTAAAACACTTACGCTTTCAAAATAAGCTAAAGTTTTTACAATCAAGTAAGGATTTTAAGGTATTCTCCAGGAGAACAACCTACTTCGTCTTTGAAGGTGCTTTGAAAAGAAGATCGGGACGAAAATCCAGCTTTGGATGCTACGGCATCTAATGTTAAGGTGTCTAGAGATCCTTGCTCGATTAGTTTTTTGGCATATTCAACCCGCAACTCGGCACGTATTTTTGTCAATTTAAGGTTCATTACGCTATTGAAACAATAATAAAGATGGTGCTTTGGGACATCCATTTCCCTAGAAAGTTCTTCCATTGAAAAATTGGGATTGAGATAAATTTCACTTTCTTTTATATAAACCAAAATAGATTGGGATAATTCAATGAATCGGGGTTCAATATCTTTTTCCGAAAGCACTTCTTTAGTAGTATCGATTGCTGGTGAGTTAATTTCCTTGGGTGCTGCTTGATTAAAAATGTTGTTTTTTATCTCTTTTTCGCCTGATTGAAAATCGTTGCTTTGATCTGGGTCAGTTTGGGGAATTCCATAGAGTAGCTCCGGGAAAACGAGTAAACTTACAGGAATCATCAATAAGCAAAATCCAAGAATAGCCATGGGAGTACTGGTTTTTATTCGGACAAGGTTTGGATTTGGGTCTTTCAAAAATAAATAAGTAAGCACCCCGTAACAAATCACTGTAGCTATGATGATTAAAATAAAGCCAAAGAGCCATAGTAGCATATTGCGGGTTTGCTTTTTGGGGATTCGATTGTTAGTTTTGGTTTTTGCCCAAAAGCGAAACAACATAACAAGTGCTAATACGACATAGAAGCAAAGTAACACAGGTCTTGCAATGATGTTTATAATATTAGGATAAAGCCCTACGGTTTCTGTCTTGGCAACCATGACGTCTTTGATGAGTCTATGTGCCAATGCAAGTTTATAGGCAAAGGGTGTGAATAGGTAGGGTGTGATGCTAACTATATTGATAAGCGCAGGGGTTAAATGGAGAAAATCTTTTCGGGAAAGTTTGCTTTTGTCAAAGAGCACTCCTCTCACATAAAAATAAAACAGGGGACCTACTAAATATCCAGTTGGGGCGGTATTGTTGTAAAAAATAGCCAATAAATACTCGTTTTTATTAATCAACAGCACATAGTGTATTAGGGAATAAAGCGCAAATAGTACTATGAATCCGGATAAAAAAATAGAGTTACGGTTGATGTTCCAGTTGTGGTATGCCAACAGTAGTGCCAAAAAGATAGTAAGAATAGAAATATAAGGGTGCATTAAAACGTTTTTGATTGTCAAAAGGAAGTAAAGACAAGTTTTTAATGGGAACAAATATAGGCAACACAACTTGAAAATCTATTTCTTGAAGCCCGATAAATCATTAAAAAACACTTTTGTTTGCCAGATTCGTCGAATTTGGACAATGTTGCAGTGCCTGAATAGTGGGTTTCATCGGTTTTTTTTGTCCTTTTGCCAAATATATTATAAATCACACAGTCCAGGATTATGAAACAAAGAATTACACAAACGCTACTACTATTTTTGATGATTTTTGGCATTAGCAAAACACAAGCTCAAGACGCGAGCAAGAATTGGGTAAAAGCAATGGGGGGAAGTAGTCCCGATTTTGGAACAAGCATTGTCACAGATGCCTCTGGCAATGTCTATACCACAGGTACTTTTAGTGGAACAGTCGATTTTGACCCTAGTAGTGCGGGTACAACTACTCTTACTTCGGTAGGTGGTTCCGATATCTTTGTACAAAAACTAGATGCTTCGGGCAACTTGGTTTGGGCAAAATCCATGGGGGGGAGTAATGCTGATAGTGGAAAAAGCATCAGTGTGGACTCCTCGGGCAATGTCTATGTTACAGGTTATTTTCAAGAAACAGTCGATTTTGACCCTAGTAGTACTGGTACAACTACTCTTACTTCGGTGCGTTATTTAGATATCTTTGTACAAAAACTAGATGCTTTGGGCAACTTGGTTTGGGCAAAATCCATGGGGGGAAGTAGTGATGATTATGGAAACGGCATCACTGTGGACTCCTCTGGCAATGTCTATACCACAGGTTCTTTTATTAACACAGCTGATTTTGATCCTAGTCCTACGGGTACATTTAATCTTATTGCGGCGGGTAAATCCGATATCTTTGTACAAAAACTAGATGCTTCGGGCAACTTGGTTTGGGCAAAAGCCATGGGGAGAAGTAGTATTGATAGTGGATACGGTATCAGTGTGGACTCCTCTGGCAATGTCTATACCACAGGTTTTTTTCAAGGAACAGTCGATTTTGATCCTAGTAGTACGAGTATAACTACTCTTACTGCGGTAGGTAATAGCGACATCTATGTACAAAAACTAAATGCTTCGGGCAACTTTGTTTGGGCAAAAGCCATGGGGGGAAGTAGTGGTGATATTGGCTATGGCATTACTGTAGATTCCTCGGGCAATGTTTATACTACAGGTTATTTTACAGGAGCAGTCGATTTTGACCCTAGTAGTACGGGTACATTTAATCTTACTCCGGTGGGTATTGGCGATATCTTTGTACAAAAACTAGATGCTTCGGGCAACTTCGTTTGGGCAAAATCCATGGGGGGAAGTAGTGATGATTATGGATACGGCATCAGTGTGGACACTTCTGGCAATGTCTATACCACAGGTCTTTTTCAAGGAACAGTCGATTTTGACCCTAGTAGTACGGGTAATACCAACCTTACTGCGTTGGGGGGGCAAGATATCTTTGTACAAAAACTTGATGCTTCGGGCAACTTGGTTTGGGCAAAAGCCATGGGGGGAAGTAGCGATGATTATGGATACGGCATCAGTGTGGACACTTCTGGTAATGTCTATACCACAGGTCTTTTTCAAGGAACAGCCGATTTTGACCCTAGTAGCACTAGTGCAACCAATCTTGTTTCGAGTGGAAGTTACGATATTTTTGTACAAAAGATGGGCCAAGTTACCGCCACTCCTACAAACAATGCTGTTGTAAATATAAATTCCAGTATGACAGCCGATGTAGTTGCTGATGGCACTACGGTTTCTGGAAGTACAACCGCAAACTTTGATGGATCTAGTCAGTACTTAATGTCTAGTACATTTAGTCAGTTTGGTGTGCCTACCTCTTTTTTACCAAATAATAACACGTTTACAAGTGCCCGAACGGCAAGTGTTTCTTATAGTTTAGCGCCTTACAATGCGAGTAACAGTTTGCGAATTACAGGTACAAATTCTGGAACTATTACCGTAAGCATGGCTAGTAATTTTGGTGCCAAAAAGCTTTATGTGCTAGCGGCTACTGGTGGAGCTTCTAGTACCACTAATCTCACTATCAATTTTTCTGACGGCACGAGCCAGTCTGTTTCAGGAGTTGTTGTAGGGGATTGGTATAGCGGTACCAATTTTGCCCTAAAAGGTTTTGGAAGAACGAGTACCACTTCAATAGATAATAATGCGGACAATCCACGCTTATACGAAATGGAGATTGCTATTGATGCAGCAAACCAAGCAAAAAACATTACGAGTATTGTAGTTGCTAAAACAACTTCAAATGGTGTTCTTAATGTGATGGGATTAAGTTATGAAAAAGGGACTCAAACAGTATGCAATTTAGCTACAGTTGCTGATTTACAAATGAATGGCTCTAATATCAAATGGTACACTACCGCAACGGGTGGCTCTCCGCTATCGAGTTCCCTTGTATTAACAAATAATACAACTTATTATGCAAACCAAACGATAAATGATTTTGAAAGCGCAACCCGAACCGCATTAACGATAACGGTGATCTCAAATGTTCCAGTACCAACGGCTGCTACACCACAAGTGTATACGGGTTCTGGTACAATTGCCAACTTAACAGCCACAGGAACTTCTTTGAAATGGTACGGAAACAGTACGGGTGGTTCCCCATTGGCAACAACAACTGCACTGGTAAATGGTATCACCTACTATGTGAGCCAAACGCCAAGTTCTTGCGAAAGTGCACGGGTTGCGGTAACTGCTATAACTTCTCCTGTTATTACGTCTTTTACACCTGCAAACGCAAAACCAGGTGATGTAGTGACTATTTTGGGAACTGGTTTTAATACAACAGTAACGAACGATATTGTGTTTTTTGGTGCTACAAAAGCCACCATAACCGCTGCAACGGCAACAAGTTTAACGGTAACAGTACCTGCTGGAGCAACGTATGCTCCTATTACATTTTTGAATACAGGAACAACATTGGCGTGTTATAGTTTAACCAATTTTAATCCTATTTACAGTCCTGCAAAAAGTAGCTTAAAAGCAACTGATTTTACACCAAAAGTTGGCTTTGCAACGGAAACAGGGATTTCCAGTTCAGTAGCAATTGGCGATTTAGACGGAGATGGTAAGCCTGATTTAGCTGTTATTGATGGAGAAAGTAAATTTATTGCGATATATCGCAATACTGCAACTAGTGGTAATGTTAACTCTGGTAGTTTTGCTCCTAAAGTAGTTTTTGCAACGGGAGACTATTCTAGATCAATTGCTATTGGTGATTTAGATGGAGATGGTAAACCTGATTTAGCGATAGCGAATCCCAATAATAGCACCGTTTCGGTATTGCGGAATACAGCAACTAGTGGCGCAATTACAACCAGTAGTTTTGCCGCCAAAGTTGATTTTACAACTGGTAAAAATCCTTATTCAGTAGCTATTGGCGATTTAGACGGTGATGGAAAGATGGATTTAGCGGTAGCTAATTTGGGTAGTAATACCGTTTCGCTGTATCGAAATAAATCAAGCGTAGGTGTTATCAATAGCAGTAGTTTTTCCACCAAAGTTGATTTTGTAATGGGTACTTATCCTTATTCAGTAGCTATTGGCGATTTAGATAGCGATGGTAAGCCTGATTTAGCGGTAGCGAATTATAGTAGTTCTAACGTTTCGGTATTGCGAAATACAGCAACCAGCGGCGCTCTTACTACAAGTAGTTTTGCAACCAAAGTTGATTTCTCAACGGGTTCGTCTTCTCAATCAGTTGCTATTGGCGATTTAGATGGCGATGGTAAGCCTGATTTAGCTGTGGCGAATTCTTATAGTATTTCAGTATTACGTAACACGGCAACAAGTGGAACAATTACAACCAATAGTTTTGCCTACAAAGTTGATTTTACAACAGATTACGTTTCATCTCTTCAATCAGTTGCAATTGGGGATTTTGATGGGGATAGCAAACCTGATTTGGCAGTAGTTGATCTTTCTAGTAGTACTGTTTCTGTTTTACGAAATAACGCAACCAGCGGTGCTATTACTATAAGTAGTTTTGCAAGCAAAGTTGATTTTGCAACGGGTAAATATCCTCGGTCAGTCGCCATTGGTGATTTAGATGGAGATGGTAGGCCGGATTTGGCAGTATCGAGTGGTGGTGGTGGTACTAGTGTTAGTTCTTTAGTTTCAGTTTTGCGTAATGCTGGCACCAATAGTTATTTAAGTTCATTAACGACAACTGCAGGGGCAATAAGTCCAGTATTTGCAACAGCAACAACGGCTTACACGGCAACTGTTCCAAATACTACAACTACTACAACCCTAACCCCAACGATACAAGACGTATCAGCAACGGTACAAATGAAAGTAAATGGCGGTAGTTTTACGGCGGTAACAAGCGGGGAAGCTTCAATTGCATTGGCTTTAAATGAGGGTAGCAATACCATAGAAGTGAAAGTTACGGCGCAAAACGGGGATGTAAAAAGCTATTATTTAGTTGTTTGTAGAACGGCTATTCCTATGTTTACTACTATTGCTCCGCTATGTCAAGGTAGTAGTTTCACCTTACCAACAACATCCAATAACGGTATAATCGGAACTTGGTCTCCAGCAATAAATACTGCAGCAACCACAGTTTATACTTTTACTCCAGACGCCAGTCAATGTGTTGATGCTGCACAAATGACAGTTACTATAGGAAACACCACCACTTGGACAGTAACTAGCGGTACAGGTTCTTGGGACAACGGCACTCCAACATCCACCTCCAAAGCCATCATCAACGGCAATTATTCCGAAGCTGTAAATCTCGAAGCTTGTAGCCTTGAGGTAACAGGAACAGCCGTTGTAACGGTGCCAACAGGATTTAACTTTACTGTTTCTGGCAAAGTAACCGTAGCAACAACGGCAAGTTTGACCTTTGCGAATAATGCCAATTTAGTTCAAGTAGATGAAGTTGCCAATGACGGGAAAATCACGTCTAAACGCAATAGTGCTGCATTAATGCTTCTCGATTACACCTTATGGTCGTCGCCAGTTGCGGGTCAGCAATTGCAGGGGTTTTCTTCCGCCACCTTGTCAAACCGTTTTTACATTTACAATCCAGCCACGGATAAATACAATGCAGCAACACCAACAGCCAATTTCGCAACAGGAACGGGTTATTTGATTAGGATGCCTAACAATCATCCAACAACACCAACCATTTGGAATGGAAGTTTTACAGGAATCCCAAACAACGGAACGGTATCACTTACGGTAACAAGTAATACTTACAACGGCATAGGCAATCCCTACCCATCGACTATCAGTGCGGATGCTTTTATTGATGCTAATGCGATCACTGAATCCTTGTATTTTTGGAGAAAAACGAACAACGCCGCAACCACATCCTATGCTACGTATACTAAAGCGGGCGGCACTGCCAATGCTGGTGGCTTAAGTAGTATTGTTCCTAGCGGTACGATCCAAGTAGGGCAAGGATTTCTAGCCAAATCAACCAGTACCGCATTGATTTTTACCAATGCCATGCGAACGGCCAATAATACTGCTCCGTTCTTGAAAACCAAAGCCATTGAAAAAAGCAGAATCTGGTTAAACCTAGCCAAAGATACCGCTCCAGCAAACCAAATGATGGTCGCCTACATGACGGGAGCCACCGCAGGAATCGACGCAGGAATTGAAGGGAAATATTTCAACGATTCGCCTATTGCTTTGAACTCGATTATCGACAACGAGGAATTTGTGATTCAAGGAAAAGGACTTCCGTTTGCGGATACTGATATAGTGCCACTCACTTTCAAAACGAACGCTACTGGAAATTTCACCATTAGCATCGACCATGTAGACGGACTCTTTTCTGGCAGTCAAGACGTGTTCTTGAATGATAAAACCGCAGGGACATCGCAGGATTTGAAAAAAGGCGCCTACACTTTTGCAGCTACAAAAGGAACATTTAACAATAGATTCGAATTGGTTTATAAAAGCAGTGCTGCCTTGGGAATTGATGAGCAAGAATTGAGCAATTCAGTTTTGGTTTTCAAACAAAACGGACTCATTCACATCAACGCTGGTAAAACAGTTATGAAAACGGTACGAGTTTATGATATGCAAGGGCGATTGATTTTCAAACAAGAAAAAGTGAATCAAAACACAACTATCTTAAAAGGTTTTACCGCCGCCGAGCAAACGATTTTGGTTCAAATTACCTCGGATGAAGATAAAATAGTAACCAAAAAAGTAATGTATTAAATAATCTAAAAGACGAAAGAAGCTAAAAAAGCGAAACAAAGAACCATATTTCATTCCAACCTTTTTTTAGCTTCTTTCCATTTTTTCAATTCAAAAAAAATATGAAAAACACAGCATTAAAATTGTACCTAACAATCGTTTGTTTGTTCTCCAGTGTATTGATTTTTGCCAATCCGGGCGACGATTCGGACACCGGAGATCTCGAAGGTGGAGAACCAATGCCAATAAACGGAAAATTGATTTTCTTGGCTTTGGTAGGCGTTCTTTTTGCAATCTATACTTTTAGAAAGAATAGAAAACTAGCTTAAAAAAATCAAACCACAAAGGGGCAACTCTTTGTTAATTTTGTAGTAACAACTTAAACCGCAATGACGTAAAAGCACAAAGCTTTGCGTCCTTTGCGGTTTTTTTCTTTGCGACTTTGCGGTAAAACCCTCAACAGAATGAACGCAAAAGCACAAAACTTTACAGACTTTGCGGTTTTTTCTTTGTGCGTTTGCGGTCAAACACCAATCATGAACACATAAATTTTTAAGTCTTTTCGTTTAATTCCTAGGATACTTTTTTTATCCTTTTCTCCTTGTGTTTTCATCAATTTTGCGCATCTTTAGCCTATAAATAAAATCAAAATGAAAGCATACGATATTGTTACGCTCACCGTAAACCCCTCCATAGACAAAAGCACGCATTTTTCGGGACTTGTTCCAGAACAAAAAATACGATGTCAAACCCCATTATTTGATGCAGGCGGTGGCGGAATTAATGTTTCAAAGGCAATAGCTCGTTTGGGAGGAACTTCGTTGGCCGTTTTTACTTCGGGGGGTGCTATTGGTGCCATGCTCGAAGATTTAATCCAAAAAGAATCCGTTCCCTTTGAAGCGATAGCAACCCAAAGTTGGACCCGAGAAAATTTTATTGCCGTTGATGATAATACCAATTCGCAATACCGTTTTGGGTTTACAGGAGGCGTTTTGACAACTGCCGAAAGCAACAAAATAATAGCAACGATTTTCGAATTACAACCGAAATTTTTGGTCGCTAGTGGGAGTTTGAACGAAGGTTTATCGGATGATTTTTATCAAAAAATTGCTGCAATTGCACAAAAATCGAATTCTAAACTAATAGTAGATACTTCTGGCGAAGCCTTAAAAAAAGTGCTAGAAACAGGGGCGTATCTCATCAAACCTAATGTAGGTGAACTCGCCAAGTTGGTGGGTGTAGCGCACCTAGAAATGGAGGAAGTCAACGATGCCGCCAAACAAATTATTGCCAATGGTGGAGCCGAAATTGTAGTTGTCTCTCTTGGTCCTCAAGGTGCAATTCTTGTTACCAAAGACGATTATGAGTTTGTTCCTGCTCCTAATGTTGCCAAAAAAAGTACCGTTGGAGCTGGCGATAGCATGGTAGGCGGAATGGTTTGGGCGCTTTCGCAAAATAAAAGTCTCAAAGAAGTAATTCGCTGGGGTGTTGCTTGTGGATCCGCAGCTACAATGAACGAGGGAACACAATTATTCAAAGGTGCCGATGCGCAACGGTTATTCGAATGGTTTAAATAGTTTTTTTTACTAAAAAAACAAAAGATAAATTTGTTCTTTTTGGATATTTTAACATTCAAAAAATCTGTTTTTATCCGTGTTTTTCTTTTGCAATCGCTACGATTAGCGTTCTATTTCGCAACCCTTTGTAAGGTCAAAATATCAAATCAAAATCATTTCTGCATAAGGAATTATGGTGGTGTATCCTTGATTTGCAAAGTAATCTTTAGGATTTTCCTTTGAAATAACCAGCACAAAATCTCCTCCCCATGCACCTAGACTTTTTATAATTCCTTTGAAATCAGGAAACAAAGCCTCTTTTACGGTTTTCATTTCAAGGATGTTACTCATAACTATTTCGTGTTTCTCGATTGCTTTGGCAAAGTCCGAAAGGGTGCTTGCATCCAAAACGACTTGTGTTATTTTGTTTATAACAGCACTGTTTTGTGCTAAATGAGCATTTTTATTGTTGTAATAAGCAGCTATTGCGGCTTTGCTACTTTGTTTTTGGTTGAGGTATACAAAAAATAAATGCTCCGAAAAATCGGGGGCAAAAACCACGGGTTCCACTACTGGCTTTCCTTGTTCTAATTGGTAAAGGATTGGGGTATCGTTTTGTGCGCAAGCAATATCATAACCGCTACCACCAAAACTGTTTTGGAGTAATGCGAATGCGTCTATTTGCAACCATTGTGCTACGTTATTTATCAATGTTGAGGAAGTTCCCAATCCCCATTTTCTAGGAAAAGTCAACTCGGTCGTGATTTCGTAACCTTCGGATTGGGTTATAAAGCTTGGGTTTACCAGATACCCTTGGTGCAAAATGGTTAGCAAAGTCGTTTTTACCGACTCATTTTGCCACTCTGGTGGGGTTATAATTTCCGAGAAAAGCACCGTTTCTTGAAACCAAATATTCCCGTCGGCATCAAAACTTTGCCACTGTATTTCTTGGTTTTTTCCGGAAGAGACACTTAAATTTTGTCCGAATTTGGTTGGCAATGCCAAGGCTTTGGCGCCGTCCAGAACAAGGTATTCGCCTGTTAGCAATAATTTTCCGTTGCTGTAGAAGGTTCGTTTCATGTATGTATTTTTAACCTCAAAAAGCTTATTTTTTTAAATTCGCAATAAAATCCACCACGGCACTGTGCGAAATGGGATGTGTTTTGAAGTGTTTTTTTATCAAATGGGTTTCGGTTTCGTTGATTTCAAACTGGTTCAGGATGTTGTTCAAGTGCATTTTCATGTGGCCTTCCTGAATGCCGGTGGTAGTTAGTGAACGCAAAGCGGCAAAATTTTGTGCCAATCCGGCAACCGCTACAAACTGCATCAACTCCTCGGCCGAAGGATTTTCGAGCATTTCTAACGCTAATTTTACTAATGGATGTAAGGACGTCAAACCGCCCACGGTACCTAATGCCAAAGGAACTTCGAGCCAAAAAGTAAAAATATCGTTCTCGATTTTGGCATGTGATAAGCTGGAATATTTGCCGTTTCGTGCCGCATAAGCGTGAACTCCTGCTTCGACAGCACGAAAATCATTCCCTGTTGCCAGTACAACGGCATCAATCCCGTTCATGATGCCTTTGTTGTGCGTCACGGCTCGAAAAGGTTCTACCTCGGCAATTTGCACGGCTTGTATAAAACGGCTTGCAAATTCCTGTGAATTAGGAATGTTTTTTTCGGACAAAGCAGCAACGGGACACGATACTTCGGCGCGAACAATGCAATTGGGGACATAATTCGAGAGGATGCTCATAACGATTTGGATATCCTTTTCGGTCTCGGAAAAAAGGGCGTACTTCAGGGCTTCTTCCTTCAATGTCTTGGCAAATTGCTCCAAACACGAATTGATAAAATTGGCTCCCATGCTGTCTTTGGTGTCAAAAGTGGCATGAAGCTGAAAATAATTGGGTAGGGAATTCGTCTTGTCGATTAAAGCAATATCAAGGATGCCACCGCCTCGTTTTTGCATGTTTTTGGTAAGAGATGCGGTGTCTTCGTAAAATTTATTTTTGACTTGGAGAAAAAATAAATCTAGTTTTTCAATTTCGCCTTTGTATATAAAATGAACTTGTCCAATTTTTTCGGTGTTGATTACGGTGGCTTTAAAACCGCCTCGTGTCGCCCAATATTTGGCAGCTTTTGCGGCAGCGGCAACCACAGAACTTTCCTCGATTGCCATAGGAATGGTACTGTATTTACCGTTTATCAAGAAATTTGGGGCTACTCCTAGAGGAATATAAAAATTAGAAATGGTGTTTTCTATAAAATCATCGTGTAATTGTTGGATTTTGGGGTCTGCATTCCAATACTTTTTGATTAAAGCTATTGCTTCCTGTGGGGCAGAAAAGTAGGTATTGGCAATCCAATTTATTTTTTCTTCTTTAGATAATTTCGAAAATCCGCTGACCGTTTTATTCATGCTCAATTGATTGTGTAATTTGATAGCAAAGATACGGTATTCCGTTTTTTAATTGCAAGGTCAGGGCATTCGCTTTTAAAGTACCACCACAGATTGCTTCGCCTGTTCGCTATCGCTCGGGTCGCCCATTTTAATAAAAAAAGTAACTGCATTCACCTGTTTCAGCGAAATTTATACGAATTTATTTCTAAAAAAAAGCTGAAATCCGAGCGATAGCGAACAGGCGAAGCAATCTGTTGTAAAAAACACCTTTTGAGTTTGATTTTTAAAAACGTTAAAATGATTTTTAGGAAGCTTTAATTTAACATTTAACATTCAAAATGTGTGTTTATTGTAATTTTTTCACTAAAATTGACCAGTTTTTTAAATTAAAATCAATTGTATGCATTTGAATAAAATAACGGTTTTGTTTTTAGTCTGGTCTTGTGTCGTTTTTGGACAAAAAAAAATCACAGTTGAAGAAATATATTCGGGTGTTTACACCGCCAAAGCGATGGATGAACTCAAATCCATGCAAAATACCAACCATTATACGGTATTGAATTTTGACAAGAATACGGGCAGTTCCCAAATTGATGTGTATGATTTTGGAACTCTAAAAAAAGTGACTACGCTCATCGATACCAAACAATTCAAAGCGTTACCAAAAATAGAAAGCTACAGTTTTGATGCTTCCGAAAAGCAACTTTTGCTGGCTTGCAACAAAAAGCAAATCTTTCGCCATTCCTTTACCGCCGATTATTTTTTGTTTGATACCGCAACGCAAGTTTTGGTCAAACTTTTTGATTTCCCTGTGCAAGAACCTACTTTTTCACCCGATGGAAAAAAGATTGCTTACGCCAGAGAAAACAACCTTTATGTCTATGATTTGAGTTCCAAAACGACCACGACAATCACCACCGATGGCAAGAAAAACAGCATCATTAACGGGATTACAGATTGGGTTTATGAAGAGGAATTTGCGTTTGTAAAAGCCTTTGATTGGAGTAAAGACAGCCAGATAATTGCCTACATACGGTTTGACGAAAGTCAGGTTCCTGAATTCTCAATGTCTATTTTCAAAAAAGATTTGTACCCCACAATCGAGACTTTTAAATACCCAAAAGCAGGTGAGAAAAACTCCGAAGTTTCGCTGCATATTTATGATGTGAACGCCAAGTCGACTCAAAAAGTAAATTTAGAAACCTACTCGGATTTTTATATTCCAAGAATTCAATGGACAAATGATGCCCATGTTTTGAGTGCTCAAATCTTAAATCGCCACCAAGACAGTTTGGATTTGTTGTTTATAGATGGCAATTCGGCGGTGGCAAAAGTGGTTTTGAACGAAAAAGACAAAGCGTATGTTGCGGTTACCAATGATTTGACGTTCCTCAAGGACAATAGTTTTATCTGGACGAGCGAGAAAGATGGGTTTAATCACATTTACCTCTATGACAAAACGGGAAAATTCAAAAATCAAGTGACCAAAGGCAATTGGGAAGTGACGAAATATTATGGTTTTGATGCTAAAACAAATACTGTTTTTTACCAATCGGTGGAGAATAGTTCTATCAACAAAGCGATTTATAAAATAGGACTTGACGGAAAAAACAAAGTGCTTTTGTCCCCAAAAACAGGAGCTAACGCAGCGACTTTTAGTCCCAATTTCCAATATTATATCAACACGTTTTCGACTGCCGAGCAACCCACTAGGTATTCGTTAAACGATTCGAAAACAGGCAAAGAACTTCAAGTTATAGAAAACAACGAAGCATTGGCCACGCAATTAAAAGCGTATAATTTACCTGTAAAAGAATTTTTTGTTTTAAAAACGGATAAAGGAAACGAATTGAATGCTTGGATCATGAAACCCAAAGATTTTGACGCCTCCAAGAAATATCCTGTTTTTATGATTCAGTATTCTGGGCCTGGGTCGCAACAAGTGGTGAACCAATGGGGCAATTCTAATGAGTATTGGTTTATGATGTTGGCACAACAAGGCTATATCGTAGCTTGTGTTGACGGTCGGGGAACGGGTTTTAAAGGTGCCAATTTCAAGAAGTGTACCCAAAAACAACTCGGAAAATTCGAAGTCGAAGATCAAATTGATGCTGCCAAAGTGATTGGGAATTACCCTTTTGTAGATAAAACCAGAATTGGAATTTGGGGTTGGTCTTATGGCGGATTCATGGCGTCGAATTGTATTATGAAAGGAAATGACGTTTTTAAAATGGCGATTGCAGTGGCTCCCGTGACCAATTGGCGTTTTTATGATAGCGTTTACACGGAGCGCTACATGCAAACACCACAAGAAAACCCAAGGGGATACGATGACAATTCGCCTATGAATTTTGTGCAACAACTCAAGGGGAAATTCCTTTTGATACACGGTTCAGGTGATGATAATGTACATGTGCAAAACTCCATGCAAATGATGGAAGCGATGATTCAAGCCAACATACAGTTCGATTCCCAGATTTATCCGGATAACGATCACAGCATTAGAGGTGGAAAAACGCGAATGCAACTTTATAATAAAATGACTAACTTTATCAAAGAAAATTTATAAATCACAACCTAAAACAACTATAATGACCGAAACACAATCAAAAACAGGACATCCAAAAGGGCTTTGGGTATTATTTGGAACCGAAATGTGGGAGCGTTTCAATTTCTATGGGATGCGAACCTTATTGGTTTTGTTTCTAGTAAACTCGTTACTGATGAAGGAGGAAGACGCCTCTATTATTTATGGTGGTTTTCTGGGATTGTGCTATTTAACACCCATGTTGGGCGGATTTATCTCTGACCGTTATTTTGGGAACCGGAATTGTATTTTGTTGGGAGGTTTGGTAATGGCTATTGGACAATTGTTGTTGTTTACCAGTGCCACTGTTTTTACTGCAAATTTAAGTTTGGCAACCACTATAATGTATGGCGGTTTGGGTCTAATTATTTTTGGAAATGGTTTTTTCAAACCCAATATCTCCAGTATGGTGGGGAGTTTGTATCCCAAACAAGAAAAAAGTAAATTAGATACCGCTTTTACAATTTTCTATATGGGAATCAACATTGGAGCGTTTTTAGGGCAATCAATTTGTCCGTTATTAGGCGATGTACGAGACACGGGAGGCGTACGAGATATTCACGCATTCAAGTGGGGATTTCTTGCGGCTTCTATAGCCATGCTTATTGGGACGGTTTTGTTTTATTTTCTAAAAAACAAATATGTAGTCACTCCCGAAGGGAGACCATTAGGCGGTTTGCCGTCTCAAAATGTTGCCGCAGATTTTGAAGAAGGCGAAGCACAAAAAGCCAATTTCTCTTCCTTATCCTTGGGTATTGCAGGAGTTGTTTTCCTTGTTTTAGGAGCTATTTTTCATTACGCTTTTGATCAAAACTTAATTTATACTTTAATTTATTCTAGCGGATTAACATTAGCGGGATTAATTATCTCGGATTCATCTTTGACAAAAATCGAGAGAGACCGAATTATTGTTATTTATATCGTTTCGTTTTTTATTATTTTCTTTTGGGCAGCTTTCGAGCAAGCAGGATCTTCATTGACATTTATTGCCGATAATCAAACGGATAGAGGTTTTTTTGGATGGCAAATGCCTGCTTCGATGGTTCAAATTTTTAATGGTTTATTCGTTGTTGCATTAGCAATTCCGTTTAGTATATTGTGGGATAAATTAAGAGCCAATGATAAAGAACCCATTTCGCCAGTAAAATTAGCGTTTGGATTGTTACTAATTACTGTCAGCTTTTTTATGATTGCTAATCAAGTAAAAGACCTTGGTAATTCGGGTTTGTTAGCTGTGAAATGGTTGATATTGTTGTATTTGCTAAACACTTGTGCCGAGTTGTGTTTGTCACCCATTGGACTTTCTTTGGTTGGGAAACTATCACCAAAACGGTTTTCGTCCTTATTATATGGCGTTTTCTTTTTGTCGAATGCCTCTGGCTATGCCTTGGGTGGTACTTTGGGATCGATATTGCCAGCAACGGGTGATAAATTCAAAAAAGCAACTGATTTAGGCATTGATTTACAAGGGATTTTGGACAAAACAATAACGCCAACGGCAACCCAACTCAAAGTATTGGCTGATAATAACATAAGCGATCATAATAATGTTTTTGTAGGTTTTGAAATCCATAATTTGTTCGAATTTTTTATGGTTTTTGTTGTCTTGACCGGAATTGCTGCTCTCGTTTTATTTGCATTGACTCCTTTCTTGAAAAAAATGATGCACGGTATTCGCTAATTATAAATTTTTTAAAACCCACAATATATTATGGAACATACTATTACAATCGAACAAATACAAAATTTTAAAGGGAAATATCCTAAACAGCTCTGGTATTTGTTTATTGTTGAAATGTGGGAGCGTTTTTGTTTCTATGGCATGCGTGGGGTTTTAGTTTTCTTTATGGTTGATCAGCTTTTGTTAAAAGAAGCCGCAGCTAGTTTGCAATATGGTGCTATACAGGCTTTTGTATATGCGTTTACGTTCATAGGTGGCATTTTTGCCGATAAGATTTTAGGGTTCAAGAAGTCTCTTTTTTTTGGCGGTATTGTCATGATTTTGGGTAATTTGTTAATTGCCTTTTCTCCTCAAACTTTATTTTATTATGGTATTGCTTTTTCGATTATTGGTACTGGTTTTTTCAAGCCTAATATTTCCTCTATGGTCGGCGAATTATACCACGAAAAAGACCCAAGACGGGATGCTGGTTACGGAATGTTCTATGCTGGGATTAATATTGGAGGCCTTTTAGGAGGTGCTTTGTGTATTTATTTAGGCAAAAATTACTCGTGGTCTATGTGCTTTTTGTCGGCTGCAGTTGTAATGATTATTGGTTTGACTACGTTTTTAATGACCAAAAAACATTTGGGTCCTATTGGCGATTCACCACTTTTGAATTTGACGAAAGGAAAACGAAAAACAAAAGAAATAGCCGTTTATTTGGGCTCTTTATTGAGTATTCCTTTTATTTTTATAATGGTCAAGAACACTAGTTTTACGGATTATTTTATGTACACAATAGGAATTATTGCCGTACTTTATTTTCTGTTTGAAGTCTATAATTTGAAAGAAATCACCCTTCAAAAGAAACTGTTAGCAGCCTTTGTTTTTATATTTTTCTATTTTGTTTTCAATTCTATTTACGAACAAAGCGGTGGTTCGTTGTCGCTTTTTGCCAAAGATAATTTAGATTCAAGCCTACTTTTTTTTAATATAGATCCCAATATTGTAAACAATAGTTCCAACTCGTTTTTTGTTATAATTTTTAGTCCAGTTCTAGGTTTATTGTGGCTATGGTTGGCTCAAAAGAAATTGGAGCCTAACACTATTGTTAAATTTGGTATTGGATTTTTGTTTTTGGGAGCCTCATTCTTTTTGTTTTACTACACCCGCTTTTTTGCGAATAGCAAAGGTGTCACTTCTTTAAATTTATTCACGTTTGCCTATTTAGTAACCACTTTAGGAGAACTTTGTTTAGGCCCTATTGGGATGTCTATTATTACCAAATTGTCTCCCAAAAGACTCTTCGGGATGATGATGGGATTGTGGTTTCTAGCCAGTGCCTTTGGACAATTTGCCGCCGGAAAATTAGGAGCCGCAATGGCCGAATCGAATACGGGAACAACATTAATGTCTAAATTACAATCCTATACGCAAGGATATTACCAACTGGCAATGTATTCGATTGTTGCGGGAGTTTTTTTAATACTAATTGTGCCAATAATGAAAAAATTAATGCAAGAAGTAAAATAGCCGACATTGAGTGGTATTGTTTTTGTATATATTTGTAAAAAATTAATAAAAAAGATGAAAAAAATAGTTTTGATAGCCGCATTTCTGGTAAGTGGTTTTGCCATGCAAGCGCAAGAATTAAAGTGGTATACCAATGTAAACGAAGCCATAGCTGTAGGCAATAAAGAGAAAAAACCATTGTTGTTATTCTTCACAGGAAGTGACTGGTGCGGCTGGTGTATTCGTTTGCAAAAAGAAGTTTTGACCACGCCAGAATTTGCAACTTGGGCAAAAGCCAATGTGATCTTGGTTGAATTGGATTTCCCGAGACGTGCCCCACAAACCGATGAAATTAAAAAACAAAATAATGATTTGCAACAAGCATTTAATATCCAAGGTTTCCCAACAATTTGTATCGCTAATGGAATTACCAAAGACGGAAAAACCAATTTTCAAGGGCTAGGAACTACCGGTTATGTTGCTGGCGGTCCAAAAGCTTGGTTGGCCGTTGCCGATGGTTTCTTAAAAAAAAAATAATCCTATTTTAGGTTACTGTAACCTGTAAAATCCCTTTTCGGCTGTGGCATGAAAAGGGATTTTTTGTTGCTGGCACGTTGCTTTCCAAATTTTCAAAAGACTCTTGAAATTACTCCCGTCAGCGACTACCATTTTGGGTTTCATAGTGTGCAAAACGCGCTCAAGATTAAGTCTTGCTGATTGTGTAAGTACCAAAATATCAGGTGATATGTCCTTTGGAAATGAACACAAACTATCTACAATTAGAATTTTTTCTCCTTTAAAATACGCGATATTCCCCAGCTTTTTCTTTGCCGTCAATGTGCTATAGTTGCCCACGAGATAAGTTGTAAGCACATTGTTTTTGCTTGCCGTTTTTAATACATTATCAGCAGCAAATACCGTTACTTGTTTGCCCTTTCGCTCTGTAATAAGTGTGGTTTTTTTAGCATTAAAAACAATCCATTCGTGCTCGTTTTGAATTTTCCATTGGTTTTCTAAAACAACAATTTGAGTTATAATTATGGCAATACCTACCCCAATGAGTTTGTTGAAACTTGGTTTTTTGAACCAAAGAATACAACTCACAATCAAGAGATAAAAACTCATCATAAAATACCAATTGAATGCAATATCGTGAATGATAAATTGTTCCAATGAAGCGATGGTATTGATTATTTTATTCAAATAGAAAATGCTCCATTCCAATGCTTTCGAAAGGAAATACGGGACGCAATTTAACGCTGCCAAAAGCATAACGACAACACCTAGAATCATAATCAAAGAAAGGAGCGGTATGACAACTAAATTTGTCGCAAAAAACAACCCTGGGAATTGATGGAAATAATAAATACTCAATGGAAAAGTGCCTATTTGTGCTGCAAATGTTACCGTGATAATATCCCAAATGTAGGTGAGTACTTTGTTTTTGGGTATCCAAATACCAGCCAAAAGTGGTTGCAACCAAACGATAAAAAACAATGCTACATAACTCAATTGAAACCCAACATCAAACAAAAAAGTGGGTTGAAATAGTAAAATAAGCAGGATAGAAACCAGTAATGTATGGTAAATGTTCACGCTTCGGCGCAAATGATTCCCAATGGCTACAAACGAAAACATGGTTACAGAGCGAACCACAGAGGGTGCCAAACCAGCTAAAATTCCAAACAGCCACAACGAAATCAAAATGAGTAGTAACTTGATAAACGACCCTTTTCGAGTGTTGGGAATAGGTTTTAAAACTGCCGTGAGAAACATCAAAATAAAACCAATATGCAATCCCGAAACCGATAAAATATGAACCGCACCCGCATACTGATAATCCCGAATAATCTCTGGTGAAATATCTTGTTGTTGCCCTAGAATGAGTGCCACGGCGACATCAAGTTCGGTTTTATGAAAATGGTTTTTCTCTAAATTCCGAATAATTTTTGTTCGCAATCGTGCTGTGTAATACCAAATGTCTTTTTCGAGTTTACTTCCTTTTTGAATAGCATCCGCATTGGCGTAAATTTGGGCGTAAATTTGCTTGTTCGCTAGGTATTTGCTGTAATCAAATTGGTTTGGATTGTTAGGCGGATTGTTGGGATACAACGTGCCTTTGATTTGTAAATTTGTCCCAATTTCAAATGGTAAATTTAGACTGTCTTTCCGGATATTAAGTACGATTTTCCCAGTTTGTTTTTGTTGATTTACTTGCTCAATAAGCGCAATATAACGATAGTTTGTAACTGAATTTTTTAGCTTTTCACGAATTGTCACCCTTATCAAATGGTCTTTTTCGAATAAAGACGTGTTGTGAATGTAATTGCTTTTTTGAAAAGAATCGGTGTGGACAATTAGCGCAGTTGCTCCAATGCAAAAACTCAAAAAGGCAGTGTTTATTCCAAAAAATAAGGAATTGTACGTTTTTTTAACACTCCAAAAATAGCAAAAACAAAGCGATACAAAGGCTACCAAAAGACTGCCAAAAACCAATTCTGGAATAGGGTTGCAGTAATAGGCACTTAGTATGCCCAGCACAAAACCAATTGTTATTCTCGCCAAAGGAAATTGTAGCACTTTCATCCTACTAAAATAGTGAATTTTAGTAAGAAATGGCTTTGCTTTGCTTTTTTTATTTGCTCAAAGCACTCACAATTAGTTTTGCTGTTTTGGCACTTGCACCCATTCCGCCAAGTTTTTGTTCCAATAAAGTGTAGTTTTGCAACAATTTCGTGCGATGATTGGGTTCTAGAATTTTATGTAATTCCTCTCGTATGCGTTTTGTGGTACAATCGTCTTGAATCAATTCGGTTACGACTTCTTCATCCATGATTAAATTGACTAGCGAAATGTATTTTAGGGTAATAATTCGTTTCGCAATTTGGTAGGATGCCCAACTTCCTTTGTAACACACCACTTCGGGAACTTTAAAAAGCGCCGTTTCTAGCGTGGCTGTTCCTGATGTTACTAATGCTGCAGTGGCATTTTTGAGTAAATCGTACGTTTTATTAGAAATAAATTTGATGTTTTCATGGGTTATAAATGTCTCATAAAAGGATAATTCTTGGCTTGGAGCACCCGCAATTACAAATTGATACTCCGGAAAATCATCAACAACGCTTAACATTACGGAAAGCATTTTGGTTATTTCTTGCTTTCGGCTTCCAGGTAAAATAGCAATTATAGGTTTGTCATTAAGTTGGTTCTCTTGTCTAAAAACGGTGTTGTCAATGGGCGGTTGTTGCTGGATGGCGTCTATTAATGGATGTCCTACAAAGGCAACGGGATACTGGTGTTTGTCCTCATAAAAACTTTTTTCGAAAGGCAAAATCACATACATTTTATCAATATCACGTTTGATTTCGACAATGCGGTTTTCTTTCCAAGCCCAAATTTGCGGAGAAATATAATAGTGGTTTTTATACCCTTGTAGTTTGGCCCATTTAGCTATTCGTAAGTTAAAACCGGGATAATCGATGTAAATGAGTACATCGGGCTGAAATGTGGTAATGTCATTTTTGCAAATGGTGATGTTGTTCAAAATGGTTTTCAAATTAAAAAGCACTTCAATAAATCCCATAAAAGCCAATTCGCGGTAGTGTTTGACCAAGGTGCCACCTACTTTTTGCATCAAATCGCCTCCCCAAAACCGAATATCAGCTTTTGGATCTTCAAGATACAATGCCTTCATAAGGTTCGCACCATGCAAATCCCCTGAAGCTTCTCCTGCAATAATGTAATATTTCATTGGTAAATAAGTATTGTTTTGAAACAATTCCTACCAATACTATTGTAAGTGATATTGGTACGATGTGATGGTGCAAAGATATAAAGAATTGATTTTGTTAGAGAAACAAAGTTAAAATGGTAATGCAAATTACGGCCAAAACAACGCCTCTCGCCATCATTTCTTGTTTTAATTGGAGTAAAATCCCAAAAGCAAGTAAATCCAAGATGCTTCCTAAAGCTACAATTTTGCCAAGATTTCCTTGTGATTTGATGATTTGCAATCCTGCCAAAAAGGTATAATCGGTGAACCATAACAGGAACAGGTAGCACCCTAGAATTGCCAAAATAATGGCCATTACAAATCCATAAAAAACAGCTGCTTTAGTCATTCCATTTTAGTGTGTTAAGTTGTTGCATGGCGTGATGTGCCGTCAAATCGAATTGCACGGGCACGACTGAAATATAATCGTTTTCTAATGCCCATTCATCCGTATCTTCGCCTTTGTCTTGGTTTACAAAAGTACCGCTTAACCAGTAATAATCCCTTCCTTGAGGGGTTTCTCGTTTATCAAATTTTTCTACCCAAAGTGCTTTTGCTTGCCGGCAAATTTTAATTCCTTTGATTTCGTTTTCTTTCC
Source organism: Flavobacterium restrictum (assembly GCF_007097245.1). Lineage (GTDB taxonomy): Bacteria > Bacteroidota > Bacteroidia > Flavobacteriales > Flavobacteriaceae > Flavobacterium > Flavobacterium restrictum. Next base: position 88,212 of record NZ_VJZT01000014.1, on the reverse strand, counting down.
GTTTTGGAAAATTTACATTCAAAACTACGCCTTCGGGTAAGCCGTTTTCGAGGACTTCCAATGTTATTTTTTTGATGTATTTCTTGATTGGCTCAAAATCAGCATTCCAGTCATAATCTAGTAACGAAAACCCGATGGCAGGAATTCCTTCGATACCCGCCTCAACCGCTGCGCTCATAGTTCCAGAATAAATCACATTTATCGAGGAGTTGGATCCGTGATTGACACCAGAAACGCACAAATCTGGTTTTTGTTTTAAAATTTCATTTACCGCCATTTTCACACAATCCACAGGCGTTCCAGAGCAACTGTATTGAGTGATGAGATCTTCTTCTTTAGAAATTTTGTTCAAATACAAGGTGTTGTTGATAGTAATGGCGTGTCCCATGGCACTTTGCGGCTTGTCTGGAGCGACTACAATTACGGTTCCTATTTCGGACATGACTTCAATTAACGCTTTGATTCCTGGGGCAGTAATACCGTCGTCATTGGTTACTAATAGTAGCGGTGAGTGATTTTTCATATTTTTTATCTAAAAAAAGGGCACAATTTTGAATTCTAAAAACACCCACAAATGTAGTCATACTATCGGGTGTTTTGGGTACATAAATAAAATAAAATACCACAAATTCGCAAAGCCAAAAAGGAATGCATATTGCGTTTATGGTAGCATTATATTTGCTGCTTAATAAGGTTGCTTTATTGTGACTTCGCACCTTTGTGTCTTTGTGGCAAAATTTTAAACGCTTCAAAAAATTAAAAATTAAATCGATAAAACATTTTTATATCTTTAACAAAAATTTATAAAGCGCCACCGTTTGTTGGCATTATCTTTACTAAAAAATTACATTGACCAATTGATGAATACTATTTTTAATTTTATGAAAAAAAATTTCAAAATACTACTAGTTTTAGTATGTGTTTCGGTGACGCTTTTTGCGTTCAAAATTAATTCGGATAAAAAAGCCGCTACCGATCCCGAAAAGGATAAATTATTGCTAGAACTGCTCACTTTTGTTATTGCCAAAGGACATTATAGTCCCGCACCTATTGATGATGCTTTCTCCAAAGGGGTGTATAAGGATTACATTCAGGCATTAGATCCCTCAAAACGTTTCTTTTTACAATCGGATATTGAGGAGTTTTCTAAATTCGAAACCCAATTAGACGATCAGTTGACAAACAAGGATTTGTCTTTTTTTAACTTGACTTACAGTCGTTTGATGCAGCGCGTGGAGGAAAGTAAAAAAATATATAAAGCGGTATTAAGCCAGCCGTTTAACTATAAAGTAGACGAAAGTTTCAATACGGATTATGAAAAAGCACCTTATGCTGCCAATGAAAAAGAATTGACCGAAAAGTGGCGCAAACAAATTAAATTATCCACACTTTCGTCGCTTACAGAGCGCATGAGAGTTCAGGAAAATAAAGGAAAAACTGGAGCTGCTACTACCAAAGAGACTACTGTACCTTTGCAACAAGGACAAGAAATCAAAGAAGATTATTTGGTCAAAAAAGACGCCGATAAAGTAGCGGATACAGGTAAAATTAAAACCTTTGAAGAGCTAGAAAAAGAAACCAGAGCCAGTACTTTGAAATCGTTAGACGAGTCGTTTGGGTTTATGAATGAGCTCAACAGAGACGACTGGTTTACGGTATATATCAATTCTATTATGTCCCGTTTTGATCCGCATACGAACTATTTTGCACCGCAAGAAAAGGAACGTTTTGATGTGGATATTAGCGGAAAACTAGAAGGAATTGGCGCTCGTTTGCAAAAGAAAAATGATTTTACCGAGATTACTGAACTTATTTCTGGCGGTCCAGCTTGGAGAGGAAAACAGTTAGAAGCAGGCGATTTAGTGATGAAAGTAGCGCAAGGAAATGCGGAACCAGTTGATGTGGTAGGAATGCGTTTAGATGATGTGGTCAAAAAAATCAAAGGCCCAAAAGGTACTGAAGTACGTCTAACCGTTAAAAAAGTAGACGGAACGGTAAAAAACATTTCGATAATTAGAGACATCGTTGAAATTGAAGAAACCTACGCCAAGTCAAGTTTGGTAGAGAAAAATGGTTTGAAATATGGCGTGATTTATTTGCCAAAATTCTACATTGATTTTGAAAATAAAGAGGGTAGAGATGCAGGGAAAGACATTGCTTTGGAAGTGGAAAGGCTCAAAAAGGAAAATGTCAGCGGTATCATTTTAGACGTAAGAGATGATGGTGGTGGGTCGCTATCAACTGTGGTCGATATTGCTGGATTGTTTATTGAGCAAGGGCCAATTGTACAAATTAGATCGTCTAATCAGAAAAAGGAAGTGTTGTACGATAGGGACAAAAAAATTGAATGGGACGGGCCTTTGGTTATCATGGTGAATAGTTTTTCGGCATCGGCATCAGAGATTTTAGCGGCGGCTATTCAAGATTACAAACGAGGAATTATCATAGGTAGTAAACAAACGTATGGCAAAGGAACCGTGCAAAATGTAATTGATTTGAACCAGTTTGTACGCAATAGTGCTGTGGGCGATTTGGGTGCTTTGAAAACCACTATTCAAAAATTTTATAGAATAAATGGTGGTTCAACGCAACGAGAAGGCGTGAGTAGTGATATTGTGATGCCAGATCGTTATGCTTATTTAAAAATGGGAGAGCGCGATGTAGAAAGTGCTTTGCCTTGGGATAAAATTGACGCTGCACCTTATACTGTTTGGGATAAAAATGGGGGTTTTGAAAAAGCCGAAGCCAATAGTAAAGCCAGAATTGCTCAAAATAAACAATTGCAATTGATTGAAGAAAATGCAAAATGGATTGATAGTCGAAGCGATGAAAACACCTATAGTTTGAATATTGATAAATTCAAAGTGGCTCAAAACGAACTGGAAGAAAAAGCTAAAAAATACAAACCAATTTCTGAATACAAAAACGGCTTGAAATTTACCTCACTTCCTTATGAAGTCGAAGGCATGAGCAAAGATGTTTCTTTGAAAGAAAAAAGAGAAAGATGGCACGAAAGTTTGTCCAAAGATATTTATGTTGAAGAAGCTTTGAATGTATTGGATGATTTGCAACCAAAATCAAGTTCAGTAAAGAGTCTTTCAAAAAAAGTAAACAAAAAAGAGAAGTTGGTTAAATCTTAAATCAATTTTCATACAAAAGAACGCTTTAAAAACCAGGAAATTTTTAAAGCGTTTTTTTAATTTTAAAAAATAATAATTATGAGAATAACTACCCTTTTTTTGTCCCTTTCACTATTGTTTAATGGCGTTTTAATTTCGTGCCAAAACAACAATACCGCTGTAAATATAACATCGTCAGCTAGAAAAATTTCGAAACCAAAAGTACAAGAAGGCTTTGAAAACACGAAGGGATTTTTTGATTACCTACCAACATCTACGACAAAGCAACTTGTAAAGCACGAATATTATACCGTTTCCTATAATGAAAAGTACGAGCAAGCCGAATGGGTGGCGTATGAACTCAAGAAAGAATATGGGAGCAATACTCATTTCAAAAGACCTTTTTTTATTGAAGATCCTCAAGTCGCAACGGGTTCAGCTGATTGGCGTAATTATAAAAATTCAGGATATGACAAAGGGCATTTGTGTCCTGCGGGCGATATGGAATTTTCGAAAGCTGCTTATGACGATACTTTTTTCACGTCTAATATTTCGCCTCAAATACACGAATTTAATGATGGTATTTGGAATCGCTTGGAACAAAAAACTCGGTATTGGGCCAGTAAATACAATGGAATTTATGTGGTTACAGGCGGTGTTTTGAAAGATAATTTAAAAACTATTGGCAAAGAGAAAGTAGCAGTCCCCGATTATTTTTACAAAGTACTTTTGAACAATACTAACGGAAACTACAAAATGATTGCTTTTTTAGTTCCAAATCAAAAAAGTGAAAAACCATTGTATGATTTTGTTGTTTCGGTTGCTGTTTTAGAAAAAATGACAGGAATTGATTTTTACCCCAACTTACCCGATGATATCGAATCTAATTTGGAAAAAAACACCAACTATAAAGAATGGAGTTTTGATTAATACAATGGTGAAAGGAACGAAATAGTTTTTGTTTCTTTCACCATTTATGTAACAATCATTGTATGATGAAGTATTTTATAAATTAGAAAAAATGTGGTAACAGGTTGATTTTGAACTATTATTGAAAACATTCCTTCTTTTGACTTTACGATATTATAACTTTCGACTTACTTATTACCATTCGTTGACTTTATTAGCATCCATTTTGATAAAAATAAACAGCAAAATTGTAAATCCCCAAAGTCCCGATCCACCATAAGAAAAGAACGGAAGTGGCACTCCAATAGTGGGGAAAACGCCCGCAACCATAGCGATGTTTACAAAAAAGTGAATAAATAAAATGCCTGCAACGGCATAACCATACACTCTGCTGAATTTTGTTTTTTGCCTTTCGGCTAAATAGATGACCCTCAAAAAGAGGCCAACAAATAATCCTATGACAAACAAGGATCCTAAAAACCCCCATTCTTCCCCTACAGTAGTGAAAATATAATCCGTGTGTTGTTCGGGTACAAATCCACCTTTGGTTTGTGTTCCTTCAAGAAAACCTTTGCCAAACCATCCTCCGGATCCAATTGCAATTTCGGATTGATTGGTGTTGTATCCAATCCCTTTCATATCAACCGATTTTCCTAGCAAAATATTAAAACGATCTCGATGATGCTGCTTAAAAACATGGGTAAAAACATAATTCACAGACAACACAAATCCCGATATTACGACCAATAATATACCACTCATAACAAGGTTTCGATCACCTAAACGGGACTTAAAATGAACGATGGCAATGACCGCCAAAGCAATTAATATTACATATTGTGGTTGGAGAACAAGCGTTAAAACAAATAATAAAATGGTAATAAAACCCGTCCAAACATACCAAGCCGGAAGTCCTTCCCGATACAAAACAATAATAAAAATGCTGTAAATCAAGGCGCTTCCTGGGTCAGGTTGCGGTAGAATAAGCATCACAGGTAAAAAAACAATTGCTAATGCTTGAATTTGCCTGTTGACATCTTTCAAATTAATTTGGGGATCACTTAAGTATTTGGCCAATGCCAATGCTGTCGCTGCTTTTGCAAATTCAGAAGGTTGAAGGGTAAAACTTCCTATTCCATACCAGCAGCGTTGTCCAGCGATTGTTTTTCCAAATGCAAACAAACCCAACAGTGATAATAATGCAACTCCAAAAATAATTGTGGCATATTTTTCGTAAAATTTCCCATCTACATAAAGCACAATAAAAATTAACGGAATGGCGAGTATTATAAAAATCAATTGCTTGTCAGAGGTGCCTTCCATTGAGGAAAGTGAGGAGGAGTATATGTTTATCCATCCCAATAGCACTAATAAAATATAAATAATGACGCAAGTCCAGTCAATATTATTGGTTATACTTTGGTTTTTCATGGCGACTAAATGGGGTTTTTAATTCTCTTGTGTGGAATCAATTTTCACAACGGCTACTTTCTTTATTTTGCTTTGCAAGATAGAATCTTTGATTTTTAATTCTAATTTCACTGCTTCAGAAAGTCCGCCTAGTTTGGCATATTGTCCTTGTAAACTTGTGTTTAAAATCCTAGTTTCAAGATCCGTTCTGGTTATTTTTTTTCGTAAAAATTTTTCAATCATCAAACTTGCAATTGGCCCAGCAATTGCGGCACCAAAACCACCATTTTCAACTAAAATAGCGATGGCAATTTTTGGATTATCTTTCGGTGCAAAAGCAACAAATATGGAGTGATCGTGAAGCTTGGTTCTTACGCCATCTATTTTGGCAAAATTCTCTGCAGTTCCCGTTTTACCGCAAATGTCAATTCCTTCCACCCGAAGTGCACTGGCAGTTCCAAAATTATATACGTCAAATAATCCACTAATCATTGGCGGGAAATATTTGCGATCTATGGTGGTTACGTGTTTTGTGGTAAACTTTTTATCAATTGCTTGTCCTTCTATTTTTTTGATGATATGAGGTGTAAAATAATAGCCTTCATTAGCAACGGTTGCCATCATATTTGCTAATTGTATGGGTGTCATAAGGACTTCGCCTTGACCAATAGAGTTGGATATAATGGTTTTGCCACTCCAACGCCAATCTGGATATATCTTTTTATAGGTTTTTGATGTTGGTACTTTCCCTTTTTTACCTATTGGCAAATCATACCCCATAAATTGACCAAGTCCAAAACTCTTTACGTGATTGCTCCATACATCTACTGCGTATGGGGAGCTTCTATATTTGCCAATAATACGTAAATATACATTTGCAAAATAAGTATTACAGGAGTTGTAAATTCCGTTATGCAATTGATGAGGGCCAAAACCATGACACTTCATAAAACGACCGGGAGCATAACTAAAACCATGATGACACATATAGGTAGTTTGCTCATTTATCACCCCTTCCTGAAGTCCAACAAGACCCGTTAGGATTTTAAACGGAGAGCCTGGTGGATATTCGGCAAGTAAGCCTCTGTCGTAGAGTGGTTTTGCTATAGAATCACGGTATAGAAGTGTGTAGTTTTTAGACCGTTGTCGGCCTACTAATATTGCTGGGTCGTATGATGGTGCTGTAACGAGTGCCAAAATTTCGCCTGTTTTGGGTTCGATGGCTACAATACCACCGCGTTTATTAATCATTAATTCTTCACCATATTTTTGAAGTTCAGAATCAATCGTTAATCGGATGTCTTCGCCTTGAACGGCTGTGGTGTCGTATTTTCCCTCTTTGTAAGACCCAATTTCTCTATTGTATTTGTCTTTTTGAATGTAAGTAACTCCTTTTATACCGCGGAGAATATCCTCGTAACTTTCCTCTACACCTTGACGGCCTATTAAATCGCCACTGTTGTAATACGGATTTTTGGCCACTAATTTTTCGCTTACTTGTGTGATAAAACCAAAAACATTGGCGCCATAATTTACTTCATAATCGCGTAAAGAACGTTTTTGAAAATAGAATCCTTCGAATTTTCTGATTTTTTCTTGGAAAGCAGCAAATTCACTTTTGTTCAATTGTGCCAAAAATACAGATGGTAATCTAGGGCTGTACACTTTGGCCTTGGCCATGCGTTTTAAATAGTCCTCTTGGGTAATAGCTAATAATTGGCAAAACTCCAAAACATTAATGTCCTCCTTTACTTCCTTTGGAATTACCATGATGTCATAGGAAGCTTGGTTGGCTACCATAAGTTTGCCATTTCTATCGTAGATGTACCCACGCTCTGGGTAATCGTACTTTATTTTGATTGCATTATTTTCGGATTTCAGTTTGAAGGAATCATCAATAATTTGCAAATAAAAAATACGAATAACTAGCAGAGAAGCTGCTATAATAATTAAAGCAGGCAACAAGACTTTTCTCATCTTTTGTTTGGCTTAATAAGGTATATGATGGTAACGCAAAGAATAATGGTAAAAACGGTACTTAAAAGAGTACGTAACAATACGTCTAAAATGATGCTAAATTGAAAGGCTTCTAAAATGAACAAAATCAAATGGTGCAATAAAACAGCTACCAAAATAAACGAAAAACGTTCTGGTGTTACTACATCATTGAGTTTTACGGTTTGGTATTCGTAGCTTAATCCAAAAGAAAATTTAAAAATATATGGACGTAAATAGGCTAAACTCAAACAAGCGGTGGCATGAACTCCGCCAGAGTTGCTAAACAAATCCATAATCAGGCCGAGTAAAAAACTGGACAGTAAAAGTCCTGTTTTGTTGCCATTTACGGGATATAAAATGATAAACAAAATGTAAGGAAAAGGACTAATATAACCTAAAAAATTCATGTTATTAAACACAATAACTTGAACGGCTAGTAGGAGAATGAATCGCAAAATATTAACTAATAAGGTACTATTCATCTTTTTCTAATTTTTCTAAATTAGTAACTTCCTCTTTGTCTTTGCTTTTTATAATATAGACATGTCCCAAATTCGTCATGTCATTAAATAACTTAACAGTAATGGTATAAAAATGGGTTTGATTGTCTTTTTCAATTTTGGAAATGGTTCCAATGTTGATATTTTCAGGAAAAATAACGGATTGACCTCCTGTTACTATAGTATCTCCTTTTCGAATCGCTGCTAAACGAGGCACGTCAATAAGTTGAACAAAACCAGTATTTTTTCCGTTCCAAATTAAAGAACCAAAATGATTTGATTTTTTTATTTTGGCATTTATTTGAGATTTTTTATTTAAAATACTAATTACAGTCGAATAATTTGCCGAAGTATTGTCAATAATTCCCACGATTCCTAAACTGTTTACTACGCCCATATCCGGTTTTACGCCTTGATTGGCTCCTGAATTTAAGGTCAAATAATTTTCCGGAACGCTGTAGGAGTTGTGAATCACTTTTGACACAATGATGTCTTGGGGTTTTACTCCTTTTAGACTGTCTAGTTTTGCAACGCTGGCAGTATCTTTTTTGTTAAATAAAAGACTTTTTAAGGTTGCATTTTCTAATGCTAATGCATCGTTTTCGGTTTTTAAATTCAAATATTCATTTATGTTATTTATTTTTTCATAAACACCGCCGCTCAAGAAGTTAGCGGAACTGATGACTCTACTTCGATGAAAAGAATGGGATTGAATAGTTAACGCCAACGAAATACCCAAAAGCAGCAAAAACAGCAATCTATTACTGTTTTTAAAGATAAAATGAAATATTTGCTGCATTGTATTAAATTAAAATTTTAAATAATTCAAATGTAAAATACCAAATCCCAATTCAGCAACATTTTTAACTAAATTGGGATTTCGAAATTTAGTCTTTGTTATTTTATAAGGATGCTTTTAAATTTTCCCAAGTTTTTCAAAGCCATTCCAGTTCCACGCACTACTGCACGTAATGGATCTTCGGCGATATAAACGGGTAAATCTGTTTTTTGAGAAATTCTTTTATCAAGACCTCTTAACATAGAACCACCACCCGCAAGATAAATTCCTGTGTTGTAAATATCAGCGGCTAATTCAGGAGGTGTTTGAGATAGGGTTTCCATAACAGCATCTTCAATACGTTGAATTGATTTGTCTAATGCTTTGGCAATTTCTCTATAGGAAACCTCAACTTGTTTTGGTTTTCCTGTAAGTAAATCTCGTCCTTGTACGGACATATCTTCAGGAGGTGTTTCTAGATCTTCTATAGCAGCTCCAATTTGGATTTTTATTTTCTCGGCAGTACTTTCTCCCACAAAAAGGTTGTGTTGGGTACGCATATAATACACAATATCATTGGTAAAAACGTCACCAGCAATCTTAACGGATTTGTCGCAAACAATTCCGCCTAATGCAATTACGGCAATTTCAGTTGTTCCACCACCTATGTCTACAATCATGTTTCCTTTAGGTTGCATGATATCGATTCCAATACCAATTGCAGCGGCCATTGGCTCGTGAATCAAGTATACTTCTTTACCGTTTACTCTTTCGCAAGACTCTTTTACGGCACGCATTTCAACTTCGGTGATTCCTGAAGGGATACACACAACCATACGCAGGGCAGGAGTGAACATTCTTTTTTTCAGAGCGGGTATGCTTTTTATAAACATACTAATCATTTTTTCGGAAGCATCAAAATCGGCAATTACACCGTCTTTCAAAGGTCTTATTGTTTTGATATTTTCATGTGTCTTTCCTTGCATCATGTTGGCTTCTTTACCAACTGCAATGATTTTGCCCGAGACTCTATCTCTAGCTACAATAGATGGACTGTCAATAACAACTTTGTCATTATGAATGATTAAAGTGTTTGCGGTACCAAGGTCTATCGCAATATCCTCGGTCATGAAATCAAAAAATCCCATAAGTTTTTTAGGGGTTTAAAAGTTAAAAATAATTAGGGTCAAAGTTAAACAAATTAATGTTTAAAATGACGTGTGCCCGTAAATACCATTGCAACTTTATTTTCGTTGCAATAATTAATACTCAATTCGTCTTTAATCGAACCTCCCGGCTGAATTACAGCTGTTATTCCTGCCTTTTTGGCAATCTCAACACAATCAGGAAAAGGGAAAAAAGCATCGCTTGCCATTGAAGCGCCTTCTAAACTAAATCCAAAAGTGTTTGCTTTTTCTATTGCTTGCAACAAGGCATCTACTCGTGAAGTTTGTCCTGTTCCAGAGGAAATTAAGGTTCCGTTTTTGGCAAAAACAATGGTATTCGATTTGGTATTTTTGCACACTTTAGAGGCAAAAATCAAATCTTCTATTTCTTGAGCTGTTGGTGCTGTAAGGGTAACGGTTTTTAAGTCGGCTTTAGTATCCGTGATGTTGTTTCTGTCTTGAACCAAAATTCCGTTCAAGCAAGTTCGCACTTGTTTTTGAGGTAAAGCAACTTCGTTTTGAACTAATATAATTCGGTTTTTCTTTTGTTCCAAAAGGGTAATAGCTTCTGGCTCGTATGCGGGCGCAATAACCACTTCGCAAAATAATTTATTGATTTCGGTCGCAGTAGCTACATCAATTTTGGTATTGGAAATCAAAACACCTCCAAATGCCGATGTTGGGTCACAAGCCAAAGCCGCATTATAAGCTTCGCTTATGGTGGTTCTAGTAGCCAGGCCGCATGCGTTATTGTGTTTTAAAATAGCGAAAGTTGAGTCGTTGCATTGCAACGTCTGTACTGGATTTTTTTTGAATTCAGCAATTAAATTTACGGCTGCGTCAACATCTAGTAAGTTGTTGTATGATAATTCTTTACCGTGAATTTTATTGAACATGGCTTCAAAATCTCCAAAGAAAAATCCTTTTTGATGTGGGTTTTCGCCATAACGTAGGACTTGACCATTAGCAATACTAGCTTTATAAATGGTTTCGTCGGTGTTGAAATAATTAAAAATTGCACCATCATAATGCGAAGAAATATGAAATGCTTTGGTGGCTAATACTTTTCTATCGGCTAGTGTTGTTGTGCCATTTTGAACAGTTATAAGTTCTAAAAAAGAAGCGTATTGATCTACCGATGAAATGATTACGGTGTCCTTGAAATTTTTTGCGGCAGCTCTAATTAGTGAAATACCACCAATATCAATTTTTTCGATAATGTCTGCTTCGCTGGCTCCCGAGGCAACTGTTTTTTCGAATGGGTATAAATCTACAATCACTAAATCCAACTGTGGAATGTTGTATTCCTCCATTTGTTGCACATCACTTTCGTTGTCTTGACGGTTTAGGATTCCTCCAAAAACTTTGGGATGCAACGTTTTTACTCTCCCACCAAGGATAGATGGATAGGAAGTTATGTCTTCAACAGGGATTACAGGAATGCCTAAATTTTTTATAAAATCTTCGGTGCCACCTGTAGAGTAAAAAACAACATTTTGTTCATGAAGTTTTCTTACTATTGGTTCAAGACCCTCTTTTGAAAATACGGAAATTAATGCGGATTGGATTGTTTTACTAGTGCTCATTGTGTTGTATTGTTATAAGTTGCAAAAATAGTTTTTTTTTGATTATAAAATTCAATCCTTTACTGTAACATTTTTATAAAAAGTAGCACCTATGGGTAAGGAGAAATTTATTAGGTTTTTGATTAAAAAATACTCAATTTTACGATAACAAAAATTCAAAAGATATGTTGGTTTACTTACGATTGTTAAAAGAGAGTTTCGGCTTTGCGATGAATGCTTTGCGCAACAATAAATTGCGAACATTACTTTCGTTATTAGGCGTTACTATTGGAATTTTTTCGATAATAGCTGTTTTGGCAGCCGTAGATTCTTTGGACAGAAAAATCACTAAAGATTTAAGTAGTTTAGATAAAAACACTATTTATTTAATGAAGTTTTCCTTTGGTCCATCGGATATACCGCAATGGAAAAGGGAGCAATTTCCTAATGTAAAGTATGATGAATATACCTATATGAAAGGGGCTATGACCAATACGGATCAAATGGGGTATCAAATTTTTACTAAAAGTGAGTCTATAAAATACGAGTCGAATACCGTGAGTTCTATAAATATTGTCCCTGTTTCCCACGAGTTTATTGATATTCAAGGGTTAGAATTTGAAAAAGGAAGGTTTTACAATGAATCCGAAGCCAATTCAGGATCGATGGTTATTGTTTTAGGAAATGAAATCGCTAAATCCTTATTTGAAGACGCGGAGCCTATTGGAAAAAATGTGCGTTTGTACGGAAAACGATTCACCGTTATAGGTGTTCTAAAAAAAGAAGGTGCTGGTTTGTTTGGCGATAGCAACGATACATCTGCGTTTATTCCTGTCAATGTCATTAGGCAATTGTATGGCGACAACAACGATAATTTGACCAATGTGATCATTTTTAAACCCGAAAAAGGGGTCGATATGGACGCTTACAAAGGCGAAATCTCTCAAAAATTAAGAAACTTTAGAGGATTGAAAGCGGGTGAAATGGATAATTTTTTCATTAATGTTTTTTCTGGATTTACTGATTTTATAGACGGGATTATAGGACAAATGAATTTAGTAGGGTGGGTTATTAGTGGGTTTTCATTACTTGTAGGAGGTTTTGGTATTGCTAATATTATGTTTGTTTCAGTCAAAGAGCGTACCAATTTAATAGGAATTCAAAAATCATTGGGTGCCAAAAACAGGTTTATATTGTTTCAATTTTTGTTCGAAGCCATCATACTTTCGGTGATAGGCGGTTTGATTGGTTTGTTAATGGTGTGGTTAATTGCTTTTGTATTAACCAAAGCGCTCGATTTTGAATTTGTTTTAGGAATGGGAAATATCCTTTTAGGAACTGGTTTGGCAGCTATTATTGGGTTGGTTTCTGGGATTTTACCCGCTATTGCAGCATCAAAATTAGATCCTGTAGAAGCCATTAGAACAGGAATGTAATCTTTCTAGTTTGTTTTTTGAAATAAAAAAGTCCCGTTTATGACGGGATTTTTTTATTTATTGTTACGGTTATGTTGTTGATTTTAGGAAAATATTAATTCAATATTTTATTTGTCTTTAGTTCTTGCAACTGGAATCAACAATCATTATTTTGTATTTCATAATAATGGTATTGTTTAGAATTTTCTATTTAAAAAAAGACTTTCCTTGCAAAGCTTGAATGAGTGTGAAAATCGACAAAAGCAAGTAAAGTAGTGCAATTGCTATTGTAGCTTTTGTGTTTTTTAATAGATAATAGGAAATTAATGGGATCACTTGTAGGGCATGCATGCCTATAAAATGAGCTATTCTTGGGTCTCCATATTTAGTACTCCAATTTAAAATAGGAATTCCAGCAGCACCATCTTCGCCACCAATAGTATGTGTTAATTTGGTCCCCATTACAAAACCTTCAAAAGAGAAAATAACAAAAATTACGATTCCCAGCCGTATGGACCAAACATAGTGATTAGGCAAATCATGAAAATTGGTAGTGAAAAATAACAAGCCAACATAGGCTGTGTAAAGGGTTGCCAAAGTCGCTGCTATTGCCATCATTGCATACAAAAAGGAATACAAAGAAGTACTAGTGTTGTAATGTGACAACTGCCCTTTGTTAGCTTGAATTGCGATATAAACAATTTCAAAACCTAATAAAATAATAATGGACCAATTAAAAAAACCGATATTAAAATCAGGAAGATAATAGCAATACCAAGCCATTGCCCAAGAATATAGGAAGGTCGACAATGCAAATTTAAAGGGTTTGTACCACGCACTTACGTTGTACACCTGAACAGTAGTTGTTTTGGTTAAAACCAAAAAAAGAGCAGCAAATACAAAACATAGTAATCCAAAATAGAACAAAGTTTCATTCCTTAATTTGATTGTTTCTAGGAATTGTATCATAATTATTTTTTGATAAAACGATCTACCAGAAAGTTTTTAGCTCTTTCTTGTAAATCGTTTTTATGCTTTACAGGTGTTTTTTAATTTTTTGACAAAACCATATTCGAATTTTACAAGGTTTCTTTCAGCCATTTATAAAATTCTTTTTGCCATACTTGTGCGTTTTGTGGTTTCAGCACCCAATGATTTTCTTCAGGGAAATATAGGAACCTACTTTTTATACCACGCAATTGTGCCGCTTGAAACGCTTCTTGCGATTGGCCAATAGGGACTCTAAAATCGTTACCACCTTGAATGATTAAAATGGGTGTGTTCCATTTGTCTACTAGTGTGATTGGGTTGAAAGTGGTATAGGTTTTTTGAGCTACTTTGTTGTCTTTTTCCCAATAAGCGCCACCAAAATCCCAGTTGTTAAAAAACACTTCTTCGGTGGTGCCAAACATACTTTGGGTGTTGAAAACGCCATCGTGGGCAATAAAAGTTTTGAAACGGTTGTTGTGAATTCCTGCGAGATAAAACACGGAATACCCGCCATAACTAGCCCCAACGCAACCCAGTCTCGCTTTGTCAACATAGCTTTCATTCGCAACAGCGTCTATAGCTGTTAAATAATCATCCATAACTTGTCCGCCCCAATCTTTGCTTATTTGCTCGTTCCACGCCACTCCATGTCCAGGCATTCCCCTGCGGTTAGGTGCCACAATTACATAGCCATTAGCCGCCATTAACGAAAAATTCCAACGGAAAGAGTAGCCTTGTGTCAAAGGAGATTGTGGGCCACCTTGACAAAATAATAAGGTGGGATACTTTTTGTTCGCATCAAAATTGGGTGGAAGAATAACCCAAACTAGCATTTTTTTGCCATCGGTTGTGGTAATGTACCGTCTTTCGGTTTTGCTTAATGTGAGTGTATTGTAGGTTGCTGTGTTTATATTGGACAATTGTTTCCAAGTATTTTTCTTGGGGTTGTACGAAAAAATCTCTCCTGCATGATTCATATCGGTTCGAGTCACAATAAGGTTGTCGCCAGAAAAACCTATTAAATCATTGACGTCAAAATCGCCATTGGTTACTTGATTCACGTTGATTGCGATTCGAGTTAAACCCGGAAAATTAACTTCAAAAACTTGTTTTGTGCCATCAATTGGTGCAATAAAATAGATTTTTTTACCATCGGCACTCCACATAAAATTATCGACTGTTCCGTCCCAATTTGCGGTCAGGTTGGTATTTATTCCTTTGAAATTAACGATAATATCATTTTTGTCCGCTTCGTAACCGTCACGTTTCATTTGCAACCAAGTCAAATCGCCCTTTGGGGAGAATTGTGGTGCCATATCGTATCCTAGATTTCCTTCGGTTTTATTGATGGTTTTTCCTGTTTCTAGAAAATATTCATAAATATCAGTATTGGTCGAAATAGCGTATTGTGTTCCCGCTTTTTTCTTGGATACATAAAGAATACTTTTGCTATCAGGCGACCAAATGTAATCTTCGTCGCCACCAAAAGGCTTTTGTGGACTGTCAAAATTTCCTCCTTTTAGAATATCAATTCCAGCTGCACCTTCCTTATTTTCTTTGTAAAAAACATGGTTAAATTTGCCTTCATTCCAGGTATCCCAGTGGCGGTAATCGAGTCCGTTATAAATTTGAACATTTGATTTTTGCAAATCAGGATAAAAATCTTTTCCGTGAACGTTGTCAATTTTCACTTCCTCATTGTAGACTATATAGTTGCCGTTAGGCGAGGTGTTTTTGTCGTTCAAAAGTGTTGCTGTACTGCTAACTTCTGTCGCAATACCACCGTTTATGGGCAAAATATACATTTTTGAAGTTGATTTATTTTCTTCGATTGAGGGTGTAGCTACTTTGTAAACTACGTTTTTGCCGTCTTTAGAAATACCCAAAGGAGTTACTCTGCCTAATTTCCAGAGTAGTTCAGGCGTCATTACGTTTTGTGCCATTGCATTCAAGCTTACTAGTGTCAGGGTTAAATAAATTACTTTTTTCATATTTGAATTGAATTAAATCAAGCCTTAAAATTACTGTTTATATTTCAAAAAAAGCAACACGATTCTTGTGAAGATTTATTTTTAACATTATTGTTTAAAAACCGCGTTGAGCGATGTATTAATTGACTAAAAATATTATTTTTATAAAAAAATTCAGGACATGCAATTAAGTTATTGGGAATTAAAAAACTGGTTTACCCATGTTGATTTCACTGTTGTTGGCAGTGGAATTGTGGGGTTGCATGCGGCTTTGCGTTTGCGCGAGAAATTTCCAGAAAGTAAAATTTTGGTTTTAGAAAAAGGAATGTTGCCGCAAGGAGCGAGTACCAAGAATGCAGGTTTTGCTTGTTTTGGAAGCCTTTCGGAGATTATTGATGATTTAAAATCACATTCCGAAGAGGAAGTTATTGATCTCATTCAAAAGCGAACCAAAGGCTTGCAACTGTTACGAAAACGTCTTGGCGATGCCGCAATCGATTATAAACCCTATGGCGGTTATGAATTATTTTTGGAAAACGACGACACTTTTTATTCGGAATGTTTGGGGAAATTGCCCTTTATAAATGAAATTTTGAATCCTGTTTTCCGAAGTCCTGTTTTTGCCAAAGAAGTCGATCGTTTTGGTTTTGGCGGAAGCAAAGAATATTTGATTTTCAATCCATTCGAAGCTCAAATTGATACGGGTAACATGATGCAAGAATTGCTTAAACAAGCGGTATCCCAAAATATTTTGATCCTGAACCAACAAACTGTCACCTCGTATTTAGAAAAAAACGATCATGTAGAAGTAGCACTTGGCGATTTTAGTTTTCCTACTAGAAAGTTATTATTTGCAACCAATGGTTTTGCAAGTGCATTAACTGGAGGGCAAGTAAAGCCTGCAAGAGCACAGGTTTTGATTACGCAACCCATACCCAATTTAGATATAAAAGGCACTTTTCATTTGGATCGAGGGTATTATTATTTTAGAAATGTAGGCGATAGAATTTTGCTTGGTGGCGGGAGAAATCTTGATTTTGAAACCGAGAATACTACTGTTTTTGGCGAAACAGAATTGGTGCAAAAAAAGTTGGAAGCGTTGTTAAAAGAAGTAATTTTGCCCAATCAAGAAGTAGCCATAGCCCATCGCTGGAGCGGCATTATGGGAATGGGCAACAGCAAGAAACCCATTGTCACGCAACTCTCTGATCAGGTGTATTGTGGCGTGAGGCTAGGAGGAATGGGAGTAGCAATAGGAAGTTTAATAGGAACAGAATTAGCAGATTTAGTATAATGGCAACCAAAATAACAGCAAAAAAACCACTGAAAAAACCAGTAAAAAAGAACGAAGCTACTTTTAAGACTAAAGTCGTTCGGTTCTTGTTCAAAGCCTTGTTGTGGTTTTTTGGGCTATCGATTTTCTTTGTAGTTCTTTTTAAATTTGTTCCCGTTCCGTTTACGCCTTTGATGGTAATCAGAGTCATCGAAAACAAAATGGTTGGCAAAGAAAACCAGTACAGTCACGATTGGGAACCTATTGAAAACATATCAAATAATTTACAAAAAGCGGTTATTGCCAGTGAAGATGGTACTTTTTTGAGTCATAATGGATTCGATTTTATAGCCATGCAAAAAGCCTATAAAAGCAACGAACGCGGTCGAAAAATAAAAGGCGGCAGCACCATCTCACAACAAACGGCCAAAAATGTTTTTCTTTGGCAAGGCCGAAGCTATATCAGGAAAGGACTTGAAGCTTATTTTACGGTTTTGATAGAAGTAATTTGGGGCAAAAAACGCATAATGGAAGTCTATTTGAACAGCATTGAAATGGGTGATGGGATATATGGGGCACAGGCGGCAACTCAATATTGGTACCGCAAGGATGCTGCTAGTTTAACACCCATTCAAGCCGCAGGAATTGCTGCCATATTGCCCAATCCTAGAAAGTACAAAGCCACTAGTTCGTCCTCCTATATCAATAATAGAAAATCCAAAATCATGAAAGTTATGCGTCATGTAGGTACTATTGAATATTAAATAGCGCCATTTTTTTCTAACGTTGTTTGGGTAAAAATAAAAATCCTGCAAGATCACAATGATTTTGCAGGATTTATTATTTGTGAGAAATTCTATTTTTTACCAATGGCAAACGATACCCCTAAATTCATAGAGACCATGTGTCCATTCAGGTTGTTGCTTACCTCCGAGTGATTTCCGTCCCAAGCCAAATGTTGTCTATAGTTGGTGTAGGAGCTAATGTCAAAATAAACAGATGTTTTATTAGTTACACGAAACATGGGAGTTAAGCCTATAACGAATCCACCAAAATAATCTGCACCGCCCACTTTAGGTCGAGCCACTGTTTTTACATTTTGAAAATGCGACACGTTCAAACCACCATGTAGCAATACGGTAAATCTTGGCTGCTCATTTTTGGTTTTAAAAAGCGTGTTTAAATTGATAATTCCTTGCAATGAAGTGCGGTATTGTGCTACTTCAAAGGGTTTGCTACGGGAATCTTTATTGTTTTTGTACAAATCAAAAGCAAGATCCATCTTGAACCCAATTAACTTGGAGTAATTGTAACGTGCGCCTATACTTATGGAGTTTAATTTCACATCCCCAAATACTTTGTCGTTTTTGGTTGCAAAATATCCATCTGTATACGGAGCAGTTCCTTGGCTATTTCCCGTTCCTATTTCTAATGCCCACTTGGGAGTAGGAATTTTGGTCTTTGTAGAGTCTATTTTTTCTTGCGAAAAAACGGAGCTTACTACCAATAGTAATAGTATGATTAGTTTGTTGTTTTTCATAAAAATAAGATCTGTTTAAACTATTTCGCAAATGTATTTAATTTATTTCTTTGCAAATAACCCGTTCTACATATATAACAATTTGGAAACATTGCAAGAAAATAAAGGTCGCATTAGAATCTCTTTTTTTATAATTCAGGCTTGTTTCTTTTTATTATTTCTCAAGTAAATTGTTATTAGTTAGTTGTTTACAGGACTTTAAAGCTGGGTTTTACCATTGGTTTTTTAAATTATGAATTGTTAATTTTAAGCTAACATTCCCTTTCTGATTTTATATTTATTTTGCATTTATAATTTAAAATACAGATATGAAGTTTTTTTACACCTTTATTATAGTACTAGTATCCCAATATTTTTTTGGTCAAAACGGTACAATCAGTGGAACTGTTCTTGATGATGCCAATGGTCGATCATTGCCAGGGGTTAATATTATTATCAAAGATTTGAAATTAAGCACATCGACAGATCCTGATGGGAAATTTGTTTTTAGAAACGTTGCTCCGGGTACCTATGAAGTGGAACTTTCGTTTATTGGTTTTAAACCAAAAGCGATTTCAGAGGTGGTGGTAAAACCAAATGAAAGCACTACGTTGAACACCACGCTTGCTGAAAACAAAAACGAACTTAACGAGGTGGTAATTACAAGAACGAAAGCCAAAACCGAATCGGTTAAGTCGTTATTAGTAGCTCAAAAAAATAACGCAAGTGTATCTGATGGTATCTCTGCCGAAACGATTAAACGTACGCCAGACAAAACTACATCGGATGTTTTGAAACGGATTAGTGGTGCTAGTATTCAGGATAATAAGTTTGTTATTATTCGAGGGTTGAACGACCGTTACAATGTTGCTTTCCTAAATGGTGCGCCGTTACCAAGTTCTGAACCCGATAGAAAAGCGTTCTCCTTTGACATTTTCCCGTCTAATATGCTTGATAATTTAGTAATTACCAAAACCGCTTCGCCAGATTTACCGGGAGAATTTGCTGGGGGTGTTATTCAAATTAATACCAAATCAGTTCCGGATAAAAATTTTCAAACCCTCTCTGTAGGAACGGGTGTCAATACCATTACCACTTTCAAAACACAAAAAACCTACAAAGGGAGTGGGACGGATTGGTTGGGTTTTGATAATGGAGCTAGAGATTTACCATCGTCAGTACCAAACACTACCGAATTTAAGGAATTGACCTATGAAGAAAGAGCTGCAGTTGCTAAATCATTCCAATCAGATTGGAGTGTTCAAGACAAACGTTTTAAACCCAATGTAAATTTTCAATATTCGATAGGACATCATTTTGATTTCAAGGACAAAGTTTTGGGTGTTATGTTTTCGTTTTCCAATAATCAGTCTAAAAATTACAATGAAACCAACAGAAATGATTTTGAAGGTGGTGATCCTAATCATCCTGAAATCCCTACTGTTTTGGTTTCTAAATATGGAGATAAAAATTATATCGAGCAAGTTTTAACAGCAGGATTAGCTAACATCTCGTTAAAGTTTAATGAGAATCATACACTTACTTTTAAAAATATTTACAGTATTAACTCGACTGATTTGTTTGTGGAGCGTTATGGACAAAAAGATGTGAATGACTTGCGATTTTCAAGTTCTAATGTTAGGTGGTTTACTAGTAACAAAATTTATTCGGGACAACTCAACGGCGAACATTATTTTGCACAACCCAAAATTAAATTCAATTGGACTGGTTTTTACAGTAACATCAATAGATCCATTCCTAATTTAAGAACTAATAATTATTCTATTACTGATCCAAGTAGCACCATTCCTGGTGAAACGATTCCTGTAGCTCAAGTTGGTGATGTTGCGGGTAGTCCAAGTACCTCTGCGGGTGGTATGTTTTTCTCGGAAAATAAAGAGTCCATTTCTGGTGGTAAAATAGATATTTCTAGACGTTTTAGTATAGGCGAAGATTTTATTAACGAGATTAAAATGGGTGCATTTACACAAAAAAGAAATAGAGACTTTTTTGCTCGTCAGTTGTATTATAATAAGTATTTATTGAATAACGGGCCAAAGTTTCAGGATTCGTTGTTGGAGCTGCCAGATGCTTCGATTTTTAACCAAAGTAATATGGGGATTGTTTCTCCAGGCAAAACAGGGTTTACGTTATATGATGATACAAAACCTACCGATGCGTATCAAGCAACCTCAAGTTTGAATGCTGCCTATATCATGTTAGACAACCGGTACAAAAGTTTTAGATTAGTGTGGGGATTTCGTGTAGAGGATTACAAGCAAACTTTGGATTATTTAGATATGTCGAGTATACCTTCTAATTCTGATAGAACGCAACAAGATTTTTTACCTTCGGCTAATTTAATTTACTCTATAGATAAAAAGCAAAATCTTCGTTTGAGTTATTCTAAAACCTTGAACAGACCAGAATTTAGAGAATTAGCCCCTTTTGGGTTTTATGATTTTACAACTAAATTTTTCACGAATGGAAACCCAGATTTGAAGATTGCTAGCATAATAAACTGGGATTTTAGATATGAATTGTATCCAGGCAAAGGGCAAATTGTATCGTTTTCTTATTTCAACAAAAAATTTATAAACCCAATCGAAATTCAGCGAAACGTTAATAACAATGAGGTTATTTATAAAAATGCCGCTAGTGCCAAGAACAGTGGTATTGAGTTAGAATTCAGAACCTTATTGAGCTCCATTTTCAAGTATGAAAACGCAACTATTCTGGATGATTTGACCTTGTTTACCAATCTAGCTGTTATAAAATCAAAAGTGGATGTTTCTAATCTTGCCTCTGGAAATCCTGAAAAATCAAGACCCTTGCAAGGACAGTCTCCTTATATTTTTAATGCAGGTTTACAGTATATGAACAAGGACAATGGTTGGGCTGTATCTTTAAATGCTAACAGAGCGGGCAATAGAATTGCGGTGGCATCCAGTGAACTTAATCCAGCCTTGTGGGAAAAAGGAAGAACGTTTCTAGACATGCAAATTGCCAAGTCATTATACAAAAACAAACTGGAATTGAAGTTTAATATTCAAAATTTATTAGCGCAGGATTTGATTTTTTATCAAAATAATTTCAAAAACTCGGTAGATTATGGTACACTAGAAACGCTTGCGAATCATGTTTTTACGGGTGATTATCATTATGAAAATGGATTTAATGCCAAGGATGATGATGAGATATGGAGAACAAAATTTGGTAGAACGTTTTCATTAACCGCTACTTATAATTTTTAAATTAATCAATAAATTGGGTTAGAATACTATAGGTCTAGATATACAAAAAGGAGCACATTTTAAGAATGTGCTCCTTTTTTTGTTCCAGTCTATGTTGTGAATACCAAAGCGAGTTGCGATATATTTTAATCCTAACACGAACTTTTATGGCGAACCAGAGCCCTAGGCTCGGATTATTTTATTGGGCTGGACTTTAGTCCAGTTTGCTATAGATTTAGTTGTACAAAAAGGAGTACATTTTAAGCATGTGCTTCTTTTTTTTGTTCCAGTCTATGTTGTGAATACCAAAGCGAGTTGCTGTATATTCTAATCCTAACACGAACTTTTATGGCAAACCAGAGCCCTAGGCTCGGATTATTTTTGTAGGGCTGGCTTTAATCCTGTTTACGTTAAATATAACTGTCATTTTTATTGTTTTGTTCCTAACCTAATGATTATAAATAGTATAAATTAAGATTTTGTAGGCTCGTTTTTATTGCTTTTTGTGTTGCTTAACCTAGATTTTACATTTCTTCTTGGTTGCTAACAATTAGTTAACTGTAGCTTTCTTTTTATTTAATTTTTAGTTAGCATTCGTTTTACCCATTGAATATAGCTTTGTCCTGTTTAATAAAAAACACCAAAAAAATGAAAAAAAATTATTTAATTGCAATTTTGGTACTTATTGCCAACCTTGTAAATGCTCAAATTGAGCAAACCTCTTATCGAGGTGCTTTTGCTCCGGCTCCCACAGCAATGTGGACAGATAGCTGGACGAATTACGACCCGCAGAATGCCACTTATGGCGATGCAACAGTTACTGTTAGTGCTGATATTACAGCTAACACGACTTGGACTACCGGTAAAGTATATGCTTTATCAGGTTTGATTACGGTAAGAAACAATGCAATTTTGACAATTCAACCTGGTGTTATTGTTAGAGGGGCTGGTACTGGTGCTGCGTTGGTAATTACCAAAGGAGCAAAAATTAATGCAATTGGTACTGCTGCTAATCCTATTGTATTTACTTCAAACAAAGCTGTAGGTTCTAGAAACAAAGGCGATTGGGGAGGAATTATCCTTTTAGGTAAAGGTGCTTTCAACTTGAACAATGGTGTGAACAACATCGAAGGTCTTACTGCATCTGTGTACACAGAATACGGTGGAGGTTTAACTCCGGATAATACAGATAGTTCAGGAACATTAAAATACGTGAGAATTGAATTTGGTGGGTATGTATATGCACCAAACAATGAAATCAACGGATTGACAATGGGAGCTGTAGGTAGCGGAACTACTATTGATTATGTTCAAGTATCTTTTGCAAATGATGATGCTTTCGAATGGTTTGGTGGTGCAGTAAACTGTAAACACTTGGTGTCTTATAGAAATTTAGATGACGATTTTGATACAGATAACGGATTTAGCGGAAACGTTCAATTTGCTTTGGCAATTAGAGATCCACAAATTGCTGATAATCCATCTGTTTCTACTTCAGAAGGTTTTGAGTCAGATAACAATGCTACTGGAACTAGTGCAACTCCAGCAACAAGTGCTATTTTTACAAACTGTACTTTGATAGGACCATCTTACAGAGTTTCATCATTGACTAACGGTGGAACATTAGCTTCGGGTTACAAAAGAGGGGCTAGAATAAGAAGAGCTTCTCAATTGAAAATTTTCAACTCTTTGTTCATGGATTTTCAAGAAGGAGTTCATATTGATGGTGTAGCTGCCGAAAATAATGCAGTTGCAGGAACATTGAAATTCAAAAACAACATTTTGGCAGGAATTGTTACTACTTCAAAAGTGATACAAGTAACTTCTCCAGGTACTATTACAGCAGGAAATAATGCTGCATTTAATATGACAAATTGGTATACTGCTAATGGGAACTCAACTGTAGCTTCAAATTCAGGTTTGTTGGCAAACGCTTATGGTACAGATGCTACTACATATACAGGATTAGATTACAGACCAGCTTCAGGATCAATTGTTGAAGAAGGTTCAGATTTTACAGATAGTGCTTTTACAGGAAAATTAATTGCTACTACAGTAGTTGCTGATGCTATTGAATTTACATCTTATAGAGGTGCATTTGCTCCAGCTCCTACAGCAATGTGGACAAACAACTGGACAAACTACGATCCACAAAATACAGTTTACTCTGCTACAGGAATTACTGTAAGTGGTGAAATTACTGCAAACACAACTTGGACAACAGGTAATACTTACTTGTTGCAAGGTTTGACTTATGTTAAAAACGGTGCTACTTTGACCATTCAACCAGGAGTTACCATTAGAGGTGCTGGTGTTGGTGCGTCTTTGATTATTACCAAAGGATCTAAAATTAATGCAGTGGGTACAGCTACAAGCCCAATTGTATTTACATCAAACAATGCTGCAGGTTCAAGAAACAAAGGAGACTGGGGAGGAATTATCCTTTTAGGTAATGGTTCTTTCAACTTGAATAGTGGTGTTAATAATATTGAAGGTATTACTGCATCAGCAGATACTCAATATGGTGGAGGTTTAACTCCAGATGATGCTGATAATTCAGGTACTTTGAAATATGTACGTATTGAATTTGGTGGATATGTATATGCTCCAAACAGCGAAATCAATGGTTTGACAATGGGTGCTGTTGGAAGTGGAACTACAATTGATTATGTACAAGTATCTTTTGCAAATGACGATGCTTTCGAATGGTTTGGTGGTGCAGTAAACTGTAAACACTTGGTATCTTATAGAAATTTAGATGATGATTTTGATACTGATAACGGATTTAGTGGTAAAGTACAATATGCTTTAGCAATTAGAGACCCACAAATTTCTGATAATCCATCCGTTTCTACTTCAGAAGGTTTTGAATCTGATAACAATGCTACTGGAACTTCTGCAACTCCTTATACAAGTGCTATTTTTACAAACTGTACTTTGATAGGACCATCTTACCGTGTAGGTTTGACCAATGGTGGAACATTAGCTTCAGGTTTCAAAAGAGGGGCTAGAATCCGTAGAGCTTCTAAATTGAGTATCTACAATTCTATCTTTATGGATTTTCAAGAAGGACTTCACATAGATGGTGTTGCTGCTGAAACAAATGCTGTAAATGGTGATTTGAAATTCAAAAACAACATTTTAGCTGGTATTGTTACTACTGCAAGAGTATTGCAAGTAACTTCTCCAGGTACACTTACAGCTGGTAATAATCCTGCTTTTAACATTACCTCATGGTACGCTGCTAATGGTAATACTACACAAGCTGCAAGTGCTGGTTTGTTAACTTTACCATACAACACTGACGCTACAGTTTACACAGGATTAGATTATAGACCAGCTACAGGTTCAGCTGCATTGTCTAATTCAAACTTTACAGGTTTAGTTTCTAAAATTGCTCCAGTTGTTGTAACTCCTGTTAATTTATGTAAAGGTTCAGTAGCTACAGCTTTGACAGCTACTTTAGCTGGTGGTGTTTCATTAAAATGGTACTCTAAAGATGTAACTTACAAACCAGCTGTAGGTACAGCTGCACCAGTTGCGATAGTAGATGTTCCTTTAGCAACTGCTCCAGTTCCTGCAACTACAGTTGCTCCTTCAACAAAATCCTATTTTGTTTCTCAAGTATATGCTGATGGAACAGAAAGTCCAAGAGCTGCAATTGTTGTAAATGTAACTCCTATATTAGCTACTCCAGGTACAATTACTGGAACTACTGCTCAAGGTGCTTTGGTAGGAACTACAACTACAGCTACTTACACTATCGCCGAAGTTGTTGATGCTGTTTCTTATCTTTGGACTGCACCATTAGGAATGAATATTGTTTCTGGTCAAGGTACAAATACGGTAACTGTTAACTTTAATAATGTTCCTACAGGAGCTGGTTCAATAGGAAATATTTCTGTTGCTGCTGTAAATGCTGCAGGATGTAACAGTCTTTTCAAAGTTTTAGCACTTACTAAAGCGTTACCAGCTGCTCCAAGTGCTGTTAAACTAACAGATGCTTTATTGCCACTACCAGTTTCTGGTATTCCTACAGCTGTTTCAAGTTTTGCTAAATACATGGGTCAATCTACTGTATTAACTATTACTGCTACTCCAGTTGCTACTGCTACTTCTTATGTTTGGGAATTGCCTACAGGTGTAACTTTGTTATCTGGTGCTACTACAACATCAGGAGTTACTTCTGGTACTTCAAATGTAATTACTGTTAATTTTTCAGGTGTAACTAGTGCAAATACGTTTAATTATTTAACAACTGCTACTGTTCCTGTGTCAACAAACGTATTGCGTATAGGTGTTAAATCTAAAAACGGAACAGGACTTTCTGTAACTTCAAATGCAACTGCTGTGAGTCCTACAACTACATCTACCGCTAAACTGTTGACTTTGAAAGCTGTTTTGCCTAAAGCGCCATCTGCAATAAAATTGACTAACGATGCTGTGAGCACAGTTACTGCGGTAACCGCAATTAGTAAATTTATTGGTACAAGTACTCCATTTACTTTGACTGCTACTGCTTCATTGCTTGCATCTTCTTATTCTTGGGAATTGCCAGCGGGTGTTACTCAATTATCAGGTGGAAATTCAAATGTAATTACTGTTGATTTTTCAGGTGTTGGTGCTGGTACTACAGCTTTATACATTGGTGTGAAAGCGGTAAACGGTATTGGTTCATCTGTAACAGTTAATGCTGGATTAGAATCTACTGCTAAATTATTAAAATTAATTACTGCTGTTCCTGCTGCTGTATCTGTTGTGACAGGTCAACTTACTGCATTATGTGGTAATGGATCTTATGACTATACACTTACACCATCTCTTTTAGCTAGTTCTTATGTTATTGCTGCTCCAGAAGGTTCAATTGTTACTTCAGCTAGTAATCCTGATAATACAACTAATGTTTTAGCTACATCTGATTTGACTTTTTCAGTTAAATATAACGGATTAGTTTCTACTACTGCTGCTCCTAAATACATTACAATTGCATCAGTAAACGGAGTTGGAACTAGTGTATTAAACAAATCGTTAAAATTAGTTACTGGCTCATGTTCAGTTGCAAGACAGGATTCATCTACTAAAGATGTGGTTACTGTAACTGCTACTGAAGTGTATCCTAACCCAACTTATGGTAACTTTAATGTTGATGTTGTAGCTTCAAGAGCAGGTGTTCTTGAAATGACTATCTACTCTTTTGATGGTACTGTAGCGGTTAATACTAAATCAGTACAATTGCAAGAAGGAAGTAACACTATTAGCGAAGATGTATCTTCATTAAGAAGTGGTATTTATTTAGTTCAGTTAGTGAATGCTGCTAACAATGAAGTGATCGTTAAAAAAATGATCAAAAAATAATTTTAAGTTAAATATGAAGGCCGTCATTCGTGGCGGCCTTTTTATTTTTTTTGCTTTAAGATTTTAGTTCTTTTTAGCATATTTTGAAATAATTAGAAAGACTGCAAAACAGTTTCCTTTCAAAATAATCTAGAGTAACCTGACGTACTTGTATTATAAAATAGCTTACCCAATAAATTTATTTATTTGAGTAAGATATTTTCGTAATTTTAAGGCTTCGGTTTTTAGATTTTTAGTTGCATATAAAAAAAGTTTTTATATGCAAGTGTAAGCGAAAAATGCAGTACAGATTAATTCTTTGAAACATAATAATAGCCAAAAGATTAAAGCGTTTTGTTACCCATTAAATTGGAATCCATGCGTTTCCAAAATTAATATACAAACGAATACTGTTGCTCTGTTTTAAATACTTAAGTAAACCCTTCATTCTTTAGGCAATTATTTACTTTTGTACTATCAAATTTTTTAAATACCATAATTTGAACATGTTGAATACTAACACCAGAATCTATTTATCCTCTCCGCACATGAGTGGTGCCGAGCAAAAGTATGTCAATCAAGCTTTTGATACGAACTGGGTTGCTCCATTAGGGAAAAATGTAGATGCCTTTGAAACGGATCTAAAAAACTATCTGGATCCTAAAGTTTATGTTACCGCTTTGTCCTCTGGAACTGCTGCCATACATTTAGGTTTACTTCTTTTGGATGTAAAAGCGGGTGATGAGGTTTTGTGCCAGTCGCTTACCTTTACCGCATCAGCAAATCCTATTTTATACCTCAAGGCCATTCCTGTATTCATCGATAGTGAGCCTGATACTTGGAATATGTGTCCAATCGCATTAGAAAAAGCGATTATTGATAGAATTCAATTAGGCAAAAAGCCAAAAGCTATTGTTACCGTTCATTTGTATGGCAATCCGTACAAAGTGAATGCCATTAGAATCATAGCCGAAAAATACCAAATTCCCATTCTAGAAGATGCTGCCGAAGCCCTGGGAAGTTCCTATAAAGGTCAAAAATGCGGTACCTTTGGTGATTTGAGTGTTTTGTCTTTTAACGGCAACAAAATTATAACAACATCTGGTGGTGGTGCCCTAATAAGCCACACCGAAAAAGAGAGAACCAAAGCCATTTTCTTGGCGACACAAGCTAGAGACAATGCCATACACTATGAACATTCAGAACTAGGGTATAATTATAGATTGAGTAATATATGCGCCTCCATTGGTCGTGGACAAATGGAAGTTTTAGACGAGCATGTTGCTTTAAGGCGTGATATGAATGCCTTTTACAAAAAATTATTTCAAGACATTCCCGGCGTTTATGTGCATGATATGCCTAGCGAGGATTACTTTTCTAACCATTGGTTAACGGCTATTACCATTAATCCAAACCAAAGCAATGGCATCACTGCTACCGATTTGCGTCTGGCTTTTGAAGCCGACAATATCGAGTCACGACCGCTCTGGAAACCCTTGCACCTGCAACCTTTGTACCAAGAATATCCGTATTATGGCAACACAGTTGCACAAGATTTATTTGATATAGGTCTTTGCCTTCCTTCTGGTTCTAACCTAACCGATCCGGAACGTAAAAGAATCAAAAACGTGGTAAAAGATCTTTTTAAAATCAAAAAAAAGATAGCAAGTAAACCCGTTGTTGTCAGAAAAAATCGATTGTTGGATTTTAATTCTTTTGCTAAACTCTTCCTAGGAGTTCATTTTAAAACTACTTAATAGTGAGCGTATAATGTCTTTAAAAAAACAAGCTCTCCATGGGTTTATTTGGACTTATGCAGAGCAATCTGGAGGACAAATAATCAATTTTTTTGTTAATATAATTTTAGCTCGGACTTTGTTCCCAGATGATTTTGGAGTTTTAGGAATATTATATGTTTTTATTACAATAGCTAATGTTCTTGTTGAAGGCGGAATGAAAACTTCAATAATCAGAAAAAAAAATACTGATGAAAATGATTACTCCTCTGTTTTTTTTGCAAATATTCTGATAAGTATCTCTGTTTACATAATTATTTTTTTAGCAGCTCCTTTTATTTCAGATTTTTATAGAAAGCCAGAATTCACACTGTTATTAAGATTTTTTTCTTTGACTATAATAATTCAGGCATTTGTTTTTGTTCAATCTGCAATTTTGACTAAAAATCTTGATTTTAGAAAACAAACATTAATGAAAATCCCGTCTATATTTTTAAGTTCAATACTAGGAATAGTATTGGCTTTTATGAATTATGGTATCTGGAGTTTGGTTTGGATGTACTTAACACAAGCTTTTTTTTGGGCTCTTTTTCATTGGCTTTTTAGTGATTGGAAACCAAAATGGGTTTTTGATAAAGCCTTGTTTAAATTTCATTTTGATTTTGGGTACAAACTGACCATTGTCGAAATTCTAAATAGTATTACGGCTAATATTTATCAAATAATTATGGGTCAATATTATACTTTAAGGGACGTAGGTTATTATACACAATCCTTAACGGTACGGCAATTACCAATATCTAATATTTATGGAGCAGCTTCAAAACTTTTGCTTCCAATTTTTTCTAAAGTTCAGGACGACGAAGCTAGATTAGTAAATACTTACCAAAAAATGCTGTCAATCTTAATGGTTGTTATTGCTCCAATTTTAATGTTTATTGCTTTTTTTTCGGAGCAAATTATTGTTTTTTTATATTCTGAAAAATGGAAATTAGCAGCACCTTTTTTGTTTTATCTTGCTATCGCTGGTATCTTTAATGTTGTTTACAGCTTTAACACAAGTGTTTTGAGTATAATAGGAGATTCAAAGTTAATTTTAAGAATTGAAATTCTAAATAAAGTACAGCGATTTATTTTTATAATAGTAGCCCTTATTTTAATGCTGTCTATTGACTA
The DNA here is from genome assembly GCF_007097245.1 of Flavobacterium restrictum. Taxonomy (GTDB): domain Bacteria; phylum Bacteroidota; class Bacteroidia; order Flavobacteriales; family Flavobacteriaceae; genus Flavobacterium; species Flavobacterium restrictum. Next base: position 58,121 of record NZ_VJZT01000014.1, on the reverse strand, counting down.
TTTTCTCTTTTCTATTTTGCTTGCAAGCATTGTTAATTATCTCATAGTTGATTTTTATATTTCCAAATATCTTAAAATAAAAAAATTTCTACTTATTTTTTTATTTTTGCGCTTTTTGATTTTTTCTGGGTTTTCTGTGCTTTGTTCTTATGTTTTTTTTAATAATTTTAAATTCATTTTAATTCCAGTATTGAATTTAGCCCTATCTTTTTTTGTGGGAGCATTGTTTTATGTCGCTTTAGTGTACTTTTTTAATAAAAAAACAATTAGTGATTTAATTGAACTTGTGAAAAAATGATTTTAATCCCCACAATTATTTATAAAAAACGAAAACCTTTATTTGGATATTTTAAATAAAAACCAAAAAGCTGGATGATTTTAAAAGTTAGAAAAATATACGCTGCCAACATTCATTTATTCAAGATCAAAATACTTTGGATAAACCTTCGAACCAAAGGAATTCGGAGTGATATGAGCCGTATTCTATTGTTTGGAAACTGTAGTTTTTCGATACATAAAACTGCCAAAATTAATTTGAATAACGGTCATTTGGCTCTTAATAGGTATGTGACCAAGAAAGACCCTTTTGTGGGAAATATCGAAATGTATGAGAACTCGGAAATTAATGTTCAAAACACTTTTTTCTTTCATAGCGGTTGTGATATTATGGTTTTCAAAAACGCAAAACTCCATTTAGGAAGCGGTTACATCAACCGCTATTGCAAAATACGATGTTACAGCGGCATCACGATTGGTCAAGGCGTGGCTATTTCGGATAACGTGACCATTTGGGACAGCGATGCACACGCCATTGTGGGAAATGAAGCTGGAATGACACAGCCTGTTATCATAGGAAATCGGGTATGGATTGGTGCTAATGTTACGATTCTAAAGGGGGTTACAATAGGAGAAGGCACTATTATTGCAGCGGGAGCGGTGGTTACAAAATCAATCCCTGCGCATTGTCTAGCAGCCGGAGTTCCCGCAAAAGTGATTAGAGAAAAAGTAGAATGGAAATAAAGTAACCAAGTAAAAAAGCAAATGTTTTCAATAGTCATTCCGTATTACAATAAATCTAAATACATTCAGCGTTGTTTGGATAGTGTTTTGAATCAAACTTTTCAGGAGTTTGAAATTATTTTGGTCAACGACGGCTCGACTGATGGCGGTTTGGACTTTATTTCGAATGTTTATGCTACTAAAATAACGGTAATCCATCAAGAAAATCAAGGGGTTTCGGCTGCAAGAAATGCAGGAATACAAGCATCGAAGCAGTCTTTTATAGCATTTCTAGATGCCGATGATTGCTGGCACTATCAGTTTCTTGAAAAAGTAAAAGCCGTCCTTGATGTGGAAAAAGACATCAAAATTATTGGTGCGCATTATACTAGAAACAAAGGTTTTTTAGACACGGATTCGGGCGTTTTGGATTATTTTAAATTTGATGATTATTTTAAATCGGCAATCAGAAATACTTATTTTTCATCCTCTTCGACCATTATTGCAGCTGATTTTTTTCAAAAAAATAAAGGATTTAATAGCGATTTAAAAAAAGGAGAAGACATTGATGTCTGGGTTCGGGCAGTGTACAGCGGTGGAAATGCTTTTTATATTAAAAATACTTTGGTATATTATTCAAACGAAGATGAAAATCAGGTCACAAATAGCAAAGTTTTGATTGAAAATTCATTGGTTGGGATAATAAATAAATACCCATCAGGTGTTAATAAAAGCTTTAGCAAGTTTGTGAGTGTTTTTGTGCTCTGTAATTTATACCCTTATTATTATGATTCCAAATCACATTTACAAGCCAAGACCACGCTCAAAAACAATCAATACGAGTTCTTTTTATTGCAATTGGTTTATATGTTTCCTGTGAGTTTTGGGAGTAAAGTATTGCAATCTAGTACATTAAAAAAAGGGGTTCGATTGTATATTAAATTTGTAATTCGATATGTAATGAATTGATAGTGATATCATAGTAAGAAATAGTATGTTTAAAAATTTTAATGCTAGCCCAAGTGTTTCAAACGAGGCTAAAAAAAGATAATTATGTTTAGCAATTACAACAGTCTAGGTTTCAATAATCCTTATTTTTATTTGGAAAATGGGACGTTTAAAATTTATAAAAATTTTCCTGAAACCATAGCAAATTTCCCTGAAGAAAAAAAAATTGATCCAGCGGCAGTGGTCGAAATGTTTAATAAAGAATTTGTTTTGGGTGACAGAACATTGCTACAAAACATAAAAAAAACACCTTGGTTAGCCCAACCCAACTCAAGTTTGAATGCCTGGGACTATGATCTTGCTCCAAAACACGGAATGCAAAATACCGAAGAAGGAGTAGTAGCTAAAATGTTATTTGAAAAAATAGTTGCTGAAATTGAGCAATATATAGGTGATAAAAAAAAGATTGGAATACTTTTGAGCGGTGGAATGGACAGCAGAATGGTTGCTGGAGCTTTGGATTATTTAATACAAAAAGGGAAAATAGGCAATGTAAAAGTAACCGCTTTAACTTGGGGAAATAGCAATACAAGAGATGTTGTTTATGCGGAGCGAATAGCCAAAAGATTGCACTGGGAATGGAAGCATTATCAAGTTACTGCAGCGGATTTATTAAATAATATAAAGGAAGCTGCAATAAATGGCTGTGAATATTCTCCCATTCATTTGCATGCCATGCCACAAATACGAGATGATAATGATCTGGAAGTAATCCTCGGGGGTAGTTATGGAGATAGTATTGGCAGAGCCGAATATGGAGGTAAAAATGTTCGTTTTCTAGAATCACTTTTAAATAATATAAGTAATGTTAGTAGTTTATTTCGTCAAAATGTTTACGAAAAAACGCTTGTCGATATCAATACTGATGTACAGACCTACCATCAATTATTTCCACGAGAGGAAATATATATGCAAAATGAATTAGACTATCAGCTCCATTATATGCGTAGAATGTTGAATCCTTGTATGGATGTTTTTAATCAAAAAATGGAGTTTTATCAAGTGTTTTCCAGTCCAGAAGTGTATGGTTTTATGTGGTCATTACATCCTGAAAAAAGAAATGATAAGGTGTATAAATACATGCTGCAAGAGTTTGTAACAAATCTGGAGGACATACCTTGGGCAAGAACAGGACTGTGTTATGGGGCAACAAATGGCGTTCCGGATACGTATTTAAAAAGGCATCATACGTATGTAGGAATTATTCAAAACGAAATTTTGAAAGATATAAAGAGTAGCGTTTTGACTGAAGATTTTAAAAAAATTGGAATTTTTAGATATAAATCCATAGAAACGCTTTTTTTTCTTATTAAACACTTTCCAATCAATAGTCTTTATTATTTAGAAAAAGTAATTTGGTTAGCCAGTTTAGCCGAAATGATTAAATTATATAAGATAAATGACAAAGAAAAAGCCGCAGATTTTAAATTTGATAGCGATCAATTTTCATTTATCGTTGCGTATTCCAAACGATATTTAAGAAATAGAACAGGTTTTTATTTAAGAAAATTAAAAGTAATCCGTTAAAATTAGATGAAAACAGTTTCTCCATTAAAAATAATACGGCTTTCTACTTTTTTAGATTTTGGAGGTGTAGAAAAACGACTGACCAATATAGCGCATGTTCAAGATGAAAATCAATGGATTTTTTGCGCCATAAATAAAGGTGGCACAGCAGAAAACGAAATAAAAAAGCAGCATAAAAAAGTCGTTATTTTTAATTTGCCCTATAAAATCCCCAATTTATTTACCCTATTCAAACTAGTTCTTTTTTTTAGAAAAGAAAAACCAAACGTGGTTCACACCTCTGGAGCCGAAGCAAATTTTCATGGAATTATTGCTGCAAAACTAGCTGCTGTTCCCGTTATTATAGCCGAAGAAATTGGGATTCCTACTCAAAGTGCAATGGCAAAAAAAATATTTTCGGCGGTGTATTCCTTTGCTGATTTTGTAGTTGGAAATTCAAATGAAGTGATTGCATATTTAAAAACACACAATAAGGTTTTAGATAAAAAGGTATTAAAAATTCCTAATCCAGTTATTTTTCCCAATCTACCTGAAACTAGAAAAATAGCACAGAATGTATTTCGTATTATCTCTGTTTCAAGATTAGAAAAAGTAAAAAACATTGATAGCATGTTGCGAGTTGTGGCAAGATTGAACGAAATAAATATACCGGTACAGTATTCAATACTTGGTGATGGTTCAGAAAAATGGCATTTAGAAAAGTTAACCAAAGCATTAAATATCGAAAATCAAGTTGTTTTTTTAGGTTTCCAAGAAAGACCATATTCCTTTTTATTATCATCAGATTTATATGTTTTAACCTCTTTTAGCGAGGGCTTTTCAAATTCATTAGCAGAAGCTATGTATTGTGGAGTACCATCTTTGACCACAAGAGTTGGTGCTGCTCAAGAAATTATAACCAACAATCAAAACGGTTGGATTGTCAATGTCAATGATGATGATGATTTATTTCAGTGTGTTCAAAGCATCATAAAAAGAAATAAAGACGAGCAAATAGCAATTGGTCAAAAAGGAAAAGCGACCATCGTACAAAAGTATTCGCTTCAAAATCATATTGATTTATTGATGACAATTTATAATAAGCATTACAAATGATACGAGTTTTACATATTATTGAAACTATAATGTCAGGAGGTGTTGAACGCACTAGACTTTCAATTGCTAAATTAATGGATAATTCCCAGTTTGAATTAAAAATTATTTGCACCCATGCAGTTGGTTCTCTACCTATTGAGTTTGCAGCACTCGGGATTGAGATAATTGAAATAGGCGATTTAAAGTCGGTTTTTGACATTAAGCAGCATAAAAAAGTGATGAGGATTATTGATGATTTCAAACCTCATATTATTCATGGGGCAGTTTTTGAAGGAGTTACTATGGCTGCTATTTCTGGATTTATCAAGAAAGTGCCAATCGTTATTCTTGAAGAAACATCGGATCCTCAAAACCGTAGGTGGAAAGGACATTTGTTATTGAAATTATTGTCACTATCCGCGGACAAAGTTATAGGTGTATCTCCTGGTGTAATGGAGTACCTTACCAACAAATTGTATTTGTCTAAAAAAAAATCTTTCTTACTTAATAATGGAGTAAAAATTCCAAAACAAACGGAACAAATTGAGATTGAGCATTTAAAAAGGTTACATGGTATAGATACTAATCATGTTGTAATTGGATCCGTTGGCAGAATGCTGCATGATGATCATAAAAGATATTCGGATTTAATAAAAGCGTTTGCGATATTGATAAATAAAGGGCTTAAAGTAAAATTGATACTTGTTAGCGGTGGGCGTTTAATTGATACATATCAAGAATTGGTAAATAAATTACAAATTCAAGATCATGTCGTTTTTACAGGTTATCAAAATAATCCGGATAAGTATTATGCTGTTTTTGATATATTTTCACTGGTTTCAGCTTATGAAGCATTTGGATTGGTTTTAGCCGAGGCTATGCTTCACAAACTTCCAATAGTAGCGACCAAAGTTGGTGGAATGAAATACATTGTAAAGGATAATGAAACAGGTTTTTTAGTAAATAAATACGATATTCAGGAAATCGCTATTAAATTAGAAGAATTATACTTTAATGAAAATTTGCGTAAATCCTTTGGTGAAAATGGTTATGCTAGGGCTATCAATAATTACACAGAAGATATTTACGTGAAAAATTTGTTCGATTTGTATAAAAACTTGTTAATAAAAAAAGGGTTACAGCATAAATTTTAAAAAAAAATATTGTAAAAATGATACATAAAATATTTTCATATTTAATCTATTTAAAACAGTTTTATAAATCCTCCATTTTGGAGGTTATAAAATATTATAATACTAAATCTAAAGAGTTAATTCTTGTCGAGGGGTATGCTGAATCTCGCAATTTTGGAGATGCTTTAAATGTGCCATTAATTGAACATTTGTCAAATAAGAAAGTACTGTTCTCCAAATTTTTGCCTAAAATTATTAAACGAAAGGATACCACTTATGCCGTGATAGGAAGTATTTTACAATGGTCACAAAATAATTGTGTCATTTGGGGAGCAGGTTTTATTTCGGATAAAAAAATTAGAGTAGTTAAACCTAAAAAAATACATGCTGTCAGGGGACCTTTAACAAGAAAAATATTTTTGGACAATAATATAGAATGTCCTGAAATTTATGGAGACCCAGCGCTTTTATTGCCTTTTATTTATGATCCAGTAATCACAAAGAAGTATGAAATTGGGTTTATCCCTCATTTTATGAATAAAAATTCCGAATATGTGAAGCACTTCGAGAATGATAAAAACTGTACTGTTTTGGATATCCTAGAGCGAGTGGATTATCAGGTTTTTGTGGATAATATGTTGTCTTGTAAGTCTATAGTTACTAGTTCGTTACATGGTTTAATAGTTGCGCATAGTTATAATATTCCAGTGTTGTGGGTGCAATATTCAGTAGAATTGGTAGGCGGTAAATTCAAATTTGAAGATTATTTGCACTCCGTAAATAAACAAACTACTAGTCCTTTATTTGTAAGCAAACACTATACGGTAGAAGAGTATATTAATATGATGGATACCAAAAAAATTGTTTTTGATTATGAGAAATTAGTGCATTCCTGTCCTTTTATTTCGACAAATCGTAAACTAGAAATTATTAGTAAAATAAATAAATCAGATAAAATTTAACTAATTATTAATTGCGTATCATAAATTACGAATTGAGATTAAATTGAATTGTTTGGAAACTAAAAACGTATCTTCAAATAACTGTAATTACTTACTTGTTACTTAACAAAATACTTTTTTTCCATTGAGGAAATTTTTAAACTACTTTATTTTTTTTATACCTGTTTTGAGGTCTGGTTGGTAAATAAAAAAAGGATTACGCAATAACTTAAATTACTAAAAATAATTTTGAAAGTGAAAGATAAAATATATTTACCAGGATTAAATGGGTTGAGAGCTATAGCTGCTTTGAGCGTTATTTTGTGTCATATTTTTCAACAATTGAATGATTATGGTCTTAACAGTTCTGGTCTTTTTAACTCGTTTGGTATTTATGGTGTTACCGTTTTCTTTACCTTAAGTGGTTTTTTGATTACCTATTTACTCCTTAAAGAAAAGGAAAAGACAACTACCATTGCAATAAAAAAGTTTTATATCAGAAGAGTTTTACGGATTTGGCCGCTTTATTTTTTATTTATTTTAATTGTTCTTTCTGTAATGAAGTTCAACGTTGCCTCTAATTTGTGGTTTTATCTATTGATGTTGCCCAATATTCCATGGGCTGTAGGTAGCGCAGGCGGAATGATCCATACCATTCCCTTATTGAGTCACTATTGGTCACTTGGAGTCGAAGAACAATTTTATGCTTTTTGGCCCTTTATCATTAAGTATGTAAAGAAATTGAAATTATTTTTAATTTGTTTTTGTTTGTTTTTCATAGCATTAAAATTTACTTTGAAGCTATTTCATGCTCCTGCAACACTTGTTTCGTTCGTTTATTACACTCGGTTTTCCTGCATGATTATTGGTGGAATTGGGGCATATTTTTTTTACACAAATAATAATTTTTTGAAAATAGTGACTACCAAATGGTTTGATTTTCTTTCTTGGTTTGTGCTAGTATCATTGGTTTTACTGCCTTTTTTTGGAATAAAAATGTACGCAGTTCTCGAAAATGAAATAGTCTCGGTGCTCACATTACTCCTTATTTTGAATCAAATTTCGAATCCAAAACGAATTATTTCTCTAGAGAATAGGTTTTTTGATTATTTAGGAAAAATTTCTTTTGGTTTGTACGTTTACAATCCGTTAGTTATTTATACAATGGCATTTGTTTTTCAATTTTTTAAAATCGAAAATCAAAAAATCAAACTGTTTTTGATTGTAATAACTGTTATTTCTATCGTTATATTTCTAGCTCATGTGTCTTATTTTTATTTTGAAAAGCATTTCTTGAAATTAAAAAATAAGTTTACTACAGTACAAAGTGTAGCGAGTAAATTTGAATCCGAAAACCACTCATGAAAAACATACTCTTCATAACTTGGGATGGCCCGCAAACCACGTATATGGAAGGCCTTTTTATGCCCATTTTGAGCGAAGTACAATCGCAATCAGGGTATGTTTTTCATATCATACAATTCACATGGGGAACTCCTGAAAAAGTGGCTATTACTCAAAAAGCAGCTGATGAATTGCAACTCAAATACGCTTCTCGACGAATTACTAGAAAACCAATTGCCTTTTTAGGAACTTTATTTACGTTGTATAAAGGCATTCGATTTTTGAATACATACATCAAAAACAACAACATTTCGATTGTAATGCCCAGAAGCACGATGCCAGCTATTATGGTCAATCGGATTAGGAAACAGCATTTCAAATTCATTTTTGATGCCGATGGATTGCCGCTTGAAGAGCGTGTTGATTTCTCGGGATTATCACGAGAAAGCAAACAATACCAATGGTTAAAAGCCGAAGAATCCAAAATGCTCTCTCGTGCCGATGTCGTCTTGACACGTTCCCAGGAAGCAGTACACATTCATTCGAATACTCTAAAAAATAAAAATACAGCCAAATTCTCGGTGGTGAGTAACGGTCGAAATAGTGAATTTTTTAAACCCAATTTGTCCCAAAGAGAAAAAATCAGGAATGAATTGGGTATTTCCGGTCAAGACAAAGTGCTGGTGTATTGCGGTTCATTAGGGCCACAATACGGCTGGGACGAAATGGTAGCAATTTTCAAAGAATATCAGGCAAAAAATCCGTCTGCATTGTTTTTAATACTAACGGGAAATGTGGCTTTTGCCAAAGAGCGAATTCCTAACGAAATGAAAAAAGCGATGCTAGTTAAAACGATTCCTTTCGTTCAAGTTCCCCATTATCTTGCGGCTGCCGATGTGGCTTTTGCTATTCGGGAACCAAAATTTAGTATGCAAGGAGTCGCTCCCATTAAGCTGGGTGAATATTTGTTAATGGGTATTCCAACCATTGCATCTGTTGGGATTGGCGATACAGAGCAAATCCTAAATGCCATTCCCAATTGCTTTTTGTACCACCATCAAAACCCGAATCGTGTCGCTGGTGCGGTTGCTTTTATAGAAGGTTTGGGTAATACAAATTTTGAGGCAATCAGGAAGTTTGCGCTTCCATTTTTTTCAATAGGAAATAGTGCTGCCAGTTATTGTAATGCTTTAGATAAAATAAAATGAGAGTACTTTATTTAACTAAATACAGTCCAAACGGAGCCAGTAGTCGCTTGCGAAGCTACCAGTATTTTCCTTTTTTGGAAGCCAAAGGATTCTCGATTACCGTGCACCCCTTTTTTGACGAAAACTATTTAATTGATTTGTATGCTGGAAAAAAAACAGCCAAAGTAAAGCTGCTAAAATGCTATCTGAACCGATTTTTCACGCTTTTTTCTGTCTACAAATACGACAAAATAGTAATCGAAAAAGAGCTTTTTCCTTATTTTTTTAGTTGGTTTGAGAGAATTCTGGCGCTATTTAAAGTGAATTATATAGTCGATTATGACGATGCTATTTTTCATAATTATGATTTGAGTGCGAGTAAACTCATTCGCTTTTTATTCAAAAATAAGATTGATACCGTTATGAAATATAGCGGTTGTGTGCTGGCTGGCAACGGTTATTTGTATGAAAGAGCCAAAGAGGCGGGAGCCAAAAAAATAGTAATCCTGCCTACGGTTATTGATGTTGATGCTTATAAAGTAACTCAAAAAACAGCCGATGCCAAAGTAATTATTGGTTGGATTGGTTCGCCATCCACCTTTAAATATGTCAAAAATTACAAAATGGTCTTTTCAGAACTACTGCAAAACAACGCTGTCGAATTGCATATTGTAGGTGCTACCGAAGATTTAGGATTAGGAGCGAAAGTAAAATACCTAACATGGACAGCCGCCACCGAAGTTGGGTTGATTTCGAACTTTGACATTGGCATCATGCCACTCGAAAATACGCCTTGGGAACTAGGGAAATGTGCCTATAAATTAATTCAATATATGGGTTGCGGTCTTCCTGTGGTGGCCTCGGCAGTGGGAATGAACAAGGAGGTTGTAGATGCAACAACTGGTTTTTTGGTTCGGTCAGAGTCCGAATGGTTGGACAAATTAAACAAATTAATAAACGATAGCATCTTAAGAGAACAGCTAGGAAAAAATGGTCGAAAAAAAGTAGAATCCCTGTATAGCCTCCAAAAAAGTAGTACAATCCTGTTATCCGTTCTGTCAAATGAGTAGCAATTCTAAAAGTCAATATTTGGACATTTTACAGCTTTTTAGAGGTATAGCTGCTTTGATGGTGGTCTTGCATCATAGCATTGGGTCGCTACGATATTATCATAAAATAAATGACCCTTTCCTGGATTACGTAGGACGAATGGGAAAATTTGGAGTCGATTTCTTTTTTGTTTTGTCTGGATTTATTATTACCTATTCTACTTTTTACAAGTATAATGAACCCCATGCTTTTGGTAATTATATCAAAAATAGACTACTCCGAATTTATGTTCCTTACCTTCCCATTGGAATTTGTATGTTGGTTGTTTATACGCTTTTGCCCGGTTTCTCTAACGGGAATCGAACTATTAGTGCACTGACTTCCTTGACCTTAATTCCTTATGGGAACCCAGCGTTATCAGTAGCTTGGACGCTTTCGTTTGAACTTTGTTTTTATCTTTTGTTTAGTATTTCTTTTTTTTCAAAAAAGGCTTGGAATTATTTTGTTTTGAGTTGGTTTGCATGGATAGTACTTTTTAATTATTCTTCGTTTTCGACTTTTTCATTTTTAAAAATTCGTTTTTTTAGCATTTTATTTTCTACGTATAACATCGAGTTTATTTTAGGATTTGTATTGGCACAGTTAGTCCTCAAGAAAATCAAATTTAATAGTATTTTTTTATTTTTGGGGCTTGTAATAGTGCTTATTTCTTTTGGCTATTGTACGGTTACTCATGTGACAATCTTTGCATTCGATGTTAATTTACTATTTGCACTAGTCGCCTTTTTTAGTATATTTATAGCCATTAGGTGTGGTGATTTAAAAATTAATAATGTTGGAATGTTACTGATGATTGGCAATGCAACGTATTCAATTTACCTGATTCACAATCCATTACAAATGATAGTAATTCGATTGTTTCCTAAAATTACTTCAATTGCGGGAGCACTAGTTGCTTTGGTAACTGTATTGCTACTGTCTTGCGGTATTGGCTATTGTTATTATTTGGTCTTTGAGAAAAAGGCAATTCGTTTCCTGAAATCTAAATTAATAAAGTAAAACATGAATTTTTTTAGTATCGTTTTAGCCATTGGACTCGGGTATCTTTTTATTTTGAGTTTCAAAAACACACTTTCCGAGGGGAATTTAAGTACGCTAAAAAAATTATTTCTGTTTCATCTGCTATTTGGGGCGTATTTTTGTCTTTTTGTACAAGGCGACGCTGTTGGTTACTGGAAACAAGCCAAATTGATGACCTATGCTGATTTTATATATTCCTTAACCGAAGATCAAGGTACCTATTTCATACTCGCTTTGAATTATTATCCATCGAATATTTTGGATTTATCCTACTTTGCAGGAACCATGATTTATAGTGTGATTGGATTTATTGGGCTGGCTTATTTTTATGTAATTGCGGTCGATTTGATTCCAAATAATCCAAAATTCAAAGAATATTACCTCTTTCCACTTCTTTTTTTTCTTCCTAATTTGCATTTTTGGAGCTGTGCAGTAGGCAAGGACACGTTGCTGTTTTTTTGTATCGCCATTTTTACGTACGGTTTGTTGCAACCTGCTAGGCGGATTCCAATGGTTATTTTAGGCTTGGTTTTGGCTTATTTTATTAGACCGCACATGACTTTGTTTATGCTTTTGGGATTTGGAATGGCCTATTTTTCTGGTAAAAATATTTCAATAGGACAACGGTTGCTGTTTTTTGTTGTTATGATTGGAATCGCCATTGTGATTTTGCCCAAAGTGATGGAATTTGCCAAAGTCGAAGAAGCCTCTGTGGATAGTTTTAATAAATTCTCTCAAACAAAATCAGCTCTTTTGAGCACCGCAAGTTCCAGTACGGCGATTGATATTTCCTCTTATCCGTTTCCATTAAAGGTTTTTACGTTTTTATTTCGTCCTTTCTTTTTTGATATTAATGGAATTCCGTCGGTATTAGCTTCTTTTGAAAATTTGATTTTATTGATTTTGACCATTAGTATTCTTAAAAATAAACCGCTACAATCCTTCCGGAATGCGCCATTTATTATTCAAGGAATGGTTTATTTTTTAATCATTGGTACCCTTGCTTTTTCCCAATCTTTGGGGAATGTGGGTATTATGATTCGGATGCGAAATATGTTTTTGCCCGGGCTTATTATTTTTATTTTTTGGCATTTTTCCTATGTTCAAAATCAAGATTCCAAAGCGTAATTGATTATATTTTGATAACAATTTGACTTCTCTTTGGTAACATTACCGCCTTCTGTTTTAAATTATTGTAAAGTTTTGTCTTGTTTTAAAAAGGTATCGTTTTTTGGTATTATTTTTATGTAAAACAAGAATTTCAAAAGATTTATTTGATGTTTATCTAATTCTTTTTTACTTGTTTTTAGTATTTCTTTTTTACTTTTTTTCAAAATAAAAAAGAAAATGGACTTTAAATAAGGCATGGAAATAAGCAAAAAAAAACTCATCCGGATTACAACTATTCCTCTTTCGTTAGATAAATTATTGTCAGGGCAACTCCATTTTATGAATGCATTTTATGATGTAATTGCAGTTTCTTCGGATAATGCTTATTTGCAAAAAATAGGAAATAAAGAAAAAACAAGAACCTTTTCGCTTGCAATGTCTCGAAAAATCACTCCTTTTTTGGATTTGGTTGCGGTCGTACAATTGTTTTTATTTCTAAAAAAAGAAAAGCCATTAGTAGTTCATTCGCATACGCCAAAAGCGGGAATAGTCGCTATGTTGGCCGCAAAACTTGCCCGCGTTCCTATCCGGTTGCATACCGTTGCAGGATTGCCTTTGATGGAAACAAATGGCCCAAAACGCAAACTACTTGAAGCTGTAGAAAAAGTTACCTATTCCTGTGCGACTAGAATTTATCCTAACTCGAGAGGGTTATTTGATTTTTTGGTAACGAATGAATTTATAGCCGAAAACAAAATGAAAGTGATAGGAAACGGCAGTTCAAATGGGATAGATACTGCTTATTTTTCGCCTGATAAAATCTCGGAAACGCAACAAAAATACTTGAGAATAAGCCTCGGAATTCAAAATGATGATTTTGTGTTTGTTTTCGTAGGTCGATTGGTTGGTGATAAAGGAATCAACGAATTAGTGCTTGCTTTTAAAAATGCAAATCAGCACAACAAGCGTTTAAAATTACTTTTGGTAGGAACACCTGAAATGGATTTAGACCCCTTACAAGCAGTCACTCAATTAGAAATCGCACATCACAAAAACATTATTTCAGTTGGTTTTCAGGAGGATATTCGGCCTTATTTAGCCATAAGTGACGCACTGGTTTTTCCGAGTTATCGCGAAGGTTTTCCCAATGTTGTTTTGCAAGCGGGTGCTATGGGTTTGCCTGCCATCGTGACAAATATCAATGGTTGTAACGAAATTATCAAAGACGGACAAAACGGAATTATTATTCCCGTAAAAAATAGCGATGCCATTGAAAAAGTTTTTTTTAAACTGATGAAAGACAAACAATTGTTTAAATTTCTCCAGTCGAATGCCAGACCAATGATAACATCACGATTTGAGCAAAAAGAAATTTGGAAACTACTTCGGGCGGAATACCAAGAGCTGGAAACGGCATGGCTTAAAAAGTAAATTATGTATCAAAAAATTGTTAAACCTTTTTTAGATTTCAGTATTGCTTTTGTGGCTTTTGTGGCGGTATTTCCGCTGTTTTTTGTGGTGGTTATTGGTTTGTTTTTTGCTAATCGGGGTTCGGTTTTTTTCTTGCAAAAACGACCAGGCAAAAACGGAAAACTGTTTACGATTATCAAGTTCAAAACCATGAATGATAGTAAAGATAGTAATGGAGTCACATTGCCCGATGCCAAACGATTAACGCCTATAGGAAAATGGATTCGGAAAACCTCTATTGATGAATTGCCACAATTACTAAATGTAGTAAAAGGTGATATGAGTTTGGTGGGACCACGACCATTATTGCCGGAATATTTGCCTTTATACACTAGTTTTCAAAACAAAAGACATGATGTAAAACCAGGGATTACGGGCTGGGCACAGGTCAATGGGAGGAACGCAATAGATTGGGAAACTAAATTTAGCTATGATGTTTGGTATGTAGCAAACCAATCTTTTGAACTGGATTTAAAAATACTTTTGGCGACAATTGTAAAAGTGATACAAGTTGAAAATATTAATGCTGCCAATGCAGCCACAATGGAAGCTTTTGATGGAAAATAAAAAACTTTATATTTTTGGCGCTAGCGGTCATGGCAAAGTGGTTGCGGAACTCCTTGCAAGCAACAATTGCGTTGTCGAAGCTTTTATTGACGACGCTCCCAAAAATGATTTTTGGCATGCTATTCCTATTTATAATACTTTGGCTAGTATAAAACGAACAGACGATGCGGCTTTGATTATTGCTATAGGCGATAATTTGATACGCAAAAGGAGCAGTTTCCGTTTTCAGGATTTTCCTTTTTTTACGAGTATTCACCCAACGGCAATTGTTTCACCCACAGCACGTATTGGTTTGGGAACGGTGGTACTTGTGAATGCAATTGTTAATTCGGATGCGGTGCTAGGAAATCATGTTATTATTAACACAGCAGTTGTTATTGAACACGATTGTAGTATTGGCAATTTTGTACATATTTCACCAAACGCTACTCTTTCTGGCAATGTAAGTGTTGGCGAAGGCACGCATATTGGCGTGGGAGTTGTTGTTATTCCTGGTGTCAAAATAGGGAAGTGGTGTACCATTGGAGCAGGAACAGTACTCCTAAATGACGTCCCTGATGGCGCAACAGTAGTAGGTAATCCAGGTCGAATTATTAAATACAATACGGATTTTGATATTTTGAAAATGGCAGTAAATTAATACCAGTGTTTAAATTTTAGGTTACAATTCCGGTGCTTTTTTGGGAGTATTTTGTAATTAAACCTACGATTTCTGGAATAATTTTCGGTATTGTTTTTTTATTTTAAATCCGAGCGTAGTATTTTTTATAGCATCATTATCATAGCCGTATCCATAGCCGTAATTATAGGAATAGCTGTAGCCATAGCCTTTGTTTTGCCCAACATTATTCAAAATAAGTCCCATGTTTTTGATGGCATTCAAATTCTTTAAAGTGGCAATGAACTTGAGTAATTTTTTTTCGGTATAATTAGCGCGAGTTACATAAAGTACCGTATCCGCAAGATGGGTAATAAGCGTGGTGTCCGCCACTAATAGCGTTGGTGCGGTATCTACAATGATGTAATCGTAATCGGTTTTTATTTCATTCAACAACATTTCAAATCGCCCGTTTGATAATAATTCGGCTGGATTTGGCGGAATAGTTCCTGAAAAGATGATGTCGAAATTCAAATTTGTTTCGGTCGAATAATTCATTCGGATGTCATCAATACGGGTATTTTTATCATACAAGTAGTTGCTAACGCCTCTCAAATTGGGTCTTTCGATGTCTAATTTTTTGTGTAATTGAGGGTTTCTTAAATCGGCACCTATGAGGATTACTTTTTTTCCAAGTGTCGAAAGGGTTATCGCTAAATTTAATGACACAAATGTTTTTCCTTCGCCTTTGATGGTAGAAGTTACAAATAGAACGGCACCTTTGCTTGTTATTGGGCTGATGTAATTAATGTTCGTTCGCAGGATTCTAAACGATTCAGAGAGAATCGATCGGTCCAAAAACTGTATTGTTTTATTTTCATTTTCTATAAAAGGGATTTCGGCTACTACGGGAATTTCTGGTATAAGCCGTTCTAAATCATCTTTGGTATTGATTTTATTATCAAATAAATAGAAAACATAAATGGCCACAATAGGAAGTAATAATCCAATAAGCAATGCTGTGATGAAAATTATTTTGCGTTCAGGAGCAATTGGCAATTCCGAAAAGTTGGCGTAATCGACCACTTTTATTGAGGGATTGATAATGGCCAAATTGATAGCGGCTTCTTCTCTTTTTTGTAATAATAAAATGTAAAGTGATTCTTTTATGGATTGTTGGCGTTCTATAGCGTGTACCCCTTTTTCGTTGAAGGGAACTTTACTGTATTTTTCTTTGTCGGTATTTGTGATTCTATTGGCTTCGTCACGGTTTAATTGCAATACATTTTGGTAGCCAAGAAGTGAGGTTTTGATGTTATTTTTTATTTGTAAAGCACCATTTGAAGTTTCTTTGACCAATGGATTCGATTCGCCCCCGCCAGAAGTTAGTAGTTTATTACGTTTTAAAACTTCTTCGTTATAACTGGCAATCAAACCATTTACTTCTCCATTTTCGATACCAATGTTAGCGGGTAATAATTCAAATGATTTAGTTGCATTTACGGCATTCATCATCAATTTCGATAACGCAATTTGGGTATTTGCTGTCTCTAATTTTGATTTAGAGTCGTAGTTGTTTTGCATCAATACACCTGCATCTGCTGCTACATAACTAATTTCTTTCTCTTTTTTGTAATTCGCTTTGGACGTCTCAATCGAATCCAAATCATTGAAGAGAAACTTAAAGCGTTCGTCTACAAATTCTATTGTTTTTTTGGAGACCAATTGCCTGTCTTCTATCCCATCTTGATTGAAAACCGCAATCAAGGTGTTGACAACTGCATTTATTTTTTCTTGATTTAAGCCATTCAGCGAAAGACTCAAAATGTCACTTTGTTTGGCAACATAATCAATAGTAATGCTGTTCGAAATGGCTTGTATTGCACTTTTTCGAGTTTTGAGACTAATGAGGTACGTGCTTCCTTTTTTATTGTGTAATGCCTTTGCGTTTTTCAATATTATTTTACAGGGCACTGCTGTTTCAAAATTGGTTTCGCCAAATTTATATTCTTTATTCTCGCCTTTAATCTGGTAGCCGTTTGCGGTTAATTGTATTTGAAAAGCCGTTTGTTTGGTTGCCAATGAATCTTTTTCGGTTGCCCAAACCACTCGGAACGGAGCATTTTTCCACATTTCAATAGATTTGATGTTCCCCACCGCATAAATTTCGGTGGTTAAATTCAAACTGTCTACAACGGTACCAATGATACGCGATGATTTCATGATAACCATTTCGTTCTGCAAATTGATTTCATCTCTGCCAAAAATCGACATGTTATCACTAGGTAATTTAAATGCAGCATCTTGATTGTCAAGAATTTTAATTTGGGCTGCGGTGTGGTAAATGTTATTGGCGTAGCGTAAATAAAAAAACGAAGCCAGAAGCGCAATAGTTATTGATAAAACAATCCATTTCCAATACGATAGGTATTTAAGTATTTCCTGCTTTATATTGAAATTATTTTCTTTACTTTCCAATGGGGATTGTTATTTTGTTAGTATTAAAAAGGTCGATAACGCAATCGAAATCAATCCCAATAAGCCGCCAACAGAGCTTATGTAGCCAGCTGATTTTACCTTGGCATCATTTGGATTCACATAAATCACATCATTTGGTTTGATGTAGTAATATGGAGAATCAAACCATTTTTTAGAGGTCATGTCAATTCTCATGTAGGTTTTGCTGTTGTTTTCTTCTCTAATAATCAATAAATCCTGTCTTTTGCCATGTATAGTTAAGTCGCCAGCATAGCCTAAAGCTTGAAGAATACTAATGTTCTGTTCGCTAAAAGGGTAGGTACCAGGGTTATTTACTTCACCCAAAACAGTGAATTTTGCATTTAGTAAGCGAACAGTTACAATAGGATTCGCCAGATGTTTTCCGTCTATGAGCGTTTTTGCCAAAACGTTTTCGAGATCCATAAGCGTTAGATCTTGCGCTTTTATTTTCCCTAAAACAGGCAGCGTAATCATGCCGTCTAATGAAACTAGATAACCCGTTGCTGGAGTAGTGTTTTGATTGTACATTACCGCTAGCTCTGGTGTGCTGGACGAAATAACAATACTCAATATATCATTAGGTCGAATGGTACTTGGCGAAAAAACAATTTTGTCTTGAGTTGTCACATCAACATCGCTAAAATAGAGCATCTCTTTTTTTGAAGAACAAGAACACAGTAGTATAAGCCCTAAAAATAGGAAGAACAAATAATTTTGTTTGTGGGTCATTTGATTTTAATTAGCATCAAAGGTTATGATAGTTGTACTAAAAGCTTGTTTAGGAACGTATAAAAGTGAATTTGATTTCATTGTTTTCTAAAATTTCAAGAAAATCAACTTTAAATACAGGTAACAAAGCTAATGTTCTTAAATGAAATGCACAACCCTAAATGGGATTGAATAGTGTGGATGTGAATTATTTTGAATTGATAATCAATATATTGGTTTATAATTTGCAAAAATAAATAAACAAAAACAGTACGGGTTAATTGAATATTTTTTAATTGTTACCATAATGTTATGTTTCTTTTTTTCTAAAAATTGTAAAAACAAAACATGTTTTTTTTTACAAACTATCGTAAGTTGAAATAGCGGATTGCAATAAGTCACTTTTTTCGAAATAAAAAACCCTTAAAATAAACTGATTTTAAGGGTTTAATTCATAATGAAATAATTTTGTGGAGAATATCGGATTCGAACCGACCACCTCTTGCCTGCCAGGCAAGCGCTCTAGCCAAATGAGCTAATCCCCCATTGCAGGGCGCAAATATAACATAATTATATCCCAAAAAGCAAATTTAAAATTTACAAATCCATAGTATTTCAAAAAAAAGCAAAACCCTCCTTTACTTTTTTTAACTTTACATCAAAATCCATGCTATGGCACTACACAATTCAAGAGGATCACTTCTGATCACTATCGAAAATAAAATGGCAATCCTTGAGTTTGGGCATCCGGCAAGCAATTCGTTTCCAGCTGAATTATTAGCACGCCTAACCCATGAAATCCAAGAATTAGCAGTCAATCCAGCGGTTTTGATACTGCTTATAAAGAGTACTGGCACAGGGGTTTTTTGCGCTGGAGCCTCGTTTGATGAACTGTTGCTTATTTCAAATCAAGAACAAGGAACCGCATTTTTTTCAGGATTTGCCAACTTAATTAATGCCATGCGAACCTGTCCAAAATTAATTGTAGGACGCATTCAAGGAAAAGCAATAGGTGGTGGAGTTGGAATTGCAGCTGCTTGCGATTATGTTCTAGCAACCCAAGATGCCTCCATAAAACTATCCGAATTAGCCATCGGAATTGGGCCATTTGTCATAGAACCTGCCGTATCTCGAAAAATTGGAAAAACAGCGGTAACCCAAATGACTTTGGCTGCTCACGAATGGAAAACCGCCCATTGGGCCAAAGACAAAGGGCTCTACGCCTCCGTTTTCGAAACCATTTCAGCACTCGATAACGCCGTATCCGATTTTTGCACCCAATTAACCAGCTACAATCCACAAGCACTACTCGAAATGAAAAAAGTCCTTTGGCAAGACACCCATCATTGGGAAACATTGTTGCCTGAACGGGCCGCCATTTCTGGAAAATTAGTGCTGTCCGATTTTACCAAAAAGGCATTGTCTCAATTCAAAAAGTAATTTTTTTAGGAGCTATTTCCTGCTGTCCGTTATATCTATTGTGGCGAACCCTGCCACAATAGGTAATTGCGAAAGCAATTGGAAATCAGGGCTAGGCAGCAGTGGAATCTGAATACCAAGATTTACATCTCATTTCTCATAACAATTTGCTAAATTTGCAACCAAAATAAAATCCAAATGAGCAATATCCGAATTACCAAAAAATTCAGTTTCGAAACCGGTCACGCCCTTTATGGCTATGATGGAAAATGTAAAAATGTACACGGACACAGCTATAAATTATCCGTTACCGTAATTGGCTCCCCAATAACCGATAGAAACAATGTAAAATTTGGAATGGTCATTGATTTTACTGATTTGAAAAAAATAGTAAAAGAAGAAATTGTAGATCAGTTTGATCACGCTACCGTATTTAATGAAACCACACCGCATATAGAATTGGCCAAAGAATTAAAAGAACGCGGTCACCATGTAATTCTTGTTGATTATCAACCCACAAGCGAAAACATGGTTGTGGATTTTTCACAAAGAATTAGTAATAGATTGCCAGATGGAATCAAGCTTTTTTCCTTAAAACTACAAGAAACAGAATCCTCTTTTGCAGAATGGTTTGCAAGTGATAATTTGTAATTTTAAATTCCTATTTTAGCTTCATGCAACTACCCCACAACAAAAAAATATATTTTGCATCCGACCAACATTTTGGTGCACCAACTCCCGAATTAAGTTTTCCCAGAGAACAAAAATTTGTGGCTTGGCTTGACGAAGTGAAAAAAGATGCTGAAGCTATTTTTTTATTAGGGGATTTATTCGATTTTTGGTTCGAATATAAAACCGTAGTTCCCAAAGGATTTGTGCGCGTTTTAGGCAAACTTGCTGAAATTCGAGATAGTGGAATTCCTATTTATTTCTTCGTAGGGAATCATGATTTATGGATGGAAGATTATTTTCAAAAAGAATTGAATATTCCTGTTTATCACGACAATCAAGAATTTACTTTTGGAGAAAAGACCTTTCTTATTGGTCACGGGGACGGAAAAGGACCTGGCGATATGGGCTACAAACGAATGAAAAAAGTATTTACCAATCCGTTTTCAAAATGGCTTTTTAGATGGCTTCACCCCGATATTGGGGTTGGACTAGCACAATACCTTTCCGTAAAAAACAAACTCATTTCGGGTGATGAAGATGTAAAATTTCTTGGAGAAGACAATGAATGGCTTATTTTATATTCCAAAAGAAAACTGGAAACCAAACACTACAATTACCTTATTTTCGGTCACCGACACTTACCGATGAAAGTAACCGTTGGCAAAAATGCCGAATATGTAAATCTTGGCGATTGGATTAGTTATTTTACCTATGGCGTTTTTGACGGAGAAAATTTGGAGATTAAAAAATATACTTCTTAATTCATCTCCAAGCCAAATAAACAACCATTGTGTTTTTACTCTCCATTTTCATGGGCATCAACCTCTTTTTGTAAATCTAATTGTCTAAAAGTTGGGGATAGTGCTCCAGTTATAAAAACGGTTATCAGTGTCATGCTTCCGCCAAAAACTACTGCGGTAACGGCACCCATTAATTTGGCAGTTAATCCGCTTTCAAAAGCACCCAATTCATTAGAGGAACCTACAAAAATAGAATTTACAGCTGCAACACGACCCCTCATATGATCTGGGGTTTTGAGTTGTAAAATAGTTTGGCGTATTACCACCGAAATACCATCAAAAACACCACTCAAAAATAAGGCTGCAACAGATAACCAAAAAATAGTGGAAAGTCCAAAGACAATAATACATATCCCAAAAGCAAAAATTGCAGCTAATAATTTCATTCCTGCATTTTTAGTAAAAGGAATATAGGCTGAAAGAATAAGGGTTAAAAAAGCACCAACTGCTGGCGCAGCTCTCAATACTCCAAATCCTTCGGGACCAACTTTTAAAATATCTTGTGCAAAAACAGGCAATAGAGCAACTGCTCCACCAAATAAGACAGCTATCATATCCAAAGACAAAGCACCTAAAATCGTTTTGTTTTGGAAAACAAATTTCACACCTTCTTTTAAACTTTCCATAATGGGTTCGCCAATTTTAGGATTCAAAATGGGTTTAGTTGCAATTTGGGATAAAGCAGTCAGTGCAAAAATCGAAAAGCCAAACACCAAACACATTGACCAATGGACGCCTATCCAAGTAATGGAGAAACCAGCAACAGCAGGTCCTAAAACAGAGCCGATTTGCCAAACGGAACTGCTCCATGTCGCTGCATTTGGATAGCTTTTTTTAGGAACAATTAAGGCTAAAAGGGAAAATATCGTTGGCCCCAAAAAAGCACGGACTAATCCGCCTAGAAATACCAAAAAGTAGATGGAATATAAAATAGTGTGGGTCGAAATACCGGTTACAATTACCGGCCAAGTCAGTAAGAATAACCCAAAGCTAATTACCGAAAATCCTAAAATGCATTTTAAAAGCAATCCCTTTTTTTCTTTTTGATCTACAATATGTCCCGCAAATAGGGCCATTGAAATGGCTGGAATAATTTCCATTAAACCAATAATTCCTAATGAAAGGGGGTTTTTGGTTAAACTGTAAACTTGCCATTCAATGATAATAAATTGCATAGACCAAGCAAAAACCATGGCAAAACGCAAAAGCAAAAAAACATTGAATTCACGGTATCGTAAGGCTGCGTAAGGATCGTTTTTTTTCATATTTACTGAATGTCTTTTAATCGTAATTGAATGGAAATTTTGTCATTCCATTCATTTTCATCGATGCAATACAAAGCATCAAATGGTTTTTTATTTGTTGTTAAATCAAATTTAGCTCCCAAGCCAAAACCAATTGCGGCAATACCTTCTGAATTGTTTTGTTTTACAAAAAGTTTAATGTGTTCCTCTTCTTTCCCCATCGGTTTTCCGTAACCTGTGTCTTTTATGTTTTTTGTTAAGAAAATGGGAGTCATATTTTGTGGTCCAAAAGGTTCAAATTGTTTTAAAATTCGAGTTAGTTTTGGAGTTATAGCTGTAAAATTAATTTCGGTATCAATGGCAATTTCGGGAATTAATTGGTCGGGATGAATAGTCTCTTGCACTATTTTTTCAAATGCATTTTTGAATTTTTGATAATTTTCAGCCTTTAATGTCATTCCTGCGGCATACATGTGTCCGCCAAATTGTTCCAAATGCTCCGAACAAGCTTCAAGTGCATTATACACATCAAAACCTTTAACGGAGCGAGCCGAAGCAGCATATTTATCGCCACTTTTTGTAAAAACCAAGGTAGGTCTATAATACGTTTCTATCAATCGAGAAGCTACAATTCCGATAACACCTTTATGCCAGTTTTCTTGAAACACGACCGAAGTAAATCTTTTTTGTTCCTGATTATCCTCAATTTGTAGCAGTGCTTCTTGGGTAATCAGTTTGTCTAAATCTTTGCGTTCTGTATTGTAAGCTTCGATTTCTGCAGCAAATTGTTGGGCTTGTTCAAAATCAAATTCGGTTAATAATTCCACAGCATGATTTCCGTGTTTTATTCTTCCTGCTGCATTTATTCTGGGCGCAATGATAAAAACGACATCGGTGATATCGAGTGTTTGTTTTTTTAATTGGTGTGTCATGGCCTTGATTCCGGGCCTTGGATTTGCATTAATGACTTGCAAACCAAAGTAGGCTAAAACCCTGTTTTCTCCAGTCATTGGAACAATATCGGCTGCGATTGCTGCAGCGACTAAATCCAAATAGGAAATTAAATCGGTAATGGTTTGATTTCTATTTTTGCCTAAAGCCTGAATCAATTTAAAACCAATCCCACAGCCACATAGTTCATCATAAGGATAGTTGCAATCCGCTCTTTTTGGGTCTAGAACGGCAATTGCTTCGGGCAAAAATGCTCCAGGTCTGTGGTGGTCACAAATGATGAAATCAATATTTCGCTCTTTGGCGTAGGCCACATGATCGATTGACTTTATACCGCAATCCAAGGCAATTATTAAGGAGAAATCATTGTCATCAGCAAAGTCAATTCCTTTGAAAGAAATACCGTAACCCTCATCGTATCGGTCTGGTATATAAGTGGCTACATTGGGGTAATAGCTTTTTAGATAAGAAGAAACTAACGAAACTGCTGTTGTTCCGTCTACATCATAATCGCCAAAAACCAAAATATTTTCTTGATTGGCTATTGCTTTTTCGATACGAGAAACTGCTTTTTCCATATCTTTCATGAGATAAGGATCGTGTAAATTAGCTAATGTAGGACGAAAAAAGTGTTTGGCATCTTCAAATGTTCCAATCCCTCTTTGAACTAATAAGGTAGCTACAAAATCTTCCACATTCAAGGCTTGCGCCAATTGTTTTACTTTTTCTTCGGAAGGTTTAGGTTTGAGAGTCCAACGCATTTTTTATAATTTAGGAGTATTTTATACGAAATTAAATTTATTTTGAAGAAATAACAGGCTAGAGCGAAGTATTAACTTATTTAATTTTTGAAAATAAAATAAAATAAATGGTGATTACAAATTTAATAGAATTAAATTTGTAGCATATATAATTCAATAAGTATAAAATATAGACATAATGGAACAATTAAGTTACTATAAAAATTGGTACGGCATGACTGATAATGCTATTGTTGCAACGCTTTGTTCAAGTGTTAAACAAATGCGTTTGAATAAAAATATATCGCAAGAAGAACTTTCTGAACGTTCTGGCGTGAATAGAGTTACTATAAGTCGTATGGAAACGGGTAAGGCTATTAATTTGATAACTTTGATTCAGTTACTTCGTGCGCTAGAAAAGCTTGATTTGTTAAGCTCTTTAATGGAAGGGCCTCAAATTAGTCCAATGATGGTTATGGAACAACAACAAAAATTACGCAAAAAAGCAACTCCATATCCAAAAGTTAAATCTATCCAAAACCTATAAGTATGGTTGCTGTTGCTGATGTCAAAATTTGGGGCAATAATGTGGGCGTGGTGCTTTGGGACGAAGTGCGTAATTATGGTATTTTTGAGTTTGACAAATCTTTTTTGAAATTAGGACTTGATTTGTCGCCCATATCACTTCCTCTTGCTGCCGCACAACGAGGAAATAGAATTTTTTCTTTCCCGATGTTGAATCCTGAAACGTTTAAGGGTTTACCCGGATTGTTATCGGATAGTTTGCCTGATAAATTTGGAAATCAAATTATTGATGCTTGGCTTGCACAACAAGGAAAAAACAGTGCCGATTTTAATCCTGTGGATCGACTTTGCTATATTGGTAAACGAGGAATGGGTGCTTTAGAGTTTGAACCTGCCAATACGGTTACGGTTGAGAATTCGAATCCAATCCAGATTCAGGAGTTGGTTCAGTTTGCTAAAGCTGTTCTTGACAACCGCAATGATTTTCATACCAATCTAGATTCCAAAAAAGGATTCTCGGATATTTTGCAAGTAGGAAGTTCTGCTGGTGGTGCTAGAGCCAAAGCGGTTATTGCCTATAACAAAGCTACGGGTGAAGTACGTTCGGGACAGGTTGATGGTTTGGATGGTTTTGAGTATTGGTTGATTAAATTTGATGGGGTTACAAATCATCAATTAGGTGACCCAAAGGGCTATGGAAATATTGAATATGCGTATTATTTAATGGCTGTGGATGCTGGAATTTCGATGTCCGAGAGTCGGCTAATGACTGAAAATAATCGTTCTCATTTTATGACCAAGCGGTTTGATAGGCAAAACAATCAAAAAATCCACATGCAAACGTTGTGTGGTATTGCTCATTTTGATTACAATCAACCGCGCGCATATTCCTATGAGCAGGCTTTTCAAGTAATGCGGCAGATGAAATTACCCTATTCGGATATGGAGGAGTTGTACCGCCGAATGGTTTTTAATGTTATGGCTAGAAACCAAGATGATCATACCAAAAACATTTCTTTTTTGATGTTTCCTGACGGGCAGTGGCAACTTTCGCCTGCTTATGATATTACGTATGCTTATAATCCCGATAACTTTTGGCTTAAAGCGCATCAAATGAGTGTCAATGGAAAACGAGAGGCTATACTGTTAGATGATTTATTGGCTATTGCCAAAAGTTGCAACATCAAAAAACCAAAAGCAATTATTGCCTTATGCAATAAAGTAATGGCGAATTGGACTGATTATGCTTCAAAAGCAGGAATTGATAGCGTGCAAATACTGCAAATCCAAAAAGAGCTTATTATTTATACAATATAACTTATTTGTTTCAATATATATTAAAAAACCACATGTTGAAACAAATAAGTTACCTATTTTTATTTTAACTCTAAAGGGTCTCCTTCAAATTGAATTCCATTCCAACCAGTATTCATAAAATTGCGAATGTTTTGATGATCCTTTCCTGCTGGATTTTTCAAAACGTCGTGATAATAATACGCGCCAAAACACGCTAATGTTTCGGTTTGGGTTAACTGCTGTAATTTTGCGAAAGCAAATAACTTACAAGAGCCAGAATTTTCTCCTGCAGCATTATTTAGCAATCCGTTTTTAAAAGCGTTAGGTGTAAAGTTATAATTGGCCTCAATTACAGCAATTGTTTCTGTAAAAAGGATGGTTTCTGGGGTTTGTTTTAGTTTGTCTAAAAAGGATGTTATGTTCATGTTTTTTTATTCTTCTTCTGAAAATTTATTTTTTTTAGGTTCTTTAAGCACTACTTTTCCACCTACAACGACTACAATTTCGCCTCTTGGAGCTGTTTTTTCAAAATGGGTGAGCACTTCTCGAACGGTACCACGAACATTTTCTTCGTGTAGTTTTGATAATTCTCTCGAAACACAAATAGGTCTGTCTTCGCCAAAATAAGTGATAAATTCAACTAATGTCTTAAGCAGTTTGTGTGGGGAAACATACAAAATCATGGTGCGTGTTTCTTCGGCTAATGCGAGATAGCGGGTTTGTTTTCCTTTTTTGTCAGGCAAGAAACCTTCGAAAACGAATTTGTCATTGGGCAAACCGCTATTGACCAAAGCAGGCACAAAAGCCGTTGCGCCTGGCAAACATTCTACCTCAATTTTGTTTTCAACACAAGCACGAGTGAGTAAAAATCCTGGGTCAGAAATAGCGGGGGTTCCTGCATCCGAAATCAGAGCAATATTCTCACCTGCCTTTAATCTTGAGATTAAATTTTCGATTGTTTTATGCTCGTTGTGCATGTGATGGCTGTACATGTGGGTGCCAATTTCAAAATGTTTTAATAATTTTCCGCTGGTTCGGGTGTCCTCGGCAAGGATTAAATCGACTTCTTTGAGAATGCGGATGGCACGAAAAGTCATGTCTTCGAGATTACCGATGGGCGTAGGCACAATATATAATTTTGACATAATACTAAAAATTAAACACGAATTTCAATGGCAATCGAAATTCGTGTTTGTTTGGATGGGCTATTTTTTATAAAAACTTCTTTTCTATAATTTCCATAAATCGGTCAGCGTAATCGTCTTTTCCTGACCAATTATTATAGTCTGGTTTTACCATTTCGTCAATAAAAAGTTTGGTTTCTTGAAAGGTGTCAAAAGTGATTAATTGATTTAGAACCCTATTGTAATCCTCGGAACTGTTCCCAAAAAGGTGTTTTACAAAACCAATTCGGTCGTTCAAATCAATCGAAATTCCTTTGACTAATTTTTCATTTAACGGAATTGATTTGGGCTCCTCGATTTCTTTTTCTTCAATTGCCATTTCAATTGGAGTTTCAATAGCAATAGCAGTTGGTATGGTGTCTAATGTGTTTACTTTTACAAAATGAGTGTCGTTATAATTGCCGCCTAATAAATCTTCAAAAGAAATTTGAACTACTTCTGGTTTTTTTATTTCGGGTGTTTTGACAATTTCTGGTATTACTTCTACTTCGTTTTCTGGCGTAAATTCAAACGAAGGGATGAAGGTCGCGGCACTTGGTTCTATTATTTCGATTACTGATTCTGGTATTGCAGTGGCTTCAATTTCTTGTGGCTCTAATGTTGAATTTTCTTCTAGTGTTACAATTTCTTTTTCGGTTTCTAGAACTGCTTCAGGAAGGATAACTTCTTCTTCAAGGATTACTGCTGCTGTTTTTGGCTCATTTTCTTCGGCTTCTTTTTTATAAAAAGCAATTTCTATTTCATTTTCAACGGCTACTTGACCTATGGTTGGTTTTATTTCTCCTAGGTTTTCTTCTACAAATTTTAGAACGGCAAGCTTTTCATATAGTTTTTGGGTTTCCAAAAACAACAAATTTATATCAGATTTATTTTTAAGTTGTAGTATTCGGTGTGCAATGCTGATTAAATCGGCTTCCAATCTTTTTTTCATAACTTTTAATATTATAGTGAGTAAGGCGTGAGTTTTTTAATAAATTTGTTGCTATTACAAAGTAATAAAATCTATTTATTTTTAAAGTTGAAAAATACAAAATGTTTCTCGAAAATACAGTAAATCATAAAGAACAATTTGGTTGGATCGAAGTTATTTGTGGTTCGATGTTTTCAGGCAAAACCGAAGAACTTATTCGCCGACTAAAACGAGCGCAATTTGCCAAGCAAAAAGTAGAAATTTTTAAGCCTGCCATTGATACGCGTTATCATGACGAAATGGTTGTTTCGCACGATAGCAACGAAATTCGTTCGACTCCAGTTCCCGCTGCCGCAAATATTGCTATTTTGGCTCAAGGTTGTGATGTTGTGGGTATAGATGAAGCGCAATTTTTTGATGACGAAATCGTGCGAGTTTGTAATGATCTTGCTAATCAAGGTATTCGAGTTATTGTTGCAGGATTGGATATGGATTTTAAAGGAAATCCTTTTGGGCCTATGCCTGCGTTAATGGCCACCGCTGAATATGTGACCAAAGTGCATGCGGTTTGTACGCGTACTGGAAATTTAGCCAATTATAGTTTTAGAAAAACGGATAATGATAAATTAGTGCTCCTAGGCGAAACCGAAGAATATGAACCTTTAAGTCGTGCGGCTTATTATCACGCAATGCGAAAGAATGTAGACTAGTTTATAAATTTAAAATGATATAAATTGTACCTTTTAGTTTTATATTATTAGCTAAACTAGCCGTAAAGTGGTTTGTTTTATGTTAAATTTAAGTATTTCTGGCAACAAATGAATCTTTTTATTTATTTGGTTTGATCAGCAATACGTTTTTATATTTTCGTTTGATTTCGGTTAGGTTTCTTTCGGCCTCAATTCGTGTTCTAAAATTACCAACCCACACTTTGTAGTTTGGCGTGTTGAAAATAATAGTAGCGTCTAAATCACTAAATTCTTGTTTGAATTCGCTCATTGTTTTCTTTGCGACATCACTTATTCCGCTATAAATCTGTATTTTATAGCGATCATTTATAGATAAAGAAGCGTTAATTTTTTGTTTTTCATTTAACAATTGTCCAAATTTTTCATCCTGATTAATTCCATTGTTTTTATCTTGAGCCCTTAAATTGTTTGAATAAATACAAATTGTAAGTAAGCAAAAACATATTTTTTTAAATGTTAAATTTCTCATAACGTGTTGGTTTTTATGCAAAAATACTATTTAAAGAATGAAAGTAAATTATAAAAATTATTTAGAATTATTATAAATTGTTCTTTAAGGCTATTTAAGGGTTTTGTGAATAGTTCTTAAGTCGTATTTTTGTCGAAGTTTTAAAAGATAAGGTTGTTTTTATCTGTTTGTTTTATAGTAAAAACTGTGCCAATTTTTAGTAGATAATCATTATATAATATGAAAAAGGTGGGTAACCATAATTCGATCTCAAGGAAATTATTTTTTAGTGTTGCTTTGACGCTATGTATTTCCTTAACTTCATTTTCACAAACTGCTGCGCCAGCGGCAGCGCCTGTTGCACCTGCAGCTGTAGCAACTGCTTCGGGTGGTGATCCTGTAAAAGGAAAAGAGCTTTTTAATGCGAATTGTGCGGCATGTCACAAACTGGATGCTAAAGCAACTGGGCCAATGTTAAGAGGCGTTGCTGCTAAACACGAAATGGCATGGATTTACAAGTGGGTTCATAATAGTTCTGACATGATTAAGTCTGGCGATGCGGCTGCTGTGAAACTTTTTGAAGAAAATAACAAGTCAGTAATGACTGCTTTTCCTCAACTAGCAACTACAGATATTGATAATATCATTGCTTACACATCTGAACCTAAAGCCGAGGCTCCTGCAGCAACTGTTGGTGGGCCAGTTGTAGATAAGGCTCAAGAAGGTAGTGGAGTTACTAATAGTGTTATTCTTGGTGCGTTGGCATTGGTAATGGCTATGTTAGTAGTGATGTTGGTTTTGGTTAATAATGTATTGCGAAAAGTAGCAAAAGCAAATGGAATTGAAGTAGCTCCAAAAGAGACAACAATGCCAATTTGGAAAGCATTCGCAAAGAATCAATTTTTAGTATTGGTTTCAGCTATATTCTTATTGTTAACAGGAGCGTATTTAGTATACGGCTTTTTGATGCAAGTAGGTGTGGATCAAAACTATGAGCCAATTCAACCTATTCATTATTCGCACAGAATTCACGCAGGAAGTAATGGTATTAATTGTAAATATTGTCACTCTGCCGCTCGTGTGAGTAAACATTCAAATATTCCTTCATTGAATGTATGTATGAATTGTCATAAAAATATCGCCGAAGTTTCGGATACTACTGCAACTCCAGATCATTCTAAAGCATTTTATGATGGTGAAATCCAAAAACTCTACAAAGCAGTAGGTTGGGATGCTTCAACTCAAAGTTATACCGGTAAAACAGAACCTGTTAAATGGGTTCGTATCCATAATTTACCTGATTTTGTTTATTTCAATCACTCGCAACACGTTAATGTAGCTGGTGTGGAATGTCAAACATGTCATGGGCCTGTTCAAACGTATGAGGTGATGAAGCAATTTTCTCCTTTAACCATGGGATGGTGTATTGATTGTCATAGAAAAACTGAAGTTAAAATGGAAGGAAATGACTATTACACCAAAATCCACGAACAACTTTCTAAAAAATACGGCGTTGAAAAATTAACTGCAGCGCAAATGGGTGGTTTAGAATGTGGAAAATGTCACTATTAATCAAATTATTAAGATTTTAATATTTATATATGTCATCAAACAAAAAATACTGGAAAAGTGTTGAAGAACTAGACGGAAATAGTTCTATTGTTGAGGCGCTTAAAAATAACGAATTTGTTGAAGAAATACCTACTGAAGATTTTCTAGGTAATAATGAAGCTTTGTCTTCTTCGGCTACAACACGTCGTGACTTTTTAAAGTACGTTGGATTTACTACTGCAGCTGCTACACTTGCAGCTTGTGAAGGCCCTGTTCATAAGTCAATTCCTTATGTATTACAGCCAGAACAAATTATACCTGGAATTGCAGATTATTATGCAACTTCGGTTTTTGATGGTTTTGATTTTGCTAATTTATTGGTAAAAACTAGAGAAGGACGTCCTATTAAAATTGACAATAATACGCTTGCGGGTGCTAAATTTTCGGCTAATGCTAGAATTCACGCCTCTATTTTGTCCTTATATGACGGAATGCGTTTGAAAGAACCAAAAATAGAAGGCAAAAACGCGTCATGGTCAGCTGTTGATTCTAAAATTAAATCTAGTATTGCTGATGCTAAAGCAAAAGGAGGACAAATTGTTCTTTTGACAAATACTTTGGCAAGTCCATCTACAGAGAAATTAATTGCTGATTTTATTTCAAAAAATCCAACGGCAAAACACGTTATTTATGACGCTGTTTCCGAGTCAGAAGCGTTGGATGCTTTTGAAACAGTTTATGGTAAAAGAGCGCTTGTAGATTATGATTTTTCAAAAGCTTCTTTGATTGTGTCTGTTGGAGCGGATTTCCTTGGCGATTGGCAAGGTGGTTCGTATGATTCAGGATATGCACAAGGTAGAATCCCGAAAGCAGGAAAAATGTCACGTCATTTTCAATTAGAAGCTAATATGACTTTGTCTGGTGCTGCTGCTGATAAGCGTTTGGCAATGTCTACTGCGAATCAAAAACAAGCATTAGTTCTTATTTATAATATAGTAACTGGAGCATCTGTTCCGGTAGCATTGGATGCAAAATTCAAATCAGAAGTAACCAAAGCGGGTCAGCAATTAAAATCAGCTGGTTCTAAAGGAGTTTTAGTTTCTGGTATTCAAGATAAAAATGCACAATTACTAGTTTTGGCAATAAACCAAGCCTTGTTAAGTGAAGCTTTTGTAACTACTGGATTGAGACAAATTCGTAAAGGTTCTAACCAAAAAGTAGCGCAATTGGTAGCTGAAATGAAAGCGGGTAACGTACATACTCTAATTATGAGTGGCGTAAATCCTGTTTACACTTTGGCGGATAGTAACTCTTTTCAACAAGGGCTCAAAAAAGTGAAAACATCGGTTGCTTTTTCTTTGAAAGAAGATGAAACAGCATTGTTAAGTACTGTTGCTGCTGCGGTTCCTCATTATTTGGAATCTTGGGGTGATTTGAGTTTGACAGAAGGTACCTATAGTGTTACACAACCTACTATTCGTCCTTTGTTTAATACCAAACAATTTCAAGATGTTTTAGTGTCTCTGAATGGTTTGGGTGGTAATTTTTATGATTATTTAAAAGCAAACGCTGCAGGAATTGTTGCGGGATCTTCTTGGAATAAAGTATTGCACGATGGTGTTTTTGTTGGTGTTATTCCAGCTTCTTCGCCAAGTTCAGTTGATTATACTGCGGCAGCAAATGGATTATCACAATCTAAAGTGGCTCAAGGATTCGAATTGGTTTTGTATACAAAAACTGGAATGGGTGATGGGCAACAAGCTAACAATCCATGGTTGCAAGAGTTTCCAGATCCTTTAACAAGAGTTTCTTGGGATAATTATGTTACTGTTGCGCCTGCCGATGCTAAAACGTTAGGCTTGTCAAATGCAATTGTTGCTAATGGAGGGTTAAATGGTAGTTATGCTACTTTGACTGCTAATGGTGTTACTTTTGATAAAGTACCTGTTATAGTTCAGCCAGGTCAAGCAATTGGTACTGTTGGTATGGCTCTAGGGTATGGTCGTAAGGCTGCTTTAAAAGAAGAAATGCAAGTAGGTTTGAATGCCTACACTTTATATAAAGGTTTTAATAATGTTCAAGCAATTACATTTGTAAAAGCCGATGGAGAACATGAGTTTGCTTGTGTTCAAGGTCAAAAGACATTGATGGGAAGAGGGGATATTATTAAAGAAACAACTTTAGAAATATTCAATACCAAAGATGCTGAAATCTGGAACGAACAACCTATGGTTTCTTTAGATCATAAAGAAGTTGAAGCTACTTCTGTAGGGCTTTGGGATTCATTTGATCGCTCGATTGGTCATCATTTTAATCTTTCTATAGATTTGAATGCTTGTACGGGTTGTGGTGCTTGTGTTATCGCTTGTCACGCCGAAAATAATGTTCCAGTTGTTGGAAAATCAGAAATTAGAAGAAGCCGAGATATGCACTGGTTGCGTATTGATAGATATTACTCATCAGAAAGTACTTTTGCCGAAGATGATGAAAAGAAAGATAATTTCAAGGGATTGTTTGGTAAAGAAGGTTCTTTGGGTGGTTTTGGTGAATTAGAAAGCCCTTCGGATAATCCACAAGTGGCTTTTCAACCAGTAATGTGTCAACATTGTAATCACGCACCTTGTGAAACTGTTTGTCCAGTTGCTGCTACCTCTCATGGTCGTCAGGGTCAAAATATGATGGCGTATAATAGATGTGTAGGTACTCGTTATTGTGCGAACAACTGTCCGTATAAAGTACGTCGTTTTAACTGGTTTTTATACAATGAAAACAGTCAATTTGATTATCACATGAATGATGATTTGGGACGAATGGTATTGAATCCAGATGTAAATGTTCGTTCTCGTGGGGTTATGGAAAAATGTTCCATGTGTATTCAAATGACACAAGCGACAATTTTGAAAGCCAAAAACGAAGGAAGAGCTATTGTTGATGGTGAATTCCAAACTGCTTGTTCTAATGCTTGTTCTACAGGAGCAATGATTTTTGGGGATGTAAATGATAAGGAATCTAAAGTTGCAGAGCTTGTTGAAGATGAAAGAATGTATCATTTATTAGAGCATGTTGGTACAAAACCAAACGTGATTTATCATGTTAAAGTTAGAAATACGTAGAAATAAATTAAAAATCAATATAAAGGAATATGTCTCATATATACGACGCAAGTATTAGAAAACCTTTAGTTATAGGTGATAAATCATATCACGACGTAACAGTAGATGTTGCAGCGCCAGTTGAAGGCAAAGCTAACAAGCATTGGTGGATTGTGTTTACAATCGCATTAACCGCTTTCCTTTGGGGATTGGGTTGTATTATTTATACCGTATCTACAGGTATCGGTACTTGGGGATTAAACAAAACGGTAGGTTGGGCTTGGGATATTACTAACTTTGTTTGGTGGGTAGGTATTGGTCATGCTGGAACTTTGATTTCGGCGGTACTTTTATTATTTCGTCAACGATGGAGAATGGCAATTAACCGTTCTGCAGAAGCAATGACTATATTCTCTGTAATTCAAGCAGGTTTATTTCCAATTATACACATGGGGCGACCTTGGTTAGCGTATTGGGTATTGCCAATTCCTAATCAATTTGGATCATTGTGGGTAAACTTTAACTCTCCATTGCTTTGGGACGTATTTGCAATTTCTACGTATCTTTCCGTATCATTGGTTTTCTGGTGGACTGGTTTGTTACCTGATTTTGCTATGTTGCGAGATAGAGCAATTACACCATTTAACAAACGAATATATTCTATTTTAAGTTTTGGTTGGAGTGGTAGAGCAAAAGATTGGCAGCGTTTTGAAGAAGTTTCTTTAGTTCTTGCGGGTTTAGCTACTCCTCTTGTACTTTCAGTGCATACTATTGTATCTATGGACTTTGCTACCTCGGTTATTCCTGGATGGCATACTACTATTTTTCCTCCTTATTTTGTGGCGGGAGCCGTTTTCTCTGGTTTTGCAATGGTAAACACGTTGCTTATCATAATGAGAAAAGTTTCTAACCTTGAAGCTTATATTACTTTACAACATATCGAATTGATGAATATTGTAATTATGATTACAGGTTCTATAGTTGGTGTTGCTTACATTACGGAGCTTTTTATTGCTTGGTATTCTGGAGTTGAATATGAACAATATGCTTTTTTAAATAGAGCGACTGGACCTTATGCTTGGGCATATTGGGCAATGATGTCTTGTAACGTTTTTTCACCACAATTTATGTGGTTCAAAAAATTAAGAACAAGTATCATGTTTTCATTTGTTATTTCGATTGTTGTTAACATTGGAATGTGGTTCGAACGTTTTGTAATTATTGTAACTTCATTGCATAGAGATTACCTTCCTTCTTCATGGACTATGTTTTCCCCTACTTTTGTAGATATTGGAATATTTATAGGTACAATTGGTTTCTTCTTCGTGTTATTCTTATTGTATGCTAGAACATTCCCAGTAATAGCACAAGCAGAGGTTAAAACAATATTAAAAGCTACTGGAGAATATTATATTAAAGAAAGAGAAGCAAATAAAGACGCACACCATGAGTAATAAAGTAATATACGCCATTTATAATGACGATGACATATTGATGGATGCCGTAAAAAAAACACGTGCAGCACACCATCATATTGAAGAAGTTTTTAGTCCATTTCCTGTTCACGGATTGGATAAAGCTATGGGAATTCCTCCAACAAGATTAGCAATTTGTGCTTTTATCTATGGTTTGTGTGGATTGTCTTTTGGAACTTGGATGATGAATTATATTATGATTCAGGATTGGCCGCAAGATATTGGTGGCAAACCAAGCTTTAGTTACATTGAGAATATGCCTTCTTTTGTTCCAATTATGTTTGAAGAAACCGTGTTTTTTGCTGCTCACTTAATGGTTATTACTTTTTATATGAGAAGTAGATTGTGGCCATTTAAACAAGCTGAAAACCCAGATGTTAGAACAACTGATGATCACTTTTTAATGGAAGTTGCCATTCATGATAATGAAGAGGAATTAGTTTCATTTTTTCAAAGTACTGGAGCAGTTGAAGTAAAAGTAATAGAAAAGAATTAATTGTAGTTATGAAAAGTATATATAAAATAACACTTTTGGTTGGTATTATGATGTTAGCATCGTCTTGTCATAACAATTCGGCACCAAATTATCAATATTTTCCAAACATGTACGAATCAGTTGGTTATGAAACCTATTCTGAATCGAATGCGTTCAAGAATGGTAAAGAAGGTCAACTTCCTCCTGATGGAACTATAAAAAGAGGTTTTGAGGTGTATGAATACGAAAATTCTACAGCTGGTTATGAATTGGCTAAATTGAATTCAAAATCTCCTTTGGATACTATTTCTGAAAAAGAAGTAGCTAAATCAAAAGAATTATTCGAAATTTATTGTGCTATATGTCACGGTAACGAAGGTAATGGAAAAGGAAAACTAGTTACACAAGGGAAGTTTTTAGGCGTTCCTAGTTATAAAGATAGAGTAATAACTGAAGGTAGTGTTTATCATGTTCAAACGTATGGTTTAAATTCTATGGGTTCCTATGCGAATCAATTGAATCAACATGAACGTTGGTTGATAGCATCCTATGTTATAAATCTAAAATCTAAATTATAATTGTTGAACAAACTGATCGTAAAAGATATGTATACATTTTCAAGTAAATTAAAAACTTTTTCTTTTATTCTTATGGCTGTAGGTCTTTTGGGTATTGGATATGGTTTTTTCACTGCACCAAAAGATATTAAAGCTGTTGAAACCTTGCTTGCTTCAGAAAGTCATGGAGAACATGCAGCCGCTACAGCACATGAGGCTGTTAATTCACATGAAGTTGCCGCAAGTACTTCGGGTAAATCTGAAGTAAATGAAGCTACTGAACACAAAGAACATTTGGAACATGTTTTGCACCAATTGCAAAATAAGCCTTGGGCAGCGTTTTATGTTGCGTGTATCTTTTTTATGCTATTGTCATTAGGAACTCTTGCTTTCTATGCTATTCAACAAGTAGCTCAAGCAGGTTGGTCTCCAGTATTGTTTAGAGTTATGCAAGGAATTACTGCTTACTTGCCTGTAGGTTCAGTTGTGTTTTTTGTGTTTTTATTGTTGGCTGGTTTTCACATGAATCATATTTTTATATGGTTGAATGAAGGAATAACGGATCCCAAAAGTGTAGATTTTGATAAAATTATTGCTGGTAAATCAGGGTATTTGAATTTTCCATTTTGGATTTTAAGAGCCACTATCTTTTTACTAGGTTGGAATGCGTATCGTTATTTTTCTAGAAAAAATTGCCTGGCTCAAGATGAGTCTAACGATAATAGTTTTTATAAAAAGAATTTCAACATATCAGCGATGTTTTTGGTTTTCTTTATCGTATCGGAATCGATCATGTCATGGGATTGGATTATGTCTATTGATCCACATTGGTCAAGTACTTTGTTTGGATGGTATGTTTTTGCCAGTTTCTTTGTAAGTGGTATTACTATGATTGCTATGGTTACTGTGTATTTGAAATCAAGAGGCTATTTACAAAATGTTAATACAAGTCATATTCATGATTTAGCTAAATTCATGTTTGGTATTAGTGTTTTTTGGACTTATTTATGGTTTTCACAATTCATGTTGATTTGGTATGCTAATATTCCTGAAGAGGTTACTTACTTTGTGACTCGTATTCAAGTTTATAATTTGCCTTTCTTTGGTGCTGTTGTTATGAATTTCTTATTTCCTATTTTAATTTTAATCAATACCGATTTTAAAAGAATTACTTGGATTTTGGTTATGGCAGGAATTGTAATTTTATTAGGGCATTACGTTGATTTTTTCAATATGATTATGCCTGGAACTGTTGGAGGTAGCTGGTTTATTGGAGTTTCTGAAATTTCTTCATTAGCATTTTTCCTTGGATTGTTTATTTTTGTTGTTTTTACAGCATTGACTAAAGTTCCTTTATTACCTAAAAGAAATCCTTTCATCGACGAAAGTAAACATTTTCATTATTAATATTTAAAATAGAAAAACAGATGACAAGTTTGTTGGTAATTATAGTTTTAGTTTTATTGGCTGTTGCTCTTTGGCAATTGACGAAAATTTTTGATCTCACTCAAGTTGGTTCAAATACAGACAATTCACAAGTAGCTACGGATAATGATAATAATGTACAAGGGTATTTGATGTTTGGCTTTTTGTCCTTCATTTATATTTTTACTATTTATGGTTTGTTTACGTGGGGTAATTTAGTACTTCATACTCCTGCATCTGCCCATGGTGCTACTGTAGACAACTTAATGAATATTACTTGGATATTGATATTTACAGTTCAAGCAATCACTCAAGTTTTATTACACTATTTTGCCTTTAAATACAGAGGCAAAAAAGATCAAAAAGCGTTGTATTTTGCTGATAACAATAAGTTAGAGGCAATTTGGAGTGTTATACCAGCTATTGTTTTGGCCGGTTTGATTCTTTACGGTCTTTATGCTTGGACAAATATTATGTTTATCGATGAAGATGAAGATACTGTAGTTATTGAATTATACGCACAACAATTTAAATGGACAGCACGTTACGCTGGAGCTGATAAAGTTTTAGGAAAAGCCAATGTTAGATTAATTGAAGGTGTTAATAGCCTTGGTGTTGATTTATCTGATCCTAATGCTCAAGATGATTTTGTTGTAACCGAATTGCATATCCCAAAAGGAAAGAAGATACATTTCAAAATGCGTTCACAAGATGTTTTGCACTCTGCTTACATGCCTTATTTTAGAGCTCAAATGAATTGTGTACCTGGAATGGTTACTGAATTTGCATTTACACCAATTTACACTACAGCCGAATATCAAGCATTGCCTTACATGGTTGAGAAAGTGGCCAATATTAATGCTATACGTGCTAAAAAGAGTATTGAATTAGTTGCTAATGGTGAAACAGCATTGGATCCTTACACATTTGATTATTTATTACTGTGTAACAAAATTTGTGGCGCTTCTCATTATAACATGCAAATGAAAATAATTGTTGACACTCCAGAAGAGTATGCTAAATGGCTCAAAGATAAAACAACTGTTATTCAAGAAGTTAAAAAGGCTAACACTCTCGCTCCGGTTGATGGTGCAGTTGGTGTTGATTCAACAAAAACGATGGATACTGTAGCTGTTGCTAAAGTAGACATGAAATAATTAGTAAGAAAAATTTAAAGTAAAATTATATGTCAGCAGAAGTTCACGATCACGGACACGAACACGAACACCACCATAAAGATACATTTATAACTAAATACATTTTTAGTATTGATCATAAAATGATTGCCAAGCAATACTTGATTACAGGTATTATTATGGGTGTTATTGGAGTTGCTATCTCCCTGCTTTTTAGATTGCAGTTAGCTTGGCCTGAACAATCATTTAAGATATTTAGTATTGTTTTGGGTGATTCTTATGCTCCAGATGGGGTAATGGCTAATGATCGTTATCTAGCTTTAGTAACAATCCATGGAACTATAATGGTATTCTTTGTGTTAACCGCTGCATTGAGCGGAACATTTAGTAATTTATTGATACCGCTTCAAATTGGTGCACGAGATATGGCATCGGGATTTATGAATATGTTGTCCTATTGGATGTTTTTTCTATCCTCAATTATAATGGTTAGTTCCTTGTTTGTAGAATCAGGACCTGCTTCCGCTGGTTGGACAATATATCCTCCATTAAGTGCTTTGCCACAAGCTATTCCAGGATCAGGAATGGGTATGACTTTATGGTTAGTTTCTATGGCTATATTTATTGCTTCCTCTTTGATGGGATCTTTAAATTATATTGTTACAGTTATCAATTTGAGAACAAAAGGTATGTCTATGACTAGATTACCATTAACAATTTGGGCTTTCTTTGTTACTGCTATTATTGGTGTTATTTCGTTTCCAGTACTTTTATCTGCTGCTTTATTGTTAATTTTTGATAGAAGTTTTGGTACTTCCTTTTTCCTTTCAGACATTTACATTGCTGGAGAAGTATTGCATTATCAAGGAGGTTCACCTGTTTTATTTGAACATTTATTTTGGTTTCTTGGTCATCCTGAAGTGTATATCATCCTTTTGCCTGCCTTGGGTATTACATCTGAAGTAATTGCAACTAATTCAAGAAAACCGATCTTTGGATA
This sequence comes from Flavobacterium restrictum, assembly GCF_007097245.1. Taxonomy (GTDB): domain Bacteria; phylum Bacteroidota; class Bacteroidia; order Flavobacteriales; family Flavobacteriaceae; genus Flavobacterium; species Flavobacterium restrictum. Next base: position 18,177 of record NZ_VJZT01000014.1, on the reverse strand, counting down.
CAGAGCAATGATCATGTCTATTATAGCTATTGCATTTTTGTCAACCATCGTTTGGGGACATCACATGTTTATTTCGGGTATGAATCCATTTTTAGGTTCGGTATTTACGTTTACCACCTTATTGATTGCAATTCCATCTGCTGTAAAAGCTTTTAATTACATTACTACGTTGTGGAAAGGTAATTTGCAATTGAATCCTGCAATGTTGTTTTCAATTGGATTGGTTTCGACCTTTATCACTGGAGGTCTTACAGGAATTATTCTTGGAGATAGTACTTTGGATATTAATGTGCATGATACTTATTTTGTTGTAGCGCATTTCCATTTGGTTATGGGTATCTCTGCATTGTATGGTATGTTTGCTGGTATTTACCATTGGTTTCCAAAAATGTTTGGTAGAATGTTGAATAAAAACCTAGGTTATGTTCACTTTTGGGTTACTGCAGTTTGTGCTTACGGTGTGTTTTTTCCAATGCACTTTATAGGACTTGCTGGTTTACCTAGACGTTATTACACAAACACTAACTTTCCATTATTTGACGATTTGCAAAATGTCAACGTTTTAATAACTGTTTTTGCCTTAATTGGTGGTGCTTTTCAATTGGTATTTTTATACAATTTCTTTAGTAGTATTTTCTACGGTAAGAAAACAGTTCAAAATCCATGGAAATCAAACACGTTGGAGTGGACGGCACCTATAGAACATATACATGGCAACTGGCCAGGCGAAATTCCAGAAGTACACCGTTGGCCTTATGATTACAGTAAGCCGGGTCATGATGTTGATTTTGTACCGCAAAACGTTCCAATGAAAGAAGGTGAAGAAGTTTTACATCACTAATCTTTTTTAAAAATATAAAAATGCCTTTCTATTTTGAAAGGCATTTTTTTTTAATACATCGCTTACTTTTTTTATCTTTATCCAATGAATGAAAATTTAGATCCTACCAATACAAATTTTAATGCCGAAGAGCTTGATATCGAAAAAAGATTACGACCCTTAAGTTTTGATGATTTTGCGGGTCAAGATCAAGTGTTAGAGAATTTGAAAGTTTTTGTTGCTGCTGCTAATCAACGTAATGAAGCCCTAGATCATACGCTTTTTCATGGGCCTCCGGGATTGGGTAAGACCACTTTGGCTAATATTTTGGCGAACGAATTGCAAGTTGGTATTAAGATTACTTCCGGACCTGTTCTGGATAAACCCGGGGATTTGGCAGGTTTACTAACGAATCTGGAAGAACGGGATGTTCTGTTTATTGACGAAATTCATCGTTTGAGTCCTATTGTCGAAGAGTATTTGTACTCTGCCATGGAAGATTTCAAAATTGATATTATGATTGAATCAGGGCCTAATGCAAGGACGGTTCAAATCAATTTGAATCCTTTTACTTTAATTGGTGCTACCACTCGATCCGGATTGTTGACCGCTCCTATGCGTGCTCGTTTTGGTATTTCTTCCAGATTGCAATATTACACCACCGAACTTTTGACAACCATTGTTGAGCGAAGTGCGATGATTTTCAAAATGCCTATTTCTATGGAAGCCGCTATTGAAATTGCCGGTAGGAGTAGAGGTACGCCTCGTATTGCGAACGCATTGCTACGTAGAGTGCGTGATTTTGCTCAAATTAAAGGCAATGGCACTATTGACATAGAAATTGCTCGTTATGCTTTAAAAGCCTTAAATGTTGATGCACATGGGCTAGACGAAATGGATAATAAAATTTTGAATACAATTATAGATAAGTTCAAAGGTGGCCCTGTTGGTCTCTCTACTTTGGCGACAGCCGTATCTGAAAGCAGCGAAACCATTGAGGAAGTGTATGAACCATTCTTAATTCAAGAGGGTTTTATTATGCGGACACCAAGGGGAAGAGAAGTCACTGAAAAAGCATACAAACATTTGGGGAAAGTAAAAACTAATGTTCAAGGAGGACTTTTTTAATTTTTTAAGTTGATAAATAACAAAAATAAATACGCCCAATTCATAAAATCCGAAGCCAAACGCCTCGGATTTTTGTCATGTGGTATATCCAAAGCAGGTTTTCTAGAGGAAGAAGCTACCCGATTGGAAGATTGGCTCGCCAAAAACAGGAATGGTCAAATGACCTACATGGAAAACAATTTTGATAAACGATTGAACCCTACATTGCTCGTTGATGGTGCAAAAAGTGTGATCTCTCTTCTGTTAAATTATTATCCTTCAGAAACTCAAAACCCTGATTCGTATAAAATTTCTAAATACGCTTATGGTAAAGATTATCATTTAGTTATCAAAGAAAAACTTAAGGAGTTGCTTTTTTCAATTCAGGCTACTATTGGTGCCGTTTCGGGTTGCGCATTTGTCGATTCGGCTCCTGTTCTTGATAAAGCTTGGGCGGCCAAAAGCGGTTTGGGTTGGATAGGTAAAAACAGTAATTTGATTACTCAAAAAGTAGGTTCTTTTTATTTTATAGCCGAGTTGATTATTGATTTAGAGTTAGAATATGACCACGCCATAACGGATCATTGCGGAACGTGTACCGCCTGTATCGATGCGTGTCCAACGGCTGCAATTGTGGCTCCCTATGTTGTGGATGGTAGCAAATGCATTTCCTATTTTACGATAGAACTCAAAGAAAACATCCCTAACGAAATGAAAGGAAAATTTGCTGATTGGGCATTTGGCTGTGATATTTGTCAGGATGTATGTCCTTGGAATCGGTTTTCTACACCGCACAATGAACCTTTATTTAGTCCCAATCCAGATGTTCTTGAATTATCCAAAAGGGATTGGGAGGAAATTACCGAAGAGACTTTTAAATTAGTTTTTAAAGATTCACCACTCAAAAGAGCCAAATATGAAGGGTTGCAAAGGAATATAGATTTTATAAAATAGGAATCCAACAAGAATTTTACCAAAGCGATTAATTTTTCAACCAATTGCTAACTTTAACCAATTCCTAGTAATGCCAATAATAGTTTATCGCATACTAGATTCCCTAACAATAACGCTGGTTTCCAGTAAAATGGTTCTTGGTGTAAATGGAATTCCTTCTTTGTGGCAATTCATTTCTTCCAATAAGAGCTGGAATGATTCAATCCCCATTTGGTGACTGGGTTGGTCTACAGTACTCAATTTAGGAGTAATTACTTGTGACATAAACCAATTACTAAAACCAATTATGGCTATCTGCTCCGGCACTTTTATGTTGTGATCGTTGCAATAGGACAAGGCGCCAACGGCAACTAAATCCGTGATGGCAAATATCCCGTCTACATCTGGATGATCCTTGCAAATTTGTTCCGTAAATTCGATGCCTTCCTCGAAAGTAACATTCTCGCAGGTATAGACTAGCGATGCATCAAAGGAAATGTTGTTTTTTTCTAACGCTTTTTTGTATCCAATGTAACGGTCAATTGCATTTTGTGGGTTTAATGGTCCTCTAATATGTGCAATTTTTCTACATCCTTGATCGATTAAATGTTGCGTTGCATTGATAGCTGCTTTTTGATCATCGATAATGACTTTGGAACATTTAGCCAGCTTTGTAATTTTATCAAAAAGCACAAATGGAATACCTCTATTGATGATTTCTTTTACGTGATCGTCATTATTAGATTCGTTAGAAAGGGACATAATAATCCCGTCAACTCTTTTATTGATTAGTAATTCTACTTGTTTTTTTTCTAATTCTAATGATTCGTTGGATTGTAAAATGATGACCAAATAACCATTTTTTTCGGCTTCGTCAATTATGGCATTAATTACATTCGAAAAAAAGTGATGCATTACCTCTGGGATTATTAAACCAATGGTTTTGGACTCCTTGGTTCTTAAATTCACAGCAAAACTGTTGGGTGTATAATGCAATGTTTGTGCCATTTCAATGACCGCTTTTTTAGTTTTTTCGCTTACATCGGGATAGTTTTTCAACGCTTTCGATACAGTAGTAATCGAAATCCCTAACTGTGATGCAATTTCTTTAAGAGTTATGTCTTTCATAAAGCTTGTTGCTTTTTAATATTAAAAAATGATGGAATAACGAACCTTTTTTTGTAGTTACTAATTCAATAAGTTTTTAAAAAAAAGTAGTTCACATACTGCATTCCAAGGTATTGTTTTTATATTGATTTCTATAAAATTTTAAAAAGAAAATCTTTTTTATTCCCTATTTCGTGTAAAGATAAAAATAGGTGGTCAAAATTAGGAGGATTGCCTTTCTAAAATTGTAGTTTCTAATTCGATAGTTTGAAAAACAACGGGTAGATTGTTTTTCTTTAAATTAATTTCGTCAAATAATACCGAGGCAGCGCGTCTTCCTATTTCGAATCCAGGTTGGTCTACTGTAGAGAGTTTTGGCGAAGTTACTTGAGTTACAAAGGAATTACAAAATCCAAAAAGGGCAATTTGTGTGGGAATTTCAATACCTGCATCCTTACAATATTTTAGAATTCCTACTGCAACCAAATCGGTAATGGCAAAAATGGCATCAATTTCTGGATGTTCCTCGAGTGCTTTTTTGGCATTATTGTATCCGTCTTCAAAGTCTAAATTACTATCGCAAACATAAACTAAAGTCGAATCATACGTGATGTTGTTGTCCTCGAGTGCTTTTTTATAACCCAAAAAGCGGTCTATGGAATTCTGGGGCATGTAGGATCCTCTAAAATGAGCTATTTTTTTGCGTCCTTTTTGTATCAAATAGGTAACGGCATCATAAGATGCTTTTCGGTCATTGATGCTAATTTTTGAGCAGTTTACCAGTTTTGCTATTTTGTCAAAAAGTACTAGTGGCGTTTTTAATGCTAAAACGTTGTTGATGTGATGAAAATCGCCCGTTTCATTAGAAAGCGATAGCAAAATACCGTCGACTCTCTTGTTTAATAAAAGGGCAAGTTGTTTTTTCTCTAGCTCTAATTTTTCGTTGGAGCGCAATATTATAACGAGATAATTTCTTTTTTCGGCTTCTTCTAATACGCCTTTAAACACTTTTGAAAAAAAATGATAATCCACTGTAGGTACGATCAAACCAATGGTTTTGGACTCTTTGGTTCTTAAATTTACAGCAAAACTATTGGGCGTGTAATTTAATTTGGTGGCTAGATCCACAACAGCTTTTTTAGTAGCCACGCTTACATCTGAATAGTCTTTCAATGCCTTGGAAACAGTGGTTATAGAAATCCCAAGTTGAATGGCAATTTGTTTAAGCGTAGTGTTGTGCATGGATGGATTCCTAAAATTTATTTTCCGTAAATAAAAACTGTTTCTTAAAAACAAACTTACAATTTAATTGTTGTAAATCAATTTTCGAGAAACAGTTTAATTTAAATTTTTGAATACCAGATGTTACAAACCTTTTTGAAATCGTACTACTATTTTCAATTAAAAAGAACTTCTTTTTCCGCTTTTTTATTTTCTAAAATGGGATAATTTATTAGAAGTAATTTTGTTTTTGTCGTTTTTTATAGTGTTTTATAGCTAGTTTTTTTTTGGAATTCAATTCTATAAAGCTATTGTTTTCAGGATTGATTAAGGTGTGATTCTAGTAAACAAGTGTTAAATTTTTTTAGGATAATTGGGTTGGTTTTTTTAAATAATACATTGGTGAATTTCTGATTTTCTCCCTCATTTAAAGGTAGGTATTTCAACTTCGAGTATAATGCAATATTGCGCAAATTGCTTATAAATGCTAACCTAAAATAGTTGCAGGAGCTATTTCCAGCTATCCGTTACAAGTCCTCACTCAAAATCCTGTTTTTCTAAACCAGAAAAGGAGCTTCCGCTGGTCGCTCTTTTCTGGCAAGAAAAATAGGGTTTTTCGCTGTGGGCTTTACACTACTGTCTGGGCTAGGGCATTGGTTTTCATAACGGAATTAGATGGTAATGCCACATTGTTTTTTTGAATGCAACTTGTATTTAGGTCATGAAGTGATTTAGACTTTTTGTATTTAAGTGAAAATTTTGGATTTTGTGCCCAATTTTAGTCTTTTTTAAGATGCATAGCTGGGCTATGGAACGAAAAAAAGGCTAAAATTGGGTGCAAAAGACAAATTTTTAGCAAATAGAAAAGTCTAAATCACTTCAATGGTACAATTCGTTACTTGTGCCAATTTCAAAACAAGTATACTACAAGGAATTTCAATCCCTAAATCCCGCTAATTTTCATAAAAAAACCCTTCCCATCTTAAATGTAGACGGAAAGGGTTTTTACTTTTAAAACTTGTAACCAAGCCTATGAGGTAACGCTAATAGTAACGACATCACTCCACGAACCAACTTTTTCGTCATTGAGCAAGTAGATGGCTCTGTATTTCCAAACGGCACTTTGACCTTGTGCGGGCATGGTGGAATTGTCTATAAAATCAGGGTGAAAATCTTTATCGAGGGTTACAAAACCTACTCCGCTGTCTTTCTCGATTAGGATACCACCAAATTTTCCTTTTTTCCAGAGTAGGTTTACTTGTCCGCCACGCATAACGGTTTTTAGGGTTGGTTGAGCCGAATCTAAATTTACTCTTTGGGTGTTTGTCATTTCGATTCCTAAATTCTGACCAATAGCAGTAGTATAGCTTTGGTGGGCTTTGATGCGGTTGACCATCGTAGTAAAGCGGGTCACCACCCCAGGAGGTACAACGGGCGGCGTGGCATCTAGCACGGGAGCTGGAGGCGCAGTATTGCTCGTTACGTTCGATTCTCCTTTTTTGAGAATGTTCTTGAAGGTAGTCCAATTCTTTTTGTAGGTTTCAATTTTTTTGAAATTGGTAATGGACCAAGCCAAATAAACCCCATCGGCTTTGATGCTCGTTACTTCGGCGGCAGTAATGCCAAAAGCAACATTGTAGGTGTCAATTTTTGAAGTAAAATTAGTCAACTGAAGGGCTAATTTCTCATCTGTTTGTTCTAGATAACCAGTCATACATTTATATTTAAATTGTTAATAGTACTACCCAAAAATCAAAAACTAAACCAATATACTGTCATGAACCATAATTTATTGTTAAAAATACTACATTATAATTACTTACTATTTCTATGCGGAATTCAAAATTGTATTTTATGACCTTTTATTTTTTAAAACCATATAAGGCATTTAAGGGCATATAAGGGTGTGGATAGGTAAGTCTCTTGCAAAAATAATTTTCGCATCTGATAAAATAGTTTTCGCACCTGATAAAATGATTTTTGCGCCTGATAAAATAGTTTTTGCACCTGCTAAAATGATTTCTGCACCTGATAAAATAATTTTCGCACCTGCTAAAATGATTTCTGCACCTGCTAAAATGATTTTTGCGCCTGATAAAATAGTTTTTGCGCCTGATAAAATAGTTTTTGTGCTTGATAAAATAGTTTTCGCTCCTGATAAAATGATTAACCATATCAAGGATTTAAGGATTCTATAAGTGGGATTACTAAAAATTCAGTTTTTTAAAAATCGATGAAACAACAACCTTATATGTCCTTAAATGCCTTATATGGTTTTTAAAAAAATTATTTCTACGTCTGATGAAATCATTTCACAGCACTCCAGAATTATTTTAGTTTTAAAATTTGTGACTCGAACGAGAGTGAACAGGCGAAGTAATCAGTGGTGTATTTTCTTTTTTTATTTACAATTGTTTTAAAAGTGAATGCCCAATGTTATTAAGTTAAGCAGAAAATTATAAAATCAGCACGCAGATTCAGCATTTTTTTTCTCGTTTTTCTGCGCAAATCTGCAAAATCTGCGTGAAAAAAAAGAGTAATTCCTTAACCTAACGACATTGGGCGAACGCCCTGCCGTAGAAATGAATAGACGAACACTTTGCTTTACCTGCGTTGACAACTCAATACTGACCATCAAAATGAATAATTACTACATTTAACATTAATTTAACACGAAATTTTAGGTTTAATAAAAATGGGGGGGGGTATTTTTGTAATCATTAACCTCCCTTTTTTTATGAAAAAATACTACTCTCCATTACTGTTGTTTTGTTGTTGTATAGCAATGGCTCAAAATCCTGACAAAATCGTCTTTACCTACGATACTGCGGGAAACCAAGTGCAACGGGAACTTTGTATTAACTGTACGAACCCCAATGCTAAATATGTGAGTAATCCCAAAATGCTAAAAAAAGAAGAACTGATACCCAGCGAAGCTTCGGATTTAGTGTCCTATTACCCCAATCCGGTCAAGGAAGAGTTGTATTTAAAATGGGAATTAGCACTTACTAATCCAGTGACCACCATACAAGTTTATGATTTGAACGGTCGAACCTTAAAATCTTTTACGCAAACTAATAAGGATACTTCCTGCACAATACCATTTCTATCCTACCCTGTTGGAATGTATCTTATTATTTTCAACTACACTAATGGGGAGCAAAAAAAGATTAAAATTGTCAAGCAATAAAATAGTAATTGTCATTAAAGTTATCAGTCTACTATTTTTATAAAATCAAAAAAAATGAAGCACTATTACATCCTCCTCTGCTTTTTTATAAGTCAATTGTTTTTTGGACAGAATTTTCAAGACACCAAAGGCGAGTTGCAAATTTCTAATTCGGGTTCAGCAGTTTATAATTTGCCTATTGCTATGCCGCCTAGTATAAAAAATGTAGCACCAATTATAAATCTCACCTATAGTAGTGGCGTAAGAGGCGGTATTGCAGGACAAGGATGGAATATCAATAGCATCTCAACCATCAGCCGTATGGCGACTAGAAGAGATATTGATGGTTTTGTTGACGGAGTCGATTTTGATGCCGATGATAAACTCGCTCTTGACGGACAACGGTTACTCTTAAAAACAGGAACGTATTGGACAACAGGCTCAACTTATGAAACCGAATACAAAAGCAATACTAAAATTGAGTTGAAGATTGAAAACGGTGGTGCTGCTACTTTTTTTATTGTTACTACTCCAGATGGTTCTAGAACTTGGTACGGCAGTACGGGCGGTGGAACTTACCAAAACGCAGTATCAACAAATGCTTGGTATATTGTACGCTTTGAGGATACCTATGGCAATACTATTAATTACAATTACACTACTGTAACCTTTAATAGCACCAACCAGTTGTATGTTGACAATATTACCTTTAGTGGTAATGCAACAGCTGGAATTATCGCTCAAGACAAGATTCAGTTTAATTACCGAGATGCTAAACGCATAGAAAGAGATTATACAAAAGGAGTTCCCGTTTATGCTACTAAAATTCTTGATAACATTCAAGTAGTAGCAAATACCGTATTATTTCGAAAATACCAACTGACTCAAGTTGCTGATACTAGTTTAGGATACGAACGAGTGACTAGTATAGTCGAGTCTAACACAATTGGCGAAGTGTCAAATCCTGTAATATTTGAGTACAATACAACGCCAACTACAACAACAAGAACAGAAAAAACCTATACCAATACCTTGAATTTTAATGAAACCGATTTAGCAGGAGATTTTGATGGAGACGGACGATTAGATTTTGTGGCTAACAATCAAGTTTATGTCAATCTATTTAACGGAACCACAGGAAATGAACCTGTTAATTTACCTTTTACTGCAAGCAAGTGGCAAGTATTTACCGCAACAACATTGACTAGTAGCAAACTGAATCAGTTTCAATCAATTATTTTTGAGGATAACATCTCAAATTCTAAAGCTTTCAAAGTCTATAATTTAACAAACAACACAATCCAATTAAGCTACACTAAATCATTGAGTACCGATACAGTACCACTAATTGCAGAAGCCGAAACTAGAAAATATGTTAATGTAACCCAGTATATGGGGGCTAACAATGCTTTTGTTGCTCCAACAGTTGGTGTTAGCAGTCAATATTTGGAAGGGGATTTTAACGGAGACGGCATTAGCGAAGTTCTAATCATTAATCCAAAAACAAAATACCATAAAGAAACTACATTTTATGTTAATGCAAGTGGCGGAAATACAGACGGGGGTTACTTGACTCAAGCAATTATTGAGTCAAATGGAGAAGATTTGTATGTTGCTGATTTAAATGTAAACGCATCTGTCACTATGGGCGATAAAGGATTTGTTAAATTGCCTTACACAACCCTTAAATTGAGTTCAAATTCAGGTGGTAGTAATTATATAATGGATTTTAATGGCGATGGAAAATCGGATATTTTTCAAATAAAACCAGATTATACTTATGTTGTTTATAGTTTTAAACAACTTTCAGCTTCACCTTGGATGGAGTTAGAAATTATAGGAGAAGGTACTACTCCGGATAATAATTTAAGTAAATTTAAACTCTTTGGCGACTATAATGGGGATGGCAAGACTGATATTATGATACCAGACGGAGATGGAAAAAGTCCCAATCAAACCTTATGGAATATTTATTATGCCAATCCAAAACCAACAGCAGGAGAATTTTTCGTAAAAGAATCTCACAACATTGTAGAATACTGGCCTAATACGGGAACTTATTACAATACCCAAACCCATTTAAGCAGCTATTATGCCATTGATATTAATGGCGATGGAAAATCAGATTTAGTTAGAGTATGGCGTAAATACTACAAACCTGCTTGGACTATAAATGACCATAATACACAATGGAACGTTACTGCTTTTAGTAATAATATAGGCAATACTACTAGTACAACAACTTTCCCCTTAACATACGATTCTGGTATTTTTGATTCGCCATCACCTGACATCCCAATCCCAATCACTTCTAATTACAAATACCAAGGTGGCAATACCGATCTAGTAATTGTTCGTGGGCATTATAACAAAATTGAATATTACCAGTTCAATAAAAATTTGGATACCGATAACAGACTTAAATCGGTAACGGAATCCAATGGCAACATCAAGCAAACTATTGATTACAAAACAATGGAAGCTACGGACAGTGGGCTGGGAAATTATGCTACTGATTTTTATTCCTCTAGCAATACGTCTGTATATCCTAATCTAGAGGTCATTCGCAATACTAGTAGTTTTTTGGTTTCTAAAGTAACAGCAACTATCAATGGCGTTTCTAAATACCAAGATTTTAAGTACAGCGGCTATATTTCTAATTTCAATTACGGAACGGTAGGTTTCAAGCGCACCTCCAGAAGTAGCTGGTATGTTGACTCCGCTACTGATCCTAAAATTTGGTCAACTTATAACAACGATGAAAACCTACGTGGTGCCAACACCATAACGTGGTCTAGTACTAATGCTGCGACCGTTTTTGCTCCTGTTCCAGATAATTTGTTGAGTACCAAAACCAATGTTTTTGCTACTTATGTTAATCCAACTTCTAAAGTTTATAATGTTTTATTGAGTTCTCAAACTGCGCTAGATGCCCTTACAACCGTCAAATCCGAAAGTATTTTTACTTATGACGGAACAGTAACTTCACCCAGTTATTATGGATTGCAAACTAGCACTGTTTCTAAACAATACATTGGTTCAACATTACAAGGTACTACTACAAGTACTACTACCTATGACAACAACCCAACAGGAGTTGGTAGTGCCTACTATATAGGTAGACCCAAGTCTACGAATACAAGTACAACCAGCTATACACCGGACACACGAGTAAGTGGAGAAGCCTATACGTATACGGGTAACAACCTAACAAAAACCGAGAAAACAGGTAATAATACCTACGCCATTGTAGAGGATATGACCTATGATGCGATAGGGAATTTATTGACCAAAACCGTATCAGCTCCAGCAGCACCCACTCCTATTGCAGCAAGAACAATAATAGATGAGTATGACCCTACAAAACGCTTTGTAACCAAGAAAACGGATCATCAAGGCTTTGTAACTAATTTTGTTTATAACACTCTAGGACAAGTAACCCAATCGACTAATTATCTGGGGGTAGTGAGCGATTATACGTTCGACAATTGGGGCAAACTAACCAAAAGCAAGACTACTGGTGTATCATTAACCCCATTGGAAACTACGATTTCGTATGTTAAATTATCCGATGGAGGCTACACGACTACGAGTGAAAACACCGTGGGAGACCAAGCCAAATCCATAACCCAATACGATGTTTTGGGCAGAGCAATTGTAACTACCACAAAAGGATTTGCAATCAACTCCACCATATCCAAACAAGTAGTTTATGATGCCTTGGGTCGAAAACTAAAAGAAAGCGAGCCTTATTATACAGCTCCTACAAAATGGACTGCATACGAATACGATTATTTACAACGCCCTACCAAAGTAACAACACCAGCCGGACGAGTTCAAACGCTGGCCTATGCTGGCTTAACTACAACCAGCACCGATGATGGCAAAATAACCACTGCCACCGCCGATGCACTAGGCAATAAAATACAAACTACAGACCCAGGCGGCACCATCAATTTTACTTTTTATGCCAATGGACAACTCAAAGAATCAAACTATGATGGGCATAAAGTAAGCATAAGCATAGACGGATGGGGGAATAAAACAGCCATGAACGACCCTAACGCTGGCACGTACAGTTACACCTATGATGCTTTTGGACAGCCCTTGACCGAAACCACCCCTAAAGGCACAACAACCAATACCTATGATACTTATGGAAAGCTCCTTAAGAAAAAAACAGGGGGAGATGGAGCTGATTTTGAAACTGATTATGTTTATAATTCCTTTGCCCAACTTACCTCTGAAAGTAGTAAAAAAGCAATAGGAACACCTATTGATACTTTTACCTATGGTTTTGACTCGTTACATAGACTCACCACCACCACCGAGAGTAATACTAGTTTTACTCAAACCAAAACCATCACCTACGATAGTTACGGGAGACCAATAACAGCCGTCAATGCTACCCAAGAGCTAACCACAGGCTTGAGCACCAGCATCATGACCAAGAATACCTACAATACTTACAACGGTATTATGGATAAAATGACCGATGCTACCGATGCCGTTTTGTGGCAATTGAATACCGCCAACGAAAAAATGCAATCCCTTACCGAAACCTTGGGCAATGGCGTAAACATAACGAACCAGTATTCAGCAGATGGGTACTTTACCTCACAAAACCACCTCAAAGGCACCACCACTATTTTAGACAATAGGTATAATTTTAATGCCGTAAAAGGAACATTACAAAACAGGCAGAATATGCTTCATGGCTATTATAGTGAAGAATTTGGATATGATACCCTAGACAGGCTCACCACAATTACCACCAATGAGAAGTTTATAAACAACACCTTTAGCACCACAGATACCGAGGGGTTTCAAGCCGAAGCTGGAGCAACCACAAGCAGTTCTGCAGGTCAGCTTACTACTCAAGCCGCAATAGCGGGAGCCACCGTCAAAAAAACAATACAAGTTGGAGCTAAACTAGGCGATAGCGTACTCTTGAATTTTGACTTAAATAGAGTTATGGGTACAGATGAGTTAAAAGTCTACATCGAAGAGAAAGACCCAACTACAGGAAACAGCACAAAGTATTTTTATCAAACAGTAACAGTAGGACGTAATGTGTACATTAATCACACCGTTACACAATACACAACACTAGTATTACGCATAGAGAAAACAACGACAACAGCACTAAATGTTTTCTTGATTGATAATGTTATTGGCGGTAAGGTGTATCGAAGAGAACAACTTTATGATACCAAAGGTAGAATTACCAAGAACGGCATAGGCGATTATAATTACAACACCACTCTCGCAACAGGAATTTACCGCAAAAAGTCCATCACGCTTGCACCAGAGGCAAAGGATTATTATACTAATTTGCCCAAACAAGTAGTCACCTACACCATGTTCAAGAGTCCTATTTCTATTAACGAAAGTGACAAAGGCAGTACCCAGTTTGTATACAACTCCCATTTGTCCAGACAAATGATGACTTATGGCTACACCATACCCACACCTGGCGCCACGGGCGTGTATACCAAAACCAAAAATTATACCGATGATGGCACGGTCGAAATACTCAAAACACCTACCACCATTACCATACGCACCTTTATAGGAGGCGATGCCTACAGCGCACCACTCTATATAGATAAAATAAAAACCATAGCCACAGGCGCAATTGTAGATAAAAAATATTACCTTCATAGGGATTATTTAGGCAGTATTATAGCCATTACCGATGCAGCTGGTATAGCCGTAGAACGCCGCCATTTTGATGCTTGGGGCAATCTAGCCAAGCTAGAACAAAATGGAGTTGCAGTAACACTACCAACCAATGGCACAAGTGGTGGACTCATGATGCTAGACCGGGGCTACACAGGACATGAACACCTAGCCGAAGTAGGACTCATACAAATGAATGGTCGCTTGTATGACCCCGTTTTGAGAACGTTCCTAATGCCAGATAATTTTATCCAGCAACCAGAGAACACCCAGAATTACAACCGTTACGCATACGTTCTTAATAACCCATTAAAATATACCGATCCTAGTGGGGAATTATTTGGATTAGATGATTTAGCTGCAGCAATCATAATAGGTGCAGTTATAGCTGCAACAACATACACCATGACCGCTTTACTTGCCGATGTTCCTTTTACGGTAGGCGGTCTAGCAAAAGCAACCTTTGTAGGTGCGGCAAGTGCGGCAGTAACTTTTGGGATAGGTACAGCAGCAGGGAATTTATTTACTAATTTCTTCTCCAGGGCGGCATTTCAAGCATTGGCTCACGGAATGTTTCAAGGAACCATGAGTGGCATACAAGGAGGCAAGTTTTTTAGTAGCTTTGTGGCTGGGGCATTGAGTAGTATAGCAGCGAGTGCTTTTGCGGGAGGTTCCAGCAATAATTCTCAAGGCCAAGAAATATACAATACTGGTATGAAAGGTTTAGGTGCTGGAATGGGAAATGCTGGCATGATTGCCTTTGGTTCAATTAGTGGGGGTGCTGGTGCGGCACTAACTGGCGGGAATTTTTGGCAGGGTGCTGTTACTGGACTTGTGGTTAGTGGGCTGAATCATGCGATGCATAAAATGCAGGAAAGACAGTCTTTTAAAGAACAACTAAAAGCGAAAGGAATAAATCCCAACGGAAAATTTGGTTTTACAGAGGAGGCAATAGGTAAAAACATAAATGCTATAAAAGAATTGAGAATGTTGGCCAGTAAGGCTGATAGTAAAATATCAGCATATGAATTCAGAGAAGCATTAGTTACAGAAAATGGAATGGAGGCTTATGGAGAATCTGAAATGATGCCAGATAATAGTTGGAAAGTTTCATTGTCAATGTCTAAAATAGTAACTAATTTAGATTTCGTCTATACTATCGGACACGAATTCACACATATTTTGAATATGAGTAATATGAATTACGCTGGTTTTCACTCTATGACCAATCCTCAAAAATACCAAGAAGAGTTAAATGTTTGGACAAATTTCAATCAAGTTTACGGAGACCCAAATGCTCAAGCAGGTATAAATTATTATCAAAACTTATTAAAAAAATAATAGCTATGAAACTGAAATTCTTATCAATTGCATTGTTTTTTTTTAGTATGAATTATGCTCAAAGTATTGAATACAAGATTTTAAATTCAAAGCTAGATGAAAATAAAAAAATAATTTTAGAAATCGTTTTGAGTAATAAAACAAATGTAAATTATGTGATTAATAAAAACTTTACCTTTGAGAACAAGGCTCCAGACTTTTCTTCTGATTCTTATACAAAAGTTAATATATTTAAAAATGACTCCGTTGAAACACGAATAGCGGAAGTTAAATTTGAAAAATTAACAGAACGAAACAAGAATATAAAAAAGTATGATGTTTTTTTTATTAAAAGCAATACAAGTGAAACTATTAGTTTTTGTTTAGACGATTTCTTAACAGAGGGAGAAAAAATAGGACTAAAAATGAAAATGATTTCAAATAGTGATTTAAGTATTAGTTTAAATTTATATCAATCAGGTTTTTTAAACATCAAGAAAAAGAAGATTCTTGCAAAAATGCGTAAAGAAAATTATATGGTTTTTAGAGGACAAATAAATACTAATAAAGTTCCTTTGATATTGAAGTAATTGAATATTATAAAAACGAAAAAAACAGGCAAATTTAGCCTGTTTTTTTATGCTTTATAGTGAAATTTTTATTGCGCTAATTGCTGAATTTTCTTTTTTGTTATGAAAGCATCAAGAAAAGTTTTTACAAGATGTTTTTCGTCAGGGTTTAGTTTTTCTACTTCCTGAAACTGTTTTATAAGTTCCATATCGGTTAGTTGCGCTTCTACTTGCCCTGTTTTACCGTTCATTAAATAATCGGTGCTAGTACCCAATACAGAAGCTAATTTTTGCAATACATCGGATGATGGATTGCTTTTCACCCAGCTGGTGCGAGCAGAAATAAGTTCAACGGCTAGTGCGAGCTTCAAGCTCGTACCCAACATCGAAATCAAGCAAAACAAAACTACAATTCTAAAAAAGTTGTAGTTTTTTGTTTTAAAAATAGAACAAAAGGATTATGTTTGTGTGTACGAGCTTGAAGCTCGCACTAGCCTAGTGTTACCTAATGCTCGGACTGGCTGGCGGGAATTTTTGGCAGGGTGCTGTTACTGGACTTGTGGTTAGTGGACTGAATCACGCAATGCATAAAATGCAGGAAAAGTCTATGCTTGACAAAGCTATTAGAAAAGGAGGTTATGGAAAAATATTGGATGATGACCCATATTTAAATTGGAGTAATGAAGAAATAGGTGAATTCGCATCGAAAGTATTTCCTGATTTATATGAATCTGCAAATTGCCCAAGTTTTGAAAAACAAACTATGATTGGGGGTAATTCTGACATTGCTGGTCAAGCTCAAGCATTGCGTTCAGGTACAGAAGGCAACTACACTATTAGATCTCTTGGTAAAATATTGATTAGAAGTAATGTTCTTAATTCTATAAGGCAATTAGGTAGTGTAGTTGGTCACGAATTGAACCATATGACCGATTATATAAACGGGGCATACGCTGGTTGGATTAATCAATATAAATTGGTAAAAGGTAAAGCATATTCAGAAGTCAAGGCTTATGGTTGGGAACAAAGTATGGGTTCTCCTTACTTTAACAGTCAGATGTACAATCATAATTTAAATCTAACTAAATAAAGATGATTATGAAAACTATAACACTAGCCTCTTTTTTGTTTTTACTTTTAAATTCTTGTGCTTCAAAAAAAGAAATGAGCAGAGACATTGAATTTACAATAACAGATAAATCTATAGCAGACAATTCTTTTATCAATTTGCAAATAAGTAATAAAACCACATCAAATTATTATTTGCCTATTATATATTCAAGTGATAGTGAAAAATGGAAATATATGATGTCTGCCAATGAAAATAAATTCTTTTTTATTTATAAGGTTGGATTCAATGCTATAGATGAGAAAAGACATTGGTCTTCTGTAGATTGTAATTATGATGTTATAGATACAGAAATAGAAAAAGTTGATAAATTATGGGAGCAAAAGAAAGAAGTCATTACTACGAAAGATTTAATTTTATTAAAATCGGGAGAAAGCATAAAAATTAAAATTCCAATGAATTTACATATAAAAATTTCAAAATATTGTAATTGGGAATTGGAAAATTACAGAAATGAAAAAGAACTACATATTGCAATCAATTATCCAAAGAAAGATAGAGAATTAGCGACTAAATTTTTAAGTTCAAAAACCCTTGATAGCTTAAAACAAATGGGATATGAATTGTATGACAAGGAAATAAACTCTAACAAAGTGCCTTTGATCTTAAAATAGATTTGATTAGAAACAGAAAAGCCGAGCAAATGCTCGGCTTTTCTGTTTTATAACATTGCTACATTTTTAGCAAAGAAGTCTTTGAATTTCTTTTTGGTAAGCATTGTGTCAAGCATAGAGAAAATAATAATTTTGTCTTTTTCTTCCAGTTCTTGAATTAAGCGTAATTGTTCCATAGTAGTTTTATCTTCAATTACAACTTCGGTAGGTACTTCATTATCGGGGTGTACTATTTTATCAATAGAAATGCCGTAAAATTTAGCCAAATTATCCAACATCTCTACGGACGCTTCACGTTGTCCGTTTTCTATTTTGTTGTAATGCGAGATTCCTAAACCTACTTCGGTTGCTACTTGTTTTTGTAACAATCCTTTTTGCTCTCTCAACAATTTTATGTTTTGTCCTAGATTCATAATATATAAAATTACAGCCCCCGCTAGTCCGAGCATTAGGTTTCATTGGGCTAGTGCGAGCTTCAAGCTCGTACCCACAATCAAAATCAGGCA
>NZ_VJZT01000013.1 GCF_007097245.1 Flavobacterium restrictum | reverse complement strand
GGAGTTGACGGTGCAACTGGAGCAACTGGTCCTCAAGGTCCAATAGGATTAACAGGAGCTACTGGAGCAGCAGGAACCAATGGAATAGACGGCACAAACGGAACCAATGGAGTTGACGGTGCAACTGGAGCAACTGGTCCTCAAGGTCCAATAGGATTAACAGGAGCTACTGGAGCAGCAGGAACAAACGGAACCAATGGAGTTGATGGTGCTACTGGAGCAACTGGTTCTCAAGGTCCAATAGGATTAACAGGAGCTACTGGCGCAACTGGTGCGACAGGACCGCAAGGACCTATAGGATTAACAGGTGCTACTGGCGCAACGGGTCCAGCGGGAACAAACGGAACAAACGGAACAAACGGAACAAACGGTGTTGGTGGCGTAACAACCGCAGGTACTAATGTTACGATAACTGGTACAGGAACTGTGGCAAACCCTTATGTAGTGAATGCAAGTTCACCAACCCAAACAAATACGACACTAGCATTAGACGCAACTACAAATATCCTTACTTATACTAACGAAAATAATGATAACCCTACGATAGACTTATCTACTTTAAAAGTTGAACCTTGGCTAGTGCAAACGACAACAGACCAAGCTACTTTAAACGCGCAAAATATTTATCAAATGGGTACAGTTGCCATTGGTAAAAATGAAGTTTTAGCAGGTGCCACTTTAGATGTTCAGGGTGCTTTACGTGTGGGGTCAAACCATACAGATACAGTAGGAGCGAATAGTGCTGCAATTGGAGATAATGTTACTGTAAAAGGCACTAATTCAGTAGGTATTGGTAATCTAAATTCAATTGCTAGTGCCAATTCATTGATTGTTGGTCGTAACAATTTGGGAACGGTACAAGGAACTTCAAATGCTATTTTTGGTTCAAATAATAAAGAATATAATGCAGGAGGAATTTGGGATAACAATACCATTTTTGGCGATACAAATACAATGACCGGAAATGAGGGAGGACCTACATTTCGTAATAATACGATGTTCGGAGAGAATAATGCTATCACCTCGGATGGGGCTGGTGGGTATCAGTATAATAATACAATCTTTGGTAATAATAATACCATTACCTATTCTACAAATGCTACATTATTTGGTAAGGGTAATAATTCTAATACTGATAATCAATTTATACTTGGTAAATATAATATAAATGTACCAAACTCTTTATTTGAAATAGGTATGGGTTCTGATACTT
This sequence comes from Flavobacterium restrictum, assembly GCF_007097245.1. Taxonomy (GTDB): domain Bacteria; phylum Bacteroidota; class Bacteroidia; order Flavobacteriales; family Flavobacteriaceae; genus Flavobacterium; species Flavobacterium restrictum. The sequence goes on along the minus strand of NZ_VJZT01000013.1, from coordinate 124,886 downwards.
CAAATCGTGCCAATGCACTTACAGTAATTGCTAATGGTAATGTAGGTATAGCAAATGAAGCTGTTAACCCTACCGAAAAACTAGACATAGGTTCGGGTAACGTTCGTGTGCGTGATATTAACACAAATACTGGTACTGCAACAGACAAATTTGTAGTAGCAGACGCAAATGGAGTTTTAAAAACAGTAGATGCACCTAGTTCAAAAACAGTAGATTGGCATGTAGATGGTAACGCAGGCACAACAGCTGGTACTAACTTTGTAGGTACAACAGACAATCAAAATTTAGTCTTTAAAAGAAACAACATACAATCTGGTTTCCTTAATGAAAACTTGGGTAATACTTCTTTTGGTGTATACGCTTTAAATCCTACTACTACTGGTTTAGGTGGTAACACAGCAATGGGTAAAAACGCCTTATTACGTAATACAACGGGTGATAACAACGTAGCTTTAGGTTTTGAATCTTTAAAATTTAATACTACTGGTAACAAAAACACAGCAGTTGGGGTAAACAGTTTAGCATTTCATGATAATGGCGATTATAACACCGCGTTGGGTAATAGCGCATTGCTGTATAATATTTCAGGGGTTAACAATGCCGTTGTGGGTTTTAATGCGTTACAGTTTAGTACAACTGCTTCTAATAACAGTGTTTTAGGTTACCAAGCTGCAAAAAATGCAACGGCTGCTAACAATAATGTATTTATAGGTAATGATGTAGCAAGTACAATGGTTTCTGGAGATAATAATATTGCTATAGGTAATGCCGCTAATTTAGCTTCAACTACGGGTAACAATCAAATGAATATAGGGGGTGCTATTTTTGGTACCGATTTAACAGGTACAGTTGCTGCGCCAGCAGGTAAAATAGGTATTAATACACCTAATCCAAACAGTACACTAGAAGTTAATGGATCGGTAACTATGAGTATTAAAAACGTAACTGGGGATTATACACTTACAGATACAGATTATACAGTAATATACAGAGGAACAGGTGCAATTGCTACAATTACATTTCCCGATGCAACCACTTGCAAAGGAAGGATTTATGTGTTAAGACATTACGGCGATGTTAATTACAATCTTACAATTACAACCAATGGAGGTAATTTTCTTTCTAATCCTTATGTTGCTGCTACAAATGTGGAGAATTTCTATCCTTCTAGTGCGGTTACCTTGCAAAGTGATGGTGCTGATTGGGTGTTCATTGGAAGTTAATTAAATTTTATATGAAAAACACAATAAAAGTTGTAAGCTTTATATTATTTGTTTTAACAAGTAGTATAACTGCTCAAACGGTAAATACGGGTGATTTATACATTAGTTCAGGTACAATTATGTCTACAGTAGGAGCTATGGATAATAAGAGTACAGGTAACCTATTTAATGATGGTGATTTTTATGTGTACAGTCATTATAACAATGATGGACTTGTAAGTTTTACTTCAGGTTCTACTACAGGTATTACTCGTATGAGAGGAATGTTTGGCTATCAAGATATTTCTGGAAGTATCCCTATGGAATGGTATAATGGGGAGTTTTATAACACTAAAATACAACCTGCTTTTCATTTATCTAATGAAGTTAGTATCTCTGGAACATCAAACTTTCAAAAAGGGATAGTAGATGATGATAATTATGGTGGATTACTAGTTTTTGAGAATACTGCAAACCATATTAATGTTGATGATGCCAGTCATGTTGATGGGTATGTTCGTAAAAATGGGGACGATGCTTTTCAATTTCCAATCGGGGATAAAGAGCAGTTTAGATATGCCGCTATATCAGCCCCTGAAAATGCTACAGATGCTTTTACTAGTAAATATTTTCTAGATAATTCAAATCCGTTATATCCTCATGTGGACAAAACGGGAATAATAGACCTAATTGATAATCAAGAATACTGGGCCGTAGATAGGACCAAAGGGGATAGCCCGATACTTTTGACCTTGTCATGGGACGAGGATACTACGCCAGCTACAATATATGCTGCACCTTATGATGAAATACATATTGTTCGTTGGGATGCCAATCGTAAACTATGGATTGATGAGGGGGGTGCAACTAATCCTTCTAGAAAAGAAGTCACTAGTGTAGTTACACCATCGGGATATGGCGTATTTACTTTGGCGAGAGTTTTTGGGGATCGAATTGTATTGCCATGTAACACGTTGACGGTTTACAACGCAATATCACCTAACGGGGATGGCAAGAACGAGTATTTTAAAATAGATGGTTTAAACGAATGTTCAGCTGACAATACTGTAGAAATATACAACCGTTGGGGAGTAAAAGTCTATGAAACCAGCAACTATGGCTCCAATGGGAATGTTTTTAAAGGATATTCTGACGGTAGAGTTACGGTGTCTAGGAATGAAATGTTACCTTCAGGAACTTATTTTTATATCCTGAACTTCAAGTATTCAGGTAATAATTCCCAAACTATAAAGAAAGCAGGTTATCTCTACCTTGACAAAGATTGATACTACTTAAATACAAGGACAACTTTGTTTTACCAGCGGATATGTTTCTTGTTGATGAACAAAGTAATCTGTTGAAAAAAAAGTTTTAGACTTTAATTATTAAACCCATAAGAGATGAAAATAAATTTTTTGATTGTGACTATAATGCTAACTAGTTTTATATGTACCGCACAGCAAGATGCTCAATATACCCAATATATGTACAATACCATTAATGTCAATCCTGCTTATGCTGGATCTCGTGGTGTTACGAGTATTTTTATTTTGCATCGTACGCAATGGGTTGGGTTAGACGGAGCACCTGTTACTAATGCAGCCTCAATCAATATGCCTATTAATAACAGTAATTTAGGATTAGGAATTTCATTTGTAAATGATCGTATTGGGCCTACAGTAGAGAATGCAGCTACAGTAGATTTGTCCTATACGATTCCTACATCGGAGCGGTTTAAACTTTCTTTTGGAATTAAAACAACTGCTAATTTATTCAATTTAGATGTCAATAAATTATATCCTGAACATCAAGGCGATGTACAATTTCAAAATTTAAACAATAATTTCACACCTAATATTGGTGCAGGTCTTTATTTTCATTCGGAGCAAACGTATTTGGGAGTGTCAATTCCAAATTTCTTTGAGACAAAACGGTACGATGACAACTCCGTTGCTGTTAATAAAGAGCGAATGAATTTATATCTTATAGCAGGTCATGTATTTGATTTGAGTTCGAATGTCAAATTTAAGCCCTCAATGCTGACCAAGATTGTTCAAGGTGCCCCATTACAAGTAGATTTATCAGGAAACTTTATGATAAACGAAAAGTTTGTAGCAGGAATAGCCTATAGATGGAGTGCCTCTGTAAGTGCAATGGTAGGGTTTCAAGCAACGGACAATTGGTTTATTGGTTATGGCTACGATTTAGAAACCACAAAATTAGCGAACTATAATTCAGGTTCCCATGAATTTTTCCTGCGCTATGAACTATTTAATAAGTTCAATAAAATTATATCTCCAAGATTTTTTTAATACAATTTTATCATGATAAAAATTCAAACCTTAATTTGGAGTGCTTTTTTTAGTTTAATAACAATTCAGGCTTATGGGCAAAAGTCTAAAATTGTAGGAGCTGACAAAGACTACAACAACTATGCTTACATCGATGCTATAAGGATATATGAGCGTATAGCAGAGAAAGGATATAAATCTGATGATCTTTTTCAAAAATTGGGTAATGCCTATTATTTTAATGCTCAATTAGCCAAAGCAGAAAAGTGGTACACCCAACTTTTTGCAATAAGTAATTACCAAAAGCCAGAGTATTATTATCGGTATGCACAATGTTTAAAATCAATTGGAAAATATGATAAAGCCGATGAAATAATGTCCGAGTTTAATAAAAAATCAGGGAATGATGCACGAGCTAAAAATTTTAATTCAAACAGAAATTACTTGGATTTGATAAAAGCTAATTCTGGACGTTATACTATTGAAGATGCAGGAATCAATTCGAAATTTTCGGATTATGGAAGCGCTTTTTCTAACGAAAAATTGATATTTGCCTCTGCACGTGATACAGGAGGGGTTTCTAAAAAGGTTTTCAAATGGACCAATCAATCATTTACTAATTTATATGAGTCAGTTATTGACTCAACTGGAAAGCAAAGTCAGCCTAAAAAATTTCAGAATGGTATAAATTCTAAATTTCATGAGGCAACACCTGTTTTTACAAGAGATGGTACAACGATGTATTTTACCAGGAATAATTATTTTAATGGTAAAAGAGGAAAAGATCATAACAAAGTAACTTTATTGAAAATTTACAGAGCAACCCAAAAACAGGGGAAGTGGGTAGATATAGTTGCATTACCATTCAATAGTGATCAATATAGCACAGCACATCCAGCACTTAGCCCAGATGAGCAAACATTATATTTTGCATCTGATATGCCAGGTAGTCTGGGACAATCTGATTTGTTTAAAGTTGTTATAAACAAAGATGGAAGTTTTGGTAGTCCTGTTAATCTAGGGGATGCTATTAATACACCAGGTAGAGAAACCTTTCCTTTTATAGCAGCAACAAATGAATTGTATTATGCTACAGATGGTAAACCAGGATTAGGAGGACTAGATGTTTTTGTAGCTACTATAGGAACTGATGGAAAGATCTCTGAATCTCAAAATGTTGGGGAACCAGTAAATAGCAAAACAGATGATTTCGCTTTCCTTATTGAAACTAAAACTAGAACTGGTTTTTTTACTTCTAATAGAGATGGAGGTAGGGGATATGATGATATTTATAAATTTAGGGAAACTCGAAAACTAACTTGTGAGCAAGAATTGTCAGGAGTAGTTACGGATATAGATACAGGGGATTTGCAGCCTAATACCCAAGTTGTAATATTAGATAGTAAATTTATAGAACTACAACGAGTGTATAGCGATGAAAAAGCAAATTACAAATTCAAAGTAGTATGTGGTGAAACATATTATGTACGAGCAACAAAACCAGAATACGAAACAAGTGAGCAAAAAATAAGTATTTCCAAAGAATCAGGAAAAACTAATTTACCAATACAATTAGAGAAAAAAATAAAACCAATAAAACCTGGTGATGATTTAGCCAAAGTTTTTGGAATAAAGATTATTTATTTTGATCTAGACAAATCATACATAAGAGAGGATGCCGCTTACGAGTTAGAAAAAATTCTAATAGTTTTAGAGCAAAATCCAACAATGAGAATTGATGTGAGGTCTCATACGGATAGTCGTCAAACATATAAATATAATGAAGCATTATCAAGTAGAAGAGCTAAATCAACCATTGCTTGGTTAATAAAAAACGGCATAGATTCAAGTAGATTGACTGGTAAAGGATATGGAGAAACACAATTAGTAAATAACTGTACCGATGGCGTTTCATGTTCAGAGGAGGAGCATCAATCAAATAGACGTAGCGAGTTTATAATTATTTCGATGTAAATAGAAATCAATAATTAGGTTTTGAGTTGTTGAACGAATAAATTTTTTAATTTTTTTAAACAAAAAAATAATGAGTAGAAGGACAATTTCGATTATTAGTTATATGACCATTATAGGTTGGTTACTATCTTTTATCGTTTATAGCAATGGCGGCAAGTCAGCATTTGCTCAATATCATTTAAAACAGTCGTTTGGATTAGGTCTTTTAGGTACTTTATTTAGTAGTGTATGTTTAGTCCCAATCGACTCGTCACTGTCTATATTATTGTGGATATTGGGTTTAAGTTTGAGCCTCTTTTTTGTTTTTGGTGTTTATAATGCAGCAAACCAAAAAAAAGTTCCTCTACCATTAATTGGTTTTCTGTTCGTTACCAGATTTAATTTTATTAAATTTTGAAGTGTTTATTATCTTCATTGGTAAGATAGCGGTACTTGTTTTGGTTCTAAACCTAAAAAATAAGACAATAAAAAGAAAAACTAGAGAGAAGTTAAAAGAAAATAATTTTTAAATTGTTTAAACCCAATTAGAATATAATGAATAAGAGAAAAGGATTAGTATGCGATAATCAAAAATATTTTTCAAGGTTTTTAAATTATGAATTCAAGGATGATTTTAGTTTTGATGTATATAGAGATTTTGAACATTTAGATCATAATGACTTAAATGACTATTCAGTAATAATATTTGTAGTCTATTTAGAAGAAGAATTATTTGATCTGATGAAGGTATATAAAAAAGAAATTCCTCTAATAGTTTGTACTTTTAACAAGAAAATATTAGGACAATTGCAGCAAGTTGAAGATATATTTTTGGTTGATAGTTCTAAACTTCGATCTCAATTAATAACTGATATGAAATATTGTTTTAACAGCTTAATCAATGACTAAAAAGCATAAAAAAATAGTATCAGTAATGGAAAAAGGAGTTTAAAACTTCTTAACTCTAAATTTTTTTTAATTGACTTAAGTATTTTTTATATAATTATAATTTAAAGGATAGCCAGTATTTGTTTAATAAGAAGCATATTGAATTATTTTACATAGGTGTTTGAAGTGAAATGTTTTAGATTTAAATCCGATATTTATAAAATATAATTAAAAATCTACAAATCCATAAATAAAAATCCCTAAACAAACTGATTTTCAGTATGTTTAGGGATTTTTTTGTGACCTTGACTGGATTCAAACCAGTAACCTCTTGAGCCGTAATCAAGTGCGCTATTCAGTTGCGCCACAAGGCCTAATTGCGATTTAGTTTACTGTAAAAAGTGAACGTGTTTGCGGGTGCAAATATAGTGATAAATGTGTAACTTGCAAGCGTAATTTTGTATAAAAATAAAAAAAAATGGCATTAGAAAATTATATACGTGATATTCAAGGTTTTCCAAAAGAAGGAATTTTGTTTAAAGACATCACCCCCTTGCTATTAGACTCAAAGGCACGATTAGAATGCCTTGAAATACTAGTTTCAACCCTAAAGGATAAAAAAATAGATAAGGTAATTGGGGTTGAAAGTCGTGGTTTTTTCTTTGGGATCTTGCTGGCGCAAGAATTGAGTGTGGGATTTATTCCTGTTCGGAAACCAAACAAATTGCCTTTTGCAACTCTTTCGGCTTCCTATGATTTGGAATACGGTAGTGATACTTTAGAGATTCATTGTGATGCGATTCAAAAAGGGGAACGAATTCTAATTCATGATGATGTTTTGGCTACTGGTGGCACAGCCAAAGCTGTTTGCGAATTGGTGGAACGTTTGGGTGGTATCATTGTTCAATGTAATTTTATTATGGAACTCACTTTATTGAACGGTAGGGCCAAGATTGCAGGAAACGAAATTTTTACGGCGATAACCTTTTAACCTAAAGCGCGAGCGGTTACATAATACCGATAGCCAATAATGGCGAGTTGCCACTTTTTGGCTTTCGCCAAATCCAACCGCTGTTTGGTAAAACTGGGTAATATAAGTTTGTTGATTTTGGCTAAAATTTTAAACATATGTTGATTTTTTTCAAAGATATAAAAAAAGACGGTCCTGATAATGAACCGTCTTTTGTGCGTTTTGAAATGAAGCTATTTCTAGTCATTATTTTTTTCCATTGCCTCTTGGTATTTTTCTAATGCTTCTTCATATAGTGCCATTTGTTTTTCGTAAATGGCTTCTCTTTTTGCCATTATTTCTTCAATTTCTTTTTCGTAGGCACTCATGTCTGGTTCAAAAGCTTCCATTTTTTCTTCAAATTCCTTCATTTTTTTGTGATATTGCGACATTGCTTTTTTGTCGCCAGTATTTGAGGGAAGATTTGGAGGTGTTGGCATTTTAGACATATCCGGTGCTGGTGCTTCAGGCATCGGGCCATCTGGAAATTTAGGAGGTGAAGGAGGTATTAATTTGTAATTTTTTTTGGTCGTTATTGTAATTCTTTTTTCGTTTTTATTGACATCCATTTTGTCAATATTATTTTGATTCAAGGCAATAAATTCCTCTTCATTTACTTTTTCACCATTAATATAAAGCTCGTTTTCCGAAAGTAGTTTTGCATATTTTTTGGTAGTAATTCGGATTTCAGGATTTTTCGTATTTTTAACTACATTCATACTTTCTATAGTATTAGGATCCAGTGAATTCATTGTTGATTGATCTGATTCGGATCCATCAATTATAATTTTTGTGTTAATTGGTGTAGACGTATTTGGAATACTGCTATTACTTTCTTTAAAAACAGTTTCGTTCAAATTATGGTCTTCAATAAAATTTATTTCTAGAATTCCATTCGAGTTTTTATTAATTGTAATATTAAAAGGTTTGATGGCAGTGGAGCTTCTTATGGTTCTATTTTCGGAAATTTCAGTGCCTTTTTTTAATTGTATTGCGATAGCAGTTAACTCGTTATTGGTATTCCTTTTAAATCCCGTAAAACGAACTTTTATTCCGAAATTTTTTTCAATAGTTGCGGCTTTTTCAAGTAACTCGGCTTCCGATGTGTTTTTAGTAATGGTGTACATGTCAATACCATTTTCATTTGTTTTTTCTTGGAGTGTATTTTGCTTTTTTTCCTGCGCAATAACTTTTATTTGGTATAAAAATACAAAGGCAACTAATGCCGGAAGAATAATGAAATACTTCCAAGAACTCCATTTTTTTGATTGATTTTTGTTTAACATAACGATTCGTTTTTTGATTAATGATTGATAAAAATGATTGGTAATGGCAACACAATTTCCGTGTGTTGTTATTTTTAAAAGCGTGAGTTGATAGGCTTTTTTGTCGGATATTTTTTTGGTTGCTTCGCTATCAGCAATAAATTCTAGGTTTTGTAAAATGGCATTTTTATACCACCATATAAATGGATTGAACCAAAAAAAGATGCAAAAAACCCTCGTGACCAATACGTCAAGTGTGTGATTTTGTTCGCTGTGAATTTTTTCATGTTCCAAAATATTTTCTAATTCAGCAATGCTGTACAGTGATGAGTTGTAAACAATAGTGTTGAAATACGAAAACGGGGCTATGTTTTCATCAAGGTCAATTAAGATATAATCAGCTTGTTGTTGCCTGGTTTTGCCTTTTAAAACACGTTGCAAGCTATAAAACTCTTTGCCAAATTGCAGTATTAAAAACACAATTCCAAGGCTGTAACAAATACCCAAAATCCAAAACCAGTTGAGGTCAAAGGAATCATTTTTGGGAGCTATTGAAACTGGAATTTTTGACCAATTACTTGTGAAGTGTGTTGGGTTTATCCAAACAATTTTGGTAAAAACGACCATTGGCAAACACACTGAAGTGAAAAGTCCAGCCAACAAAAACCACCTGTTGCTGCTAAAAAAGGTGTCTTTACGTAACAAAAAATGGTAGGCTAAATAAAACAATACCATCAATCCACTGGATTTGAGCAGGAAAATAAATAGCGTTTCCATACTTATTGTTTTTGTTCAATCAAGGCTAAAATCTCACGCAATTCCGCGGCTGAAATTTTTTCTTCTTTGGCAAAATGGGTGACCATATTTTTATACGAGCTGTCAAAATAGTTCTCGATAGCCGTATTCATAAAGCGTTTTCGATAGGCTTCAAGACTAACAATTGGGAAATATTGGTGGGTGTTTCCAAAGGCGTTATGGGCAACAAAACCCTTCTCTTCGAGGTTGCGGACAATAGTCGAAAGGGTGTTGTAATGCGGTTGCTCCTCGGTAATTTCGGCAAGGATTTCTTTTACAAAAGCTTTTTTTAGCTTCCATAAAATGTGCATGATTTCCTCTTCTTTATTGGTTAGTTTTTGCATGATGTTTTAATTTGAAACAAACATACAACTATATTTGTAGTTAAAAAACTAAAAATATAGTTATTTAACTATTTTTTAAGTTTAGATAAACGAAATTAGTGCTAAATAGAATTTAAAAACTTGATAAACAGTATTTTGATTTTTTAAATAAATATGTGAATTCGATTTGAATGAGCAAAAAACTATTTTTTACACCAATGCTTTCTTACTTTTAACAGTGCATAATTTTTGCAACCACAGGCAACACAACACCGCAATAAGCCCCAATGTTCCCATCAAAAACCAATTGGTTTGATAACCAAAATGACTAATGACATCCATACCCGTTTTGGAACTGGCAATGTGCGCCAAACTAAAACTCATTGTGAAGAGCGCCATGTAACGTCCCTCATGCCCTTTGGGTGCGCGACTTAACGCAAATGAATTCGAGAATGGAAAAATAAACATTTCGCCAAAAGTGATAAAAAACATCCCAAAAATTAAAATACCAGCCCAACTGTTGAGTAATAGGGTAAAAAAACTGATGCCCATAAGTAGTGAGCCCCAAGTAATAATTTTGAGTTTTGGTACTTTTTTTCGTTCCAAAGTGCTTACAATTGGCATTTCAAAAAGGAAAATAAGCACACCATTCAAGGACAGTAAAAGTCCACTTTGAAATTCGGTTAAACCAAATTGCTCGTGATGGTACAGCGGTAAAGTCGTGAAAAGTTGAAAGAAAAGAATTGCGGTAACAAAACACACAAAAAGGAAAATCCAGAATATTTTGTCTTTAAAAACCGATGCTACAGGGGCAGCAAGAGCGGCATGGTGCGCCTCGTTTTTGAGGCTCTTTTTTTCTTTTATCAATACCGCAAAAATAGTAATGGCAATCATACACGTGGCAGCATCGACCCAAAAAAGGCCTTTGTAGCCCAAGCCCATAATGATTAATCCGCCTAATGCTGGACCAGCGGTTAAACCTAGATTTACGGCAAGTCGCACTAATGTTAAGGCTCTGGTGCGGTTTTCGGGTTTGGCGTAGGTGTTTAACGAGACAAACATGGCGGGCCGAAACATGTCAGCAACCATCATTACGGCAAACATTCCCATACACAAACCCCAAAAAGTAGTGATGTATTGCAAAAAAAACAGCATCAAACCACTGGTAAAAAGACTAAAAATCATGATTTTATAAAAACCTATTTTATCCGATAATTTGCCACCCAACCACGATCCTAACATAGATCCCAAACCAAAAGAAACCATAATCCAACCCACTTGGCTGTAGGTAAAATGCAAGTTTTCTTTAAGGTATTTAGACAAAAAAGGCAAAACCATAGTGCCAGCACGATTGATAAAAGTGATGGCAGCGAGTATCCAAACTTCCCGTGTAAAGCCTTTGAAATTATTAATGTAGCGGCGTAGACCAGTTTTGAGCATGTACCAAAATGTATTTGTAATGTAGCTGTTTTGAAATAAACTATCCGAATTTATTGCTATTATTTTGTTCCTTTTTAAGACAAAAAAGAGCAGAAGCACCCACTAAAACGTACAATTTATTTTGAAACAGTTGCAAAGGTAGGTAAGTTTGTGCATTGCCTCTTTGTAGCATTATAACTTTAAACTATTTTTGCATAAAATAAATAAAAATGAGAACACTATTAGCGTTGTTTTTTTTGGTTGTATTTAATTTTAGCTATTGCCAAGATAAATTTGATATTGATGTGGCCAAAAAGTTTCAAAAAGAGTTGAATACAGAATATGCCGATGCGAAAACGAGTCCGCTATTGCCAGAGGATTTGGCTACTTTTAAAGTATTGGATTTTTATCCAATAAACGAAAAATTCTTTGTAATAGCTCGATTTATTCGAACCAAGAAGGAGAAACCTTTTGCAATGGCAACTTCTACGGATAGAAAACCAATGTATGTAAAGTACGGTGAAGCTTATTTTACTTTGGATAAAAAAGAATTCAAATTGAATATCTATAGAAACATTGCCCTTTCGAAAGAGAAAAAATACAAGGATTATTTATTTTTGCCTTTTTCGGATTTGACATCGGGTAGGGAGAGTTACATTGGTGGGAAATATATCGATTTAAAAATCCCTGCTGGCGATACGATTTTCATTGATTTTAATACCTCTTACAACCCATATTGTGCATACAGCCACCGTTATTCCTGCCCCAAAGTACCGCTAGAAAACGATTTGGACGTCGAGATAAGAGCAGGTGTAAAAAAGTTTCACGACTAATGGAGTTTTTCAATTTACATACGCACCTCTTTACGAATCAGGCCTGTGTGAAGGAGTTGGTGAATCAATATCCGCAGGAATTTGATGGAACTATTCCTTTTTATTCTATTGGAATTCATCCTTGGTTTATTGTCAAAGAGCGGTTAGAAAGTGATTTAGCCATTATCGAAAGTAAATTGCAAGAGCCCAATTGCTTGGCAGTTGGCGAATGCGGATTAGACAAACGCATCGAAATCCCAATGGAATTACAAAAAATCGTTTTTGAATCACAATTGCTTTTGGCACAAAAACACCAAAAACCAGTCGTGATTCATTGCGTGGCGGCTTTTCAGGAGTTGCTGGCGATAGTCAAACAATTAAAAATAACGGTTCCTATCGTGATTCATGGTTTTTCAAAAAAACAAGCATTGGTAAACGAACTTTTGGCCAGCGGTTGCTACATTTCCTTTGGGAAATATTTGTTGCAAAATCCCGAGTTGGAGTCGGTTTTTAAAAGCATGCCAATGGATCGTTTTTTCTTGGAAACTGATACCGCTCAACAAGGAATCGAAGTTGTTTATGCCCTAGCAGCAAGGTATAAAGGAATACCTATGGCGGCACTTCAACAACAAATAAATACTAATTTTGAAGCCGTTTTTAAAATAAACAAATAACGAACAGTAGTAATAAATACACTTTTATCATGGCGGAATGGACAGAGAGAGCGGCACTTTTATTTAAAAAAGAAGGATTACAGAATTTGCAAAATGCCAATGTAATGGTCGTTGGGTTGGGCGGAGTAGGCTCGTTTGCCGCCGAGTTTTTGGCTCGTGCCGGCGTAGGAAGCATGACGATTGTCGATGGGGACGTTGTTGATATTACCAACATCAACAGGCAATTACCCGCCTTGCATTCCACCATTGGACAGCCCAAAGTGACCATTGTTGGAGATCGATTAGTAGACATTAATCCCGAATTGAAATTAACTCGGGTACAAGAATTTCTTTCGCCAGAGCGTGCTTTTGAAATTGTTTCGGAGGAGTTTGATTATGTTTTGGATTGTATTGATAGCGTTACACCAAAACTCAATTTGATTATTGCTGCCAAACGAAAACGAGTAAAAATAATAAGCAGCATGGGGGCAGGTGGCAAAATGGAAGCTTCAAAAGTAAAAGTCACCGATATTACCAATACTGTGAATTGTTTTTTTGCCAAAACCATTCGCAGACGCTTGAAGGAAGTAAAAATCGATAAACTAAAAGTTGTTTTTTCATCCGAAATTCAAGACGAATCGAGCTTAAAAATGACTGATGGGTCTAATTTTAAAAAATCTTTTTATGGTACCAATAGCTACATGCCTGGTTTATTTGGACTGTATGCCGCTGAAACAGTGATTCGATATTTGCTTAAAAAGGAGTAGGGAGTGAGGGTATTAAGAGTTATAGGTTAGTAGTTGGAAAACTGTTATAATTTCAAAACTCAATTTCAAAACCTTTAACCCCTGACCAATAACTCCTAACGAATAACTCCTAACAAATAACCCTTAACTCTTAACACACAACAAAAAAATGATACAAACCGTAATTTTCGACATGGATGGTGTAATTGTCGACACTGAATTGGTGCACCGATATGCATATTTCAAGCAATTTGAAGAGTTGAATATTACTGTCCCCGAGGTCATGTATACCTCACTTACAGGATTGTCTACTCGGAATACGTTTCAAAAACTGAAACAAAATTTTGATATAAATCAAGAAGTGGAAGATTTGATTTTACGAAAAAGAGCCATTTTTAATGATGCTTTTGACAACAAAGAAGATTTAGATTTATTAGAAGGCGTTGGCGTTTTAATCAAAAATTTACATCAAAACGGAATCCAATTAATTGTGGCTTCTTCGGCATCCAAAGTGACGATTAATCGTGTTTTTACTCGGTTTAATTTGCACCAATACTTCTCTGATATCGTGAGTGGCGAAGATTTTCCAAAATCGAAACCCGATCCAGCTATTTTTTTGCATGCCGCCAGTTTATCGGTTGCACCAAAAGAGAATTGTATTGTCATTGAGGACAGTACCAATGGGGTAAAAGCGGCCAATGCGGCGGGGATATTTTGCATAGGATACCATAGCGAACACTCCAAAGACCAAGATTTAACAACAGCGAATCTCGTAATTAGTCATTTCAATGAATTGAGTTTTGAAAAAATAGCTTCAATTGATTCTAAATTAGCGAATAATTAACAACTAGACGCAATTGAATTTGTAATTTTGAAAAAACATCTAAAACCCTACTTATGAATAAAATACTTATTGCCCTCGCTATTTTTATTGCCCATTTTACGCTTCAAGCGCAAGTAAAAACACCACAAGCAAGTCCCAAAGCTACAGTTTTTCAAACAGTGGGTTTGACGGATGTTGAAATTGTGTATTGCCGCCCCGCAGCACGAGGTAGAGCTGTTTTTGGTAATTTAGTTCCCTTTGGCAAACTTTGGAGAACTGGAGCCAATGAAAATACGACTATTTCCTTTAGTGATGATGTGGTAATTGATGGAAAAACTCTCAAAAAAGGAAAATATGCGATTTATACCATTCCAAAAATTGAAAGCTGGGAAGTGATTTTTTACAACACAACCGATAATTGGGGAACTCCAACTGAATTTACCGATGCTAATGTTGTTTTGCGAACTACCGTAAAGGAGGATGCTTTGCCTAAAGCCGTAGAATCCTTCACGATAGGAATTGGAGCTATTGACGCTAATTTTGCCTATCTCGAAATGGCTTGGGAAAACTCATCGGTAGCTTTGAAATTTGAAGTTCCAACCCAAAAAACGACCCTTTTGAATATTGAAAAAGCACTGGCTGGCCCAGCAGCTAGCGATTATTTTTCGGCAGCACAGTATTATTTCCAGTCAAACGGCGATAGTGTAAAAGCCAGAATGTATATTGACAAAGCATTGGAATTGAGTGCTGATAAACCGTATTTCTACAGCCGATTAAAATCATTAATTCAAGCGAAACAAGGCGATAAAAAAGGAGCAATTGAAACCGCAAAAGTCTCTCTCGCTGCTGCGGAAATTGCCAAAAATCAGGATTATGTAAAAATGAATAAAGACAGTATTGCCGAGTGGAGCAAAAAATAATGCTACTTCATTTGGTTTAAAACCGAATTAAATTTCACCAAGAAAATCTCGCTTCAGGCACTATGAAGCGAGATTTTTTTTGGATTATTGTCGATTCTACAACATAAAGGAGCATTGATTGAAATTCACAGTAGGTATAACAAGTTAATTTATAGTACGATACCATTTTTTTATGATTGGTATGGTATTTTTATTTATTTTAGCAATTATTAAGAGGTTTAGTAATAAAAATACTTTTAAAGATAAATTTAAGTTCTTGTTGGTATGAAAAAATGGTTTGTTGTCTTGTTTTTTATTTTAAAAAGCTCCCTTTTTGCTCAAAACACGGAGCAATCTATTGTTATTAAAGATTTTCAAACGAATCTTCCCATAGAAAATGCGACCGTAATTATCATGAAAACAAAACAAATTTTGTTAAGTAATAAAGACGGAAAAGTAACCTTTATGCTCAACGGAGCTTCTAATGTGCAAGTATTTCAGGCAGCTTATGTTACTCAAACCATTCGCTGGACTGCTTTGAAACAGAATCAAAATACGGTTTATTTAAAAAATAAATACACCAAATTAGATGAAGTTATTGTGACCAAAGAAAATCCTCAAAAAATTCTCCAAGCTTTGGTTACCAATTCTATAAAAAAGTTAACTATTCCTGCCCAATTAAAAGTCTATGCTCGCGAGTTTTTTAAGCTCAATGGCGCTTATGCCTATTACAATGATGGGTTGATTAATTTTCAATTGGTAGCCAATCAAAAAAAGGTTACTACTACTTTATTAGTCGAGCAAAACAGGTCGTATGGGCTGTTAGAGCAAGAGGTAAGCCCTGATTTATTGGGTTACAATTTGAATACTATAATGGAAAATTATTATAGTTTTAAGTATTTAAAACCCGTTTTGGAACCCAAAGCAACCAAGGATTACGATTTTATTATCAAATCTTTGGCAGCGAATAGCGATTATTATGTGATGACTGTTATTCCTTTGGACGAATCCAAAAAAGCGGTGGACAATTTTGAAATTATTTACGATCCTAGTAAAAAAATAATTTTAGAATATGGTTCAAAAACCAGTTCAAAAGCATTGGCGAAAGTCAAAGAAAAAGGGATTGTAGGTTCAAAAAATAGAACAAAATCCGAATTTAAAGTAACCTACAGAATTGATGGAGCTAATTATTTTTTGTTAACATCCAATGAAGAAATTGGGTATGATCTTGTTTTGAAGGATAAAATAAAAAGCATCGAGGTGCGCAATCATTTTATTACAACTAGTTTTAACAAACAAAATTTCACCTACACCGAAAGTGATGTTTTTAGAGAGAAAACCCTTTTTAACAAAAAGAATACTATTTTGACCAATTATTGGGATGTTTCCGGATTTGCCACCACCGAAGAGGAGCAAGCTATTATAAAAAAGTTAGAATTCAGATTGTAATTGGGTAGTTTTTTTTAATATAAAAAGCAGTAAAGTAGTAAAGTAGTAAATTTATAAATAGTTAGCAGGTATTTGATTAGCAAAAAAAAAAAACAAGCACAAAAAAATCCTGAATTAAATAAATAATTCAGGATTTTTTTATGCGGTTATTTTTTTTAGAATTTGAATCCTAATCTAGCATAGTAATACGCTCCATTGAATCCCATTTGAACAGCATCCCAATAGCCACCAGCTTCGGTGTTTCCTTGTTCATCTTGTTTATCAGGATAAACATTGAATAAGTTATTGCTACCCACGGTTAATTTTAATTGCTTGTTTAATTGGTATCCAAAAGTTAAATCAGTAGAAATTTTAGCAGAATAAACATCATCCTCTCCACCATAATCTACCAAAACTACTTTGCTGAATCTCGTGAAAGCCAATCCTGAATCAAACTTTTTGTTGGCATAATTAAGATTTAAACCAAATTTATTTTTTGGTGCCGAAGCCAATAAAAAGGCTTGTTCACGAGCTCCAAAAAAGGTTTCAGCATCCAAATTACCGTTGTTTACTTTGGTAATTTTCATGTCGTTAATGTTCCCAACCAGAGTTGCACTCACGTGAGCATCACCAATATGTTTTTTCCAAGCTAACACAAGATCTAGACCAAGAGTTTTAGTATTAGCAGCATTGGCAAAAAATTGCGCTTGATCTACTCCTAAACCTTTTCCAGACGCATCAAAATAGCTGGTTAAAACGATTCTGTCTTTTACTTTGATCATGTAACCGTCTACAGTTGCAGTAAAATCGCCAAAATTAGCAGTTACACCTAATGAGCCATTAACTGCAGTTTCTTCTTTTAAATCTTGAATTCCAAACGATTTTGTTACAGGACTGTTGTTTGGAGAAAGTAAAATTTCGGTTGCACCACCAGCATCAATATTAGTAAAATGCAAACCGTAGTAGGACTGCACTAACGATGGAGCACGGAAACCGGTACTCACAGATCCTCTTAAATTTATGTTTTTCGTAATTTTAAGTCTAGAAGCTAATTTACCATTGATGGTACTACCAAAATCACTGTATTTTTCAAAACGGGCAGCACCACTTACCATGAATTCTTTTGTGATATCAAATTCAGAGTCAGCATACAAGGAAAGGTTGCTTCGGTTTTTATCAACCACATTGCTAGGGCTATATCCAGGAAAACCTTGAGAACTACCTGGTCTAGGATCGCCAGAAATAGGATCAATTGGAGGCGATTGTGTTGCTGGATTTGTAATAGGTTGTCTGTTGATGTCATACGTTGTGTACGCACCTTGTTCGCCTGCAAAAACGATGAAATTTTCGGTACGGTATTCTGCTCCAAAAGCTAAATTCATACCTTCCAATACGGTGCTATAGTTTTTTGAGAAATCAAAATTAGTCGTATTTTGAGCTAAACTGTGTCCACCTGCATCAAATTCTAGCGGAGACGCTTCTAATAAAGAAGGATTCATGGTTCCTTTTATAGTATAATGAAATTTATTGATTCCATAGGTATTGCTAATGTCTACTTTCCAACCGCTAGCTGTTTCAGTAGTTACTCCAGCTGTAACAGAGTTGTCAAGAATAATAGAGGTAATTCTTGGAGTATAGCCACCCGGATAAACGGATTCTACTACATTCGCACCGCCACTATTTCTAGTAAAGGCATACGCATCCGTATCTCTGTAATTTCTACCTGCAAAAGCATAAAATTTAGATTTTTCAGATATTGGAACCGCCATGTTAAGAGAAAAATTATAACTATCCATCGAAGCTTCTCCAAAACCTTTACGGAAATCATAACCAGGACGCAATACTTTTTCTTTAGTAAAATATTCAGTAGTAAAATTTGCAAATCCACCTTTATCCCCTATAGCAACACCATAGTTGGCACCTATTTTGATGGTATTTCCATCAAAGGATTTGTTTTTTCCATAGGTATTTCCATTTCCATTTTCGTCTAATCTATAGTTTTTAGTATTAGCAGTTCCAGGAAGAAAATCACCTTTGGCATTAGTATTAAAAGTACCGTAAGTGATAGATCCTGTTAATTCATCGATATTGTCATTCAATACAATATTGATTACACCAGCAATCGCATCAGAGCCGTATTGTGCCGCAGCACCATCTCTTAATATTTCAATTCGTTTTATCGAAGAAGCGGGAATAGCATTCAAATCCGTTCCAGTATTTCCTCTACCACGAGTACCGTAAATGGTTACTAGTGAGGATTGATGTCTTCTTTTACCATTAATCAATACTAATGTTTGATCAGGTCCCATTCCTCTTAAAGAGGCTGGGTCAACGTGATCCGCACCATCAGATCCGGATTGTTTATTAGCGTTAAAAGAAGGAGCAATGTATTGTAATAACTGATTAATTTCAATTTTACCACTTTGTGTTGTAAGCTCTTTCATACTGATAATGTCAATAGGAACAGCCGAGTTCACAACGGTTCTTTTACTATTTCTAGAACCCACAATTTGCACTTCTTGTAATTCTTGTCCTCCCTCGGATGCTAAATCAACATTTAGGATTGAACCCGTTGCATTTTTGGAAACGGACTTGTATCCAACATAACTAAAAATAAGAGTGGCACCTTCTTGAACTTTTATCTTGTAAGTACCATTAATATCCGTAGAAACTCCATTGGAAGTCCCTTTTTCAACGATGTTAACTCCCGGTAAACCGCTACCAGAGTTGTCTTTTACCACACCAGAAATTTCTTTTTGAGCAAAAAGGAAAAAGGTGTTTAGGAAAAAAAACAGTAAAGTAATTTT
Organism: Flavobacterium restrictum; assembly: GCF_007097245.1. GTDB lineage: Bacteria > Bacteroidota > Bacteroidia > Flavobacteriales > Flavobacteriaceae > Flavobacterium > Flavobacterium restrictum. The sequence continues at coordinate 105,573 of NZ_VJZT01000013.1, read as the reverse complement.
TTTCATAATGAATTGAGTTTGGTTTTTAAATGGTTTTAATTGGGTCAAATATACTATTTTAGTGCTATAATGTTAGCTTTTTGTTCAAAAACCTGCATAAAAGTTAATAAGATTGTATTTTAAGACATTTTTGTTTAACATCCTTTTTTTAAATCTTATATTTGCAAACTTTAAAAATAGGGAACTTAAAAAACGCAAATCAGGAAGCTAGTAGCTGTAAATTATCATATTATGAAAGCAGGAATTGTAGGATTACCAAATGTTGGAAAATCAACATTATTCAATTGTTTATCCAATGCCAAAGCGCAAAGTGCCAACTTTCCGTTTTGCACCATCGAACCCAATATAGGTGTGGTTAATGTGCCGGATCCAAGAATCGAAAAGCTAGAAGAATTAGTAAAACCAGAGCGCGTGCAAATGGCAACGGTAGATATTGTAGATATTGCAGGATTAGTCAAAGGAGCCAGTAAAGGCGAGGGTTTAGGCAATCAATTCCTAGGAAATATTAGAGAATGCAATGCTATTATTCACGTTTTGCGTTGTTTTGACAACGACAATATAGTACACGTAGATGGCAACGTAAACCCTATTCGGGACAAAGAAACCATTGATATTGAGTTGCAATTAAAAGACCTTGAAAACGTAGAAAAACGTTTAGAAAAAGTAAATCGCGCTGCCAAAACCGGTAACAAAGAAGCCCAAACCGAAAAGGCACTTTTGGATCGCATTCGCGAAACCCTGCTTCAAGCCAAATCCGCCAGAACCATAACGCCACAAAACAACGACGAAGAAGTCTTGATGGAAGGCTTTCAATTAATTACCGCCAAACCCGTTTTGTATGTGTGTAATGTTGATGAGAACTCCGCTGTTACAGGAAATAAATATGTGGATCAAGTGCGCGAAATGGTTAAGGACGAAGACGCCGAAGTCATAATTCTTTCCGTAGGTGCCGAGGCCGACATTACCGAACTCGAAAGCTACGAAGAACGTCAGGTGTTCTTGGAAGACATGGGATTGACCGAGCCAGGTGCATCGGTTTTGATTCGTGCAGCGTATAAATTATTGAAACAACAAACCTATTTTACCGCAGGTGTAAAGGAAGTTCGTGCCTGGACAATAAACATTGGATCCACCGCACCACAAGCTGCTGGGGTAATCCACACCGATTTCGAAAAAGGATTTATCCGTGCCGAAGTAATTGCCTATGAGGATTTTGTACACTACGGATCCGAAGCAAAATGCAAAGAAGCAGGAAAATTCAAAGTCGAAGGAAAAGAATACATCGTTAAAGATGGTGATGTAATGCACTTTAGGTTTAATGTGTAGCTTTTAAAGCATCCTTTTTAAGTAATAAGTACAGCCTGCAAGAGTAATTTTGCAGGTTTTTTTGGTATAATAATTGTTTGGATTTTATTTTAAATTCATTTTTTTTAGACCTAATGATTATGAAAAAATATCTTTTGATTCTCGCAGCTTTTGTTTTTATTTCATGTAAAAAACATCGTGCAGAGCCTTTTGGGCTTAACTTTTATTTTGAAAATCCACAACCCATAAACGATGCTGAATTGTGTAAAATCCCCAATAAGTTTCAAGGATTGTATAAGAGTCCTGATAATGTTTTTATAAACATCAATGAAAATAGCATTCTGTTTGAAAACTATTATACTTTCCGACTTCATAAAAACACACTGGATTCTCTAAAACAAGAGTTTGATTTTTCGAATGGAAAATACATTTCAAAGATAAATCATAGCATTTATGTTATTAAAATAATAGGAGATTCGGTTGAATTATCGAACAAAGACGTAGATACTTTTTTTGTTTTTTCAAATACCCAAAAAGCCAAACGATTTAATGGGCAATTGGTTCTTAATTTCAAGGATTCTATTTATTGGAAAGTAAAATCAATATGTTTAGAAAAAAATATTTTGAAAATAAAGTATATCTATTCCGATGAAGATTTAAAAAAAATGGATTCTTTGACAAAAATAAAATCAACAAGAATTGATTCTAGTTCTTTTATAATTAGACCTTCAAGAAATGAATTTAAACAAATTTTAAATTTAAAAAATTTAGTAGAAGATAGCGAATACAAGAAACAAACAAAATAATTTTCATTACTTTTATAAAAAAAACACACCATGAAAATCATCGCCTTTGCAGGAAGCAGCAGTCAAAATTCAATCAACAAACAGCTCGCTACCTATGCCGCCTCCCTTTTTGAAAACTCCGAAGCAGAAGTTTTAGACCTAAACCAGTACACGATGCCTTTGTACAGCGTCGATTCCGAAAAAGAAATCGGGCAACATAATGTAGCAAAAACCTTTATCGAAAAAATTGCAGCTGCCGATGTTTTAATCGTATCGCTAGCCGAACACAACGGCAATTACGCCACAGCATTCAAAAACACCATCGATTGGTGCTCCAGGATTGACACCCAATTTTTTCAACAAAAAACAATGTTGCTCCTAGCCACATCCCCAAGTTCAAGAGGCGCCATCACTGTTTTGGAACTCGCCAATAGCAATTTTCCTCGTTTTGGAGCCGCCATAAAAGGCTCGTTCTCCTTACCAAGTTTCAATACCAATTTCGATACCGAAAAAGGCGAAATTTCCAATCCCGAATACAACCAACAATTAAAAGATCTTGTTGCAGGATTTTAAACCACAAACGATAAAAATACTTTCACACCGTATCATTCCAAAAAAAATCTACCTAAATATGCGGAGTCTGCGTGCAAATTAAACTCGTAGACTCTGCCTGTTTTTGCGGATTTTCCAAAAAAACAAACCGAAAATTTGCCGCACTATTTCAAAACCCATTTTTAGTTCCCTTACCTCTTGACGTTTTTTCAAACCTAGCAGCATTTTAAATCCCAAAAAATAGCAGCACAAAATACAACAATATGCGAAAACAATTTGGTGCAAAACCCTCAAAATCCGACTTGGCCAACTATTCCAAATCCGAGCATTGGAACGGCAGTATTTTCAAAAATCTGCAAGAAACCACAATGGATTTCCGCCTATCCCAGCTTCCAAAATTCTTCTACAAACAATTTTTTCAAACCAACGGGCGCACACCCAGCAATCCCTTGCCAATAGAAGCTTTTGACCCCAAAAACTTCGACAAAAACAATCCCGAAATGCAAAGTATTTGGTACGGACACTCCACCATATTCATGCAATTAAACACCAAAACAATACTCATCGATCCCATGTTTGGCCCCGATGCAGCCCCCATTGCCCCCTTCAAAGTCAAACGATTCAGCAGCAACACTTTAGACCTAATCGACGCCTTTCCAACAATCGATTTAGTCCTAATTTCCCACGACCATTACGACCATTTAGACCACCAAAGCATCCTCCGATTAAAACAAAAAACCAAACAATTCTACGTAGCCCTAGGCGTCAAACGCCACCTCGTGGGCTGGGGAATCCCCGAAAACATTATAACCGAATTCAATTGGTGGCAAACATCACTTTGGGAAGGCATCACCATTACCTTTACCCCAACCCGCCATTTTTCGGGTCGAGGCCTCACCGATCGAGCCCAATCCCTTTGGGGCGGCTGGGCCTTAAAAACCCAAACCCAAAACCTTTGGTTTAGCGGCGACAGCGGCTATGGCACCCATTTTAAAACCATAGGCAACCGCCTCGGCCCCTTTGATTTTGCCTTCATGGAATGCGGCCAATACAACCCCAATTGGCACCAAATTCACATGTACCCCCACGAAAGCGTCCAAGCCGCAATCGATGCCCAAGTCCAAAACATGATGCCCGTACACTGGGCCGGTTTTGCCCTCGCACAGCACCATTGGACCCAACCCGTATCGCTATTTATACAAAATGCAACCGCCAAAAACTGCTCATTTACAGTACCAAAACTAGGCGCCGTTTTCCAATCCCAAAACACCCATTATACAAACTGGTGGGACATTTAAAACAACAAAGCTCCTTTGGGCGTGACCCATCAATTATCCAATCATTTACCACAAAACAGACGGGAATTTTTTAACATTTTGTATCAATAGCAAAGCAATCGCTTCTTTCAGAATCATTCCCAAATCGCAAATCTAAAATCTAAAATCAATTCCCCTGTCAATATCATTCTTAATAACTTTACAGAATCTCACTTTCAAAATTTATTCAGAAAGCTTACATTAGCACATTCTAGGTCTTTACAAAAGCTAAAGACCGAATAGAACGCAGTTAAATTCCATAAAATTCCACCATGTCCGATCAAAATCAATACAACGAAGATAATATACGCTCTCTCGACTGGAAAGAACACATCCGTATGCGTCCCGGAATGTACATAGGTAAACTTGGCGATGGTTCCTCGCCAGACGATGGAATTTACATTCTGCTTAAGGAAGTTTTTGACAATTGTATTGATGAGTTTGTCATGGGAGCAGGCAAAACCATTGAGTTGAGCATCAAGGACAAAACTGTTTCAGTGCGCGATTATGGTCGGGGTATTCCGCTTGGAAAAGTGGTGGATGTGGTTTCCAAAATGAATACTGGTGGAAAATACGATTCCAAAGCCTTCCAAAAATCGGTGGGATTAAACGGTGTCGGAACCAAGGCCGTCAATGCGTTGTCCAACTATTTTAGGGTAGAATCCGTTCGGGACGAGAAACAAAAAGCCGCAGAATTTTCGGCAGGAAACCTAGTACTCGAAGAAGATATTATCGATACCACCAAGCGAAAAGGAACCAAAGTAACCTTTATTCCAGACGAAGCCATTTTTAAAAACTACAAATTCCGTTTGGAATACGTGATTAAAATGGTCAAAAACTATTGTTACCTTAACAACGGTTTGACCATCTTGTTCAACGGCGAAAAATACCTTTCGGAAAACGGACTTCGGGATTTGTTGGAAGAAACCATTCATGCCGACGACCTAGAATACCCCATTATTCACCTCAAGGACCACGATATAGAAATAGCCTTAACGCACAGCAAAACCCAATATTCCGAGGAGTACCACTCGTTTGTAAACGGGCAAAACACTACGCAAGGTGGTACACACTTGGCAGCCTATCGGGAAGCATTGGTCAAAACCATTCGGGAATTTTACAATAAAAGTTTCGAGGCATCCGATGTCCGAAAATCCATCGTAAGTGCCATCAGCGTCAAGGTGATGGAGCCTGTATTTGAGTCGCAAACCAAAACCAAATTGGGATCTATGGATATGGGATCCGACGATGGAACCCCAGCTGTGTCGGTGCGTACGTTTGTCAACGATTTTGTAAAAACCAAATTAGACAATTTTTTGCACAAAAATCCCGCCACTGCCGAGGCCTTGTTACGCAAAATTTTGCAAGCTGAACGAGAGCGAAAAGAACTATCTGGAATTCGGAAACTGGCCACCGATCGTGCCAAAAAAGCCAATTTGCACAACAAAAAATTGAGAGATTGCAGAGCCCATTTGCCCGATACCAAACACCCCAAAAACCTCGAAAGCACCTTGTTTATCACCGAGGGAGATTCGGCTTCGGGATCCATTACCAAAAGTCGTGATGTAAACACCCAAGCGGTTTTTAGTTTGCGTGGAAAACCGTTGAATTCGTACGGAATGAGCAAAAAAATTGTGTATGAAAACGAAGAATTCAACCTCCTGCAAGCCGCTTTGGACATCGAAGATGGATTGGAAAAATTACGCTACAACAACATCGTAATTGCCACCGATGCCGATGTCGATGGCATGCACATTCGCTTGTTGTTGATCACTTTTTTCTTGCAATTTTTTCCAGAATTAATCAAAGAAGGGCATTTGTATATTCTGCAAACCCCACTTTTTAGAATCCGAAACAAAAAAGAAACCATTTATTGCTACTCCGAAGAAGAGCGATTGGCAGCCATGGAAAAACTAAAACCCAAACCCGAAATTACTCGTTTTAAGGGATTGGGTGAAATATCGCCCGATGAGTTCAAAAATTTTATTGGCGAAACCATTCGCTTGGATCCTATTATGATGGACAAAAACACCTCCATCGAGCAATTATTATCTTTTTATATGGGCAAAAACACACCCGATCGTCAGGATTTTATCATCAAGAATTTGAAGGTGGAATTGGATGTGATGGAGGAAGTCTAAAATTGTTTTAAATTTAAAAAAATTTGTCAAAAGAAATTCAAAATAAAGCATTGTTCAAACAAGTGGTCGAGCTATTACAAAATGCACGACAACAAGTTTTGCGTACTGTAAACTCAACAATGGTTTACACGTATTTTGAAATTGGAAGAATGATAGTTGAAGAAGAACAATGCGGAAAGAATCGTGCCGAATATGGAAAACAAATTCTAAAAGGGCTTTCGGAACAACTAACAAAGGAGTTTGGGAGAGGGTTTTCCGTAGTTAATTTAGAGAATATGAGGAAATTTTATTTAGCGTACTCAATTTCCGAATCACTGACTGGGATTTTGCAAATCCCAAAACCCCAATCACTGACTGGGATTTTGAAAAACTTAAATTCATCAGCACAGACTACGAATTCTGAAACTGAAAAAACGGAATTACAGATTTTATTTTTCAAACTAACGTGGACACATTACATTTTTTTAATGCGAATTGACGACGAAAACGAAAGACGTTTTTACGAAATTGAGTCCGAGAAAAACAATTGGAGTGTTCGAGAACTCAAACGCCAGTACGATACTGCACTTTATGTCCGATTGACTTTGAGCCGTGATCCAGTAGGGGTTTTGAAACTTTCGGAAAAAGGACAAGTTATTGAACAGCCTAAAGATATTATCAAAGATCCCTATATTTTGGAGTTTTTGGGATTGCCAGAACTACATCGCTATTCCGAATTGGAATTAGAGGAGGAGATTATTAATAAATTAGAGCATTTTTTACTGGAATTAGGAAACGGATTTACTTTTGTTGCCAGACAAAAAAGAATCACTTTTGATGATAAACACTTCCGAATAGATTTGGTTTTTTATAACCGAATTTTAAAATGCTTTGTACTAATTGATTTGAAAATAGGCGATTTGAAACATCAGGACTTGGGTCAAATGCAAATGTATGTTAACTATTACGACCGAGAAATGCGTTTGGAGGACGAGAACAAAACCATCGGGATTGTGCTTTGTCAAAACAAAAGTGATTTAGTTGTAGAATATACTTTGCCCGAAAATAACAAGCAAATTTTTGCCAGTAAATACAAAACAGTTCTTCCAAGCAAGGAGGATTTAATAAAATTAATTTCGGAATCAAAATAAATGAAAGACGAAGAAGACGATAACACCATCCCAGAAGGGCAAGACGACAACAACTTGGCAGATAATTCTATTGATGACAATCAAGAAAAACATTCCGATGAAATTATCGAAGTAGAAGCCAAACATTTTGAGGGCGGACATTTCTACGAGAACGACGAAAACTCCGAAGACACCATAACCAAAGTTACTGGAATGTACAAAGATTGGTTTTTGGACTACGCTTCGTATGTAATCTTGGAGCGTGCAGTTCCCGCTATTGAGGACGGTTTCAAACCAGTGCAGCGTAGGATTATGCACTCGCTCAAGGAGTTGGACGACGGTCGGTACAATAAAGTAGCGAACGTAGTTGGGCACACCATGCAGTACCATCCGCACGGCGATCAAAGTATTGGTGATGCGATGGTGCAAATTGGTCAGAAAGAATTATTGATTGATTGCCAAGGAAACTGGGGGAATATCCTCACGGGTGATGGAGCTGCGGCTTCTCGTTACATCGAAGCGCGTTTGAGTAAATTTGCCTTGGAAGTGTTGTATTCGCCAAAAATTACCGATTGGGGTGTTTCCTATGATGGGCGTCGAGCCGAGCCGAATAATTTGCCTGTAAAATTTCCGCTTTTGTTGGCTTCGGGAGCCGAGGGAATTGCGGTGGGACTTTCGACCAAGGTTTTGCCTCACAATTTTAATGAGTTAATTGATGCTTCTATAAAAATTCTGAAAGGAAAACCGTTTACTTTATATCCTGATTTCCTGACCCAAGGAATTGCTGATGTATCCAATTATCATGATGGTATGCGTGGCGGACGGGTTCGGGTTCGTGCCAAAATTGGACAATTGGACAAAAATACGTTGGTGATTACCCAGATTCCGTTTTCGACCAATACTACGACTTTGATTGATAGTATTTTGAAAGCCAACGAAAAAGGTAAAATCAAAATCAAAAAAATTGAGGACAATACTGCTGCCGAGGTCGAGATATTAATCCATCTTTTTCCAGGAGTTTCACCCGACAAAACTATCGATGCTTTGTTTGCCTTTACGGCTTGCGAAACTTCGGTAGCGCCTTTGGGCTGTGTGATTGAGGATAATAAGCCGTTGTTTATTGGGGTTTCGGATATGTTGAAAATTTCGACCAATAGAACCGTTCAATTGCTCAAAAGTGAACTCGAAATTCAGTTGAGCGAACTTGAGGAGCAATGGCATTTCTTGTCCTTGGAACGCATTTTTATAGAAAACAAAATATACCGTGACATTGAGGAAAAAACCACTCGCGAGGATGTAATTCAGGCTGTTGATGATGGGTTGAAACCGCACATCAAACACTTAAAACGCGCTGTAACCGAAGACGATATTCTCCGATTATTGGATATCCGAATTATGCGAATATCCAAATTTGACAGCAATAAAGCGCAAGACAAAATCGAAGCCTTGGAAGGGAATATCGAGCAAGTAAAACACGATTTGGAACACCTAATCGATTTTGCTATTGCCTATTTTGCCAAGCTAAAAGAAAAATACGGAAAAGGGCGAGAACGCCAAACCGAGTTGCGTATTTTTGACGATATAGAAGCGACAAAAGTCGTGTTGCGAAATACCAAATTGTACGTCAATCGCGAAGAAGGTTTTGTAGGAACTAGTTTAAAAAAAGACGAATACCTCACGGATTGTTCGGATATTGATGATGTAATTGTTTTTCTTCGGGATGGAAAAATGATGATTACCAAAGTCGATGCCAAAACATTCGTTGGAAAAGACATTATTCATGTTGCTATTTTTGACAAAAGTGACAAACGCACCATTTACAATATGATTTATCGGGACGGAAAATCGGGACCAGCGTACATTAAGCGATTCAATGTATCGGGCGTTACCCGTGACAAAGCCTACGATTTGACCAATGAAGCTGCAGGTTCCCAAACGCTTTATTTTTCGTGTAATCCAAATGGAGAAGCCGAAGTAATTACCATCTTGTTGCGCCAAGTAGGAAGCGTTAAAAAGCTGAAATTTGATATTGATTTTGCTTCTTTGGCCATCAAAGGGCGTGCTTCCAAAGGGAATTTGGTTACCAAATATCCGATCAAGAAAATTGAATTGAAGGAGAAAGGGATTTCGACTTTATTGCCACGAAAAGTGTGGTTTGACGATACCGTGCAACGCTTGAACGTAGATGCTAGGGGAGAGTTGCTGGGCGAATTTAGACCTAGTGATAAAATTTTAGTGATTTCACAAGCCGGAAAAATCAAAGTCATTACACCAGAATTAACCACTCATTTTGACGAAGACATGATTATTTTGGAGAAATGGATTCCCAAAAAACCCATTTCGGCTATTTATTTTGATGGTGAAAAAGAGCGGTATTACATCAAACGCTTTTTGGTGGAAACCGAAAACAAAGAGGAATTATTTATTACCGAGCATGCTAACTCTAAATTAGAAATTGTTGCCACGGATTATCGTCCTGTAGCCGAATTGGTTTTTACTAAAATAAAAGGGGTTCAAAAAGAGAATATGACCGTAGATATAGAATCTTTTATTGCCGTAAAGGGATTTAAAGCCCTAGGAAATCAGCTAACTGCCGATAAATTAAAACAGGTAAATTTACTAGAACCCTTGCCTTATGAAATTCCTGTTGAAATTATTCCAGAGGAATTAGAAGTTCAAATAACAGCTGATGATACTCCTATACAACTCGATGATGATGGACAAATTACGCTATCGTTAGAGTAAACCTAGAATTTAAAATCCGCTATTTTGGCGGATTTTTTAGATTTAAAACGGAGCTTATCGGTACAATTGTTTTAGGAGCAATACTTTTTTATTTCTTAATTTGTTTGTGATTTTCAAGAAAGCAATAGCTGTAATATAGGCATCGCCCATGGCGGTATGTCGGTCTTTTTTGGAAATATCAAATTTATCCGCAAGTTCGTCCAAGGTATAGTTGTCCTTTCTATCTAGAAGATTGGAATTCAGCAACGTTCTTTTGTACAAAACGGCGGTGTCTAACGTTTTATTTTTGAGCACTGGCAATCCATTTCGTTCGAGTGCCCTATTAATCATGGTCACATCAAATGTGGTGTGGTGGGCAATTATAATGGAGTCGCCCAGATAGTGCAAAAATTCTTGTAAAGCCTCTATTTCATTAGGTCTGTCCATTACCCAATCCTTTAATATGCCGTGAATTTGGGCACTCGTTTTATCGTAATGATCTTGTTTAATATACACTTCAAAACTATCCGCAATGGCAATGACACCATTTTGCAACGGAATGGCACCAATGCATAAAATGCGGTCGTTGGTATAATCAAAACCAGTAGTTTCGGTATCCAATACTATAAAACGAGTCGCATCTACTTCTTGCAGAAGGATTTCATCAATAGGTTTTTCAAATTTTTTCAAAAAGGAAAGCACCCAGTTTTTACTTTTTTTAAAGAAATGTATCATAATATATTTGAAACATTAAAACGGATGGTAATGATTTCTTGTAACTCTTTGATGGTTTTGAACGTTCGTTTCAGCTTTATTTTTTCTAATTTCGAAAGGGATTCTAAAGCAATATATTGCCCAGAATCATGGTGCAAAAGTCCTTGTTTGGTTCTAAATTTCAATAAAGCTTTGTAGGAGTAGGAGCAGGCCAGATACAACTCTTTGTTGGTGGGTTCTAGTTCGGCTAGTTTTTCAAAACGTTCTGGTGTATTGCTTATTGATTTCACCGAATGGGAAATAATAAGCACTCTTGCCGCATCAGCAAGTGGCATCAAAGCTCTTCGTTTGATATCAAAAAAATCTTTGTTGGCACCGTCCTGTTCGAGCAAAAATTGCCTGAAGAATCCAGTGGGTGATGGACTTTGTAACGCACCACTCACGAGATGAACATAAAAAACAGGATTGGCATTTATAGTGTCAAAAATGTAATCGGATAAATTATTTACAATTTCGGTAGCGCCATAGGAGAGGCTATAATCAAAAAAGATAAACGACAATAAGACTTCGTTTTTGCCAGGATTTGTAATCCAGTGGTGCACTTGGTTTTTCCATTCCTTAAGGCTTAAACACCATTTTGGGTTGGAAGCCATCATTTCGGCAGGGCAATACTCATAACCAATATCAAACAATCCTTTGTTGACATGAGTAGCCAATTCCAGAAAATATTTTTTAGTTTTCGTTTCCAATTCTTCGGAGACATTTTCATAAACGAGTGCATTGTCTTGGTCAGTATGCAACAATTGCTCACTTCTTCCTTGACTTCCTAGCGCCAGCCAAGCAAATTTTACGGGTGGTGGTGTACTCATTTTTTTTAAGGCTATGGCAATAACTTGCTGAATGCACACATCGTTTAACTCGGTGATTATTTTTGAAGTCAGCGTCATTGGGATATTTTGGTCTAAATAGCCTTGTAGCAAGTGCATAATGCTGGCTCTAATGGGCTTAATATCTTTGTACTTTTTGGCTCTTTTTACCGCTTTGATTAGTACTGCAGGATTATTTCCAAGTGCCACCATAACATCGTGTTTGGAGAGAATTCCTATTGCTTTGGTGTTGGGCGTCCCATCTTTGGTAAGGCACAAATGGCTAATATTACTTTTCATCATCGCCATTTGTGCTTGCGTAATGGTTAGCTTTTTGGAGTAGGTAATCACTGGCGATGTCATTATAACTCCCGCCGTTGTGGTTATGGGGTATTCTCCCGTTACAATTTTGTTTCTTAAATCTTTATCGGTAATGATTCCTATGGGGAGTTTGTCTTCTAGGACTAAAATGGCACCCACATTTTTCTTGGTCATTGTTTCGGCAATACTTTTTGCGGTAGTTATCGAGGAGCAGGTAACTATTTTTTTGGAATATTTTACGGGCTGAATGTCTATTAGGTTTTTATCATTTTCTACCGTTTCAGTGCCTATATTTTCGCCATACAGTTTTCCGCGGTGGCTTTTGGAATACGGATTTAGCGTATTGGAAGCAAAACTTTCTATCAAAAAATTTCCTACCGCTCTATTATCTTGCGCATAAGGTTTAAAAAAAGCGATTGGAATGGCATACAAAATGGTCTCTTCAAAGGTTTTGGCTTCCATTTTATAGTTTTCATTGGCAATAAGCGGTCGTAGTCCAAAAATATCGCCTTCATCGCACATATCCAAAACATCATTTTCGGAACTGTTGATAAGCGCAACCGCTCCTTTATGAACCACATAGAAGGAAGTGTGTGTTTCCTCATTTTCGGCAAATATTACGCTGTCTTTTTCTTTGTAAATGATAGAAATTTGTTCGGACAGCAGTTCGATTTCTTTTGGTTGCAAAAAGTTGAAAGGTGGAAAATTTTTTAAAAAGTCAGCAACTCTATGTGAAATTGTATTTTTCATTAAAAAAAGATTAAAAATGGGAATTGGCTAAAAAAAATCCAGCTCTTTTCAAGAAACTGGATTTTTATTCGAACTAGATGGTATGGATTTTGTCGCTTGCGTCGATGAATATAAGGAAACACAAAAAGGCGTTATATAAGTCAAAACAATTTTTAAAACATTTCTAAACGTGAAATTGCGCTCCCAAATTACATCGTAACTGTTGATGGTATTCAATAAAGTACCTACTACAACAGCCAGCAAAAGCGCGTTTTTTATGTTTTTTGAAACCATATATTATTTTTTCTTTTTGGTCATTTTCATATTGATAATCTCTACAAACAGCGAAAACGTGATGGCAAAATACAAATAACCTTTGGGAACGGGCGTTACGTGACTGCCAAAAATCAAAGCATTAGATAAATGAGCACTTTCGGTAAGGAGCATAAAACCAATCAAAATCAAGAATGACAATCCCAAAATTTGAATCGAAGGGTGTTTATTTACAAAATTCCCAACAGGAACCGCAAACTGCATCATGATCAAAACCGAAATCACCACCGCTGTAATCATAATGTACAAAGCACCGGCAACACCATTAGTCATGCCCACTGCGGTCAAAATACTATCAAACGAAAAAACCAAATCAATCATAATAATTTGGAGTAACACGCTTTGAAATGATTTTGCGGCAGCCTTACCCAACTCTTTTTCTTCATGCCCTTTTTCGTCTACTTTCTCTCTAATTTCATTCGTGCTTTTGTAAATCAGGAATAAACCACCAGCAAGCAAAATTAAACTTTGACCCGTCACGCCCGCTTGAAACCAAGTCAAATCAATGGTAAACCAAGGTTCCTTCATTTGGATCAATAGATTAATCCCAAACAACAGTCCAATTCGCATAAACATAGCCAAAAACATACCCACTTTGGTTGCTTTTTTGCGTTGTTCTACCGGTAATTTTCCCGTAGCAATCGATATAAAAATGATATTGTCAATTCCAAGAACGATTTCAAGAAAAGTCAACGTTAATAAGGCAATCCAAGCATCGGGATTCAAAAATACTTCCATGTTATTGAGTTAAATTGTTGTTGTTTTGTTTTTATAGAACGGTTGGGAAGCAGCTTATTTTAGTTTTTCAACCGTACCTCGTTGTTTCTCATCCACACCTACCATTCCAAACTCAAAGGTATACGAATTTTTTGATGTGGTCAAAATTCTCATGTCAATTGCTTTCTTTTCGAGACTATTTTTTGGATGTTTTTTTTGCAAAACATACTCGCAATCATTCACCCATCGAATGGTCGACGTATCGGTTTTGCCGTCGTACGTTTCAATTTCAATGCTGTCGTTGCGTTCAAAAAAAGTCGTTTTTTTAACACCATCGACCGTATAGTCAAACTTGAATTTACCCGTTTTAAAATCCTTGCAATTGCGCTCCACATCATAACAGGACAGAATAGAGAGTAGTGGGAGCAGTAAAAATATTTTTTTCATCAGTATGTGTTTACAGTTTTTTAGGGCCTAATCCAGCTGTTCGTTTCAACTCCTCGGGCGAACCCCTTTTTTTCTAATGCCCTAAAAGGAGCTTCCGTTGGTCGCTCTTTTAGGTCAAGAAAAAATAGGGTTTCTCCCTGTGGGGTTTTCACTGCCATCTGGGGCAATGCGCGTATTTGGAAGTATTATTTCAAAGGATTTCTATTTTAATATCGGATTTTTTTCGATTATCGATTGTATACGGTGCAATTCAATTGTTGCAGGTATTTTATTCGCTAATTTACAAATCATAAAAGGTTTTCTGCCCACCGCTACTGCAATTATTTCATAATAGTTTTCATTATCTTGAAAAAGCTTTACTTCGGTAATACGATTTGTAGCAATGGTGTCTTCAAGATGTATAAAACCAAAAGGTGAAAAATAAATTCCTTTCTTGATTTCAGAATTTTTAATAAAAACAATTTTGGAAATTTTAAAAAATTGATTAATAAGGTACAAGGTTACCAAAAAGAGTGTCATTTTTAAATATTGAAAATCAATTGGAATACACTCAAATAATCCATAATTAAAAATACCAATAAATAGTAAATAGAAGATTGGATGAATAATTTCTTCGGAATTTAAAATAGTTTTTTTTGGCATTGTTTCCTTTGGTTTTAAAATCAAATTACTCAATTTTTATATCGTATTTATCCAAAAGTCCCACAATTCCTTGAATCGAAAATTTTGCTTTTTTCATCGGGTTGTATTCGGGATCTATTTTGTAATTATAGGCCGTTATAAAATTGGCTTCCTTGAGTTGTGTGTCATTAAAAACGGCACCGTCCAGATTGCAATTGTCAAAAACGGCATTCGTTAAATTTGTTCCCACAAAGCTTACTTCTCGTAGCGAACAGGAGTTGAATTTGGTTTTTGGCATTTTCTTGTTGGCAAAGGACGAATAATCCAAAATCGATTCTTCAAAATGAACCGTGAACAAAAAATCAGTACACGTATGAAATTGAATTCCCAATACCTTACAGTTTTTGAAAACAACAGATTTTAAGCTAGTTTCATGCAATTGCATCATCGATAGGTTGCACGCTATAAATTCGCAATCCATAAAAGTGTTGTATGAGAAATCACTATTGGAGAAATCACAGTTCTTAAAAACGCAATCCTCAAATTCTCGGTTGTTGATTTTTTTATCGCTATAAACGACTTTTTCGAATGTTTTTTGGACGTGAATTAGGTTTTCCATTAGTCGTTAAATAAGCTTTTCATAATTGTTTTTAATCCCAAAAACATAAGGAGCATCGCTGCTATACAAGCACAAATTCCAATGGCCAATACGAGATAATGCCACCCATTTCCTTGGTTCATAAATGCATTATAAATCACCGCTGGCCCTATAAATAATAGCGGTAACGCACCTGATAAATAGTGTATTCCTTTGGACAAAAGGGTTTTGTTTGTTGCCATTTTTTTTAGTCTTTATTCGGTTATTTTTTAATCGTACTTATTTTTGATTATAAAAGTCAACAGCCTTACGAACGCTACCGTGTTGCAATAATAATTCCGATCCTTGCTCGTAAGTTACAGGAATTTCCTCCATAATCATTTTTACGCCACGATCAACTAGTTTGCTGTTGCTCAATTGCATATCGACCATTTTGTTGCCTTTTACTTTCCCGAGTTGGATCATTGTTGTCGTGGTGATCATATTGAGTACCAGTTTTTGTGCTGTTCCTGCTTTCATTCTAGAACTTCCAGTTACAAATTCAGGTCCAACTATGACTTCAATAGGGAATTTTGCCGTTTGCGAAAGCGGACTTCCAGCATTGCAAGAAATACTTCCCGTGGCTATATTTTGTGTGTTGCAAGCTTGCAGTCCCCCAATGACATAAGGCGTTGTGCCAGATGCGGCAATGCCTACTACGACATCATTTGAGTTTACATTAAATGCTTTTAAATCCTCCCAGGCTTGAGTGGCATTATCCTCGGCGTTTTCTACCGCTTTGCGAATTGCCGTATCGCCACCAGCTATAATGCCTACTACTAGATCGAATGGCACTCCAAAAGTTGGCGGACATTCTGACGCATCCAAAATTCCCAATCGCCCCGATGTTCCCGCTCCAATGTAAAATAAGCGACCGCCCAATTTCATTTTGGCAACAATTTCGGTTACTAAAACGGTGATTTCTGGAAGTGCTTTTTGTACCGCAAGGGGCACCGTTTGATCTTCTTGGTTAATATTTGAAAGTAAATTAGCTACGGACATTTGTTCTAAATGTTCGTATTTTGAGGATTGTTCCGTGGTTTTGGTAAAGGTCATTTTTTTTGATTCTTGTGTTTTAAGTTTTTTATATTATTTTTTTAAATCAGCATTTATAACTTGTGAACTATGCGTATTTGGACCTGCCAATTCTGTATATATTTTCACATAATCTAACACTATTTTTTGTGTTTGTAAATCATACTTTTTTAGGTAGTTATCTATTTTAGATGTATCCTTTTGGTCATAATAAAAAAAATATTTACTGTTTTTTTCAAGAATACCCCAATAACTTTCTGCACCAGTCCTAAATGAATAAAACCTAACCAATAGAACCTTCTTGTTTTGGGGTTCAATATTAAATATTTCCATACATTTTGTAACCCCCATGTTACCTGAATAATCACTTATTATAATTTCTTTTTTGGCTCTTTCTCGGAATTCATTATTATCAATTAAAAATTTTATGATATCTTTTTGATGTTTTTTAATTCGGTTATCTTTATCAACATTAAATCCTTCTTGTCCATAAATATTTGAGATAAAAAGAGTGAATGTTATTATTAGGATTGATTTTATTTTATTCATCACATTTTTTGTTTTGATCTATTTCATTATAATAAATTGCTTCATTTCTATTTGGTTTACTTTCTGTTGTCGTAGATTTAGGACTTGACAAGCTGTTTGAATCTTTATTGACAATATGTGTTCCCTCGTGAGTACCAACAGCACCTATTTTTTCATCTTTGCTGTAATTTGATAGAATTATCATTTGTCCATCTTTCATAATAGCAGGATTAGAATTTTCTGTTGTTGGAGTTGAAATTTTATCAATTGCTTTTTCATAAACTGTCATCTCAAATTTTGTGATTTTACCATTAGCATCTTTAGTGCCTTCGGAATAACCCATTACAGTTGCTCCGTTTTTCAAAGTTTCAACTTTTTCTGTATCTACTTTCAGAGTTACTTTAGTAGAAGAACTTTCTAAATTATTTAACGTTTGTGTTCCAATATCAGTTTTAGCCATTGCATTACCTATTCTTTGTGTGTCTGGTGAAGCATTTGAACTCCATTTTAGGCTACCATCACTATTTGTGGTATGGGATACTGCTTTTCCATCTGTACCCTCAATCCATTTAGCGGCACGTCCATCAGGGTCTTTGTATTTCATTGGATTATCCAAACACATATTATAAGGCGACCAACTCGGAAATTCCTCACTTAAAGGGTCGGGAGAAATCCAGCGACCAGCTCTGTCGCCTATGGGTTGTGCATCGGGATTTAAACTATCTTGAACAATACGCCCAACAATTTCGTTTTTGTAAACGTGCCAACGAACTGTTCCGATGGTTACAATACTATCCAAATCGTGGAATTCTAAATATTTCCCGTTGCTCAAAGTAGCAATTCTTGCTTTGTATCCAAATTGTGCAAAAGGATTTCCTGCTTGAATATTTTTTTCTCTGCGTGCTTTTTCTTCTTTTGATAGTTTTTCTTGTGCTGAAAGCACAGAAAAAGAGAAGATTATAATAAATAAGTAATAGATTTTTTTCATATCGATTATTTTTTGCTAAAAGTATTTAATTTTTTGTTTTCGTACTTGTTTCTTTCTTTTTTTAAAGAAATTAGCCATTCGAGATACATGTTTTCGGGCATGTTTCTGTAGCCTATTTCGTGAATGTGTGCGTATTGTTTTTCTAATTCTTTGAATTGTTGATTGAAAATTGTTTCAGTTTCTATTTTTTTGATTTGTTTGAAACGAGTTTCTGCTTTTAGAATTAATGCCGATGCAAATTGCGGATATTCTTTGATGGCGGTTTCGCAACATTTGAGTATAAAATTTCCGTCATTGTTTGGAAATTTAGCATTGTAATTGTCAGCTAAATCGATTAAAACGAGTGCGATACTCTCCCGATTGTTTAAGGCTTTCATATATACTCCGTTTGAAATTGCGTCTAAATGAACATATCCCGATGCCATAATCCAAGCATCTATTGGGAAAATTCCGCTTGTGAGTTCGGTATTATACCAACCGTCTTTTATGCTGTTGTGCTTGATATAAACATGGTTTGGTGCGAGTGCCAAATTGGCTTCAACGCCCAATTCTTCGCAAAGAATTTTGTATAAATACGGCATCGAATGACAATTGCCTTTGTGGGTTTCCAACAATTTAGAAACAAATAAATTTTCTCTTGTTTTGTGTCCGAAAATATCATTGAAATCATAACCGAAAGGCGAATATTTGTATATTTTGTCGTTGTAATTTATGGGGATTGTGTCGCACATAATTTGATAAACCGATGCCCATTTGTTTACTGTTGGTTTATCCTTTTCGAGATATGCTAAAAATCTATCTTTGATTAAAGAATTGCTCAAATTGGTTAGAAACTTGATTTGTTTATTGATATTTAATGTGTCTAATTTATCTTCTAAATAAGCATTCTCGACAGAGAAAACTGCTTTTTTGAAACTATAACTATTCTCATCGACAAGCATAGTATTGAGCAAAGCGTAGCTTTGCTCAAATAATTTTTCTTGATTTTCTGCGGTAGCACAAAACTTTGAAAATAGTATTAGTAGAATTGTAAAAGCTATTTTTCTCATTCTTTAATTTTTGAGTGTTTTTATAATTGTTCCTTTAAACTGTAAGTTTAAAGTTTCGTTTTCTTGTTTTCGTTTGGCTTCTTTTAGTGAACCCAACCAGCTTTCATAAGCTTCGGGTGGCATCACTGTAAATCCTAATTGTTCGACTTTTTTACCTTCTGCGTTTGCTTCCTGTAATAGTGCAATTGCATTTGGATTATTTTTTATTGTTTGCAATTGCTGGTTATCCATAGGGTTTATTCCTAATTGTTTTGCAACAAACTCAAAACGAACAGCACAATAATTGGCTTTTACCATTTGTGCATTTACATTTTTTGGATATAATTCTAATGCTTTATCTGCCATTTTTTCTACAAAATCATCGTAACCAAATTTGTGTACGTAACCGTTTGCTAAATCTACATAGAATTCAGAAAGTAATTCTCTTTTGGAAAGGTTTTGTAAGTAAATATGATTCTGTATTGCTTCGGCTTTGATATACCCCGAATTTATCATAAACGAACTTGCTGTAAACATTCCGTTTGTAAGTTCGATATTGTACCATTTTCCGTTTTTATCTTTGAATTTGATAAAGGAATGACTTGGTGAAAATGATAAAAAAGATTCTGCTTGAATTTGTTCGGCTAATATCAAATAGAGTAGAGGCATCGAATGGCATTGACCTGTTTTTGTTTTCAACAATTTGGAAACAAACATTTTCGACCAATCTTTTTGCCCCATATAATCTACGAAGTCATATTTAAAGGGCGTATGTTTTAATCCGTTTGCTTTTAGATTTAAGTTTTCTGAAAAGAATAGAAACAGCATATAGTTTTTAGCAACGTTGCTTTCTGTATCGTATTTCAGTTCTTTCATTTTTGCAATAATATAATCGCCTGAATTTTTTATGATTTTGTCGAATTCTAATTTGTCTTGTGTGTTTTCTAAAAAAGCGTTTTCGATTTCAAAGTTTAAATCTTTTACCGAATAGTTTTCAACGTTCAGTGTTTGCATTTTGTCGTAAACATTTCGGTAATATTCTGTTCCTTTTTTGTTTTCGAGTGATGGAAGATTGTAGTTTACGCCATCACTTTCAGAATTCAAGTCTCTTATATCTTGATAAACGTCACGCATTTGTTGTTCACGTTGCTTTTCGTTTTGTTGAGCTTCACGGATTAATTTTTCGTTTTGTATTTGTTGTTGTTGATTGTAATTTTGCATTGGGTCAGGAATTACATTCTGAACATTCATTCCTCGATTACTTGGTGTTCCAAAATTCTGTGTTTCGTAGTTTTGAAATTGTGTTGGTTGTGGTGCAGTTGGAAATTTTACTTGCCCGAAAGTAAAAAGAGGTAATAAAAGTAAAAATATTCTCTTCATATTCGGTTTTTTCAAAGTTTCGTGTAGCTCAAAGTTGTCTGACAATATTAAATTACGTTGTTGTTCGCAATTTTTTCGCGTTACAATATAGATAAAAAATAGTATTCAACACATTGAAATACAATAATATGAATATCAATAATAGGTTCCTATTCTTGTCAAATATAGTGAAAAAGATTTAATTTTTTTTTGTACTACTGCGTTTTGTATTTTAAAGGGGAGCTGGAACTGGGTATATAAAATAATTTTAAATACTTGATTATTAGTTTTTTAATGGCTATGTTGTAATTTTTTTAAACAAAAAAAAGCCTAGCGAAACAACTACCGCTAGGCTTTTTAACAAACAAAAAACAAATTTGATTTTGGAATCAAAAGGTATAGGTCACTTTTCCTTTTAGAAAGAAAGGTGTTCCTGGTGTAAAATGTATTTCGGTTACGCTGGTAGGTTCGTTTTGCAATCTCGATTCGGTGGCAAATTGGGTTTCTTTCCATGCGGTATTAAACAAATTGGCAATGGATAGGCCATAAATCAAAGATTTGTGCGTGTAATTGATGTTAAAATCGGTGACACAATAGCCATTGGCAACTATAGAATTGTCCTCGTTTGCGGGGCGATTTTTTAGGTAGCGGTAATGCAATCCTCCCGAAAAACCATTTATTTTTTGAAAACTCAATCCTCCTGTTGCTGTAAAATCAGGAGCTAGCGGAATGTAATCTTGTCCCTTGGGCGCATCAATGCTGCGGGCATAGGTGTAATTTGCATCACTGTCCAGAAATAGATAATCGTTGAGTTGGTAACGCAATCCTACATCTATTCCCATGCGCTTTGATTTTCCGCTGGGTTCGATTATTCCGGCATCGCCCACATACACAAACTCTTGCTCGAGGTACAAATACCATAAAGCGGCGTTGACAATGAGGTTGGGAAAGGGTTTGAAAATCGTTCCTACATCAGTCCCAATAGCGGTTGGCAAAATTTGTTTACCTCCATTTTGCACCACAACACGGGCATCATTAGAATGAAACCCAAAGCCCGATTTGACAAAAAATTGAAGGCTATTATTGGCGGTGTAAATAAAATTTAGTTTGGGCGAAAATTTGACTTTACTCTCGGATTGGGTTCTAAAATCCGTGCTTATTTTGTCAGTATAATTGAATTTGAAATAATCTACTCGTAACGCTGGATTGATAATGAGTTTGCCTAGGTTGAACTCGGAATTCACATACGAGAATACATTTGACTCCTCAATATCGCCTAACTTTAAGGTTTGCAACGTGGTTTGTCTGTGCAGCGTATGCGAAAGTTCCGTATCCGTGGTGGCATCGGCACGAAAACCAATACCAAATTGCAGTCCCAAATCCAGATGGTCTTGTTTGATTTTCTTGTTCAATTCCGAACTCATTCCGTAGGTATTCCTGTTTTCTTTTTGCCGAATTTGGTCGCCATTATTGGGGTCTTCTAGAAAAAAAGTAAAATTAGAGTACAATTCGAACTCATATTTAGTGTAAAAAGCACTCGTTTTCAAGAACGTATTTTCGTTTATTGGTTTGTTCAAAACGGCATTGAAGTTGGTTCTGGATGTAGTACCACCCTCGGTTGCATCAACGGATCCAAATCTAGAAATAATACCCGCATTAACCAATCGCTGTGGCACTTGACCCGAAGCATCCCAACGACTAGCAAAGCGAGAAACCGAAACCGAAAAAGTGCTCCCATCGTCTAAAATAGCGGCATATTTCCCCAAAACATTCACTCGATTAAAATTTTGTGGCGCATCAAATGGGCCATCGGTTAGTATATATTCGGTGGCTAGGTAGGCACTTTGTTTTTTTTGGTTTCCCAAAAGGTTGAATAAACCAACGGTTCGTAAGGTGTTAAATTGCCCAACTTCAATCCCAATACTGCTTTTTTCTAATTTTTGTTTGGTGGCAAAAGCGACATATCCAGCTGTTGCAAAATCGCCTTTGTTGGCATAATAAGTACCTTTGCCAAAATCGATTTTCTCTACCGTTTCTGGAATTACAAAATGCAAATCGGCGTAGCCTTGACCGTGTGCGTGCGACACCATATTTACGGGCATCCCGTCAACCGAAATGGCAATATCGGTACCGTGGTCAATATCAAAACCACGCAAAAATAATTGTTCAGCTTTGCCGCCACCTGCATGTTGCCCAATGAATAATCCAGGTACTTTTCGTAAAATTTCCTGCGATGAATTTACAGGTGTAGTTTGTAAATCTATTTTTGAAATCACATTCATTGCCGAAAGTTTGGGCTGAATAACCACTTCGTTCAACCGGAAACTGTCCTCTTGAAGTACAATTAGTGCCTCGGAAATCGTGAGGGTGTACGTTGCTTTTTTATAACCCAAAGCACTTATTTGCAACACATTTCCTTGGGCTGATTGAGCCATGCTAAATTGACCAAATTCGTTGGTATGGGCATGACTTTGGGAATTGGTATTGCTTACATATGCGTTTTCAATAGGATTTCCATCAGTGTCTAGAACACGTCCTTTGATAATTTGACCATAGGTAGATACTGTCAAAAATAAAATTAGGTTTATAAAAAGTGTTTTCATTTGCTTATAATTGGGTTACTTTTTGGTCTAAATTTGGACCTAACTCATAAATACTTTCTAGTAATTGGGACTTAATGGGTTTTACTTTTTCGGCTAAATTATTAGATTTATATATCATTGCCAAATGATAGTTTACTTTGGGTTCAAATGATTTTCCAGCTACATATTTTTGAGCAATTTCAAGTGCTTTTTGATTTTTGCCTAAATTGTAATACGACCAAGCAAGCAAATCATAGGAATCAGGGGTAGGACGGTGATCAATTTCTATTTTGGCAATTTCAAGTGCTTTATTGGCTGTGGCTTTGGCATCGGCATAAATCA
The DNA here is from genome assembly GCF_007097245.1 of Flavobacterium restrictum. Classification (GTDB taxonomy): domain Bacteria; phylum Bacteroidota; class Bacteroidia; order Flavobacteriales; family Flavobacteriaceae; genus Flavobacterium; species Flavobacterium restrictum. Next base: position 82,394 of record NZ_VJZT01000013.1, on the reverse strand, counting down.
AAACGTTGTATTTGTTGTACATAGCGCCATAATTTAGGGATTTTAGCATGGCAAAATAAGCGTTTTTGTTTGCTAATTCGCTTGCTGTATCGCCTTCAAATTGGGCTATTTGCGATTTCAAAAGATAAAAATCAGGAGTGTTGTGCGTTACTTCAATGGCTTCAACAATGCGTTTGGCTTCTTTGGTGTTTCTTTCGTGCGAAAAAACAATCCACGCAATTCCTTTTAAAGCATACGAATAATTGGGGTCGATTGCCAATGTTTTGAGGTAGCTATCATACGATTCTTGAATCCTTCCAGCGTGTCCGTAAAAATCGCCTAGGTTGGAATACGACCATATTTTCAGGACTTTATTGTCTTCTTTTTCGGCTATGGTTCTGGCTTTTTCCATAAATGAAATTGCCGTTTTCAAGTCGCCTTTGTGGTCGTTCCATTTGGCAATCCTAATGAGATAATCATAATCTTTCAAGTTTCGCAAGGCATTCAAGTTGCGTGCCGCCTCGGGATAATTGCCCAATTCCATTTGCACATCAAAGAGTAATTTTTGGGTTTCCTTGAGTCCTTCGCCTATGGCTAATGCTTTGTTGGCCAGTTGTAATGCTTCCTTAAACCGATGTTGCGCAATGTAATTTCTAGCCAGTGAGCGAATGGTCGACACTTTAGAATACTGGTACGCTTGATTGGATTGGGTTAATAATGCTTCGGTTTTGTATAAATTTTTGATGTCGCCAGTGTATTCAAAAAGCGTAGCATAATTAGACGCGATTAGACTCAAATAACTGATTTGGTTGGGAGCGGCATCGAATTTTTTTTGCCAAAAATCAATTTCATTGTTCGCAAAAGTGATTGATTTGTTGCCCTTTACATGCAAATAGTTGTTGTAATCGGCTGTATTGGTAATTTGTTTTGGCGTATTGCTACAACTGTGGAGCAAGAATACCAAAAGCAATATTGGAATTGTTTGTACTAGTTTCATAATCAAGTTGTTTTGGGGTAAGTCAAATTGCATTTCATAAAATAAAGACCATTTTTTATTTTTTAAACCATATAAGGAAATTAAGGTCATTTAAGCTATTGGATTAAGTAGTTGTTAGCAATTACAATATTTTTTACGATAGTTAAAATTAAAAAAACTAGTGTCAAATAGTTTTAAATACTTATATGTACTTAATTTCCTTATATGGTAATTTTTTGCAATACTAATTTTTGATTTGGACTTTAAATAAAATGTAAGTTGTAATGTACCCAGTTGTTTGTTTAAAAAATCCTTCGAAAAAGGACACCGATGAAACGAATTGTTATTGCAAAACACAGCTAAAAATGGATTTTTTATGTCCTCTATTTTTCAAGCAAGGATGAAGTTGTTGTTTACTTGCCCAATTGTGTAGAGCATTCAATAGGAATGCGGGAAATTGTATGTTTAAAAAATAGCGTACAAATTTTTTTTGTACGCTATTTTTTTATAAAAATCTTACCAAGCCGTGGCTAAATACGGGAAGGAGGCAGTGAAGGTTTTGTCATTGGCATCTACATGATCCGAGGTTAGTCCTGGGTTTGAAGTTCCTGCTGGCCCACCAAAGATGAGTAGCAATTCGACATCGATAACATCATCTGCCAAGGCTCTTCCTGTCAAAACATTGGTACCGTCAAAGAATGTTGTTTTGGCGGTTTTAGACACATTCAAGACATCCGTAGACAAAAGTCCCGTTAGCATATCCGCGTCTTGACCCAACGCATTTTTAGTATAGCCAGCATTCAAAGCGAGTAAACGGGATTTAAAAATTGATTTGTAATTGGCGCCCATCATTGACGGAATAGTGGCATTAAAAGCATCTTTTGGTGCTCCTGCAGCAATAAAAACGGTGTTTATTGCCGGTCTAGCCATTTGATCTTGTTGTACAAATGTTCCCGAAAAGTCGATACTGGCAATAGGATCTGGAGTCGAATTATCATTAGAATCACAGCTTGCTACCGCTAATGCGCTAATTGTTGCAAGCGCTATTGTTTTGAATTTATTAGATTTCATCATGATTTTTTTTGTTTAAAAAAGTGATTAGTAAATTATTGTTTTTTCTTTGTTTCAGCCCAAATATTCAAGGTATTGGAACTTCCTAACATCGTTTTAGGAACCTCAACCACTAGCGAGAGCACATTGGTACCTGCAAAAGTATCGGTGCCAGGACTATTGAATCCTGATGCAGTTCCGCCAAGGATGGCTTTGAATTGTCCTAAATCAAAAAAGAACGGATCGTCTCTTGGTCCTGCAAAAAATTTCATCCCGTTTTGAGTTGCCAAAACTGGAGTCGCACCGTATTTTGAAATGTCTACGCTACCCGAAGCGGCACTTTTGACAATCGTACTCGTTGTCCCGTTAGCCGTAGGAGCGTAAGGACCAAAGAAATACATTTTGTCCCCTCGTTTGATAGCTTGAATAACCAGATCTTCTACATTGTCACCGTTGTTGTCAATGTTGATTTCGATCATTACGTTTTCATTAAAACTCGCTGCCGCCGTAGCATTAGGACTCAACAATCCTTGTGTGTTGACTGCAAAAACCAAATTATTGGTATCTTGTCCTTGAAACGCATAGACATCCGTGATATCCGCTGCATTTCCTGTTACTGATGGTGCGTCTACGTGATCCGCAGCAACCAGAATTAAGCCCGAGATCGCTACTAGCGAAAGCCCTAAAATCATTTTTGTTTTTTTCATTTTGTTTGTTATTTAAAAGGTTATAGAAGCATTTACGGGATTGCTTTCGATATGGTTTTATAAAATCATAAAAAAATTAAAAATAAAAGTAGTATATTTTTTAAATCATTAATTTTCAATGTTTTAAAAACAAAATAAAAAGCTAAAAAAATATATTTTATTTTTTATCGCAGCAGTATTTTGTTAATAAGAAGTAATTGTAAATAAGTTTGTATAGTTTTGTAATTCCAAAAAATAAGAATATGACCCAAGACGAATTATTGGTATTGTTGTATAAAAAGGACGAAAGGGCTTTTACACATCTTTATGATATGTATTCAAAAAGTTTATTTTCGGTGATTGCTGTTTTGGTCAAAAACCGAGAAGAAGCCGAGGATGTCCTGCAAGAAGTATTTGTAAAAATCTGGAAAAACTTTGATTCCTATCACGAGAGCAAAGGTCGTTTTTACACCTGGATTCTTAATATTGCCCGAAATACGGCGATCGATAAATTGCGTTCCAAAAATTTTAATAACAGTCAAAAAAACCAGCCTTCGGATAATTTCGTACATCTATTAGATGATAGCAACAAACTGGTCAATAAGATTGATACCATTGGAATTCAGGAATTTGTAAAGAAGCTAAAACCCAAATGTATTCAAATCATAGATTTATTATTCTTTAAAGGATACACCCAGCAAGAAGCTTCGGAGGAATTGGAAATCCCACTGGGAACAGTAAAAACGCATAATCGAAATTGTATCAATGATTTAAGAAATTATCTTAAAGTATAATGGAAACGAAACAATATATAGCCTCTGGCATTCTAGAACTCTACGTTTACGGTTTATTAAGCGAACCCGAAACGATAGAAGTAGCCGAGATGGCCCAGAACAATATCGAGATTAACGACGAAATTATTGCCATCGAAAAAGCAATTGTTGCCTTATCGTCTAGTTTTTCGCCATTCCATTCGGTGGCGAATTACGAAAAAATAAAAGCCAAACTGGAACTAAAACAAGTACCCGTAATTGCGCTTGACGCCAAAACGAATTATGTTCAATACATAGGTTGGGCAGCGGCGGTGCTCTTGCTGTTAGGCATTGGATTCCAATACAATCAATTGGAGCAAACCACAAATCAAGTCGTTACTATAACCACCCAAAAGCAAAAAGTAGTCAACGATTTAAGGGATTTAAAACTGCAAAACAACGCCAACCAAACCAGTCTAGCCGTGGTACGCGATGCCAAAAATACCGTTGTTTCATTGGGCGGTCAAGCGGTATCTCCGGCTTCATTTGCCAAAATATATTGGAATCAGGAAAGCAAAACCGTATATGTAGATGCCGCCGGGTTACCAGAACCGCCAAAGGGAATGGTGTACCAAATTTGGGCATTAAAACTCAATCCGTTAACGCCTACCAGTATTGGGTTACTCTCTCATTTTGAGGGCAACAACACCAAGATTTTTGCAGTTGATGCCGCTACTGATGCCCAAGCCTTTGGGATCACGCTCGAACCCGCCGGCGGAAGTGTAACCCCAACCATGGAACAATTGTATGCTTTAGGAAAAGTGTAAAATAAAAAAAAATTAAACGAAAAAACGCTACTAGAAGTTTGCATCTAGTAGCGTTTTTTTTTTGGTTTACAATAAAGGAAAAGCCTATTTTCTCTCGAGTTCTAATCTAGCAATTGGCTGATAGACAATAGGGATTTGTTCAATAACCACATCACTTTTATCCAACCCAAATGCACGTGTGTCTGACAAGGACATATTTTTAAGAATATAATACGAGTTCAAGAGCATCGCGTCTCGAACCGCAAATTCATTCTCTACCGATAAAAATTTCTCGATAATAACAAATTTAAAATCAGGTTCGGCGTTGTATTTTGTTGAACCATCGGGACGAATATGCAGGTTTAATTGTTTGTCATTGACCAAGTTTTGAACGATTTTTTTGAAATACAATTCTACTTTTGGTTGGATTCTAAATCCAATATTCAACACAATTTTTATCACTTTGTCATCCAGAATTTCAATGACTTCATAATTTAATGTAAATGGATCATTGGTTCTATTGATATGAAAAAACCAGTAAACATCGGCTCTTTTAGGTTTTTTAGAAAATATCGAATTGATAATTTTTTCTTCAATTTCGTAGTTTTTATCGGCTTTAGACAAGTAAATCAAATGGGTCGAATATTTTGGGATCGCAGTATCGTTACTCAATTCCTCCAATCGTTTGGTATGAGCGACTAGATTGGTAAATTTTAAGAATTTATTGTTTATTTTTCTTGAAAAAAACCAAGTATACATAGTCAAGAATATAAAAAGTTCAAAGAATAAAAACATCCATCGCTCTTTAATTTTAACGATATTGGCAATGAAAAAAGCAATTTCGATGATGACAAAAAGAAAAATGATGCATACAATCAAGATGCGATTCATTTTTTTGATGTAAATCAAATAATAATTCAACAATACGGTGGTCATCAGCATGGCAATGGTTATCGAGAATCCATAAGCAGCCTCCATATTTGAGGAGGTTTTGAAATACAAAACCATCAAGATACACCCAATCCAGAGTATGGTATTTACGGATGGGATATAGATTTGTCCCTTAAGATTGGTGGGGTTTCGCATGGTAACTCTGGGCCAAAAATTGAGTGACATGGCCTCGTTTATCAACGTATAGGAACCACTTATTAAGGCTTGCGATGCGATAATGGCGGCAAATGTAGCAATAATTACTCCCGAGAATAAAAACCACTGTGGCATAATGGTATAAAATGGATTCCTGCCGTCTAGAAAACGACTGCTTTGATTCATAAGCCACGATGCTTGTCCTAAATAATTGACAACCAAGGCTATTTTGACAAAAATCCATGTGATTCGGATGTTCTTTTTGCCGCAATGCCCCAAGTCTGAATATAAAGCTTCGGCTCCTGTGGTACATAAAAAGACAGCCCCCAACAACCAAAATCCGTGGGGATATTCGACTAATAATTGGTAGGCATACATTGGGTTCAAAGCGGTTAAAATGGCGGGATGATCCAAGATTTGTATAAAACCAAGAACGAACAACATCGTGAACCAAACCACCATGGCTGGCCCAAAAAAGAACCCCACTTTTTGAGTACCAAACCGCTGAAAAAAGAAAAGCCCCGATATAATCAGTATCACTATAGGAAGTATAGGAATGCCCGGAACCACATCGCCCAAGCCTTCTACCGCCGAGGCTACAGAGATTGGTGGCGTAATAATTCCGTCAGCAAGTAGTGTTGTAGCGCCTAATATTGTTGGGATCACTAGCTTTCCTTTTCCAAATCTTTTGACCAATGCATAGAGTGAGAAAACGCCACCTTCGCCATGATTATCAGCCGAGAGGGTGAGTAGAACGTATTTTAAAGTGGTTTGAAAAGTCAATGTCCAGAAGATACACGAAATCCCGCCGTAAACCAGTAGCTTTGATATTTCTCTTTCGCCAATAATGGCTTTCATGACATACAAAGGGCTCGTCCCTATGTCGCCGTAAATAATTCCTAATGCTACTAACAGTGATGCAGCACTAACTTTTTGAATGGTAGATGTATTCATTTTTTGTAATTGTAATTTGTTTAATTATTTTTTTTTGGGCACAACAAAGCGTGTCAGGAATGGAATTAACATTCTGATTGCTATTTTAAATTAAAGTTTTATTTATTTTAACTGGTATTAAATCGGTATCCTACACCGGATTCGGTGGTAATTAATTGGGGTTTATTAGGATCTTCTTCTAATTTTTTTCGTAATTGTGCAATAAACACTCGCAAATATTGTGTTTGATCGGAATAGCTATTGCCCCAAATTTCTTTAAGAATGTATTGGTGTGTCAAAACGCGACCGTCATTTTTATAGAGTAAAATTAAAAGCGCATATTCCGTTGCTGTTAGTTTTACGATTTCGTCATGAACTTTTACCACACGGGACACTAAATCTATGGCAACAGTTCCAAAATGGGCTATGGGATCATTATTTTGAATCGTGTTTACCCGCAAAGCAGTACGGATGCGGGCTAGGAGTTCCTGAGTTCTAAATGGTTTTGTTAAATAATCATTGGCACCATTATCCAGTGCGGTTACAATTTGGCTTTCGGCACTTTTTACGGATAAAATAAGAATGGGATTTTGATACCATTCTCTTAATTTCACCAGCACTTCTTGTCCGTCTACATCTGGTAATCCTAGGTCTAACAGGATTAAATCTGGCTGGTAACTGGCTGCCATAGTGATGCCTTCTTTTCCATTTACGGCAAAATAAACTTTATAATCATTGGCTTCCAATGAAATTTCGAGCAATTTTCGTATTTGAATTTCGTCGTCAATGACTAATATTTTGAAAGGATTATTCATTTTTCAAGGAATTTATAGCCATACAATCTACATGGAATTCTAGTGTGAAAACCGCTCCATCGTTTTCGGCATTTTCAAGTGTAATGCTGCCGTTTTGCGCTTCTACAAAACCTTTTACTATGGATAATCCCAAGCCTGTACCGCCTGTTTTGGAATTTTTAAATCTATAAAATTTATCAAATGCGCGATCAATCTCGTCACTCGGGAAACCATGCCCATCGTCAGAAACGGTAATAATGCATTTTTTGATTAAATCAACATGGTGGTCATAATCCGCATCCACATCATATTGTGCTTGAATGACAATATTCACTCCTTTTGGGGTATGCTGGGAACAATTGTAAACTAAATTATAGATTATTTGTTCCATCAAGCCATAGTCGAGTTTAAAAAGAGGTAAGTTTTCGTCAATTTTATAGGTTATTTTATGGTCTTTGGTCTCCTCGGAAATGCGATTGCAAACATTATAAATGATTTCTTTTACATCGCACCAGTCTAATTTGGGCTGAATCACACCTGATTCTAAACGGGACATATTCAATAAATTTTCGACTTGGTAGTTGAGTTTCATTGAAGCTTTTTCGATTTCAAAAAGCAATTTTTGCTGTTTGTCCTCGGATAAATGGATGTCTTTTTGTTGTAACATATCAATCGAACCTAGAATTGCGGCAATGGGAGTTCGCAATTCATGCGAGAGGGAATCGAGCATGGTATTGTACAATTTCATTGTGCTGGCTCTAGTCTCTTTGATGTGAATGGCGTGTTGCATTCGTTTGAAATTATTAGTCAAAACCGCATTGATGAGGGCAATAATGAAGAACATAATCAACAATAAAGCATCCTCGGTATTGTCAATATGCAAGGTGTGGTAGGGTTTTATAAACAAATAATCCAACGCCAATGCGCTCAAAAGGGCTCCCAACAAAACGGGTTTTATTTCTAAAAAAATGGCCAATAACGATACCAAAACCAAAAGTACATACCCAATAATTTTATAATCTATAGCGTCTCGAACGATTAATGACACTAGTGACACCACGAGCACTGACACGAAACTAATCATATATTGACTTGCTGCATTCTTTTTATATAAAATAGTCATCTTCATTTGTTTTAGGCAAAGTTACGGCGATAGTTATATTTTTTTCATTTTAAAGCTTCTTGAAAATATAAAGATTTTATAAAGATGATTGACGGGTCGCCAAACCAGAGCGTTCGCTTTTAAAACAATTGTAAATACAAAAAGAAAACACACCACTGATTGCTTCACCTGTTCACTATCGCTCGGGTCACAGATTTTAAAACCAAAATAATGTTGTTTGATTGCACAAATTCAAAAATCAGTGCAATTTCATTCCTTTTAAGTTATTGAAATCTGTGAATCTGTGGCAGTCTTTTTTAAAAGCGAATGCCCTCTCGCCAAACGGACTAACAATGCAGTATTGGCACACGAATGAAACAGATTTTTTGCTTTTTTTAGATAAATCTGTTTTTATCCGTTTAAATCCGTGTCATCCGTATACCATTTTAAGTTGCGGATAGTGATAACGATTGTTTTTTTTTCTCCATCAAAAAAAAACGGTTACAAACACCATACCCAGACAATTTTACTACTTTTACACCCTCAAATTTAGAACTATGTCAGTTGCCAAGAAAGATTATAAAAGAATAACGACCAAGTCCCTTATCGAAATGAAGTCCAATGGCGAAAAAATCGCCATGCTTACGGCCTACGATTATACGATGGCCAAAATTGTGGATACCGCTGGAATCGATGTGATTCTTGTGGGCGATTCAGCATCGAATGTTATGGCGGGTCACGAAACCACTTTGCCCATAACACTTGACCAAATGATTTACCACGCATCATCCGTAGTACGGGCAATCGAGCGGGCATTGGTGGTGGTGGATTTGCCCTTTGGGAGCTACCAATCTGATCCCAAAGAAGCCTTGCGTTCCTCGATTCGAATCATGAAAGAAAGTGGCGGTCATGCCGTAAAACTGGAAGGTGGTGCTGAAATAAAAGATTCGATAAAAAAAATCCTAAACGCTGGAATTCCTGTCATGGGACATTTAGGACTTACACCACAATCGATCTATAAATTTGGTACCTATACCGTTCGTGCCAAAGAAGAAGAAGAAGCCGATAAATTAATGGAAGATGCCAAGTTGCTCGAAAAATTAGGTTGTTTTGCCGTAGTTATCGAAAAAGTTCCCGCTCATTTAGCCCAAAAAGTAGCAGAAAGTATCTCGATTCCAGTAATTGGTATTGGTGCAGGCGGTGGCGTAGACGGGCAAGTCTTGGTCATACACGATATGTTAGGGATGAATAATGAATTTAGTCCCCGTTTTTTGAGACGGTATTTAAACCTATACGAGCAAATGACTTCCGCCATAGGAAATTATGTAACCGATGTAAAATCAACCGATTTCCCTAATGCCAACGAGCAATATTAGTTGGAGGTAACCAATGCAATAGTCCATTTTGAAAATAGTTTCTACTAAATCCAACCTTCAAATTCTTCACGAAGACAACCACCTCATTGTAATCAATAAGCGGGTTGGCGATATTGTGCAAGGCGATAAAACGGGTGACAAACCCTTATCCGAGGTGGTCAAAGAATACCTAAAAGACAAATACAATAAACCGGGCGAGGTTTTTCTGGGAGTCGTTCATCGGTTGGATCGCCCTACGACCGGTATTGTTGTTTTCGCCCGTACCAGCAAGGCTTTGACTCGAATGAATGCTTTATTTAGCAACCGCGAAACCCAAAAAACCTACTGGGCGGTAGTCAAAAACAAACCCGAAAAAGCTACTGATACCCTCGTACACTACCTGAAACGAAACGAGAAAAACAATACCTCAAAGGCGCACCTTAAGGAAGTTCCAGAGAGTAAACTCGCCTCATTGTCCTATACCATAATCAAAACGTTAGACCATTATGTTGCTCTAGAAATCAATTTGCATACGGGGCGACACCATCAAATTAGGGCACAACTTCAGGCTATAGGGTCGCCAATAAAAGGCGATTTAAAATACGGTTTTGACCGTTCTAATCCTGATGGCGGCATACACCTTCATGCTCGAAAACTAGTTTTTGTACATCCCGTAACCCAGGAATCCCTGCTTATAGTAGCACCAACACCCCAAGACGTGATTTGGAATGTCCTGTAAAAATTACAATTGCGTTACTGGTTATGGGAAAATAGCTCATATTTGAAAAAGTATACAAGACTTCGCTGATTTATTTTTATTTGGAGGATTGTAGGGGATCAAGTAGTTGGCAGTAATTTTAAAAATCCGAATGAAAAAGACATTTATCTTATTTTTTGCATTTTTTTTATTTTCTTGTAGTTCAGAATTTAAAGGAATTGAAAAACCAACAGAATATTCCGAAATAATAAAACGAAGACAAATAGTTGGTGCTAAATTTTCTGAAAATGGAGATTGTTTTATGCGTTTACAAAACGTAAAAAGATTTACACCAAATCTTGAAGAAATTAAAAATGCCGAAAATATTTTGAAAAAAAATATTCAAAAAACTAATTCAAAAAAAATCAATCAAGGAAATGATTGTCCAATAATTCATAATAACCTAAATCTTTTTAGAAGACAATATTGGGGCTATTATAACCAAAAGAATGAAAAAGTGATTTACGTAACTTTTAATAAAAACAAAATCAGACTTATAGGAAAAATTAAAGGTCTTCAAAGAGACGAGACTGATAGATGGAAAAAGGAAAGGGAAAGTTTAGAAGATGGTTGCAGTAATCATTGGGAAATTAAAATTAACTTAACAACAAAAGAATTATTTGAGTTTGAGGTTAATGGAACTGGATAAAAACAGACATTAACCTATTCGGAGTCCGTTTAGCAATAGTAATAATAAGCATCAAAAAATCCCTGATAAATGAAAACAGTAGCCTAAAAGGCACATGAATTTAAAAGGGAATTATTCCAAAATAAGTTGCACAAAAACCGAATGCAACCAGCGATTAAATTTAAAGCCAGACTCTTTGATGGTGCCTACAATTTCAAAACCAAATTTTTCGTGAAAAGCAATACTACTCGTGTTTTCGGCATCGATAACGCCAATCATGGTGTGGAGTTTTTGGTTTTTGGCAAGAACAATTAAGTGGGTTAGGAGTGCTTTCCCAATACCTTTTCCAACGCAATTGGGTGCTGCATAAACCGAATGCTCCACCGTAAATTTATACGCTTCTCGAAAACGGAATTCGCTATAGTACCCAAAACCTACAACAGCATTAGCTTCGATGGCAACAATTACAGGGAAACCTTTGGTTATTTTATCTTCAAATAGTGCCGTTTGTGTCGCTAAAGTCCTTGGTTCATAATCATACAAAGCCGAGGAATTCAAAATATTATAATTGATAATCTCAAGAATTGCTTGGGTATCTTGGGGTTGGTAGGCTCTTATTGCTATGTTCATTGCTGTAAAATTAGTTATGACAATCCGTTAGGAGTACTCGTTTTGGATTGTAAGTCCGCATAGTGACTGTTCTATAATTGTATTCAAAAATAAGAAAAATCAATAGAAAGAAACCAAAAAAACAGCCACAAGTTTGTAACTTTGTAGCTCGAAAAAGAAAACAATGATTTACCCCAAAATACCTTTAGCGCAAAGCATTATCGAAATTTGTTTGGCCAAAGGAATCACCACGATAATTATCTCTCCTGGTTCTAGAAATGCGCCTTTAACTATTGGTTTTGTTAGTAATCCCGCTTTTGATTGCTACAGCATTGCTGATGAGCGTTGTGCGGCTTTTTTTGCCGTTGGTATGGCGCAGCAAACCAAAGTTCCTGTTGCTTTGGTATGTACTTCGGGCTCTGCTTTACTCAATTATTATCCCGCATTTGCCGAGGCGTTTTATAGCCAAATTCCGTTAATCGTTATATCGGCGGACAGGCCGCAAAGCAAGATTGATATTGGCGATGGGCAAACCATAAGGCAAGAAAACGTTTTTGCAAATCACTCCTTATACAATGCCAATTTGAATGAAACAGCATCTCTGGAAAATGATTACAAAATCAACCAAGCCATAGATATTGCCAAGGGGAGCAAAGGTCCGGTGCATATTAACGCCCCATTCGAGGAGCCGTTGTATGAGACTGTTGCGTCCCTTTCGGTTGAGGTTATGATTAATTCTTTTTCGAATTTAATTCCAATAAACAGACTGGAAAATCTGGAGGAATATGCCACTATTTGGAACAATGCCACCAAAAAAATGATTCTCGTAGGCGTTAGTGGTTTGCATGCCAATGAAAAATCAATCGACGCCATTGCCCATGATGATTCGATTATTGTCATGACCGAAACCACATCAAACATTCACCATCCCAGTTTTGTAAACAATATTGACACCATAATTACACCCTTTACACCAGAGGATTTTGAGGCATTTCGCCCCGATATTTTAGTCACTTTTGGCGGAATGGTGGTTTCTAAACGCATCAAAGCATTCCTGCGAAAATACCCGCCCAAACACCATTGGCACATTGATCCATTTCGAGCGTATGATACTTTTGGGGTACTAACCAAACATTTTGAGGTGCATCCCAATACTTTTTTTCAAGCGTTTTATCCGCTTACTCGCCCCATAAAAAGTGATTATTCTCAAAAATTAGCGGTAGTCAAAAAAATCCGAGAAGAACGTCATGAGGCGTATATGGCTAAAATTCCGTTTTCGGATTTTATGGTTTTTGATCGGGTAATTGCCTCTTTGCCTGTCAAGAGTCAGTTACAAATAAGCAACAGCTCCGCCATTAGATACGCACAGTTAATTGATATTGATCCTTCGATAGAAGTGTTTTGCAACCGAGGTACCAGCGGCATTGATGGCAGCACCGCAACTGCAATTGGCGCGGCTGTGGCCAATAAAAAGCAAACGGTTTTTATCACGGGCGACATCAGCTTTTTGTACGATAGCAATGCGTTATGGAACAATTACACGCCTAAAAATTTCAAAATAATTTTGATTAACAACGGTGGTGGTGGTATTTTTAGAATATTGCCAGGACACAAGGAAACGCCTGTTTTTACAACTTTTTTCGAAACATCGCATCAATTAACGGCGGTACACTTGGCTAAAATGTATGGTTTTGAATACACTTTGGCTACGGATGAAAGTAGTTTAGCCATAGGAATAACCGCATTGTACGTACAAAATGACAAACCAGCAATATTAGAAATTAGGACACCCACAGTAGTAAACGATGCGGTATTATTGCAGTATTTCAAAGAGTTGACCTAATTCGACAGTTTTTTTGTGCTAACGATAAACTGTAGTTTTTACAATTGTTTTATAAATAAAAAAATAGGAGAATAGGAATTTAAAGCTTTTTAATCATTTATTTCATAAAAAATAGTGTTGTTTTTAAATAATTGTTTAAATTTGAGTCTATTAAATTTTTAAACAACTATTAAACTATTTTTATTTATGAGCGCAAGAGAGGAATTAATTGTAAAGTATGCTGCCGATTTGAGAGACAAATGTGGCGTTAATCCTGATATGGATTTATTAACAAAAGTAACCATTGGCTGTGGTCCATCTATCTACAATGCGGATTCCTCGACAGTAGCAGGTTCACAACAATCAGAATTAGATACGGTAAAAAATAACTTTTTAATCAAAAAATTAGGCTTGACGGATAGCGACGATTTAGATGCGGGAATCAATGCCGTATTAGATAAATACGGGCGTTCCAATAAAAGTAAATATAGAGCAGTTGTCTATTATTTATTGGCTATTCATTTTAAAAAAGAAAGTGTTTACAATTAGTTAGTTCATTTTGAATTTGAAAAGCGTTCTCCAATAACTGGGGAACGCTTTTTTTTTGAAATATATTTTTTTGGGTTACCATTTTCAATCTTCGTACCTTTGCACTTTAGAAAAGACAAGAAAATGATTAAAATAGGAAAATACAACACATTAACTATATTGCGTGATACCAAAGTAGGTTTGTTTTTAGGCAACCCCCAGAAAGATCCCGAAGGCATACACGATATTTTGTTACCCAATAAATACGTTCCCAACCTATTCGAAATAGGCGAAGAACTCATTGTTTTTGTGTATTTAGACCACGAGGAGCGTCCTGTAGCCACTACATTAGAACCCTATATTTTGTTGAATGAATTTGCGCTTTTGCGTGTAAATTATACCAACCAAGTAGGTGCTTTTATGGATTGGGGAATGGAAAAAGACATATTGGTTCCGTTCAAAGAGCAAGCCCGACCTATGGAAAAAGGGAAACGCTACCTAGTATACCTCTATATGGACGAAAAAACGAACCGATTAGTAGCTTCGAGCAAAACGAATCAGTTCCTGAAAAATGAGGTACTAACAGTTGAAAAAGGCGAAGAAGTGGATTTAATTGTTTCGCATATTACCGAGTTAGGGATTAATGTTATTATCAACGAGCAGCACAAAGGCTTGATGTATAAGGATGAGGTTTATGATGACGCCATACGTACTGGCGATAGGATGCGGGGGTATATCAAAACCATTCGGCCCGATAATAAAATTGATGTTGCATTGCAAATTCAAGGCTATCAAAATATCGAACCTAATGCCGATAAAATTATGGACGAGTTAAGAGCCAGCCGTGGTTTCCTGCGATTGACGGATAATTCGCATCCCGAAGATATTAAAACGGTCTTGAAAATGAGTAAAAAAACCTTCAAGAAAGCCATTGGTGCTTTGTACCGAGAAAAATTAATCGAAATTAAAGAGGACGGAATCTACTTGATTACCGAATAAAAAAGAAAGGCTAATCGTTGTGATTAGCCTTTCTCTTTTTTGTCCCATCTTGGACGAAACAAAAAAAATTTTTAAATAGATACTAAAGTATTTTTAAACACTTTGACAACAACAGTTTTTCTAAAACTGTTTTAAATAGATTAACTTAAGCGTAAACTACTTTGAGTACAAATCCCAAACGAAATCGTTTTGGAAAACTAGTTTTGGAACAATTTTGCAATAAGACCTTGGTCATACCTATTGTATCAAATTGATTTACGGAATACTTCCTTTATTAATTTTTTGAAGGTTGGTAAATACAACTCTTTTTTTGCCAGTGGTGTTACAATTGTTACCCTGCAGTTTTAAAAAACTTCAATTTTAATTGCTCCTTTTTTTTGAATTTCAAATAAGTAACGACGGTTACATTAGTATAAATAAGAGCAATTTTGTTTTTAATTGTGAACAAAAAATTCTTCTTTTAAATTAATAATTCCATTAACAAATCAATGGCTAAAAATGAGAGTATACTCTTGATTAGCAATACTTAAAAGTACTAAATTGTATGATGTGAACTCAAAAAATAAGTGGCTTTCTTTGTTTTTTAACAGTTGTTAATCACTTGGTCAGATTAGGATTACCAAAGCTTATCTAAATAGAATAGTTTAAATTATAAAAATGCTTTATTTTTACGCTCAATAAATTAAAACGATTACCATGGATTGGATTACTGTCAAAGAATACGAGGATATCACCTATAAAAAATGCAATGGTGTAGCGCGAATTGCGTTCAATAGACCTGATGTGCGCAATGCTTTTCGTCCCAAAACGACTTCGGAATTGTACAATGCTTTTTATGATGCGCAAGAGGATACTTCGATAGGAGTTGTTTTGCTTTCTGCCGAAGGGCCTTCGTCCAAGGATGGCGTGTATTCCTTTTGCAGTGGCGGCGATCAAAACGCGCGTGGTCATCAAGGCTATGTGGGCGAGGACGGGCAGCACCGCTTGAATATTCTAGAAGTACAACGCTTAATCCGATTTATGCCCAAAGTGGTCATTGCTGTTGTGCCTGGTTGGGCGGTAGGCGGCGGTCACAGTTTGCATGTCGTGTGCGATTTGACTTTGGCAAGCAAAGAACACGCTATTTTTAAACAAACCGATGCCGATGTAACGAGTTTTGATGGAGGATATGGGTCGGCGTATTTGGCGAAAATGGTCGGACAGAAAAAAGCCCGTGAAATATTCTTTTTAGGTCGCAATTATTCGGCTCAAGATGCTATGGATATGGGAATGGTAAATGCTGTGATTCCGCATGACGAGCTTGAAGATACTGCTTATGAGTGGGCACAGGAAATTTTGGGCAAATCGCCAATGGCTATCAAAATGCTAAAATTTGCCATGAATCTTACTGATGATGGGATGGTTGGGCAACAAGTTTTTGCAGGAGAAGCCACCCGATTGGCTTACATGACCGAAGAAGCCAAAGAAGGTAGAAATGCTTTTCTTGAAAAAAGAAAACCAAATTTCGAGAAAAAGTGGTTGCCTTAATGCAAATTTAGATTTGTGATTTTAGAATTTTGAAATCTAAAATCTAAAATCTACATTCTAAAATCTACATTCTAAAATCTATATTCTAAACTCTGAAATCTAAAATTATAATGAAACATTGGATTCAAGCCGCACGATTGCGAACCTTACCATTATCAGTATCGGGAATTATTGTGGGCAGCATGTATGCCTTGGCAAACCCAACCACTACGGAACTCACGCCAACCGAAGTTTTTAATTGGTCTGTTTTTGCATTCGCTATTTTGACAACTTTGGGATTACAAATCTTATCCAATTTTGCCAATGATTATGGCGATGGTGTAAAAGGGACGGATAACACGGATAGAGTGGGGCCTAAACGCGCCATTCAAAGTGGTGTGATTACTCCACAAGCCATGAAAAAGGCAATAGTAATTACGTCTGTTTTGACTTTGTTTTCGGCTATTTATCTTATTTATCTGGCTTTTGGCGATACTAATTTTGTGTATTCTCTTTTTTATTTAGTACTTGGAATTCTGGCAATAGCATCGGCAATACGGTATACGGTTGGGAATTCAGCGTATGGATATCGTGGTTTTGGGGATGTTTTTGTTTTTGTCTTTTTTGGTATAGTGAGTACTATGGGTGTGAACTTTTTGTATTCAAAGGAACTGGATTTGGTTTTGTTTTTGCCAGCAACTGCCATTGGTTTTTTGAGTGTAGCGGTTTTAAATTTGAATAATATGCGAGATGAAGCATCGGATAGAAAAGCAAACAAAAATACAATCGTGGTAAAAATAGGAGGACAAAATGCCAAGAAATACCATTATTTTTTGATTGTGGGTGCTATGGTTTTGGTGCTCTTTTTTGCGATTCTAAATGATTTTCGATTGGATCAATACTTGTTTATTATTGCTTTTATTCCTTTACTAAAACATCTAGTAACCGTTTATAAAAACCAAGAGACTAAAGCATTAGATTCCGAATTAAAAAAAGTTGCTTTGAGTACGTTTCTACTTTCGGTGCTGTTAGCGTTGTGTATGATTTCATTCTTTTCGGATGTGATTGTAAACCTGTTTTTGGGAGGACGATAGGTTTTCATGGATTAGCAAATTTCAATGGCAATGGCAATGGCAATATCAATGTCAATGTCAATTACAATGTCAATTACAATGTCAATTACAATTACAATATCAATGTCAATGTCAATTACAATGTCAATTACAATGTCAATTACAATTACAATATCAAATTACAATTTTTAATATAAATTCAAAATCAATACAATAGCAATTTTAAACACTTTGACAACACTTTAAAATTTTAAAAAATGAAAATAACTTTTTACGGTCATGCTTCTTTAGGAATCGAAGTTGGTGGCAAACACATTTTGGTAGATCCTTATATTTCGGCTAATCCGCAAGCGGCACATATTGATATTGCTGCGCTCAAAGCCGATTATATTTTGCTTACACATGCTCATGGCGATCATATTCTTGATGTAGAAGCTATAGCCAAAAGAACGAATGCTGTTATTGTTTCCAATGCCGAAATTGCGGGTTATTATGCCCAAAAAGGGTTTCAATCGCATCCCATGAATCATGGTGGGAGTTGGAATTTTGATTTTGGAAAAGTAAAATATGTCAACGCCATTCATTCCAGTTCTTTTCCTGACGGCATTAACGGCGGGAATCCAGGCGGTTTTGTTATCGAGGGCGAACATAAAAACATTTACATTGCGGGCGATACGGCGTTGACAATGGATATGAAACTCATCCCGATGCGTACCCAGCTGGATTTAGCTATTTTCCCAATAGGCGACAATTTCACGATGGATGTTGATGATGCCATTATTGCAGCTGATTTTGTTGCCTGCGATAAAATTCTTGGAATTCACTACGATACTTTTGGGTACATCAAAATCAATCACGAGGAAGCTATCAAGAAATTTTTTGACAAGGGAAAAGACCTTATGCTGCTGGAAATTGGCACAGCAATTGAATTGTAAAAATGATAGTAGGAACTTTTCTGGTTCTTCATTGCTATTTTACAAAACTAATCTAGCGGATTCGAGTGAATTAGCGGCTCAATCTAAACCTATAAACAGCTATTAATTAAGAAAATGAGACTAAAAAATACAGCTTTATTACTGCTACTTGCGATTCAAACTATTGTTGCTCAAAAAGAGGGGTATTGGGACAAAGACCGAGCGACTACCAAAGAAATAACGGTACCAGCACGGGATCGAATCGTTATAAAAACCGATGATTTGCCCACAGGAACCACTGAAATCGTTTTTAGAATTACCTTATTAGATCAAAACCAACAAATGGCAGGAAGTTTGGTTTCGGTATTAAAAGCCATTCCAGACCCAACAGGAATTAGCCAAGGATCCGCAGGAGCTGTGTTTATTTTGTCTAAAATTTCAGGTGATGACACTTGTAAATACGCCATTTTTTCGAAAACGGAATGGGCTTCACAATACAAAGAATCAGGCACTACTGCCGATGCCTGTTTTGTTCAAGATACGCCTGTGAGCAAAGATGCCAAACGACTTTCTATAGATAAATCCACTTGTTTAAAGGCGAATACGACTAATCTTTGGTTTGGCTTTGAAAGCAAAAACTGGATTATGAACCAAAAAATAATTTTGGAAGTGGTGCCTTGGGTAGATACTAAATTGAGTAAAGGTTGGACAATTGACAATAGGAAAATGATTATTGAGCAATGTAAAACATCAAATATGGCGCAAAAAATGACCAATTCGGATGATTTTTGTGTTTGTGTTTTAGACAAAATTCAAGCGCAGTACCCGTTTCAGGAATTCCAAAAATTATTGCCAATGGAGCGTTCCAAAGCGTTCAAGGATTTTGGCGCTAGTTGTTTTGGAGAAACAAGCGTCTCTGATGCGACTTATTTTGAATTGCGCAAGCAAGCCTCGCAATTAGCAAAACAAAACAAACACGGCGAAGCAATTGATAAATTAACCACTATAATCAACGACGGACGCGCAACTGCATTGGATTATAATGCTATTGGAACAAGTTATTTGTTGACCAAACAATACGAAAAAGCAATTAAATTCCTCAAAGCAGGTGAGAAATTGGACGATGCCGAGTTGCTCTTAAAACTTAATTTGGCGCATGCTTATTTGTTAAACGACAGTTACAAATTGGCAAAACCCATTTACAAAAAATACGAATCGCAAAATGTAACCGATAGCTTGAGTTGGGTTCAAAAAACAAAACAAGATTTTGAACTTTTCCAGCAAATAGGCATACAAAACGATGATTTTGAACGGATTCTAAAAATGATGCAGCAGTGAACCAAAAGTCAATTCAAATGCTAAATTTGATGTCTTTGGTTTTAGATCATTAATAAAAAAAAATAAAAGCACAGTGACCACTTTAGAAACAATTCGTCAAATGCTAACCTTAAAAAACTAACTCCAATTTCAAATTTGAAAGCAACCTACCATCACTACCAGCTCCATTTTAAACAACCATCAGGAACCTCTCGTGGCGTCATGACCGAAAAAGAAACTTGGTTTATTCTACTAGAAAACGATGGTAAAAAGGGAATAGGCGAGTGCGGTATTTTACGAGGGTTGAGTTGTGACGACCGCCCTGATTATGAAGAAAAATTGCAATGGACTTGTGCTAATATTCATCTTGGTAAAGCGGTGCTTTGGGAAGCTTTGCTTGAGTTCCCGTCGCTACAGTTTGGGGTCGAAATGGCGTTTCAATCTTTAGAAAGCGAAAATCCTTTTTTGCTCTTTCCGTCACCCTTTACAAATGGGGAAAAATCGATACTGATTAACGGTTTGGTTTGGATGGGTAAAGCGACTTTTATGAAGCAACAAATTGAGGAAAAACTAGCTGAAGGTTTTCGATGTATTAAACTCAAAATTGGGGCAATAGATTTTGATACAGAACTACAATTGTTGCGTTTTATTCGGGCTCATTTTACAGAGGAACAAGTAGAAATTCGGGTGGATGCTAACGGTGCTTTTGATGTAAATAAAGCTTTAGATAAAATAAATCAATTAGCTGGATTTAAGCTACATAGTATAGAGCAACCTATCTCAAAAAACAATGCTGACAGGATGGCAGAGTTGTGTAAAGTAACTCCTTTGCCCATTGCGTTGGACGAAGAGTTAATAGGCATCTTTACGCTAGCCCAAAAAGAAGCATTGCTGCAAAAAATACAACCGCAATACATCATTTTGAAGCCCAGTTTTGTGGGTGGATTTCGAGGGACGCAAGAGTGGATTTCATTGGCTGAAAAGCACGGAATTGGCTGGTGGATTACTTCGGCTTTGGAGAGTAATATTGGCTTAAATGCCATTGCTCAATTTACTTTTTTGCAACAAAATAGTATGCCGCAAGGACTTGGAACAGGGGCGTTGTACACGAATAATTTCGATTGTCCGCTGACTGTTTTAGACGGTCAATTGTGGTATAAAAATGAGTTGCACTGGGATTTTAATTGGAATGATTTTTTAGTTTAAAACGCTTTAGCATCAAAAAATATGATTGAAATAGAACGAAAATTTTTAGTTACTTCTACTGCTTTTATGGATCAAGCTTTTGTCAATAATAGGATTGTGCAGGGCTACATCAGTACTGATCCTGATCGAACAGTGCGCATTAGAATTAAAGGCGAAAAAGGATTTATTACCATAAAAGGCAAAGGAAGTGAAAGTGGTTTGTCCCGTTTTGAGTGGGAAAAAGAAATTCCGTTACTCGAGGCGCAACAATTGCTGCAACTTTGCGAAAAAGGAAGTATTGACAAAACTCGTTTTGAAGTTAAAATAGGTGCTCATGTTTTTGAAATAGATGTTTTTTATGGTGAAAATCAAGGCTTGGTTATGGCCGAAATAGAACTGCAATCAGAAGTTGAAGCCTTTGAAAAACCCGATTGGTTGGGAGAAGAAGTTACTGGCGATGTGCGGTATTACAATGCTTATTTGAGTAAAAATCCGTTTCTGCAATGGTAATTTGAATAACAATACAACACCAATTATGACTGCTACAAAATATGATTTGATAATTGTAGGTGCTGGTCCAATAGGCTTGGCATGTGCTATCGCTGCGCAAAAGAAGAAATTGAACTACTTGATTCTTGAAAAAGGAGCTCTAGTCAATAGTATTTTTAATTATCCGCTGTATATGAGTTTTTTTTCGACTGCGGAACGGTTAGCTATTGGTGGGATTCCATTTACTTGTTTGGCATCAAAACCTGGACGCCAAGACGCATTAGAATACTACAGGAATATTCATCAATACTTTGATTTTAACCTTCATTTGTTTGAAACGGTTTTGCGTGTTGAGAAACAAAACGAGGATTTTTTTGAAATTGAAACCACTAAAAATACGTATACCGCTTTGAACGTTGTGATTGCTACCGGTTTTTATGACATTCCTATTGCCATGAATGTAGCGGGGGAAACTTTGCCAAAAGTGCGGCATTATTACAAGGAAGCTCACGAATATGCGTTTCAAAAAGTGCTGGTTGTAGGTGCTAATAACTCGGCTGTAGATGCGGCTCTAGAATGCTGGCGCAAAGGAGCTACGGTTACGATGGTCATTCGTAAGAACGAAATCAATTCTCGTGTAAAATATTGGGTAAAACCGGATATTGAAAACCGTATCGCCGAAGGCAGTATTACCGCTTATTACGAATCGGAGGTAATAGCGATTACTCAAAAGGAAGTCGAAATTCAAACTCCAAATGGTGCGATTAGTATAGCAAATGATTTTGTTTTGGCATTAACGGGTTATCGTCCCGATATGAATTTTCTAGAAGCGATGGGAATTGAGTTGTCACAAGATGATAGTAAAGTCCCTGTCTATAATCCCGAAACAATGGAGACCAATATCAAAGGATTGTATCTTGCAGGAGTCGTTTGTGGCGGAATGGAAACACACAAATGGTTTATTGAGAATTCTAGAATCCACGCTGATTTGATACTAAATGCCATTACAAACTAGATAGTTTTAATTAAATTAAAGCAGTAGTTGATTATTTTTAAGTAGTTGTTTTTCAATGAAATAATTTTTTTAAAATTTATTTATTCTCATTGAATTTATGCAAGGAAAGTAATGCGTTTGTTCTAATTTTTTTGTGCATAAAACCCGTCCAGCCTAGCAGATAGCCTTTCCAGCCCAAGGCTTGTTTTGACCATTTCCAAATGTCAAAATCATCGGTGTGTTTGATTATTAAACCATCTTGAAATTGAAATTGTGCGCGAATGCGATTGGTTACCGGTCTATTTGTTTGAGAGAAAGTGTATTTCGCTACCCAGGATGCTGTACCCGTATAGTCATCCGCTTTTACATCCGAAAATTCAATTTTGATATTTCCGTTACTTCTTTTAAGCAGCATTTTCCACATTTTGCAAACATCATTTCCTTTTAACAACCCAAAAGCTGGGTCGCGAAACTGAATATTAGGATGATAGCACTCGCACATTGCGGTCACATCGGCAGTGCTAAAAGCGGTATAGAATTTAGTAATTAATTTTTGGTTTTCAATCATCTTCAAAAAAGTTAGCTAGTAAATTTACTGTTTTTTAATCTTAAAATAATGTGTGAATTGCATTTTTTTTGATGCAAATTTATCAAAACAGAAAAAAAAAGAAATAGTTACAATTTTCTTGTTTTTTTGGAGTAGAATATACTTATTCTTTTAAAGTTAATAGCTTGCTGGTGTTGACTTCTTTGGTCACAACATTACTCACAATAAATTGCAGTAACGTTCCAACAACTCGCTTAATTGGGTTTAAGGAAGTGCCAAACAAGACTCTTTTGGATAAATATCCAGTAGCCAAACCAATTGCATTATTGACTAAATTGTTTTTTATGACTGGTGCAGTTGTCATTTCGGTAAAGGCACTTTTTAATAGGTTTAATGGTTTTAAACTATCGTATGTTTCTTGAAATTGTAGTTTTAGGGCTATAAATTCGTTTTTTTGTTTTTCTTCCAATAGCGCAATTGTTTGTTGAAGAATTTCGGTTTGATTGGCGTTTTTCATGATGTTATTTTTTAAGCATTTTCAAAATGATAACTGTACTAATAGGTGATTTTAGCCATTGATTTCTAAATAAATACATCAAAATAGCAAGAAAAAGGTTGCTTCCTGCTACTATAAAAAAACCAAGATAAATTTCGCCAAGATACTCGCCAAGCCATAATGCGAATCCAAAATTGAGTAGTAAAAAGAACATAGCAACAACGGTAGCAATTGCCAATCGCGCACCTAATGACGATAGCACGTCAGCGGATTTGTCTATTGTAGTTAGCTTTAGTAATTCGGCTGTGGTACGTGTATAGTCTTCGGCTTTTTCAAAAAGCATTGCTATTGTTGTTGCTGTAGTGTCCATAATATAATGAGATTGAGTTTTTTATTAAACTTCAAAATTTTCAACACCGTCTTTTGTGGCGGTAAATTTTTCTTTCCCTTCGGCTATTAAATCCTTTCCTTCTTGTAGGATAGCTTCGTATTTTTTGGTCGCAGCTGTTAGCACATGATCAAATTTATCCTTCATGTCATCCGAATAATCCATTCCTTTTTGCATGATTTTTTTTCTTGTTTTTTTGCCTTTGTCGGGTGCAAATAAGATTCCTAATAAGGCACCAGCGGCTGCACCACCCAAAACTCCTAGTATTACTTTGTCTGTTTTCATAATTAATTTATTTTATTGTTGTTTATTTTATGATTTTGTCCCCTTGAATAATTCTCAAGATTACTGCAATTACTGCAATTACAAGCAGTATGTGAATGATTGATCCAGCGCTATAAGCAAAAAAGCCAATTGCCCAAAAGATCACCAAAATGACTGCGATGGTGTAAAGTAAATTTCCCATGATTTTTAATTTTTAAGTTGTTTTTATTTGAAGTGGTTATTTCTGTATTTCTTTTTTTAATTCAAGGCAAACGAAGCATAAACATTCAAAACACTGTTTTTGGCATCAGGAAAGGTATAATTAGTACCTGAATAATTTTGTTCTTTTCCTACTTTGGTCAATCCATAATTATAACGAACTCCAAAACTCATGGCATCAATATCGACACCAAAACCAGCTGCAATCCCAGCATCAAACCGATTAAAATCATTGGTGTCTAAATTATTTTCGTAATCAAATAAAGTACTGTTGGATTTATTAGTCACTTTTCCGTCGACCAAATAACCCAAATACGGGCCAGCATGAATGTTGAAATTTTTGGTAATATTGACTACTGCCAAAACTGGAATTTCCAGATAGTTTAGTCTAAAACGGGCAGTTCCGTTGGCAAAAGCATTGTTGTAAACGAGTTCAGCTCCTTTGGTAGTGTAATACAATTCGGTTTGAACGGCAAAGTTTTGGGTGATTGGCATTTTTGCATAAATTCCTAAATTGAACCCCATTAATACATTATTATCATCAACAGTATCGGTGTATAAATTAGAGAAATTGAAGCCTCCTTTTACACCAAATTTTGGAGAATCACTTTGTGCCTTGGCGCTAAAAGAGATTACTACTATACAGGCTATGGCTAGGAAATGGCTGGTTTTTGACTTTTTCATTTTTTTAGTTTTAGAATGATTTTCGTTTGTATGTTGTGGTACAAAGGTGTGGTATAAAAAGAGCTATTGTGTTACATTACTTTTATAAAAAGTTATAGGATTCACGCTTTTTGGTTGCTTTTATTTTACGAATACTGTTTTATAAGCAATGTTTTATGTCATAAAAAAAGCGAGCTTTGCAGCTCGCTTTTCCTTTCTTTTTTATATTACGATTTATTATTTACCGTAAAATCTTTTAAGGCTTGTCCTAATTCATCGGTGTCGTGATTGTATTCTCTTTTAAAAGATTCCCAATCACTATCGGTGTCATTTTTATACTGGTTTACTCGTTCTTGGATTTTTTTGTTTTTTTGTTCCAAATCCGCCAATGTTTTAGCATTCATTTCATCGATAGCTTTTCCTGTTTTCTTGATTTTGGCTTTCAAATCAGCAATTCGGATTTCGTTTTCTTTTTCGATAGCCGCATTTTGATCTTTAAAAGCTTGCCATTCTTCTGCTGTTGCAACTCTTTTAGCTTTTAGCAAATCCTCTTGTGCATCGGCTACTTTTTCTTGTGCTTCTTCAACGTTGGCTTCTTTTTCAGTTATTGCTTCTTGATTTTGAGGGCTTTTTTGACAGCTTACAAAAACAGTTCCAGCAATTAGCGCAACCATTGCGAGTGTAAAAATTGATTTTTTCATAGCGATTGAATTAAAGCGGTGTTATAATTTTTCGATGATTTTGAGCAATTCTTCTTTGGATTTTCCAAGTTTAATTTGGAGTTTACCCATCATTTCGTCTTTTTTGCCTTCTACAAATAATAAATCATTATCCGTTAATGCAGCAAATTTTTGTTTCAATTTCCCTTTTTGTTCTTCCCAGTTTCCTTTAAGTTCTTGCGTGTTCATGGTTTTTATTTTTTATGTTGAAAGTATTTTTGCAACACTACAAAGGTGAGAATAGCAATGTGGGAAAGAGTTATACAATTTTGAGTAAGACTTATAGGATTTACATATTTGTCGCTTTCTAGACGATTCGTTCCTATAAATGAGCTGTCTTGATACCAGTATTAGGAACTAGTTTTTTGTTCAGGAAATGAATTGGGTTTTATGAAATCATTAAGTTTTGATAAATCCTAAAATTTTGTGCGTTTAGAGTTTAAAAATAAATAAATTCGTAAAAAATATAAAAACATGGCAGATTTACCTAAAGGCAGCAAGAAATTATTGAACGCGTGGGCATTTTATGATTGGGCAAACTCGGTTTATCCGCTGGTTATTTCGTCCGCCATATTTCCTATTTTTTACGAAGCGTTATTTACGGATCGGGATCATTACATACACGTTTTTGGTACGAGCCTCAAGAACTCGGCTCTGATTAGTTTTGTGACCGCTGCGGCTTTCTTGGTGGTGGCTTTGTTATCGCCTTTATTATCTGGAATTGCGGATTATGTGGGCAACAAAAAATCGTTTATGAAGTTTTTTTGCTACCTCGGTGCTTTGTGTTGCATTGGGTTGTATTGGTTTAGTTTGGATTCTATTTATAGCAGTTTGTTGTTTTATTTTTTTGGATTAATAGGCTTTTGGGGCAGTTTGGTTTTCTATAATTCCTATTTGCCGGACATCGCTTTTCCAGAGCAACAAGACGCCATAAGTGCCAAAGGCTATTCCTATGGTTACGTAGGTAGCGTTATTTTATTGATTGTCAATTTGGCCATGGTGATGAAACCAACGCTTTTTGGCATCACAGGAACGCCGGGCGAAGCAGCCATGAAAGCCATGCGGTATTCCTTTATAACCGTGGGGATTTGGTGGATTGTTTTTAGTCAATATACTTATTATTTTTTGCCAAAAGGCAATAAAAATTCCGAACGAAAAGTATCTCATGCCGTTATTTTTAATGGATTCAATGAGCTTAAAAAAGTGTGGGTGTTGCTCAACCAAGATATTGTTTTGAAAAAATACCTCTACAGTTTTTTTGTGTCAAGTATGGCTGTGCAAACAGTAATGCTTATTGCTACTTATTTTGGGTCACAAGAAATTCACTGGGCATCACAATCCGAAAGTACTACGGGTTTAATTATTTGCATATTAGTGATTCAATTGGTTGCCATTTTGGGTGCTTGGTTAACGGCCAAAGCTTCGGCGAGGTATGGAAACATCCCAACTCTAATTGTCATTAATAGTTTTTGGGTGTTGCTGTGCGCGGGTGCTTATTTTATCATTACACCCATTCAGTTTTATGCTATGGCAGGATTAGTGGGACTTGTTATGGGCGGTATTCAAGCATTATCGCGTTCTACGTATTCCAAATTATTGCCAGAATCCGAGGATACGGCATCTTTTTTTAGTTTTTATGACGTTACCGAAAAAATAGGAATCGTAATAGGAATGTTAGTTTACGGAGCGATTGATCAAATCACGGGAAGCCCTAGATTTGCTATTGTATTTTTAGGTGTTTTCTTTGTAATTGCAGTTTTTTTATTGAAAAGAGTACCTAAAAAGAACTAGTTTTTAGGATTTCTAAATGGTAAAAGAAGTCATTTTTGAATAAAAAAAATGGAGTTTCAAATTTATTAATCTTAAAAATAGTTTTAAACCCGGTGATTTAGAACATTTCTCTTTCAGCTTCTAAAAAAAAAATAACCACAAATGGCACAAATTAATTTTAGGAAATTTGTGCCATTTGCGTTTAAAATTAAGCTTTTCAGCCATGTAAGTGACAACCAATATATAATGTCTTGTTTTAAACTCAAATAAGATGACGTAACAAGTTGATTTTTATTTGTTATTAAATATTGCTCCTTTTGACTTTACAACATTTAAACTTTCGACTTATTTAGATTCAATCTGCTAAACCAAATCTCTGGACTTTCTGTCCATTGTTTAGTTGAATTTGTTTTTTGAATCAATACTTTTGAATTAAAAAAAACGCTTTTTAGCTCTTTAAAACCAATTTAAAAGTTAAAAATATTAATTACCTCCAGTTAAATTTTTATGATTGTGTTTGCGTTTGTAATGCGTTTGTTTCAAATTATTTCCCCCCGAAATAATGCTAATATTCCCATCAATCTCCAGCATGGCTAGTTTTACATCTTTAAAATATTCAATTCCATGTTCCCGCATGGCCTCTCTCAATTCATCCGAAGTGATGTTTAATTTGCTTAAGGATTTAAAATCCAAAGTACCATCGTGAATTAGAATTTCGGGCTTTTCTTGCATGAAATCACTAAATTTTGGGTATTTGTACATTAATTTTTTCAGAATAAAATTAATGGTAAAAAGAACAACTGCCGCAGCCAAACCGCCCCAAAGAGTCGTATCGTTTCCTACCATTGCATTTTGAACGGCGTTACTTATGAGCAATATCAAGATTACATCGGCAGTGTTGAGTTGGGATAATTCTTTTTTCCCAAAAATCCGCAACGCTATCACCATAAATAAATAAACGGAGGCACTGCGTACTATAATGTCTGTATATTGAGTCATATTTTTTTAGTTTAAATGGCGACGCAAGCCTTTATTTTTTTGTAAAATAGATTACTTAATACATTTTTTTGGATAAAAAGGAATACGAATTACTTAATCTTAAAATTCTTCTCAATGGCTTTTATCATTTCGCCAGCAATGTCTTTATTTGTGGCACCTTCTATACCTTCAAGACCTGGCGAAGAGTTTACTTCGAGTAACAATGGCCCTTTTGAAGAGCGAATAATGTCGACACCAGCTACTTTTAAGTCCATTGCTTTGGCTGCTTTTATAGCTATTCGTTTCTCTTCGGCGGTAACTTTTATTACTGATGCGGTACCACCAAGATGTATGTTGGCTCTAAATTCGCCAGGCATTGCTTCCCGCTGAATTGCAGCTACTACTTTGCCATCAATAACGAAACACCGAATGTCTTTTCCGTTGGCTTCTTTTATAAACTCTTGAACTAATATATTGGCATTCAAGCTTTTGAAAGCATTTATAACGCTTTCTGCGGCTTTTTTTGTTTCAGCTAATACTACTCCTTTTCCTTGAGTTCCCTCTAAAAGTTTTACAATTAACGGAGAACCACCCACCATTTTTATTAAATCATCGGTATCTAATGGGGAGTTGGCAAAACCTGTTGTAGGGATTTCTACACCATGATTGAGTAATAATTGTAAAGAATACAGTTTGTCTCGCGATTGTGTAATAGCGGTCGAGGAGTTCAAACAAAATACTTTTAGAGCCTCAAATTGTCTCGTTAGGGCACACCCATAAAAAGTAATACTGGGGCGAATTCTAGGAATTATAGCATCAAATTGGTTTAAAATTTTTCCGCCGCGATAATGAATTTCGGGTTTGCTGGCGTCTAGTTTCATATAGCATTCTTTGATATTCAAAAAGTGCATTTCATGTCCTCTCATTTCCCCTGCTTCCATGATTCGCTTGTTGCTATACAATTCAGGATTACTGGCCAATAGGCCTATGCGCAAACCAGAACTTGCTTTTTCGGCATTTTTATACAATTCCATCAAGCTATCCTGCGTGGGTTGTCCTAGCAAGTATTTTTGTTCCGGATCTACAAGTACTCTTCCGCTCATGGCTTCACGTCCCAACAGCATCCTAAAACCCATAGAATCTCGGTTGGTCAATGTCATTTCTATTGGCCAGGAATCGTCGCCAAGTTGTACTTTGGATTGAATAACATAGCGTTGTTCTCTAAATCCGCTGGAACTTTTTACAATTCTTTTGTCTACCAATGGGGCTTCGCAATGAATAACGGTTTTGATATTATTTTGAATGGGATTGATATCAAATTTTACCCAATTGGATTCATTTTTTATAAAGGGAGCTATATTTATAGCGTGCAAAGCCGATGTTTTGGCTCCTGAATCTACACGTGCTTTGATTGTTGGAATATTGAGTTCTGGAAAAGAACACCATTCTTCACTACCGAGAATGACTTTATTTTGAAGCATAAACAGAATTTATTTAATCGATTTTAAAAACACCAAATGTAAATATTTGTTTTTAATAATTGGTAAAATCTACATCAAAGAATAAACCCGTTATGTTATAAAAACGTAACGGGTTTATTTTGAGTTTTAATGCGATTAACTTATTGATTGGTAGGCTCTTCGGCTTTGTGTACATTTACGGTTAATTCTTGAGCACCGTCTTCGATGTCCATAAAAATCTCATCACCAGATCCTATTTTCGAAGTTATAATTTCTTCGGCTAATGCATCCTCAACGTATTTTTGAATGGCTCTTTTTAATGGTCTTGCGCCAAATTGTTTATCAAATCCTTTGTCAGCAATAAAAGCTTTTGCTTTATCCGAAAGTTTCAATTGATAGCCTAATTCTTTCACACGATCGTAGAGTTTTTTCAATTCAATTTCGATGATCAAATTGATGTCTTCTTTCTCTAATGTATTGAATACAATCACGTCATCAATTCTATTTAAAAATTCAGGTGCGAAGGTTTTTTTCAAAGCATTTTCGATAATACTTTTCGAATTGTCTTCGGCTTGAGCCACTTTAGCAGCTGTTCCAAAACCAACACCTTGACCAAAATCTTTTAATTGACGAGCACCCACATTAGAAGTCATAATGATAATTGTGTTTTTAAAATCAATTTTCCGACCCAAACTATCAGTCAAAAAACCATCATCTAATACTTGAAGCATCATGTTGAAAACGTCAGGATGTGCTTTTTCTATTTCGTCTAATAAAACAACACAATAGGGTTTTCTACGTACTTTTTCGGTTAATTGTCCTCCTTCTTCGTAACCCACGTATCCCGGAGGCGCACCCACTAATCTCGAAATAGCAAATTTTTCCATGTATTCACTCATGTCAATACGTACTAGTGCATCTTCGGAATCGAATAATTCTTTAGCAAGTACTTTGGCCAATTGGGTTTTTCCAACACCAGTTTGTCCTAGAAAAATAAACGAACCAATAGGGCGATTAGGGTCTTTCAATCCCGCACGATTTCTTTGAATAGATCGGGCAATTTTTAAAACCGCTTCATTTTGTCCAATTACTTTATTCTGAATCAATTCTGGTAATTTTGCCAATTTATTGCTTTCTGTTTGTGCAATACGATTAACGGGAATTCCAGTCATCATAGAAACGACATCGGCAACGTTGTCTTCGGTTACTAGAATTCTATTGTTTTTAGAATCTTCTTCCCATTGTTCTTGAGCAATAGCAAGGTCTTTTTCTATTTTTTTCTCGTCATCACGAAGTTTAGCAGCTTCCTCGTATTTTTGTTTTTTAACGACCAAGTTTTTCAATTCGCGCACTTCTTCTAATTGGCGTTCCAAGTCTAGAATTTGTTTTGGAACATCAATATTGGTAATGTGTACGCGAGAACCCGCTTCGTCCAGCGCATCAATGGCTTTGTCCGGCAAGAATCGTTCAGACATGTAACGATTTGTTAACTTCACACAAGCTTCTATCGCTTCTGGAGTATAGGTTACGTTGTGGTGATCCTCGTATTTATCTTTTATGTTGTTCAAAATAGTAATCGTTTCCTCCACCGATGTAGGTTCTACAATTACTTTTTGGAAACGTCTTTCTAATGCGCCATCTTTCTCAATATATTGTCGGTATTCATCGAGCGTTGTGGCACCTATACATTGAATTTCGCCTCTTGACAAAGCAGGTTTAAACATATTTGAGGCATCCAGAGAACCAGTTGCGCCTCCTGCTCCCACGATGGTGTGAATTTCATCAATAAAAAGAATGATGTCGTCATTTTTTTCTAATTCGTTCATGACGGCTTTCATGCGTTCTTCAAACTGTCCACGGTATTTAGTTCCTGCAACAAGACTAGCTAAATCAAGCGTAACTACTCTTTTATTAAACAAAATTCGGGACACTTTCTTTTGAATAATGCGTAAAGCCAAACCTTCGGCAATGGCGGATTTTCCTACTCCAGGTTCACCAATTAAAAGCGGATTGTTCTTTTTGCGACGGCTTAAAATTTGCGAAACTCTTTCGATTTCTTTTTCACGTCCTACTACAGGATCTAGTTTTCCTTCTTCGGCCATTTCGGTTAAATCTCTTCCAAAATTATCTAATACTGGGGTCTTTGATTTTTTATTCGATTTGTTGGCGGGGTTATTAAAACTTCCTTCTTTAATACTGTCATCTTGTCCTGAATCATCATTATATGATTCGTTTTTTGGCAAGTTTTCTAAAAATTCTTGTTCGTTTGGCGTCATATTGATGTACTGTTCTTTGGCTATATCGTAATCAATTTTTAATTTATTCAATAGCTTGGTTGTGGGATCGTTTTCGTTTCTTAAAATGCATAATAACAAATGGGCGGTGCTAATTGACGAACTTTGAAAAACTTTGGCTTCTAGAAAAGTAGTTTTTAGGGCACGTTCCGCTTGACGCGTCAAATGCAGGTTTTTCTTTTCGATGTTGGTATCTAAACTAGGACTTGCGGGACTCAATATTTCGACCTTGCGGCGCAAATGGTTCAAGTCAACATCAAGGTTGTTTAATATGTGAATCGCTTTTCCGTTGCCGTCTCTTAAAATTCCTAGCATTAGATGTTCTGTACCAATGAAATCGTGCCCCAAACGTAGGGCTTCTTCTTTACTGTACGTTATAACATCTTTTACACGAGGGGAAAAATTATCATCCATAATATAGGTGTTGGTATTGTAAATTTAAACAATTAGTAGTTCAAAAACAAAAATCATTCCGCTACTAACCGCTGTCAGCTAATTGACAAAAAAAATAATAGAATTAAAGTTAAAAAAGATATAATTTATTAACTAAAATCAGGTGTGTTTTGTTAATAACAAGTTTTGGTTTGATATGCTTGTTAAAATGTTCTTGTTATTGAAGACAACAGTACTTTTATTGTAAGTATTGTTGCCTTCCTAAAAACAAATGCGTTTTGGTTACTCCAATCCCAGCCGCTTGTAGCGCTCATTTAGTAATTGCAAATAGCTACTTTTATAGGCATCACTTACAAAACTTTTTTCTAAAACGGCTATCATTTCGGGTTTGCAGTAATAAAAAAGCGCCAAAGTGTTATCTAAAATTTTTTTGCTCAAACCACCGTTTTCATAACCAGCAAGAAAGTCATTATAATTCAATTTTCTTTTTTTGGCATTGAGTGTTAAGGCTAATTCTTCGGTGTCTGCTTGGTTTACCAATGCCGTTGGAACCAAATCATAAGCAGGTGACAAAACCAAACCAACATTTTCTTTTTCCAGTAACGAAAAATTTTTCAAGTGCATATCCGAGTTTCCTGTAAAAAAACTAAACAAAACTTGCTCATAAAAATTACTCACATCCAATAAAGGATTAGTCGAGTATTTCAAGACCAATTTTGCTACTTGCTCATGACTTCCTTTGTATTTATCTTCGGTAAGACGCTCGCTCAATTGGCACATATCGAGCATGTGTAGTTTTCCTTTTTTGGTTCTATCAACACGTTTAGTGAGGTAACACAGTGTTTCGTCTTGTAGTTTTACCAAACTATGTGGCACGACATTCAATCCGCAAACTGCCGCCATGTGCATAGTAGCACTTTCTAATTCGGGCAATTGTTCATAATGCTCCGATGGCGGTTTTAAGATATAATCGCCATACAAACCTACTATGGTTAGTTTTTTGGTTACATTTTTTTCTTCTTTTCTAAATAGACTCAACGAAACTTTTGCCTGTACTCCTGTAACCGCCATTTGACTTTGTATGATTTGGGTGGCTAGCTGTTGCAAATCGACCAGATTATATGATAATACGGGCGTTTTTAGTTGTCCAAAAAAACGTTTATTACAAGCTTCATGAAAATTACTTTTTCCTTCTTGAAGCAATTCGTAACAATACAGGCATTTTTTACCATAAAAAGTTTTACCCTCGGCTATTTGGTTAAAAGGCTTTTCTAAATTTGCTAAATATTTTTTTTTATAATTCTTCATTGTTTTTTTCTACGCTAACGGCTCCAATACAATCTTTACAGCAGCTCAAGAGCAATCCCATACGGTCTTTGTAATTTATTTTCCAATTTTTTTCGGCTAAATCCAGCAGCCAGCCCTCTGGAATCAACCCGTCAAAAAAGGCAAACAGTGTTTTGCTGGTATATTTTTTATCCGTCAACGGCAGCGTGGGACTCACGGCTTGAGCATCTTCGTTTTTTAGATAGCACAAATCATAACCAAACGAATACCCGTCGTCAGTCTCGCTTACTTTACCACAATAGTGGTTTTTCATAAATACGTTGCCACTTCTATTCATCTACTTATTTTGTTGTTTTTTAATAAAGATCCCGTTCACTTTCGTAGGGAATATTTGCTATTAATTGATCCCTATCTATTGCTACAACCCCTAGTGTTTCACCAAACAATTTTAGAACGTCATTTATTTTGTCGGTTCGCAAGCTTGTTTTTCCTTGTTCTAAATCTCGAACAAAACGTAAACCAACTCCTGCTTTTAAGGCTAGTTCAGGCTGTGTGAGTTTGTTTTGTTTGCGTTTGGCTTTTACGTGAATACTGATATTGTTTTTTATTTTCTTCATTTTTATACCTTTAAAAGCACAAAATTACTATTTTATTCTTTATTTATATTAAATAAGGTATATTATTTTGTTTTGTTATTAATTTATATTGTTTTGGGTATAAAAAAAATATTTTTTTAATTTTAATACCTAAAGAGGTATAAAAAAAACTAATTGAATTTTTTCTGGTAAAGCTATAGTTTTTTTTAAATTCATCGTAAAGGTTTTTAAAGCAGGCCTGATTTTAAGAACACATTTTTGTTAATAAATCAGGTAAATTTATGTAAATATGTTGTCTAAAAATAGTTAGGAAAGCATATATTAGCAAGATTTTTTACAACAAAATAATTTTTAAATTTAAGTATATATTATGTCTGACGGAGAAAAGTTAATTCCTATTAACATAGAAGATGAAATGAAAACGGCTTACATCGATTATTCGATGTCAGTTATTGTATCCAGAGCACTTCCGGATGTTAGAGATGGCTTGAAACCAGTACATCGAAGAGTATTATTTGGAATGCACGATTTAGGAGTAAATTCAAGATCAGCCCACAAGAAGTCCGCTAGAATTGTTGGGGAAGTTTTGGGTAAGTACCACCCACACGGCGATACCTCTGTCTATGACGCCATGGTTCGTATGGCTCAAGAGTGGAGTATGCGGTATTTATTGATTGATGGTCAAGGGAACTTTGGTTCTGTAGATGGCGATAGTCCTGCAGCCATGCGTTATACGGAGGCTAGAATGCGCAAACTTTCGGAAGAGATTTTGGCAGATATCGATAAAGAAACGGTTGATTTTAAATTGAATTTTGATGATACCCTAGAAGAACCAACCGTTATGCCCACTCGTGTTCCTACCTTATTAATAAACGGAGCAACAGGAATTGCAGTAGGTATGGCGACTAATATGCCTCCTCACAATTTAACCGAGGTAATCAATGGTACGTTGGCTTTCATGGATAACAATGACATTGAAGTTGACGAATTAATGACACACATCAAAGCCCCAGATTTTCCTACTGGTGGTATCATATATGGGTACGAAGGCGTTCGGGAAGCTTTCAAAACGGGACGTGGTCGTATTGTGATGCGTGCCAAAGTGGGTTTTGAAGAAGTAGATGGGCGGGAATGTATCATCGTTACCGAAATTCCGTACCAAGTCAACAAAGCCGATATGATCAAGCGTACGGCTGATTTGGTTAATGAAAAGAAAATTGACGGAATTGCTAATATTCGTGATGAATCGGACAGAAACGGGATGCGTATCGTTTATATCTTGAAACGAGATGCAACTCCAAACGTAGTTTTGAATACCTTATATAAGTTTACACAATTACAATCGTCGTTCTCTGTAAACAATATTGCCATCGTAAAAGGGCGTCCGCAAATGCTGAATCTAAAGGATTTGATTCATTATTTTATCGAGCACCGTCACGATGTGGTAACCCGCAGAACGCAATTTGAACTTAAAAAGGCCGAAGCAAGAGCTCATATTTTAGAAGGTTTAATTATTGCCTCGGATAATATTGATGAAGTTATTGCTTTGATAAAAGCATCAAAAAGTACCGAGGAAGCGAGAGAAAAATTAATCGAAAGATTTAATTTATCAGATATTCAATCTCGTGCCATTGTCGAAATGCGTTTGCGTCAGTTGACAGGTTTGGAACAAGACAAGTTAAGGTCTGAATACGAAGAAATCATGAAGTTAATCGAGCATTTAAAAGCTTTATTAGCCGATGTAAATTTGAGAATTGCTTTGATAAAAGAAGAACTAACCGAAATTCGTGATAAATACGGCGATGCACGTCGTTCTCAAATCGAATATTCGGGTGGCGATGTGAGCATTGAGGATTTAATTGCCGATGAAAATGTGGTAATCACCATTTCGCATGCAGGATATATCAAACGTACCAATCTAACCGAATACAAAACACAAAATAGAGGAGGAGTAGGGCAAAAATCAGCTGGAACAAGAGATCAAGATTTCTTGGAACACATGTTTGTAGCTACAAATCATCAATATATGATGTTCTTTACTCAAAAAGGAAAATGTTTCTGGATGCGTGTGTACGAAATTCCGGAAGGTAGCAAAACCGCCAAAGGTAGAGCAATTCAGAATTTGGTTAACATAGAAAGTGATGATAAAGTAAAAGCTTTTATTTGCACGCAGGATCTAAAAGACAAAGATTACATCAATAGCCATAACCTTATAATGGTGACCAAAAAAGGTCAGGTGAAGAAAACATCTTTGGAGAAATATTCTAAACCAAGAGTAAATGGTGTTGCTGCGATTACTATTAAGGAGGGCGACGAATTATTGGAAGCTAAATTAACCAATGGCGAAAGCCAAATCATCTTGGCTGTAAAATCAGGAAAATTAGTTCGTTTTGAAGAAACAAAAACCCGTCCGATGGGAAGAACCGCTTCTGGAGTTCGTGGAATTACTTTAAAAGATGATACCGATGAGGTTATAGGAATGGTTACCGTAAACGATATGAATAGCGAAATTCTTGTTGTTGCCGAAAATGGTTACGGAAAACGTTCCAGTCTTGACGAATATAGAATCACCAATCGTGGCGGAAAAGGAGTGAAAACATTGAACATTACCGAGAAAACAGGTAAACTAATCTCCATAAATGCCGTTACCGATGCCGATGATTTAATGATTATCAATAAATCAGGATTGACAATTCGTATGGCCGTAGAAGATTTGCGTGTCATGGGTCGTGCCACTCAAGGCGTGAAATTAATCAACATCAAAGGAAACGATTCTATTGCTGCGGTTACCAAAGTAATGAAAGACGATGTAGCCGAAGTAGTGCTTGACGAAGACGGAAATGTAATTGAAACCGAAGCTATCGAAAGAGTGAAACCAGTTCTTGAAGTTCTTGAAGACGACGGTGTAGTTGAAGAGGACGACGACGAGGACGAAGAGCAAGAAGAGGAATCTGACGAAACCGAAGACGACGATTCTGATGATGAAGCCTAATTTTAAAACAAATAAATAATTAATTTTAAATAAATACCACATGAAAAGTAAATATGTTCTATTAGCATCAACTGTACTGATGTCAATAACCACTTTTGCACAAAAAGATCAGATTAAAGCTGCTGAAAAAGCTTTGAAAGCAGGAAATTCTCAAGAAGCAGTTACTATTTTGCAAGGGGCTGAAGCAGTATCGGCCGCAGCACCAGATGCCGAAAAAGCGCAATTTTTCTTTGTAAAAGGAAATGCCTTGTTAGATTTAGCCAATAAAAAAGTGGATGCTGATAAAAATCTTTCAGAAGCGGCCAAGGCTTACCAAAGCTTAATTGCTGTTGAAAAAACTTCTGGAAAATCTAAATATACAGTTCAAGCAACAACAGCGGTTTTCGAAATTAAAGGCAAACTAATTAATGCTGCCATTGCAGATTCTAAAGCGGATAAACATTCAGAAAGTGCCAAAAAATTATACGATGCTTATTTATTAGATAAAAATGACACTATCAATTTATATTATGCGGCATCAACGTATGTAAATGCCAAAGATTATGATACGTCTTTGAAATTGTATTCGGAGTTGAAAACCTTGAACTATTCAGGGAAAGCTACGAATTATTATGCCGTTAATAAATTGACCAGCGAAGAAGATTTGTATACCAATGCGCAAGAGCGAGATAAAATGGTAAAAATTGGTACTCACGAAAAACCAAGAACCGAAGTGGTTCCTTCAAAAAGAGGTGAGATTTATAAAAACATGGCATTAATTTTAGTACAACAAGGAAAAACAGATGAAGCTAAAAAAGCCATTTCTGAAGCAAGAAAAGCAAATCCTGATGACAACTCGCTAACATTAACACAGGCAAATTTGTACCTTGAATCTAAAGATTACGAAGAATACAAAAAATTAATAGCCGAAGTTCTGGAGAAAAATCCTAATGACGCTGATTTGGTTTTTAATTTAGGTGTAATTAGTGCCAATGCCAAAAATCAAGTTGAAGCCGAAAAGTATTATAAAAGAGTGATTGAAATAGATCCAAAATACATTAATGCTTACATTAATATTGCTGCTTTGAAATTAGAAAACGAAAAAGGTATTATTGATGATATGAATAAATTAGGAACTTCTACCAAAGATTCTAAACGCTACGATGAATTGAAAGTGAAGCGTCAAGATTTGTTTAGAAGTACTATTCCTTTTTTGCAAAAAGCAGTAGAGTTAGACCCAAAAAATACAGATGTTGCTAAAACACTTTTGAATGTTTACAGCGCATTAGAAATGTCTGCCGAAGCAAAAGCATTGAAAGCAAAAATGTAAATTTGTATTGCAATACAATAAAAAAAGGAACTTTTGGGTTCCTTTTTTTATTAATTAACAAGTAGTAAATATTGTTTTAATTCTGGTTTTTCATTTGTAAAAGTAAACAACCAATCTTTGAGTTGTTCTATTTCATAAGGCAGTAAAGTCCGAATGGCTTTTTCTAATTCTTTACAAAATAGGATGGGATCAAAACTTACTCTTTCCAAGACTGATTTAGTATAATCAAACATTATTTTAGTCATAATGAATTAAAGATTTGAGGTTATAGATTAATTTGTTAAGTAACACAATCATCGTATGATGTCGTGTTTTAAAAATTAGACAAAATGGAGTAATAGATTGATTTGAACTATAATTGAAATATTGCTTCTTTTGACTTTACGACATTAAAACTTACGACTTGATTACGTCATGTAAAAATACATTTTTTTTAAATAGCACTTTACAAATTAACGTAGAATTGTGTTTTTTAATCCATAAAAACCTATTTATTTTCAACTTTAAAAACAAGTACTTTAGTTGCAAATTATAGTTTTCTAGCCCGAAACATTTCTCTTTTTCCAGGAGCACCTGGTAATTTTTCGACTGTAAAACCAACTTCAATCATGCTGCGTTTGATAACGCCTCTTGCGGCATACGTTACCAAAATTCCGTTTGGTTTCAAGGCAGTATACATTTTTTTAAAAATGGCGGTACTCCATAATTCTGGTTGTACTCGGTAGCCAAAAGCATCAAAATAAATCAAGTCAAATTGTGGTATATCCTCAATTTCATCAAAAAATTGTTTTCTTTTGGTAATCGTAAACGTCTCGTTTAGTGGTGTCGGTTTCTCCCACAAACACGTATGCATTTTTTCGAAAATTGACTTTTGATTTTCGGCTTCTAATTCGGCAACATAATTCATCTCCAGTACTTCATTTGGAGCAACGGGATAGGCTTCTACACCAACATAATTAATGGTTTGATTAAATTTTTGTGCTTCTAAAAAAGTTATAAAAGCATTCAAACCAGTACCAAAACCAATTTCTAAAATCGAAACGGAATGATTGGGTAGCAACGAAAGTCCATTTTTTATAAAAACATGTTTGGCCTCTTGAATAGCACCATGTTTCGAGTGATAGGACTCGTTCCATTCCGGTAAATGTATCGTTGTTGAGCCATCGAGTGTTTGTATTATTTCTCTTTTCAAAATTTATTTAGGAGATTAAGAGTTCAACTTTAATAAGTAATGGGTCAAATTTAGTCAATACTTAACACGTATAGTCACGAAAAATCTATATTTTTTATAAATTTCATATAAAACACCGCTATTTAATTCAATTTTTTAGAATATAAACAAATCACAATTAAAAGCTATATTTAATGGTATTTTCGTATCGATTTCGTTCCTTTTTATTTAATTTTGTAATCAATAAATTCTTTTTGATGCACGTTTTTTTGTAATCACAAAGAGTATTTACACAATCTATTTTTTAAAACACTATATTATCATGAGTGCAACTCTAACCAACAAAATTGAAATAATTAAAGCAACTTCGTCTAAAATAAATGAAGTTGATTTCGAAAATTTAAGCTTTGGTGCTGTTTTTACAGACCATTTATTTGAATGTGATTATAAAAATGGAGAGTGGCAAAACCCAGTCATTAAACCCTACAAACCTTTTTTGTTAGATCCTTCGGCAAAAGTTTTTCATTACGGTCAAGCCATTTTTGAGGGTATGAAAGCCTACAAAGATGATCAAAATGCAATTTGGCTTTTTCGCCCTGATGAAAACTATAAAAGATTCAATAATTCGGCTGTGAGAATGGCGATGCCAGAAGTTCCCGAAGTTATTTTTATGGATGGGTTGAACCAATTATTGGATTTGGATCAAGCTTGGGTTAAACCAGGTGCTGGAAACAGTATGTACATTAGACCTTTTATGATTGCAACTGGAGATGGTGTAATCGCCAATCCATCAGATGATTATAAATTTATGATTATTCTTTCGCCAGCCAAATCGTATTATTCAGGCGAAGTAAAAGTGTTAATAGCCGAACACTTTAGTAGAGCTGCCAATGGCGGAATAGGAGCTGCAAAGGCGGCAGGAAATTATGCGGCACAATTTTACCCAACAACCTTGGCCAACAAGCAAGGATACCAACAAGTTATTTGGACTGATGATGCCACGCATACCAAATTAGAAGAAGCAGGCACAATGAATGTATTTTTTAGAATCAACGATACATTATTGACTGCGCCAGTAAGCGAGCGAATTTTGGATGGTATTACAAGAAAAAGTTTGATCGAAATGGCTAAAAAAGAAGGAATTACCGTTGATGTACGACCTGTATTGGTTTCAGAGCTGGTAGAAGCCGCTCAAAACGGATCCTTAAAAGAAATTTTTGGAGCAGGAACGGCAGCCGTTGTAAATCCAATAATTGGGTTTTCCTACAAAGAAGTGTATCATGAATTGCCAAAGATAGAAAATTCATTTGCCTTACAATTGAAAGAAAAATTGACCAACATCCAGCATAAATTATCCGAAGACACCTTTGGTTGGACTGTGAAAGTGTAGTGGTTATAATTGATTAAAAAAAGGGATTTTTACATGTAAAAATCCCTTTTTTGTGTTTTAAAACGCAGTACGACAAGGGTTTTTATACAATTGCAATAGTACTTACTTTAGTATTTTAGAAAAATCAGGCTTAAAATAATGTGGTCCTTTCATTACTTTTCCATCCTCGCGATAAATAGGTTTTCCATCAGCACCCAGTTTACTCATATTGCTGCGTTGAATTTCATCAAAAACGGCTTCGATTTTGTCTTGCAAACCGTGCTCAATAATAGTCCCGCACAAGATGTACATCATATCGCCTAAAGCGTCGGCAATTTCAATTAAATCATTATTTTGAACCGCCTCTAGGTATTCTTCGTTTTCTTCTTTCATCAAGTTATAGCGAAGAATGTGTTTTGTTTCTCCCAAATCTGCTTTTGGAATTTCGCTGTGACCTATTTTAAAAGCAGTATGAAATTCAGTAACTGCGGAGATTTGTTTTTGCATAATTTTATTTAATTAATTGAAAAGGCAAATTAGTAACAATTTCTATATATTTATCTAAATTTGCTCAAAAATATTTAAAATTATGTTTAGTCAAGGACAATTAATTTTCGCTGCCTGTTTCTTCGTTACTTTTGTAACCGCAATGGTGTACGCTTACCGCAAAGATGCGAGATTGCATAAAATTTTTTACAAAGGGAATTATAAAATATTAATTGCATTTTTAATTTTTATAGGGATTTTATTTGCCATAAAAATATTTTTCAAGCATTAGTAAAGGTTAAAATAGTTTCGTTTTTCTAAATTACAGTACCATTTTTGTAGGTTGTAATTTTGTGTAACTTCTCGCAACCAATAAATAATTTTTTCTAACTTTACAGCAAACAACCTACAGATCATGCAAATTTTAAAATACCTGTTCCTTTTATTATTGTTAAGCTTTGTTGCTGCTACTATTTTTGTTGCTACCCAAAAAGGGGATTTCTCTGTAACACGAAGTAAAGTAATTAACTCACCAAAAGCCACAGTTTTTAATTATGTTAATGATTATAAAAATTGGGAAGATTTTAGTTCATGGGCTGCCGAGGATGGTCAAATGAAGCTGTCTTTTTCTCCAAATTCAATAGGAAACGGTGCAGCTTATTCGTGGGAAGGAAAAGAAAATTCAGGGGATGTTAAAACTATTTTTGTAAAAGCAAATGATAGTATTGCACAACAAATGAATTATAACGGAACGACATCGGAGGTTTTTTGGCGCTTTAAAGATACCATTGGAGGTACAAAAGTGACTTGGAAAACCAAAGGAAATTTAAGTTTTGCCTTAAAAATTGCTACTACTTTTAGTGGTGGTGCCGAAAGCGTTTTTGGTAAGATATACGAAAAAAGTCTTGTCAATTTAGATAAAATTTTGGATTATGAAACCAATACTTACAGTGTAAAAGTGGATGGTGTTGTCAAAAAGTTGGCGACTTTTTATGTAAAACAATCCTTTACAAGTAAACTAGTTGATGTTACCAAAAATAGCCGTGTTATTTTTGAAAAATTAATGGTTTTTTGCCAGCAAAACGATATCGAGTTGAACGGAAAGCCATTTGTAATTTACCATTCTTACGATGTTTTGAACGAAACTGCTAAACTCTCTTTTTGTGTACCCATCAAAAACGAATTGACAGCGACCACCGGAAATGACATTAGTTCTGGAAAATTAGACTCTTTTGAAGCAGTAAAAACAACTTTAATTGGCGACTATTCCCACCTTCAAAAAGCATTGGACAAAACTACTGACTATTTTAAAACCAATAAACTGATAGCTGATTCAAGAATATCACATATTGAAATACATACCATTGGCAAAAGCGAAATTAAAAATCCTTCAAAATGGAATACCACTATCTATTATCCCATAAAACCAAAGGTTGTAATTGTGAAAACAACTAAACCTGCGGCAACAACAATTCCTGTGGCCGAACCTGAAACTCCAAAGGACGAAAATCCAACATCTGAATTTTAATAATTTTCTATTGGATTAAACCTTTTTCATTCATTTCAATCTAATTGTTTAAACCAAAGGAAACTTGCAAGACGAACAGGAATTTATTCA
Source organism: Flavobacterium restrictum (assembly GCF_007097245.1). Lineage (GTDB taxonomy): Bacteria > Bacteroidota > Bacteroidia > Flavobacteriales > Flavobacteriaceae > Flavobacterium > Flavobacterium restrictum. The sequence goes on along the minus strand of NZ_VJZT01000013.1, from coordinate 39,035 downwards.
GCAATTATTGAATCCTAAAACGCAAAATCAAGCGTTTGAAAAACTCTTGCAAGAATATCAAAAACCGTTGTACAACCACATTAGAAACATTGTTTTGAATCATGATGATGCCGATGATGTGCTCCAAAATACCTTTATAAAAGTATTTCGTTATCTTAAAAATTTCAAAGGCGATAGCAAATTATTCTCTTGGATGTATCGCATTTCAACTAATGAGGCACTTACTTTTTTAAATCAAAAAGCCCAAAAAAAAGGAGTTTCCTCGCAAGAATTACAAACCAAAACAATCGATAATTTAAAAGCCGACGTTTATTTTGAAGGTGATGAAATACAAATACAACTTCAAAAAGCAATTGCCATACTCCCTGAAAAACAACAATTGGTTTTTAAAATGAAATATTTTGAAGAATTAAAATACGAGGAAATATCAGAAATTTTGGGTACAACAGTTGGCGGTTTGAAAGCGTCCTACCATCACGCCGTAAAAAAAATCGAAACCTTTATTACAAGTCTTTAAACCTTTTGAAAAGAAGAAAGTCTAACCCATATGAAAGCATTTAAACTAGATAACGAACCCAAATTGACCACTGGATTTACAACTCCAGAACACTATTTCGAAAATTTTTCGGCTAAAGTGTTGTTACAATTGCCCAAAGAGGAAACCAAGGTGATTGGTCTTTTTCAACATAAAAAAAGAATTTTCATGGCAGTTGCAGCAGTTTTAATTTTGGCACTGATGATTCCAGTTTACCTGCGATATTCTTCGCAATCGCCAGAATTAGATGATGTTACTATAGAAAATTATTTAACTTCCTCCCAACAAGATATGAGTCAAATTGATTTGATTAGCGAAATTGAACGGGAAAGCAGTACGCTGAAAATGACCTCGGATTTAGAGGACGAAACCGTTGAAGATATATTGGTTACGAACTCTAATTTAGAACATTTAATTTTGGAATAAATTAAAAATCAGCACATATCCATTGAAAATAAAAAATAAAACCATGAATATCAAAAAATTATTACCCATCCTTTTTTTATTAATTTCTTGCACTTTCTATGCGCAAGGGGAACGATTTAGAGAGAAGAAAGAACAAATACGAACTATGAAAGTGGCTTTTTTGACAACCGAACTGGATTTATCGCCAAGCGAAGCCGAAAAATTCTGGCCGCTTTATAACGCTTTTGATGATAAGCAATTTGAATTAAGGCATTTGAAAATGAAAGCCTATATTAATAGAATCGACGATGGCTCTTTAGATAAAATGTCCGAAAAAGATGCGAATGCTTTTTTGAATCAAATGGAAAGTACCGAAGAAGAATTGTTTTTGCTTCGCAAAAAGTTTGTGAGTAATTTGAAAGGAATTCTGCCATCAGTAAAAATCATAAAATTACGAAAATCAGAAGAAGATTTCAATCGAAAATTATTGCAGCAATACCGTGATCGTGGTCCAAGAAAATAGTAATGAATCCCCAATTTTATTTTATAAATTGGGGTTTTTATTTAAATTCAATCCGAATCATTTTGTCTTTTCCAGCAGCAATTGCAGTTGTTGGCGTAACAAAGCGTATGGTGTATAAAGTGGTATCTGTTGCAAATTGTTTCCAAGTTTTGCCACCATCATCGGAGTAATACAATCCAGTTGCTCCTATGGCTACAACTCCTTTCCCGTTACTATTAGGTACATATTGCACACAAGATGTATACCCAGGATTTTGATTATTGGAAACTAATTGCCATGTTTTTCCACCATTTGTTGTGATGGCTTTATTGGCAAAATTTTGAGCAAGGTTCTCATAATTTCCACCAGAAATAATGCCGTTTTTTGTGTCATAAAAATCGGCTGTAAAGATTCCTGTCATTGTTTTTCCTTGTAGAATTGGGGTTTCGTAAATTCGCCAAGATTTTCCTTTATTTGTCGAATACCAAACTCTCGCTTTTTTTCCTCCCGAGACTAGCCAAGTTCTGTTTCCCCTTATTACGATATTCGTATTGCTAGCAGCAAATGCCGCTTCTCCATCGGCAGTTTTTGGCAAAGCTTTTTTGGGGATTTTACGCCAAGTATGGCCTGCGTCATGGGTGAGTAGTATTGAAAAAACATCCAAAATAGGATCTCCTATTGCTATACCATCGGTTTCATTCCAAAATTTCATACTATCATAAAATACTTTTTTGTCGTTTTCTTGGTAAACCAATTGGGTGTTTTTTCCATCTTTGTCAATGGCATACAAAACTGCTGGATTTCCTACCGAAAGGATAAAAAGTGCTTTTGAAGTTTTGGCAATACTTCGAAATTCTAAAACGAGAGTGTCATTTTGGATTGTATTTTCAAACTTATTTTGAGCAAGCAAATCGTAATAACCAAATCTATTTTTGTCAGCAGCATACCAAACCTTTTTTTCATCAATAAGTATTGCCCGAATACTTATTTTATCTTGAAACAAAGTATCAATTTTGATGGATTTAAATGGGAATTCTTCTTTTGCGGTAGCTGTTTGCGCATTAGAATAAAAAAAGTTTAACAAGCTTATTGTCAGTATTTTGAAATTTATATTTTTCATATAAAAAATGATTTTAGGGTGCTTTACAGGTTGAAAAGCAAGTTTTGTAAACGGTACTAAATATTTACTGGCACAGTAATTGGATTAATCAAAAATATAAAACTTAACTCTAATAATTATGAAAACGAAATTACTTTTTTCAGCACTAATTGCTTCCATTTTCGCCTTTCAAATGCAAGCACAAAATAGAACAACCGTTTATGCCAAAAGCAACGATATTAGTGATAATCTAGATTTAAAAGCAGTAGCTTCTATTTTTGGGGATTCTGATAATTTGCAAGATTTTGAACGACGCTTAAACGATCCTAAACTTCAAATATCAAATTTAGATTTGAATAATGACGATCAAGTTGATTACTTGCGAGTAATTGAATCTGTAGAAAAACGTACCCACGTTATTATAATTCAGTCCGTGCTTGATCGAGATGTGTACCAAGACATTGCCACCATTGATGTTGAAAAAGACAACTACAATGCTGTTCATATTCAAGTTGTTGGGAATACGTATATGTATGGAGAAAATTACATTTATGAACCCGTTTATTATAGAACGCCAGTAATTTATGCTTCGTTTTGGTCTATTCATTACCGCCCTTATGCTTCAACTTGGTATTGGAATTATTATCCTTCGTATTATTATGCTTGGAGTCCATATCCCGTTTTTAGATACAGAAATAATATCTACAACTGCGTAAATAATTATAATTCCTATAATTACGTGACCTACAGAAGCAGTCGCAGAGCCGAGAATATCTATAATTCAAGACGAAACAACGGGTATGAAATAGCGCATCCTGATTATTCTTTTTCAAGAAGAAATTCGGAAATTTCTAATCGATACGAATTGGATAGAAATAGAAATACTAGAAATGTTGGTTCTAGAAATGAAAGAAACTCTACAGGAAATAGCGGTTATACAACTAGAGAAAATACGCCACAAAGAGACTATTCTAAAAACAGAGCCAATGGCACTAGAGAAAACACCCCTCAAAGAACGGAACCTCAAAGAGACTATTCTCAAAACAGAGCCAATGGCACTAGAGAAAACACCCCTCAAAGAACGGAATCACAAAGAGATTATTCTCAAAACAGAGCTAATGGCACTAGAGAAAATACTCCTCAAAGAACGGAACCACAGCGAGACTATTCTCAAAACAGAGCTAATACTACTAGAGAAAACACCCCTCAAAGAACGGAACCACAGCGAGACTATTCTCAAAACAGAGCTAATACTACTAGAGAAAACACCCCTCAAAGGACTGAACCACAAAGAGATTATTCTCAAAATAGAACTAATGTTACTAGAGAAAACGCACCTCAAAGGTCAGAACCTCAAAGAAATAACAATTCTGGTTCACGAGACGGTAACAGAAGAACGTAACATTGAAGATAAGAAACGAAAAACACGGTTCCAACAACCGTGTTTTTTTATGTTTTTTTTAAGAAATTAACCCTCTAATTTATTTAAATACAGTAAATTTGACAAGTTTTTTAAAAATTTTACATGAGCACATCGCACAAAGACCTCCATAGTAAGTTAACATTAGGCGGTTTATTGATTTCTTTAGGAATAATTTATGGTGATATTGGAACGTCACCTTTATATGTAATGAAAGCCATACTTGGTGATCTAACCATCAATGCCGATGTTGTTTTAGGTGGTATATCCTGCGTTTTTTGGACGCTAACCTTGCAAACAACTATCAAATATGTACTCATTACTTTGAGTGCAGACAATCATGGTGAAGGCGGGATTTTTGCGCTTTACGCATTAGTCAAAAAAACAAAAATAAAATGGCTTATTGTCCCCGCCATTATTGGTGGTAGTGCTTTACTTGCAGACGGTATTATCACCCCACCAATATCTGTGTCGTCAGCTGTTGAGGGAATTCGTACCTTTTATCCAGAAATAAATACCGTTCCCATCGTTATTGGGATTTTGTGTGTGCTGTTTATGATCCAACAATTTGGAACTAAATTAGTGGGTAAATTTTTTGCCCCTATGATGATGATTTGGTTTGGAATGCTTGCTATACTTGGGAGCGTTCAAATTGTGAATCATCCAGAGGTTTTCAAAGCAATTAATCCGTACTATGCGTATCATTTATTATCCATTCACCCGGACGGTTTTTTTGTTTTAGGATTTGTATTCCTTTGTACTACTGGTGCCGAAGCTTTATATTCGGATATGGGGCATTGCGGAAGGAAAAATATCAGAATCAGTTGGATTTTTGTAAAAACAGCTTTGGTTTTAAATTATTTTGGACAAGGAGCTTATTTAATTCACCATGAAGGCAGCTCTTTGCAAAGCCTTGGTGGGTCAAACGGAAATCCATTTTACTTAATCATGCCCAGTTGGTTTCAGCCTTTTGGAATTGTTATTGCAACACTTGCCGCAGTTATTGCTTCTCAAGCATTGATTAGTGGATCATTTACTTTAATAAACGAGGCAATGAGGCTCAATTTTTGGCCAAAAGTAAAAATTAAATACCCTACGGAATTAAAAGGACAATTGTATATTCCTTCTATAAACTGGTTGTTATTAGCGGGTTGTATCGGGATTGTTTTGCACTTTAGAGAATCCAGTAACATGGAGCATGCGTATGGTTTAGCTATTATTTTGTGCATGATAATGACCACTATTTTGCTCAACTACTATTTGATTATGAAAAGGGTGAAGTTGTATTTTATTGTACCTTTAATCACTATTTATCTTGGTATCGAATTAAGTTTTCTAGCAGCTAATATTACTAAATTTGCCGAAGGTGGTTATGTAACATTGTTCATTGCAATGATGTTAATTTCGGTAATGACAATTTGGTATTTGGCCAAAAAAATCAACAAGAACTACACCAAAATTGTAAAAATTGAAGATTATAAGAAAGTTTTGGTTGAGTTAAGTGCCGATTTAACGATTCCTAAATACGCAACACATTTGGTTTACATGACCAATGCCAATAGAGTAGATGAAATAGAAGAAAAAGTAATGTATTCTATTTTGCAAAAAAGACCCAAAAGAGCAGATATTTACTGGTTCGTTCACGTAAATATTTTATCTGAACCGTATAAAACCGAGTATAAAGTTACCGAAATGGTTAAAGATGATTTGTATCGTGTAGACTTCAATTTAGGGTTTAGAGAACCAACCAAAATTAACTTGATGTTTAAAGAAGTAATTAAGGATATGGTTAAAAAAGGCGAAGTGGATATTACTAGTCGTTATGAATCCTTGAATAAAAATAACATTATAGGTGATTTTAAATTTGTATTATCCGAAAAATTCTTATCCAATGATAGCGATATGTTGTGGCATGAAAAATTGGTAATGAACACGTATTTCTTTATCAAAAAAATAAGTCTATCAGAGGAGAGTGCTTTTGGATTAGACAGCAGCTCTGTAAAAATCGAGAAATTCCCTATGGTATTGCATCCGCCAGAAAATATAGGATTAACAAGGGTTTATTCTAAAAACTAATTAAAATCCATAAAAAAACTCCATAGCAATATGGAGTTTTTTTATGGATTTATTTCAAATCCCAATACTATTTGTGACCAAAATAGATTGCTATTATTCTTCCATGGTATGATACACGTTCATAACGTCATCATCTTCCTCCATTTTTTCAATCAATTTTTCAACATCGGCCATTTCGGCTTCAGTTAGTTTTTTGGTAATTTGAGGAATTCTTTCAAAACCAGACGAAAGTATTTCTAAATTTCTAGTTTCTAATTCTTTTTGAATGGTTCCAAAACTTCCAAAAGGAGCATATATCAAAATACCATCTTCGTCTTCAAAAACTTCTTCGGCACCAAAATCGATAAGTTCTAGTTCTAATTCTTCGGGATCAATACCTTCTTTTGGGATTCGGAAATTACAGGTATGGTCAAACATAAATTCCACAGAACCCTGCGTTCCCATGGTACCATTGCATTTATTAAAATAACTACGAACATTGGCAACAGTTCTATTGTTGTTGTCCGTTGCTGTTTCGACTAAAATCGCTATTCCGTGTGGCGCATACCCTTCGAACAAGACCTCTTTATAGTTTGCCGTATCTTTATCGGTTGCTTTTTTGATGGCGCGTTCCACGTTTTCTTTGGGCATATTTACTGCCTTCGAATTCTGAATTACGGCTCTTAATCTAGAATTTGCTTCTGGATTTGGCCCTCCTTCTTTTACGGCCATTACAATATCTTTACCAATTCTAGTAAAGGCTTTGGCCATTGCTGACCAACGTTTCATTTTTCTACCTTTTCGGAACTCAAACGCTCTTCCCATTGCTATTTTTTTAGAACTGCAAAAATACAGTTATTCCTTATTTTACCAAAAATCTGATGGTAATCTTTTATTCAAATTGTATGTATTTATTTCAAGGCGTTAAATTCTTCAATTATCGTTACCGCTTCATTCAAATAATGATTGGTTTTTAGGGCTTTTATTTGGTTTTTATTGTTCTCTTTTTCTAGAGGATACACCATCAATAAAGCTTCGTTGTAATTGGAATTGGTAACTGATAAAAGGTCAATTTTATCATCAAATTTAGTGATTTCCTCCCACAAAGTAGCCGAGTTGTTTTGTTCCTCAAAAACAGATTGTAGCGTCATTGAAATACTGGCTTTGGTCGTATTTACAAGTGCTTCTATTTTTTTATTAATACCGAGAATGTCATTAAAATAGGAATCGGTTGCCACTCTTTTTAAACTATTTTTTGATAATTCTTGAATCAAACTCGAGGAAACGTAAGGCTTGAATTTTAAATCAGTAGCGATAGAATCATTTTTGAAAGCAGTAGTAAAATTACTTTCTTTTTCTAAAAGAGGATCGTAAAATTCAGGAAGTGCCACGTCTGGAATTACGCCAATACTTTGATGACTTTTGCCTGTTACGCGGTAAAATTTGTTGATGGTAACTTTAACAAAATTGGATTCATCTCCTTTTTCTAAAGGAAGAATTGTTTGCATCGTAGCTTTGCCCAACGTGCTGCTCCCCACAATCATGGCCCGATTATAATCCTGAAGAATACCAGCAAAAAATTCACTCGCCGATGCCGAATTGCCATTTACTAGAATTACAATTGGCCCTTTGTACAAAAAGCCTCTAAAAGGATCCTCGAGTACTTGTTGCTGTTTTTTATGGTCAACAACTATCGAAATTGGCCCGTGATGTACAAAAATTCCAGCCAGTTTTATAGCCTCCTCCATAGAGCCACCGCCGTTATCCTTGAGGTCAATAACTAATCCTTTGATGTTGTCTTTTTGCAATTTAATGACTTCTCTAGCAACATCTTCGGCGCAACCCAAACTATTGAATCCTTCAAAATTCGAATAAAAACTAGGAATTCTAATGTATCCTATTTTTGATTTTTTAGTGATTATAAAGCTATAAACGGAGTTCAAATCGTCCTTTAAAATTTCTTTTTCTATCGTTACCGTGAAGTTTTTTTCGGCTTTTCGCTTCAGGGTTAATGTGATGATTTTATTAGCATCGGATTGTATTAAATTCGCTATTGCGTCCAGCGATGTACAGGAAACTTCCAAGGTTTCTTTCTGGTTAGAGAGCGAGATAATTTGATCTCCTTTTTTGATTTTCCCGTTTTTATAAGCCGGGCCTTTCAAGTCGAGATCCGCAATAATAATTTCGTTTTTTTCGTTGAGACTTACTACAAATCCCAAGGATAACCGCTCTTTTGATAAGGAGGATACAAAACTAGACTTGGTATCGGTGCTTAAATAATTAGTATGTGGGTCAAAATAAGTACAAAAATGCGTATAGATTTTTTCTTGTATGGCAAGGTCTTTTTCTAGTATTGCATTGATTTTGCACAGCTCGTTTTGTATAATTTTATTTTTTAATTCCAAAGCTATTGTCGCAAAATTGGCTTGTATCGAATCCAAGTTTTTGCTAGAACTTGTTGCTTCATTTAAAATTTCGAATCTGATTTTTTTCTTCCAAATTTTTTCTACATCATTTTCGGTCATGTAAATAGGAAATGATTTTTTGTAAAACCGAATCGTATCTGGAGTTTCAAAATCGATTTTCTGGGAGTTTAATTTTTCTAATAACGCTTTGTTTCGCTTCAAACTAGTTGCATAAACAGTGGTAATGTCATTGATGAATGCACAGTTTTTGCTTTTTATAAAGTCATCAATAGACAGGCGGTATTGATGTGATAAAGCATCATAATCGGATTTGAAAAGGATATTTCTCAACGGATCTAATTCGTTAATTAGTTGGTCAAAAACATAAACCGATAGACTGTCATCTACCGGTTTTGGGTTTACATGTTCCTGCTGAATGAGGTTGTTTATTTTGAAAAGAACGTCACAAGGATTTTTGTTATTTTGGCTAAATAACCAAAATGGAACTAGGAAGAGTAGTAGTGAAAATTTCTTCATTTAGACGTTCAATTTGGATGTTGACATCGCTTTTTTTCTTTTCTTATTTCTTGTAAAAAGGCAATTTGACCACCTTGGCAGGAACGTCATTTTTACGGATTCGGATAAAAATAGCACTATCAATAGCACTATTTTGAGTCGTTACATACCCCATTCCAATGCCCATATTCATGGAGGGCGACATGGTTCCCGAGGTCACGATTCCAATGGTGTTGCCCGCTGCATCTACAATCTCGTAATCGTGTCTGGGTACGGCGCGTTCTTGCATTTCGAAGGCTACTAGTTTTTTAGAAACACCCGATTCTTTTTGCTTTTTTAGGCTCTCGGAATTCGTGAATTCTTTGTTGAATTTGGTAATCCAACCCAATCCAGCTTCTAGTGGCGATGTGGTATCGTTGATGTCGTTTCCGTACAAACAAAATCCCATTTCTAAACGCAAGGTATCGCGAGCGGCAAGTCCAATAGGTTTAATTCCAAAGGGTGCACCTGCTTCAAAAACGTTGTTCCAGATTTGTTCTACCTCTTCATTTTTGCAATAAATTTCGAAACCTCCTGAACCGGTATACCCTGTTGCCGAAATAATCACATGATTGATTCCTGCAAAATCGCCTACTTTAAAATGATAATAGGCAATTGCTGATAAGTCAACCGAAGTCAAACTTTGCATGGCTTCTACCGCTTTTGGTCCTTGAATAGCCAGTAAGGAATAGTCATCCGAAAGGTTTTTCATGTCCACACCTAAATCATTATGGGCCGAAATCCAATCCCAATCTTTATCGATATTTGAGGCGTTTACGACCAATAAATACTGCTCGTCTTTCATTTTGTAAACCAATAAATCGTCTACAATTCCGCCATCATTGTTGGGCAAACAAGAATATTGCGCTCTACCAATGGTCAAAGTCGAAGCATCATTCGAAGTCACTTTCTGAATCAAAGCCAAAGCGTTTGGTCCTGTCAACAGGAATTCCCCCATGTGCGAAACGTCAAAAACGCCCACCGCATTGCGAACGGTTTCGTGTTCGGCATTGACTCCCTCGTATAAAATAGGCATATTGTATCCAGCAAACGGAAGCATTTTGGCTCCTAAACTCTCATGTATGTGCGTTAGCGCAGTATTTTTCATTGTAGATGGTACTAAAATTTGAAGTGGCTAATTTATTGATTATTTATGGAGTGGCAAAGGGTTTTTGAGGCGTAATTTGGTAAGTTGTTTTGTGTTGGTTTTTCTATAATTTGTTGCAGATTGTTGTTGTGAGGAATTCTATAAATGATTTTTAAAATTCTAGGTTTAATATAAGTAACAATCATCGTATGATGTCGTGTTTTAAAAATTAGACAAAATGGAGTAATAGATTGATTTTGAACTATTATTGACAATATTGCTTCTTTTGACTTTACGACATTAAAACTTTCGACTTACTTACTTTACTTTTTAATCCTTTTTTTTAACTTAAAACAAATTAAGTTAGGGTGGCAATGCAAGTACCAAAACCAATGACGAAAGCAATAACAGAATAAAGTATCATTTTTAGTCCTAGTTTTTTACTTTCTTCAGAGAATTGCATAAAAATACCGACCAAAAAAGTGATTGCGCTGATAAAAACAACCATTCCACATAAAAACCATATTGTATTCATAATTTATATATTGTTATTAAGATTCAATTTTTCTCGAATGCCATCAATTTTATGATCTCTGTAAAATAAATTCATTGTTTCAAAAGGGATAATTTTCATTTTATCGCTCACAATATGCACACAGGATTTTTTGACCGCTCGAACATCAAAATCGTGGGCATCCATAAAATTCATTATCAAAATCCGGAACAAATTATCATAATGCAAAGAATCCGATTGCACTCGGGGCAAACAACACATCAATTCGTTAAATTCTCCTTCGGCACAATCTACTGAAATTCCGGTGCTAAACAGATTCAGCATGTGGGTTTTTAGTTTTTCATCGTGTTCAAAAACAATGGTGTTTTTGGAATTATTCAATAAATCTTCTGGATTTATCAAATGCGTCATCGGAAAAACATCGCCATCCACTTTCAAAGCATACGCCATACACAAAGCATCGGGATTGCAGGGAACTGGAATCAAATCTTCGGGCGTAAAAAGCGGATATTGCTCGTAAATTTTTCTTCGAACTTCTGTCAAAGTTATTCTGCCTGAAGTATCGTCATAATTTTCGTTTCTTCCAGCCACTTGTGTGGGTTGAAATGTTACGCCACGCACACATTTTTGCTGTAAAGCATATTCTATAATTTTACCAATTTCATCATCGTTTTCCCCTTTTTGAAGCGTAATAACTAGCGTTGTCGAAATGTTAAATTGATTCAAATGTGCGATGGCTTTTTTGCGAACTTCGGTTAAATCTTCGCCACGCAATTTTTGCAAAACTTCGGGTTTGAAACTGTCAAACTGCAAATAAATCTCGAAATCGGGCATATAACTCGCCAGTTTTTCTACAAAATGGATGTCTTTTGCAATTCGGATTCCATTGGTATTCAACATCAAATGTTTGATAGGTTTGCTTTTGGCAATATCCAAAATCTTGAAAAAATCGGGATGCACCGTAGGTTCGCCCCCTGAAATCTGAACCACATCGGGTTCTCCTTCATTGGCTACGACCACATCAAACATTTTTTCGATTTCTTCCAGCGTTCGGTGTCTGCCATAATTGGGCGACGAATTGGCGTAGCATGTCGGGCAGGAGAGGTTGCATCTATCTGTAACTTCTATCACCGTCAGGCACGAATGTTGTTCGTGATCGGTACACAAACCACAATCATACGGACAGCCATAATGCACTTTGGTATTGAATTTCAATGGCATTTCGGATTGCTTGTTGTAGTTTCTTAATTGCTTGTAATAGGCAACATCGTCCGCAATCATTGCCTTCATTTCGCCGTGTTCTTTGCAGTGTTTTAACATCCAAACCTTGTCGTCTTGAAAAACAATTTTGGTATCCACAAGTGCCAAGCAGCTTGGACAAAGGCTTTTGGTGTAATCGTAATAAATATAATCGCGGGTTTTCATTTAATTGTTGTCTTTTTTAAGTTCCAAAACAGCTCTATCAAAATCGGATAAGTATTCTCGGTCTTGAATAATTCTAAATTTATCAAACTCCATTTCCGCTTTAATTTTGGCTTCCAAATGAGTTATTTTTCCTTTGTCGTTTAGAATTGGATAATTGGAAAGTTGTAGAAAATTATTCAAAAACAAAGTCCAATCTTCCATTTGCATCACGATTTGTCTTTTGGCATAATTCTCGGCCAAATCCAAATAAGCCGAAACAATTCGGTTTAATTCCTGAAGATGAGCATCGTTCAAATAGTTTTTGGCAATGCTCAAATCGGTTTTTTGAATTTTACCATTTGGCGCATCCTTCCAAGTCGATAAGCCCATATAAAGTTTGTTGGCATCGGCTTCGGTATAAATAATTTCCGCAGCTGTTTTGCCTGTTATTGCCCAATGCAATTTGTTTTGTACTGTGGCAAAAAATGTTTTTGTAGCAGGACTTTCTTTTTCATAATTGGCCGAAAGCGCATAAATATCTGTTATTTTTTGATAAAATCGTCTTTCCGAAGAGCGAATTTCTCGAATGCGTTCCAGTAATTCTTCAAAATAATCTTTGCCAAAAGCTTTGCCGTTTTTGAGCATATCATCATTCAAAACAAATCCTTTGATAATAAATTCTTTGAGGGTTTTGGTTGCCCAAATCCTGAATTGAGTAGCTTGATTGGAATTAACTCTATAACCAACAGCAATAATGGCGTCAAGATTGTAGAAATCAATTTCTCGACTCACTTCTCTTTTTCCTTCCATTTGAACTATTCGAATTTTTCGAATAGTTGAAATTTCATCCAATTCATTTGACTTATAAATTTCTTTTAAATGGTAATTAGTTGTGTTGATTTCAACTCCAAATAACTGCGCCATAGCTTTTTGCGAAAGCCAAAAACTTTCGTCCAAATAGGTTACTTCAACATTGATGTTGGTTTGGGAGGTTTGATATAATAAAATAGGTGCCTGCATTTTACTCTCTTTTTAAATTTTTTAAACGCAATAAAAATTTCCAATAATAGCCAAATATAAATAAGGAACTCCATTGAATGCTGCTCAAATGTAAGTATAAAGAATGATATGGCTTTATAAATTCGACAGAAAATCGATACAAAAAGTATAAAACCATAAAAAGTTTGAATCGGTCACCATTGAATAAGAGTTTAGTTTTTAGTAATTTAAAAAATATAAAAAATATAAAAAGAACAAGCATAAACCCCATTTCGTACAAGGCCAGAGGATGCCTACTTAGACCATCGCCCAAATTCATTCCTGTAAAAAGTGTCGTTTCGTTTCCAAAAGTAGGCTCGGCAATTCCCATCGAAAAACAACCCATTCTGCCAATAAATAACGCAACGATTATAGGAATGACATAAACATCGCCTGATGCAATTTTTACCCCAATGCTTTTTTTGATGATTTCCACGCCAAATAATCCGCCCAAAAATCCACCTGCAACGGTTTTGTTTTGATAAAAAATCAATAGCGTTTGATGGGTAATTTCGGATGGATTTTCGAGCATTGCAATAATTCTCGAACCCAATAAAGCGCCAATCATGGCACCGATTAAAATGTACAAGCGGTCGATTTCGGATATGGGATCTTGTATTTTTCTTTTTTGAAAATAATACAACCGAATGCCGATAAAAAAAGCCAATGTTTCAAAAATAAAATGCCAATAATAATGGTGTCCAAAGATTTGAAACTGAAAAGGAAATTTCATTTAAACTTAAATTTTATAGAAATGTGAAGATAAGTAAAACAAAATAAATAAAGCGTTCCAATTTTGACGACGTTATTTTGTTCTTTTTCAAGACAAAAAATCTTTTAATAGCAGAGCTATTGAACCATTTTTTAACGCAGAAAAAGGAGAAAAGAACAAGACAAAATGAACGATTTATTTATTTTGTTTTACTAAACTAATTGTTGTTTTTTGGCTTCTAAAAAACGACAATTTTTTGTACTTTTGCACAAAATATTATAAAACAACTTATGTTATCAATCAATAATTTATCGGTTCAGTTTGGCAAAAGAATTTTGTTTGACGAAGTAAATACCGTTTTTACTAATGGCAATATTTACGGCGTTATTGGTGCCAATGGAGCAGGAAAATCCACTTTTTTAAAAATAATTGCTGGCGATATGGATCCTACATCGGGACACATTCATTTGGAGCCAGGAAAACGGATGTCGGTTTTGAACCAAAACCACAATATGTTCGATGAGCATACCGTTTTGGAAACTGTTTTAATGGGCAACAAGGTTTTGTATAAAGTAAAAACCGAAATGGACGCCCTGTATTTAGATTATACCGATGAAAACGCTGATAGGATAGGGGAGTTGCAAGTGCAATTTGAAGAAATGAATGGTTGGAATGCCGAGTCGGATGCGGCTTCAATGCTGTCTAATTTAGGTATTTCCGAAGAGTATCATTATACATTAATGGGCGATTTGGAAGGAAAAATTAAGGTTCGTGTGCTTTTGGCGCAAGCCCTTTTTGGAAACCCCGATTTGCTGATTATGGATGAGCCTACCAACGATTTGGATTTTGAAACCATTGCTTGGTTAGAGAATTTCTTGGCCAATTATGAAAATACGGTAATTGTAGTTTCTCATGACCGTCACTTTTTGGATGCCGTTTGTACTCATATTTCGGATATTGATTTTAGTAAAATAAATCATTATTCTGGAAACTACACTTTCTGGTACGAATCCAGTCAATTAGCGGCCAAACAACGCGCACAGCAAAACAAGAAAGCCGAGGAAAAGAAACAGGAATTAGAAGAATTTATCCGTCGTTTTTCTGCGAATGTCGCCAAGTCAAAGCAAGCTACTTCTCGTAAAAAGATGATTTCTAAATTGAATATTTCCGAAATTAAACCATCCAGTCGTCGTTATCCTGCGATTATTTTTGACCAAGAACGGGAAGCGGGAGATCAAATTTTGAATGTTCAAGATTTAAGCGCTTCTATTGACGGCGAAGTTTTGTTTAAAAGTGTGGATTTGAATATGGCCAAAGGCGATAAAATTGTACTTTTCTCGAAAGATTCGCGTGCTACAACCGCATTTTACGAAATATTAAACGCCAATAAAACTGCCGATTCTGGCACTTTCGATTGGGGAGTTACTACCAATCAGGCGTATTTGCCGGGTGATAACCATTCGTTTTTTGAGAATGATTATTCGTTGGTAGATTGGTTGCGTCAATGGGTAAAAACCGAGGAAGAGCGCGATGAGGTAAATATTCGCAGTTTCTTGGGGAAAATGATTTTCTCTGGAGAAGAAGCTTTGAAAACTTGTAATGTATTATCTGGAGGCGAAAAAGTGCGTTGCATGTTGTCTCGAATGATGATGGAACGAGCCAATATTTTGATGCTAGACGAACCCACAAACCACCTGGATTTGGAGTCGATTACGGCTTTTAATAACTCTTTGAAAAACTACAAGGGTTCCGTAATTTTTACCACGCACGATCACGAATTTGCCCAAACCGTGGGTAATAGAGTAGTAGAATTGACGCCAAAAGGAGCGATTGACCGTTATATGACTTTCGACGAATACTTGGATAACGAAGGCGTTCAAGAATTAAGAACGAAGATGTATTCTTAAAGCAATTAAAAATTAGGTATTAAAAATTAAAAATTCCGCTCGATGTAGCGGGATTTTTTTTGATGTTTTTTATAGAAAAAGCAAATTAAAAATTTCAAAAAATAGTATATCTTTACAACCCAAACAAAACTTTACTATGAATCAAAAAGTATTGCTCACTTCCAAAGAAGTCAATATCATTTTAAACCGTTTGGCTTGTCAATTAATTGAGAAACACCTTGATTTTTCGAATACCATTTTAATTGGAATACAACCAAGAGGTACTTTCCTAGCAGAACGTCTTAAAACTATTTTAGAGAACGAGTACCAAGTACCCAATATTGCTTTGGGGTATCTCGACATCACTTTTTTTAGAGACGATTTTAGACGCACCGATAAACCATTGGAAGCCAATAAAACCCAAATTAATTTTTTGGTCGAAAATAAAAAAGTCATTTTTATAGATGATGTTTTGTACACAGGCCGAAGCATTCGAGCTGCTTTAACAGCGATACAATCTTTTGGTAGACCATCGGGGATAGAACTTTTGACCTTAATTGATAGGCGTTTTAGTCGCGATTTGCCTATTCAACCCGATTATCGAGGCCGTCAAGTAGATGCCTTAAACGGCGAAGTTGTCAAGGTATGCTGGGCGGAACAAGGCGTGGAAGATGGTGTTTTTTTAATCAACAATAATCAACAAGTATAAAAATGAGTGAATTAAGCGTAAATCATTTATTAGGAATAAAATATATCAACAAGAACGATATTAACCTTATTTTTGAAACTGCCGATCATTTTAAAGAAGTCATTAACAGACCTATAAAAAAAGTACCTTCTCTTCGAGATATTACCATTGCCAATATTTTTTTTGAAAACAGCACGCGTACCAAACTTTCTTTTGAATTAGCTCAAAAACGATTATCGGCGGATGTAATTAGCTTTTCGGCAGCACAATCCTCGGTCAAAAAAGGCGAAACGCTCATAGATACTGTAAATAATATTCTTTCGATGAAAGTGGATATGGTGGTTATGCGACACGCTAATCCTGGAGCTGCCCATTTTTTATCACAAAATGTAAAAGCGAGTATTGTTAACGCAGGTGATGGCGCACACGAACATCCCACTCAAGCCTTATTAGACAGTTATTCTATCCGAGAAAAATTGGGTGATGTTGCGGGTAAAAAAGTAGTAATTGTAGGCGATATTTTGCACTCCAGAGTGGCACTCTCTAATATTTATGCGTTGCAAATGCAAGGTGCCGAAGTGAAAGTATGCGGACCAAAAACATTAATTCCGAGATATATTGAGTCGCTAGGAGTAACGGTTGAACCTAATTTGCGAAATGCTTTAGAATGGTGTGATGTGGCCAATATGCTGCGGGTTCAAAACGAGCGTATGGATGTTAATTTTTTTCCATCTACACGGGAATATGCGCAGCAATACGGAGTGGATAAGGCTTTGCTCGACTCCTTAAATAAAGAAATTGTCATTATGCACCCAGGCCCAATTAATAGGGGAGTCGAAATCACATCGGATGTAGCCGATTCGCAACAATCCGTGATTTTAAATCAGGTCGAAAATGGTGTTGCTATCCGGATGGCGGTCATTTATTTATTAGCTTCAAAAATTCAATAAACGATTATGAAAGTAGACACCAAAGGCCATACCATTACCATAAAAGATACCGAAAGTAGTATAGAAGATTTTTTGATAAAAGTAACCACGCAATACAATAGTTTCAAATCTCATAATTTGATACTCGATATTTCTCATGATAAAACAGTGGAGACAAGCACGATAAAACAGTTTGACGAATTGTCTAAAAAACACAAAAAATCAAAAAAATCATTTGTTTTGGTGGCTGCCAATATTGATTTTAATGCCGTTCCTACTGCCATCTTGGTAGTTCCATCGTTACTCGAAGCACATGATATTATTGAGATGGAGGAAATCGAGAGAGATTTGGGGTTTTAAATTTGATTGCAGATTTTAGATTAGCGATTGCTGATTTGGGATGTGTAAGTCCTATCAAAGAAGCTGATTTTTAAAAGTCAAATAGCATTGAACCAATACCTAACAATGAACTTAACCATACTTGGTTGCTATGCAGCGACTCCTAGAACCTTTACCAATCCTACTTCACAACTGTTAGAAATAAAAAATCATTTGTTTCTTATAGATTGTGGCGAAGGTACGCAGGTGCAGCTTCGGAAAAATAAAATCAAGTTTTCTAAAATAAACCATATTTTTATTTCTCATTTGCACGGCGATCATTTTTTTGGGTTGGTGGGCTTGATTTCAACTTTTGCATTGTTAAATCGTACTACGGATTTGCATGTTTATGGACCCAAAGGAATCAAAGAAATCATTACAATCCAATTGCGATTGTCTAATTCTTGGACTCATTATGGTTTGTTTTTTCATGAATTAGAATCAAAAGAAAGTGAAATTATTTTTGAAGATAGCAAAGTTGTCGTGCGAACAATTCCTCTAAAACATAGGGTGTATACGAATGGGTTTTTATTTCAAGAAAAAAAGGGAGCACGAAAACTGAATCTCCAAGCCGTTCAAAATTATAAAATTGATACCTGTTATTATCAAAAAATAAAAAACGGTGGCGACATTACTCTCGAAGATGGAACTGTTATAATCAACGAAAAAATATCTTTTGATCCGGAGCCTGCCAAGAGTTATGCTTTTTGCTCGGATACCGTTTATAATGAAGGTATAGTACCTATAATTGCCAATGTGGATGTGCTCTACCATGAAGCAACTTTTTTGCAATCCGAAGCGGCATTAGCCCAGAAAACAATGCACAGCACAGCACAAGAAGCCGCATTAATTGCTTTGAAAGCCAATGCCAAAACACTTATTTTGGGGCATTATTCTACCCGTTATGAAAATATATCCCTTTTTGAAGCCGAAGCTTCGCTACTATTTTCTAACGTACTTTTGGCTGACGACGGAAAATTGTTTGAATTTTAATCATTTTCCCTTTTTTTGACGAAAGTCAATTGGAATGATGTCGTAAACAGTTTTGTGCCTAAAAACCCCAATTTTAAGACTTGTTTTGCCTTTTAAACAACAAAAGAACCTTAATTTTACTTCTAAAATAAATTGAATAGCTAATGAATGATTTAAGCAATTATAGAAAATCGTATGATAAAAGGGAATTACTCGAAACGTCAATTCCGGAAGATCCCATCAATCTTTTTAACCAATGGTTTCATGAGGTAGAAGATTTTGGCGGTAATGAAGAGGTAAACGCAATGACCATTGCCACAATTGGTTTAGATGGTTTTCCTAAATCGCGTGTTGTTTTGTTAAAAAAATTCTCCGAGGAAGGATTCATTTTTTATACCAATTATAATTCCGAAAAGGGTAGGGCTATTACCGAAAATCCGAATGTGTGTTTGTCTTTTTTTTGGCAAACCATGGAGCGACAAGTAATCATCAAAGGAATTGCTCAAAAAACACCCGAGAACATTTCGGATGGCTATTTTGATTCTCGACCAGAAGGCAGCAAACTCGGAGCTATAGTTTCAAAACAGAGCGAGGTGATTCCGTCCCGATTGTTTTTGGAAGAAAAATTAAAACAATTAGAAAACCAGTTTCTGGGAAAAGAAATTCCTAGACCAGATTTCTGGGGTGGTTTTTTGGTTGTTCCTGTTGAAGTCGAGTTTTGGCAAGGACGACCTAATAGATTGCATGACAGAATCCGTTTTACCAGTCAAGCTGATTATTCCTGGAAGATTGAACGGCTGTCTTCTTGATGTAAGTAATAATTTAATAAATTAATAAAAAATTGTATTTCATCGATTTTATTTGGTAGTTTAGCGATGATTTAATTATTTTTACCACACAAAAGTATAACTATTAAAGTTGTTTGCCCCACAATCTACTTTAAACTTAAATTACCATTAGTATGAAATCAAGACTACTTTGCGCAGTGTTGCTTGTAGCAATGCTTTGTGCTTTAAATTCCTGTTCGTCGGGTAGTTCAGAGTCAGTAATTCCTGTTTCTTCACCACAAACATTAGTTAGTTACAGTTACAATGATTCCGAATTAGAAGCGATGAATCTTATCAATACTTATAGAATCAGTTTAGGTTTAAATGCTTTAGAAAAAATCAATTATATTTCTGTAAAATCAGAAGAACATGTGGTTTACATGATTAAAAATAATGTAGTTAATCACGATGATTTTGTAAGTCGTTCCGAAAGTATTGTAAAATATCTAGGAGCCAAAAGCGTTGCCGAAAATGTAGCCTACAATTATGCAACTCCAAAAGCTGCTGTAGAAGCATGGTTGAAAAGTCAAGGACATAAAGATAATATTGAAGGTAATTTTACCCATTTTGGAATTGCCATAAAAGAAGATCCTGCAACGGGCAAAAAATATTATACGAACATATTTGCAAAAATTTAAATTCATTTTTTAAGAGTTGTATTTACTACAGTATTGAATTAATAATTAATAACATTAAAAAAACACACACGATTTTGGAAAACTATCATATAACGCTATCTGAAAAAATGCTTTTGAAAGCAAGATTAGGCGAGGATTCAGTCGCTTTAAGACGAGAATTGTATTACACTAGATTGAAAAATCTAGATACTAGTTTGAATACTGATGATTTAAAAAAAACATTTTGGATCAATATTTACAAAGCTTTTTATCTGATAATGATTAGTGAACAAACCAATCCGAGTTTAATTTACAAGCAAAAACGAATAAAAGTGGCCAAAAACACCTTGTCATTGAATGATATTGAACATGGTATTTTGAGAAAATGCAAGTTTAAAATAGGTTTTGGTTACATAACGAATCCTTTTTATTCTAATTTTATAAAAAAACTAGCGGTTAAGAAAGTAGATTATAGAATCCATTTTGCTTTATTTAGTTCTAATTCAGACTATTTTCCGTTTGATTTTTATAACGTTACTGATGTTGATAAACAATTAGCTCTTGTGACAAAATCATTTATAAAGAGCGATACCGCAGTAGAAAATGAATCTAAAAATGTATTTGTTTCAAAATATTTGTTGTATTATATCAATGATTTTGGCGGTTTTAATGGTGTAAAACGACTTATTGGAAAAACCTTGAATAAAGATTTGAATGCGTATACACTCAAGTTTAAGTTTGGTTCTTTAACGAGCAAAACGTTAGATTATTCCCTTTGATTTTGGTTTCATATTTTTTGGTTACATAGTTTTTTATTTGAATGAAGAAAGGCTGTCAGTTATGACAGCCTTTCTTTTTTTTACGCTATGATACTATTATTCTATACGTCAAAAAGAATAATTATTTAAAGATTAAAACCCAAGCAGTACACTTTCTTTTTGTATCTTGTTCATTGATTAAACAGATGTTTTAAACCAGAATGCTATGAAAAATCTAATAATTGTGCGACATGCCAAATCAAGTTGGGAAGTTCCTTTGCACGACAAAGACCGTCCTTTGATAAAAAAAGGAGTGCAAGATGCTCATTTAGTTTCTACTCATTGCTTGGGTTGGATTCCAAAAACCTATTTGATTTGGAGTAGCACCGCCGAAAGAGCTTCGGAAACGGCACTTATTTTTGCACAAAACCTGTCTTATCCCATAGAAAGTATCCTTTTTAAAGACGAACTTTACACCTTTGACGAAAAACAATTGGAACAAACAGTCAAATCATGCGAAAATAGTTTTGATAGCGTTATTCTTTTTGGACATAATGAGGCTATTACAAATTTTGTTAATAAATTTGGGGATGTTTACATTGATAATGTGCCCACCTCTGGTTTTGTATCGCTTCAATTTGATGTTACCAATTGGAACGAAATTGCTAAAGGCAAAATAAATAAAATGATATTCCCCAAAGATTTAAAATAAAAATGGTACCACAACAAAAGTATATAGATAGAGAAAAAAGTTGGTTAGCGTTTAATGCAAGAGTCCTGCAAGAAGCTGCAGATGATACCGTTCCGTTATTAGATAGATTGCGTTTTTTAGGTATTTTTTCTAATAATTTAGATGAATTTTTTAGAGTTCGCTTTGCCGCAATCAGGCGGTTGAGCTTGTCCGGAATATCAGGCGAAAAATATTTGGGTGGTGTTTCATCAGAACAATTATTGCACGACATTACCGAGATTGTAATACAACAACAAACCGAAAGTCTTGAAATTCTTCAGGATATCGAATCCAAATTAGAGAAAGAAAACATATTCATTATCGATGAAAACGGTATCTCTCAAGAGCAAGAAAACTATTTGAAAGATTTTTTTATTCAAAAATTAAGTCCCGAATTAGTTACGATAATTTTGAATGATTTAGCCGAATTCCCTTTGTTAAAGGATACTTTAGGCTATTTGGCTGTAAAATTAGTTATGAATAAAAACGAAGAAATTCGGTATGCAGTGATTGAAATTCCCAAAACAATCAATCGATTTGTCGTACTACCTTCGACCAATGAAAAGCAATATGTAATCCTTTTGGATGATGTAATTCGGCATAATTTAGAAAGTATTTTTAATATTTTTGATTACAAAAGCGTTTCGGCTCACATGATAAAAATTACCCGAGATGCCCAGTTGGACATCGATAGCGATTTGAGCAAAAGCATGATCGAAAAAATTTCATTGAGTGTCAAAGACCGCCGTATAGGAGAGCCCGTTCGCTTTATTTATGACCAAGAAATTGAAGAGGATACCCTGAATTTTTTCCTTGATAAAATGAAAATTGTATCTACAGATAGTATAATTCCTGGCGGTAGGTACCACAATCGCAGGGATTATATGGATTTTCCTAACCTAGGAAGATTCGATTTATTGTACAAATCCAATATGCCATTGCCCATTCCAGGTTTGAACCTAGAAGGAAGTATGCTTGAAAAAATAAGCAAAAAAGATTATTTATTAAACGCGCCCTATCAGTCGTTTTCGTACCTCACAAAATTTTTGCGAGAAGCTGCTTTGGATCCCAAAGTGACTACTATAAAAATTACCTTATACCGCTTGGCCAAGAATTCACAAGTCATTAGTTCCCTTATAAATGCCGCCAAAAACGGAAAAAAAGTTACCGTTCAAATTGAATTACAAGCCCGTTTTGATGAAGTTTCAAATATTTCCTACGCAGAGCAAATGAAAACCGAAGGGATTGAACTTATTTTTGGAATCAAAGGACTTAAAGTACACAGCAAAATATGTGTTATCGAGCGGTTTGAAAATGATAAAATAAAACGCTACGGCTTTATTTCAACAGGAAATTTCAACGAATCGACCGCTAAAATCTATACCGATGTTACCCTTTTTACCAGTCACCAACAAATTTTGAAAGACATTTCTAAAATTTTTGATTTCTTTGATGTCAATTATAGAGTACACCGTTACAAACACCTTATTGTTTCGCCACATTATACCAGAACCCGATTCTTAAAATTAATGGATCGTGAAATTATACATGCATTAGCAGGACGAAAAGCATTTATTAAACTTAAAATGAATAGTTTGTCTGACTTTGAAATGATTGATAAATTATATGAAGCTAGTAACGCTGGCGTGAAAATTCAACTCCAAATTAGAGGAATATGCTCTCTAATTCCGGGTATAAAAGGCTTGAGCGAAAACATCGAAGCCATAAGTATTGTCGATAATTATCTAGAACATTCCAGAGTGTATATTTTTGGAAATGCAGGGCTAACCGAAGTTTATATTTCTTCTGCCGATTTTATGGCTCGAAATTTGGACGGTAGAGTCGAAGTAACTTGTCCTATTTATGATCAAGATATCAAGAACGAGTTGATAGATCACTTTGATTTGGGCTGGAAAGGAAACGTAAAAGCACGATTCCATTCGTTTGAATTAGACAATAAATACAGGCAACGTGACGGTAATCCAATCTTTAGAGCGCAATTAGAAACCTATAAATATTATCAAAACAAGCTAGTTCAAGCAGTAGAAAAAGTAGATTGCTAATAGGCACAAGGGGTTTTTATTAATATAATGAATTGTAGTAGCGAATGATTAGTATAAAAAAATATGCGGCTATTGATATTGGTTCTAATGCCATGCGATTGCTCATAACCAATATTGTGGAGGAAGACGGAAAAGAACCCCAGTTTAACAAAAGTTCCTTGGTTCGAGTACCTATTCGTTTGGGTCAAGACGCCTTTACGGTAGGTGAAATCTCCGATGAAAATATCGAAAGAATGTGCGATGCCATGAAAGCATTTCACTTATTGATGAAAGTGCATAAAGTAGAACGCTATATGGCTTTTGCCACATCAGCCATGCGCGAAGCCTATAATGCCAAAGAAGTGGTAGCATTAATCAAGAAAAAAGCCGACATAAAAATTGAAATTATTGACGGTAAAAAAGAAGCAACAATAATCGCCTCAACGGATTTACATCATTTATTAAAAACAGATGAAACCTATCTTTTTGTAGACGTAGGCGGTGGTAGCACCGAGTTTACTTTGTTTTCTAACGGAAAAATGATAAACTCCCGATCCTTCAAAGCGGGAACAGTTCGCTTACTTAACGATATGGTTTGTGATGTCGTTTGGGATGAAATCGAAAAATGGATCAAAATAAACACCAAAGATTATGATGAAGTAACCTTGATAGGTTCTGGCGGAAACATCAATAAATTGTTTAAAATGTCTGGGAAAACACAAGAAAAACCCTTGTCCTATATTTATATAAATTCCCAATACGCCTATTTGAATTCGCTCACCTATGAACAACGAATTTCACAATTAGGATTAAATCCCGATCGTGCCGATGTAATTGTTCCGGCCACCAGAATTTATCTCAATGCCATGAAATGGAGTGGCGCCAGACAAATTTATGTGCCTAAAATAGGACTTTCGGATGGTATTGTAAAAGCCATGTATTATCGCAAAATTTAAGTTTGTTTTAGGTTTAAAAAAAAGGTCACTATATAGTTTTCTATACAGTGACCTTTTTTTATTTTGAAAAAAAATATTAATACGGCAATACTTTTTTGTTCTTTACTTCTTCAAGCAGTTCGGCCATGGCCAAATAAAAAGCACTGCTACCACAAACTATACCTAGTGCGCCAGCAATTGTATTTATGGTTTCATTTCCTGTAAATTTTGAAATTGCAAGTAGTATAAACAATAAGGTAAGGGACAAGAATACAAATTGTTGTACTTTGCTTCCACCCCAAGTTCCCCACCACATGAAGGCAGTAAATAGTCCCCAAATTAATAAATAACATCCTAAAAAAGGCGTTGGAGTTGTACCAGCCATTTCAAATCCTGTGTTTGGAAAAAGCCAAATGCCAACTAGTGAAATCCAAAAAAATCCATAGGATATAAAAGCTGTTCCCGCAAAGGTTTTTCCTTGATTGAAAGAAAAAATGCCAGCAATTATTTGCGCAAGTCCGCCATAAAAAATTCCCATCGAGATGATGACGGCACTTACTGGGAAAAATCCCATATTGTGTATGTTCAACAATATTGTTGTCATTCCAAATCCCAATAGACCCAACGGTGCTGGATTGGCTAGTTTTGTTTCCATAGATGTTAAATTAAGAGTTTTGTTCAAAAATATGTTTTTTTTAAGCCAAAATATAATGGTAAAATAACATTTAGTAATTATAAATCGTCATTTTGTCTTTTTTAAACATCCAGATCCAACCCAAAAGTCGTTCGTAATAACGCTATATTGGGATTCAAATCATGCAAACGGTTGTAGCGATCTTGATCATTAAAGCTCCGTTTAAGATCGATGCTTTCATTTACAATAACGGTAATTGTAATTTCATGATTGTGTAAATGTCCTTTTAAATGTCCCAAAAGTCCATTAATTTCGCTCTCAAAATCCAGCTTTGATCCTTCGTTTGGGAGTTCAATAGTAATGGCATTTCCCTCTAGTTTTGGATCATTAATTAGAAGTAGAGATTCCATGATACGGTAGCCTTTGTCGCCTAAACGTTGTGCGTATTTGTTCCATTGTAGGCGCATTTCTGTTTCGGTAAAAGCTTCGGTTGGGGAGTGTATGACTTCTTTTACTATGGATTTATTGCTTTCCTCCAATGCTTTTTTGGCACGAATACTCGACAAAGAAAATGCCGAAATTTTAGGTTCGTTATCGTTTTGCGGTAGCACTTTTGGAGGAGCAGGAGCAGGAATATTATCCGAGTTAGAAATGGCAACTGTCGCAATTTCGGGAGCTATTTTTGGAATTTCAGCTTCCAAAGTTGCCTCATTAGGAATGCTCACTTTCTTTGGAATTTCGGCTATTGAATAGTCTTTTTTTCTAAAAAAAGTAGGTGGAATTATGTATTGCTCAACTTTTTTTTTTCTCCATCAAAAGTGATAGAGGCAAGTTGCATCAAACAAAGTTCTACGAGTAATCGTTGGTTTTGACTCACTTTGTATTTTAAATCGCAATCATTGGCAATTTCAATTCCTTTTAAAAGAAAATCTTGTGAACATTTTTGGGCTTGAATTCCGTACATTTTTTGTGCTTGTTCTCCTACTTCAAGCAACATAAGGGTTGCAGGCGTTTTGGAAACCAACAAATCTCTAAAATGCGATCCCAATCCAGCTACAAAATGATGGCTATCAAATCCTTTGGACAAAATCTCGTTGAATTCCAGTAGCAATTCAGGGATTTTATTGTCTAGAATTAAATCGGTTACCTTGATATAGGTTTCATAATCAAGCACATTCAAGTTTTCGGTAACGGCTTGACGGGTTAAATTGTTGCCGCAAAAAGAAACTACTCGGTCAAAAATAGACAACGCATCACGCATAGCACCATCCGCTTTTTGAGCAATTATGTGCAAAGCATCGTCCTCAAAAAACACACCTTGACTGCTGGCAACTTCGGCTAGATGTTCTTTGGCATCTTTTACGGTAATTCTTTTGAAATCAAAAATTTGACAACGAGACAATATCGTTGGGATAATCTTATGTTTTTCGGTCGTGGCCAAAATAAAAATGGCGTGTTTTGGCGGTTCTTCTAATGTTTTTAGAAACGCATTAAAAGCTGCCGAGGACAACATGTGCACCTCATCTATAATATATACTTTGTACTGACCCGTTTGTGGCGGAATCCGAACTTGGTCAATCAAATTCCGAATATCATCTACAGAATTGTTTGAAGCGGCGTCTAACTCAAATACATTAAAGGCAAAATCCTCGTTTGGGTCATCGTAACCGGGTTGGTTAATTTTGCGGGCAAGGATACGAGCACAAGTGGTTTTACCTACGCCACGAGGTCCAGTAAACAATAGCGCCGAAGCCAGGTGATTGCTTTCTATGGCGTTAAGTAGGGTATTGGTAATAGCTTTTTGCCCCACAACATCCTTGAATGTTTGTGGGCGGTATTTACGTGCCGATACTACAAATTGTTCCATAGTTTTTTATTCGAAAGCAAATATAGGGTTTTTGTTTATTGGTTTATTTGGTAATTTGTTTATTTGAAAAAAATCTTTTCCTTGCCAACATAAAAAAAACTACTGCAAATAATAGTGTATTGATAATCAAAGAAATGATTGTGGTTTTGTTGTAAATTGTGTTTTTTTGATTTTCAGGAATTTTATTTTGAGATAATTTATAGGCTCTTAATTGTTCTAGTTGGTAAAACCAATTTGACATCGTTTCATTCCTAATTTTTAAATTATCTATTTCATTATTTAATGAATCAATTTTTGTTGTTCTTCTTTCTGAAGATGTGAATAATGGAATTGGTGGCAAAAATCCCGTAGGAATTTCTATGGTTTGAGATGGCAAACAATAACTTATGCTAATTGTATTGTCCTTATTAAAGGAAGCATAAACAATCCATAGATCTTTTTTAAAGGGAAATATTTCACAATTATTATTTAAAGATTTTCCATTAATTATGGGAGATTTATAATCACCTTTAAAGAGTTCAATTATTCTAAAAGAATATTTTCTAGAAACGGTATCAATTTTTACTAATTCTCCATAAAATACTATTTCTGCATTTTTAAGCCCTTTTGAAACCATAGTTTCTCTTTGTAATTGAGGACAATCGCAGGGGAACACTTGATTAAAACAAATGAAAGTTAGTATAAAAAATAGTTTTTGCAGTTTCATTTTAGAAAAAATTGATTCACAAGTTTACGCTTTTTAATTGAAATTTTAGAATTGAAACAAAACCAATTTAAATTCTGAAATGTAAAATCTGTTTCATTGGTTGCTAATGAAGTAGTTTGGACTTAAACGAATTGCTTTAGTAAACGAATTTTTGGTTAGTCATAACGCTTTGGCAAACGAATACATTATTTTTTTGTACGTTTACTTCCAGAAAATAAAAAAATCCTTTGAAAAAAAATGCCTTATTTAACTGGAGTAGCGGCAAAGATTCTGCTCTAGCACTCTATAAAATACTACAAACTAACGAGTATGAGATTCATTGTTTAATCACCAGTGTGAATCAGCAATTGCAGCGTGTTTCTATGCACGGTCTTCGTGTAGAATTGCTGCAACAACAAGCTAATAGCATTGGATTGCCATTAAAAATAATGCAAATTCCCGAAATGCCCACGATGGAAGTGTATGAAAACGTTGTGCGAGAAACACTTTTGACCTTAAAAGGAGAGGGCGTGAATTATTCTATTTTTGGAGATATTTTTCTTGAAGATTTGCGAAAATACCGAGAGGATAAATTAGCCGAAATAGGATTTGAAGGCGTTTTTCCGCTTTGGAAAACTCCAACTCACGATTTGATTCAAGAGTTTATGCGATTGGGTTTTAGAACAATTGTGGTTTGTGTTAGTGAACGATTTTTGGGCAAAAGTTTTGTAGGACGCATTATTGATCAAGATTTCATCGATGATTTACCCGAAAACGTTGATGTATGTGGCGAAAATGGCGAGTTTCATACCTTTACTTTTGATGGGCCACTTTTTTCTAAACCTATTGATTTTGAAATAGGAGAAATTGTCTATCGCAAATATGAAAAGCCAGAAAACGAAGATTCCTCGGATACTGCCTGTGATACAAGTGCACCTGATGCGTTTGATTATGGATTTTGGTATTGTGATTTGATTGCAAAATAAGCCGTATCTGGTACTCCAAAATAAAAAAAGCGGTAATCTTAAACTTAAATCCTTACTTTTGCCCCGCAGACCGCCTTATCGTCGTTCGCTTTATGCGGAGGGAGGAAAGTCCGGACACCACAGGGAAGCATAGCGGGTAACGCCCGTCATCGTGAGCAATCAGGGTAGGACAAGTGCAACAGAAAGTATGTACAGGTAATGCTGTAGTGAAACCAGGTAAACTCTATGCGGTGAAATATCAAGTAAATCAGCATTTAAGGGCGTCTCGTTCGTTGCTGAAGGGTAGATAGCTTGAGCTTATGAGTAATTGTAAGTCTAGATAAATGATAAGGTATTGTTAGCAATAACAAGAACAGAATCCGGCTTACAGGTCTGCATTTTTTTTAGGTATAAAAATTTCAAATAAAAAAAGCTCTTGAATTTCAAGAGCTTTTAGTGTTTGTATTAGTGTCGTTATTCTTCTTTATTTTCGTTCTTATGTAAGGAATCATTAACTTCGTCCTCATTATTTTTTTCAATTTCAAAGAAACTAAAAATCGAACCGCCATAACTTTTCTGAAACGAAAAATGAATCATGTGATCGAGTTTGGTGTATTTTGAATGTTCGATAACCATCATTCCTTCTTGGTTGAGCAGTTCTTTTTCGAAAATTAAAAGGACAATTTTCTCAAATGTTTTTTGATCCAAAGCATACGGTGGGTCAGCAAAAATGATGTCGTAGGAGGTTTTGATTTTTTCTAAAAAGGCAAAAACATCACTTTTGGTCGCTGCGATATTAAAATCATATTCGGTTGCTATTTGCTTGATGAATTTTACACACCCAAAATCGCCATCGACAGCCGTAATTGGGGAGCTACCGCGCGATGCAAACTCATAACTGATGTTGCCAGTTCCCGCAAATAAATCCAGAACTTTTAGCCCTTCAAAACTAAAATGGTTGTTCAAAACATTGAATAATGCCTCTTTACTCATGTCAGTTGTGGGGCGAACAGGAAGTCCTTTTGGCGGAAAAATGCGTCTTCCTTTGTATTTTCCGGATATGATTCTCATGAGTTAAAAAGTATAAAATGGGTTCTGTTTTGGGCTTCTGTAAAATAATTATTCCATTTTAAATCCTCCACATCCAGTAGCGAAACGTTCCTGATGTACTGGTAGGCAATTTGGAAATAATCGCTTTCAGAATCAATTTTTCCAATCAATTCGAGCGGAAAATTTTCGGGATTCATATTCAATTGCTCGGCGGTGAATAGCAAGTAATATAGGAAATCCTCGGGCGTGTTGTAATCGAAAGAGTTAAAAAGCAGTAACTTTTGGTTTTGAACCACAATAATTTCAAATTGACCTGAATTAAAATGGGCAAACATGGTTTTGGTATCATTATTTTTTGAACTTACCAATAATTTGGACACCAAAATGGTATTGGCGTGCTTGTAATCGAAAGTGCCAAACTGATCTATAAAAAAATTATTGATATTCACATACGGTATATAAACCGCATTCATTTGATAGTTAGGAATTTCATCAAAAGCAAAAAAATCAGTCTCAAAAACCTTGGTGTTGTATTGCAAATAACTACCTAAATAATTCTCGTCAAATAGGGCAGTAGGGACAAAAGTTGCCAGATTGTTATTGTGAATAACCAAAACTTCATCATAGGAATCGTTCAATTCAGGATGATTCTGAAAAGCATCTGAAAACAATTCTTCTATTTTTGTAGCTTTATGAAAAGTCTCAAAAAAGACTTCGTTGAACGAGATTACCGTGTTGTTTAACGTATCAAAACAGCAAAAAGAAAGTCCAGTCAAGGAAACTTGAATGGATAGTTTTTTGTATTTTTTATCGGTAATAGTCGTATTCATATTGTTTTTTTGAATACTGCAAACTTACAAATTTAAAAATCAAAATTCAATGTCAATTTCAATGGCAAAATTCAATTTCAAATTCAATTTTAAAAAAATCAACTGCAATTCCCATTCCCATTGATTTTTCAAATTGCCATTGCCATTGCCATTGCCATTGAAATTGCTATTGCCATTGCCATTGCCATTGAAATTGCTATTGCCATTGCCATTGATTTTTGAAATTGCTATTGCCATTGCCATTGATTTTTGAAATTGCCATTGCCATTGCCATTGATTTTTGAAATTGCCATTGCCATTGCCATTGCCATTGATTTTTGAAATTGCTATTGATTATTTTTTCCCTTACTTTGCAATCTAATTTCTTTACATGAATTCCTCCCAGTTTTATAGTCTTTTACAAAAAAAGTTTCCGTTTCAGCCTACTTTTAAGCAAGATATTTTTTTTCAGAAAATTGCTATTTTCTTGACCGAGAATGCCAATGATACCATTTTTGTACTAAAAGGATATGCTGGAACAGGAAAAACTACGGTGATTTCGACCATTGTAAATAGTTTATTGGATATTAATAAAAAGTATGTTTTGCTAGCGCCTACGGGACGTGCGGCCAAGGTAATTGCCAATTATTCGAACAAACCCGCTTTTACCATTCATAAAAAAATCTATTTCCCCAAGAAATCTTCGGGTGGTGGGGTTTCGTTCACTTTGCAACAAAACAAGCATACCAACACGATTTTTATAGTCGATGAAGCCTCGATGATTTCGGATACGAATTCAGATTCCAAGTTGTACGAAAACGGTTCCTTGCTCGATGATTTGATTTCCTATGTGTATTCAGGAACCAATTGCAAGATGATTTTACTGGGAGATACGGCACAGTTGCCGCCCGTAAATCTAGATATTAGTCCCGCGCTGGACATTCAAACACTATCCATAAATTACAATAAAGAGGTCGATTATATTGAGCTCGACGAGGTCATGCGTCAGGAAGAAAGTTCTGGAATCTTGCACAATGCGACCGAGTTGCGGGAATTATTGAAGGATTCGTTTATAACCGAATTCAAGTTTGATGTGCGCAAATTCAAAGACATTGTGCGTTTGACTGATGGGTATGATATTCAGGACGCCATCAATTCGGCTTACAGCAATTACAGTATTGAGGATACGGCTTTTATCGTTCGATCGAACAAAAGGGCCAATCAATACAACGAGCAAATTAGAACCAAAATCCTTGATAAAGAAAGCGAATTGGCCACAGGCGATTTCTTGATGGTGGTAAAAAACAATTATTTTTGGTTAAAGGATTCGGATGTTGCGGGTTTTATTGCCAATGGTGATATCATCGAAGTATTGGAAATTTTTAATATCAAAGAGTTGTACGGTTTTAAATTTGCCAAAGTCAAAATACGAATGGTCGATTACCCAACTCAAATTCCCTTTGAAACCGTTCTTTTATTAGATACCATAAAAAGTGAATCGCCGTCCTTAACGTATGAAGAATCCAACCGCTTGTACCAAGAAGTGTTGAAGGATTATGAAGGTGAAACCAAGTTCAAGCAATTCCAGAAAGTCAAAGCCAACGAGTATTTCAACGGTTTGCAAGTCAAGTTTTCGTATGCTATTACGTGTCACAAATCGCAAGGAGGGCAATGGAATACGGTTTTTATAGAGCAACCCTATTTGCCAGACGGCATTAACAGGGATTATGTTAGGTGGTTGTACACGGCAATGACTAGAGCCAAAAACAAGTTGTATTTGATAGGATTTAAGGACGAAAGTTTTGTAGACTAATACCAGAACGATGAAACAGAGAATTGCACACATGGCTTTGTTAGTAAAGGATTATGATGAAGCTATTGCTTTTTATACTCAAAAATTGAATTTTGATTTAATCGAAGATTCCATTTTGACACCCACAAAACGGTGGGTTTTAGTAGCACCAAAAGGAACTCATGAATTCAGTTTACTGCTTGCCAAAGCGGATGGCAAGACACAGCAGGAAAGCATCGGGAATCAATCCGGTGGGCGCGTTTTTCTCTTTTTGAACACCGATAATTTGGAAAGAGATTGTCAAAACTTACGGGACAATAAGGTCACTATTGTAAGAGAGCCCAAATTAGAACCGTATGGTAAAATTCTTGTTTTTGAGGATCTTTATGGGAATCTTTGGGATTTAATAGAACGTTTTTAGCCTTTATGAGTACCTATTAGCAGTTTTTCGGGCATTAAATTGCTAAATAAGTGTAACTTTGGTTTAGGTTCAAACGCTACATTTATGAAATATTTTTTTATTGCTCTACTCACTTCTATCACTTTTGCGCAGCAAACTAAATCGGTTAATTTTCTAAAAATTTATGGTCAAGTGACACTTGATCCTACCGAAAAATCAATTTCAGGTACTGCTGGATTTTGGTTTGATGTTTTAAAACCAACAGATACCATCAAAATCGATGCGCAAAACATGACCGTTGGGGAGGCAGAATTGAACGAAAAAGCAATTGCCGTGACCAACAACGGAAAACAATTGCTATTTGTATATCCTTTCAAAAAAGGAAAAAATTTCTTAACTTTTTCATACAAAGCAGTGCCCAAACAAGCCTTGTATTTTGTAGGAAGCGAAAAAGACAACAACCTTCAAATCTGGACGCAGGGACAAGGACGGTACACCAGCAATTGGTTTCCTAGTTTTGATGATGTCAACGAGAAGGCAATTTTTAATTTGACCGTAGTTTTTGATTCTAAATACCGAGTAATTTCTAATGGGCTATTGCAACCCAAGGTGGTCAACAACGGCAAAACGTATTGGAATTATACCATGAGAAAACCCATGAGTTCCTATTTATTAC
This sequence comes from Flavobacterium restrictum, assembly GCF_007097245.1. Classification (GTDB taxonomy): domain Bacteria; phylum Bacteroidota; class Bacteroidia; order Flavobacteriales; family Flavobacteriaceae; genus Flavobacterium; species Flavobacterium restrictum. Next base: position 5,664 of record NZ_VJZT01000013.1, on the reverse strand, counting down.
TATTGAGCATTGGGAAATTCGATAAAAAAACCGAGTATTCTAATTCAAAAATTCCTTTAGAAATGTATTTTGAGCCCAAGGACGCTCCTTATTTTGAGCCAACCTATCGGGATTCGAAACTTATATTTGACTTTTTAGAATCCGAAATTGGCGTGTCATATCCTTGGAAAATTTACAGGCAGGTTCCGGTTCGGGATTTCTTGTATGCTGGAATGGAGAATACATCGGCAACACTTTTTAGCACGCGCTATGTGGTTGACAGCACTGGATATGCGGATCGAAGTTATACAAATGTCAATGCGCATGAATTAGCCCATCAATGGTTTGGCGATTTGATAACTGCTCAAACGGGGCAGCACCACTGGCTTCAAGAGGGTTTTGCAACCTATTATGCCCTACTCGCCGAAAAGAAAATCTATGGCGACGATTATTTTTATGCTAAATTATACGAATCAGAACAGCAATTAAAATATGCCTCCCGCACAGATACCATTCCTGTTTTGAATGCCAAAGCGAGTTCTTTGACTTTTTATCAAAAAGGGGCTTGGGCATTATTTGTCTTGCATCACAACATAGGAGACAAAGCCTTCCGGAAAGCGGTAAAAAGCTACCTCAAAAAGCATTCATTTCAAACGGTCACTACGACTGATTTTTTTGACGAAATCAAGAAAGTTTCGGCTTATGATGTAGCTGCATTTAGTAAAACATGGTTGGAATCTACTGTTTTTAATACGGCTCAAGCCAATGCTTTATTGCAAGAAAACAAAGCCATGCAACTGCAATTTGAAGTGGATCAACTCAAGGATAAACCCCTAGCGGAGAAGTATGATTTCTTTAAAAAAGTGTTGCAATCGGATGTTTTTTATACTGTCAAAGAAGCGGTTGTTAGGCAACTTAAGGACGAAAAATGGGTGGATAAAAAAGAACTTTTCGAGCTCGCTTTGCAAACCAATTCCATTCCAGTTCGGCAAACTGTGGCAAGTGTTTTGAGCCAAATTCCACCTGATTTTAGAGTGCAATATGAAAGCTTGCTCACGGATAAATCCTATCAAACCCAAGAAATTGCGTTGTATAATTTATGGAATAATTTCCCCGAAAAGGATTTTGTTTATCTCGATCAATCCAAAAACTGGATGGGTTTCAATGATTATAATCTCAAAACGTTGTGGTTGTCACTCGCACTTTCTACCCCCAATTACGCCACGGACAAAGCCGTTTTGATGGCCCAATTAATCCAATATTCCTCCCCAAATTACGAAGCCACCACTCGACAAAATGCGTTGCAAAAATTAATTGCTTTTCATTTAGCTAATGATACCGTTTTGATCAATCTGGTCAATGCGACCACGCATCACATGTGGCAATTTTCTAAATTTGGTCGGGATGCCATTCGGATTTTGCTCAAAAACCCAATGATGAAAACTGCTTTTGAACGCATTTTGCCCCAGTTGAATGAGAAAGAACAGTTGCAATTGAATCGCTTGTTGAAAGAATAATCGAGTTTATAAACCTGATTTACAAATGATTTTAAGTTCATTAAAACGGGGTAAGGATTTTTGATTGCTGATTTTGTGTTAAGTAGCAATATCTATTTATTGTTGCAATTATTGCAAGAGTTTTTGCCACAGATTGAAAGGAATAAAAAGATTGTAAAGCATGTAACGAAATAATCTGTGACCCGAGCGAAGCGAACTGGCGAAGCAAATCTGTGAACCGAGCAAAGCGAACTGGCGAAGCAAATCTGTGGCAGTCTTTTTAAAAGTGAATGCCTTTTAAAAGGCACTTATTTTATCAGACTCTTACATTTGCCATAAAAGTCCTAATTACCACAACTGACTCACTTCGTTTTTGATATACGACAAGGCAGCATTACTAGGCGATTGCTTGTCTAATAAATCATTCAAAAGCAGTTCTCGAAGTTGGTCAGCTGTTGTGATTTCTGGTGTAACTATAGCTCTTCTAATCATTTGTATCGTAGCGTTTTTGGCAGTAACAATAATGCTCCAACAGTCGTCCGAGAGGTAAATTTGTTGGGTAAGATTGTGTTCCAATTCTTGTTCGATGTGATCAATAAGCATCGTACCGTAGTCTTTTTTGTCGGCGGTAATAGGGCTAATTCGGATCAATAATTTGGTCAAACTAATGCGTTCTAGGAACAAAGTCATGCGCTCATAAGCCTGTAAGCGTAGGGGTAACGCCTCCTTTTGAGCGTCTTTTTGCAACAACCATCGGCGGTTGTTTTGTTGCTCTTTGAAGTAGGACGCAAATAAATAATAGGCAACACTGCCCGTTACTATTGAAGGAATGGTGTACGCTAGGATTTCGATGAATTTATTTTCCATTTTGATTTTAATTTAAAAAACAAAAATATACTTTTGGAGGGAATTGAGCGTCTTTTTGATTGTAATATTTGGCAAGTAATTTTAAAGTTACAACCTATCTTAAACCTAATTTAAAAGGAGTTCCTGAAACCAAAAACTATTGGAAACATCTGTACTAGTTTTGCTTTGTGTTGCTGCTTTTGCAGCTGGATTTATTGATGCTATTGTGGGCGGTGGTGGATTGATTCAAACTCTAGTGGGACTAATCTTATTGCCTAATTTGCCCGTTGCCACCGTCATAGGAACCTTTAAAATTCCGGCTTTTAGCGGAACCTCATTTGCAGCTTTTCAATACCTGAAAAAGGTCGATATGAACTGGAAATTGCTGTCTATAATGATGCTGTTGGCATTTCCATCGGCATTTTTGGGCTCGACGATGTTGACTTACGTTAGCAATGATTTTATGAAACCGTTGTTGTTGGTAGTACTATCCTTTCTAGTTATTTATACCTACGCCAAGAAAAATTTTGGGCAACATACCGCCCGAAATATTTCGGCTAGAACCCAAATAGCGAATGCCGTAGCGATCTCATTTGTAGTGGGTTTTTACGACGGATTTATTGGGCCAGGAACGGGCTGTTTCTTGGTAGTGGCGTTTATTGCTTTGATGGGATTTGATTTTTTGCACGCTTCGGCGAATGCCAAAATGGTAAACCTTGCGACTAATTTTGGTTCTATTTGTTTGTTTTTTCTAAAAGGAAAAATCATTTGGAGTATTGCTATTCCCATGGCTTTTAGCAATGCCTTTGGCGGATGGATTGGTGCTAAACTGGCTATTCACAAAGGGAATGGGTTTATTCGGATTTTCTTTTTGGTGGTGGTCATTGGCACCTTGATACGGTTTGGATATGCTGTTTTTTGCCAATAAAAAATTCTTGTGGCAACTTGCGCTAACTGTTACTGTAAGCGAAAGGCATACAACCCATTGTGCCCCTATGCCAATCTATAGCTATTGCAACAATACTCTTTCGGACTGACACAATGACGGCTCATGCTCAAACAATAGCATCTCGTGTTCAAACAACGGCATCTCCGACTGAAACAATGACAGGTCGGCATGAAACAATGGCAGTTCGTGATCCAACAATGGCGTCTCGGCATGAAATATTGGCAGTTCGTATTCCCGCAATGGCAACTGTTGTTCCAGTAAGGAACCTCCTGCCTTAAAAATTGCAATTGCATTACTAGTTATAAGAAAATAGCTTATATTTGGGACAGAATGCAAGACTTCGTTAATTTATTATTGATGGGAGGATTGTGGGGTTGTAAATGAGTTTACGGTAAGCATCAAAAAATCACATAATGAAGTATCTATTTTCTTTAGCGACAATACTTTTGACAATGAATATTTTGTCTGCTCAAGATTCAATTAAAACTTATAAAATTGAAAGTAGAACTTTTGAAATTGAAAAAAAATATCAAGTTAATGAAATATCGATTAAATCTAATTCAACATATATCAATACACTTTACAAAGTTTATGAAAAATCACAAATCGCAAATTATAAAAATCTAACTCCCTCAATAAAAGAAAATGGAACCTTTAGAAAGAAAGGAGATTTTTATTTTCTTAAACCATATAATCAAAATTTCGAAATGGGTTGTTACAAAATAACTGCCAAAAAAATGGTTTACTATTATGACTGGCATGATAAAATTAAGAAAGGCGCAATATTTAGAAGAATAAAACAATAAGGTAATAAAGCCAGCTGGTAAATACAAGTTAACAGCAAACTACCAAAATTATAATGAAAAACAATATTGAAAAATATTCAGAACTTTGGGAATTAGTAGAAAGTGACTCAACCAATCATAAGTTAAAAGAAATTGCAGAATTATTTCTTGAAGCTACGACAGATTGCCAACTTATAACCAAGAAATTATATCTGAATTCATTACGGAATTGAAAGATTTCTTTGGTTCACCATTGACTTTAATAAAAATAGACGCAAAAATTATTGATTTCAATATTGACGAAAATGTTTGGCGAAAAGAATCTGGTAGTTCAATTGCAGAAATGATTGAGTTTTCTAAATTGTATCATAACGAAAACGATTTTGACAAAATAGTATTTAAAATTCTTAACTATTATTCAAATATATAAAGCCTGATGGTAAAACACGCTGCAAGCAATTTGGGCAATAGGCTTAATTTGAAGTTGGTTTTGTATTTGGCAGATTTGGCAAATCCGAAAATAGGGCTTAATTTAGTTTTAAACCATTAGCAATTTGTAGTGTTAACCCCCATTATAAAAAAACGCTAATAAAAAATAATTATTAACTTTACCAAAAAATGGAAATGAGTTATACGGAACGACATATAATTGAAACATATTCGATGCTGTTTGATGGATTAAGCCCATTAAGCAAAATTAAACTTATTGAAAGTTTGACTAAATCATTGAAGAAAGGCAAGACAGAAAAAGGAGCTACTTTTTACAAATCCTTTGGAGCATTTTCAACCGATAAAACTGCGGAGGAAGTCGTATTAGAAATTAAATCTAGCAGAAAATTTAAGAATACAGAAATAAGCTTCTAATGCAGTATTTACTCGACACCAGTATTTGTGTATTTTTCCTTCGTGGAAAAATGAATTTAGATAAAATTATAAAAGAAAAAGGAAAACAAAATTGTTTCATATCTGAAATAACTGTTTTTGAACTTCGATTTGGAGCTGAAAATAGTCAAGACATAAAAAAATCTCATAAAGCTGTGGATTTATTTGTAAACGGAATTTCAATAATCCCAATTTCTAGTTGCTTAAAAAGTTACGCAAAAGAGAAAGTTAGATTGAGAAAAATTGGAAAACCAATGCACGATGAATTTGATTTGTTAATTGGTGTAACAGCAATTGAAAATAAACTGACATAACTAACAGATAACGTAAAAGATTTTGTGAATATGGAAGAAATAAAAATTGAAAATTGGTTTAAAACCCTATGAAAACCAGAAGATATGTCAGTTAATACTACTAGTGATTGGTTTTGTATTTAGGATGATTTTTTCAGTTTGCTAAAAAACAATTTTGATTCTAAAGAAAAGTTAATGTTTAGCTCCTGCTTATATAAAAACTGATACATATGAATAAATTTTTAAAAAGGTAAATACTTGAGTCCTTAAAATTCAGGTGGCGGATGCTGAAAAGCCAAAAGAGTAGGTAAACATATAAAAAAATAAATCAATGAAAAAAATATCTTTCTATTTTATCAGGGCAAACGCATCATAATTTGATTAATTTTTCCAGATATTGATTGTCCCATCCTGCTTTTAGGCGCTTACTTTTA
>NZ_VJZT01000012.1 GCF_007097245.1 Flavobacterium restrictum | reverse complement strand
TCTTTGCTGGTGGAGACCCTGCCAAAGTCTTTAAAACTTGAAATAAAAATGGTCGGAATTTCTTCCGACCATGACTAACATAAATTCCGTCTTTTTTAATGATTGTGTCAAGACGAAAATTTATAAACAGAAGCGTTAGTAGAAATGTCAAACCTATTGCAATTAAAAGCGCTGTGTTGCTCATTGGTTTGGTACCAAATTGGTGTCCGCTGATAACTTGTCTATAAACGCCAAAAAGGAAAAGTCCGTTAATGCCAATTAGTATTAGCCAAAGCCACGGTTGTTTAAACTTTTGTCTTTCTGAAAATAAAATTGTATTGTCCATTGTCTTTTTTTATGTTTTTAAAGCATCGGCCATAAAGCAGCATCCCATTGCAATTGTTTGATTTGCAGTACTGGTCTCCCGTTTTGTTGGGCATCATAGGCGTGAAAAATGATGTAATCTTTCCCGTCAAAAGTATAGGTGCTATTGTGTCCCGCTCCGTACCAGTTGTTGTCTCCTTGAATGAGTAAAGTTCCGCCGCCTTCGGTCAAAAGTTTTCCGTTTTTGTCAACGTACGGGCCTGTAATGGTTTTGGATCTTCCCACGACTACTTTATAGGTGCTTTTTTCGCCTCGGCAACACAAATCCCATGACAGAAATAAGTAGTAATAGTCGTTTTTCTTGAATAAAAATGGGGCTTCGAGGGCACCATCGCCTGGATCTGCATCAGGAAGTTCGAAGGTTCTTTTGCGTTTGGCAATCGTATGCCATTCTTGTGGTTGTGCGATAGCATTTAAATCGGGATTTAATTTGACCATTTTCAAACCTTCCCAAAAAGAGCCGAATGCCAACCAAGGCGTATTATTTTCGTCGAATGTTAAGTTGGGATCTATAGCGTTCCAAAGGTCTCGGTTGGGAATAGATTGAATGACAATGCCGTGATCGATCCATTTGTAAGCAGGGTCTTTTGGGTTCAAAGTGGTATTGGTTGCTAGTGCTATTGCCGACGTATTTTTGGCGAAAGCCGAAACCGAATAATACAAATAATAGGTATTGTTATGAAAAGAAATATCGGGTGCCCAAATGTGATTGTCGAAATTGGGGACTATGGCATCAATCCAAAGTGGTTTTTCTTGGAATATTTGTGGTTCTGATTTCCAGTTCTTTAAATCCTTGGAACTAAAAACACTGATGCCTTGACCCGTGCAATAGATGTAATAGGTGTCTTTTTGCTTGATCATAACAGGGTCGTGAACGGTTATGTCTTGGGCAAATGAACAACAACTAAACAATAGTGTCAGGAAAATGTATAGGTAGTGGTGTAATTTCATGGTGTTTTTGTTTTAATTCTGAATGCCCTCGGTTGTCATAATCACTCGTTTCATAGTACCATCTTTATTATAAAATAGGCGGTCTACACATACCGATCTTCTAAAACTACCTCCATTGGGTTGCGTGGCTCCATTGTGATAAATAAAATAGGATTTGCCTTTGAAATCGATTATAGCTTGATGATTCGTGTTGGAATTTCCGGCGAGTTCGTTCAAGATTCCTTTGTATTCCCATGGTCCATTGATAGATTTGCTCATGGCGTAGGCAATTTTTTCTGGAAACTGATAGGCGTATGACAGGTAATACCAATTGTTGTGTTTGTGAATCCAGGGTGCCTCGGTGTAATTGGGTAAGGTGATGGTTTGAATTTCGCCATCGAGTTCGGTCATGTTGGCTTTTAATTTGGCATAATGACACACGCTGTTTCCCCAAAAAATGTAGGCTTGACCATCATCATCTATCATTACGGTTGGGTCTATATCGTCCCAATCAATTTTGGTTTGGGTCGTCATGTCGTTAGTCACTAATGCTTTTCCTAGCGCATCTTTGAACGGGCCTGTTGGACTATCTGAAACGCCTACTCCAATGGCTTTTCCGTTGATAGCACCGTGTGAAACGGTAACGTACCAGTAGAATTTTCCGTTACGTTCTATTACTTGCGACGCCCAAGCATCGGAGGTTGCCCAAGTAAAATCGGTTACTTTTAGCGGTACGGGATGTTCTTGCCAATGCACCATATCGGAGGTGGAATAGACCAACCATTCGTTCATTTTATAAAAATTAAAATCATTGGGAGCTTCATCGTGACCGGCATAGAGATAGACTTTGTCTTTGTAAACCAAAGCTGCTGGATCACCCGTGTATTTGTCCTTGATGATCGGGTTGTTGATGGCTGTTGTAGTTGCCTTTTTATCTTTGGCGGAAGCCAAAACAGTATTTTGCGCCATTGTTTTGAGAGAAGCGACAACGGTAAAAAGGGCGAGGGTTATGATTGTGTTTTTCATGTTTTGTATTGTTTAGGACAGGCTATTTTATCGAAATGCTCTTTCTAAAACTAGAAAGAGCATTTTTCACTACATTTAAAATATTAAAAAAAAAGGGTAATTAAGTAAGTCGAAAGTTTAAATGTCGTAAAGTCAAAAGAAGCAATTGCAATGAAAATAATTATAAATGAGCTAATTAAAAAACTTCATCTGATTTTAAAACACACCATTATACCATGGTTATTACTTAATTGACTTGTTTGCCCCAAACAGGCAGTCCACCTGCGGTAAGACCAGAGTAGGTTAGGGTTACTTTGCGAGTGGCATTTTCCCAGTCCCAGGCATCACTTACTTTACATTTCACACCATTCACCGTTAGGGTTTTGTTGGTGCTATCATACGACCAAGTTCCTGTAACGCCACCGCTTACTTTCTTGTCGGCAGTTAAGTAAATTGTAGTTGATTTTTGAATCACACCATACTGATAGTTCATAGAAATTTGTTCCCATGTTCCTAAAAACGAGGTTTCGCTAATGGTCGTTGCGGGAACACCAGCATAACGTTCTGGTGCAATTACTGGCCAGCCATCATCCGTCCATTGTATGCCCCGAACATGCCCCATCATAATAGCATTAGACACTGCAATTCCTGCAACGCCTACTGGTAAGCGCGCTTGAGAGGAATAAAACCATTCTTTGGTATCTGGATTTTGGAAAATGGCACAGTGCGATATTCCAACCCAACCTGTGTGGGAATTAAACGCATAAGGATGCGTTAGCATTGGGAAACAATCGGCACCACTGGTAACATCGGCACCATTTATTCCTAGGAATGGGCCTGTGATATTTTTGGAACGCGCCACACGGGTATTGTAAGGCACATCAAGTCCGTCATAGGCCATGAATAAATAGTAATAACCCGTATCTGAATTATATATAATCTCTGGCCCTTCGGAACCTTGCCAACGGCTCGTGGCGCTACGAGTAGCAATACGAGTTCCGTAATCGCTCAAGGTTTTCAATTGATCTGGTTTTCCAGTGGTTGGATTCAGTTTTAAAGCGGCAATACCAGAATGCCAAGACCCATAAATTAAGTATTGGTCTCCGCCGGGTGTTTCTACAAAACTGGGGTCAATGGCATTGAATTTAAAATATGCATCCCAATCGTTAGCACCATTTCGGACATAACTTTTTACACCATCAGGTTCCGAGCAAACGACCATTCCTTTGTCTGTCCAAACATTGGATGCCAAGTCATCAGTTTCGGCAAGACCAATAAACGCTCTTTCAGACCAAGAAGTATTGTAATCTGTTCCTACAATAGGTTCGGTTACGACAATGCTGTAATACATTCTATAGATATTCCCTACTTTCCGCACGCAAGGTGCCCAAAAACCATAGGTTGGGTTTGCTATTGCTGGCAAAGCGGGAACCATTCGAGCTCTTTTGTTGTTCAAGGAATCTTTTACCCAAGCAGGAGCTGTAGTCATAGAAGATCCCATGAAATCCCAAGTGATAAGATCTTTGGAACGCCTGTAGAAAAAATGCCCGTGACCTTCGGTTGCGTTTCCGTAGGAAGCATCGGTTTGGTACATATAATAATACTCGCCACATTTAGCAACTGAGGGATCGTGTACGTTGGCCAAATTCCATTGCGAATTGCTTCCCCAGTCTGAAATAGCCGAATAATTATCCGAGTATGTTGGTCCAGCAAATGTGGGAGTAGGCGTGGGAGTAGGGGTTGGTGTGGGAGTAGGAGTTGGCGTAGGTGCTGGATCACTTTTGGAACAACTACTAACCGATGCTAGGACTACAAAAAGCAGTACAAAACGAGTGACTACTCTTACAATGGAATTTGATTTTTTCATAAGGAATGGTATTATTTGCCTTCCAGCATTAGTACTGAAAACGGAGGTACAGTAACTGTTAATTTGCCTTTTTTTATTTCAAAGCCTTTAAAAGCAACGGGCTGAATTTTGGTTGGATTATCAAATGAATTGAAATCCTGCAATTTTGATGATGCTATAATTTGACCTGAAATGGATTTGATGCCCAGTTCGTTGAGGTCAATTTCAAGTGTATTTTGTTTTTTGGAATCTACATTTACTACTGAAATATGCACCAATCCCATTTTATCTTTGGATGCCGAAGCGGATATAGCAGGAAGTGTCTCGCCATTGTAGGTGTAAAGTGGAGATTTAATAGTTATGGGTAACAATTGTGCGTCTTGGTGTACGCTATATAATTGCATCACATAATAAGTGGGTGTCAAAATCATTTTGGCTTTGTCAGTAAGGATTACGGCTTGTAAAACATTGACACATTGTGCCAAGTTCGCCATACGTACCCTCTCGGCATGATTATTGAAAATGTTTAATGTAGCTCCTGCTAGAACGGCATCTCTCATGGTGTTTTGTTGGTACAAGAATCCAGGATTACTGCCTTTTTCAACTTCATACCAACCTCCCCATTCATCTACAACCAATGCAATTTTTTTATTCGGATCGTATTTGTCCATAATGGCGGAATGTTTGGTAACCAGTTCCTCCATTTTTAATGCTTGTTGCATTGTTTTGAAATAAATTTCTTCTGTAAAATCAACGGCATCTCCTTTTTTGTTCCAATCAATTACGGAATAATGATGCAGAGCAACTCCGCCAAGCATGTTTGCTGGTATGTTTTTCATCAAGGTTTCGGTCCAGTTGTAATCTGTGCTATTGGCTCCTGAAGCTACACGCATCAAGCCTCCCGTGTTAGACCAATCGGACATGAATGTGGCATATTTGCGGTATTCGCCAGCATAATAATCGGCAGTCATGTTACCACCACATCCCCAGGCTTCGTTACCAACTCCCCATATTTTTACTTTCCATGGTTCTTTTTTGCCGTTTTTTACACGCAAATCGCTCATTGGACTTTTTCCTCCAAAATTTACGTATTGAACCCAGTCTGCTAATTCTTGAACCGTCCCACTGCCCATGTTTCCAGCTAAATAAGGCTCTGTACCCAGTAGTTCGCATAAGTTTAAGAAATCGTGGGTTCCAAAACTGTTGTCTTCGGTAACGCCGCCCCACCATTGATTTACTATTGTTGGGCGGTTTTCTTTAGGACCAATTCCGTCTTTCCAGTGGTAGGTATCGGCAAAACAGCCGCCTGGCCAGCGTAGATTAGGGATTTTTAATTTCTTTAGAGCATCTATAATATCGTTACGAACTCCAGCTGTATTGGGTATCTTGGATGTATCACCCACAAAAAAACCACCATAAATGCAACGTCCCAAATGCTCGGCAAAATGACCGTAGATGTTTTTATTGATTGTAGGTGCGTTTGGTGTATTTTTTATGGTAAGCACTGTCGTTTCTTTTTGCGCAAAGCTATTTTGACTGCAAAAAGTTAAAATAAATAATAGTAATGCAATTTTTTTCATGTTGATTTTAATTAATAATGAGGGATTTTTTTAGAATCCCTCAAAATATTTTTTTTAATAAGCAATAGTTGGCCAACCACTTGACCATGTAAAGTTAACTATTTCTAGTTTAGGATTGCCACTATCGGCACCATCATAATAATGAACAGATCCTTTTTGAGTTCCTACAATTCTAGAAATATGACCTGGGCCTATGTAGTTCCCAGTCGTTTTCAAGACGGTTGTACCACCACCTGCTGTCAATGCCACGCCACTTTTATCTACAAATGGGCCAAATGGGCTTGTGGAACGCCCTACTACAATATAGTAGGTGCTGTTTACCCCTTGGCAACAAGCTCCACGATTGGCAAACATATAGTAATAACTTCCTTCTTTAATTAAACAAGGTGCTTCCCAACTGGCACTGCTACCACCTGCCACAATTGTTTTGCTACCTATTGTTTTACCCGTTGAAGCGTTAATTTGTATCACACCAATTCCTGCATGAAAGGATCCGTATGCCATATAGACATTGCTACCGTCCACCAGAATAGACGGGTCAATTGCATTTACATCTGACGATGTTGATGAGGATGCGACAACACCTCTATCCGTCCAAGTAGTTCCTGCGCTTTGCGATATAGAAGGAGCAGTAACCAACCCAATTGCCGAGCTAGCAGACCCAAACGTAGAACAAGAATAATACATATTCCATCTATTGTTGAACCAAGCCACATCTGGTGCCCAATATGTTTTAGTAAAACCAGAAACATAACTCGTTATCCAGCTCGGTGTGCTGCTGAATACGGATGTTCCCCAAGACCAATTTATTAAATTTGTGGAATAGGTCATAGGAATATTGTCTCCCGTTGTAAATACATAATAGTTTACGCCGCTTTTTACAATTGTACTTGGGTCGTGTGAAGCTACAGTTCCCGCAACTGTTTTGGCAGTTAAACTACTGGATTGAGTTACTGGTGTCGTAGCAATAACTTCGGTTTGAACATCGTCTTTTTGGCAGTTTGTTACCACTAGACCCAACAGGAGTAGAGCGGCTATTTTTTTTGATTTTATCATAGTTGAAAAAGTATAAATAGTATTTTTTAGATAATTTTTGTTTCTGTTTTAAGGAATAAAATCATGTAGCCTCCTTATTATGGTTGCCACATGATTTTAAAACTTAACTAAATCAACTAAATTTTAATACCCATCATTTTGAACGGTTCCTGGATTGTTATCCATTTCCAATTGTGGGATTGGGAAAAATTCTCTTCCTGTAGCATACGAGTTAAACTCAACATCTCTTGATTTTAACCAAGCTAATTTTGTTGAGTTTTGCAACCATCCCCAACGACGTATGTCGTCAAAACGGTGCCCTTCTAGTGGGAACTCCAAAAATCTTTCGTGACCTATTTGTTCTCTCATAGCAACTTGATTCATTCCAGGTTTTGCAGTGCTTAAGTTAGGCAAGCCCACTCTGCTTCGTACCATTTGAATGTAGGTATAGGCACCAGGCGTGTCGCCAGTTTCGTTCAAACATTCGGCATACATTAACAACACATCTGAATAACGCAACAAACGCTCGTTGATTCCAGAACGCCAATCGTATTCGTTTGCGTAATTTCCATCTGAATTTTCATATTTTCTACAAAATAAATCATTCAAATCTCCCGCATTTTTAGCATAAAAAGTAGCAAAATCTTGTCCGTATAATTTCACACCCGGTTTGTTGTAAAACATAGTGGCATCTAAACGAGGATCTACAGCACCTGAAGTGGTTAACTCGTCGTGAAATTCATTGTATAATGTCCAGGTTGGTTGTACATCTGTCCATCCAAAAGCTCTTGGCGCATAGGTAATAGCACGTGCTGAAGTTTTTCCCCAACCGGATGCTGGTGCACCACCCCAACCTAAATCTACCCCACCTGCGGCTCTACTAAATTGTACTTCGAAAAGAGATTCCGAATTGTTTTCGTTAGTATCCGTAAAGTTGTCCCGATAATTAGCTACTAAAGAGTAAACGCCCAAATCAATAACTTGTTTGAAAGTTGTTTTGGCTTTTTCAAAATCTTTGGTAAATAAGTACGCTTTTCCTAAATAGCCAAGTGCAGCACCTTTGGTAGCACGTCCTTTTTGTCCAGCGTCTAAACCAGTTACGGATGTGTAAGAGGCAGGAAGCAAGTCCGCAGCTGCTTTGAAATCAGCAATTACTTGAGCCCAACCTTCTTCGTTTGTTTTTTGGGGGTAGTAAACAGCTATTTCAGTAGGCAAAGGCACGCTTTTGAACATGTTTACGGCATGAAACAAATACAATCCTCTCAAGAAATAGGCTTGGCCCAAAATTCTACTTTTAAGAGCAGCATCGGTCATTTCAATTTTTGGTACATTGGTAAGTACTTGATTGGCACGATAAATTCCTTGGTAATAGGTTTCATAAGCCCAGCCATAAATAGCCGAGTTGGAAACATTGGAGTTAAAACGACCTACATTGTACATAGCGTCCCACGGGCTGTTACTTCTAGTGTCATCGCCTTTTAAGTCCAATAACAAAGGTGTGCTTCGCATGTACGTACCATCTGTAAGTAAACTTCCGTAAGCTGCGTTTACTCCTTCGATAGCGTCCTGATCTGTTTTCCAGAATGAGTCAGCTGTTGCTACATTAGGATCAACTTGAAGTAAATCTTCATTGTTAACGCAACTGGTTGTTACAATCGCCAGTGAAAAGCAACCAGCTATATATTTAAATATTTTATATTTCATTTTGATTCGTTTTTAATTGGTTTACTAATTTTAAAAATTTACTTCAAGTCCTAAAGAGAAAGTTCTAGGATTAGGGAATGAACCTCCGTCATATCCTCTTGAGAATAATCCGTCGTTGCTATTAAAATCAGGGTCATATCCTTTGTATTTACTAATGATTAATAGATTTTGTCCATTAACAAATACTTTTGCTTTTTTAATAAAACTCGCTTCAGGAACTGGAATTTCGTATCCAATTTCCATAGTTTGTAATTTGATATAATTACCACTTTCAATAAATCGGTTAGAGTCTCTTGCGTTGGCATTAGGATCACCAATAATAGGACGTGGCACATTAGTATTGGTGTTTGTAGGCGTCCAGTAATTAAGTTCATCGGTACTATGGTTGCCGTATTGTCCAGCCATTAAGTTACGATACATGGCATTGAACACTTTGTTACCCCCAGCACCTTGCCAAAACATGGAGAAATCCCAGTTTTTGTAGGAACCGTTAAAGTTAAATCCGTAGCTGTATTTAGGGATTGTAATTCCTTGATACGTTCTATCTAAATCACTTATTTTTCCATCACCATTCACATCTTTAAAACGAATATCTCCCACACCTGCATTGGTTTGAGTTGGAGCTGCTGCTAATTCGGCTGCATTTTGAAAAATTCCATCGGTTTCGTAAGCATAAATTTCACCTATTGATCTGCCAACTTCTGTTTTTGAAGCGGCACCATAAATTGGGTTTCCGTTAAGTCCAATTTGGGTTACTTTATTTTTTAAAGTTCCTAAATTTGCTGAAATGCTGTATTTAAAAGCATGGTGATTGTTGTTGTACGTTGTTGAAAACTCCAATCCAGTATTTTGAACTGCACCAGCATTAGTAGTAACACTTGCAGGATATGCACCTGTTGAGTAAGGTAATGGAACTCCAATTAATAAATCGGTTGATTTTTTTATGTAATACTCTGCTGTAAATTGTAAATCATTGTCAAGCATTCCTAATTCAAGGGCAACGTTAGTTGTTCTAGTTTCTTCCCAGTGTACATTAGGATCAATAGCACTTACTACTGTTGTTCCTGGAGCTAAAACGTTATTGAAATCATATCCAGCAAAACCATTTATGGTAGGCGAATAGGCATAAGTTCCTATGGTATTGTTACCTAATACACCATAACCAGCTCTTAATTTAGCAGTGTTAATCCATTTTGGTAAATGAATAAATTTTTCATTGGAAATTTTCCATGCACCAGAGAAAGAGTAGAAATTTCCTGTATTGTTTTCTGGACTAAAAAGTGATGTTTTATCTTGTCTAAAGTTTCCTTGTACTAAATAGCGGTCATCATACGAATAATTAATACGGCTTAGATAAGACATACCTGTAATCGTGTTTTCGTATTCTCCAGCACTTGTTGCATCAGCATATTCAATGTGGCTAATTTCGCCAGGTGTATACCCAACTCCTCTTGACCAATGGTTGTAATAGTCGCTACGTTCTTGAACACTACCTACTAAAGCATCAATTTTATGTTTGTTAATTGTAATTTCATAGGTAAGTAAGTTGTTCAAGAAAGTTCTAGATTGATTTCCAGTTGACACATCTAATGACGCTTCGTCATTAGTTGTAATATAATACCAACCTAAATCACTTGGTGGTACAAATTTTCGGTTTTGCCAATCTAAACGGTCAAAACTGGCATCAATTTTATATTTTAATCCTTTTACAATTTCTAGTTCTCCCCAGATATTTCCAATGAAACGGTTTCTTTTTCCTGTATTTGTAATTAAATTATTGAATCCAATAACGTTCATTGAGATGGCTCTTTGTGTCAAGTTAGTTGTTCCACCGTATCCACCCAATCTGTTGGCGTCATAAACGGGCATCGTTGGGATTGCGCCTAATAAATCACTAATTGGCGATTCTCCTGCATTGTATTCATTAAAGTTTTCTTTGTCTGATTGTGTGAAACCAATTTTTGAACCGTATTTGAATTTTCCTTTTTTACCTGTTAAATTCAAAGTCGTAGATAAACGTTGGTAATCTTGAGGTGAGTTTAAGTAACTGCTATTTTTGTAATAATCAACATTCATGCTGTATCCTAAATTTTCGGCACCACCACTAAATGTTAACGCATGGTTTTCGATAACACCTGTTTTGAAAGCTTCTTTTTGCCAATTGGTATCTACATTATTGATGTAAGACGGACTACTTGGATCATTTCCTGGGGCAATACTAGCTAAACCAGCATTTCTTTCGGCAGCACTAGTAATATTTTGGTATCCAAGTCTATCAGTCAATGACCATTCTTTGGCAACATTTTGAAAACCAATAAGCGAACGGTATTTAATGTCAAATTTGCCATTCTTTCCTTTTTTTGTGGTAATGATTATTACACCATTTGCTCCACGAACACCATATATAGCTGCCGATGACGCATCTTTTAATACTTGCATGGACTCAATTTCGCCAGGTGCAAAATCATAAGGACTGTCTACAATCATTCCGTCAATTACAAATAAAGGATTGTTGTTACTAAAGGAGTTGATTCCTCTAATTTTTATGTTCACAAATCCTCCAGGCTCTCCTGATGATTGCACGGTTACACCCGCTACTTGACCTTGCAACATTTTTGCAGCATCGTAAGTTACAGTCTTTTTGGCGTTTTCCATATTTACTACACTAACGGATCCAGTAAGATCTGCTTTCTTTTGAGTTCCGTAACCTACGACAACTACTTCGTTAAGTTGGTTTTGGTCGTCTTTTAGAGCAACATTTATTATTGTTTTAGTTCCAACTGTTAGTTCTTGATTGGCTGTTCCTACGTATGAAAATACAAGAACATCATTTGAGTTTGCTTTAATAGCATAATCTCCATCTAATCCTGTTACGACAACTGTTTTTGTTCCTTTAACGGCAACGTTAACACCGGGTAATGGCATAGCGTCTGTTGCCGATGTAACGACACCAGTAATGGTTTTGTCATTTTGAGAGAATGCGGTATGCGAAGAAAATAGTAGTACTACTACTGCTAATAGCCATTCTTTTTTTGGAATTAAAAAATGACAATAGAAAAATAATGGTTTGGTTGTTATCATATTGTTTTTATTAAGGTTAATTTATAAGTGTGTGTTTTACATTTGTAAATTTAATTAAAAAAAATCCATAAAAACAAATTAATCTTCTAAAAAAAAGGAATAAAAAAAACACATCTGATAATATAAGTGTAAAATTAACATTTAAAAATTAGGTGTTTTTTTAGTAAATGCTATTATTTTCTATTTTTTTTGATTAAAACACTGTTTTTTAAATAAAATATGAGTCGTTTTTATAAAAAAAAGACAATATTTTGAATTATTAAAAAAACATTAATTTTTTGTTTTACATCGGGGAATTCATATAAAAAATGGAGAATGGGTTGTTTTTGCAAACGTTATTTGTAGTACTAATTTTGTTATTTATTATAATTTCAAACGTTTTCGAACCAGCAAACTGATAAAAATTAGTTAAAACCATCTAGAATAAGTAGTTTTATATTTAATAAGAGTATTTATTTGAGTATTTCTTGTTTTTTTGTTTACAAAAAAGGTGCTGGGAAGTGGAAGTGGTTTTCATTTTGATTTACCTATATAATAAGTGTAAAAACTACATTATATAGTTGTCCCTTTTATAGAAGTTATTATATTTACAACCAAAATAAAGGTAAAAGATGTTAAATAGTTATAGTTCAGCCGACAAAGTGCTACTGGCTGTAGATTGTATTATTTTTGGGTTTGATCATGAAGGATTGAAAATTCTTTTGATTCAAAGAGATTTTGAACCCGAAAAAGGAAAATGGTCTTTGATAGGTGGTTTTTTGAAAAAAGAAGAAGTCCTCGATACGGCTGCCATTAGAATTCTAGATCGGTATACGGGTTTGCAGGACATTTATATGGAGCAATTACACGCCTATAGTGATATCGATAGGGATCCCGTGGAGCGAACCATATCTGTGGCGTATTTCGCTTTGATCAATATTGAAAATCATAATGCAGAACTGATTCAAAATTACCATGCGCAATGGTTTAGTGTTGCCAATGCTCCAAAATTGATTTTTGACCACGATAGCATGTTGCGTCACGCCATAAGGAGGTTGCGCTACCGTACCTCTATAAAACCAGTTGGGTTTGAACTCCTGCCCGAAAAATTCAGTATGCGTCAATTGTTAGAATTATACGAAGCTATTTTGAGTAAGGAATTAGACAAACGTAACTTTATTAGCAAAATAAATTCGTTAGATATCCTCATCAAATTAGATGAGAAAGACATGCAATCCTCCAGAAAAGGATCCTATCTGTATATGTTTGACAAGGAAAAGTACGATGCCAAACTTTTGAATGATTTTGTTCTGAATTTATAAAAGGGACTATAATTCTTGACTATAAATGAAGCCGCTGTAAAGGGGCTTTTTTTTGTGCCTAATTTTTTTAAATTCAAAAGGTGTTGGTTTAAAAGGCAAAATTCAAAATTCAAAATTCAAAATTCAAAATTCAAAATTCAAATTTTAAAATTCAAAAGATTTTGGTTCAAAAGACAATATTCAAAAAGTAAAATTCAAGTTTTTTAAATTCAAAAGGTGTTGGTTAAAAATAAAAAACAAATTCATAAAGTAAAATTCAAATAAATTTTAAAGTTTCATTTTTTTGATGAAAAGCAATATACTGGTAATCTGGTAATTATTTTAGAAAATAAATAAATATAATTTATTGTGTGATAAAAAAAATAGTATATTTGACAAGTGTTGTTTTCACACTTTTAAATTTTAACTTCAATTTTATTCATTATGAAAAAATCTTTACATGAAAGAAAAGGGCTTTTGTTTGCCGTTTCTATTTTATTTTTTGGATTCACAGCAGGTGTTCACGCCCAAGATTACAGTTGGACGGGAGCTGCGGATACTGATTTTTATAACACCGCCAATTGGACTAATAGTACATCGGCTCCTATAGTTTTTGATAATGCTGGTTGGAAAGTTGCAAGAACGCATGCTTTAGGTAATTCAGCTGTTATTAGTAAATTTGTAGATTGGCAGCCAGGAATTTTTGACAGCACCGATGGGAATTTAACCGTCAATGCAGATTTTAATATCTTTTATAATGATAAATTAAATGGGACTATTACTGTAAATACGGGTGCCACATTTACTTGTCGTCATATTTTCCGACTTGGAAGTGAAGGTACTGGGATATTGAATGTCAACGGAGGAACTTTTAGAAGCAATGATCCAGTAAATAACCCACAACTTGTTTTGATTGGAGTTTTATCAGGCGGTAATGGTATTGCTACTATTAACGATGGTGGCACCATAAGCGGTGGGTACCAACTAGAAATAGGTACTAGAGATTATTACCCAACGGGACTTTTGAATGTGAATACAGGTGGTACTGCCGATGCTTATTGGGCTACGGTTGTAGGGCCAAACGGAACTGTAAATATCGATGGGGGTAACCTTAATACCGGTCAAGCCTTAATAGTTGGCGATTTGTATGTTGATAATGCAGGTACCGAAGGAACAACAGGTACAATTGTAGGGAAACTAAACATCAATTCTGGAACTGTTATGGTAAACCAAAATGATTTGGATAGTCCTGCTTTAAACTTAAATGCTAAAGCCAAAGTCGTTATCGATAACGGAAGCTTGATTATAAAACGTTCAGGTACCGATTTTACATCAATTGTAAATGGTTATGTGACTGCGGGACAAATTGTTCCTGCGGCTGGCAAAGAAATAGTGGTGGCTTATGACGGTGTTTTGACTACCGTTACTGCCAAAAAAAGTTTAGGAATCAATGATTTTGATGTTTCAAACCGCTTTGCTATTTATCCAAATCCAGTTCAAGAGTCCATTAATATTATGGCCAAAGGCAATTTTAATGGCGATTTAAAAGTTTCGGTTGTTACCATTACAGGGCAAACGGTCATAAAAAGCCAAACCATAAAAGCCAATGCTGGTTCGTATACTGTGGTTTCGAAAAATAAGTTAGCCTCTGGAATGTACTTGGTACAAATCAATACAGGAACAACTACTGTTTCAAAAAAGATTATGGTTAAATAGTCAAAACCAAAGGATTACAAAAAAAAGGAAGCTTCACAACAAGAAGCTTCCTTTTTTTTGGCTTTAAATTTCTCTAAAAGTCCTAACTATTTCCCTTATTATAATCCGCCAAGAATGTAGCCAAACCGCTATCTGTAAGCGGGTGTTTCAACAATCCTTCAATAGCACTCAAAGGCCCTGTGATAACATCGGCACCAATTTTGGCACAATTCATAATGTGCATGACGTGACGCACAGAGGCTGCCAAGATTTGGGTTTCGTAGCCATAATTATCATAAATCAACTTGATTTCGGCAATAAGTGCCATTCCATCAGTAGAAATATCGTCTAGTCGTCCTATAAAAGGAGATACGTAAGTGGCTCCAGCTTTGGCGGCAAGCAAAGCCTGACCTGACGAAAATACCAAGGTGCAATTGGTACGAATTCCTTTGTTCGAAAAGTATTTAATAGCTTTGATTCCTTCCTTAATCATTGGAATTTTTACCACAATTTGCGGATGCAAAGCGGCTAGTTTTTCGCCCTCGGCAATCATTCCTGCTAAATCGGTCGAGATCACTTCGGCACTAACATCGCCTTCTACGAGTTCGCATATTTTTACGTAATGTGCAATAATATTGTCGGCTCCTGTGATTCCTTCTTTCGCCATAAGCGACGGATTGGTGGTTACACCGTCTAGAATTCCTAGGTCATTTGCCTCTTTGATGTCTTTTAAATTTGCGGTATCGATAAAAAATTTCATGTTTTATTTTGTTTAAATTGTTTGTTATTATTTTTGATTCAATTGCCTTTGGTTTTAACCAAAGGGTTCTGGTTGATGCTGTTTTTCTTTGGCTTTGGCCAAAATGCCACTTTACTAAACCCAATATTATTATGTTGAGAAAATTGTTTTTGGCAGATTTTTTTATTCTAATAAAATCAGTTTAATCAGGTGTTGTATTATTTTGAAATTCTTTAATTTTATTATCAGATTTTGATCACTACCGTAGCAAAACTTATTTTCCAATAAATTATGTGAGTTATTTTTCCTGCAAGGTTTTTTTTAACCTTGTAGGTGTATTATTATTAGCGTCATACCTACAAGGTTGAAAAAAACCTTGCAGGATATCTGACGAAAAGAGTCCTAAATTATTGAAATAATCGAATTTCAAAGCGTTGACTAAATCCAACGGCAATTAAAAAATTGGTACAAGCAGTTACTAATCGAAGTAAGCAGCTATTTTTTACTTTCTTCTATATATTTTAGGATTTCTACACAAACCTGCTGGCTGGTAAAACCAAATTTTTCGTCCAAAACACTAGCTGGTGCCGAATAGCCAAAATGTTCCAAACCAATCACTTTGCCGCTATCGCCTATCAATCCTTCGAGATTTACAGGAAGTCCAGCGGTAAGTCCAAACACTAATTTCCCTTTAGGTATAATGCTTTCTTGGTATGCTTTGGACTGTTGTTTGAACAAGCCTTCGGAGATGATTGAAGCCACATTTATTTTTAAATTATTTTCTTTTTCCAAAATTCCAGCAGCCTCCATAAGCGTTGCCACTTCGGATCCGTTTGCGATTAACGTAATATCATGATTAGATGTTGTGTGGACTAGATACCCACCTTTTGTAGCTTGAGTAGCCTCCTCATATCTGGAAGTTACAGCAGGAATGTCTTTGATGTTTTGTCTCGAAAGGATTAATCCTGTAGGTGTTTTAGTGTTTTTAAGAGCCATATCCCAAGCCACCGAAGTTTCGATTGCATCAGCTGGACGAAGGGCAAGAAAACTTTGATTCCCCGAATGGTTTTTTATTTTTTCCATCAATCTAATTTGTGCTTCTTGCTCAATAGGTTGGTGTGTTGGGCCATCTTCGCCCACTCGGAACGAATCGTGTGTCCAAACATATTTTACAGGAAGTTCTTGAATTGCGGCCAAGCGTATGGCGGGTTTCATGTAATCCGAAAACACAAAAAACGTGGCAACAACAGGAATAATTCCGCCGTGAAGTGCAATCCCGTTGGCGATTGCAGTCATGGTCAACTCGGCAACTCCTGCTTGCAGAAAGGCACCACTGAAATCATTTTTTTGCAAAACCGATGATTTTTTCAAAAACCCATCCGTTTTATCACTATTGGATAAATCCGCAGATGAAACGATGATATTCTCTACGTTTTCGGCCAAATACGCCAACACGGCCGAGGAGGCATCTCTAGTTGCGGCATTGGCTTTTTGAACCACAGTGCTCAAATCCAATTCAGGTATTTCGCCAGATAGGAACAGTTGCATTTTGGCTGCCAAAGCTGGGTTTTCGTTTTCCCAAAGTGCAATTTTGGCTTTTTTGATAGCTGCTTTTGCTGCTTTTTGGCTTTTGATAGTCGTGTAATGGGAAGCAACTGCATCAAAAATCGCAAACGGATCTTCGGGATTTGCTTTAAGGTTCAATAGCGTTTTTGTGAAATCGGCTTTGGTGTCGCCAATAGGTTTTCCGTGCAATTCGCATTCGCCTTCATACATTGCATCGTCAGCCGTAACACAGCCTTTTCCCATAATGGTTTTCCCGATAATAAGGGTTGGTTTGCTGGTTTCGGCATTAGCATCATGTAATGCTTTCCTGATTTGGTCGTGGTCGTGACCATCAATCGTGATGACTTTCCAGCCCCAAGATTCGTATTTCATAGCCGTATCTTCGGAGGTCACTTCATCTGTCATCGACGAAAGTTGCACATCATTCGAATCATAAAACAGGATAAAATTATTCAATCCCAAATGTCCCGCAATACGTCCTGCCCCTTGCGAAATTTCTTCTTGTACGCCACCATCGGTAATAAAACCATATATTTTATGGTCAAAAATCCCATAGAATCTTGCATCGAGAAACTTGGCAGCAATAGCAGCACCTACGCCCATGGCATGCCCTTGACCGAGTGGCCCAGAGGTGTTTTCGATTCCTCGTAACACATCAACTTCAGGATGACCAGGTGTTATCGAACCCCATTGTCTAAACTGTTGCACGTCGCTTTTTTCGTAATTTCCCAACAAATAGTATTGTGCATACATCAAGGCCGATAGGTGTCCCGCATCCATAAAAAAGCGGTCTCTAAAGGCCCAATCCATTTGGTTTGGATCAAAATCTAAATATTCAGTATATAAAATGTGCATAAAATCAGCTCCTCCCATGGCACCACCTGGGTGTCCTGAATTTGCTTTTTCTACCATGGCAATAGCGAGTGCTCGGATATTATCGGCTGCTAATTGGTCTATTTTTTGATTCATTATTTCGGGTCTAAAATTAATTGGTATTTGATTTATGGTCTGTAAAACACTTTTTTACATCGTATTATTGATTAAAAAATAATAAGTGTAAAAAATACATTTACAAATGTAAACAAATTTTTTTTACAAAAACAAATAATTTTAGGTTTGATTATTTTATAACAATTTGCAATCAATTTAAAAGAAAAAAGTAGTGGTTTGCAGGGCATTCACTTTTAAAAGACTGCCACAGACTCACAGATTTCAATAACTTAAAAGGAATGAAATTGACACTGATTTATAAATTTGTGCAATCAAACAGCATTGTTTTGGTTTTAAAATCTGTGACTCGAACGAGAGTGAACAGGCGAAGTAATCAGTGGTGTATTTTCTTTTTTTATTCACAATTATTTTAAAAGCGAGCGCCTTGAGTGGTTTGAGTAAATAAAATGAGAAGCATGAATATGTTTTTTAAAAATATGATTACAATGAATTCCTGATAATCAAGGCGCATTTGTTTTCGATTTGTTCTTTTTTGCCTTTGATAATCATTTGTGCCAAAATTTTTCCCATGGCTTCAAAGTTGGTCGAAATAGTGGTAATACCATTAGCTACCACTTTCTTGAGTGGGGTTTCGTTATAGGAAATAATGCCAAAATCCTGTCCTAATTTCAGGTTTTGCTGTTTCGATTTTTCGATAACCCGAACTAAATCACGATCGTTTGGGATAATGTATACTTCACCAATTGCTATTTCTCGATCGGTAAATTCGGTAATTATTTCATAGTCGAAAGCAAAATCAGTACAAAAATTTTCGAACCCAATTTTCATTCCCAATGGTTCTCGAAATCCGGGGAAAATCATGATGAGTTTTTTGTAGGTATTCAATCTCGATTTTCCTTTGTGGAGACCATCATAGATGTCTTTTTTGTGATTTTGATATATGGTAGGATAGTTATCAAGATCGATATTCGTTTGATCGAGGATGAAAACTTCGTTTACTGGTAGGGTTTTTATACAAGCAGCTACATCGATTAAGTTAGTGGGCATAATGATGTATTTCGTGTAGTTTCCGTTGTTGTCATTTATTAGTTTCTTGAAAACTTGCACATTAAAATAATGGAAAAAAATATCGACTTGTACATTTTTTCCAATGTTTTTCAAGAAGGAATTGTAGAGGTCTTCCTTGAAAATATTTAACTCATCAAAAAGTAGAAAAATGCGTTGTTTTATAGTGATTTCGGTGCTTTTGATGTAGTATCCTTTGCCCAAAATGGCAAAAATAATCCCTCGTTTTTTCAATTCATCATAGGCTTGTAAGACGGTATCTCTGGATAACGAAAATTCCAAACAAACTTTATTTACGGATGGAAGTTGGTCGCCTTTTACTAATTTTTCTTCTTCAATTGCCTTTTCAATCGAAAGGATAATTTGTTTGTATTTGGGTACACCCAGATTGTTTTGGATAGTAATGACTTTCATAAATGCTGAATTTTTGCGCAAGATACAAAAAACTGGTAGGTACTGGTATGTTAAAATGAATGTATCGCCTACTTTTGATTTTTATAATTTCATAATAAAAGAATGAAAATAAAACAAATATCACATTTTAAATCGCATTATGGCGAGGAATTATTTGGTTCTCTACCAAGTAATGAGGCGGTGTATCAATATACATTGGCAAATAAAAACGGGATGCAAATGCAGGTTATTAACTATGGTGCGACTATTACGGGTTTGAAAATGACCTTGAAGAGTGGCGAAATTGTTGATGTTGTTCTTGGATTTGATTCTTTGGACGCCTATATCGATTCGTTTGGTTTGCAAAGTCCTCCTTATTTTGGAGCCACAATTGGTCGTTTTGCGGGACGAATTAATGAAGGTGAATTTGTGTTGAATGATGAAAAAATTGTTTTGCATAAAAACAATGGAAATCATTCCTTACATGGTGGTGCCGAAAGTTTTAGCCAAAAAATATGGTCTGTCAAAAATATAAATAAAAACAAAAATCCATCCATAACCTTTACGCATGTTAGTCCTGATGGGGAGGAGAATTATCCAGGCGAATTGCAGGTGGATTTAACCTATACATTATCTGAAGACAACGAATTGTCGATAGAATATG
The DNA here is from genome assembly GCF_007097245.1 of Flavobacterium restrictum. Classification (GTDB taxonomy): domain Bacteria; phylum Bacteroidota; class Bacteroidia; order Flavobacteriales; family Flavobacteriaceae; genus Flavobacterium; species Flavobacterium restrictum. The sequence continues at coordinate 110,905 of NZ_VJZT01000012.1, read as the reverse complement.
TCGCTAGAACAACCAAGGATACCGTGGTCAACCTTACGCATCATAGCTATTTTAATCTCGATGGTCATGATTCGAATGTTTTGGAACAAGAATTAATCGTAAATTCGACTAAAACTTTGCAAAAAACCAATGAAGGCATCCCAACAGGTTGGATTTTGAATATTGCTAATTTTCCGTATGATTTTAGTTCGCCCAAAAGCTGTCCAGAAATCATTGACAATACGTTTGTATTGAATAGAAAAGAGGAATTTGCAGCCTCTCTTTTTAACAAAAAAAACAAATTAAAAATGTCGGTTTATACTAATCAGCCTGCGGTGCATATTTATGTTGGAGGCAATTGTTTTGGAGAAATTAAAGGAAAAGAAAACGCTAATTACCATCCCACAAGTGGTATTTGTTTTGAAACCCAAAATTATCCTGATGCGCCCAATCACGGTCATTTTCCTAGTTCCATTTTGAAGGAAAATGAATTGTATTATCACAAAACAATTTACAAATTTCAATCCTTTTAAGCATTCAAAAAGCATAATTACAACCCAAATAAAACTCCGATTTATGAAAACGAAACCATTACAAATACTACTACTAGCTTTTGCTTTGCTAGTTACGTATTCCAGCATGGCACAAAGCACGGGAGCTTTCGCATTCTCGAATGGCGCAGATGTGAGTTGGTTGCCACAAATGGAAACTTCAGGTTATAAATTTTATGATGTTGACGGCACCGCAAAGGATTGTTTGCAATTGCTTAAGGATAGAGGCATCAACACCATTCGATTACGCGTTTGGGTCAACCCAAGTACCGATATTAAAAATGGGCATTGCAGTCCCGCCGAAACCGTTGTGATGGCAGTAAGAGCGCAAAATTTAGGGATGCGCATTATGATTGATTTTCATTACAGCGACACTTGGGCAGACCCAGGGCATCAAGCCAAACCTGCGGCATGGGCCACGCATACCTTTGCACAATTGCAGGACGATGTGTACAACCATACCTATGCTGTTTTGAATTTACTAAAAACAGCCGGAGTAACACCAGAATGGGTTCAAGTTGGTAACGAAATTCCAGGCGGAATGCTCTTTCCTGACGGCAGTAATACGGGGAATAACTTTGTCAAATTAACGCAATTACTCAACAAAGGATATGATGCCACAAAAGCGATTAGCACCGCCATCAAAGTAATTATTCACATTGATCAAGGCAATGATAACGCCAGATCAAGGTGGTTCTATGACGGGCTTAAAGCGCAAAGTATTAAATATGATGTTATAGGACTGTCCTATTATCCGTATTGGTTGGGTTCAAATTCACATCCAGATTATACCACATCGATTGTGGCTTTAGGTAATAATTTAAAGGATATGGTATCACGATATGGCAAAGAAGTAATGATTGTTGAGGTGGGTGGCGATTACACATTAGTTCAAAACACTAAAGACATGCTCACCGCAACCATCAATGCCGTAAAAGCGGTGCCCAACAATAAAGGACTTGGCGTGGTATATTGGGAACCCGAAGGCGCCAAAAGCTGGAGTGGCTATCAATTGAGTGCGTGGTTGAGCAATGGGAAACCATCGGCTGCATTAGACGCTTTTTTGGTGCAATTAGGTCTTGACGATAAAGGTTCAGTGGCAAAAGTACTGGTGTATCCTAATCCTGTTTCTAGTATTTTGAATGTTAAAAATAGCGGTAATACCGAAATTACAGCATTGAAAATTACCAATATTTTAGGACAAACTGTTTTCTCGAATGCCAATGCTAGTGCCAAAAGTCAAAACACAATTGATGTTTCGAATTGGAATGCTGGGATTTACATCCTTTCGATTGCTACAGGAGAAGCGGTACAGCAGTTTAAATTTTGCAAAAAATAAGAGCCTCATAAAACAGTTATTTAGTTAAAAAAATCGAAAAATGAAAAGCTTATTCACACCATTCCGATTCGTTCTAATCGCTTTTTTGGCGCTCGGGGCAAATTCGTTTTGCCTTGCCCAAAAAGTGTTACCTACCGCTTTCGCAAAAGGAGCCGATGTGGGCTGGTTGCCACAAATGGAAGCCACAGGATACCAATTTTATGACGCCGATGGAAAGTCAAAAGACTGCCTGCAACTCTTGAAAGACCGAGGAATAAACACCATTAGGTTGCGGGTTTGGGTCAATCCAAATACCGACAAAGCCAGCGGACATTGCAGCAAAGCCGAAACGGTAGCGATGGCAGTTCGTGCCCAAAAAATGGGAATGCGCATCATGATCGATTTTCATTACAGCGATTCATGGGCAGATCCAGGCAAGCAAACCAAGCCAAAAGGGTGGGAGAATCATACTTTTCCAGAACTAGCAAAGGATGTTTACAACCATACTTTTGAGGTTTTGAAAGCATTACAAAAAGAGGGAGTAACGCCAGAATGGGTACAAGTAGGAAACGAAATTCCTGGTGGCATGCTTTGGCCAGAAGGCAGTACAACCCATTGGAGTCAACTAGCACAATTACTTAACAAAGGATACGAAGCAACCAAAGCGGTAGATGCTAAAATCAAAGTAATCGTGCACCTTGACGAGGGAAATAATGGTTCAAAATTCAGAACTTTTTTTGATAATGCCACTGCAAATAAGGTAAAATACGATGTAATTGGGATGTCCTATTATCCTTTTTGGATCAAAAAAGACTACTTGGAAACGATTGCTGATTTGCAAAATAATCTCAACGATATGGTTTCTCGATACCACAAAGAGGTCATGATTGTAGAAATAGGCGGCGAGTATGACAAGGTACAAAACACCCATGATATGCTAGTTGCTGTTATAAAAGCAGTAAAAGCAGTGCCCAATAACAAAGGTCTAGGAGTAATTTATTGGGAACCCGAAGGCGAGAAATCCTGGAGTGGGTATTCTTTGAGTGCGTGGCAATCCGACGGGAAACCATCCATGGCTTTGGATGCGTTTAAAGAATAATAAATACTATAAGGCATAATAAGTTAAGGCGCAATAAGCATTGACAAACAAAATGAACAATTCAAACAGGGCATACGCATTTAAAAGTTTACCACTGATTCACAGATTTTAAAGTCAAAAAAATCTATTAAAAGACACTGATTTTTAAAATAAATTAGAGCGAATGATTGCACAAATTCGTGGGTTTTGTAAAATCAGTGAATCAGCGGCTGTTTTTTTTAAAGGCGAATGTCTTGCAAATCAAAGGAGTAGCCTTATATGAGCTTAAATGCCTTATATCGTTCAAAAAAAACTAAAATTCTAATTTGTTTTAAAAATGAAGAAATTAACACCTATTCTCGTTCTATTTTTAGCATTTACACAATTGGCTTTGTCTCAAACACGTGCTGTTAAAGTGTTGGATACCAATTGGAAATTTCAAAAAGGCGATTTTGAAGAGGCAATTAACGTAAATTTTAATGATTCGAAATGGGAATCTGTAACCGTGCCGCATGACTGGGCAATTTACGGGCCTTTTGATAAAAATGTAGATATACAAAAAGTGGCCATTGTTCAAAACGGAGAAAAAGTGGCTACCGAAAAAACAGGAAGAACGGGTGCACTACCTCATATAGGAACTGCTTGGTACCGTAATACATTTACCTTGCCTGCAGCTTCAAAAGGAAAAAAGATAATGTTGCTTTTTGAAGGAGCCATGAGTGAACCTCAAGTGTATTTGAACGGAAAAAAAGTAGGTGAATGGGCGTATGGCTACAGTTATTTTTATTTTGATGTCTCCCAATTTGTAGAAGCTGGAGCCAACACATTATCAGTAAAACTAACCAATAAAGAATTTGCTTCCCGTTGGTATCCAGGTGCCGGTTTGTACAGGAAAGTTAGTGTTATTATAAAAAATAACCAAAGCATAGACCAATGGGGACAATTTGTGACGACACCTTTTATCAGTGCAGCAGTTGCCAAAGTGAATATCAAGACCAAAGCTTCTGGAGAAAATACGCGTTTAGTCACCACTATTTTTGATGCCGAAGGACATCAACTAAATTCAGAGGAATCCACTACACCATTCGGAAAAGAGTTCGATCAAAATATAAAAGTAGAAAACCCAAAATTGTGGAGTCCCGAAACGCCTTATTTGTACAAAGCGGTTTCCCAATTGTATGTTGGAAACGAACTCAAAGATGAAATTTCGACTCGTTTTGGAATTCGTGAAATAAAATATGAAGCCAATAAAGGCTTTAGTCTTAATGGGAAAATAACCAAATTCAAAGGCGTTTGTTTGCATCATGATTTGGGTCCTCTTGGAGCCGCAGTAAACAAATCTGCGCTACGCAGACAAATGAAAATCTTGAAAGATATGGGCTGTAATGCGATTCGCAGTTCGCACAATATGCCTTCTTTCGAGCAATTGGAGTTGGCGGATGAAATGGGATTTCTGTTTTTGGCAGAGAGTTTTGATGAATGGGCAAAGCCAAAAGTAGAAAATGGCTACCATCTTTTTTTTGAGGATTATGCCGAAAAAGACATCGTGAATTTGGTGCAGGCAACAAGAAATCATCCTTCTATTGTCATGTGGAGTGCTGGAAATGAAGTGCCCGATCAATGGGGAGAAGCTGGAGTGAAGCGCGCTAAATGGCTACAGGAAATCTTTCATCGAGAAGACCCAACACGTCCAGTAACGGTTGGTATGGATCAAGTAAAAGCGACTATGGAATCTGGTTTTGGTGCTTTGTTGGATGTTCCGGGATTGAATTATCGGGTACATTTATATGAGGAAGCATTTTCAAAATTTCCGCAAGGGTTTATTTTAGGTTCAGAAACCGCTTCAACAGTTAGTTCTCGAGGGATTTATAAATTCCCTGTGGTTCAAGAAAAAATGAAGCAATATCCTGATTTTCAATCTTCGTCTTATGATTTGGAAGCTTGTAGCTGGTCGAATGTGCCTGATGAAGATTTTGTGCTTCAAGATGATAAACCTTGGGTAATTGGCGAGTTTGTCTGGACTGGTTTTGATTATTTGGGCGAACCGACACCTTATGACGAAAGTTGGCCGTCTCGAAGTTCTTATTTTGGAATCAACGATTTAGCGGGTTTGCCTAAAGACCGCTATTATTTATACCGAAGCCGTTGGAATACAGACAAACCAACGCTTCATATCTTGCCGCATTGGAACTGGGAAGGACTTGAAGGAGAGGTAACTCCCGTTTTTGTATATACGAGTTACAACAGTGCGGAGCTTTTTATCAATGGTAAAAGCATGGGAGTGCAGAAAAAAAACAAAAGCACCCCACAAAACCGCTATCGCCTGATGTGGATGGATGTCAAATATGAGCCGGGAACCGTAAAAGTGGTGGCTTTTGATGACAATGGAAAAGCGGTTGCTGAAGAAGAAGTTAAGACTGCTGGAAAACCGTATCAAATTGTGTTGGATGCGGACAGAAAAACAATCACTGCCAATGGCGAAGATATATCTTTCGTAACCGTATCTGTAGTGGATAAAAACGGAATTCCTTGCCCAACAGCAACGAACCAATTGAAATTTAAGGTTACTGGAGCGGGGACTTACAGGGCTGCCTGCAATGGCGATGCGACTTCACTCGAAATGTTTCATAAAGAGACCATGAAACTTTTTAGTGGAAAACTGGTAGTGCTTGTAAAATCGACAACAGCGGCTGGTGATGTAAAACTGGAAGTAAGTGGTGCCGGGCTTAAGAGTGGTAAATTGACCTTGACAGCTACAAAATAAATTAAAAACCGAAGCGGGAACTATAACACTTCTTTTGGAAATCAAAGATTTTAAAAAAAAAAGGTACTTCGCTTCACATCAAATACTTAAAAAACCAATACTATTTCAATTTCAAAATGATGAACGACATTTTAATTAAAAAAACAACAGCCTTTTTTAAAGATGCTTTTGGTACCGAACCTACTAAAATTGTCCTTTCGCCGGGACGAATCAATATTATTGGCGAGCATATAGATTACAACGATGGCTATGTTTTGCCAGCTGCAATAGACAAAATTATTTGCTTTGCTTTCGAAAAAAACAACTCAAATACTTCCAAGATTATAGCTATAGATTTAGACGATTCTTTTGAAGTTGATGTCACAACAACCATGGAATTGACGGATAATGTGTGGACAAATTACGTTCGAGGCGTTATCCATCAGCTTAAAATTAAGGGCTTTGTGTTCGAAGGATTTAACTGTGTTTTTAGTAGCAATATTCCAGTTGGTTCTGGGTTGTCGTCCTCGGCGGCACTTGAATGTGGATTTTTGTTTGGGGTTAATGCGCTTTTTGATTTGCAAATAAAACCAGTAGACATGGCCTTGATGGGGCAAAGTGCAGAACATTGGGTGGGAATCAATTGTGGTATTATGGATCAGTTTTCGAGTGTTATGGGACTTGAGAATAAGGTGATAAAAATAGATTGTCAAACCTTGGAATTCGAATACCACGATGCGAATTTTAATGATTATGCTTTGATTTTATTTGATAGTAATGTAAAACATTCGCTGTTTTCATCGGCTTATAATACCAGACGTGAGGAGTGCGAGGAAGGGCTTTCTATATTGAAAACGGAATTTCCAGATATTCAAAGTTTTAGAGATTGCACCGAAGATCATATCCTGAATTTGCAGCATAAAATGTCCGAAAACGTGTTTAGACGAAGCCTTTTTGTGGTTAAAGAAATTCGTCGCGTTAGTTTGGCTTGCGATGCTTTGGATAACGGAAACATCGAAGCTTTGGGACAATTAATGTTTGATACTCACGAAGGATTATCCGTAGATTATGAGGTAAGTTGTGCCGAATTGGATTTTATTGTCGCTACTTTAAAGCAACAATCAGCTGTGGTTGGTTCTCGATTAATGGGTGGTGGTTTTGGCGGATGCACCATTAATTTAATCAAAAAAGGACAGGAAGACGCACTCAAAACAAAGCTAACTGCCTTGTATCATAATGCTTTTGGAATAGAATTAAAAATTTATGATGTTACAATTGGCAACGGGACATCCTTATATACTCCTAATTAAATGAAAAATTTTGACATCAACGAAGATCCACACAGACGCTTCAATCCCTTATTAAACGAATGGGTGCTGGTTTCGCCACATCGATCTAAACGCCCTTGGCAGGGACAAAATGAATCAATTCCTACGGATGCTTTGCCAGCTTATGACCCTACGTGTTACTTGTGTCCGGGCAATGTACGTGCCAATGGGGTGAACAATCCGGATTATGAGAGTAGTTTTGTTTTTGAAAATGATTTTGCCGCCATGAAACAAGACGAAATCATGTTTGAAGACACTATAAAAGATACTTTTTTTAGAGCAAAACCAGAAAGAGGCATCTCGCGTGTAGTTTGCTTTTCGCCAAAACACAACCTGACTTTGCCCGAAATGGATCTTCCTTCCATCGAAAATATTATTAAAACTTGGCAAAAAGAATACACTGATTTAGGCAACGTGGACTACATCAACCACGTCCAGATTTTTGAAAACAAAGGCAGCGTTATGGGGTGTAGCAATCCGCATCCGCATGGGCAAATTTGGGCGCAATCGTCCCTACCAACCCAAGTAGAAAAAACGCAAAGTAGTATGAAAACCTATTTTAAGAATCATGGTAACAGCCTTTTGCAAGATTATGTGCAAGAGGAATTGGAGCTAAACGAGCGCATTGTTATTGAGAACAGTCATTTTGTGGCTTTGGTGCCTTTTTGGGCAATTTGGCCTTATGAAACTATGATTGTAAGCAAGCGAAATGCAACTAAAATCACCGATTTTACTGCTGATGAGGTTGCTGATTTTGCTTTGACTTTGAAACAATTAACCACCAAGTACGACAATCTTTTTGAGACATCATTCCCGTATTCGTCAGGAATACATCAATCGCCAACTGATGGGGAATTGCACCCCGAATGGCATTTTCACATGCACTTTTATCCACCATTATTGCGCTCGGCAACGGTAAAGAAATTTATGGTTGGTTATGAAATGATGGGAGAATCGCAACGAGATATTACACCAGAGAAAAGTGCAGCTGTACTAAAAGGACTCTCAAATGTGCATTATAAAAGCACCTAAAACGAACGCTATTTTAGGTTTCAATAAACTTGTTTTTTAAGATTTACCTGATGCGACTATAATAAATGTAAAAAATACATTTATAAATTGTGTAAATACCAATTTTTATTTTACTTTTGGCTTTCACAATTCGTAAAATAATAATAAAATTTAAACAGATATCGCATTTTATAACGAGTTGTAATAAAGAATTCTAGTCTTATGGTCTAAAATACGATTGCTTTTAGTACAAATAACCACAAATAATACCTCTATTTCATTTATATATTAATTTCTAAAAAACCAAATTACTCATGAGCCAAAACCTTGCTTTTGCGGATTACGCAGTATTTATTATCTATTTTATCGTGGTTTCCACTTACGGATACACCATATATCGCAAGCGCGAAAAAAACGAAGACGACGCCAAAGCCTATTTCCTTGCTGAAGGAACGCTTACTTGGTGGGCTATTGGGGCATCATTGATTGCTTCAAACATTTCGGCGGAACAATTTATTGGAATGAGTGGCGAAGGATTTTTTCTAGGAATTGCTGTTGCTGCTTACGAGTGGATTGCTGCGATTGCTTTGATCATTGTTGCCGTTTGGTTTATTCCTGTCTATCTTAAAAACAAGATTTACACGATGCCTCAATTTTTAAAAACAAGATATAACGAATCAACGGCTTTGATTATGGCAGTTTTTTGGTTGTTTTTGTATGTTTTTGTAAATCTTACTTCTATTTTATACCTTGGAGCTGTTGCTATCAACGGTTTGGCTGGAGGCGAATATTTGCATGCTATTATGATTGGTTTGGCTTGTTTTGCCTTGCTAATTTCCCTTGGAGGTATGAAAGTAGTAGCGTATACGGATGTTATTCAGGTGGCTGTTTTGATCATTGGCGGATTGGTTACGTCCTACATTGCGTTGACTACCGTTGGACACTATTTTGGGTTTGGCGATAATGCGATTGCAGGTTTCAAAGTTTTGATGGAAAAAGCACCAGAGCATTTCAAAATGATTATTCCAAAACCTACGGCTGCTTCTTCGCAATTGGAAATCAACAAGTACCTTACTTTCCCTGGCATGATGTCCTATTTGGCTGGTATTTGGATTATCAACTTGAACTATTGGGGGTGTAACCAATACATTACTCAAAGAGCTTTGGGTGCCGATTTACAAACGGCTCGTACTGGAATTTTGTTTGCAGGTATGTTGAAATTAGTGATGCCACTTATTGTAATGTTGCCTGGTATTGCCGCTTATGTTTTGTATGAAAACGGACATTTACCTCAATTAGTTGGCGGGAAAGACGGTGCCTACTCGGCTATGTTGACCTTCTTGCCTACCGGTTTAAAAGGATTGTCAGTAGCGGCTTTGACAGCGGCAATTGTAGCTTCTTTGGCAGGTAAAGTGAATAGTATTTCTACGATTTATACTTTGGATGTACACAAAAAATACATTCAAAAAAGTGCTACTGATAGAGCCCAAGTAAACGTAGGAAGGTATGCTATTTTTGCAGCGATGCTTCTTGCGGTTATGTTCACCTGGAATGACTTGTTAGGAATTGGTGGTGTGGGTGGTTTCACTTACATTCAAAAATATACTGGATTTATTAGTCCGGGTGTTTTCGCGATGTTTTTCCTTGGAATGTTTTGGAAAAGAACAACTGGAACAGCAGCTATTGTTGGTGTAATTTCAGGGTTCTTATTGTCAGTTTTGTTTAATGAATTTGCTCCAGCATTGTTTGGAAACGAAACAGTATTGTATACGGCTTTTGCCAATGGTAAAGGCGGATTCGAAATTCCTTTCCATATTTGTATGGGATTGTCTTTTGCATTCACCATGCTTTTAATGATTGCCATCAGTTTTGCAGGGCCAAAAGTAAATCCAAAAGCATTCGAATTAGACACAGAAATGTTCAAAGTAAAACCACAAACAACCGTAATGATTGTAATTACGTTATTGATTATTTGTGCTTTGTATGTGAAGTTCTGGTAGTAAAAAATAGTTTTAGTTATCTACAAAGTGTGAAACCAGATTCGTTTGGTTTCACACTTTTTTTTTGTACTTACACTTTTTTAATCACATAAGTAACCATTCCCCAAATGATGAGTTGGTTTTCCTCGGTGACTTTTATGGGTTCGTAATTGGGATTTTCGGGTAGGAGGTACAAGCAGTCTTTGTGAACCTGAATGCGTTTTACGGTAAATTCACCGTCAATGCAACAAATGGCGATTTTGTTGTTTTGTGGTTCCAGACTTCGGTCGACTACCAAGACATCTTTGTCGTTGATTCCGGCATCAATCATGGAATTGCCTTTGACTTTGATGTAAAAAGTTGCCAGTGGATTTTCGCTTAATTCTTTATTCAAATCAATATTACTTTCCATAAAATCAGCTGCGGGTGACGGAAATCCCGCCGAAACTCCTTCTTTTATATACGGGATTCGGACATCGCTTTCAAAGTCAGGTCGGAAGAAAGTTAGTTTTTGTTCTTTTTTTAGGGACATTGTATTTCTAATGATTTAATTTTTATAAAAGTAAATAAAAAGAAGAGATATTAAAATGGCAACTTGAAGTGTCAAAAATTATATGTTTGTGATTGGCATTTTACCGCAAAGGATGCAAAGTTTTGTGTTGTTGTGGATTTTTACCGCAAAGGCGCAAAGAAAAAACCGCAAAGGACGCAAAGTTTTGTGCTGTTATGGGAATTATTGCTAAAGGTTTTTACCGCAAAGGCGCAAAGAAAAAACCGCAAAGTACGCCAAGTTTTGTGTTGTTGTGGATTTTTACCGCAAAGGCGCAAAGAAAAAACTGCAAAGTACGCCAAGTTTTGTGTTGTTGTGGATTTTTACCGCAAAGGCGCAAAGAAAAAACCGCAAAGTGCGCAAGGTTTTGTGTTGATGTGTTCGTGCTGTTGTGGTTTTCGCCGCAAAGGCGCAAAGAAAAAAACCGCAAAGTGCGCAAGGTTTTGTGTTGATGTGTTCGTGCTGTTGTGGGTTTTTACCGCAAAGTCACAAAGAAAAACCGCCAAGGACGCAAAGTTTTACTCCTTTGCGTCCTTGCGGTTTGATTTTTTAAGCTAGTTTTCTATTCTTTCTAAAGGTATAGATTGCAAAAAGAATTCCTGCCAAAGCCAAGAAAACCAATTTCCCGTTTATGGGCATGGGTTCGCCTCCTTCTAGATCTCCTGTGTCCGAATCGTCGCCCGGATCTGCAAAAATCAATACGCTGGAGAATAAACAAACGATTGTTAGGTATAATTTTAATGTGGTGTTTTTCATGTTTTTTTGGATTAAAAAAAAATGGAAAGAAGCTAAAAATTCTAATAAAAGGTTGGACTGAAATGTGTTCCTTTCCTTTCCTTTCCTTTCGATTTTTTCGCTTCTTTCGTTTTTTAGATTATTTAATACATTACTTTTTTGGTTACTATTTTATCTTCATCCGAGGTAATTTGAACCAATATCGTTTGCTCGGCAGCGGTAAATCCTTTCAAGATTGTTGTGTTTTGATTCACTTTTTCTTGTTTGAAAATCAAGCGCCCATTTAGATCATAAACACGTACCGTTTTCATAATTGTCTTGCCAGCGTTGATGTGCACGAGTCCATTTTGTTTGAAAACCAAAACCGAATTGCTCAATTCTTGCTCGTCAAGTCCCAAGGCGGTACTGCTTTTATAAACCAATTCGAACCTATTGTTGAATGTTCCTGTTGTAGCTGTAAATGTGTAGGTGCCTTTTTTCAAATCTTGCGATGTTCCTGTGGTTTTATCATTCAAAAACACGTCTTGATTGCCAGAGAAGAGTCCATCCACGTGGTCGATGCTAATGGTATAGTTTCCAGCTGCATTGGTTTTGAACGTTAGTGGTACCACATCCGCATCTTCAAACGGAAGTCCTTTGGCTTGAATCACAAATTCCTCGTTGTTGATAATCGAGTTCAACGCAATAGGCGAATCGTTTATGGATCGTCCGTCTATCGCTGGGTCGATTCCTGCGGTGGCTCCTGTCATGTAGGCGACCATCATTTGGTTTGCGGGAGCGGCATCTTTGGCAAGGTTTAACCAGATTCTATTTTTCTCGATGGCTTTAGTTTTCAAGAACTGATTGGCGTTATTGGCCGTTCTCATGGCATTGGTAAAAATCAATGCCGTGCTGGTTGACTTGGCTAGAAATCCTTGACCTACTTGGATGGTTCCGTTGGGAACAATACTGCTCAATCCACCCGCATTGGCAGTGCCTCCCGCTTTGGTATAGGTGGCGTAGGATGCTGTTGTACCATTTGTTTTTCTCCAAAAATACAAAGCTTCCGTAAGCGCATTGGCATCAATAAAAGCATCGGCACTGATGGTTGATGGATAGGGATTACCTGTGGCGTTATACGTGTTATTGGTTACTGCAAGTGATACCGTTCCATTGTTTGGAATTCCTGTAAAGCTACCGTTCCAAATGGTTGGCGTTGTTGGGTGGTTATTTGGTATTCTGATTAAGTAGCCTGTTCCTGTTGCGAAATTGGCAGTTGGCGTTGTTGCATTGTATTTATCCGTGGCTGGATTGTAGGTATAAAAACGTGTTGCCAAAGTTGCTGGAGAAAATCCTTGTAACTCTTGCCCCGCAACTGGCGACGACCACAACGTGTAATCGAGAAGCATTAACGCATTACTATTGCGTTTAGATATGATTTTTCCGTTATTTGGAACATCTTCAATCTGAACTAAATTAGAGTTGTTTTCGAAAGTTAAACTAGCCGTTGATGCTACCGTTACTTTTCCAGAAACAGTGAAGTTAAATCCTGTTGGTACCGTTACAACGGCTGCTCCTGTTACGTCAAGGCTACACGCTTCGAGATTTACAGCTTCGGAATAATTGCCGTTGATAATCGCTTTGGAGGTGGAGGTTGGTATGCCGTTGCTCCATGAACCAATGGAGTTTGTTACCGTCCAGGTGGTGGTGGTACCTAATGTTACAGTCATTGTTGTCAATTCAGCACATTGATTGGCATTGGGCGTAAATCTATAAGTGGTAGTTGCCGTGGTGTTTATTGCTGGTGACCAAACTCCTGTTATCCCATTATTAGACATTGTGGGCAAAACAAAAGTACTACCTGAACATATTGGAGCAATTGCAGTAAACGTAGGTATTACTCCTCTACAAACTGTAATAATATACGTTTTTACACTACCATTTTGTGCCGTTACTTTTACTTCAATGATATTGCTACCATCGGTTAAAGCCAATGCTGTTGAGGTACTACCACTTGTTAGAGTCGTAAAACCACCACCGTTTGCTTGTATTTCTATCGTTGCCGAAGCATTTTCTACCGTTGGGGTTACGGTTATAGTGCTTGTAGCATTAGGCACTGTTGCGGTATAAGCAGTTGTTGCCGTTGCAAAAACAGGACTTATGGCTCCTGCGGTTGTGGTTAAGGCACTTAAATTGGCGTTGCTATTATTGTAATAATTGGTTTGAGACGTTTCTACTGCTTGTCTTTCGGCTGTACTCAAAACACTATCAAAAAGCACCAATTCTGTAGTCCAAAAATTAGCAACACTACTGCCGTCATTTCTATTGCCTATTTGCATTGCATTGCCATTATCGGCATAAGCAGCAACCGATTCGTCTCTAGTTTGAATGCCATTGAGGTAGCTATAAAACGTACCCGATGCAGGAATTACAAACGAATATACCGATGCGGGTACTGTAATGCTAACATCGGCTCGTGGTACGGCATCCGATAAATTGCGACCAACAGCTGCTGTTATAGCAGCATTACCAACAGTAAAGTTCCCATCACTATTTGTAAAATCAAAAGGACCAGGAAAATTGGTATTGGCATCGGTATCGGTTCCTGTTTTGGTTACCAATGCCGATGACGTAGTGCTATTTCCTTTTGCAAAACCCACCATAGATGTGGCGTTCGCAAAAAGAGTTGTTTTGATGGTTGCCAAACTAGCGTTGCCAAAATACAAGGCAGGTTTGTTGTTCAAACGATCTACCACGCCTTCATCTACAATTCGGGGTTGTAGGTTGGTGTCGGTTTGGGTAACCTCGTTTCCATAACCACTTTGATCGTACCATTTGGCTACATACCCACTTGATGTTCCTACAAAAGTGGTTAGGGCAGTAGTATCTAATCCTCCATTAGTATCAAAACCAATGTCTAGCACGGAGTCGTCGCTCGCTCGTCTTACTTGTATCGCTTTGCCATTGTACGTGCTTGACAATTTACGCAACGAATAAGCGGTTTTGGCTGGTGTTACGCTTGTTAAACCGATATTGTCGAGCGGATTGAGATTTACTACGGTTACGGTATAGCTTTTTGTATCTCCGTTTTTTGCAGTAACTTTTATTTCTATGGTATTATTTCCTAGGTTTAATGCCAATGCGTTTGAGGCACTACCATTTGTAACAGTAGTAAAACCACCCCCATTTAGTTGTACTTGCACCGTTGCTGTAATATCTTCCAGCGTTGGGATTATTGTTGTGGTTGTTGTGGCATTAGAAACGGCTGCGGTATATGCCGTTGTTGCTGTTGCAAAGGTTGGACTTAATGTGCTTCCTGCTAGGGATAAGGCACTCAAATTGGTATTGTTGTTGGTGTTACGGAATATAGAAAGAGTACTACCATTTCCATTGGCTACCGTTAAGTCGGGCTTGCCATCGCCATCCAAATCGGCAATAACTGCCGAAATAGGAAAAAACCCTGTTGTTAAATCGACTCTGGGGGCAAAACTATCCGTTGTAATAGTACCACTTGTGGCAGTATTTCGCAATAAAGTAAGGCTGTTACTGCCGCCACTGGCTACTGCCAAATCGGGTTTGCCATCGCCATCCAAATCGCCTATGGCTATGGATTGCGGATTTAAACTGGTTGAAAAATCTACTCTGCTTGCAAAACTAGCGTTTGTAGCTCCAGTTGTGGTTGTATTACGAAATACAGAAACTCCAACATTATTATAATTCGCTGTTGCTAAATCCAACTTTCCATCGCCATCCAAATCGCCAATAGCTACGGAATAAGAGATACTCGTGGTTGCATAGTTCACTTTGGTTGCAAAACCAGCTGTTGTAATGCTCCCCATTGTGGTTGTATTACGAAGTACATAAATATTGTTATTTGCATTTCCGGTAACCAAATCGGGTTTTCCATCGCCATCCAAATCTCCAATAGCTATCGAACCACAACTTGACCCTATGTTAATATCCACTTTAGCGTCAAAACTTCCCGATACAATGCTACCACTTGTTGCGGTATTGCGAAATAGGGAAACCGTGCCATCGTAATTTGCAGTAGCTAGATCGAGTTTTCCATCGCCATCCAAATCGGCAACAGCTACTATTTGGGGCCTTGTTCCTGTTGTAAAATCAACTTTGGCGGCAAAACTAGCCGCTGTAATAGCACCAGTTGTGGCTTTATTACGAAATACAGAAACGGTACTGCTGATATAATTTGCTACCGCCAAATCGAGTTTTCCATCGCCATCTACATCGGCAATAGCAACTGAAAAAGGCTTTGAACCCGTTACAAAATCAATTTTTGTAGCAAAACTACCAGCACCAACAACACCGCTTGTTGCGGTATTACGATATACAGAAACGGTATTATTGCTAAAATTTGCCACCGCCAAGTCGGGCTTGCCATCGCCATCCAAATCGCCAACAGCTACGGAATAAGGGTTTGTACCCGTCGCAAAATCCGTTTTGGCTGTAAAATCCGTTGCTGTGATTGCACTTTTTGCAGGACTATAAATAGGGTTAAAATGGTTTAGACTATAACAAGCTAATGCTGTTCCTGTATTCAAAACCGTTATGGGTGCGTAGGTTGCTCCAGCAGGAACGGTAACTGTCAAACTAGTTGCTGTTGCAGCAGTTACCACCGCTTTTGTTGCTCCAAAAAACACCATATTATTGACAGCTGTAGCATTAAAGTTAGACCCTAAAATGGTTACTTCAGTTCCCACAACTCCAGAAATTGGAGTAAAGGAAGTAATCAGCGGAGGCATTGAAGCTCTTGTTACGGTGAGTGTATAATTTTTTATATCACCATTTTGAGCGGTTACTTTAATGGTAATGGTATTATTTCCTTCGTTTAATGCCAATGCTCCTGAAGACGACCCATTGGTTACAGCCGTAAAACCACCTCCATTTATTTGCACTTGTACCGTTGCCGATGTGTCTTCCAGCGTTGGCGTTACGGTGGTGATAGCAGTAGTGGCCGAAACGGCGGTGGTGGCATTATAAGCGGTGGTTGCTGTTGCAAAAACAGGGTTAATTGCTCCTGCGATTGTGGTTAAAGCACTTAAATTGGCATTGTTGTTGGTATTGCGAAATATAGAAAGAGTGCTGCTTCCAGAAGTAGCTACCGCCAAATCGGGCTTGCCATCGCCATCCAAATCGCCAATAGCAACGGAACGAGGATTTGTACCCGTTGCAAAGTCAACTTTGGAGGCAAAACTATCCGCAGCAATTACAACACCGCTTACTGTATTGCGAAAAATCGAAACAGTATCGCTACCATTCGCTACTGCCAAGTCGGGCTTACCATCGCCATCGAAATCGCCTATTACCACGGATTGTGGGTAAGCAGCAGTGGCAAAATCGACTTTGGTGGCAAAACTACTGCTGTTAATAGTACCGCTTGTTGCTGTATTGCGAAATACAGAAACAGTAGGGTTATTATAATTTACCGTTGCCAAATCAAGTTTGCCATCGCCATTTAAATCGCCAATAGCAACGGATATAGAAGCACTCGTGGTTGCAAAATCTACTTTGGTTGCAAAACTAGCTGTTGTTATACTACCCAGTGTTGCTGTATTGCGAAATACAGAAACAACATTGCTACTTAAACTCGTTACCGCCAAATCGGGTTTTCCATCGCCATCCAAATCGCCAATAGCCAATGAATTAAGACTTGATACTGCTATAATGTCCACTTTAGGAGCAAAACTTCCAGATACAATACTACCACTTGTTGCTATATTACGTAATATAGAAACACTGCCACTATAATTTGCAGTAGCTAAATCGGGCTTGCCATCGCCATCCAAATCGCCAATAGCAACTGAACGAGGATAGGTACCCGTTGCAAAGTCAACTTTAGCGTCAAAACTACTTGTCGAAATAGTGCCGCTTGATGCTGTATTGCGTAATACAGAAACGGTATTACCATTAAAATTAGCTACCGTTAAATCGAGTTTTCCATCGCCATCCAAATCGCCTATGGCTACTGAATAGGGATTTGTACCGGTTGCAAAATCAATTTTGGCAGCAAAACTACCAGCTCCAACAGTACCGCTTGTTGCGGTATTTCGATATACGGAAACGGTATTACTGCCATAATTCGCTGTCGCCAAATCGGGTTTTCCATCTCCATCTAAATCACCAATAGCAACGGATATAGATCCGCTCGTGGCTGTAAAATCTACTTTGGGTGCAAAATCAGTTGTTGTTATCGTGCTTTTGGCAGGACTATAAATGGGGTTAAAATTGTTTAGACCATAACAAGCCAATGCTTTTTCGGTATTCAAAAGCGTTATGGGTGCGTAGGTTGCTCCAGCAGGAACAGTAACGGTTAAACTGGTAGTTGTTGCCGCTGTTACTACGGCTCTTGTTGCTCCAAAAAACACCATATTATTGGCAGCAGTTGCATTAAAGTTAGTTCCTAAAATGGTTACCGCAGTTCCCACAACTCCAGATATTGGGCTAAAGGAAGTGATGACTGGCGGAAAGAAAGCTCTTGTTACTGCGAGTGTATAATTTTTTACATCCCCATTTTGAGCCGTTACTTTAATGGTAATGGTATTATTTCCTTCGTTTAATGCCAAGGCACTAGATGCCGTACCGCTTGTTACAGCCGTAAAACTACCTCCGTTTACTTGCACTTGTACCGTTGCCAATGCGTCTTCCAGGGTGGGAGTTACGGTGGTGGTGGTTGTAGTGGCAGAAACGGCGGCGGCACTATAAGCGGTTGTTGCTGTTGCAAATGCGGGGCTTATAGTGCCTGCGGTGGTGGTTAAAGCACTTAAATTGGCGTTGGTGTTGGCATTGCGGAAAATAGAAACAGTTCCATCGTAATTTGTTGCTGCCAAATCGGGTCTGCCATCTAAATCTAAATCGGTAATAGCTATGGAAGTAGGTTGCGTAGTTGTGGCAAAATCAATTTTGCTTGCAAAACTACTTGTGGCAATAGTACCGCTTGTGGCACTATTGCGGAATACCGAAACGGTATTACTACCATAGTTTGCTACCGCCAAATCGGGTTTTCCGTCACCATCTAAATCGCCAATAACCACAGAAAAAGGACTTGAACCCGTTGCAAAGTCCACTTTTGACACAAAACTACTAGTGCTAATAGTACCACTAATTGCTGTGTTGCGATATACAGAAACAACATTGCTATTTAAGCCCGTTACCGCCAAATCGGGTTTTCCATCGCCATCTAAATCGCCAATAGCTACATTACGAGGAAAACTGGCTGTGGCAAAATCGACTTTTGAGGCAAAACTAGCCGTTGTAATAGTGCTAACCGTTGCGGTGTTGCGAAGTACAGAAAGGGTATAACTAGCAGAATTGCTTACTACTAAATCGAGTTTTCCGTCGCTATCCAAATCTCCTATTGCCAGTGCAATAGGATTGCTACCGGTTGCAAAGTCCACTTTTGCAGCAAAACTACTTGCGTTGATGCCAGTTGTTGCGGTGTTGCGAAATACCGAAACGCTATCTGCACCTATATTAGCTACTGCCAAATCGGGTTTTCCATCGCCATCCAAATCGGCAATGGCTATGGAAATAGGGTTAGTAGCTGCTACAAAATCGACTTTTGTGGCAAAACTGCTACCGCTAATAGTACCACTTGTTGCGGTGTTGCGTAATACAGAAATGGTGTTGGCGCTATAATTTGTTACCGCCAAATCGAGTTTTCCATCGCCATCCAAATCGGCAATGGCTACCGATCTAGGATTACTACCAGTTGAAAAGTCTACTCTGGTAGCAAAATTACCCGATGCAAGACTGCCGCTTGTTGCAGTATTCCGAAATACAGAAACGCTATTACCAAGGTAATTAGTCACCGCTAAATCGGGTTTTCCATCGCCATCCAAATCGCCAACAGCCACTGACATAGGTTGTGCACCCGCTCCAAAATCGACTTTGGGTACTAAATCCGTTGCTGTTATTGCATTTTTTGCAGGGCTATACACAGGATCAAAGCTACTTAAACTATAACAAGCCAATACTGTTCCGGTATTCAAAACCGTAATTGGGGAGTATGTTGCTCCAGCAGGAACAGTAACCGTTAAACTTGTAGCGGTTGCCGTAGTTACGACAGCTTTTGTAGCTCCAAAAAACACAATATTATTGGCGGCTGTGGTGTTAAAGTCCGTACCCGCAAGCGTTACAGTACTACCCACAACTCCCGAAATAGGACTAAAAGAAGTAACAACTGGCGGAAATGGTTTTGGTACTGTTATGGTGTAGGTTTTAGTAGTGCCATCTTGTGCGGTAACCACTACTGTAATTGTATTGCTGCCCACAGTCAAATTAATAGCTGTCGATGCCGACCCACTGGCTACGGCAGTTCCGTTTACGGTAATGGTGGCATTGGCATCGGCTTTGGTTGGCGTAAGAGTTAAGATACTTGTAGCACCCGTTACGGCAATAGTGTAACTTGTTGTAGCGTCAGAAAACACAGGGCTTAATGACCCAATTGATGAGGTTAAGTTGCTTAAATTGGCATTGCCATTATTGTAATAATTTTTTTGTGACGTTTCGACTGCTTGTCGGTCTATGGTGCTCAAAACACTATTGAAAAGCACCAATTCGGTGGTCCAAAAATTGCCCGAACCATTGCCATCATTTCGATTGCCTATTTGCAAAGCGTTTCCATTATCGGCATAAGCCACAACAGTACTGCTACTGCTTTGTATGCCATTTAGATAGGAATAAAAAGTACCCGAAGCTGGTATTACAAACGAATATACCGATGCTGGAACAGAAAGACTTACATCGGATCTTGGGGTGCTATTGGCTATATTATTGTTGGATCCAGCTATTGCACTAGCATTACCTACATAAAATTCGCCTGCACTATTGCTAAAATCAAAAGGGGCTGGATAATTGGTATTAGCATCCGCAGAAGTACCTGTTTTAGTAACCAAGGATGATGGTGTGCTGCTGTTTCCTTTTGCAAAACCAACCATAGAAGTGGCGGTATCAAAAATAGTAGTTTTGGCGGTTGCCAAATTGGCGGTACCAAAATAAAGTGCGGGTCTGTTGTTTAGTTTATCTATAACACCTGCATTTACAATTCGAGGTTGCAAGGCGGTATTGGTTTGAGTTGCCTCGTTTCCATTGACACTTTGGTCGTACCATTTGGCTACATACCCACTCGAACTGCCTACAAATGTTGTTAGAGTAGCGGTATCCAGACCACCATTTGCATCAAAACCAATGTCCTGCACAGTATTGTCGGAGCTTCTACGCACTTGTATTGCTTTGCCAGTATAGGTGCTTGATAGCTTACGAAGCGAATAGGCCGTTGCGGCAGGCGTGGTGTTTGTTAAACCAATATTGTTCAAAAGAGCGGCTCTCTTTATCGTTAGCGTGTGCCATTTTGTAATGGCATTTTGAGCCGTAATCGCAATGGTAATGGTGTTGCTACCCACACTTAAATTAATAGCTCCCGATGCTGTACCACTGTTAACTGCGGCCCCATTTACAAGAATGTTGGCATTGGCATCGGCTTTGGTTGGCGTAACGGTTATGGTGCTGGTTGCATTGGATACGTTTATAGTATAGGCGGTAGTTGTAGCGTCAAAATTAGGATTTAAGGTACCTGCACTTGTTGTTAAACCACTTAAATTATTGTTATTAGAGGTATTCCGAAACACCGAAACGGTATTTTTGCTGGCACTTACTGCAGCCAAATCGGGTTTTCCATCGGCATCCAAATCGGCAATGGCAACGGAATGAGCGTTAATACCTATTGCAAAATCGACTTTGGAAGCAAAACTGCTTGAAGTGATATCCCCAGTTGTAGTTGTATTACGCAATACAGAAACAAAACCATCGGCATTGGCTAGGGCCAAATCGGGTTTTCCATCGGCATCCAAATCGCCAATAGCAACCGACCAAGTATTGTAAGTCGTTGCAAAGGTAACTTTGGGAGCAAAACTGCTGGCGGTAATTGTGCCTGCGGTGGCGGTATTGCGATATACAAAAACATTTCCGTATAGACTTGTTGCCACTATATCTGACTTTCCATCGGCATCCAAATCGCCAATAGCTATGGATTGTGATTGTAAATTGGAATCAAAATAATCGACTCTGGGTTCAAAACTATTGGCTGTAATAGTGCCAATGGTTGGTGTATTGCGCAATACCGAAACGCTATCGACACCCGAAACGGCAATATCTGCTTTGCCATCTCCATCCAAATCGGCAATGGCAACTGTATAAGGAAAGCTAGCCACCGGAAAATCGACTTTGCTGGCAAAACTAGCTGTGGTAATGGCTGCATTGCTTGTGGTGGTATTCCGAAATACGGAAATGCTATTGCTCAAATTATTAGCCACCACTATTTCGGGCTTGCCATCGCCATCCAAATCGCCAATGGCAGCGAAGGCAAGTCCAGATCCTGTTGCAAAATCCACTTTGGCATCAAAGCTACTTGTGGTAATTGCTCCCGTTGTTGTTGTATTGCGAAAAACGGAAACCGTATTACTCTCTTGATTTGTAACCACTAATTCGGGTTTGCCATCGCCATTCAAATCGCCAATACGTATAGAAAGTGGATAGGAAGCTGTGGCAAAATCGACTTTGGTGTCAAAACTGCCTGAACTCACACTACCGCTTGTTGTTGTATTACGAAATATTGAAATGGTATTTCCTTCGGAATTGGCTACTACCAAATCGGGCTTTCCATCGCCATCCAAATCGCCAATGGCTACAGAATTAGGATGATAACTCGTTGTGAAATCTGTCTTGACAGAAAAATCACTCACCGTTATACCTGTTTTTGAAGGAGTATATACAGGAGTAAAATTGCTTACACTATAACAAGCCAATGCCGTTCCGGTATTCAAAACCGCAATAGGTGAGTATGTTGCACCCGAAGGCACCGTTACCGTTAAACTTGTTGCGGTTGCAGCAGTAACTGTAGCTTTTGTAGCTCCAAAAAACACGCTATTGTTTGCGGTAGTAGTATTAAAGTTGATTCCTGTAAGGGTTACAGTAGCTCCGACAACGCCCGAAATAGGACTGAATGTGGTAATAACAGGAGTGATCACTGGCGGAATTATAACACTTACTGGGGTTCTATCGCTTTCGCAACTCGCCTTGGTTTGCGTAACATAATAGGTGGCGGTTGCCAAAATTGCGGTTGTTGCCAAAGGCGTTCCTGCTGTTGCTGCCGAATACCATTTTATGGCGGTTCCGGTGGCGGTTAGGTTTGCCACCGTTGCCCCTAACGGCAAATTTTGTGGACTTGACACTACCAACGGAACATAAGCTGGAGTTGTATTGCCTGATGCAACACCCCCAGATGAAACCCAATTAGAGGTGCTAGATCCAGAACCAAAAGCTCCTGTCCCTAAACTAAAATTTTCTAATGAAGCATTGTAATTGTTGCCACTAGAATCGGTTAGGATTGTTACACCTGAATTATTTGACGCTGCAAAACCTTGATTGAATGTATAATAAACAGACAAACCCGTTTGCCCCGATGCCAGTTCATTGTTCAGATTATTCAAGATTTCGCATTTTTGCAAGGCTCTGTTCCAAATCCGTACCTCATCTATTTTGCCTTCATAAAGAGTGGGTTCGGAGGCGTTTTTGCCCAATGCTAATTTATGAGTGCCATTCATCAGCAAAGGTGTTCCCGAGAAAGTTCCTGTACCAATGGGGTTGCCATTTGCATAAATAGTATAACCAATTGGCGTAACTACATAAGCCAGATGAAACCAAGTACCAGCAGTATAATTATAGCTAGCATCGGCGGCGGTGGTAAGCCAAGAGCTTCCGTTGCCTATGTCGGCGTGGATGGTATTGCCTGCTTTCAGTTGTATATCAAACGAATATTCTCCAGCATCTCGAGTACTCACAATGTGCATTGTTTTGTAAGTATTAGTCGGATTTACCCAAGCTTCGACTGTAAACGAACCGCTAATGGATGGTGGAGTATCTAAAACAACATAATCATTTACACCATCAAAATCGAGTGCGGCACCCAGTTGCGAATAGGAAATAGAACAAATAAAAAGCGTGAATAGAAGGGCGTAAAAATGTTTCATAATAACTAATTTTGAGGTATTATACCAAAGAATTTATACTTCAAAATTAGCTTTAAAATTATTAGCAAAACGGAAAGTTTCAAAATACAAAAGCCAATTGAAAAAAATAAAAAAATATAACTAATTGATTTTTAGTTTTTTATGTTGTTTTTTTTAAAATAACTAAATTTTCAATCAATCATTATTTGACAATTGTCAAACTTTATTTTCAGAATGGTTGCGAATTTGCCCTCGAACCCGACTTAAAGTTTCGAGGTTGATTCCCAAAAAAGAGGCAATATAGGTAAGCGGAATTCGAGTGGAAAGGTGTTGGTACGTTTTTAGGAAATATTCGTATTTTTTTTCAGCCTTGCTCAACCGAGCAATTAAGGCTCTAATTTCGGCATCGGCATAATATTTTTCGTAAATGCGTCGCGCCATAATGTTGGTTTCAGGCTCTATATCATACAAGCGATGTAAATCCGAGTGGCTCATCCCAAGCAGTTCCGAATCCTCTATGGCTTCCATGTTTTCAAAACTTGGTATTTGTAGTACAAAACTATGAATGGAGGCAACCAACTCATTTTCGACTGTTATCCAGGTGGTAATGTCTTTTTTTCCCTCTTTAACATATCCCCGAACTGCTCCTTTGTTTACAAAATAAATCATATCGCAAATTTCGCCTGATTTATGCAGTTTCTTGCCTTTGCGTACTTGTATTGGGTAGGTGTTTTCTGTTAAAAAAGTTCGTGCGGCTTCATTAATTGGATAAACACTATTAAAAACATACAAAAGAGTAGCAGCTTCTTCGGGAGTGCTATGTTGTTGGTTGTTACTAATCAATTTTTTATTTGGTATTTAGCTATTTAATAAGACAATTAGCTCATTATCAGAAGTTTTATAATGATTCAAATGTACAATTTGTTAGTGTTAAAAACAAAAAATGACGCTTACTATAAGCGAACACCTTTATTATTATATCTTTTTGGTTATTGTTTTTACCGCAAAGTGCACAAAACCTTGTATTTTTGAGGGTTTTTTACTGCAAAGGCGCAAATGAAAAACCGCAAAGTACGCAAAGTTTTGTGCCTTTACGTCCTTGCGGTTTGATTTATTAAGCTAGTTTTTTATTCTTTTTTAAAAACAAAATGAATTAATTTGAATCCTAACATTGCAATACATAATAAGTGAACGCCCTTTGTTATATTTCTAATATCTCTTTGAAATTAGTAGTGTATTTGGGGGATAAATGCTTTTGATTCATATTCCACGTCAGACTCAAATTTTGGGAGGCAAGTTTTACTTTGGTACTGCCAATTTTGTGATTCAATTTGTCCATTGCTTTCATTAAAGCCAAATGTTTGGGGTTTTCTTCATCAAATAATTGGAATTGTTTTTGGTTTTCGTTAACTAATTCGGTTACAATAACGCCTGCTTTTTTGAACTTGATTCCCTCATTGCCTTTGTGTAATTTTTTTAGCATTTCGACTGCGGTATTCGAGATGGTCAACGTCGAATTCGTTGCAAAGGGCAGCGTTACCGCCATATTAAAATAATATTTAGATGTTGCGACTGAATGTTTATCGATGACCAGCATGACAATAATAGTATGACAGCAGGAATGTTGCTTGCGCAGTTTTTCGGCACAAACGGCTGCAAAAGTAGTCACTCGTTCCCGTAGTAAATCATATTCGGCTATTTGTTTGGGGAAACTTCTAGTGGTAGCAATGCTCTTTTTTTGTTCAGGAATGGGTTCTAGATTCAAAACCGATTTTCCTTCCAATTCGTATTTTAAACGAAGCCCCACAACGCCCATTTCTTTCTTAATCCAAGCTTCGTGTTGCGGTTGTATAAAGTCGAATGCCGTATGGATATGGCGAAGTTTGACTTTTTTAAGTGTGCGATGACCTATGCCCCAAACATCTTCAATCTTGGTCCATTTTAAGGCTTTGATCCGCTTTTCTTCGCTGTCAATGACATAGACGCCTTTGGTTCTGTCCTGAAATTTTTTGGCAATTTTATTCGCTACTTTTGACAATACTTTGGTTTCGGCAAAGCCAATGCAAACGGGAATACCCACCCATTTTTGAATCCTATTTTTCATTTGAAGTCCATAATCATGATAGTCCAAAATGTTCAAACCATCAAAATTCAGAAAAGCTTCATCAATACTGTAGATTTCAACATTAGGGGTAAATTGTCCTAAAATTGCCATTACCCGATTACTCAAATCCCCATAAAGGGCGTAATTTGACGAAAAAAGCTGAACGTTTTTTTCTTTGACTAAATCTTTGATTTGAAATGCGGGAGCACCCATGGGAATTCCAACGGCTTTGGCCTCGTTGCTTCTCGAAATAACACAGCCATCATTATTGGATAATATTGCAACCGGTTTCCCGTTGAATTTCGGTTGAAAAACACGTTCGCAGGAAGCATAGAAATTATTACAATCAACTAAAGCATACATGCCACAAAATTACGGAATAGTGGCGGATGCTTTTGGGTAACGAAAGTTAATTTTTGTGACTGTTGATAAGTTAGTCAGTATGGCTATAAGGCATTCCTTGGCACGTCAATTTTAAGAATTATATCCTTTTAAATTAGTATTTTCTTTACAGTTAATTCCATTTGAAAAAAGGATTAAATGCAGTTCATTAGAATTTGGTACTATTCTCCCAATGGATTGATAATTATGAAATTTTAGGGATTAATTATTGCCAATTTAAAAATAATAGCTATACTTGTAGTCAAATTAACCATAAGAATATAATTCTATTGGTTTTTTAAATTTTAGACAAATAGTAAAATGATGAAAAAGTATTCCTTATTGTTTTTAATCGTATTGTGTTCCTTGACGAGTGGGGCACAAACTGCATGGAAAAATGTGCAAATTGGTGGTGGTGGTTTTGTGACAGGAATCGTTACTAGCAAGACCGAAGCCAATCTAAAATACGCCCGTACCGATGTGGGTGGCGCTTATAGATGGGATGTGAGTACAGCAAGATGGGTGTCATTATTGGATTGGGTAAGTACTGATCAAGTGGGTTATATGGGTGTCGAAGCAATTGCTATTGATCCGCAAAACAACAACGTAGTCTATTTGTTAGCGGGTACAGATTATTTTAATAGTGGCAAAACGGCAATACTAAAATCAACCGATAGAGGGAATACCTTTACCGAAACAATCGTGACTTCGCAATTTAAAGCACACGGAAATGGTATGGGACGCTCAAATGGGGAACGTTTGGTTGTAGATCCTAATAATTCTACTATTCTTTTTTGTGGGACTCGACGCAACGGATTGTTTAAGAGTACCGATGCTGGAGCAACGTGGACAAGTGTATCAGGATTGCCAGTTACTACAACAACTAATGATAACGGAATTTGTTTCGTAGAATTTGATCCTTCAACTGCATCAGGAGGAAATACACAAACGCTATATGCTGGGGTTTCTAGAACTGGAGCGGCTAATTTGTATAAAAGTACGGATGGAGGAACTACTTGGACAGCCGTTGCAGGAGCCACAACAACGTACATGCCACAGCGCGCCGTATTAGATTCAAATGGGACATTAGTAGTAACGTATGCCGATAAAGAAGGCCCATGGAATTCGGCTGATGGACAAATCTGGAAACTATCAAAGGCAGGGGTTTTGACTAATATTACACCAAGCGGTTTTGCAAAACCATTTGGGGGAATTGATGTAGATCCTGCAAATCCTCAACGGTTGCTTGCATCTACAATAAATACGTATTTACTGCAATACACACCTAGTGGCGGATCTGGAGTTTATGGAGATCGCTTTTTTTTAAGTACTGATGGAGGGGCTACTTGGCGGGATTTAGTAGGAACATCAGGAATAACAATGAATGACAATGGGTGTACTTGGATTTCGGGAGCTGCAGCCTCTATGCACTGGGCTGGCGATATTAAATTCAACCCTTTTGATACTACTCAAGCCAGTGTGGTATCAGGAAACGGAATTTTCACTTGTACGAATGTTGATGCCGCCAAAACCACTTGGAAATTTGACGCAATTGGTTTAGAGGAAACCGTTCCGCTAGATCTTATCAGCATTCCAAGCGGGCCAGTTATGAGTGTTATAGGGGATTATGATGGCTTTAAGCATACTGATGTTACTGCTTTTGCACCGCAACATGCACCCGCTATGGGAACGTCTACAAGTATTACTTATGCCGCAGCCAATACCAATAAAGTGGTACGACTAGGAGATAAAATGTATTATTCTTTAGACCAAGGCGCAACCTGGACAGTAACCGCAGGAGCCTTAATGGGAAAAAGCGGTAGAGTTGCCTTATCTGCTGATGGTGCCAAAATACTACATTGCCCAGCAAATTCAAGTGTTACCTATAGAAGTATTAGTAATGGAAATGCGTGGACAACTTGTAATGGTTTGACCATCACGGATGCCGTTCCAGTATCTGATCAGGTGACTGTTAATAAATTTTATGCTTATAACAATACCACTGGGGATGTACTGGCGAGTACTAACGGAGGAACAAATTTTACATCAGTAGGAAATGCAGGAGCTTGGGGTTCAAAAATCATGCGTGCCGTACCCGGAAATGCAGGACATCTTTGGATTGCGATGAATGGTAGCGGATTAAAACGTTCTATTGATGGTGGTGTTACGTTTACCGTTCCTTCTGCTACTGTTACTGCGGCAACGGCTGTAGGAATAGGAGCTGCAGCACCGGGTGCATCCTACCCAACGGTTTATATTTGGGGAACTGTAAGTGGTGTGAGTGGCGTTTTTCGTTCCATTGATCAAGGGGTAAATTGGTTGCGAGTTAATGATGATGCGCATGAATATGGCGGAATTGGGAACGGACAATTTGTTGTTGGTGATATGAATACCTTTGGGAGGGTTTATATGAGTACCGTGGGGAGAGGAATTGTATATGGCGATAGCGGTGCTATACTTGGATTACCCAATATCGAAAATAGTAAAAAGCGAATGACAATTGCAGCATATCCTAATCCTGCCAAACAAGATTATATTCAGGTTCAATTACCAGAGGGTATAAATGATTCCTTTGTAACGGTTGGAATTTATGATGTACTAGGAAAACTATTGAATCAGGAAATATACAACGTAACCAATACGACTGTAATGGTATTGCTGAATAAAGCCCCAAATGGAATTCTTGTTTTGAAAGTAAAAACGAGCGATGGTAAATATGGCGTTGTGAAGGTTTTAAAACAGTAACGTTTTTTAGAAACGCATTCATAGTCATAAAAAAAACCGAGAACTTTTTTAGGTTTCTCGGTTTTTTTATGCGGTTTTTTAAAACTCAAAATTAAATCCTTTTTGAGTGAGTTTGGTGTAAATCTCCGAATCAAATTTATACAATTGTGCCGCTCTATGCGAAACATCTTGCTGCTTTTCGTCCAAAGCGAGTAATAGTTTCATGTGCAAAATTTTTCTTCTAAAATTGGATTTGTCCATTTCAACACCCAATATTTCTTCGTACAAATGCATTAATTGCAACAACGTGAATTTTTCAGGCAAAAGATTGAAACCTATGGGTGCTTGTCGTACTCGGTTTCGCAGGTGTTTCAAGCTGTAATCTAGGATTTCGTTGTGGTCGTAAATTAAATTTGGAATTTCATTGATACGATACCATTTGGCATCAGCCGCCGTAAAACCTGCTTTTACATTGTAATCTTCTCTTTTAATTAAGGCATAATAGCCAATGGTGATAACCCTTCTTAACGGGAAACGATCAGGTGCTCCAAAAGCCTTAAGTTGTTCCAAATAGATATTGTCTAATCCAGTAAGCTCGCCTAACAATCGATGGGCGGCATTGTCAATGCTTTCTTTTTTCTTGATCCAACCTCCGGGCAAACCCCATTTTCCTTTGCTTATTCCTTCGGCATGTTGTACCAAAAGTACTTCGAGAATTCCGTTATCAAAACCAAATATTACACAGTCAATTGTGATGGCATTCATAGCAGATTGCTCTACTAATACAACAGATTCGGTATCGGTACTTTTTTTTATCATGAAAAAATAAATTTTTACGAAAATAAACAAATTTCGAATAGTAAGCTTGTGTTAAATCAGGTTATTTAAAAAAAGAATTTACTGCTAATTGTTTAAAAACACATGGTAAAAACATAAATACTTAACAGTCAATATTTTGAATAAAAAATAGTATTCTTCTTTCCTCGTATTTATAGCTTAAGTGGCTGTTTTATAGACTAATAAAAGCGATTGCTTTTGCTCGTTAGTGTTGCAAAATCGCTTTTGACATTTGTTAAATACCTATTTAAAACACAATTAATTATTAATAATCATTTTTTAACCTTAATATTTTGTTAATCTAAAAAAAATGTTTTACACTTGTAGTCAAATTAACCATAAGTAATATAGTTATTTTAACCATAAGGGTTGAAATTGAGTTTGAAATCAATAAAAAAGAGTGTTACGCTCTTTGTAAAATGGAAAACAAACGTTGATTTGAAAATTCAAAAAAACGAATAACATATAAAAACAAAAACATGTATTTTTTAGGAATCGATTTAGGAAGTTCATCTGTAAAACTATCAGTATTTGATGCCGAAAAGGGGTGTACTGTTGGTGCAGTAACCGCGCCTGAATTCGAAATGGATATCATTGCACCCGCTTTTGGTTGGGCAGAACAAGATCCAAATTCTTGGTGGGAGTACGTTAAGGATGGTATTCAAGCTTTAAAAAACAAAAAAAATATTGATCTAAAGCAAATTGCAGGTATTGGAATTGCGTATCAAATGCATGGATTGGTATTGGTGGACGAAAACCTAAATCCTGTTCGTTCTTCTATTATATGGTGCGACAGCCGTGCCGCAGTAATAGGAAATGAAACCTATGATTTAATGGGGCATGACTATTGTCAACAGCAAATTCTAGGAAGTCCGGGTAATTTTACGGCTTCAAAATTGAAATGGGTTCAAACCAATCAACCTGAAGTTTTTGAAAAAGCAGCTTACATGATGCTTCCGGGTGATTTTATTGCTGCTAAACTTTCGGGTGTGGCGCAAATCAGTACTTCGGGATTGTCCGAAGCTGCTTTGTGGAATTTCTCTAAAGGAAGTTTAGCCACCGAAGTCTTGCAGGCTATGGGACTTCCAGACAATATCATTCCTGAAATTGTACCTAATTTTGGCTATCAAGCTACGATACATCCTGATGTTGCATTTGAATTGGGATTACATACCGCTGTAAAAATAACCTATCGCGCCGGAGATCAACCCAACAATGCGTTGTCATTGAATGTTTTGAAACCGGGTGAAATTGCTACAACTGCAGGAACTTCGGCAGTGATTTATGCTGTAAGCGACTCGGATAATTACGACAAAGAAAACCGCATTAATACTTTTTTGCATGTTAATAATACCCCTTTAGAAAAAAAGAATGGGGTACTGCTTTGTATCAATGGCTCTGGAATTTTGTACCAATGGTTGCGCAAAATCATGTCGGTAAATAGTAATGATTTAATAGCTTACGAAAAACTAAATGCAGAAGCCGCAAAATTAAAAGCAGGAAGTGAAGGCTTGCGTTTTTATCCTTTTGGAAACGGTGTTGAGCGCATTTTTAATAATAAAAAAGCCAATTCGGGCATTCAAAATCTAAACTTCAATATCCATCAATCGAGTCATCTTGTTCGTTCCGCTTGCGAGGGAATTGTGTTTGCCATGAATTACGGTTTTGATGTGATGAAATCCGTAGGGGCTGGTGGTGAAATGGTGCGAGCTGGAAATGCGAACTTGTTTTTGAGTCCCGTTTTTAGAGAGATTTTTACAAATACTACCCAAACAACTTTAGAATTATACAATACCTCTGGTGCCGAGGGTGCTGCTCGTGGTGCTGCTTATGGGTATGGCTATTATGCCTCGCTCGAAGAAGCTTTTGCAGGGCTGAAATGTATTGAACGAATAGAACCAAATCCAATCCTGACCGCCCAATATCAGGATATTTATCAAGAATGGAAAAACCATATTAATATTGAAATATAATGAATACGACTAAACAAACCTATTTTAAAAACATCGATACTATCAAGTTTGAAGGTAGAGAAAGTGATAATCCACTTGCTTTCAAATGGTATGACGAAAACCGAGTGGTGGCAGGAAAAACATTGAAAGAACACTTGCGCTTTTCAATGGCCTACTGGCATACCTTATGCAATACAGGCGGAGATCCTTTTGGTACAGGAACCGAAACTTTTTCTTGGAATAAAAACGAAGATGCTGTTGCCAGAGCCAAAGATAAGATGGACGCTGCTTTTGAATTTATGAGCAAATTAGGGATTCCTTACTATTGTTTTCATGATTTGGATCTTGTGGACGAGGCACCCACTTTGGAAGAATTTGAAAGTCGTGTGCAAGAACTCGTGGCTTATGCTAAAATTAAGCAAGAAGAAACGGGGATTAAACTCTTGTGGGGAACTTCGAACTTGTTTAGCAATCCTCGCTATATGAATGGAGCATCAACCAATCCTAATTTTGATGTAGTCGCTCATGCAGCGGCTCAAGCCAAAATTGCTATCGATGCGACTATTGCTTTAGGAGGCGAAAATTATGTGTTTTGGGGTGGTAGAGAAGGCTATATGAGTCTTTTGAATACCGATATGAAAAGAGAATTAGACCACATGGGGCAATTCTTGACTATTTGTAGGGATTATGCCCGTAAGCAAGGTTTCAAAGGAACTTTTCTTATTGAGCCAAAACCTATGGAACCTATGAAACACCAATATGATTTTGATGCCGCTACTACTTTAGGTTTTTTACACAAATACGGACTTCAAAATGATTTTAAACTGAATCTTGAAGTGAATCATGCTACTCTTGCTGGGCATTCTTTCGAGCATGAATTGCAAGTAGCTGTTGATGCTGGGATGTTAGGAAGTATTGATGCCAATCGTGGCGATTATCAAAATGGATGGGATACGGATCAATTTCCTGTTGATGTTCACGAAATTACACAAGCCATGCTAGTGATTCTAGAAGGTGGCGGCATTCAAGGCGGCGGAATCAACTTTGATGCTAAAGTGCGCAGAAATTCAATCGATTTAGAAGATAAATTCATTGCGCATATTGCAGGGATGGATGTTTTTGCTAGAGGACTTATTTGTGCAGATCAAATTCTACAAAATACAAATTACAAAAAATTACGTGAACAACGTTACGGATCATTTGACGGGGGCAACGGAGCAAAGTATGAACAGGGAACACTTACTCTGGAAGCACTTAGCGAGATAGCACGTGCAAACGGAGAACCAAAACCTTTGAGCGGGAAACAAGAATTATTTGAACAAATAATTTCCAACGCTTACTAGTGTAGTATTACAACAATTATTAACTAAACAAATTAACCAATTCTTAAATTATTATGAAAAGCAACTATTGTAAATTGACAATGCTTCCCTTTTGTATGGCAATCCTTTTGAGCATGCTCATGCTGCAATCTGGATATGCGCAACAGCGATCTCTTTCGGTAAGTGGAAAGGTAACCTCTAATACAGACGGCATGGGACTTCCGGGCGTAAGCGTTATTGAAGTAGGTACTACCAAGGGTACTACAACTGATTTTGACGGGAATTACAAAATTGATGTAAAATCAGATGGAGTCCTAAAATTTAGCTTTGTGGGATTAAAAACCCAAAGCGTATCCGTTAATAATAAATCGATTGTAAACGTGAGCTTACAAGCCGAAACAAATGACTTGAAAGAAGTGGTAGTCATTGGGTACGGTACCCAGAAAAAGAAAGTTTCTACAGCAGCAACGTCGTTAGTTTCTGGAAAAGACATTCAAAATGTTGCCAGTCTTGATGTGGTAAATGCTTTGCAAGGGCAAACTTCTGGAGTTTCTATCACCTCTACATCTGGGCAACCGGGTGCTGGAATGGCAGTAAATATTCGTGGAGTAGGAACTGCAGGAAACAGTAATCCGCTTTATGTTGTAGACGGAATTGTGGTGGATAACGGTATAGGTTATTTAGACTCTTCTACTATAGAAAGAGTAGATATTTTAAAGGATGCTGCCGCAGCTTCTATTTACGGTGCAAGAGCCGCCAATGGTGTGATATTAGTAACAACCAAAAAAGGAAAAGACGGAAAAATGAGTGTGTCGCTTAACAGCTATACTGGTTTTCAGCAAGTAGCCAAAAGATTAGACATGCTAAATTCTAATGAGTATGCAGTTATAATGAATGAGGCTAGAGTAAACTCTGGTTTTGCACCCTTGTATTCAGCTGCACAATTAGCGACGCTACCTAACCACAATTGGCAAGATGATTTGTTCAATGACGGTGCTATGAAGCAAAATCATTCCTTGTTAATTACAGGTGGTGACAAGAAATCGACCATTGCCACAGGCTTATCCTACTATGGTCAAGAAGGGCTTATAGGAAATCAAAGTGCTAAATCACAGTACGATCGCATTACATTTAATGTGAACACTACTTCTGATGTAATCGAAAATCATTTGAAAATTGGAGAAAATTTCTCTTTTGCTAATATCAAAAAGAATGGTGTTTCGGATCAAGGTATTTACAACAACAGTATCCGTAGTTTTTTAAACGCTTCTCCTTTGGACGCTGCTTATGATGCTAATGGTAATTTTGCAACTTCAATTATTGCTCCTGACGTTTTTAACCCAGTAGCTTCTTTGGCTCATAATAATTTTAATGAAGATAAAATCAACAGGTATGTAGGAAATATTTTTGCTGAAGCTAAATTCATGAAAAATTTCACCTTCAGAACTAGTTTTGGTGTTGACATGACCGACAGTTCTTATCGTTCCTTCAAACCAGTTTACAACGAAACACTTTTTGATAACAATCTTATTTCATCCGTTACACAAAGTTCCAATAAAAGCATGGGTTGGTCGTGGGAGAATACCTTGGATTACAAAGCGTCTATCAATGATGTGCATCATTTTGATGTGTTGTTGGGAACTTCGGCCAAAGCCAATATTTCAGAAAGTATGGGTGCTACAGGGAAGAACTTAACATTCAATGATTTTGCTCATGCGTATTTAAGCAATGCAACGGATAAAACATCGAATACCGTAAATGGCGAAAGATACGATTATAGAATTCAATCTTATTTTGGCCGATTTTTATACGATTATGCCAATAAATATTTGTTTAATGCCACAATACGAAGAGACGGTTCTTCGGAATTTGGGACTAACAATAAATATGCTTATTTCCCAGCAGTATCTGCTGGATGGAACGTAGATCGTGAAAGCTTTTTTCCACAAGATGCAATCCTAAAAAGCCTTAAATTAAGAGCGAGCTGGGGACAAAATGGTAATGATCAATTCTCAAAAAGATTTGCTTATATGTCTACGATAAACTCTTACGATAAAAATTATCATTTTGGAACAGGAGCAACAGAGACACTTTACACAGGTTCTAGTCCAGATGCACTCTCGAATCCTGATTTGAAATGGGAAACGTCCGAGCAAACTGACTTTGGTTTCGATGCTACTTTGTTTTCTAACCTAACAGTAACATTTGATTATTATAACAAAACGACCAAAGACTGGTTGGTACAAGCTTCTATTCCTGAAATTGCAGGAGCAGCTGCACCTTATATCAATGGTGGAGATGTGAATAACAAAGGATTTGAGGTAGGATTGGGGTATAGAACTACTTTTGGAAAAGATTGGTCTTTCTCGATAAACGGAAATATATCTCATAATAAAAACGAAGTACTTCGTGTAGCGAATTCAGAAGGCGTAATTCATGGTGATTCTAACCTTCTTTTTCAAGGTTTAGACGAGATGAATCGTGTACAAGTAGGACAACCAATAGGATATTTCTACGGACTTAAAACAAATGGTATTTTTCAAAACGCTACCGAAGTTGCCGCAGGGGTTCAACCTAACGCACTGCCTGGAGATGTTCGTTTTGTAGACTTAAACGGGGATGGAAAAATTGATGCTTCTGATAAAACGAATATTGGAAACCCAAATCCTGATTTTACCTATGGATTAAACATGGAACTATCCTACAAAGCATTTGATTTATCTATTTATACGTATGGTGTTTCAGGAGTTCAAAACGTGATGGGAATTCGTAGTATCGAACGTCCATATTCTAATTTTACCACTGCTATCCTAGACCGTTGGACTACAGAGGGAAGTTCTAATTCGACTCCAAGAGTTACTTACGGATCTGACGCTAATGGGAATTATACTAAAATGTCTGATTTGTATGTTCATGACGCAAGCTTCTTTAGAATCAAGTCGGCTACATTGGGTTGTGATTTAACAAAATTATCAAACAAGTTAAATTTCTTCTCTAAATTTAGACTCTATGTGGCTGCAAACAATTTATTCACTTTTACAAAATACAAAGGAATGGATCCAGAAATTGGGTTTGGTAACACAAACCAATCATGGGCAAAAGGGATTGACGTAGGCTACTACCCACAACCAAGAACCTACATGATGGGACTTAATGTTAACTTCTAATTATCAAAAAAAATGAAAAATTATATTAAACTATTTACCGCATCAACGATATTGATATTAAGTTCTTGCTCAAATGATTTTTTAGATACCGCTCCCGTAACCGAAAAAGTGGCAGAGAATTTTTATAAAACACCAAAAGATGCTCTCGAAGGACTTGTATCTGTATACGATGTATTGCAACAAGAAGGTGGTTGGGCTGGTTTCCAAATGATTTCTGAAGAAGCGTCTGACGATTGTTTTGGCGGTTTTGGTACTGCTGATGGAATTGCCGTTTTGGACTGGGATCGATTTAAAAACAACTCGGATCCTGAAATGAACAACGTAGTTTGGCAATCTTGCTACAAAGGGATATACAGAGCCAATATGTTGTTAGAAAACTTGGACAAAGTAAATTGGGGAACGGATACCGCTTTAAAAACTAAATACGAAGCCGAAGCTCGTTTTTTGAGAGCACACTTTCATTTTGAATTGGCAAGAGTTTTTGGTGACATCGTTCCTTTGGATCATACCATTAGCACAAGCGAATTTAATGCTCCAAGACAAGCTCCAGAAGTTACGTATGCTTTGATTGCTAATGATTTAAAATTTGCAGCTGCTAATTTAGGTACCGATAATTACTCTCAAGTTGGGAATCCAAATTACGGTCGTATCACGAAATGGGCTGCCGAAGCATATATTGCCAAAGCCTTTTTGTTCTACACGAGTTATTATGGCAAAGCCGATTTAGCTGGTCTAATCACCAAAGCCGATGCTGTAACAAGCATCAACGATGTTGTAAACAATAGCGGTCACGCACTTATAGCTGATTATTCTCGTTTATGGCTTGCCGCCTCACTAGGTAACTATGCTGGT
The DNA here is from genome assembly GCF_007097245.1 of Flavobacterium restrictum. GTDB lineage: Bacteria > Bacteroidota > Bacteroidia > Flavobacteriales > Flavobacteriaceae > Flavobacterium > Flavobacterium restrictum. The sequence goes on along the minus strand of NZ_VJZT01000012.1, from coordinate 74,292 downwards.
GAAGGGAATACCGAAATGGTTTGGGCCATTCGTTACAACGGTAGTGGTAAAGGAGACTGGAATCTTCACGAAGGAAACCGTCTATCCGTATTGATTGCGCCACGTGGTGGAAATATTGGACGTTATGCTTACGGTTGGGGTGGACTTCCTGTTACACCAAGTCTTTATGGAGCATTTGATGCTGCGGATACTCGTAGAGGTGCTACAATAATTGATTTTGATGGCGAAGGATTGGATTTTGATCCAGCCCCTAACAAAAGAGATCAACGCCAATTTACTGGTTATGCTTGGAAAAAATATTGTCCAGTTACCAACGAAGCAGGTGTTGCTGATGTAACCGCTAATGGTGGTAATTTCCAAATCGACAATGTCGAAGATTATGCTGTAATCCGTTTTGCAGATGTATTGCTAATGGCTGCGGAACTAAATCTTGGTACCAATGCTGGTTTTGCAAAAACCTGTTTGGATAGAGTTCGTGATCGTGCTTTCAAGAACACAACCCATCGTGTAGAGGCTACATTGCCTAATATTATGAAAGAGCGTCAACTAGAATTGGCACTTGAAGGACAACGTTATTTTGACTTGATTCGTCAAGGAACTGCTGTTACCAAAGCGGCTATTGATAATGTGAGTAGCGACACTCAATTTAATGTGACTTACAGACCAGAAACATTAGGTTTCTTTGCACTGCCACAATCTCAAATTGTACTTTCAAACGGAGCCATCTCACAAAACGCAGGATGGTAATTAACCTTAAAAAACAAATAACTATGAAACGTATACTTCACATACTAATAGCCGTAATAGCTTTAGGTTCCTTGTTTTCATGCAATCCCATTGAGGATCGCAACAGCTTGCCTGCAATAACCAAAACGGCAGCAACGCTTAATTTTACAGTAACTCCAGATGCGTCTAACAAAAACAAAATTGTAATGACTAATCTAGACACCGATGTTATTCCGTATTGGAGTTACACGGACAAAGACGGTAACGAACTTGGTCATTTTAATACGAATGTTGCCGAGGTAACATTGCCATTTGCTGGAGTATATTATGTAAAATATACAGGATATACCAGAGGTGGCGCTGTTGATGCCGATCCAGTTAAATTGACAATTGGACAAAATGATGCCGGTTATTTCTCTGATCCAAAATGGGCAATGCTGACCAATGGTGTTGCAGGAAAAACTTGGATTATCAATTTTGTAACCGAAAGCCCATTTGCATTTGTTGGCGGTAATTACATAAACAAAACGGTCGAAGGTGACTGGTCTTGGTTTCCAGGAAGCGTAAATGATGTATCTTGGTCTGGAATTGAAACCAAAGATTGGGGTCAAGTAACATTTGACCTTAATGGGGGGTACAATATCGCTGTAACCCAAACGTCTTTGACTGCTGGAAGCAACGTAAAAACCACATCCAAAGGTACTTATACGTATCAAAGAACGGCAGCTTTTACTAATGATAGAATCATAATTAACGGTGCCATTCAAATGTTGCATACCAATGCGTATTATACACAAACCATGTCGGGATTTTCGTTCTCGGATGTACGATTAATCGAACTTACAGCAACTTCTTTACGCTATGCAATCATTCGTAATGACGGTGCGCAAGTGGTTATGAATTTGGTTCCAAAAGTGGCACAATAGTAGGACTTGGATTTGTTTTAAATCCAAATTAAATAGGCTACTGGTACAAATAAGTTAATTTTTGTATCAGTAGTTTAATTATTAAATTTTATCTAAATACAATGAAAAACCAAAACAACTTCCTTAAAATAATGATCTTTATAGGAGTCATTAGCGCTTTTGCATTCAATGCAAAAAAAGGAAAACCGGAATTCACGTCGAGAAAGACAAAATTCAATACCGGTTGGAATTTTCATTTGAACGACAGTATAAAAGACCAAGATACGATCAACAAAAACACCACTTGGCGAACTTTAAACCTACCTCACGACTGGAGTATTGAAGGTGAATTTGATGAAAAAAGCCCTGCTGGTTATGGCGGAGGCGCGCTTAACGGAGGCTTGGGATGGTACAAGAAAACATTTAAGATTCCTCTTGAAAATAAAGAAAAAATTACAACCATAGTTTTTGATGGTGTGTATAGAAACAGTCAAGTCTGGATCAACGGACATTATTTAGGCAAACGTCCCAACGGGTTTATTGGTTTTCAATACGACCTTTCTCCCTATTTGAATTACGGAGATAAAATAAACGAATTAATTGTAAAGGTTGACAATTCCAAACAACCCAATTCGCGTTGGTATTCCGGTTCAGGAATATTCAGAAACGTATGGTTACAAACTACAGATAAATTACATGTAGAACAATGGGGAACTTATGTTACAACATCAAAAGTGACTTCCAAAAGTGCTACGGTACATCTAGAAACTACAATTAAAAATCAATACGCTGCTTCAAAAAGCGCAACGATTCTAACTACAATTTTCAAAAATGACACCAAAGTAGCTTCGGTTACTCAAAATATACCCATTGCTGCAAATGCAAATCAAGTTCTTAATCAAGAGATAATTGTTAAAAACCCAATTTTATGGTCTATAGAAAAACCAGAATTGTACACTACGATTACTACGATTGTCATAAACAATACCATAGTTGATGAATATAAAACGACTTTCGGAATACGAAATTTCAAATTTGATCTCGATAAAGGATTTATCCTCAACGGAAAACAAGTCAAAATCAAAGGGGTTTGTATGCACCACGATTTAGGACCATTGGGATCTGCCATCAACACTAGAGCCATAGAACGCCAATTGGAAATTTTGAAAGGAATGGGAGTTAACGGTATCCGTACCTCACACAATCCGCCAGCACCAGAGCTTTTGGATCTATGTGACAAAATGGGATTCATTGTTATGGACGAAGCATTTGATATGTGGAAAAAAGCTAAAACCAAATACGATTACAGCCAATATTGGGACCAATGGCACGCCAAAGATTTGCAGGATCAAATCCTTCGAGATCGCAACCATCCTAGTATATTTATTTGGAGTATCGGCAACGAAATTCCAGAACAATGGAGCGAGGAAGGCGTTATAATTGCCAAAGAATTATCAGCAATCGTAAAAAAATTAGACACTACACGATTAGTGACTGCCGCCATGAATCCTGCCGTTAATATGAATATTGACGAAATAACATTGCAATTTGAAAAGTCTAAAACCTATTTTAACGCATTAGCTACTTCGGGTGCTTTGGATATTATAGGCTATAATTATGCCCATCAAACTTTTGAATACCATCAAGAAAACTTTCCGAATGTTCCTTTCATAGCCACCGAAACTACTTCGGCATTGGAAACCCGCGGGCATTATGAGTTTCCTTCTGATACTATCAAAGTATGGCCAGTTCGCTGGGATTTGCCTTTCACAACAGGAAATGCAGATTATACGGTATCCGCATTTGATCAAGTCAGAGCACCTTGGGGTTCGACCCATGAAGCGACTTGGAAAGTGATAAAAAAATACGATTTCCTTGCAGGAATGTACATTTGGACCGGCTTCGACTATATAGGTGAACCAACTCCTTATGAATGGCCGTCTATCAGTTCGTATTTTGGAATTGTAGATTTAGCCGGTTTCCCAAAAGATGTGTATTATATGTATCAAAGCGAATGGACAGACAAAACGGTGTTGCATCTTTTTCCGCATTGGAACTGGAAGGAAGGTCAAAACGTAGATGTTTGGGCATACTATAACAATGCTGATGCCGTAGAACTTTTCCTTAACGGAAAATCAGTTGGTGTCCGTAGCAAAAAAGGAGACGATTTGCACGTGATATGGAGCATTCCTTTTCAAGCAGGAACTTTGAAGGCAGTTTCTCGTAAAAACGGAAAAATAGTTATGGAAACCGAAATCAAAACAGCAAAAACACCAGCACTTTTAAAATTAACTGCGGATAGAAATACCATTAATGCTGATGGAAACGATTTGTCTTTTGTAACGGTTGCTATTTTAGATGCAAATGGAGTTTTAGTGCCAAATGCCAATAATGAAATTGAATTTTCTTTGAAAGGAAACGGAAAAATAATTGGTGTTTGTAGCGGAGATCCAGTAAGCCACGAATCCTACAAAGGAACAAAACACACTGCGCTAAACGGAAAATGTCTAGTCGTTATTCAAGCAGGAGACCAAGCTGGAAAACTAGAATTAACCGCTAGTGCCAAGGGATTGCAGAGCAGTACAACAACAATTACGATTAAATAAAATATTTAACCAACTCACCCTGACAGGGTTTAAAACCCTGTCAGGGTTGAGGTCTTAAAACCAACAACAATGAAAAAACGACAATTACTACAACTATCCATTTTTATGCTTTTTGGATTTTTTGCGACACCAAAAGCGTCAGCACAAATTCAAAACGCAGATGTGCTGAATGCACCAATGGATATCAGCAAAGATTTTCAGAATTATCTCAATACCTTTTATTTTGCCGATGAACTTACTGGTTTTGATCCAGCAACTGGAAAAGGAACAGTAAAATACTTGCGTTACAATTACCAAACACGTCAGGCGTTCAACAACATGATGATGAAACCAGGTCCAGTTGTAGCCAATGAATTTCCTGCTACGGAATATGCCGCTTCCCCTGAATTGCCTTTCCAAATTCAGTTTGTTTCAGACCGTACATTGAGAATAAAAACAACTTCTGGACCACAATTTCGCCCAGAAGCAACGTCTTTAATGCTCGTTGACGGTGTGGCTCCAAATCATCCTGAATTATGGAAATATTCTAAAATTGAAGGCGGTTATAAATTTACTAGCAAACACGGTTCGGTTGAAATTCAAACGAAACCTTGGCACGTAAAAATATACGATGAAAACGGTAAATTGTTAACAGGAACATTACATGATTCTGATTTTAAAAATACCTATACACCAACACTCCCGTTTTCGTTTGTGCGTAGAAACAGCGATTATTCCAGAAGTATGGGAGCCGCTTTTAGCTTAGAACCAGACGAAAAAATATTTGGTTGTGGGGAATCATTCACCCAATTCAACAAACGCGGACAAAAAGTAGTTTTATGGACTGATGATGCGAATGGAATCCAAAACGAAACCATGTACAAGCCCGTTCCGTTTTATATGAGTAGCCGTGGTTATGGCGTTTTTATGCACCATTCTACTCCTATTACGTGTGATTTCGGAAGGTATTTTGGTAGTGCCAACGAAATGTACATTGGCGATGACGAAGCCGATTTGTTTTTCTTTATAGGAGAACCAAAAGAAATATTAGATGAATACACGAATTTGACTGGAAAAGCAGCAATGCCACCACTTTGGTCATTTGGTTTTTGGATGAGCCGTATCACGTACTTTTCTGAAAAAGAAGGGCGTCAAGTTGCCAAAGATTTACGAGCCTATAAAATCCCAACCGATGTAATTCATTTTGACACGGGTTGGTTTGACGTAGATTGGAGAAACAATTATGAATTCTCTAAAGACCGTTTTCCGGATGCTGTGAAAATGATGTCGGATATGAAAGACGATGGTTTCCATGTGTGTTTATGGCAATTGCCTTATTTCAGCCCAAAAAACACCTTGTTCAATGAAATCATGGACAAAAATCTAGCGGTAAGAGACCGTAAAGGAAACCTTCCTTATGAAGATGCTGTATTGGATTTTTCGAATCCAGCGACAGTAACTTGGTATCAGGCTAAATTGAAGCATTTATTTGATCAAGGAGTTTCGGTATTCAAAGTGGATTTTGGAGAAGCTGCACCACCAGACGGAATTTACAATTCAGGTCGTACTGGTTTCTACGAGCATAATTTATACCCATTGCGTTACAACAAAGCCGTTGCCGAAATCACTCAAAAAGAAAAAGGGTATACTTTAATTTGGGCAAGAAGTACTTGGGCAGGAAGTCAGCGTTACCCATTACATTGGGGCGGTGATGCCGAAACGACAAACGGTGCCATGTCTGCCGAATTAAGAGGTGGACTTTCATTAGGATTATGTGGATTCAGTTTCTGGAGCCATGATGTAGGAGGATTTGCAACCAAATCTCCTGAAAATTTATACCGCAGATGGGCGCCATTCGGAATGTTTTCTTCACATGTGAGAAGCCACGGTGAGCCTCCGCGCGAACCTTGGTTGTACAGCAAAGATTTCTTGGAAGGGTTTAGAAACGCCGATAATATGCGTTACGAATTAATGCCATACATCTATGCGCAAGCCAAAGAAAGTTCTCAAAAAGGATTGCCTATGATGCGTGCATTATTCCTAGAATATCCAAATGATCCAGGAGCTTGGTTGGTAGACAATGAATATTTATTTGGTTCAAGCATGTTGGTCGCTCCTTTATTCGAAGAAGTAACCGAAAGAGATGTCTATCTTCCTGCAGGCACTTGGATTGATTACCAAACCAAACAAGTGTACCAAGGCGGATGGCATAAAATCAAAGCGGGTGCTATTCCAATCGTAGTTTTGGTTCGAGACGGTTCAGCGATTCCTCATATTGCATTGGCACAATCGACCAAAGATATGGATTGGAGCAAATTGACCTTGAAAGTATACGCTACAGATACTACTAATACCGCTACTGCAAAAGTATTTTTACCAGGAACCGATGCGGTACAAACGATAACCGTTTCCAAAAAAGGAAGCAATTTTGAAACAACAGCAAATCCATTAAATGGTAAAACCACTTTCAAAACGGAATGGGTAAAATAAATAAGTTTGGTTAGTTTGAAAATCGGGGTAATACGTTTGTCTGTTCCCCGATTTTTTATAAAAAAAATACAATGATAAAAAAACTCATACTTCCTGCGCTATTACTAGCGGTATCAATAAGCAATGCACAAGGGAAAAAAGCAAAATCATACGAATTAGCTTCGCCCGAAGGCAAAAACAAAATTCAGTTTGAACTCGTAAATAACGCTCCAAAATATGCCGTTGCTCACGGAAAAACACAGCTAATTACCCCATCGGATATGGGATTTGTGTTGAAAAACAACGAAAATTTAACCACCGATTTTGAAATTATAAAAGTCGATAAATCCACTTTCGACGAAACTTGGACACAGGTTTGGGGCGAAAAGAAAAAAATCCGCAACCACTACAACCAAATGGTGGTGCAATTGCAACAAAAAAACAATCAAAAACGTAAATTAGAAATCCAGTTCCGTGCTTTTGATGATGGAATTGCCTTTCGTTATGTATATCCAAAACAAGCAACAAAAGACAGTATTTTCATCATGGATGAAAAAACAACTTTCAACTTGAAACAAGATGGAAAAGCATGGTGGATTCCAGCTAACAGAGAGAATCGTGACGAATATCTGTTTAAGGATGCGCCGGTAAGTACGCTAGATACTGTTTTAACGCCATTAACTATCGAAAGTAAAAGCGGATTAGCATTAAGCTTTCATGAAGCCAATTTGGTGGATTTTGCCAGCATGACTTTGGTAAATACAACGGGTACACAACTTAAATCCGACCTTGTGCCTTGGGCTGATGGTGTAAAAGTTCGTGTAAAAGACACATTCACTTCTTCATGGAGAACGTTACAAATTGCCGAAAAACCTACCGATTTAATTACGTCTTATTTGATTTTAAATCTAAACGAACCCAATAAATTAACCAACACCAGTTATTTTAAACCGTACAAATATTTCGGAATTTGGTGGGGAATGCACATAGGAAAATACACTTTTTGGGAAAGTGACAAACAAGGCGCAACCACAGAGCATGCCAAACAATATATTGATTTTACTGCCAAAGAAGGATTCCATCATTTGCTAATCGAAGGTTGGAACAAAGGTTGGACACCCGCTTGGTATGAAAATAAAATGCACCTGTTCAGTTTTACAAAAAGTGCCGATAATTTTGACTTGGAACAAGTAGTGGAATACGGTAAGAAAAATGACGTGGCACTTATCGGATACCACGAAACGGGTTCAAATTTGATTAATTATCTAAAAGAAATCGACGATGCTTTTGCTTTATACAAAAAACTCGGAATGCATTCGGTTAAAATAGGTCATGTAGGTTCTAAATTGAATATGAAAGAATGGCATTTCGGACAATTTGGAGTGAACTATTTTAGATATGTTTTGGAAAAAGCCGCACAATATGATTTAGCAGTTTTATACCATGAGTCTATAAAAGACACAGGAGAACGCCGTACCTATCCCAATATGGTTTCGAGAGAAGCAGCAAGAGGGCAAGAGTATAATGCCTGGAGCGAAGGAAATCCGCCAAATCACCTAACTATTATTCCTTTTACCAGACTGCTTTCCGGACCAATGGATTTTACACCAGGGATTTTTGATGTGGAGGTAAAACAAGGCTATCCAGGCAAAAGAGTTCACGGTACAACAGCCCAACAATTGGCATTATACGTAACCATTTATGCACCCATTCAAATGATGGCCGACCTTCCTGAAAACTACGAAGGAAAACCAGCTTTACAATTCTTAAAAGACGTCCCAACAGATTGGGAAACTACTAAAGTCTTGAATGGAGAAATCGGACAATACATTACCACGGCTCGTAAAGATAGAAATAGTCAAGATTGGTTTTTAGGAAGTATCACCAATGAAAAAGCTAGAGATTTAGCTATTTCATTGTCATTTTTAGATGCCAAAGCCACTTACGAAGCACAGATTTATGCCGATGCCGAAGGTACAGATGAAACACACAATCCATCAGCGGTAGCGATTTCAAGAAAAACGGTAAAAGCTTCGGATGTATTGAAATTGCATTTAGGCGGAGCTGGAGGAACAGCCATTCGGTTTAAGAAATTATAAATTTTAGACCAATTATTCCAGTAATTAATTTTAATCCTTTAATTATCAAGTTATATTTGTGGGTACTTGAGTGCGTCACGCCCAATGTCATTAAGTTTAAGGGATTTCAAAATAAAATTGTACGTATCGTAAACCCATTTTAGCAGAGAAAAGTAAAAAAATCTGCCAAATCTGTGGGGAAATAAAAACGGCAATTCTTTAACTTAAGGACAATCTGGTCACGCTCACACGAGCCTTTGTAAACAGACAAAGTAAATGAGGGCTGGTAAAACAGTTGTTTATATGTGACTAATTGAAATGGAATAAATAACCTAGTATTTTTCAACTTTTGGTAGGGGATATTACTTAAACATAAAAAAACTATGAAAAACAAAATAATCACATTATCGCTTTTGTCGGTAATGCTATTGTCGGGATACGAGGCGCAATCGCAAAATAAAAAACAAACCAAAACGCTTCCTGCAAAATCGTTAAGCACTAAATACGATGCCGAAATTGACAAGTTGCTTTCAAAAATGACTTTGGAAGAAAAAATAGGCATGCTACACGGTAACAGTATGTTTTCAACTGGTGGCGTAAAACGATTGGGTATTCCAGAATTAAAAATGGCAGATGGGCCATTAGGGGTTCGGGAAGAAATTTCTCGTGATAACTGGTCAGCAGCAGGTTGGGACAACGATTTTGCAACGTATTACCCAGCAGGAGGAGGTTTATCAGCTACTTGGAATGCTGAATTAGCCTATACTTTCGGCAATAGTTTAGGTCAGGAATTACGTGCTAGAGAGAAAGATATGCTCCTTTCACCAGCTATAAATATTGTCAGAACACCACTTGGTGGCAGAACGTATGAATACATGTCTGAAGATCCGTTTTTGAACAAAAAAATAGCAGTTCCGTTAATTATTGGTTTACAAGACAATGATGTTATGGCTTGCGTAAAACATTTTGCTGCCAATAATCAAGAAACCAATCGTGATTTTGTTGACGTACAAATTGATGAACGCACCCTTCGCGAAATATATTTACCCGCATTTGAAGCGGCTATAAAAGACGCTCACGCATACAGTGTCATGGGAGCTTATAACAAGTTTAGAGGCGAATATTTATGTGAGAATGATTATATGTTGAACAAAATATTACGTGACGAATGGGGATTTAAAGGAATTGTTGTTTCGGATTGGGCTGCCGTACATACTACCGTGAAAACATTGAAAAACGGATTGGATATTGAAATGGGAACTCCAAAAGCTTTCAACGATTTTTTCTTGGCCGATAAACTAATCGCAGCAATTAAGGCTGGCGAAATTTCAGAAGCCGAAATCAACATTCACGTAAGACGAATATTAAAAACCTTATTTCAAGTAAAAGCAATAGGAGCTAGTGATCGTGCTAAAGGGAGTATTGCTACCGAAGCTCATTATCAAGATGCCTATAAAATAGCCTCGGAAGCCATAGTTTTGTTGAAAAACGAAAATAATGCCTTGCCTTTGAAACTGGACGGAATAAAATCTATTGCTGTTATTGGAAACAATGCAACTAAGAAAAATGCTTTGGGTGGTTTTGGTGCAGGCGTTAAAACAAAAAGAGAAATTACGCCTTTGGAAGGTTTGAAAAACAGATTGTCAAACACCATCAAAATCAATTATGCCGAAGGATATTTAGAGCGTTATGAAGTAAAAAATAAAGGAAATTTAGGAGATATTACCATGAACGGTCCGGTAACAATTGACCAATTGGATCCTGCTAAATTAGAGGAAGCCATAGAAGCTGCTAAAAATTCAGATGTCGCCATTGTTTTTGCAGGTTCCAACCGTGATTATGAAACCGAAGCTTCTGATCGTAGAAACTTGAATCTCCCTTTTGGACAAGAAGAATTAATTAAAAAAATAGTTGCCGTTAATCCCAAAACGATTGTGGTTTTGATTGCCGGAGCTCCTTTTGATATTGAAGCAATAAAAAATAAAACCAATGCTTTGGTTTGGAGTTGGTTCAATGGTTCCGAAGGAGGAAATGCCTTAGCAGATGTACTATTAGGAACAGTAAATCCTTCTGGAAAATTACCTTGGACAATGCCAAAAAATATTATGGATTCGCCAGCACATGCCACAAACAGTTTTCCTGGAGATAAAACGGTCAGCTATGCCGAAGGAATTCTGGTAGGATACCGTTGGTTTGATACTAAAAAAATAGAGCCTCTTTATCCTTTTGGCTACGGATTGTCCTACACTACTTTTGCTTTTGAAAATGCCAAAACAGACAAGAAATCATACGCTGCGAATGAAACAATTACGGTAGCTGTAACCGTTAAAAATACTGGAAAAGTGGATGGTAAAGAAGTAGTACAATTGTATACTGCTAAATCAGATTCGAAAATTACACGTGCTGCACAAGAATTAAAAGGGTTCCAAAAAGTATCAGTAGCAGCAGGAAAATCACAAACCATAAGCATTACAATTCCAGTAAAAGAATTAGCATACTATAATGTAGCTACCAAAAAATGGACGGTAGAACCCGGAAATTATACCCTGAAATTAGGAAGTTCATCCCGTGATATTAAAAAAGAAGTTACTGTAACTATTAAATAAGGTAAAATGAAAAAGTTTGTATTTCTTTTTTTAGTTTGTAGCATTTTTGCCAATGCCAATGTTCGAATGCCTTTATTATTTTCGGATGGAATGGTTTTACAACGCAACAAGCCAATTCCAGTTTGGGGTTGGGCAGCTGCCAATGAAAAAATAGCAGTTCATTTTAATAAACAAACCAAAATCATCACCGCCGATGCAACCGGAAAATGGATCCTTCGATTGGATTCCGAAAAAGCAGGAGGGCCTTTTGAATTGACCATTACAAGCAAAAATAAAATCGTCATTAAGGATGTTTTGGTTGGCGAAGTTTGGATTTGTAGCGGTCAATCCAATATGGAATTCCAGATGTATAAAACGATGAATGCCAAAGTAGAAATGGACGATTCGGATTATCCAATGATTCGCCATTTTGGGGTAGCCCAAGATTTGAGTGGCACACCAAAAGAGGATTTAAAACAAGGGAAATGGGTGGTTGCTAACAAAGAAAACATAAAAGATTTTACCGCTGTGGGTTTCTTTTTTGCCAAAAAGATATACGCTGAATTGAAAGTTCCAATCGGAATCATCAACACCTCTTGGGGTGGCACTTGCGTAGAAACCTGGACAAGCCGCCAAGCATTCGAAAAAAGCGATGACTTTAAAGCAATGATTGCTGACGTGCCTACTATTGACATTGATTCACTTTCAAAAAGTTATGCCAAAGCAATGCGAGAACGAGTGGAAAAAATTCAAGATTCAAAAGTTAGTGCTGACGGAGAAAATACTTTTAAAACACTAGAATGTAATGATTCCAATTGGGGCGAACTCAATGTTCCTGGCTTGTGGGAAAATCAGCCATTAGGGGATTTAGATGGCGTAGTTTGGATGCGAAAAACCATAACACTTTCCGCTGAAGATGCCAAAAAAGAAGCGATTCTCTATTTGTCAAAAATTGATGATGAAGACATCACGTACGTAAACGGAATTGAGGTGGGAAGCAATACCATCTGGGAAACCAAAAGAGTGTATTCGGTTCCTGCTACTATTTTGAAAGAAGGGGTCAATGTCATCGCCGTGAGGGTTGTTGATAATTCTGGAGGTGGCGGAATTTATGGAGACGCAGCAGATTTAAAATTGACTCTTGGTAACAAAATCCTGCCATTGGAAGGAAAATGGAAATACAAAGTGATTGTTGTAAAAACAGCATTGTCACCCAATAGTTATCCTTCATTATTGTACAATGCCATGGTAAACCCGTTAATTCCGTATGCGTTTCAGGGCGTTTTATGGTATCAAGGTGAAGCTAATGTCTGGAGAGCCAAAGAATACAAAACCGCGTTTCCACTACTGATAAACGATTGGAGAACCCAATGGAATCAAGGTAATTTCCCTTTCTATTTTGTACAATTATCCACTTTCAATGAGTTTAACGGAAACAGTAAAGTGGGTAGTCGATGGGCAGAACTTCGTGAAACGCAAACCCAAACATTGCAATTGCCAAATACAGGAATGGCGGTGACAACAGACATTGGTAATGCCAAAGACATTCATCCCACAAACAAACAAGACGTTGGACTTCGTTTAGCAGTAATTGCTTTGAACAATAATTATGGCAAAAAGAGAGTGTATAGTGGCCCAACATATAAATCTCAAGAAGTAAAAGGCGACCAAATTATTTTAACCTTTGACAACCTCGGCAGCGGCTTATCAACATCAGACCAAAATGGAATTTTAAAAGGATTTGAAATCGCTGGAGCCGATAAAGTTTTTTATACTGCAAAAGCAATTATTAAAAACAATAAAGTAATCGTTTACAGCCAAATGGTACAAAATCCTATTGCAGTGCATTACGGTTGGGCTGATGATGATACAGAAATCAATCTTTTCAATAAAGAAAAATTCCCGGCTTCCCCTTTCAGAACCGATGATTGGGAAATGATTACAGCAAACGAAAAATATAAGGTTAGCAAATAATTTCAAGCATGAAAAAAACGATTCTAATAGTTATGTTTTTTCTCTCATTTGCCACTAATGCACAGCAACAAAGTGCGAAAATAAATAGCGAATTTTATCAAAATCCAATATTTGCAGGAGATTATCCTGACCCATCAATAATTAGAGATGGAGAAGAGTATTACATTGTACATTCTTCTTTTAATTATTATCCGGGATTACTAATCTGGTCTTCCAAAGATTTATTGAACTGGAAACCAGTTACACACGCTCTCAAAAAAAGTGTTGGTTCGGTATGGGCTCCTGATTTGGTTAAATATAATAATACGTTTTATATTTACTTTCCTGCAAACGAAACTAATTATGTTGTTTGGGCTGATGCTATAAATGGTCCTTGGAGTGAACCGATAGATTTAAAAATTGGGAATATAGATCCAGGACATTTTGTAGATGAAAATGGAAATCGATACCTCTATTTCAGTAATGGGAATTATGTTCCACTATCCAAAGATGGACTTTCTGTTGCCGGTGATGGGAAACATGTTTATGATGGATGGAAAATTCCAAAAGACTGGTCTATAGAATGTTTTTGTATGGAAGGACCAAAAATAGTAAAGCATGGAGAATATTACTACCTTACGGTAGCAGAAGGAGGTACTGCTGGCCCAGCTACTAGTCATATGGTAATTTCGGCAAGATCCAAATCGCCTTTAGGACCATGGGAAAATTCGCCATACAATCCGATTATTAGAACAAACGAAAGTTCGGAAAAATGGTGGTCGAAAGGTCACGCAACACTAATTGATGATAGCAACGGAAAATGGTGGATGGTTTTTCACGGTTATGAAAAGGATTTTTACAATATGGGTCGTCAAACACTTTTGCAACCTTTAGAATGGACAAGTGATGGTTGGTATAAAACTCCTGAAAGTATTAAAACCCAAGAGCCCATAAAAAAACCGGCAGGACAATCTATTAAAAATAATTTCTCGCTTTCTGATTCTTTTTTAAGTGCGGAACTTAAACCGCAATGGCAATTTTTTGATGAATACAACGAAAACAGGTTTAAACTTACCGAAAACGGGATTGTAATTAAAGGAAAAGGAAACAATATTGGTGATAGTTCGCCACTTTTATGTACTCCCTCAAATCATTCCTACACCGCCCAAGTAGAAGTAACCATTGAGGGTAGTGCCACAGCGGGTCTTATCCTTTTTTATGATAGTAAACTTTATACAGGAATTGCCGCAGATAAGGAAAATGTATTGGCCATACTCCGATCTTGGCAATTTTCTACTCAAAAAGGTATAAACAAAAGGCATTTATTTCTTCGCTTGGAAAAGAAAGAACAACTCGTGAATATGTTTTATAGTAGTGATGGAAAAGAGTGGGTTAAAATTGAAAATTCTGCGGAAGTTTCTTCTTTCAATCACAATGTTTTAAGTGGTTTTATGAGTCTTCGATTAGGACTTTCGGCAGTTGGTGAAGGGCAAGTCACATTCAAAAATTTTGTTTACAAGCCTGAAAAATAGCTTTTAATTCCTCTTTTTTTGTTGTGTTTTGAATTGCCTCCAGCTTTAGCTGGAGGAATAAGAATGAAGATCAAATAGGCTTTAGCCAAATAAATACAATTCAGAATTAATGTATAAAAATAGGACAACTAGCCTTTTGAAAACTTTATTTGCCGTTTTTGTCATTTTCTCTTTTTCAGAAAAAATACAAGCCCAATCCAATCACGTTTTGTGGTACAACCAACCCGCCGATTTCTTTGAAGAAAGCCTAGTTTTGGGAAATGGAAAAATGGGAGCTACCGTTTTTGGTGGAATTAATACAGATAAAATAGAGCTGAACGATATCACACTTTGGTCGGGAGAACCAGTAAATGCAAACATGAATCCCGAGGCCTATAAAAATATTCCAGCCATTCGAGAAGCATTACAAAACGAAAATTACAAACTCGCCGAAGAATTGAATAAAAAGTTGCAAGGAAAGAATTCCGAATCCTATTCGCCTTTGGGGACAATGGAAATTGACAATCATCATACGGAGAAAGCTTTTAATTATTACCGAGAATTGGATATTTCCAAAGCAATTTCCAAAGTCAGTTATGAAATGGACGGCGTAAAATATACCCGCGAATATTTTGTTTCGGCACCAGACCAAATTATGGTTATCAAATTGACAAGCAGCCAAAAAGGAGCTTTGAATTTTGATATAAATTCTAGTAGTTTAGTGCAATTCAAAACAACAACTAAAAATAATATACTTACAATGAATGGTGTTGCGCCTATTCATGAAAATCCAGGATATCAAGTGATACCTTCTTTTCTTTTGGAAAAAAACAGAGGAACTCGCTTTACCACTTTGATGAAAATTAAAAATACTGATGGTACAATTGTAAGCACAAATACAAGTTTGGGTTTGAAAAACGGCACAGAAGCCTTGATTTATGTATCCATTGCAACCAGTTTTAATGGGTTTGATAAAAATCCCGCAACCGAAGGCCTTAATGATAAAGCGATTGCATTAGCTAATTTAAACAAAGCATTTGCAAAATCATTCGACAAATTAAAACAGGCTCATATTGCAGATTATCAAAAGTTTTACAATCGAGTGCGTTTAGATTTAGGAAAAACAACCGCTCCCAATTTGCCTACTAACGAACGATTATTGCGCTATTCCGAAGCAAAAGAAGATAAAAATCTAGAAGTTTTGTATTTCAATTATGGTCGTTATCTGCTCATTAGTAGTTCCAGAACCCAAGGAGTTCCTGCGAATTTGCAAGGACTTTGGAATCCACATTTGAACCCGCCATGGAGTTGTAATTATACGATGAATATCAATCTGGAAGAGAATTATTGGCTTGCCGAAAACACTAATCTTTCCGAAATGCATTTGCCGCTTTTGAGTTTTATCAAAAACCTATCGGTAACTGGAAAAGTGACCGCCAAGACATTTTATGGAGTGGACGAGGGTTGGGCTGCAGCTCATAATTCGGATATTTGGGCGATGACTAATCCTGTCGGGCAATTTGGAAAAGAAGAACCCATGTGGGCGTGCTGGAATATGGCAGGAGCGTGGTTGAGTACTCATATTTGGGAACATTACGTGTTTACGCAAGACAAAAAGTACCTTCAAAATGAAGGGTACGAAATTATGAAAGGCGCAGCACAATTTTGCTTAAAATGGTTGGTTGAAGACAAAAATGGTAATTTAATTACATCGCCATCGACCTCGCCAGAGAATCAATACCGCACTCCTGTTGGTTTTGTGGGTGCCACTTTATACGGCGGAACTGCTGATTTAGCAATGATCCGAGAATGTTTTGATAAAACTATTAAGGCTTCAAAAGTATTGAATATCGATGCGGAATTTAGAACAAAACTCGAAACCGCACTTTCAAAACTGCATCCCTACCAAATTGGGCAAAAAGGAAACTTGCAAGAATGGTATTTCGATTGGAACGATCAAGATCCAAAACACCGTCACCAGTCACAATTGTTTGGACTTTTTCCAGGCAATCATATCACACCATTACAAACGCCAGAATTAGCAAACGCCTGCCAAAAAACGTTGGAAATAAAAGGCGACGAAACCACAGGTTGGTCCAAGGGTTGGCGTATTAATCTTTGGGCACGATTGTGGGATGGTAATCATGCCTACAAAATGTACCGAGAATTACTCAAATATGTGGATCCTGATGGCAAAAAAACAGACACACCAAGACGGGGAGGAGGGACGTATCCCAATTTATTCGATGCGCATCCGCCGTTTCAAATTGATGGCAATTTTGGAGGAGCGGCTGCTGTTGCCGAAATGTTGGTGCAATCCAATGAAACTGAAATCCGATTATTACCTGCTTTGCCCGATGCTTGGGAAAGTGGTGCTATAAAAGGAATATGCGCTCGTGGAGGATTTGAGATTGCGATGGAATGGAATGCAAAAACGCTAAAAAAAGTAACTGTTTTTTCTAAAAATGGTGGTGAAACGACACTTATTTCGGGCAATAAAACCCAAAAGGTTGTTTTAAAAAAAGGAAGTGAATTAGAAATTGTTTGGTAACGTTATATCTTCAAATAATTGCTAATAGCATTTGTTGCTAGTGACAGGTTATGAGTAATTTATTTTTTTAGAGACAATGAAAAAATTATTGCATAGTTTTCGCTACGGAATTATTTTTGAGAAGTACTGAATAAAAAGTGCGTGTAGATTGGACTATTTTATAAACAGTATTGGTACAATAGCACCTTTTTTTGACTATTAAACCTTGATTAGTAAATTGTTATAACAAAAAAATCCCGAGCAATCGGGATTTTTTATAAATAGGAACTATTTTATTTCAATTTCTTTTTGATGGCTACTTCATGGTAGGCTTCTATAACATCGCGCTCTTCGATGTCGTTGTATCCTTTTATTTGAATACCACAATCGTATCCTTTGGCTACTTCACGAACATCATCTTTGAAACGTTTCAGTGCTAAAAGCTCGCCTGTAAATACAACTACACCCTCACGAATGATACGGATTTTGGCTGATTTCTGGATTTTACCGTCCATAACCATACAACCAGCGATAGAACCTACTTTAGAGATTTTGAAGATCTCTCTAATTTCGGCAGTACCTAACACTTCTTCTTTCATTTCAGGAGCAAGCATTCCTTCCATTGCATCTTTCAAGTCGTCTATAGCGGCGTAAATGATTGAATAATAACGGATGTCAATTTCTTCCTTGTCGGCCAATTGTCTTGCATTTCCAGCAGGACGAACATTAAATCCAATAATAATGGCATCAGATGCGGAAGCTAACATAACATCAGTTTCTGTAATGGCTCCAACTCCTTTGTGGATAATGTTGATTTGAATTTCTTCGGTAGACAATTTAGAGAACGAATCGGACAAAGCTTCAACAGATCCATCCACGTCACCTTTAAGGATGATGTTCAATTCTTTAAATTGACCCAACGCAATTCGACGTCCAATTTCGTCTAATGTAATGTGTCGTTGCGTACGTACGGATTGTTCACGCATTAATTGAGAACGTTTAGAGGCGATTTGTTTGGCTTCTTTTTCATCTTCAAAAATATTGAACTTATCCCCTGCAGTTGCTGCTCCGTCAAGTCCCAATACGGATACTGGAGTTGATGGTCCTGCTACGGTAACAATATGTCCTCTTTCGTCATGCATGGCTTTGATTTTACCATGATGTTTTCCTGCCAGCATATAATCGCCTATTTTCAGGGTTCCGTGTTGTACTAATATGGTAGATACGTATCCTTTTCCTTTATCCAAGAATGCTTCGACAACGGTACCTTGTGCTGCTTTGTTTGGATTTGATTTTAAATCTAACAATTCGGCTTCTAGTAATACTTTTTCTAATAATTCTTTTACGCCTGTTCCAACTTTGGCAGAGATATCATGAGATTGAATTTTCCCTCCCCAGTCTTCTACTAGTAAGTTCATACCCGCTAATCGTTCTTTTACTTTTTCTGGATTAGCATTCGGCTTATCAATTTTATTGATTGCAAAAATAATTGGTACTCCCGCAGCTTGAGCGTGAGAGATAGCTTCTTTGGTTTGCGGCATGATGTCATCATCGGCAGCGATTACAATAATTGCAATATCGGTAACTTGTGCTCCACGTGCACGCATCGCAGTAAACGCTTCGTGCCCAGGTGTGTCTAAAAATGCAATTTTTTGACCATTGTCCAAAGTTACTCCATAGGCACCAATATGTTGTGTAATTCCTCCTGACTCGCCTGCGATTACGTTTTCTTTACGAATGTAATCTAGTAGCGAGGTTTTACCGTGATCGACGTGACCCATTACGGTAACGATAGGTGCTCTAAAGACTAAATCTTCTTCTCTATCTGCCACTACTTGAATGGCTTCTTCGATATCAACTGTTATAAATTCTACTTCGTAGCCAAATTCATCGGCAACGATAGTTAAGGTTTCTGCATCCAAACGTTGGTTCATGGTTACCATGATTCCAAGTGACATACAAGTTCCAATTACTTTGGTAATTGGCACATCCATCATGATGGCAATTTCGCCAACGGTAACAAATTCAGTAACTTTAATGGTTTTACTTCCTTCGTCAAGAGCTCTTTGCTCGTCATCCGATTTTTGACGGTGCGTGTCTCTTTTGTCTCTTCTGTATTTTGCCGCTTTTGATTTACCGCCTTTTCCTTGTAATTTTTCTAGCGTTTCACGGATTTGGTTTTTTACTTCCTCTTCTGTAGGTTCTACTTTGGCCACAATTGCAGGTCGGTTTCCTTTTACAAAACCAGGACGAGCACTTCTGTTGGCATTAAAACCTCCGCCACCCGTGTTTGGGGTGATTTTGTTAGGATTAGGTGCACCTGGAACTCCTGGTATTGCAGGTGGTCTTGGTGCTCCTGGTTTAGGTGCAATTCTTTTGCGTTTATTTTTGTTGGCATTATTAGCACCAGCTGCTCCGGGAACTCCAGGCTTGTTAGGTGTAATTTTAGGCTCTTCTTTTTTCTTTTTCGGTTTGTTGAATTGCGATAAATCAATTACTTGACCAGTTAAAGTAGTACCAGAAAGTTTTTGGTATTGCGTTGTTATGGTTTCATCAACTGGCGCTTCATCAGTGGTTGTAGTAGTGTTTACGACCTCTTTTTCTTTTGGAATAATTGGTGCAGCTACTGCTTTCTTAATCTCTTTGATACCAGGAATTGGTTTTATTTCTTTTTTGTCTGAAACAATTTTCTCTGGAGTAATTTCCTTTGGAGTTACAGGATTTGCTTCTTGTACTGGTGCAACTACTGCTATTTCCTTTTTTTCTACAGCAACAGCAACAGGAGCTGGGGTGGGAACAATTACGGTTGGTTTTTTTGGGTTTAAATCAATTTTCCCAACTTGTACTGGTCCAGTTACCACCGCTCTCGCTTTGATGACTTCTTGTTGTTTCAAACGCTCCTCTTCGACTTTACGTTTGTCTTCAATTTCTTTTTCACGTTCTACCCTAAGGGCTTCTTTTTCTTTCCTTTTCTCTTCGCCCACTTCTTTCGAAGCTTCTTTGTTCCCCTTGTCGCCTGCAAACTGACTTTGTAGGATATTAAATTCCTTATCAGAGATTTTTGTGTTTGGGTTTGCGTCAATAGCAATACCTTTATCTTTTAGATAATCCACAGCTCTTTCTAACGAAATATTTAATTCCCTTAAAACCTTGTTTATTCTTATTACTCTCTCTTCAGACATAAAACCTTTTTATTATTACCTTTTTTGTTGTGTTGCTAGAAGATTTGATTAACTATCAAATTCTTCTTTCAATATTCTAATTACATCTAGAATTGTTTCCTCTTCTAGGTCTGTTCTTCTTACCAAATCATCGACGTCTTGTTTCAAGATGCTTTTGGCAGTATCCAAACCAATTTTTGCAAATTCTTCGATAACCCAGTCTTCAATTTCATCCGAAAACTCTGTTAATTCAACATCGTCATCATCAGCAGTAGCTCCAGCAATATCGCCTTCGCGAATAACATCTAATTCATATCCTGTCAATAATCCTGCTAATTTTATATTGTGACCACCACGACCAATTGCTTTAGAAACTTCTTCTAATTTCAAGAAAACTTCGGCTCTTTTGGTTTCTTCATTAATTTTGATTGAAGATACTTTGGCAGGACTTAAGGCTCTAGTGATGAACAATTGAATGTTGCTGGTGTAATTGATAACGTCAATATTTTCGTTCCCTAATTCTCGAACAATTCCGTGAATACGAGATCCTTTCATACCTACACAAGCTCCTACTGGATCAATTCTATCGTCATAAGAATCTACGGCTACTTTTGCTTTTTCGCCTGGGATTCGAACTACGTTTTTAACCATAATCAAACCGTCAAAAACCTCTGGGATTTCTTGTTCAAATAATTTTTCTAAAAACTTCTCCGAAGTTCTAGACATAATAATTTGAGGTTTGTTTCCTTTTAATTCAACGCTTTCTATAATTCCACGTACATTATCGCCTTTACGAAAAAAGTCAGATGGAATTTGTTTTTCCTTTGGCAACACGATTTCATTCCCTTCGTCATCCACAAGAATAACTACTCTTGGGCGTACGTGATGCACTTCGGCAGTATAAATATCACCAATAATATCTTTAAATTGCTTGTAAAGATTGGTGTTATCGTGTTCGTGTATTTTTGAAATCAAGTTTTGGCGCAAGGCCAAAATAGCTCTTCTACCTAAATCAATTAATTTTACTTCTTCTGAAACCTCTTCGCCAATTTCAAAATCGGCTTCTATTTTTCTAGCTTCGGTCAATGTGATTTCTTCATTTTCAAAATCCAAGTCCTCGTCCGCAACGATTACTCTTCGTCTCCAAATCTCCATATCTCCTTTGTCAGGATTTATAATGATGTCAAAATTATCATCTGAACCGTATTTCTTTTTCAATGCATTTCTAAATACATCTTCTAAAATTGCCATAAGCGTTACACGATCAATAAGTTTATCGTCTTTAAACTCTGAAAATGAATCGATTAATGCTAAATTTTCCATGCGAACTCTTTAATTAAAATGTTACTGTAACAATTGCTTCTTTTATTTCTGAATAGGGAATTTCCTGTGTTTTTTGCACCGTTTCTTTTCCTTTTCCTATTTTTTTGGGTTCTCTAGCCATCCAAGACAAAATTATAAAATCATCGGTAGCTTCTATTATTTCGGCTTCGATATTTTGAGTTGTTGTCTTAACAATTAACGTTCTGCCAACGTTTTTTTTATATTGGCGAATCATTTTTAAAGGCGAACCCACTCCAACTGACGCTACTTCTAGAGAATAATCTTGCTCTTCTCTGTCCAAATTGGCATCAATTGCACGACTTACATCAATGCAATCTTGCAAAGCAACCCCATTGTCGCCATCTAAATTCACGATTACCTTAAAGGAATCTGTTATGATTAAGTCAATTAAAAAAATTGATGGCTTATCCAAAAGACATTCTTCTAATACCGTATTTACCTTTTCTTTAAATGTCATATTTTTATAAAAAGAGGGGACATTAGTCCCCTCATTACTTAAGTTTTAATAAATAACGGTGCAAATATAGTGTTTTTTTATAAATCAAAATATTTGATTGCTGTAAAAATATTTCTTATCTTTAAAGTAGATTTAAAATAAAGGATTTTCTCATGAAATAACCCCTAAATTATGAAACGAATTTTAGTCCCAACCGATTTTTCTGCCTATGCCGAAGACGCATTAAAAGTGGCAGCCCAAATTGCAAAAAACAATAATGCCGAAATTGCTTTGCTTCACATGCTGGAATTGCCAGGGCAAATGAGTGACGCTACAACCGGCGGTGCCAGTATTCCCGAAGTGATGTTGTTTATGAGAAAGGCACATGAAACTTTTGAAAAAATCAAAAGCAGCCCTTATTTAGACGGAATTGTAATTAGAGAAGTGGTTCAATTTGAGAAGGCTTTTTCGGGAATATTGAATTATACTAAAAAAAACGAAGTAGATTTAATTGTAATGGGTTCGCATGGTGTAGCAGGCATGGAAGAGATATTTATAGGGTCTAATACTGAAAAAGTAGTTCGGCTGTCTACTATTCCAGTGCTGGTTATTAAAAAAGACCACGGCGATTTCATTACTTCCGACTTTGTTTTTGCTTCCGATTTTTCTAAAGAGTCCAAAAAACCGTTCCGAAAAATGATTGAATTTGCTGCGTTATTTAACGCAAGGATAAATTTAGTGATGATTTGTACGCCAAATAGTTTTAAAACTACATCTGTGGCGACTAAAATCATGAATGATTTTATAGCTGAATTTGATATTTCAAACTATACTTTGCAAACCTATAACGATTCGAACATCGAAAAAGGAATTATCAATTTTACCAATAGTATCAATGCTGATTTGATTGGGATTTGCAGTCATGGACGCACAGGATTAGCTCATTTTTTTAACGGAAGTATCACCGAAGATCTTGTGAATCATACCGTAAAACCAGTAATTACATTTAAAATATAAGTTCTTTAAAACCTTAAAAAAAAGCATAAAAAAACCTCTCAAAATTTTGAGAGGTTTTTTTTGTTGGTCTACAAGGACTCGAACCTTGAAAGACTGCACCAAAAACAGTTGTGTTACCATTACACCATAGACCAATTTCGTTGCTGTTAAGCGAGTGCAAATTTATAACAAATTTTAAGTTGTACAAATTTTTGAACGCTTTTTATTCAAAAAAAAATATTTTAAATCGAAAACTGTTGTGTTGAAAATTAGAAATAACTTGCTTTCAGAAAGTTACCCTCTAGAAATACTTTTTTAGAAAAAATTGTTAATGATTGTATCGTTACACAAAAAAACATTTTCTTTGTAACTCAAAAATAAAACAATTTTTACTACATGAATAAGGCAACATTCAATTTCAATAAGTGGAATACAATTTTAGGTTGGTTGGCATTTGGGATCGCATTACTAACCTATACTCTCACCGTTGAACCTTCTATGAGTTTTTGGGATTGTGGCGAGTATATTGCTACGGCAGCAAAACTAGAGGTTGGTCACCCACCTGGAGCTCCTTTGTTTCAAATGATAGGCGCTTTTTTTGCAATGTTTGCCATAGATGATAAACATATTGCTTTGATGGTAAATATGATGTCTGTTTTTTCGAGTGCTTTTGCCATATTGTTTATGTATTGGTCTAGTTCCATGATTTTGAAAAAAATCATTGTCCGCATTACAAATTCAAATCCAGAAGCTATAGCTACCGAGGAATTGACACAAAGTAATGCCATTGTGATACTTGGGAGTTCGATGGTGGGCGCCTTGGCCTACACGTTCTCGGATAGTTTTTGGTTCAATGCCGTTGAAGCCGAGGTATATGCTATGGCCTCCCTGTTTATTGCCTTACTTTTTTGGCTTGGATTGCGCTGGGAGCAGGATATGGATACGCCAAGAGGTAATAAATGGTTGCTTATTATTTCGTTAGTTATTGGACTTTCGTTTGGGGTGCATTTTATGGCTTTATTGACGATTCCAGCTATTGGTTTCTTATACTTTTTTAAGCATTATAAAGTAGTCACCCTCAAGAATTTTATAATTGCTAATGTCGTAGTGGTTTCTATATTGCTTTTTATATTCAAATTGTTGCTTCCGTTAACGATGGCTTTCTTTGGTAAAACCGAAGTTTTTATGGTCAACGATTTAGGAATGCCTTTTGATTCAGGAACTATTGCAGTAGCATTATTGCTAATTGCTTTTTTCTATTTTGGATTAAAATTCACGCATGACAAAGGACTTGTGCAGTACAATACATTGATTTTGTGTGTTTTGTTTATTTTGATAGGATTCTCTACTTGGATGATGTTGCCTATTCGTGCCAATGCGAATGTTGTTATCAATGAGAACAAACCATCGGATGCTAGAGAGGTTCTTGCGTATTATAACAGGGAACAATACGGATCAAATCCATTGTTTTATGGCCCGCAATACACCGAGACTTTTGGAGGTTTGGACAAAAACAATCCCTATTTAGACAAAGCACCCAACTACGAAAGAGATTACAAAACCGGTAAATATGTCATTGTAAATAACTACATCAAAGCGGAACAAAACAGCGACGACAATCAAAAAACGATTTTGCCAAGATTGTGGAGCACGGAGCATGTAGAAAACTATATGAATTTTACCAATCCGCCTGCATTCAAAATAAATCCTGATTATGCTTACGAAGATGATTTGCCTAAATATGGTGTGGATCCAAGTCAATTGACCGAAGAAGAACTCAATAAAGCGACAGCACAATTGCGCAATGAAATAGAAAAAACAGTAGCCGAATTCAGAACTGCTTATGCTCAAAAACAAATTGACAACGAAGGTTATGTGAAGTTTTTAAAGAGTTATGGCGATTTTTTAATCATCGAAAAACCAACTACAGTTGATAATTTAAGTTTTATGTTCGAATACCAATTTGGGTATATGTATTGGAGGTATTTGATGTGGAATTTTGTAGGACGACAAAGTGATGTTCAAGGAAAATACGACAATCTCGACGGAAATTGGATTAGCGGTATCAAATTTATGGATCAACTGCACTTGGGTTCGCAAGACAATTTGCCTTCGGATGTTCTGAATAACAAAGGACGAAATGTATATTTTTTTCTGCCATTTTTGCTGGGGCTCATAGGATTAATGTATCATGCCAATAAGGATTTAAAAAGTTTTTATGTGCTTTTAGCCTTGTTTTTATTTACAGGAATTGCGCTTAAAATTTACTTGAACGAACGCCCTTTTGAACCACGAGAAAGAGACTATGCCTTGGTAGGCTCCTTTTATGTATTTGCTATTTGGATTGGATTTGGAGTCTATGCTTTGTACGAAAGTGCCCAAAAATACTTGGCTCCAAAAATCGCTGGTCCAGTATTAATTGCCGCTAGTTTACTTGCCGCTCCGGTGCTTATGGCTTCTCAAAACTGGGATGATCACGATCGCTCTAATCGCTACACCGCAGTAGCATTGGCAAAAGCCTACTTGAATTCCTGCGATCCTAATGCCATATTATTTACCATTGGTGACAACGATACCTTTCCACTTTGGTACGCCCAAGAAATTGAAAAAGTAAGAACCGATGTAAAAATTGTGAACACGAGCCTCTTCATGACCGATTGGTATATTGACCAAATGAAAACCAAAACCTACGATGCTGAACCTTTGCCTATTTCCTTTAATCACGAGGATTATGTGGGCGATAAATTGGATTATGTAGCTTATATTCAAAAAGTCGAAAGCCGCTGGGATCTGAAAGATTTGATTCGGTTTATTAAAAATCCAAAATCGACCGTTGAATTGCAAAACGGACAAACGATTCATTTTTTCCCAACCAATAAAATTAGAATTCCGGTTGATAAAAATGAAATCATCAAAAACAAAGTTGTGGCTTCAAAATACAATGATTCTATCGTTCCTTATATTGATATCGACATCAAAGGAAGCGCTTTGTACAAAAATAGGTTGATGATGCTTGATATTATTGCCAATAACAACTGGAAAAGACCCATTTATTTTAGCACCGGTGCCTATGATGCCGAAGATTTTCTATGGATGAAGGATTACCTTCAACTTGTAGGAATGGCTTATAAATTAGTGCCCCTAAAAACAACGTTTCCTAAAGACGGCAGCCCGCTTGATATGGGAATGATTGATTCTGACAAAATGTACGCCAATATCATGAAAATGGACTGGGGCAACAGCGAAAGCCTTACCATTTACCACGATCCCGAAACGAGAAAAAACAGTATCAATTACCGTTCGTACTTGTCTCGATTAATGAATCAATTAATTCTGGAAGGAAAATTGGACAAAGCAAAACAAATTATTGATTTGGCTATGGACAAAATGCCGTTGGAGAAATTTGGATATTACTCCCTTTTAGAACCTTTTGCCAAAGGGTATTATGATGTGGGCGAAACTGGAAAAGCACACGATCTTTTGAATAAATTAATTCAAAAATACCAAGAAAATCTTAACTATTACAGCAAATTAGCCCCATCTGAACAAACTGATATCGCAATTGATATTATAACCGATATTGAGCGTTATCGCAGTTTATTGACCGTGATGAAAGAAAGTAAAGATGTAGCGTTTTACAACAAAAACAAAATCCAGTTCAATACCTATGTTAATATTTTTGAACGATTTGGTCGTGAAAAAGAATAAAAAACAGAACAAGGCCTATTTGTAAATGAATGTAGC
This sequence comes from Flavobacterium restrictum, assembly GCF_007097245.1. Taxonomy (GTDB): domain Bacteria; phylum Bacteroidota; class Bacteroidia; order Flavobacteriales; family Flavobacteriaceae; genus Flavobacterium; species Flavobacterium restrictum. The sequence continues at coordinate 47,269 of NZ_VJZT01000012.1, read as the reverse complement.
ACTATGAAAATAGTGCTACATTTTTTTTATCTTTATTCCCGAAAAAAAACAGGAAGAATATGCGGTGGTATTGGACAAAAACAAATCGGGTTATAAAAAAGCTATTCCGCAGCTATATTTGGCATATTCCCAATAGCGAAAACACCATTTACCTTACTTTTGATGATGGTCCAACTCCTGAAGTTACGTCTTGGGTTTTAAGTGAATTAAAAAAAAATGCCATAAAAGCGACGTTTTTTTGTATTGGAAAAAACATCGAAGAACAACCCGATATTTTCATTCAAACCATTCTGGCAGGACACGCTATAGGAAATCACACACAAAATCATTTGAATGGCTGGCAATCTACCATTACGGAATATCTCGAAAATGCCAAATTATGTCATGCTGCAATTAACGAGCAAACACGGGATAGTTGCACTTTATTTCGTCCGCCTTACGGCAAAATAAAAAATAGCCAAGCCCGACAAATGCTTAAACTAGGTTATAAAATCATTATGTGGGACGTGTTGAGTGCCGATTTTGACACCACCATAACTCCCGAAACTTGTTTGAACAACGTGCTAGACAATGTAAAATCCGGGAGTATTATTGTGTTTCACGACAGCGTAAAAGCGGCAGTGAATATGAAATATGCCTTGCCCAAAATAATTGAAGCTTTGCAGCAAAGAGGCTTTCGATTTGAAGCGCTATCCTAAATTTACCCCACCAAATTAATAATTTTAGCAGGAACGATAATCACTTTGTTTGGTATTTTTCCGTCCAATTGTTTGATGGTTCTTTCATCATTCATAACGATTTCCTCGATTTGTTCCTTGGTTAAATCCAAAGGCAAAACCATCGTGAAACGCATTTTTCCGTTGAAGGAAACTGGATATTCTTTCTCTGATTCTACCAAATGCTTGGCTTCAAAAACAGGAAATGGCTGCTCGGAAATTCCTTTATATCCTTTTGGAAGTACTTTCTCCCCTCCTTCGGAGGGGTTGGGGGAGGATAATTGACACCACAATTCCTCGGCAATATGTGGTGCATAAGGCGAAATCAAAATCGCTAATGGTTCTAAAATCCCACGGGAATGACAATTCTGCGTTGACAATTCATTCACGCAAATCATAAACTGCGAAACCGAAGTGTTGAACGAGAAACCTTCAATATCTTCTGCTACTTTTTTGATGGTTTTGTGCAATGATTTTAAGTTGTCTTTCGTTGGCTCGTCGTTGTTTACGATTAAACCGCTATTCTCATCGAAGTAAAGCCTCCATAATTTTTTAAGGAATCCAAAAACGCCTGAAATTCCTGCAGTGTTCCAAGGTTTCGCTTGTTCCAATGGTCCTAAAAACATTTCATACAAACGCAACGTATCGGCTCCGTATTCGTTACAAATATCATCTGGAGTTACTACATTGTATTTGGATTTCGACATTTTTTCGACAACTCTTTCAGAAATCAATTTATTATTATCTAATAAGAATTTTGCATTCTCCCATCCTGACCATTTTTTCAGAACATTTAAATCACTAATTTCATCCGAAAGATTAACATTCCCAACATCAACACTCAAAGGAAATGCTTTAATTTCCAAAAGTTTTTTTCTTTTATTAATTACGTCACTTATTATTTCTTCAGAAAAACCAAAATTATCATATATGTATATGATTAATTCATCCTTATTTGGTATTTTAGTAAATAATTTATTAAACCCACCGCCTCCGAATTCTTTTAAATTTTTCAATCCTAAAGTCTTCGCTAAGATTTCTTTAGAAACAAATAATTCTTTCACAATTGAATCAACCTCAGTTCCATCAAAAATTATTTTTTCTTCACCGTTTTCATTAGTTAAAATTTCAAAATATCCAAGTATAGACACTTCAATTCTATAAACTATAGCAGAAAGCCCCAAAATCATTCCCTGATTAATCAGCTTTTTGAAGGGTTCTTCGGTTGGTGCAAAACCTTTGTCTTTTAGAAATTTGTTCCAAAAACGGGAATACAATAAGTGACCTGTAGCGTGTTCGCTTCCGCCAATGTATAAATCCACGCTTTCCCAATAGTTCAATGCGTCTTTGCTGGCAAATTCACTTTCATTGTGTGCATCCATATAACGCATCCAATACCAAGAACTTCCCGCCCAACCTGGCATTGTGTTCAATTCTAATGGAAAAATAGTTTTGTTGTCGACCAAATTTGTTTCAACAACTTTATTATTTACGCTGTCCCAAGCCCAAATTGTTGCGTTTCCTAATGGAGGCAATCCGTCTTCGGTTGGCAAATATTTCTCTACTTCTGGCAACACGATTGGCAAATATTTCGCATCAATCATTTGCGGCAAGCCATTCACATAATATACCGGAAACGGTTCGCCCCAATAGCGTTGACGGGAGAAAACTGCATCACGCAAACGGTAATTGATTTTCCCTTTTCCTTGGTTTATTTCTTCTAATGCAGCTATGACTTTTTTGGTGGCTTCTTTGTATCCTAATCCATTCAAGAAATCAGAATCTACCAATTGAAAACCTTCTTTCGCACCAAAAGCACTTTCGGAAATGTCTTTATCAAAAATATTCTTGATTTCGGGCATTCCGTTTTGTCCTTTGAAGAAACTGGCGAAAGCATAATCTCTTTCGTCTCCGCAAGGAACCGCCATAACAGCGCCAGTTCCATAACCTGCGAGAACATAATCCCCAATCCAAACCGGAATTGGTGCTGCCGTAAACGGATGCTCGGCATACGCTCCCGTGAAAACGCCTGAAATGGTTTTTACATCCGCCATACGCTCTCTTTCGGAACGTTTTGCTGTTTTTTCGATATAGGCATCAACAGCCGATTTTTGTTCTGGAGTCGTGATTTGTGCCACCAATTCGTGTTCAGGTGCTAGAGTCATAAACGTAACTCCAAAAATCGTATCTGGTCTTGTAGTAAATACTTCGATAGCTCTTGGCTCTTGGCTCTTGGCTCTTGGCTTCAAATTAAAAGAAACCATCGCTCCAACCGATTTCCCAATCCAATTCCGCTGACTTTCTTTAATACTTTCGCTCCAGTCAATGTCATTCAAACCTTGCAATAAACGCTCTGCATAAGCAGAAATCCGCATACTCCATTGCGTCATTTTCTTGCGAATCACAGGAAAACCACCCCGTTCCGAAACGCCATTTACGATTTCGTCATTCGCCAAAACCGTTCCCAATCCGGGACACCAGTTGACTTCGGTTTCAGCTAAATAAGTCAAACGGTATTGCAATAATATTTTTTGTTGGTCTTCTGACGAAAGTGCATTCCATTGGCTTGACGAAAAAGTAACAATATTGTCGTCGCAAACGGCATTTACATTCGCATTTCCTTCTGTTTCAAAAATGGAAACCAAAGTCGAAATATCCTCGGCTTTGTCCGTGCTTTTATTGTACCACGAATTGAATAATTGAATGAAAATCCACTGCGTATGTTTGTAATAATCCGGATTTGAAGTACGTACTTCACGACTCCAATCGAATGAAAATCCTATTTTGTCGAGTTGTTTTCTATAACCTGCAATTTGGTTTCCTTCCTTGTCCAAACCTCCGTCAATATTTACGGATGTTGTATCTTCCGGACGTTGGCCCGTTTGAATCGCATATTGTTCGGCGGGCAATCCAAAACTATCGTAACCCATTGGGTGCAAAACATTGAATCCACGATGTCTTTTGTATCTCGAATACACATCCGAAGCGATGTAACCCAACGGATGCCCCACGTGTAATCCCGCTCCTGATGGATACGGAAACATATCCAAAACATAATATTTTGGTTTATCAGAATTATTTTGTGCTGCAAAAGTTTTATTGGTTTTCCAATATTCTTGCCATTTATCTTCTATTTCGTTCGGATTGTATTTCATGGAATGTGTATTTTAAACCCTTCAGTCTCGGTAAATCGGGATGCTTCTAAAAAGGATTCTGTAAAATTGAGTGGCAAATTTACATTTATTGCACGAAAATTAAAACTTTGAACGTTATTAACTTTAAATAAAGAAATTCTTTGTTATTTTTACCCCATAATTTAAGTAAACTATGAGCTCTAATTTTGATAAATTTCAAAAACGCAGGTTAATTTCCTCTTATTTTTCGGTAGTATTGAGTGTATTCTTGGTATTGTTCCTCTTGGGGATTTTGGGTCTATTTATTATTAATTCCAAAAAATTAGCCGATGATTTTAAAGAGAAAATCGCCATGACGGTTTTCTTCAAAAATGAAGCAAATGATACCATTATCAAAGCTTTTGATACCGAAATGAGAACCGTAAAATTCGCAAAATCTTTCGTTTATGTTTCCAAAGAAAAAGCAGCCAAGGAACATACGGATATTATTGGCGAAGATTTTTTGACTTTTTTAGGCGAAAATCCACTTCAAAACTCTTTTGATATTCACTTAAAAGCCGATTATGTAGAAAGAGACAGCATTGCAAAAATAGAAACCCGCTTGCGCAAAAATGCCATGGTTTCAGATATTGTTTACGACAAACAGCTTGTAAATCTTGTCAACGATAACATCAAAAAAGTTAGTATGTGGATTCTAATCATCAGCGGATTTCTGACCGTAATTGCGGTTTTGTTAATCAATAGTTCGTTGCGTTTGTCCATACATTCCAATAGATTTATTATTAAAACCATGCAAATGGTTGGAGCTACAAAATCCTTTATCCGCAAACCATTTGTAACAAGAAGCATTAAGCTGGGCATGATTGGCGCTGGTTTAGCCATTCTAGCACTTATTGGTGTGTTGATTTATCTTGAAACTAGCTTCCCAGATTTGGGTATTATGGAGGACAAATTGCTAATTGGTTTAGTGCTACTGGGTGTTTTTGGACTTGGTGTTTTAATCACGTGGTTGAGCACTTATTTTGCCACGCAACGCTTTTTAAATTTAAGAACAGACGATCTTTATTAATTTTAGATTGATGATTTTAGCCCTTCGACTGCGCTTAGGGTGATATAAAAAAATGAAAATGAAAAACGAAGAACACAAACAAGAATTCCTTTTTGAAAAAATAAATTACAAAATTCTTTTAATCGGAATTGCGGTAATCGTAATTGGATTTATACTTATGTCTGGTGGCGGAAGCGATGATCCTAAAGTATTTAGCGATGCTATTTTCAATTTCAGACGCATTAGATTGGCTCCAACAACCGTTTTAATTGGTTTTGGGATTACCATTTATGCAATTCTGAAAAATCCTAAAAAACAGTAAACAGTATTTAGTATTCGTTTAGCAGAATCTAAAATCTACACTCAAAAATCTACAATCTAATGAATACACTACAAGCTATTATTCTGGCAATAATTGAAGGCATAACCGAGTTTTTGCCTGTTTCCTCAACGGGTCACATGATTATTGCATCGTCTTTTTTCGGGATTGCGCACGACGATTTTACGAAGCTTTTTACCATTGTGATTCAGTTAGGAGCGATACTTTCGGTGGTGGTTTTGTATTTCAAACGCTTTTTTCAGTCGTTTGATTTTTATTTTAAATTGTTGGTCGCTTTTATTCCTGCCGTTGTTTTTGGATTGCTTTTTAGCAAAAAAATCGATGCTTTATTAGAAAGTCCCGTGACGGTAGCTGTGTCGCTATTAGTTGGAGGTATCATTTTGTTAAAAGTAGACGATTGGTTTAGCCCATCACAAACGGTACCAACTACGGAACTGAAAGAAAATATCACTTATATTCAAGCATTCAAAATTGGATTGTTTCAATGTCTGGCTATGGTGCCTGGCGTTTCTAGAAGTGGTGCCAGTATTGTGGGCGGGATGTCACAAGGATTGTCACGTACCTCCGCAGCCGAATTTTCGTTTTTTCTAGCCGTTCCAACGATGCTTGGCGCAACAGCTAAAAAATGTTACGATTATTATAAAGATGGATTTGTACTTTCTCACGACCAAATTAACTATTTGATTATTGGTAATGTCGTCGCTTTTGTGGTGGCATTATTAGCCATCAAAACATTCATCGGGTTTTTGACAAAAAATGGTTTCAAAATGTTTGGGTATTACCGCATTATTACAGGAATTGTTTTATTGGTGATTCATTTTTTCATTCATCCTTTGACCATCATTTAATGACTGCTGAAGACTATTTAAACGGGCAAATCCTTTTGATTGACAAACCCTTGCATTTCACTTCTTTTCAAGCTGTAAATAAATTGAAGTACGCCCTGATCAACAAAGTGAGACTTCCTAAAAAATTCAAAATTGGTCACGCTGGCACATTAGATCCATTAGCAAGTGGTTTACTTTTGGTTTGTACTGGAAAATTTACCAAACGAATTACCGAGTTGCAAGGTCAAGCCAAAGAATATACAGGAACATTCTACATTGGAGCCACAACACCTTCCTATGATTTAGAAACCGAAATTGACCAAACCTTTCCAATTTCGCATATTGACGAAGCTTTTATTCACGAAACGGTGACCCAATTTCTAGGCGAAATTGACCAGAAACCACCCATTTATTCGGCTATCAAAAAAGATGGTGTTCGTCTTTACGAACACGCTCGTGCAGGAGAAACTATTGAAATTGCCTCCAGAAAAACTACCATACACGAATTTGAAATCACCAGAATTGCGCTTCCCGAAGTCGATTTTAGAGTGGTTTGCAGCAAGGGAACGTACATTCGCTCGCTGGCTTTCGATTTTGGTGTCGCCTTGCAATCAGGTTCTCATTTAACGGTTTTGCGACGCACCAAAATTGGCGATTATAATGTTGCGAATGCGGTTGATGTAACTGATTTTGAGGCAACTTTGGGTACTTAAAAGTGATTTACCGTTCTACATTCATCATCAATTCGAGAATTTCATTTTGAATAGCAATTCCTTTGTCGTGAAAATACCACATCTGTAATTCTTCTTTGATTTTTTGGTCAATGACTCCGTTTCTCAACGTATAATCCAGCATCAATTGAATAGCGGCTTTGGGTCTAGGTCCCCAATCCCCAATTACACTCCCAGTAGCTTTGTCAATTAATACTAACTTTGGGATTGCCTTTGCACCATTGGTCAAAAAACCATTCATCAAGGATTCATTTTCGTCACGTAAAACGATTCTAAAATCGATTGCATTTGTTTCTAACGCCATTTTGTTAAGAACGGGTAGTATTTGTGCAGCATCACCGCACCAGCCTTCGGAAAGGACTAGCCAAATGTATTCTTTTTTTATTTTTTTTAATGCCAAAGAAACAGTTTCTAACAGTGAAATGGTTTTGTCTAAACGATTCATTCGGGTATTGTTTAGCGAAGAATAGTGGGTTAATTCCGCTGATTGGTCGTTTCCTGTTGTTTTGTTTTCGGTGAGCAAATCAGCAATTAATTTTCGATATTCGGGATAGGTATGGCTGTCAAAAAGTGCTTTGGCCACAATTGCTTTCATAATTAAGGTTGTTTTGATCCAAAAGTACTCCTTTTGGAAAAGAAAGTGAGTGATAAATATCACGTTGAATTTTGAAAAATGTTCTTTTATTTTATGAATCATTTTTTTAATAAAATGAGAATATGTCTATATTTGCACAAAATAATTCAATTCACCTGAATAGAGTTAGCGGCAGCACGACTCCAAATTTTAAATAACAAATCGGAATGACTTGAGTTTGCGACAGCATGACTCCAAATTTTAAATAACAAATCGGAATGACTTGAGTTAGCGACAGCATGACTCCAAATTTTAAATAACAAATCGGAATGAAATATAAAAGAATTCTTCTAAAATTAAGTGGCGAAGCTTTAATGGGCGAGTTGCAGTACGGAATTGACCCAAAAAGATTAGCTGAATATGCTGATGAAATCAAACAAATTCATGATAGAGGTGTGGAAATTGCCATTGTTATTGGTGGTGGAAATATTTTTAGAGGTGTTGCAGGAGCAAGTGCAGGAATGGATCGCGTACAAGGCGATTACATGGGAATGCTAGCTACGGTAATCAACGGTATGGCATTGCAAGGAGCACTCGAAGAAAAAGGAATGCTAACCCGATTGCAAACTGCTTTGAAAATTGAGTCTATTGCCGAGCCTTATATCAAGCGACGAGCCGTTCGCCATCTCGAAAAAAGAAGAATTGTGATTTTTGGTGCAGGTACCGGAAATCCGTACTTTACAACTGATACTGCAGCCGTTTTAAGAGGTGTGGAAATTAATGCCGATGTGATTTTGAAAGGAACTCGCGTGGATGGAATTTATGATTCGGATCCAGAAAAAAATAAAAGTGCCGTGAAATTTGATTTCATTTCCTTTGAAGAGGTTATTAAAAAAGGATTAAATGTAATGGATTCTACCGCTTTTACGTTGAGTCAGGAAAATAAATTGCCAATTGTTGTTTTTGATATGAACACCATGGGGAATTTATTGAAAATTTGCGAAGGCGAAAATATAGGAACAGTAGTTAATATATAACTGGCTTTTTAGATGATCTAAAAATCCAAAAAAATCTAAAAAAATGACCGAAGAAATTGAATTTATATTAGATAGCACCGAGGAATCCATGAATGGTTCTATTGCACATTTAGAAAAATCATTCTTAAATATTCGTGCCGGAAAAGCATCTCCAGCCATGTTGGGTAGTGTTTTTGTAGATTATTATGGGTCTGCGAGTCCACTGTCACAAATGTCCAAAATAAGCGTTCCAGATGCAAGAACAATTACGTTGCAACCGTTTGAAAAAAACATGCTGCACCCAATTGAAAAAGCAATTATGGTCGCTAATATTGGTTTTAACCCCATGAATAATGGTGATGTTATCATCATTAGTGTTCCTCCTTTGACCGAAGATCGTAGAAGAGATTTGGCAAAACAAGCCAAATCAGAGGCCGAAGATGCTAAAATTGGGATTCGTAATGTTCGAAAAGATTCCAATTCAGATATTAAAAAATTAGAAAAAGACGGAACTTCGGAAGATATTTGCAAAAGCGCCGAGGAAGAAGTACAAAATTTGACCAATAAATTTATTAGAAAAATAGATGAATTATTGGTGCTAAAAGAAGCCGAAATCATGAAAGTGTAAGGACTCATTTACCTTTAAAAAAATCCGTTCCAGCGAACGGATTTTTTTATTGCTGCTTTTAGTATACCAAAATAATGGTATTTTCGTTTTTCTTTGAACACTACTTTTTATGAAGCATGCACGCCTGTTGTTCTTGTTTTTTACATTTTCGCTTCATGCGCAATTTCAAATAAATGGGATTGTCAAAGATGGGACTTCTAATCTACCCCTTCCATTTGCTACCATTACTGCTAATGGTGGTATCAATACCATATCCGATGTTGACGGAAAATTTACGCTTGCTACTACAAATGAGTTGACCCAATTCGAGGTTTCGTATATTGGATTTTCTAAAACGACCGTTTTTACAGCAAAAAATAAGTCTTATTATTGGGTTGCAATGGGGGCGAAAACAACTGATTTAGCCGAAATTAAAATTGCCAATTCCAAACAAGCATTAGCCTTAATTCAAAAAGTTATTGCCAACAAAAACAATAACAACCCGCAAGTACAGCTACAAAGTTTTGATTTTAAATCCTATACTAAACTCCTCGTAACTGCTAATCCGGATTCGATACGCAGCGAATTGGATTCGGTTTTTATCGTGAAATCGTATGGGAAAAAGTTTGTGAAAATAGATTCTTCTAATTATAAGTTTAAAGAAATTATTAAGCAACAACATTTGTTTCAAACCGAAAAAGTGTCCCAATTTCAATTCAATAATCACAAACTGAAAGAAACGATTTTAGGGACAAAAATGGCAGGTTTCAAGCAACCCATATACGAAATACTAGGATTTAATTTGCAATCGTTTTCTATTTACGATTTGCGTTATGAACTTTTTGAAACCAAATACAACAGTCCCATTGCTACCGATGCGCCTAATGAATACAATTTTAAATTGCTCGATTCGGTAATCATTGATGGCCGGCCAACAGCCATGGTTTATTTCAAAAAGAAACGAAAAGCAGCAGGATTAGAAGGTGTTTTGTACATAGATACGCAAAATTTTGCAGTCGCAAAAGCGGTTATGCGCATAAAAGGAGTCCTTGATATAAGCGGTGTTCATACATTTACTTACATTCCTCAAGTGCAATTGTGGTTTCCTAATGATAAGATTTTTAAAATTGTAAAAGGCAAAAATGACGATGACATCAAGATTCTTGGTGGTACGATTCAGTTTGATGGCGATGTGGCCAAAGATTTTAAAACCCGAAAAAAACAAGCTTCGGATTATACGTATTTACTATCGCAAACCCACAATTTTGATATCAAGTACAACCAACCCATAACAATCAAAAAAGCGTCAATTTTTATTGAAGTCAAAGACGATGCCATCAACAAGCCAGAAAGTTTTTGGGAACACTTCAGGAAAGACAGTTTAGACGCCCGAAGCCAAAAAACATATAGCGCTCTCGATAGCCTTTCGGTAAAAAGAAGAATCGAAAGCCGATTGACTTTAGGTCGAAAAATTCTCAACGGGTATTTGCCTGTAGGATTTGTAGATTTGAATTTACGAAAGTTCATTAGTTTCAACAATTACGAAGGTTTTCGGGTAGGAGCGGGCGGAATAACGAACGATCATTTTTCGAAAATCCTAAAAATGGAGGGCTACACCGCTTATGGTATCAAAGACGGAAAATTAAAATACAATTTAGGTATTGGTACTCGATTGGGCAAGTTTTCGAACTCTTGGATTGGCATTTCCTATACGGATGATGTTAAGGAAATTGGCAGCACCACTTGGTCGATTGACAAGCGCGCCTTTAAAATTTATGATCCAAGACCCATAAACATCAGCACTTTTTATAATTATGTGAGCTGGAAAGGCGTTATTGAAACCAAAATTATCCCAAAAACCGAAAGTGTTTGGGAGCTTTCGCAAACGGTTGTTACTCCAAAATTTAATTATCTGTACAACCTAAACGGAAAATTATACGATAATTATACCTTGACTACAGCAATGGTTTCGTTGCGTTGGTCGCCTTTCAGCGATTATATGCAAACGCCATCAGGAAGAATTGAAGTCGAAAAAAGGTTTCCAAAATTTACGTTTCAAATTACGCAATCGTTACCCAAAATAGCCAATAATGATTTTGAATTCAGCAAGTTTGATTTTAGAACCGAGTACGAAAAAAAGTATTTGAATGGTCAAAAAACCAATTTGCTATTTGAAGCTGGTTATGCTCTAGGCGATTTGCCCATTACGCATTTATACAATACGGCACCTAATAATTTGACCAAGGAAACGGTACTGCAACGAATTACTTTTTCAGGGAAAAACAGTTTTGAAACCATGTATTTCAATGAGTTTTTCTCTAGTAAATTTGCTTTTTTTCAGTTCAAACACGGGTTTAGCAGAGTCGTTATTTTCAAAAAAATAAAACCATCATTGGTTTTGGTTTCTAGAATGGCTTGGGGCGCTATGGAACATCCCGAGCAACATGTAGGGATTGAATATAAAACTCTAAAAGATGGTTTTTTTGAGTCAGGAATCGAACTCAATCAAATTTATAAAGGATTGGGATTGAGCGGTTTTTATAGATATGGCCCCAATCAATTGTCTAAATTTGAAGATAACATTGCCGTAAAAATTAGTTTCGTTATTGATTTAGGACTTTGATTCTTTTTAGATTAAAGATCCAATAATCAAAAAAAGTAAAACTGTCCTTTTTAGTATTAAAAAAGGTTTTCACAATTAAATCCAAAAAAAAAGCCTCAAAAGAATGCAATTCTTTTGAGGCTTTTGCCTAATTTGTTTCTAAATTAATTAGTTTTTGCTCGATAGTTTAGAAAGCAATCGCAAAAACTCGATATACAACCAAACTAAAGTAATCATTAAACCCATTGCGCCATACCATTCCATGTATTTGGGCATTTTTTGTTCCGCACCTTTTTCTATTCGGTCAAAATCCAAGAACAAATTCAAAGCAGCAATTACAATTACAAACACGCTAATCCCAATGCTCATTCCTGAATTCCCGTAATGTACCGGTGTAAAACTAGTAAACATCGAGAATAACCATGAAACAAGATAATAGGTAGCAATGGCAAGCGTTGCGGCAAGCACAACCGATTTGAATTGCTCGGTTACTTTTACAATTTTGTATTTATAAAGTCCCAAACAAACCAAAAAAGTAACAAACGTAGCTCCAACAGCCTGAATAACAATCCCAGGATAACGAGCTTCAAAAATGGCTGATATTCCTCCTATAAAAAGTCCTTCAAATAACGCATAACCAGGTGCTAAATATGGAGATAATTGCGGTTTGAAAGCCGAGGTCACAACCAAAATCAATCCAATTATAGCGCCTCCAAAAGCTGGAATTATAGGATTCATACCATTAAATGTTAACCACCAAATCACCGTTGCCGATGCAGTTAGCAATAAAAACAGGATCAAACTTTTATTAATTGTTCCTGACAAAGTCATCTCGGTGTCGTAACCCAAGACAGTGGCTTGATGTACTTCGTCTTTTTTGGAAACAGTAGCTGTCGAAAAAGTTTTGTTAGTTAAAAACGGATTTTTAGAATTGAATGCCATAGTTTCTGTTTATTTTTTATTGGATCAAATATAAATTATATTTTCTATTACAATTGTTTAAATAGTCTTAATTTTTATATGGAATTCAATTTTCTTAAAACAAAAATCTTCAATAATAGACTTTTAAATCCAAATTAAGTCATTTGATTGATTGTGACTAAAGTTAGGATTTCAGTAAAGCACAAAATCAATTGTTCCATAGCGGTACAAAATTAGAAATCGAATCTTTGCCTGATCATTCATAATTTTAAAATATGCAGTTCAACGGATTTATTTGCATTTCACCATAATCTGTTAACATTGAGCGCTAATGTGTTAACAACAGACCCTAAAAAACAGTGTATTGTTTATTTTTAGCTAGTTAAAGCATTAATAATTTCCAATTAGTTTACCAAAACTAGCTGTAATGCAAGCCAATTTCAATTACTAAAGCTGATAAAAAACTAAACTATTTAGTAAAAACTATTGATGACGTATTCATACATAATCATTGACGACAATGAAGACAGTATCCTGAAAACCAAAGCTGTGGCTGATTGTTTTTTGGAACTTTCTTTTGTAGGAAAAGCTCAAAATTATGAAGACGGTTTGAACTTAATATTAGAATACAACCCGCAACTAGTTTTTTTAGAAATTGACCCAACGGATCCAAATAGTAATTTATCAATAACACTCCTGAATGAATTACACCGTTATTTGAACGTCATTCCAAAAATAATTATCACTACAACCAAAAAAGACTTCACTTATGAGTGTATAAAACATCAAGTTACCGATTATTTTATAAAACCAGTAGCCCGTATCGATTTGATCAAATTGCTTTTGAAGTTGGATAAATCAGTACCGCAGGAAGACCCAAAACCTGCAACAAATACCATTAATCCTGAAAAACCAGTTCAACTTCAAGCCCAACAACCTCTTGTATTGTGCATAAAATCCTATGGCGATTACCGGTACATTAATGCCAATGACATTTGTTATTTGCAAGCCGACAATAATTCAACGGATTTACATTTAAATAATGGCGAAATCGTTACCGCTTTCAAAACACTAAAACATTTTGAAGCACTAGTACCCCAACCATTCGTGCGCATTCACAACAGTTATATTGTAAATAAAAATTACATTTCTAGAATTCATACTGGAAATACCGTGTGTTATATCAAAAACACCACTACAAAACTTCCCTTTTCAAAAACCTACAAGACTAATATTGACCTTATAATTAGTGAGATTTCGGCTGGAAACTATCTCGAAATTTAAAAAAAAGTCATTTACCCAAATTTGACCAGTATTCACTATCAAACGAACTCATTCTACCACAAACGCATTTTTTTTCATTCTAATTCAGGAGTTGCTGTATACTTTTACTATGTCATTAAGCAATAATAGTGGCAAAAACCTTTAAAAAACGTATAAACATAAACCCCAAATCATGAAAAAAACTATCTTAACCATCGGATTATTCTCATTAGTAATGGTATTAACATCATTTACTTCAAATGAAAAAGCAGCCAAAAACATCAATGAAAAAAATACTTCAATTGAAATCAATGGTGGAAGTAGTGTTGGTGGAAATAAAAAAGTTGACATTAATGGTGGAAGCAGCGTTGGTGGAAACAAAAAAGTTGACATTAATGGCGGAAGCAGCGTTGGTGGAAACAAAAAAGTAGATTAATTAAAAAGCATCAAATTTTATATTAGGGCTATCATTTTATGGTAGCCCTTTTTTTATTTCAATAGTTTTACTATTTTTGGTCATAATGCAAAAAAACTATTGAAAAAATCTCTCCTCATACTTGTCATTTTCATTGTTGTTCTTTTTGGATGTACCAAAAAGAACAACAATGAAAATTCAGTAAGTCTAACAAATGACAGTCTCTCTTCATATTTATCTTTGGCTAACGACGACAGTCTCACCTTAACTAAAAAAAAAGAATACAACCAGAAAGCTTTTGAAATCATTATTAATCAGGAAAATGATTCAATTAATAGAATAAATCTATTTAAAATAGCTAATAGGTATTACAACATGAACGATTGGAATGATTACAAAAAAACAGTTCGTTTAATTATAAAAAATGCAGAAATAGGAAAAGACAATATAAACACTGCAAAAGCATTCACTTATTTAGGAGATTATTACGTCTCACAAGGCATTTCAGATAGTGCATTTATGTATTATTTTAAAGCTGAAAAAATGTATTTAAAGCTTAATGACAACTATAATTTAGCAAGAACTCGATTAAGTAAAGCGAATTTACAGTATGGGGAAAGTGACTTTTTGGGAGGAGAAATTGCCGTTTTTAATGCCTTAAAAGTTATAAAAGGAGAAAAAGCAAATGATATTTTGTATGACGCAAACAATCTATTGGGTGCTATTTACAATGAAATAGGTGATTATAACAAAGCAATTGAATTTCATAACAAGGCACTTGAAAGCATTGATGACAAAGTGATTCCTAACGTTTTTCAGTCAAAAGCAACATCCCTAAACAATATTGGGTATGTCTATCAAAACTTGAATGAACATAGTAAAGCTAAAAAATATTTTCAAGAAGGCTTGTCCCAAAAAAAATTGAAAATAGACAAACCTGCCTTATATGCTATGCTAGTAGATAATTTAGCGTATTCCAAATTTAAATTAAAAGAGCTCGATAGCCTTCCTGAAGAATTTATAAAATCATTGAAAATAAGGGACAGCTTACAATTAACATCTGGTGTATTCATAAACAAAATACACTTATCGGAGTTTTATGCCTATCAAAAAGATTCTGTAAAAGCGATACAATATGCCAACGAAGCACTTACCACTTCTAGAAAAGCAAAAAATTTTAGAAATGTTTTGGCGGCACTCAAACAAATCGCACTTGTCGAGCCCAAAAATGCCACTCGATACTCCAAAGAATACATTCACATCAACGACAGTCTTCAAAAAGCCGAACGAAAAATAGGTGATAAATTCTCGCGAATTGAATACGAAACCGATGAAATAAAAAACGAAAACACCGATTTAGTAATTCAAAACAGGAATTTGCTCTATGTATTTGGACTTGTTTTGCTCCTAACTGCCTTTACTTTTATTAGTATAACCCAACGAGCCAAACACCGAGCACTCCTATTTAAACAGGAACAGCAAAAGGCAAATACCGAAATTTACAACCTAATAATTTCGCAACAAACAGCCATTGAAAGCAGCCGTCTCATCGAAAAAAAACGAGTTGCAAGAGAACTTCACGACGGTGTTTTAGGACGTATGTTTGGCGTACGTATTAATCTAGACAGCTTGAATCAAATCAATGACCAAACTGCCTTTGAGAAAAGAAATGATTACCTCACGGAATTAAAAAATATCGAACAAGACATTCGTGAAATTTCACATGATTTGAACCGAGAAAAGTCGGATTTAATTAATAACTTCGTAGTATTGGTGGAAGATTTATTTGAAAAGCAAAAAAACACCTATACGTCCAAATTAATTTCCAATATTGACGCGTCAATCAAATGGGAATTAATTAGTAATGCTACTAAAATCAATTTGTATCGTATTGTACAAGAAGCCCTTCAAAACAGTAATAAATACGCCAAGGCAACTACCATAATTATTGAGTTTAAAAAAGAATTAGACAATTTAGTTTTGGTAATCAGCGACAACGGCATTGGTTATAATGTCAAGAAAGCTAAAAAAGGCATTGGTTTACAAAATATAATTTATAGAACCAATGAATGTAATGGCACAGTTACAATAATTTCAAAAATAGGAGAAGGAACAACTATTACAGTTAATGTTCCAACTTAACTAAAAACCTACGCAGTAATGAAAACCGAGTCAATTGATGTAAAAACTAGGATTAAAAACAATATTTTAATCGTAGACGACCATCCTTTTATAATAGAAGGATACAAAAACGCCATTACCCGATATAACCCAAATGAATATGATTTTGCAATTACGCAGTCCAAAGATTGTAAATCAGGATATGAAGCCATAATAAATCCTGAAATAGTTCCTTATGACATTGCTTTTTTAGATATAAGTATACCCCCTTACGAAGAAAAAGGAATTTTTTCAGGCGAGGATTTAGCTAAATTACTTCTCAAAACAATGCCCAATTGCAAGATTATTCTACTCACGATGTACACAGAATCATTGCGAATAAAAACAATAATAAAAGACATAAATCCGAGCGGTCTAGTCATAAAAAATGATTTGACCTTTAATGAATTACTTTTTGCTTTCGATAAAATATTGAAAAACGAAAAATATTACAGCCAGTCTGTTTTACAACTCTTAAGTCAATTGCAAAACGATACGATAGAAATTGACCAAATCGACAAACAAATTTTGTTTCAATTATCAAAAGGGACAAAAATGGCAGCAATGCCACAATACATTCCCATTTCAATAAGTGCTATCGAACGTCGTAAAGAAAATTTAAAAGTGTTATTAAAAATGGAAAATGGAACTGATACAGATTTAGTCAATATTGCCAAAAATAAAGGACTTTTAGCATAAAACATAAATCCATAAATTTCTAATAGGTTCGCTAAATACGAACCTATTTTTTGGTAAAATAAAAAAATATTCTAGTTTAATTGCCATATAAAAATTCTTTTATGTTTGTTCCAAAACCTGATTTTTACCCATATTATTAATAATTAGTACTAAATTTGCACCCTAGTTCAAAATATGGACTTGATAGTAATTTAAAATATAAAACATGTACAGAAGTCATAATTGCGGTGAATTAAACGCCTCTCACATCAATACAGAAGTTACACTTGCCGGTTGGGTTCAAAAATCACGCGATAAAGGATTTATGAATTGGGTAGATTTAAGAGACCGATACGGAATAACGCAATTAATTTTTGACGAAAGTCGCTCCATAAAAGCCGTTTTTGATGCTGCAAAAACGCTTGGTCGCGAATATGTAATCCAAGTAAAGGGAAGCGTTATTGAGCGTGAAGCCAAAAACAAAAATATCCCAACGGGAGAAATCGAAATATTAGTATCTGAATTAAAAATTCTAAACGCATCGCTGACTCCTCCATTTACCATTGAAGACGAAACTGATGGTGGAGAAGATATTAGAATGAAATACCGTTACTTGGATATTCGTAGAAATCCGGTGAAAAACAGCTTGCTTTTCCGTCATAAAGTAGCGATGGAAGTACGCAAATACTTATCTGATTTGGATTTTTGCGAAGTAGAAACACCTTACTTAATCAAGTCAACACCAGAAGGAGCTAGAGATTTCGTTGTTCCTTCTCGAATGAATGCAGGGCAATTCTATGCTTTGCCACAATCGCCACAAACGTTCAAACAATTATTGATGGTGGGTGGCATGGATAAATATTTTCAAATAGTAAAATGTTTCCGTGACGAGGATTTGCGTGCCGATAGACAACCCGAATTTACACAAATCGATTGCGAAATGGCTTTTGTCGAGCAAGAAGATATTTTGAATGTATTTGAAGGGTTGACTAGACATTTATTAAAAGAAATAAAAGGCATCGAAGTCGCTAAATTCCCCAGAATTACTTACGAATATGCCATGAAAACGTACGGAAATGACAAACCAGACATTCGTTTCGGAATGGAATTTGGTGAATTGAACGCATTTGCACAACACAAAGAATTCCCAGTTTTCAATGCTGCCGAATTAGTAGTTGGAATAGCAGTTCCAGGAGCAGGAAATTATACCCGTAAAGAAATTGACGCCTTAATTGACTGGGTAAAACGTCCACAAGTAGGTGCAAGCGGAATGGTTTATGTAAAATGCAACGAAGATGGCACTTTCAAATCTTCCGTAGATAAATTCTACGATCAGGACGATTTGACCAATTGGGCAAAAACCACAGGAGCCGTTGCTGGCGATATGATTTTTGTGCTTTCTGGCTCAGCTGATAAAACAAGAACACAACTTTCGGCTTTGAGAATGGAATTAGCCACACGTTTAGGATTAAGAAATCCAGCTGAATTCGCACCACTTTGGGTAGTGGATTTTCCTTTACTAGAATTCGACGAAGAAAGCGGACGCTATCACGCCATGCACCATCCCTTTACCTCGCCAAAACCTGAAGACATGCGCTTACTGGAAACAAACCCGGGGAAAGTGCGTGCCAATGCTTATGATATGGTCTTGAACGGGAACGAAATTGGAGGTGGTTCTATTCGTATACACGATAAAGCGACGCAACAATTAATGTTTAAATATTTAGGTTTCACCGAGGAAGAAGCCAAAGCGCAATTTGGTTTCCTAATGGATGCGTTTCAGTTTGGAGCACCGCCACACGGAGGTTTAGCCTTCGGTCTAGACCGATTAGTGGCCATTTTAGGTGGTCAAGAAACCATTCGTGATTTCATTGCTTTCCCAAAAAATAATTCGGGTAGAGATGTAATGATTGATGCGCCATCAACTATTGATGAATTGCAATTAAACGAATTACATATTCAATTAAGTTTAAAATAAAAGCCGAAACAACTGTAAATCAATATTTTTACAAAAAAATAATGCAAGAATAACTTTCGTATTATATTAAAGATTACATTTGCCTCATTATAAATTATTATTATTATTACAATGCGTACAGGTACAGTTAAATTTTTCAATGAATCTAAAGGTTACGGATTCATTACAGACGAAGAAACAGGAAAAGACATTTTTGTTCATGCATCAGGAATCAACGCGGAAGAATTGCGCGAAGGTGACAGAGTTAGCTATGAAGAAGAAGAAGGAAGAAAAGGTAAAGTTGCTGCTAAAGTAGCAGTTCTTTAAGCATAAAAATAGTTACCTATTTTTGGCACAAATGTCTAAAAAACGTTTCGATTTATTTCGGAACGTTTTTTTTTACATAAAACTCAATAAACAAGATTATAAATACAGGATTATTTATAATCATTAAAAATTACAAGAAAACCGTATTTTGACTGAAACTAATTCTAGTCATTAGCTTGTGTTTTAAATGCGCTAAAGCTATATTTGTAGCTTGTTTTATAACAAATACACATATTATGCAATCCGATCAAATAAATTATATTCCTATCCTGATGCAACTCGTTTTAGCAGTAGGATTTGTTGCAGGAACCATTTTTGTTTCTGGAAAATTAGGGCCAAAAAGAAACTCCGAGACCAAAGATAAAAACTTTGAATGCGGGATCGAATCCGTAGGTAATGCCCGAATTCCTTTTTCGGTTAAATACTTTTTAGTAGCCATTCTTTTTGTATTATTTGATGTCGAAGTAATCTTTTTATACCCTTGGGCAATCAATTTCAAAGAATTAGGTATCGAAGGTATGTTTAAAATGATTGTGTTCATGTTTTTATTATTGGTGGGGTTCTTTTACATCATCAAGAAGAAAGCATTAGAATGGGAATAGAGAAATTTTAAATTTTAGATTTTAGATTTTATATTTGACAACAGTTAAATTATAGCATTTTAGATTTAAAATAAATTTCTCAAATTAAAATATTGATTTAAAAAATGATTTTTTTTAAAGATTCACAGGAATCTAAAATCTAAAATCTAAAATCTAAAATTAAAATGAGCAATTCAAATATAGAAATGGTAGCACCTCCAGAAGGTGTTTCAGGCGAAGGTTTTTTTGCTACAAAACTCAATGATGTCGTTGGTCTAGCACGCGCCAATTCGCTTTGGCCATTGCCTTTTGCAACCTCTTGTTGTGGTATCGAATTTATGGCAACCATGGCATCGCATTACGATTTAGCCCGATTTGGATCAGAAAGAGTAAGTTTTTCTCCTCGTCAAGCCGATATGTTAATGGTAATGGGGACGATTTCTAAAAAAATGGCACCCATTTTACGACAAGTGTACGAGCAAATGTCAGAGCCTCGTTGGGTTATTGCTGTTGGTGCTTGTGCGTGTTCTGGTGGGATTTTTGACACTTATTCGGTTTTGCAGGGAATTGATAAAGTAATACCTGTTGACGTTTATGTACCTGGTTGTCCGCCAAGACCGGAACAAATTGTGGATGGCGTGATGAAATTGCAAGAAATAGTAAAAAGCGAATCCGTAAGAAGAAGAAGTTCTCCCGAGTATCAAGAATTATTGGCTTCTTATAATATCAAATAAAAATGGCTTTAGAAACAATAGAAATCCAAGAAAAACTAGTGGCCACTTTTGGTTCGGCGGTTTTTCAATTCGATCAAGAAAAAGATATTTTTTCATTTGAAGTTGATGCTGACAAAATTACGGCTGTGATTCTCTTCTTGAAAAACGACCCAACATTACGCTTTCATTTTTTAACCGATTTATGTGGTATTCATTATCCTGATAATGAAGAAGAAAGGCAATTTGCAGTCGTATATCATTTGCACAATTGGTACGAAAACAAACGCATCAAAATTAAGTCTTTTATAAATGGAGCAAAACCCGAAATAAAAACAATATCCAATATTTTCTTGAGTTCCAATTGGATGGAAAGAGAAACTTGGGATTTTTTTGGAATCAACTTCATCGGGCATCCACAATTGAAACGTATTTTGAACATGGATGAAATGATTTCGCATCCGATGCGAAAAGAATTCCCAATGGAAGACAGCGGAAGAACTGATAAAGACGACCGTTTCTTTGGAAGAACAACAATAAATAGCTAGAAACACATCATATAATTTTTCACATTAGATAAATGTCAGAACTATTATTACCACCAGAGCATCGCTATGCTAAAATAATCCAAGAACGGCACAATGAAGATGGAAGCGAGCTTTCTATCTTGAATTTAGGTCCAACACATCCTGCTACACACGGTATTTTTCAAAATATCTTGTTGATGGATGGGGAGAAAATTCTGGAAGCCGAACCTACTATTGGTTACATTCACAGAGCTTTTGAAAAAATTGCCGAAAACCGTCCTTTTTACCAAATCACGCCACTTACGGATCGTATGAACTATTGCTCTTCTCCCATTAACAATATGGGTTGGTGGATGACTTTAGAAAAACTATTAGGTGTTGAAGTTCCTAAAAGAGCCCAATATTTAAGAGTTATCGTGATGGAATTGGCACGAATTACGGATCACTTAATTTGTAATTCAATTCTTGGTGTAGATACAGGAGCCTATACGGGTTTTTTGTATGTTTTTCAGTTTAGAGAAAAAGTATATGAAATCTACGAAGAAATTTGTGGAGCCCGTTTGACAACAAATATGGGAAGAATTGGTGGTTTCGAGAGAGATTGGTCGCCAAAAGCTTTTGAATTATTAAATACATTTCTTATTGATTTCCCTATAGCTTGGAAAGAATTTGAAAACCTGTTTGAAAGAAATAGAATTTTTATTGACCGTACCGTAAATGTGGGAGCCATTACCGCCGAGAAAGCTATGGCTTATGGATTTACAGGTCCAAACCTTCGTGCTGCTGGCGTTGATTATGACGTTCGGGTAGCACAACCATACAGTTCCTACGAAGATTTTGATTTTATTGTTCCTGTTGGAAAATCTGGAGATACGTACGATCGTTTTTGCGTTCGTAATGCCGAAGTTTGGGAAAGCATTAGCATTATTAAACAAGCCTTGGCAAAAATGCCAGAAGGAAACGAATTTCACGCCGATGTTCCTGAATATTACCTTCCCCCAAAAGAAGACGTGTATCACAATATGGAATCCCTTATTTATCATTTCAAAATTGTAATGGGCGAAATTCCCGTTCCAGTTGCCGAAATCTACCATCCTGTTGAGGGAGGAAATGGAGAACTTGGTTTTTATCTCGTAACCGACGGCAGTCGTACGCCATATCGATTGCATTTCCGCAGGCCTTGCTTCATATACTATCAAGCCTACCCAGAAATGATTAAAGGAGCTTTACTTTCGGATGCAATTGTTATTTTATCAAGTTTAAATGTTATTGCTGGAGAATTAGACGCATAAAAAAATTATAAATGATGAATTTTAAATTATAAATTATTCGAAAATATTTAAAATTTATAATTCAAAATTTAAAATAATTAAAATGGAAAGAACGTACCACAAACAAGAAATAAACATGACCGAAGCATTGATGAATCGCATCGATGAATTAATCAGTCATTATCCTGAAGACAAAAGAAAATCAGCTTTATTGCCTGTTTTACACGAAGTTCAAGATGCTCACGAGAATTGGTTGAGTATTGAATTAATGGATAAAGTCGCCCAAATACTTTTGATAAAACCTGTCGAAGTGTATGAGGTGGTTTCTTTTTACACCATGTTTAATCAAAAACCTATTGGTAAATACATGTTTGAATTTTGTCAAACTTCACCCTGTTGTTTGAATGGAGTAGAAAACTTGATGGATTACACTTGTGAAAAACTGGGTGTAAAAATTGGGGAAATAACTCCAGACGGACTTTTTGAAATACGAGGCGTAGAATGTTTAGGAGCTTGTGGCTATGCACCAATGATGCAATTGGGTGATTTTTACAAGGAACATTTGAATGAAACAAAAATCGATCAATTGATTGCCGATTGTAAAGGAGATAAAATTATATTACACGATAAATAATATGTCACAAAAAATATTATTAGACAAAATCAATATTCCTGGGATTAAAACCTACGAAGTCTATCGTGCAAACGGTGGGTATGCCTCGGTAGAAAAAGCGTTAAAAACCCTAACACCAGACGAAGTAGTCGAAGAAGTGAAAACTTCGGGATTGCGTGGTCGTGGAGGTGCCGGTTTTCCCGCAGGAATGAAATGGAGTTTTATTGACAAAAAATCAGGAAAACCACGTCATTTGGTTTGCAACGCCGATGAGTCAGAGCCTGGAACATTCAAAGATCGTTATTTAATGGAATATATCCCTCATTTATTGATTGAAGGAATGATTACCTCCAGTTATGCTTTGGGTGCAAACCGTTCTTATATCTACATTCGTGGCGAATATATGTGGGTGTACAAAATTTTAGAAAGAGCCATTAACGAAGCGAAAGCTGCTGGATTTTTGGGAAAAAATATATTAGGTTCAGGATTTGATTTAGAACTTTATGTTCAAATAGGAGGAGGAGCTTACATTTGTGGTGAAGAAACAGCCTTGATAGAATCTCTAGAAGGAAAACGAGGTAATCCACGTATTAAGCCGCCATTTCCAGCGGTTTCTGGACTTTGGGCAAACCCAACTGTGGTCAATAACGTAGAAACTATTGCCGCTGTGCCTTGGATTGTAAACAATTCAGGTGCGGATTATGCCAAAATTGGAATCGGTCGTTCTACAGGAACCAAATTGATTTCTGCCTCGGGACATATTAAAAATCCAGGAGTTTATGAAATAGAATTGGGATTATCCGTTTATGAATTCATGAATTCCGACGAATATTTGGGCGGAATGAGTTCCGATCGTCCATTGAAAGCCTTTGTGCCAGGAGGAAGTTCTGTTCCTGTTTTACCAGCACATTTAATTTACAAAACAGCCGCAGGCGAAGATCGTTTAATGTCCTACGAATCCTTAAGCGACGGTGGTTTTGCCACAGGTTCTATGTTAGGTTCTGGAGGTTTTATTGTTTACAATGACACGTCTTGCATTGTTAGGAACACTTGGAATTTTTCTCGCTTTTACCACCACGAATCGTGCGGACAATGCACACCGTGTCGCGAAGGAACAGGTTGGTTAGAAAAAGTATTACATAGAATCGAAAATGGTCACGGTCGTGAGGAAGACATCGATTTGCTTTTGAGTATTCAATCCAAAATTGAAGGAAACACGATTTGTCCTCTTGGAGATGCCGCTTCGTGGCCTGTAGCTGCTGCAATTCGTCATTTTAGAGAGGAGTTTGAATACCACATTCGTTTTCCAGAAAAAATAAAAAACAGAGACCATTTTGTGAATGAACCTTTTGAGAAAGTGAAGCATTTAGTTGCGAAACAATACATTTAAGAATAACGATTTTGATTTCAGAAATAAGAAATAGTAGCCGATAATGAAAGTAACAATAGACGGTCAGTCAATAGAAGTAGCGCCAGGAACAACCATCCTGCAAGCAGCACGTATGATTGGTGGAGATGTAGTGCCGCCAGCGATGTGTTATTATTCTAAACTAAAAGGCAGCGGTGGTAAATGCCGTTGTTGTTTGGTAGAAGTTGCCAAAGGAAGTGATGCCGATCCGAGACCAATGCCAAAATTGATGGCATCGTGCGTAACGGGTTGTATGGACGGAATGGAAGTAAACAGCAAATCATCTGAAAGAGTCACCGAAGCCCGAAAATCGGTAACCGAATTTTTGTTGATCAATCATCCTTTGGATTGTCCCGTTTGTGATCAAGCAGGAGAATGTGATTTGCAAAACTTAAGTTTCGAGCACGGAAAATCACAAACCCGTTTTATTGAAGAAAAAAGAACTTTTGAACCCGAAAATATAGGTCCAAATATTCAATTGCACATGAACCGTTGTATTTTATGCCAACGATGTGTACAAGTTGCGGATCAATTGACCGATAATAGAGTGCATGGTGTGATGGATCGTGGGGATCATGCCAATATTTCGACTTGTATTTCGAAAGCGATTGACAATGAATTTTCAGGAAATATGATTGACGTGTGCCCTGTAGGTGCTTTGACCGATAAAACCTTTCGTTTCAAATCGAGAGTTTGGTTTAACAAACCTTATAATGCTCACAGAGATTGCGATAAATGTTGCGGTAAAACAACCGTTTGGATGTTTGGTGGCGAAATACAACGGGTAACGGGTCGCAAAGATGAGTACCATGAAGTAGAAGAATTCATTTGTAACGGTTGCCGTTTTGATCATAAAAACGTGGAAGATTGGACAATCGAAAGCCCAAGAGAATTCGAGAAAGATTCGGTTATCAATCAAAATAATTACACCCAAAAATTAGAAAAAGTAGAAATAGCAACCGAAAAAAATATTCTTTTGGGTAGAGATGAAGACCGGAAAAAAATTAGTATGGCTGAAATTCCATTGAATGCTAATAATACAAATTCATAAGCAATGGATAGTACGTTTATTATAGAAAAAAGTGTTGTTATTGTTGTGGTCTTTGCCATAACTATGATTATGGCCATGTATTCTACTTGGGCAGAGCGTAAAGTAGCAGCTTACTTGCAGGATAGAGTTGGTCCTAATCGTGCCGGGTGGGGAGGTTTATTACAACCACTTGCTGACGGATTGAAATTATTCTCGAAAGAAGAATTTGAACCCAATACCCCAAATCGATTTTTGTTTTTTGTTGGACCCGCAATAGCCATGAGTACCGCTTTGATGACGAGTGCCGTTATTCCTTGGGGGGACAAATTACATATTTTTGGCAGAGATATTTTATTACAAGCTACTGATTTAAACATTGGATTACTCTATGTATTTGGAGTAGTATCGGTGGGTGTTTATGGGATTATGATTGGCGGATGGGCATCAAATAATAAGTTTTCATTGATGGGAGCGGTTCGTGCCGCTTCGCAAATGGTATCTTACGAAGTTGCGATGGGATTGTCGATGATTGCCTTGTTGATGATGACTGGAACGTTGAGTTTGAGAGAGATTTCGGCACAACAAGCAGGAATGAATTGGAATGTATTTTACCAGCCACTATCCTTTTTAATCTTTTTGATTTGTGCTTTTGCAGAAACAAACAGGACCCCTTTTGATTTAGCGGAATGCGAAAGTGAATTAATTGGAGGATACCATACAGAATATTCTTCGATGAAAATGGGATTTTATCTCTTTGCTGAATATGCAAATATGTTTATTTCGTCTACGATTTTAGCGATTTTGTTCTTTGGAGGTTATAATTATCCCGGAATGAGTTGGGTTGTTGAAAACGTTGGGGTGAATATTGGGAATATCATTGGAATTATTGTTTTATTTGCAAAAATTTGTGGATTCATCTTTTTCTATATGTGGATTCGTTGGACGATTCCAAGATTTAGATACGATCAATTGATGCATTTGGGATGGAGAATATTGATTCCGCTTTCGATTGTAAATATTATGATTACTGGAATTGTGCTTTTGAGGAGTGATATAGCAGCTTATTTGGGATTTTAAGATTGTAATTTTAATCTATTCTATAATAGAATAACGAAAAATTACATTTTGAGAAGCCAATTGGCACCTCAAGTTAAAATACAGGTGGTCACAATCTGTGACCACATCCAAAATAAAAATTAAAAAATGGATACAGAATTTATAATTACAGAAGAATTTATAATGAGTAAAATTTTACTTATTAGAAATCAAAAGGTAATGATTGATTCTGATTTAGCAACACTATACGGAGTTACAACTAAACAATTGAACCAACAAGTAAAAAGAAACACAAAACGTTTTCCAAATAATTTTATGTTTCAATTGACTGCTATTGAAAAAGAGCAGGTGGTAGCAAATTGCGACCACCTCAATAAATTAAAATTCTCGTCAACCTTGCCTTATGTTTTTACAGAACATGGAACAATGATGTTAGGGAATATATTGACCAGTGATAGAGCAATTGAATTTAGTATAAAAATAGTCGAAGCATTTATAAAAATGAGAGAATTTCTAACTAACAATTTGAGTGTTAAGTTAGAAATTGAGGATATAAAAAAAAAATTAATAAATCACGATAAAAACATAGAGCTTGTTTTCAATTATCTAGATGAATTAATTGATAAGAATGAAAACAGAATCGAAAGAACGAAAATTGGTTATAAAAACTAGAGTGTATTAAATACGAAATACCCTAGCCCTGATAGTAGTAAAAATCCTTTTGTACCGATGTTCGGCATAAAAAATTGTAACGGATTGCTTCGCCAGTTCGCTCTTTCAGGCTCGGGTGCAGGATTAGCTTCAAAATAAAAAAAAATAAAAATGTCAATAGAAACTATATCCTTGTCGGGTAGAAAAAAAATGGTCTCCAATAAGGAGATGACTTTTTTGGAACGCATGTATCTTGTAGCGATTGTAAAAGGGTTGTTGATTACCATCAAACACTTTTTTACAAAAAAAGCAACAATTCATTATCCTGAACAAGTGCGGGAAATGAGTCCTGTGTACCGTGGACAACACATGCTAAAACGAGATGAACAAGGTCGTGAAAACTGTACGGCTTGTGGTTTGTGTGCCTTATCGTGTCCTGCTGAAGCAATTACAATGAAGGCTGCTGAACGTAGAGGAGACGAAAAACACTTGTACCGTGAGGAAAAATATGCCGAAATATATGAAATCAATATGTTGCGTTGTATTTTTTGTGGATTGTGCGAAGAAGCGTGTCCGAAAGATGCGATTTACTTGACCACTTCAAAGGTTTTGGTTCCTTCTAGTTACGAAAGAGAAGATTTTATTTTTGGAAAAGATAAATTGGTGATGCCACTAGAAATGGCAATGAAAAATGCTCAACTAAAAAACGCTAATTAATGATACACATACCTGATTTAGCTCATGCGACGCCTGTACAAATTGTTTTTTGTATTCTAGCAATCATCACGTTAGCGACTGCTTTTTTGACTATTTTTAGTCGGAATCCTATACATAGTGCCATTTATTTGGTCATTTGTTTTTTCTCGATTGCGGGTCATTATTTGTTGTTGAATGCTCAATTTTTGGCCATTGTACATATAATAGTATATTCTGGGGCTATTATGATTTTGTTCCTGTTTACGATTATGTTAATGAATTTGAATGAAGAACATGAGGTACACAAACCCCGAATTACAAGGCTTGGAGCAATTGTATCTTTTTGTTTAATTTGTATTGTTTTGATTGCCATATTTATTAATTCGAAACCTATAGTTGGTGATTACGACTCTAGTGGAGAAGATTTTCAATCTATAAAAGTGTTGGGGAAAGTGTTGTTGAACGAGTATATGGTTCCTTTTGAATTTGCATCGATATTGTTATTGGTAGCAATGATTGGAACGGTTTTATTGTCTAAAAAAGAAAAACTAGAAAAATAAGATGAATAATATTTTAAATCAGATTGGTATTGAAAACTATATCTTCTTGAGCGTTATCCTTTTTTGTATAGGCGTTTTTGGAGTTTTGTATAGACGAAATGCCATCATCGTATTTATGTCGATTGAAATCATGTTAAATGCCGTGAACTTATTGTTTGTTGCCTTCTCTACGTACCATCAAGATGCACAAGGACAGGTTTTTGTGTTTTTTTCGATGGCAGTAGCCGCTGCAGAAGTTGCGGTGGGATTGGCAATTTTGGTTTCTATTTTTAGAAATTTAGGATCCATTACAATTGATAATTTGAAAAACTTAAAAGGATAATGGAAATGAATACCAACATAGCTTTAGTTTTAGTTCTCGCTCCTTTTTTAGGGTTTTTAATCAATGTCTTTTTCGGAAAAAGTTTAGGAAAATCAGTTTCTGGAATGATTGGAACGGTTTCGGTTGTGGTTTCATTTGTCGCAACGCTTTATTTTTTTATGCAAATAAACAACACAAAACAACCCCTATCGATTGCATTGTTTGACTGGATTCAAATAAGCAATATTAAGGTGAATTTTGGTTTCTTGTTAGACCAATTATCCGTTTTATGGTTGTTATTTGTAACTGGTATAGGTGCTTTAATCCATTTGTATTCGTTCAGTTATATGCACGATGATGAAAAAATGCACTCCTTTTTTGCCTACCTGAACCTATTTATTTTCTTTATGATACTACTCGTTGTGGGTAGCAACTTATTGGTATTATTCATTGGTTGGGAAGGCGTGGGACTTTGTTCCTACTTATTGATTGGTTTTTGGTATAAAAATCAACATTTTAATGATGCTGCCAAGAAAGCATTCATTATGAATAGAATTGGAGATTTAGGATTACTCGTTGGGATTTTTATCATTGGAAATTTATTTTCGACATTAGATTATGTTAGTTTAAAAACTGCAATTACTGGTGCCACAAATTTAAATACATATTGGATCTCCATAGCGGCATTTTGTTTGTTCATAGGCGCTTGCGGAAAATCGGCACAAATTCCTTTGTATACGTGGTTGCCTGATGCGATGGCGGGGCCAACACCAGTTTCGGCATTGATACATGCAGCGACAATGGTAACTGCAGGGATTTTTATGATTACAAGATTAAATTTTGTTTTTGATTTGGCTCCACAAGTACAAACTATTATTGCAATTATTGGTGCGATTACAGCATTAGTAGCCGCTACAATAGGTTTGGTTCAAAATGATATTAAAAAAGTCTTGGCGTATTCTACGGTTTCGCAACTGGGATTGATGTTTTTGGCTTTGGGATTGGGTGCTTATGAAGTAGCTGTTTTTCATGTAATCACACATGCTTTCTTTAAAGCGTGTTTGTTCTTGGGGTCAGGATCTGTGATTCACGGTTTGCATGGCGAACAAGACATGCGTAAAATGGGTGGTTTGAAGAAAGCGATGCCTATTACCTATATCACGATGCTTATTGCTTCATTAGCAATTTCTGGAATACCGCTATTTTCTGGATTTTTCTCCAAAGATGAAATTTTATTAGTCGCTTTTGAACATAGTATTCCACTTTGGGTAGTGGCTTCTATTGCATCTATCATGACGGCATTTTATATGTTCCGATTGATGTATTTAACATTCTTCAACGAATTTAGAGGAACGGCAGAGCAAAAACACCATTTGCACGAAAGTCCTGCTTTGATCACATTTCCTTTAATTGTATTGGCTGTTTTGGCAACAATTGGCGGTATCATTAGCTTGCCTTTTCCAGAATACAATTGGTTAAACGGGTATTTAGCGCCACTTTTCACGAAAGTAGCGACAGAAGAACATGGTTTAGGCAGCACCGAATACCTATTGATGACACTTGCCGTTATTGGTGGAGTAGTGGGAATTGCTATTGCGTACATCAAATACAACAAACAAAATACTGTTCCTGCCGAAGACGCTGCAATTACTGGATTCTCTAAAGTATTGTACAACAAATATTATGTAGATGAAATTTACAATTTTGTTTTTGTAAAAACGATAAACGAATTGTCCCGTTTCTTTAGAGACATTGTCGAAACGAGTTTGTCGGCATTGGTTTTTGGATTCGGAAAAGTAACGAACGAAATTGGTTTTTATGGCAAAAAAGTACAAAATGGAAGTATTGGATTGTATCTTTTTGCTTTCGTATTAGGGCTTTGTGCCATTGTTTCCTATTTATTTTTAGCTCAACAATAATTCTATATTATGAATGTATCTCTTCTACTAATACTGCTTTTGGTTGGTGCTATTGTCACTTATCTTGCTGGCGATAAACTGGCATCAAAAGTAGCTTTGTTCTTTGGTTTGGCATCACTTGGTTGCACTATCGTTTTATTAAACCATTATAATTTGGGTGAAAACATCAGTTTTATTACACGATGGATTACACAACCTAATGTATCCTTTGCCTTAAAAGCCGATGGACTTTCGTTAGCTATGGTGCTTTTGACAACAGCACTAACTCCTATTATCATCTTTTCTTCTTTTGGAAATGAATATAAAAATTCAAAAGCATTTTATGCCTTAATCCTATTTATGTCGTTTGCAATGACAGGAACATTCCTGGCATCAGATGGGCTTTTGTATTACATATTTTGGGAGTTAGCACTTATTCCTATTTACTTCATCGCATTGATTTGGGGAAATGGCGATGCCGAAGATCGCAAAAAAGCAGTGGTGAAATTCTTTATTTACACGCTTGCTGGATCTTTATTTATGCTTGTCGCTTTTGTTTATTTGTACCTCAAAGCAGGCAGTTTCTTGATTGAAGATTTATACAAACTTAACTTATCCTCTAGCGAACAATTGTGGATTTTCTTGGCTTTCTTTTTGGCGTATGCCATCAAAATTCCTTTGATTCCTTTTCACACTTGGCAAGCCAATGTGTATCAAAAAGCACCTACCGTTGGGACAATGTTACTTTCTGGGATTATGTTAAAAATGGGATTGTACAGCGTTATCCGTTGGCAATTACCATTGGCTCCACTTGCCGCAAAAGAGTATTTACCTGTCTTGATTGGGATTGGAATTGCGGGCGTTATTTATGGTTCGATCGTGGCTTTGAGACAAAAAGATTTGAAAAAATTATTGGCGTATTCATCATTAGCACACGTTGGGCTGATTTCCGCAGGAACCTACACTTTGACACTTGATGGATTGAGAGGTTCGGTTTTGCAAATGATTGCTCACGGATTTGTAGTTGTGGGATTATTTTTTGTAGCCGAAATCATTTTTAGAAGATATGAAACAAGAACTATAGCCGAAATGGGTGGTATCCGTGCACAAACGCCCAAATTCACTTCCTTATTTTTACTATTGGTATTGGCATCTGTAGCGTTACCTACCACATTTAACTTTGTAGGAGAATTTACGGTTTTATACAGTTTGTCTCAAATCAATGTTTGGTTTGCTGTTTTGGGAGGAACGACCATTATTTTGGGCGCTTATTATATGTTGAAAATGTTTCAATACACCATGTTGGGAGAAACTAACAAACGTATTTTTGCCGATGTAACTGCCAATGAAGGAATCACATTAGTACTAATCGTTGCTGTATTGTTCTTTTTTGGTCTGTATCCAAAACCAATTATAGATTTGATCACACCAAGTCTAGAAGAAATTTTAACCCAAATTAATCGAATTAACTAGTCAAATAAAAAAATGAATACATTAATAGCTATAATAGGATTAGGTGTTTTATGCCTTTTATTTGAAATACTAGATTTCAGAAAAGCCATTATTCCCATAACAATAATTGGTTTGTTGGGCGTACTTGGATTAACAATTTCCGAATACAATGCTCCAAACAGTTACTACAACAACATGATTGTGGTCAATAAATTTTCGGTTTGCTTTTCGAGTTTATTTATTGTTTTAACGATTTTCTTGGTAGCATTAAGTCATAATTTCTACGAAAATCATCAAAGTAAACTTTCGGATTTTATTGCCATAAAAATATTTTTACTTTGTGGAGCTGTTGCGATGGTTTCTTTTGGCAATTTGGCCATGTTCTTTTTAGGAATCGAAGTATTATCAATTTCGCTATACATTCTCGCGGCCAGTAACCGAATGAATTTGAAAAGTAACGAAGCAGGAATGAAATATTTCTTGATGGGTTCCTTTGCTTCTGGAATTATCTTGTTTGGAATTTGCATGATTTACGGTGCAATGGGAACATTTGATATTGCTGAAATCAGCGAAATGTCACAATCCGCCGAGTTGCCTATTTGGTTTCCAATTGGAATTGTGTTAGTAACTATTGGCATGTTCTTTAAGGTTGCCGCAGTGCCTTTCCATTTTTGGGCACCAGATGTTTACGAAGGTTCACCAGCATTAACTACGGCTACGATGAGTACTTTGGCAAAAGTGGTGGCTATGGCGACTTTGTATAAATTATTATCGGCAATGAATGCAGATATTAATTACGGATTTCAAATGGTGATTGTAGTGATTTCTATCGCTTCGATGACAGTTGGGAATATCATGGCATTAAAACAAGCCAACGTCAAACGAATGTTAGCTTTTTCAGGGGTTTCACATGCTGGATTTATGCTCATGACTTTATTGAGCATTACAACGTCCGCAGGAAGCTTATTGTATTACGCAACTGCTTATTCCCTGGCTGGAATCGCTGCTTTTAGTGTGATTTTATACGTTTGCAAAAACCAAAATAACGAAGATATTACCAATTTTCACGGACTTGGAAAAACCAATCCTTTGTTAGCTGCTGTTCTTACAGGTGCGCTATTATCGATGGCTGGAATACCAATATTTGCTGGATTTTTTGCCAAATTAGTTTTGTTCAGTCAAACAATTCAAGCGGGTTATTTGGTTGTTGTAATTGCTGCAGTTATCAATTCAATTATAAGCGTGGGATATTATTTTAAATTAATTCTAGCCATGTATGGTAAAGAACCAAATGAAACTAGAACGGGTAAACCCTTTTTGATTTATGCAGTTGCCATTGTAGCATTGGTTTTGAATGTAATCATAGGATTATTCCCTTCCGTTATTTTGGATTTATTGGCTTAATTTCTTTGCAAAAAAAATATATAAAAAAACCATCAAGAGTCATTTTGATGGTTTTTTTTATTGTTTTTGAGTCAACGAAACGTAGAATTGTTTGGTAGATATGACAACAAAATTAAGAGTTTGCACAGGTATTATATTACATAAGAAATGAAATTAATCGGAGGTATTACCTCGTTTAATTCCTAACGCAAATATTGCCTAGTCCAATTTGTGGTATGTCTTAAAATATGGAAATCAAGGCTTTATAATCAAAACTGAAGGCACGCCACTCAACCAAATGCTTCTAGAATCAACTAATGCTTTCCAGCTTTCGAGGCTAATAATCATTAAATCTTGTTTGGCCAAAAACTCCTTTTTTATAATTCTATCATCATGCAAACTAATGTTGTTTGGGTATTTTAGTTCCAAAGAGCTAATGGCATTACCAATAACAAAATTAGTATTAATGTGACCATTTACATCTAAAACAACCACTTTCGAATTGTTATTGAAAATTAATTTTTGTGCATAATCAATCAAAAAGGAATCTTCGGAATTGAAAATGGGAATGAATACCTGATCTACTTTTTGTAGTTCTTTGTCAATTAAAATTCCCAGTGGCATTTTGGCTTTTAGTACTATTTGCCTGGTTCTTTCATCAAAAGGGGAGTTGACAAACAGCCCTTCTTTGCCAGTAAACTTATCCATCAAACGTTCGGGATTGATGATTCTAGTGGTAAAACCAATGACTTTGCCCAATAAAGTACCCTCAAAAATGGATTTCCCTAAACCAACCAATAGCAAATCATAATCGCCTTGATTGGCAATATCCGTAATTTCGGTTTCGATATCTATGGTGGCTTTAAAAATGGTAGTAATTTCTTGTTTCAATAACTTGGATTCTTCTTCAATGGGAATAAAGCTATTTTTTTCTTTATCTTCCATATTAAAAGGGTGCATTTCGTCGCTTAATGACAAGTGCATGGCGGTAATGGAGGAAGTGTTTTTTTGTTTTTTGACCAAACTATTTGCCAATCGCAATAAGGATTTCCCTTTTTCATTATTGCCAAAAGAGATCAAAATGCGATACACATCCGAACGAATATCGACTTCTACATCGGCAACATCTTTGGTTTTGAAAATAAAGTTAATCAAATTTAGTGCTGGACCCGTCATAAACGTGGTTACTAATGCCATGATAACCATCATGGTAAACACTTCGGGTGTTAGGACTTTTAGTTCTAAACCAATATTCAAAACAATTAATTCCATCAATCCTCGTGTGTTCATCAAGGCACCAATAGTCAAGCTATCACGCCAATTTTGACCCACAAATTTGGCTGCTAGTGCACTACCAAAAAACTTTCCAACTACGGCTACAAGTATAATAAAACCTGTCACTTTCCATAAATAAGGATCGTTAATCAATCCAATTTCGGTTCGCAAACCTGTGAATACAAAAAACAAAGGCAATAATAAAATAACCGATATGTCCTCAACTTTTTCGATAAATATGTTTCTAAATTTAGCTACATCGGGCATGATTACTCCCGTCATAAAAGCACCAAATAAGGCGTGAATACCAATTACTTCGGTGGCATAAGACGATAGAATAAGTGTTAGAAAAAAGATGGCAACAACTGGTTTTACAATCGCATCTTTGGTAGCGTATAAATCACCTATTCGTTTCAAAAAAGGTTTTACGATGAAAAGCATAATTAACACATACCCAATTGCCAGCGAAATAACATATAGTGAACTCACAAAAGTTCCTGCTTTTACAATAGCAATCACCACCGCTAGAATGCACCAAGCCGTAATATCATCGGCAGCAGCGCAGGTAATAACAATGGCACCTAACTTTGTTTTATGAATACCTCGTTCTTGCACAATTCGAGCCAAAACTGGAAAAGCCGTAATACTCATAGCAATACCCATAAACAAACTGAACGACAAGAATTTAACCCCTTGAGGAGCAAAACTATTGTACACAAAATACGCCAGTCCAATCCCTAACGTAAAAGGGAATACAATACTGGCATGGCTGATGACAACAGCCTCGTTGGCTCTGTTTTTGAGTACTTTCAAATCCAGTTCCATTCCTATAACAAACATGAAAAGGATTAACCCTATTTGGCTCAAGAATTTTAAATTTCCTAATGAATCTGCGGGGAATAAAATCGCCGAAAATTCAGGAAAATACATGCCTAATAAAGAGGGTCCAAGTGCAATTCCAGCAATAATTTCACCAATTACGGAAGGTTGCCCGATTTTTTTGAAAATCCATCCAAAAATGCGCGCCACCACAATTATTGTAATAATTTGGAGTAAAAGTATCGCCAAAGGATCCTGAAAATTATGCTGCATTGCACCCAAAAAGGCACTCCATGAATTGTTTTCGACCACAGGCGCAACAATGGTTTTAGTTGCTTCTAAATGCTTGCCTTGTCTTATAATCCAGTACATTAGAGCTGTAAATCCTCCAGTTATACCAAAATAGAACAATGTATTTTTATACTTTTTCATATTTTTTTGATGTAGTCTAATCTCTCTGAAATATACACAAAGATGACGAAATCAAATATATAATTTATATCTCATAAAATTATCTTATTGTAAAGTTAAAAAAACAAGGAATTGACCTAGTAAAAATCAAAAAAACTACTTAAACGAAATGAATTCTAGCGGTTTTGATTACATTTGCACGCATTTTAATTCAAATATGAGAAAGAAAATTAAAGTCGGTTTTTGGGAATCAATTGCCCGAATCGTACTTAAAAATAGAATCACCATTTTAGCCGTTATTTTGGTCTTAACCGTTTTTCTAGCCTTGCAATGGAAAAATTTAGGCATGACCTATACCGAAGCTAATTTATTGCCCAAAAAGCACATCGTAAACCAACAATACGAAGATTTTTTGAGCAAATTTGGCGAAGAGGGAAACTTGATTGTTATTGGTTTCAAAGACGATACTTTTTTTACTCCAAAAGCTTTTGCTGCGTGGAATGAGCTTATGACAGGTTTAAAAAATGCCAAAGAAGTGGAACTTGTTGTCTCCTTAAATGATTTAAAAAAACTGCAAAAAGATACCATAGCCCAGAAATTTGAACTTGTGCCGCTTATTGATCAAAGCCAAACGGTACAACCGGCTTATCTTCAAAAAATAAAATTCGAACTCTTTAATAACCTCCCTTTTTACGAAGGGTTGTTGTTTAACAAACTATCAGGGAGCATTCGGTCAGCGATTTATTTGAATAAAAAAATTGTCAACACACCCAACCGAAAAACATTTGTAGTCGAAAATCTAATTCCAAAAATCGAAAAATTCGAAAAAACCACTGGGATTGATCTTCGTGTTTCGGGAATGCCTTACATTAGAACCATCAATGCCGAGAATATGAAAGGCGAAATTGGGCTTTTTATTGGCGCCGCTTTGCTGATTACTTCGCTGATTTTCTTTTTCTTTTTTCGTTCGTTTCGGGCAACTTTTATCTCGATTTGTATTTTGCTTTTTGGGGTTATGTGGTCTTTTGGAACCTTGGGATTGTTTCATTACAAAATCACAATTCTTACGGCCATTATTCCGCCGCTAATAATTGTTATTGGTATCACAAACTGTATTTTCTTGATTAACAAATACCAACAAGAAATAAAAATCCATCAAAATCAGGCAAAAGCTTTGCAACGCGTGATTTCGACCATTGGCGTTTCGACCTTGATGACCAATCTTACCACGGCAGCTGGATTTGCAACCTTTATGATTACAGGCAACGACTTGTTGTTTGAATTTGGGTTGGTTACCTCCATAAATGTCATAACGGTGTATTTGCTAACGCTTGTTGTGGTGCCTATTGTGTATAGTTTTATGCCCATTCCAAAAGAGAAACACTTGCAACATTTGACCAAAACCTATATTTCAAGATTGTTGAATTGGGTCGAAAACATAGTGAAATACAAACGAAAAACAATCTACATAATTTATGGTTTGTTACTCGTTTTTAGTATAATTGGTGTTTCGCAAATGAAAGTTTCAGGAAGTTTAATTGGCGAAATGCCCAAAAGCGCTTCTTTTTTTAAGGATATTTTATTTTTCGAAAAAGAATTTAATGGTGTCATGCCTTTGGAAATAATGATTAACACCAAGCATAAAAAAGGCGTTATGAAGTTATCGACCATGAAAAAAATGGATCAATTGCAACAAACTATTACTAGTATTCCTGAATTATCTAAACCCGTTTCGATTGTCAATCTCGTTAAATATTCCAAGCAAGCCTACTACAACGGAAAACCAGAATATTACGAATTGCCCACTTCGCAAGAGCAAACATTTATCTTGTCCTATGCCAAAAATGCAACTAAAAACAGTAAAGACAATCTCATGAAAAGTTACGTTGATTCTACTGGACAATACGCCCGAATCACCACTTTTATGAAAGACATTGGCACCGAAGAAATGGCTAAAGTAGAAGCGAAGTTGCGTAAAAAAACAGATATACTTTTCCCGAAAGACCGCTATGAAGTGACCTTTACCGGAAAAGCATTGGTATTCCAGAAAGGAACTTCCTACTTGATAGACAACCTTATCGAATCCCTTATTTTTGCAATTTTGATGATTGCGGGATTAATGACTTATTTGTTTCGATCTGGCAAAATGGTTTTGGCATCCGTAATTACTAATGTTTTACCACTCTGTATTACCTCTGGATTGATGGGGTATTTTGGGATTCCGCTCAAGCCGTCAACTATTTTGGTATTCAGTATCGCCTTTGGAATTTCGGTTGATAATGCCATTCAGTTTATGGCAAAATACCGCCATGATTTATTACAAAATAACGAAAAAGTCAAAAAATCAGTGTTTAGTGCCTTGAAAGAAACGGGTATTAGTACCTTTTACACATCGATTGTGTTAATCTTTGGATTTGCCATTTTTACGCTCTCTAGTTTTAGCGGAACCATCGCTTTGGGCGGATTGATTTCTTGTACGTTGCTTTTTGCAATGTTTGCTAATTTGCTGGTGTTGCCCGCTTTGGTTTTGACTTTTGAAAAAAAGAGAGCCCGAAAGGAAGACCTAACGGATGACGAAGCCTAATTTAATTGAATAGCTGCAATTAGCTCCAAACTTTTCCAAACAAATCAATTATATTTGTAATTCGATTGATTAAATCAGAAATCTAAAACAGAAGATGAGACATACAAGAGTTAGCGACTTACTAAGCAGCACCACCACGTTGCCCGAAATTAACGCAAAAGGTTGGGTACGAACTTTTAGAAACAATCAGTTTATTGCTTTGAACGACGGTTCGACCCTAAATAATATACAGTGTGTTGTCGATTTTGAAAACACGCCTGACGAAACCTTAAAAAGAATTACCACTGGAGCCGCCGTTTCTGTAACAGGAAGTTTGGTCGAAAGCAAAGGAGCGGGACAAAAATATGAAATTCAGGTTGCCAAATTAGAAATTTTGGGCGACTCGGATGCCGAGAAATTCCCCATGCAACCCAAAAAACATTCCTTGGAATTTTTGCGTGAGAACGCCCATTTAAGAGTGAGAACTAATGCTTTTGGAGCGATTATGCGGGTGCGCTCGGTTTTATCTTTTGCCGTTCACAGCTATTTTCAACAAAAAGGTTTTGTGTATGTCAACACGCCCATCATTACAGGTGCTGATGCTGAAGGTGCTGGCGAAATGTTTCAGGTCACTTCCTTACCATTAGATAATTTGCCTAAAAACGAAGAAGGCAACATCGATTATAAAAAAGATTTCTTCGGAAAACACACCAATCTAACCGTTTCCGGACAATTAGAAGGCGAAACTTTTGCTATGGCTTTGGGACAAATTTATACTTTTGGCCCCACTTTTAGAGCCGAAAATTCTAATACGTCGCGACATTTGGCTGAATTTTGGATGATTGAACCCGAAGTGGCTTTCAATGATTTGAACGATAATATGGACTTGGCCGAAGATTTTATCCAATATGTAATTAAATACACAATGGAAAAATGTTCGGATGATTTGAAATTCTTGGAAGGTCGTTTATTAGAAGAAGAAAAATCCAAACCACAGGCCGAAAGAAGCGAAATGGGGTTGTTGGAGAAACTAAACTTTGTGTTGGAAAACAATTTTAAGCGCGTTTCCTACACCGAAGCAATCGATATTTTAAGAGATTGCACCCCCAATAAAAAGAAAAAATTCCAATACATCATCAACGAATGGGGTGCCGATTTACAAAGTGAACACGAGCGTTATTTGGTCGAAAAGCACTTTAAATGTCCTGTAATTTTGTTTGATTATCCAGCCAATATCAAGGCGTTTTACATGCGTTTGAATGAAGACGGCAAAACCGTTCGGGCTATGGATATTCTTTTTCCAGGCATTGGAGAGATCGTGGGCGGATCACAAAGAGAAGAACGTTTTGACGTTTTGGTCGAAAAAATGAAAGCCCTAGGCATTGACGAAGAAGTGTTGTGGTGGTATTTAGACACGAGACGATTTGGTTCGGCAGTTCACTCTGGTTTTGGGCTAGGATTTGAGCGTTTGGTGCTTTTTGTAACTGGAATGACCAATATTCGAGATGTTATTCCGTTTCCGAGAACGCCAATGAATGCTGAATTTTAATGAAGTTATAAGTTAAGAGTTATACTATAAAACTAAAAACTAAATTCAACCTAATGAAAAAAATCATTTTATTTTTCTTGTTGGCGTTTACAACAAATAGTTATTGTCAAGAGCTAATAAACGATGATACTATATACAAACTTTCAGAAGTTGAAGCAAAGCCCGATTTTGAAGGAGGAGTAGAAAAGCTATACAAATTTGTTGCGAGCAATTTTTTGGCTCCAGAGAAATCTGGATTAAAAGGAAAAGTTATAATAGAATTCATAGTAGAAAAAGATGGTTCACTGACTAATATGAAAATAACTCAAGATATTGGTTATGGAAGTGCGGAGGCTGTTTTACGAGTATTTCAAAAATCCCCAAAATGGAATCCTGGAAAAAAGAGTGGACAAATTGTTAGAACATTATTTGTATTTCCTATTACCATTAATAATGTTGAATAAAATTTTATACAGCTATTAAATAATAACTTGATTTCTAAAACCATTTGTAGTACCAGAAAATTGTGTTTGCTTCAATTTTTAACTTATAATTTATAAAAAAAATGCTTAAGCAATTTTTAAATCTCAAACTATCCCAGAAATTATCTCCACAACAAATCCAGTTGATGAAGTTAATTCAATTGCCTACGCAAGCATTCGAACAGCGTTTGTTGGAAGAAATGAACGAAAATCCAGCGTTAGAATCTGGAAAAGAAGCCGAAGATTACGAGAAAGACGAATTCGACAACGAGGATTATGATGATTATGACGATGCCGAATCCGAGCGAATTGAAGCCGAAGACATCAATATAGATGAATATTTAAGCAACGACGACACACCAGATTACAAAACGCAAGCCAATAATTACAGCGACGATGACGAGGAGCGCGAAACACCTTTTGCTGCTCCAGTAAGTTTCCATCAAGACTTAATCAATCAGTTGAATACATTTATTCTCAATGACGACGAGCGAGAAATCGCCGAATTCTTGGTAGGAAGTATCGACGATATGGGATACATCAGGCGCAGTATTCCGGATATGGTCGACGATATGGCGTTTACACAAGGCATTTATACCGATGAGAAAATGGTCGAACGCATGCTTCACGTTATTCACGAACTCGAACCTTCGGGAGTGGGAGCACGGGACTTGCAGGAATGTTTGTTGTTGCAATTAAAACACAAAACCCCTACGGAATACGTAGCTTTGGCTACGGATATTATTGAAAATCAGTTTGATGCCTTTACCAAAAAACATTACGATAAGCTCCTCCAAAAATACAACGTTTCGAATGAGCAACTCAAAAAAGCCATTCACGAAATAGAACGATTGAACCCAAAACCAGGCGGTTCCTTTACAGGAAATAATAAAATTACCGAAAACGTAGTTCCTGATTTCGCCATTCGCATTGTTGATAACGAACTCGAGTTGACCTTAAACGGAAGAAATGCACCCTCGTTGCACGTTTCCAAGGACTATCAGGAAATGATGCAAACCTACAAGGATTCTCGAGACAAATCAGCACAGCAAAAAGATGCTGTCCAGTTTATCAAGCAAAAGTTAGACTCCGCCAAATGGTTTATTGATGCGATACGGCAACGCCAAGAAACACTCTTTGTGACCATGAATGCCATTATGCACTACCAAGAAGAATTTTTTCTGGATGGTGACGAGACCAAAATGAAACCCATGATCCTTAAGGACATTGCGGACAGAGTTGGACTTGATATTTCCACCATTTCTCGGGTTGCCAACAGCAAATATGTAGAAACACCTTATGGGACCAAACTCATCAAAGAGTTTTTCTCGGAAGCCATGACTAACGACCAAGGCGAAGAAGTTTCGACACTTGAAATCAAAAAAATCCTAAAAGATGTCATAGACGAAGAGGACAAACACAAACCGCTTCCTGATGATCAATTAGCCGAAATCCTAAAAGAACGTGGCTATCCCATAGCCCGCCGCACCATTGCCAAGTATAGAGAACAACTCGATATTCCTGTAGCTAGAATGCGCAAGAAGATGTAGTTTTTTGGAGTAGATCCATCCTGTTGGATAGCAAAAGCTTTGCAATCCGTGCCCACAAACGAGAGAAAACAACGCTAGTAATAAGATTCCAAAAAAAGACAATACCGCCTAAAAACCAAAAGACCTCGCAGGATGTGTGAGGTCTTTTGGTTTTTTTTTATAAAAATAAAATCTAGTTAATGGCAGGACAATTGCACTCGTATTTTTCGGGTTTACAAAATAAGTTAATACCCAAAGTGATTTGGTGGTAGCCACCATTGTCAAATTTTACATTACCCACAACATGCGAATATGTGTAGGCAAACATAAATTTATTGAAAGTAATACCTATAATAGGAGTTACATATTGTAGTTTTTGTTTAGAAACCGTTGTTCCATTTGTATATTCAGCACCATCAAAACTTCTTCTATAGGACAATCCACCCCAAAGGCTACCAAAATCTAAATTCTTGTAGGCTTTTAAATTTAAGTCAATCGATTTTTCTTTAGTTCGATCCACTACTTGAAATAAAAGAGACGGTTCCCACAAAATTTTGTCTTTGTTCCCAAAAACGTAACCGGCACTCAAAAGGTATTTTCGTAAATTATCACTTTCATATTCGGTGTAAATTTGGCGTCGGGTTTCTACAGCATTTTTTACCGTACCATGAACATAAAAATCAAGGTAATTATAGGACATTCCAAAATCAAAGTTCATGTACGCATCCTTTTGTACCACGGTACCATCAATAATAGGGTCGTAATCGCCAGATTGCAAAAATCCAGTTTCGTCTAATTGACTCTGTATAAATCCAGCACTAATTCCAAAGGACAATTGGTTCAAATCAATCTCATCTCTCGAGAACATCAAGTGATAGGCGTAGGTAAGCTTCATCCCTTTTTGAGAGTGGTATCCATTTTTATCATTAAATAAGATGATTCCCGCTCCCGCTTTATCAGTGATGCGTCCGTTAAAACTTACCGTTTGCAATTGTGGTGCATCGTCCTGACCAAACCATTGTTTACGGGCAGTAAACCTGATTTTAGAACAATTTGCGGCACCAGCCATCGAGGGATGTATTAAGTAATAATTGTCTGACAAATAATCCGAATATACCGGAATTCCCTCCTGTGAGTAGGAATAGGTGGTTAGCATAAAAAGGGCTAGTAGGAGTTTAAATTTGGTGTACATCTAAATAATTTTATATAATAAAAGCGAAACAATTGGGGGCAATTAAATGAAAATCAATTTAGATAACTCTTATTTTCCTGATTTATTTCATTTAAAAACCAAATATAGGTATTCGTAGAAAATAACTTTACTAAATTTGTAAAAAATTACAAAATCATGACTAAACTTACAATAAAAGACACCCAAAACCCAGCGATATTAAAATTTGAATTTCAAGATTTTATCACTCAAAACGAAAGCTTTGAATTTAAGAACATTGACGAAGCAGGAAACTCTCCATTGGCACAACAATTATTCTATTTGCCTTTTGTAAAAACGGTTTACATTTCAGGAAATTTCATTGCCATTGAGCGATTTAGTATTGTAGCTTGGGAGGATGTACAAGAAGCCGTTGCGGAACAAATAGAAAGTTTTGTTGACAATGGCGGCATCATCATCAAAATCGATGATAACAAACCAAAAAAACAACCCATCACTGTTTATGGCGAGTCTACACCCAATCCTGCGGCTCTGAAGTTTGTGGTGAGTAGAATGTTGACTAAAAATCCTGTAGAGTTCAAAAACATAGATGAAACGAACGCTTCGCCGCTTGCCAAGGAATTGTTTAAATTCCCGTATGTAAAGGAAGTTTTTATCGACGAAAACTATATTTCGGTAACTAAATATGAGGTGAACGACTGGCAAGAAATAACATTGGAACTGCGCACCTTTATCAAACAATTCATCGAAAATGGCGGTACAGTCCTTGACGAAAGCTTACTAGAAGCAACCGTAAAAGACGACACCGTTAAGGATGCCACTTTTGACAGTTTAGACGAAACCTCTCAAAAAATCATAAACATTCTAGAGGAATATGTAAAACCAGCCGTAGCTGCCGATGGTGGGAATATCCTTTTTGATTCCTATGATGAAAC
Organism: Flavobacterium restrictum; assembly: GCF_007097245.1. Taxonomy (GTDB): domain Bacteria; phylum Bacteroidota; class Bacteroidia; order Flavobacteriales; family Flavobacteriaceae; genus Flavobacterium; species Flavobacterium restrictum. Next base: position 3,103 of record NZ_VJZT01000012.1, on the reverse strand, counting down.
AACCAAAACCGTAAAAGTAATTATGCAAGGCGCTTGTAATGGTTGTCCCTCTTCGACTTTTACATTAAAAAGCGGTATCGAAAGCATGCTAAAAAGTATGTTGAACGAAGAAGGTATCATAGTAGAAGCGATTTAAATAAAAGGCTTTTGTTTGGTTGTATTTGGATTACAACGTCTGATAATCAGTAAATTGTTTCTATTTTTTTAGTTTTTTATAAAAAAAAGAAGTAGTATTGTAGGGTAATCAAAAACTAAAATATCATGGGAATAGAATCTTTTTTTAAAAATTTATTTGGTTCAGCCAAAGAAACAGCAACCGAATTGGCCGATAAAGCAGAAGCTAGTTTTGAAGAAGCCAAAGTAGCAGCAACACCGTATCTGGAAAAAGCCGAAACTTTTGCCGATGAAGCCATGGCCAAAGTAAAAGAAACCGCGGAACCAATGCTTGATAAAGCCGAAACTTTTGTCGCTGAAACAATCGATAAAGTTAAAGAAACCGCAACTCCAGTAATTGAAAAAGCCGATGTACTTGCAGAACAAGCCAAAACGGTTGCCGCTGAATACTCCGAAAAAGCAAGCGATGCGTTAGGAAAAGTGGTTGAAACGGTAAAAGAAAAAGCGGCAGTAGCAATAGATAAAGTGGAGTCCTTAAAAAATGATTCCGATTCAGAAGCCACAACGACATTAAAAAATATCGAAAATCGTCTGGAAGAAGAGGCCGATTAATTTTTTGAAAATAAAATAAAATGTACTTTTGCATTTCAAATCAAAACCTTCTTTTATAGAAGGTTTTTTAGTATACACAACACATGAACTTAAATCCTGACCAAATTACCAGTTACGCCAACACTTTTATCAAAGCAATACTGGATTATTCGCCTAAATTGATTGCTGCTTTTTTGATCCTTTTTGTTGGTCTTTACGCCATTCGGGTAATTACTAGAATTATCAAAAAAATAATGGTAAAAAGGGATTTGGATCCCACATTGACAAAATTTCTTGCCGATATTTTAATCTGGGTCTTGCGAGTACTTTTGTTTGTGACTTTTATTTCAAAACTAGGCATCGAAACATCTTCTTTTGTAGCAATTCTCGGAGCAATGGGACTCGCAGTGGGGTTGTCGTTGCAAGGCTCGTTGTCAAATTTTGCAGGAGGAATGTTAATTATTCTTTTCAAACCATTCAAAGTGGGCGATACCATTGAGGCGCAAGGGGTTTTGGCAACGGTACATGAAATTCAGATTTTTGTAACCAAATTAATCACAGCCAATAACCAAACTATTTTTGTCCCTAATGGAGCTTTGTCAAATGGGACTATTACTAATTATTCGATGCAAGGCTATAGAAGAGCTGATTTGACAATTGCCATTTCCTATGATACCGATATCAAAATGGCAAAATCCATTATCGAGACCGTTTTGAATACCAACCCCAAAGTGCTTCAAACGCCTGTTCCAGAGGTTTCCGTAAAAAATCTAACCGATAATGCTATTCAATTAGCCGTAAGACCTTGGGCAAACAACGAGGATTTTGGAGCCGTTTTTTCCGAAACATTAGAAAACTGCAAACTCGCTTTTGATGCGGCAGGAATTACAATCCAGCCTTATGTCAAGGAAATGAGCAAGAGTAGTTAGGGATAACATTTTTCAATTGGTATTCTCGTATTTATGTAAAAAAGGCAGCTTATTTCAATAAGCTGCCTTTTTTAATTATTTGGTAATCTCCCTGAAAACGGTTTCTAGATTTTTGTTCTTCTGGTTGAGTTGTAATGTCTTCAAACCATTTGCAGTTGCAAAATCAAAGACTGTTGATCGCATATCCTTGTCTGAAACAAAGGTGAGTTCCCAAATCATATCGTGTGTGTTGGTATAAGAAACCAGATTAGTAAGGGTAGCAATCAATTGTTCCTCAATTTTATAATCAAATTCAACTTCAATAATTTGCTCGGTATCTGCCGAAATTAAGTGGTCTAGTTTTTTATCGGCTACAATTTTTCCTTTGTCTATAATAAGGACACGCGTACAAATCGCCTCCACTTCCTGCATAATATGTGTAGACAAAAAAACAGTCTTGTCTTTCCCCACGTTTTTTATCACATTTCTAATTTCAATCAATTGATTTGGATCCAAACCAGTAGTAGGCTCATCCAGAATCAACACATCAGGATTATGCAATAAAGCATTGGCCAATCCTACACGCTGGCGGTATCCTTTTGACAGTTGTCCTATTTTTTTATGACTTTCACTGGATAAACCCGTTAGCTGAATCACTTCTTCGATTCTGGATTTTGCAACACGATACACATCCGCATTAAAAGCTAAATATTCCCGAACATATAAATCCAAATACAATGGATTGTGCTCTGGCAAATAACCAATAGACAGCTGAACCAATTTTTGTTGGCTGTTTACATCATATCCATTTACTAATGCCACACCTTCATCCGCAGCAATATAAGTGGTTAGTATTTTCATCAAAGTCGATTTCCCAGCTCCATTTGGCCCCAAAAAACCAACGATTTCTCCTTTTTCTACTGTAAATGAAATGGCGTCAAGAGCTTTTTGGGCACCATAATTTTTCGATATATTGTTTACTGTTATTGACATGGGATTTTATTTCTTGCAAAAGTAAACAGAAAATGGAGTATTTTGTTGTTCGCCTAGCTACGAATTCCAGATATATTTGATGTAAATTAGATAAGGAGGCGTCTCTTTAAAGTGATAAACCCTATTTGTTTTCTTGAATTACATAAATCACTCCTTACATACACCGCTTTTTCTGAATCTAAACATACCAATTCCCCACCATTGCGCTTGAAAACCTATAATAAAAGGATTTTCAACCCAATTAAACTAATAATTATGACGTGTCCCTCCCTAAAAAAGGTCGGGTCGGGTGCTTTGTTCCCGCTTTTTTAGGTCTGGCTGCAAAAGCCAGTCCTAAAAAGAGCTCCACTTCGCCCCCTCACGCAAAGCCGTTACCATCAAAAGCCAAGAAAACGCGAGGAATATATGTTTAAAATCAATAAAATTGCTAGAATTGGCATTAAGGTGTTGTTTGCAACGCTCGGGTTTAGAGGTTATTAAAAGAAAGGTAAAAAATA
>NZ_VJZT01000011.1 GCF_007097245.1 Flavobacterium restrictum | reverse complement strand
TAAAAGTAAGCGCCTAAAAGCAGGATGGGACAATCAATATCTGGAAAAATTAATCAAATTATGATGCGTTTGCCCTGGGGTGTTTATGAGAAAGTTTGTTTCGCATCTATTCGAGTTGTATATTACGCTCCCACGTAACCCTACTAAAATGAAACAAAACCTCTTGATTTTTATTTCTCTTTTTATTATTCAACTAACATTTGGACAAAGTGCAGATGAATTGAATCAACAATCAAAAGCATTAGTGCAACAAGGAAAATACAATGAAGCCTTCCCAATTTTAAAAAAATCAGCTGAATTAGGAAATGCTGAAGCTCAATATAATTTGGGATATTTTTTGCAAAACGGAGTAGCTGGGGTTAAAAACGAAAAAGAAGCTGTCGAATGGTATAAAAAATCATCTGACAATGGATTTAATGACGGACATTATGCATTGATGATGGCTTATGGTAACGGACAAGGAATCGAACAAAACTCTGAAAAGGCTTTTGAATATGCGCTGAAATGTGCAAACAATAATGATGCTACTTGTATGTGGAATATTGTAGATTGTTATCTGACAGGAAATGGTGTAAAAGCTGACACATCAAAATTCAAAGAATGACTAATAAAACTTGCCAAGCTCTCCAATCCTGAAAATCTTGCTTTGAGCGGAAATATAACTTCTGCAAGATTAGAATTAGCTAACTTTTATAAAAATGGAAAATATTTTGAAAAAGATAATTACCAAAGCTATTTATGGTACTTAATCTACAATGAATCAAAAATTGATTTTAGTATTTTAAAACAGGAAGAAGCAATTAAAGACATCAAAGAACTAGAGAAAAATTTATCTAAAGAACAAATCGAAAAAGCACCAAAAGATGCTCAAATATTGCTAGGAAGAAAGTTGGACAAAGTAAGTGAACTTTATAAAAACTCTCTCTAGTAAGCACATCATATAAAAGCTACAGCGGATTTGGGCAATTGGTTTAATAGAAAGTTGGTTTTGTATTTGGAATGATTTAGCAAATTCGAATAATGCCCAAACCTCGCCTAGCGGCGGGAATTTAGCAGTAACTTTTGCGCAAAAAACGAAAAAATTTGAATTTAATACCAATTATTGGTATCTTTGATAAAAAAAATTATGGCACGAAATACATCAATACTATTAGGAGACTATTTTGAAAATTTTATTAATGAACAAATTTCTACAGGAAAATATAGTTCAGTAAGTGAAGTTGTTAGAACTGCTTTAAGAATTTTCGAGCAAGAAGAAACTAAAACAAAATCTTTGATCAATGAACTAGAAATTGGCGAAAAGAGTAGTAAAATCAGAAATTTTGACCGCAATAAAAATCTTGAAATGCTAAAAGCTAATTTCCAAAAATAATGTCAGAGTATATAATTAGTGAAAAGGCATTAGAAGACATTAATAACATTTGGATTTATACAGCAGATAATTGGTCAGTTGAACAAGCAAATAGGTATTATAACTTAATTATTGACGAAATTGAATATATCGTAGCTAATTTTGATATGGCTTGCGACTTTGGAAAAATTAGAAAATCATATAAATATTCAAAAGTAAAATCACATTTAATTTTCTTTAAAAAAGACAAAACTAATGAAATTGAAGTCGTAAGAGTTTTACACGAAAGAATGGATATTGAAAATCGATTAGCGGAATAAAAAAAAAGCTACTGCTAACACGCGCTATAAGCAATTTGGGTTTTAGGCTTAATTTGAAATTTGATTTTGTATTTAGGATAAACTGATAAACCCAAAAATTAGTTTTGATTTAGTCACAAACCCGTCTAGTACTACAACAATCCAAGCAGGACCTTTTGCGCAAAACCAAAAAAAATACAAAAATACTACCCCCAATAGCTACCAACTCGTCATGAAAATAAGAACTGTCATTGTTTCCTTTCTACTGTTTTTTGCTAATCAACTTACGGCGCAAATTCCGTCAAACATTGCGTCTTTATTGCCGCAAGGAACGTTTATAAAGACTGATGTTGCTTACGCTGCAGATACGCTCGAAACGCGCACCCTTGACCTTTATGTCCCTGCGAATACCGCCAAAAAAGCAGCACTTGTCATTTGGATTCATGGAGGTGGTTGGAGACAAGGAGACAAATACGGCGATATGGAAAACATGAAAACAACCCTTACTGCCATTCTTGCTAATGGTTTTGCAGTTGCCTCTATCAACTACAGGTATAGCACTACCGCTATTTTTCCCGCCCAAATTCAAGATTGCAACCAAGCGATTGATTTTCTGTATAAAAACGCCAATACATATTATTTAGACAAAGACAACATAGCCGTCATTGGTTTTTCGGCAGGGGAATATTTGGCTTCGCTTATAGGAACGGCTACAAATGCTAAAATAAAAGCTTTTTATCCCAATAACAAGCAACCTGATTTCAAAATAAAAGGGGTAATTGACTTTTATGGCCCTTCGGATTTCATAGCTAGAATTGGGAGCATGGCTTTGAACGAGGGAGAACAACAATCAAGTTCAACTGCGCTACTTGGAGCACAACCAGTGATACGTCCTGATTTGGCAAAAATTGCCAGTGCAACTACGTATGTTGATAAAAAGGATCCACCGTTTCTCATTTTTCATGGCGATAAGGATACAACAGTTCCTATCACATTGTCAAAATTATTAGACTCTTACTTAAAGCTGGCTGGGGTTGCCAGTGATTTTGTAATTGTTCCTAATGGTCAACATGGCGGTTTAGGATTCGATTCCGAGGCGATAAAAGACACCGTTATATTGTTTTTAAAAACAAATTTAAAATAGTTTCAATCAAACTAAGTAACAATAATTGTATGATGCCGTATTTTAAAAAATTAGAAAAATGTGGTAATAGATTGATTTTGAACTGTTATTGGCAATATTGCTTCTTTTGACTTTACGACATTAAAACTTTCGACTTACTTAGTACTGCTAATCGATTAACCATTTCTCAAAACAAAACCGCTTTAAACGAATTTGATTTTAAAAAAAAATGCCTGAATATTACCTTGATTTAGAATACCTAGCCGTTGTATACGATAAAGAAGCACTCAATTTCAAGGAATTTGAATGTTGTACGTTTACTAATTGTAACTTCTCGGACTGTAATTTTATTGCGGTCACTTTTATCGATTGTGTTTTTAATTCCTGCATGTTTAATGGAACTCAAATCAATCATGTTGCGCTGCGAACCGTTCGTTTTAATGATTGCGAAATCAAAGAGGTGAATTTTGCCATGTGCGACAAACTCATTTTTGAAGTTCATTTTAAAGATTGTGTGCTGGATTTTTCCAAATTTTACACCTTAAAATTAAAAGGAACTACGTTCATCAATTGCAGTTTAATTGCGATAGATTTTATGGCAACTGATTTAACCGAAGTCCTTTTTGAAAATTGCGATTTGTACCGCTCCGAGTTTGCCAAAGCTATTGCCAACAAAGCCAATTTCAAAACCAGTTTTAATTACACCATTGATCCAACCAAAACAAAGCTTAAAAAAGCAATTTTTGGTCTTAAAGGACTCAAAGGCTTGTTATTTAAGCATGATATTGTGGTGCACTAATCCTAATTAAATTCCTTATTTTTTATCAATCATCACGTAAACGCTTCCCCAAGCCGGAACGGTTACCTTAATTCCGTTAGTTGTTACTGCTGATTTTGCTTTTAGAGTCGCATAATTTTGAGGACCTCCCGCAGCGTTTGTAGTGCCTTCGTCATTCACTTTTACTTTTCGTGAAAATTCTCCATTGTCATTTTCTCCTGCCAAACTATACCAATAATAACGAGTACCAACAGACAGATTTTTGGTTTTAATTTCAACATTTTGCGCAGTTCCCGAGGTGTTAAGTACCGTAACATTAGATTGCCCAGTAGTATAGGTCGAGGCATAAGCTTTGATATTTTGGTTGCCTGCAACTGTGGTAGGAACCAATCGGTCGCCCAAACATTTCTGAAAATAATACATGTGATAAAAAGAAGGTCTTGGTGTCCAATCAGCAATTCCAGGTTCACCTCGGCTAAAAAGACCGTGATCGTTTCCGTTTTCCCAAGCATTCGCCAAATCCCATCTTGCGGCTAATCCGTACTTATTTTTGATAGCTTCAGCTTGAACGATAACAGCAAAAAGACCACTATTATTTGACACTTGTTGCTTGCTGTCTTTGGCCCACATATTCCACTCTGTAAAGGCAAATGGTTTTGTTGCAACGTTATTAATTTTTAATTCATTGGTAACAAAAGCCATCATTTCGGCAGGAACGGTTGTGGCCGCTTTTAGGATTGTACTGGCTGCAGAATTTTCATTATAGGGAGTTATATAGTTGTGTACAATATAATAATCCGGAGTATAATCAACTTGGTTATTAATTTCTGGAAGCATAGTGGCATTCCAAGTTTTTGTTGTTTCAACTTGGTAGGATTGTATGGGCGACTCTTGCATTACGGCACCAATTTTTATAACTTTTCCAATAGCTTTAGCCGCTTTACGCATTTCTCTAGCAAATATTTTAAAATGCTGTGCATACAATTTTCCAGTCAATAATTCGGGCTGACCATCTTGATTTTTAGACACATCAATTCGATACCCCGCTTCCCAATCGGCGTAGCTTTCGTTACCAATTTCCCAATATTCGGTTCTGCCATTATCATATGCAACCCAATCAGCGGCTAGTTTTGCAGCATCCATAACGGGATCTTTTCCTGTTCCGTAACGAGCGTAGCCGTAATTACAAGTAATGATGCTTTTGCTATTGCTTTTGGACAACATGGCATAATAATCATCAACAGTTGGTCGCCAATTTTCTTGGGTTTTGCCATAAGTAAATCCTTGTTTTTTACCCTCTTTATCAATATAACAATCGGGAACTCCTGGTGAAGTGGCATCTACAGCATTCCAAAAATACGCATCACTCCCACTCCCACCCGGCAAACGAACAATGTGGGGTTGCAAGTTAGTAAGATCGGTTATAAAACTGGCTTCATTCAATTTTCCTGACCAATTATTACCATTTTGTCCAAAAATAGTCGTTGGTATTTTAGCTATTATCGATGTGGCATCAATAGTAACAGTCGTTGAAGCAGCACTGGGAATTTCTCCAGAAACATACGTTGGCGGAACATATTGCTTGGCTTGCCAATTGTCTAGAAAGAATCCTACTGTACTCGCAACCGCTGGATCTGCTGGAGTAGTTATCACGTCAGGAGTTGGAGTTGGGGTTATGGGAATAGCTGAATCTCCTCCATTCGAGCAGGAAAACAAAATTATTCCAGCCAAAATAAAATAAGTAATTTTAGATATTAAAGAGGGAGCTACTTGCATATAGTTGTTTTTTAGTCAATTAAAAATATTTTTGATAGTATTCACTTTTCAAAAATAATCCAATCTACTAGAAACAACTAATCGTAATTATTCAAATAGTACGCATAAATTAGCATAAAATGTAAAAAAAAGAAACAAAATTTAATAATTATATCCTTAAATCGCTATTTTTTTCTCCATCATATAATCTTCCATAAGATAGCCGTTACCAATTTCGGTATCGAACTCATCTACAATTTCAAAACCCATTTTTTTATAAAACAAAACTGCTTTATTGAATTTATTTACATTCAAATTCAAGCAAGTCGTTGTTTCCTCTTGCGCAGTTTTTGTAATATAATCTAAAAATAGCTTGCCAATTCCTTTGCCCTGTCCTTCGGGAAGAATATAAATCTTGTGAATTCGAGTTTTATTGCCTTTCGAATAATGATGCTCATAAACGGCAAAACCATGACACGAATCACCTTCGGTAGCCAACAAAAACAGCTGTCCATCAGCCATGTTTTTTAATAAAACATCGGTTTCGTACCAACTTTTAAGCATATAATCAATTTGCTCCACCGAGAGAATTTCGCCATAAGTAACAGGCCAAGTTTTGTACGCTATTTCTTGAATAATCAATACATCATTAATTGTAGCAAGAGTAATTTTTACCATTTTTAGATTTTATTGGGACAGTATAATGGAATTATAATAAATATCTCGATTCGTAATTGTAAAAAATTAGCCATGTATAGTTTCGTTTTTGCCATAATTAGCAATCACACTTTCCTCAAATGCCAACCACTCTCGCCAGCGTTTTTCTACATCAATTCCTACTCCGTATTTTCGGGCGTAGGTAATAAAAGTGGTGTAATGACCGGCTTCGCTCTCCATTAAATCTCTATAAAAAACAGCTAATTCTTCGTCATTAATATTTTCCGAAAGTACTTTGAAACGTTCACAACTTCTGGCTTCGATCATTGCCGAAAACAACAAACGCTCCACCAATCCCGATACGCGACTGCCGTTACCGCTTTTTTTCATATACAAATACAACTCATTAACATAATCGTCTTTGCGCTCGCGTCCTAGTTTTAACCCTCGCTTGATAATAATATTGTGTACTTGTTCGAAATGATCGATTTCTTCTTTGGCCAAAGCCATTAAATCTTGTACTAAATCCTGATATTCGGAATTATTGGTGATAATGGTAATGGCATTTGTTGCCGCTTTTTGTTCGCACCAAGCGTGATCGGTCAAGATTTCTTCAATGTTTTTCTCGACAATATTTACCCATCTAGGGTCGGTTGGTAATTGTAATCGTAGTACTGCCATTTTTCTTTAAGTCTTAAAGTTAGACAGTCTTAAAGCATAAAGTCGAAAGCAAAAAAACCAAGACAGAATATTAAATTCCAATCCAAGACTTTTGACTTTCGACTTTAAACTGTAAGACTTATTTATTTTTAATAAACGAAAATCGCTCTTTCGCTCATCATTTCATTCACTTCGGCAGCTACTTGTTCGATCACCTCCTCATTGGTATGATCCACAAGCACTCTGTCGATTAGCGCTACAATAGTTTCCATGTCATCTTCTAGTAAACCACGAGTCGTAATAGCGGCAGTTCCTACACGAATTCCAGATGTTACAAACGGTGATTTGTCATCAAAGGGAACCATGTTTTTATTTACAGTAATTTCAGCTTTTACCAATGCGTTTTCGGCATCTTTACCAGAAATTCCTTTGTTTCTCAAATCAATCAACATCATGTGATTATCTGTCCCGCCAGAAATAATTTCGTACCCTCTTTTTACAAAAGCATCCGCCATAGCATTGGCATTTTTTTGCAATTGCAAAGCGTAGGTAAAAAATTCGTCTTTCAAAGCTTCACCAAAAGCGACTGCTTTGGCGGCAATAATATGCATTAAAGGCCCCCCTTGATTACCCGGGAAAACGGCTAAATCCAATAGCGAAGACATCATTCTGATTTCGCCTTTTGGAGTAGTCAAACCCATTTTGTTTTCAAAATCTTTCCCCATCATAATCAATCCACCACGTGGGCCACGCAACGTTTTGTGCGTAGTTGTAGTAACAATATGACAATGTGGCAATGGATCGTTTAATAATCCTTTGGCAATAAGTCCCGCTGGATGCGAAATATCTGCCAATAAAATAGCCCCAACACTATCTGCAATGACTCTAAAACGTTCAAAATCCATATCACGGGAATAGGCCGAAGCTCCTGCGATAATTAATTTAGGTTGCTCTCTAGTGGCTATTTCTTGAATTTTATCATAATCTAAACGTCCAGTTTCCTTATCAACTCCGTAAAAAGAAGGAGTATACAAACGTCCCGAAAAGTTTACAGGCGAACCGTGTGTTAAATGACCTCCGTGAGACAAATCAAATCCTAGAATTTTATCTCCAGGTTTGATACACGCGTGATACACAGCTGTATTAGCCTGGGAACCCGAGTGTGGCTGCACATTTGCATAAACAGCTCCAAACAATTCTTTGGCCCTATCTATAGCAATTTGCTCAATAACATCTACTACTTCGCAACCGCCGTAGTATCTTTTGCCCGGGTATCCCTCGGCATATTTATTGGTTAAAACTGATCCTGCTGCTTCTAATACTTCGTCACTTACGAAGTTTTCGGAAGCGATAAGTTCCAATCCGTGAATTTGTCTGTCTTGTTCTTCAAGAATAAGGTCAAAAATTTGTTCGTCGCGTTGCATTTCTTTGATTTTCGTTAATTTGTCGCAAAAATACAAAAAAACGTTTGGTAAATAGTTAGATTATAATATATTTGATGAGTAATTTTCAACAAATTAATTAACAAATTATGCCAATATCCGCCAACAATACCAGTCGAAAATCATGGTTGCCAGTTCCTAATAATAGTGATTTCCCCATTCAAAACATTCCTTTTGGTGTTTTTTTGACCAAAGAAAATGTAGTGACAGTAGGCACACGAATTGGCGATTACGCTATAGATTTGGGCGCATTACAACAGTTGAATTACTTTGAAGGCATTGAACTTACGGATGATATGTTCATGCAAGACACCTTGAATGATTTTATTTCGGATGGCAAAAAAACATGGCGTTTGGTTCGCAATCGGATTGCTGCTATTTTTGATGCTGTAAATCCTGAATTGCGTGACAATACAAAACATCGCAATGTAATCATCTTCAACATGGTTGATGTAGAGATGCAATTGCCCGTGTTAATTGGCGATTATACCGATTTTTATTCCAGCAAAGAGCACGCAACAAATGTTGGCAAAATATCCCATAATCAGGAAAACGGGCTATTGCCCAATTGGCTTCATATTCCAGTAGGGTACCACGGCAGAAGCTCCACCATTGTTCCTTCGCACATTCCAGTAAATAGACCCATGGGACAAACCTTGCCTAATGGCGAAGTTACTCCTGTTTTTGGGCCATCACGATCAGTTGATTTTGAACTAGAAACTGCTTTTATTACTACCGATGCCAATATAATGGGTGAAAATATTCCCATAAGCGAAGCCGAAGATTATATTTTTGGGATGGTTTTATTGAATGATTGGAGTGCACGCGATATTCAAAAATGGGAAAATATACCACTAGGCCCATTTTTAGCTAAAAATTTTGCAACTTCCATCTCGCCTTGGATTGTAACACTCGATGCTTTAGAACCATTTCGAACCAAGGGGCCAAAACAAGCACCTACACCTCTTCCCTATTTGCAACAAAAAGGAAAAAACTCATTTGATATTAATTTAGAAGTGGCCATTCAGCCCGAAAACGGCGAACCAACGGTAGTTACAAATTCTAATTTCAAGCACTTATATTGGACAATGCACCAGCAATTAGCATACCATACCTCCAATGGTTGTCGTGTCAATTCAGGCGACATGATGGGATCAGGAACCATTTCTGGCCCTACGCAGGATAGCCTAGGATCCATGCTTGAGTTGACTTGGGGAGGCAAAAACCCCATTCAATTAAATGATGGTAGCTCTAGAAAATTCATCAATGATTTTGATACCGTTATTATAAAAGGGCATTGTCAAAACGGGCAAGTACGCATTGGTTTTGGCGAAGTTTCTAGTAAACTGCTACCTCCTTTTACACGAAAATAAAAACAAAATGAAACATTCCACAAAACCTAACATCAAACCAGCTTGTTAGGTTTTTTTATGGCATTGTTTTTGAAATTCCCAATTTAAACCAAAACAACCCGCTCCTATATTGACTAAAAAATTACAATCATGAAAAAAATTACTCTTTTAGCAGTACTAATCCTCCTCACTTCTTGTGGCGTAAAACAAACCAAAAATTTAGTAAGCAATGGAAATTATGATCAAGCAATTGAGAATGCGATTGCCAATTTAAAAACCAATAAAGACAAAAAAGGCAAGCAAGATTATATTTATTTGCTCGAAGAGGCTTTCGCCAAAGCCAAAGAACGCGATTTAAACGAGATCAATTTACTGACCAAAGAGGCAAATCCAGCACAAATCGAAAAATTGTATACACTATATATGCAACTGAACGAACGTCAGGAAAAAATAAAACCAATACTGCCCTTGCGACTCCTAAAAGAAGGTCGGAATGCTATTTTCCCTTTTGACAACTATAATTCCGAGATTGTTTTCAGCAAAAATAATTTATCGAATTACCTATATACTAATGCCAAAGCATTGCTATTAACTACAAATAAAATGAGTTTTCGCAAAGCCTATGACGATTTGAATTATCTCAACCAAATCAATCCCAATTATAAGGATGTACTAAAACGAATAGACGAAGCCCAATTTAAAGGAACCGATTTTGTCATGGTCAGCACACACAACGAAACCAATATGATAATTCCCGTTCGTTTGCAAAATGATTTATTGGATTTTAGCACCTACGGACTCAACGATAAATGGACTGTATATCACAATAGCAAGCAACAAGGAATTGATTACAATTACAATATGCTCATCAATTTTAGAGCAATATACCTTTCGCCAGAGCAAATAAAAGAAAAAGAATTCGTAAAAGAACGACAAATAAAAGACGGTCAAAAACGATTGATTGATGCCAATGGCAAAGTTGTCTTGGACGAAAAAGGAAAAGAAGTACTTGTCGATAATCTCAAAATGGCAACCGTACGCATTTATGAATTCAGACAATACAAATCCTGCCAAGTAACTGCCAAAATTGATTTTGTAAATTCCAGAACCAACGAATTAATACAATCATTTCCAGTAACTAGCGAATTTATTTTCGAAAACATGTATGCCACCTACAAAGGAGATAGACGCGCCTCTGACGATAATTATTATTCGTTTTTTGATAAAAAAGCAGTCCCATTTCCTAGCAACGAACAAATGATTTACGATACAGGAGAAGATTTAAAAGCAAAAATCAAATCAATTCTTGCCAATAACAAATTCAAATAGCGCTCTATAACCGTCAATTATAAGCTATTCTACTCAAAAGCAAGGATTAAAGGCACAGGATACCTAAAAAAAACCAAAACAAGCTCTTTAAATCAATCACTAAATTCGCAACCAAAAGAACAAAAAAGTGATTTTGACTTTACAAAACCCATTATTGGTTTAAAAAAATAAATTATTCGCAAAAATGCAGCTGAAAATAAAAAATTGATTTTTTATTCCACTTTTAGTTGTATTTTTGCGCCAATGAATAACAAAAGTTTACATATAACTTCTCCCTCACGGAAAAACCGACCAGCTACTTCTCCCGAAGTACGGACACTATTAGTATAGTTTCCCATTAGCTTTTCGTTTTAGTATTCATTTTTCATTTCAACATTTTGAAATCATATTTTTTTCTCGTTGGATTTTCAAATCCAAAAAAACAACAGCTTTTTTCAGTAATCAATTATAATTCAAATTGTTGGAACACAACTTGGACTTATTTTATTTTAAATTCAAAATAATCATGATTGCTATAGCCCAAAAAACATCTCGATTTTTAACCCGTAATTCGACTTTTGAAATGAATATTTCTATCGTAGTAGCACAAGAAGAGCATTATAAATTCTCGCAAGAAATATGCGAAACTATTGAATTATCAGCCTTATTGAGAGGCACCGGTATTGCCAAAAGAACTCCCGAATACATCCAGAAAAAAATGGAAACTAGAGATGCCATGATTGCATTAATAGACGGGAAATTTGCTGGTTTTTGCTATATCGAAAGCTGGCAACACGCCCAGTTTGTGGCACATTCTGGCTTAATTGTTCATCCTGATTTTAGAAATTTAGGTCTAGCCAAAAAAATCAAATCCAAAGTATTCGATTATTCATTAGAAAAATATCCAAATGCCAAAGTATTTGGAATCACAACAGGATTAGCTGTCATGAAAATCAATTCGGATTTAGGATACAAACCTGTTCCTTTCTCGGAATTAACGACGGATCCCAGCTTTTGGTCGGGTTGTAAAACCTGTACTAATTTTGAAATTTTGCAAAGCAAAGAAAACAAAATGTGTCTCTGTACCGGAATGCTCTATGACCCAAAAGAAAAGCAAAAAGACCCACCCAAACATCCCTTTAATGTCCGGATTTGGAACCGATTGAAAGAAATTAAACAAGCCCTTTTCTTAAAAAAATAAATTGTTCTTGGCTTTTAGCAATCCGCTTTTAGCTCTAAAAATTAAACAACAACAAAGCCAAAAGCCAAAAGCTAATGGCCAAAAGCCTAAAAAAATGAAAAAAGTAGTATTAGCATACAGCGGCGGATTGGACACATCCTACTGTCTTAAATATTTAAAAAACGAAAAAGGGTACGAAGTGCATACCGTATTAATCAACACAGGAGGTTTTGACGAAGCCGAATTAAAAGCAATCGAAGACAGAGCTTACGAACTAGGAAGCGCCAAACACGCCAACCTAACAATCGTTGATAAATATTATGACAAAGCCATTAAATATTTAATTTACGGCAATGTTCTAAAAAACAATACGTATCCCCTATCCGTAAGTGCAGAACGTGTTTTTCAAGCGATTGAAGCCATAAAATACGCCAAATCTGTTGGTGCCGAAGCCATTGCTCACGGAAGTACCGGTGCCGGAAACGACCAAATTCGTTTTGATTTGATTTTCCAAACCATCGCTCCCGAAATTGAAATTATCACTCCTATTCGTGACTTGAAGTTATCTCGTCAGGAAGAGGTAGATTATTTATCTAAAAATGGGGTACATTACTCTTGGGAAAAAGCGCAATACTCGATCAACAAAGGACTTTGGGGAACAAGCGTAGGCGGAAAAGAAACCTTAACATCAAGTAAACCTTTACCAAGCGAGGCTTATCCATCTCAATTGACAAAGGAAGGCGAAGAAAAAGTAACCCTTCAATTCGAAAAAGGGCAACTAGTAGGTATCAATGGCGTTCTTGATGCACCAACCAAAAATATCGTTGCACTAGAGAAATTGGCCAACGCATACGCCATTGGTAGGGATATTCACGTAGGCGACACGATTATCGGAATCAAAGGAAGAGTTGGTTTTGAAGCCGCTGCGCCTTTAATCATCATCAAAGCACACCATTTGTTAGAGAAACACACGCTTGGTAAATGGCAACAATACTGGAAAGAACAACTAGGAAACTGGTACGGAATGTTATTTCACGAAGGACAATTTCTGGATCCCGTAATGCGCAACATCGAAACTTTCTTGGAATCAACTCAAGAAACAGTAAACGGAACCGTGATTGTTTCGCTAAAACCATACCATTTTACGCTGGACGGAATTGAGTCCGAAAACGACTTGATGAACACCGGTTTTGGTCAATACGGCGAAATGAACAACGCTTGGACTTCTGACGATGCCAAAGGATTTATCAAGATTTTAGGTAATGCTCAAAACATATTTTCATCGGTAAACGACTTGAAATACGATTAATACGGCTATTTAAAGAAGTGTCAGGAGCGAAAATTTAGGCATTTTCTGGAGATATTGGTTCCCGCAGTCCTTCCAATCTTTTTTTAGATTTTTATACCTGTCAGGTTTTAGAAACCTGACAGGTATAAAAATCTAAAAAAAAGGATTTTCCCTCCCATCGGGGCTAAAGAGCGAATATTGATATTTTCCAGGTTTATCCTGCAAGGTTTTTTTCAAACCTTGCAGGTATAATTTAGGTTATTTTAATACCTACAAGGTTAAAAAAAACCTTGCAGGAAAGTAACAAAACACATTTACGGTTATCGCATATTTTAAAAATAAAAAATTATGATTAATATTGGAATCATTGGCGGATCAGGCTATACAGCTGGAGAACTCATCAGAATATTGATGTTTCATCCCAATGCCAAACTCGATTTTGTGTACAGCACCACCAATGCTGACAAACCGCTTTCGGTAGCGCATCACGATTTGTTGGGCGATATCGAAATGAACTTTACCGATACCGTAAATCCAAACGTAAATGTAGTTTTCTTGTGTTTGGGACACGGAAAATCAAAAACATTTTTGACCGAAAACCAATTTGCGAGCCATACCAAAATCATCGATCTTGGAAATGATTTCCGATTGCATAAAGACAAAGTTTTTGATGGTAAAAAATTCGTTTACGGCTTACCAGAACTGAATAAAGTGGCGATTAAAAACGCCAATTACATCGCCAATCCAGGTTGTTTTGCTACTGCGATTCAATTAGCTTTATTGCCTTTGGCGAAAGCCAAATTGTTAAAAGGAGACATTCACATCAACGCCACTACGGGAAGCACAGGAGCTGGAGTTGGACTTTCGGAAACGTCACATTTTAGTTGGAGAAACAATAATATGTCGCATTACAAAGCTTTCGAACACCAACATTTGGGCGAAATTTCAGAAAGCTTATACCAATTACAGGATAATTTTACCAACGAATTGCTTTTTATCCCGAACAGAGGCGATTTTCCAAGAGGAATTTTTGCCACTTTATACACTACTTGCGACGAAAGTTTAGAAGTTGTTGTAGCCAAATACGAAGCTTTTTATGCAACCCAACCGTTTGTAACCATTACCACGACTGGCATCAATATGAAACAAGTGGTTCAAACTAATAAATGCATTATCAGTTTAGAAAAAAAAGGAAACCGGATTTTAATCACCTCGGTCATCGATAATCTAGTCAAAGGCGCCTCGGGACAAGCCATTCAAAACATGAATTTACTATTTGGATTGGAGGAAAGTACGGGATTGCATTTGAAACCAAGTGGATTTTAATTTTTTATTTTAAATGCTAAATTTTAAATTCTAAATTTAAAAAAGAGGCTCATTTAAAATTTAAAATTTACAATTTAAAATAATTAAACATGAACTTATTTGACGTTTACCCATTATACAATATCACTCCTGTAAAAGCGCTAGATTGCACGATTACAGACGAAAACGGAGTAGAATATTTAGATTTATACAGTGGCCACGGAGTAATTTCCATTGGGCACACACAACCGGATTATGTAGCCAAATTGAAAAACCAATTGGACAATATTGGGTTTTATTCGAATGCAATTCAGAATCCATTGCAAGTGGAATTGGCGGCCAAATTAGGCAAACTTTCAGATTGCGAAGAATACAGTTTATTCTTGTGCAGTTCTGGAGCCGAAGCCAATGAAAATGCGCTAAAAGTAGCTTCTTTTCACAACGGAAAATCAAGAGTAATTGCTTTTGATAATTCTTTCCACGGAAGAACGTCGGCGGCGGTTGCAGTGACAGATAATAAAAAAATCGTGGCGCCAATCAATGCGCAACAAATCGTTACTTTCCTGCCGTTAAACAACCTTGATTTGGTGGAAACCGAATTGAAAAAAGGCGATGTTTGTACTGTAATTATCGAAGGAATTCAAGGCGTTGGCGGATTGGACGAAGGCACAACCGAATTTTTTCAAGGAATAGAAAAATTGTGTAATCAGTACGAGGTGGTTTTGATTTTAGACGAAGTACAGTCGGGTTACGGTAGGAGCGGGAAATTTTTCGCCTTTCAGCACCACAACATCAAACCAGATATTATTTGCCTAGCCAAAGGAATGGGCAACGGTTTTCCAATTGGAGGCATCATGATTTCGCCTAAATTTACGGCAAGCTACGGATTACTGGGAACTACTTTTGGCGGAAGCCACCTTGCTTGTGCTGCAGGAATTGCCGTTTTAGACGTAATCGAAAATCAAAAATTGATGAATAACGCAAATGAGGTGTACGCCTATTTCTTGGAAGCCATAAAACAAGTTCCTGAAATCGTGAAAGTAAAAGGAAAAGGATTGATGCTGGGCGTAGAATTTGACTTTGATGTGAGTGCTTTGCGCAAAAAAATGATTGTCGAAAAACACATTTTTACAGGAAGTGCCAACAATAAAAACTTGTTGCGAATTTTGCCGCCTTTGACCATCAAAAAAGAAGCTATTGCTACTTTTATTGTAGCTTTGAAAGAAAGTTTGGCGGAGTTGAAATAAAAGGCTCCGCAAAGTCACTGACTTTGTGAAAGTGAAAATCGGTCTCTGACCGTATACAAAACGAAGGCTTAAAACCTTCAAACAAATCTTCAAAGTCGGAGATTTGCGAAACAAAAGAATTAAAATCATAAAGATGAACATATTATTATCCATAGAAAAACGGAATGCTGTTTTGAGCCAGATGGCAGAGCTTTTGGAACAAGAAAGAGCCAATCTTAAAGCAATTAATCAACAGGATTTAAGTAATTATTCTGGGGATGATTTGGCTATGGAAAAACGACTTTTGGTAGATGACGCCAAGATTGACGGCATGATTTTGTCGATGCAACAATTGGCGAGTCAGGAAGATCCTGTTGGGGTTAATCGATTTCATTTTACACATGAAAACGGGATGAAAATCACCAATAAAACAGCAGCTTTTGGCACCATAATGATTATTTACGAATCTCGTCCAGACGTTACGGTTGAGGCTGGTGGAATCGCTTTCAAATCTGGAAACAAAATTTTGCTGAAAGGCGGAAAAGAATCGTTGTTATCCAATTTGAAAATTGTTTCGTTGTGGCACCAAGCTTTATCAGCAAATGAAATTTCAACCAATTGGGTGGAATATTTGAATTACAATCGGGAAGAAACGCAAGCATTCCTAGAAAATCCAACACAAAAAGTCGATTTAATCGTGCCTCGTGGTGGCGAACAATTGATTGCATTTACCAAGAAACACGCCACTTGCCCAGTAATCGTTAGTGGTCGTGGCAATAATTTTGTGTATGTCAACAAGGAAGCCGATTTACTAAAAGCATTGAACATTATCATCAATGGAAAAACCACAAATATAGGCGTTTGCAATGCTTTGGATAAAGTTTTAATTGATTCCAATTTAGAAAATTGGGAGGATTTTGCAACTCATTTAGTTGCTGAATTGCAGAAATATAAGGTTGAAATATTAGGCGATGAACGCTTTTCAAAAGCAACAACTATTCCTCAGATTGAATCAGATTTGATTTGGTACGAAGAATTTTTGAATTATAAAATTGTCATCGGAATCGTAAATTCAAATGAAGGCGCCATTGCAAAAATAAACAAATATTGCGGCGGACATTCGGCTTCGATTATTACCGAAAACGATGCAATAGCCCAAGAATTTATGGAGCAAGTGGATTGTGCGGCCGTATATCAAAACGCTTCCACTCGTTTCACGGATGGCGGACAATTTGGTTTAGGAGGAGAATTGGCGATAAGCACCGATAAATTGCACCAACGTGGCCCAATCGGGTTGCAGCATTTAGTAACCAATAAATGGTATATTTACGGAGAAGGACAAGTCAGATAGCAGGTTAAAGATTGCAGATTTCAGGTTTCAGGTTTCAGATTAAAAAATCCGTTTTTATCTGTGTCTTCGCAAAGCGAATCCGTTTAATCCGAGTCCAATCTGACCAAAATGAATAAAAAATATGGCAAAAAAAAGAATATTATTAAAACTCGGCAGCAACACGCTCACCAAGGAAACCAATCACATTTCGAGAGGAAAGATTGAGGATATTGGTATGCAAATTGCCGCTCTCAAAGACGATTATGAATTCATTATTGTTAGTTCTGGAGCGATTGCGGCAGCCAAACAGTTTGTAAAATTGGACAATAATGACAAGGATGTATTTGTAAAACAAGCTTTGGCATCGATTGGACAGCCTCATTTGATGCGGATTTACCACGAAAATTTCAGCGATTTGGGATTGCATATTTCACAATGCCTGCTCTCCTACTCTGATTTTGAAAAACAACAATCCAAAGTCAACATCGTAAATACCATCAATGTATTGGTCAAAAACAGTTACATACCAATTATAAATGAAAACGATACGGTAGCAACAGATGAGATTAAATTTGGGGATAATGATAAATTAGCTGCTTTAACTGCTGTGCTATTAAACGTTGATATTCTGATAATTGCAACAAATACAAACGGAATTTATACCAAAGCATCTATACATGATGAAGTGCCCGAAACAATCCAATTAGTGACTGATTTATCGCTGTTGCAAAAAGAAATTGGCGATGCAAAATCCTCTCATGGAACGGGCGGAATGCAGTCTAAAATCGATTCGGCGGCGATAGCCAAAGCAGCCAATATCGAAACCTGGATTGTAAACGGACTCGAAGATAATTTTATGTTGAAGGCTTTGAAAAACGAGATTGCGTTTACCAAAATTGTATAAATTGGGACACGGATGATGCGGATTCGCTTTGCGAAGACACAGATAAAAACGGATTTTTTTAATTGATAAAAAAATTGAAAGAATTGAAGTATAGATCAAGTTTAAAACAAATTTTTGATATGGAATTATTACACGAAGAATTAACAAATGCAATTATTAAAACTTTTTACGAAGTTTATAATGAGTTGGGTTATGGATTTTTAGAAAAAGTATATCAAAATTCGTTATGTCTAGAATTAAAAAACAAAGGGCTTAAAGTAGAAGCTCAAAAGAGAATTGCGGTTTTCTATAAAGGAACTGAAGTTGGAGAATATTATGCAGATTTGCTAGTTGAAGATTTAATTATACTTGAATTGAAAGCCGCCGAATGTATTGTGAAAGATTTTGAAAATCAAATTTTAAATTATTTAAGAGCCACCGATTGTGAAGTAGGTTTGCTTTTAAACTTTGGAAAAAAACCAGAATTCAAACGAAAAATATTTGAAAATTATAGAAAATAAAAATAGAACGCAGATAACACGGATGCTCCGCAAACGCAGATAAAAACTGATTTTTTTTATTGATACTGAAATTAATTAGAAAAAAATCCGCTCTTATCCGTTTCTTCGCAATAGCGAATCCGTTTAATCAGCGTACAAAATAAGCAATAACAAAAAATCCGCTCTTATCCGTGTCTTCGCAATAGCGAATCCGTTTAATCAGCGTACAAAATAAGTAATAACAAAAAATCCGCTCTTATC
Source organism: Flavobacterium restrictum (assembly GCF_007097245.1). Classification (GTDB taxonomy): domain Bacteria; phylum Bacteroidota; class Bacteroidia; order Flavobacteriales; family Flavobacteriaceae; genus Flavobacterium; species Flavobacterium restrictum. The sequence goes on along the minus strand of NZ_VJZT01000011.1, from coordinate 114,383 downwards.
CGTGTCTTCGCGATAGCGAATCCGTTTAATCAGCGTACAAAATAAGTAATAACCAAAAATCCGCTCTTATCCGTGTCTTTGCGATAGCGAATCCGTTTAATCAGCATACAAAATAAGTAATAACAAAAAATCCGCTCTTATCCGTGTCTTTGCGATAGCGAATCCGTTTAATCAGCGTACAAATTACATACAACCATGAACTTTACCTCCATACAAAACATAGATTCGCTCGAAAAATGGGTGAAACAAGCGATAAAAATCAAGCAAAATCCGCTTAAAAATAAAAAACTAGGAAACGACAAAACATTAGGAATGTTGTTTTTCAATTCGAGTTTGAGAACCCGTTTGAGTACCCAAAAAGCCGCCTTAAATTTGGGAATGAACGTGATGGTTATGAATTTTACCAGCGAAGGCTGGACGCTAGAATTCGAAGACGGCGCCATTATGAACCAAGGCGCATCGGAACACATTAAAGAAGCCGCCGAAGTGGTTTCGCAATACTGCGATATCATTGCCATCAGAGCTTTTGCAGGATTGCTAGACAAAGAAAAAGACAATGCCGAAACCGTGATGAGTGGTTTCATGAAATACGCCACAGTGCCTATCGTGAATATGGAAAGTGCTACGGGACATCCCTTGCAATCCCTTGCCGATGCGATCACCATGGAAGAAAACAAGACCAATCACCGTCCTAAAGTAGTGCTTTCGTGGGCGCCACATCCAAGAGCTTTGCCGCAAGCTGTTCCCAATTCCTTTGTGGAAATGATGCAATTGCAAACCGAAATGGATTTTGTAATCACACATCCCGAAGGTTATGAACTGAATCCAGAAATTACTAAAGATTCCATAATTGAGTACGATCAGGACAAAGCTTTCGCAAATGCCGATTTTATTTATGCCAAAAACTGGAGCAATTACAAAGAATACGGAAAAATTACCAATTCCGACCCCAATTGGACAATCACAGCCGATAAAATGAAATTGACGAACAATGCCAAATTTATGCACTGTTTGCCCGTTCGTAGAAACGTAATTGTAACCGATGAAGTCATCGATGGCGAAAATTCTATCGTCATGGAACAAGCTAATAATAGAACGTATTCGGCGCAATTAGTGTTGCAGAAAATATTGGAAAATGTCAAATAAGAAACCATTAGCCATCATAAAAATTGGAGGCAACATCATTGATAATCCAAAGGAATTGTCACAATTTCTAGTTGATTTTTCGAATATTGAAGGCAAAAAAATTCTCGTTCATGGAGGCGGAAAATCGGCTACCAAAATGGCGCAAAGTATTGGTTTGACTCCACAAATGATTGATGGACGACGCATTACGGATAAACCTATGCTCGACGTTGTTGTGATGATTTATGCGGGTGAGATTAATAAAAATATTGTGGCGCAATTACAAGCCAATAACACCAACGCCATGGGGTTTTCGGGTGCCGATGGGAATTTGATTCAATCCACCAAAAGAAACCATCCAACGATTGATTACGGTTTTGTGGGCGATGTACAAAAAGTGAATACACCATTGTTGGAAACTTTAATCAATAACGGAATTGTTCCTGTATTTTGTGCCATCACGCACGATAAAAACGGGCAATTATTGAACACCAATGCCGACACTATTGCGAGTGAATTGGCCATTGCCGCTTCAGAAGTTTTTGAGGTAACGTTGAATTATTGCTTCGAAAAAGCGGGTGTTTTAGCGGATGTTGAAGATGAAAATTCGGTAATTGAACAAATAAATTCAGCTCTTTATTCAAAATTAAAAGAAGAGGGTGCCATTCATTCTGGAATGATTCCTAAATTGGATAACTGTTTCAATAGTTTGTCTAAAGGCGTTCAGAAAATAAAAATTGGACATCATCGAATGTTGAAAGATGCTAATGCAATTTGTACAAGTATTGAATTATAATTAATTTGCCACAAAGGCACGAAGACTCAAAGAAAAAATTAAAAAAGAAATTAAAAAAACTTTGTGACTTTACGCCTTCGTGGCAAAAAAGTAAAAAATGAAAAACACAGCAACCCTAACCCAAGAAGCCATTGCGCTATTAAAATCGTTGATTGAAGCGCCTTCCTTTTCTAGCGAAGAAGAGCAAACAGCACTTTTAATCGAAAATTGGTTTACCCAGAATAATATTCCTTTCGAAAGAGAAAACAACAATATTTGGGCTTTCAATCAACATTTTGATACATCCAAACCGACACTTTTACTGAATTCACATCACGATACAGTGCGACCTAACCAAGGTTATACCAACGATCCGTTTGAAGCGATTGTAAAAGACGGAAAATTATTTGGATTGGGAAGTAATGATGCCGGTGGTTGTTTGGTATCGCTCATAGCCACATTCACGCATTTTTATGCCAATGAAAATTTACCTTACAACATTGTAATCGTAGCTTCGGCAGAAGAAGAAAGCAGTGGAAAAAATGGATTAAACAGCGTTTTAAAACATCTGCCTGAATTGGATTGTGCTATTGTTGGTGAACCTACATTAATGCAATTAGCAGTAGCCGAAAAAGGTTTATTAGTATTAGATGTTGTTGTAAAAGGAACCGCAAGCCACGCCGCGCACCACAATCACGACAATCCTATTTACAACGCAATGCCTGTGATTGAATGGTTTAAAACTTTTCAATTCGACAAAATATCGGAGGTTTTAGGTCCTGTAAAAATGACCGTAACCCAAGTTACCGCAGGAAAACAGCACAATGTTGTTCCTGCCGAATGCCATTTGGTTGTCGATATTCGGGTGAATGATTGTTACAACAATACCGAAATTTTAGAAACCGTAAGAGCCAATGTGAATGCCGAAGTAACGCCACGCTCCATGCACTTGAATGCGTCTTCCATTCCCGTTACACACGGATTAGTGCAAGCCGGAATCGCTTTGGGAAGAACGACCTATGGCTCGCCTACCCTTTCGGATCAATCGGTATTGTATTGTAAATCTTTGAAATTAGGGCCAGGAGAAAGCTTGCGGTCGCACTCGGCAGACGAATTTATATATGTAAACGAAATAGAAGAAGGAATCGATTTGTATATCAAAATACTAGGCGATTTTTTGAAACAATAATTATATCGTACGGACAGGTCGCGACCTGTCCCTACAAATAAAAAATAAACCTATGAAACTTTGGGAAAAAGGAATACCAACAGCTAAACAAATCGAACATTTCACCGTTGGAAACGACCGAGAATTAGACTTGGTTCTCGCCAAATACGATGCGTTAGGTTCTATCGCACACGCCAAAATGTTGGGACAAATTGGGCTTTTGACCGCCGAAGAAACAGATTCTTTGGTTCTGGCTTTGGAAGAAATTATTGAAGATGTTGCAAACGACAAATTCGAAATCGAAGACAGTTTTGAGGACGTACATTCCAAAATCGAGTATCTTTTAACTATAAAATTAGGCGATGCTGGGAAAAAAATCCACACGGCGCGTTCTCGTAACGATCAAGTTTTGGTAGATGTGAATTTGTATTTAAAAGATGTCGTAAAAGATTTCAAATCGCAAGTAAAAACCCTATTCGATTTGTTGATGGAATCGGCAGAGAAACACCAAAATGTATTGTTGCCAGGGTATACCCATTTGCAAATTGCAATGCCTTCTTCCTTTGGAATGTGGTTTTCTGCTTACGCTGAAACCTTGATTGACGATATTACCATGCTAAACGCCGCCCTGAAAATCGTAGATCAAAATCCATTGGGTTCCGCTGCAGGTTACGGGAGCTCCTTCCCTATCAACAGAACTTTTACCACTCACGAATTGGGTTTTGAAACCTTAAAATTCAATTCGGTTGCCGCGCAAATGAGCCGTGGAAAATCAGAAAAAACAGTAGCTTTCGCTATGAGTAGTGTTGCAGCTACTTTGGCAAAATTTTCAATGGACGTTTGTTTGTATATGAGTCAGAATTTTGATTTTATCACTTTGCCTGCTCATTTGACGACGGGTTCGAGCATTATGCCGCACAAGAAAAACCCAGATGTTTTTGAGTTGATTCGTGGAAAATGCAACAAAATCCAAGCCTTGCCTTATGAAATCACGCTAATTACCAACAACTTGCCAAGTGGCTATCACCGTGATTTACAATTGCTGAAAGAAGGATTGTTTCCTGCGATTCAAAACCTGAAAGCGTGTTTGGATATTGCCATTTTCTCTATCAAGGACATCAAAGTAAAAGACAATATTCTTGCTGATAAAAAATACGATTACCTCTTTACGGTGGATACATTGAACGAAATGGTAGTGGCTGGAATGCCGTTTAGAGATGCCTATAAAGCGGTTGCCGAACAACTTGAAAACGGTACTTTTCAATCGCCAAAAGCAACCCAACATACTCATGAGGGAAGTATTAACAACCTTTGTTTGGAGGAGATTAAGGATAAGATGAGCGATTCTTACTAATATCAATAAAATTTTAAAGCCACGAATTATATTAGTTTAATAAGTGAATTCGTGGCTATCTTTTTTGGAATAAATAAATTAATATCTTCCCATTGGAGCTCTCATCATATTTTGTTGCATCATCATATTTTGAAAAAACCAAGGATTAAAATTATAATAATGATTCTTATAGGATGAAGTATCAATGATTGAAAAATCAATTGGTAAAATAATTTCTTGTCTCACATTTACTCCATCCACTTTTCCAGGCTTCCAAATAATCTGATTTTTAAATTGAGATAAAAATTCATTGATAGCAACATCACAAAACATATCAACTCCTTTTACTAGTTCAACTTCGGAAACCAATCCACTTGGTTCGACTATAAGTTTCATTAAAGCATATCCGTGATTGTATTTTTGAACAGATTCTGTAGGATATTTTAATTTGTCATTTATTAATTTTTGCAAATCTTTAAAATCATCCGGTTTTGCATTTTTTTCGCAAAGTTGATAAACCTTATCCCCATTCACATCATTATAATAAACATTTTTAACCTGTTGGTCTTTAAATTCATAGGTGACATCTTTACCGGTAATTACATCGTTAAAAGTCTCTTTTCCCATACTTCCTTTACTACCAAAAATACTTACACCTTGATCATTGTTTACCTGGGTATACATAATTTTATCTTCCTCTAAATAAAAATACCGTCTATGAATTCCACCATTGATAAAATATTCTATCACATTTTTAGGCTTATTATTGATATAATTTATCTGTTTTCTTATCTTTCCATTTGGATAATAAAAAACAAAAACACCTTTTTTTTTATGGGGATAAAATGAGGTAAAATCTCCTTCATATATTTTTATATCATTCTTAAAAAAATAACTCAAATGAAAAATGGAATCCTGAACGGATTCTATTTTTGCATAATAAGCGCCTTCATCATGATTATCCGTTTCATCCCAAGAAGAATTATAGAAAATCTTTTGGTCGCGTCCATAAAGTTTTCTGTACTTAAAAATTTTTATCATTGAAGGAATGTCCTCTTCATCATATTTCCCATTTTCAATATCCGATTTAAGGATAGGATCACTTCCAAAAATATCGGCTGCAAGCTTTTTAAATTTACCTTTATTTGACTGAAAAGTCTCAAAATCTGATGCTTCAGATTGTTTAACAATATATTTAGCATAAGAACTTCGATTTGCAGCTTCTGCAATAAATTTATAAAATTGTTTTCCACCGATGTTTTCAATATTTTCTGCAAATTCACTTTTGCCTGAAAGTTTATCTCCAAAAACTCCAATAACAATAACATTTTTCACTACGGAAAAGGTGTCTATCCCAATTATATATCCTTTAGATTCACTAGCTCTAATGGATTTCTCAACATCTTTTTCATTTATTTTAAACTTCAATTCTCTATCACTTTGAGAATATTTTAACAATCCATTTACTTTCAATCCATTATTATCAAAATAATAGCCTTTGGTAAAATTCTCACTTGCTTGATAGCTTACATTAAGTGATGTTTTGGGTTCATATTCAAAATCATAGTAACCATTAATAATTTTCTTATTATAATCTACAAAACAACCTATTTCATAGTTAGGGATTAAATTCTGCCCGAATGAACTGCAACTAAAAGTAATTACTAAAAGATAAAAAAGTTTTTTCATATTAATGTTTTGTTTCGCTTATTGAAATTTCAAAAGTTTTTTAAATAATGAATCCAAATATAGCCAATTTATCGTATAAATCACAACTTAAACTTTCCCCTTCAATTCCCCAGCATCAATGTCACTATGCGAAACATCATAAACGGATTTTCCGTCCTTGATTAACAACAATTGTGGCGATTGATGAAAAACGTTAAAACGAGATGCAATTTCATTTGAAATATCACGGTATTCTAATAAATCTAGAAAATATACCGCAACCGCATCGTCCAAATCATATTCATTTTCAAATTGTTTCAACGCCATTCTACTCACGCTACAACGGTTGCTGTGCTTGAAAATTACCACTGATTTTTCATTCGATAAGGCTACAATAGCATCGAGTTGACCTAAATCTGTTAACGGAATCCAATTGATTTTACTTTCTACTTTCTTTGTTTCTTCTGAACTACCAAATAGGGAATTGAATATACTCATTTTGTCTTATTTTATGTCTTTTTGTCTTTATAACATGATGAAAATCATAGTAAATCGGTCATTTTGTCTTTATTTTTGAGTTGGAATAACAATTGCCAATTCTTTTGCAAAGTTAGGTATTAAACAGTAATAAACATAAAATCCTTTCATCATGAACATCAATAAATTTACAATCAAATCGCAGGAGGCCATTCAGCTTTCGCAGCAATTGGTGCAACGTTTGGGACAACAACAAATAGAAAACGAACACATTTTCAAAGCTATTTTTGAAGTCGATGAAAATGTAGCACCGTTTATTTTGAAAAAACTCAACGTCAATGTACCGTTGTTTCTTCAAATTCTAGACAGCACCATTCAGAACTTTCCAAAGGTTTCTGGGGGCGAAATTCAATTGTCTCGAACCGCCAACACCACACTCAACGAAGCCGAAATTATTGCCGAGAAAATTAACGATGAATTCGTTTCTATCGAACATTTACTTCTGGCTATTTTTGGTTCTAAAAGCAAGGTTGCCCAGATTTTAAAAGACCAAGGCGTAACCCAAAAAGGACTCAAAGCCGCTATCGAAGAATTACGCAAAGGCGAAAGAGTGACTTCTGCCTCTGCCGAAGAAAACTACAATTCTTTGAATAAATACGCCAAAAACCTCAACGAATTGGCTCGAAACGGAAAACTCGATCCCGTAATTGGTCGTGACGAGGAAATTCGTAGAGTTTTGCAAATATTGACCCGTAGAACCAAAAATAATCCCATGTTGGTCGGCGAACCCGGCGTGGGTAAAACTGCTATTGCCGAAGGATTGGCGCACCGAATTGTGGATGGCGACGTTCCCGAAAATCTAAAAAACAAAATCGTTTTTTCGCTCGATATGGGCGCTTTAATTGCTGGTGCCAAATACAAAGGAGAATTCGAAGAACGCTTGAAATCAGTCGTGAAAGAGGTTACGGCTGCCGAAGGAGACATCGTGCTTTTTATTGACGAAATCCACACGCTTGTTGGTGCAGGTGGTGGCGAAGGTGCGATGGATGCTGCTAATATCCTAAAACCTGCTTTGGCTCGTGGCGAATTGCGTGCTATTGGTGCTACAACTTTGGATGAATACCAAAAATATTTCGAAAAAGATAAGGCACTCGAACGTCGTTTCCAAAAAATAGTAATTGAGGAACCCGATACAGAAAGTGCGATTTCTATCCTTCGTGGAATCAAGGAAAAATACGAAACACACCATAAAGTTCAGATAAAAGACGATGCCATTATTGCGGCTGTCGAATTATCGCAACGCTATATTACCAATCGATTTTTACCGGACAAAGCCATTGATTTAATGGACGAAGCGGCTTCGAAAATTAGAATGGAAATCAATTCGAAACCAGAAGAACTCGATGTTTTGGATCGAAAAATTATGCAATTGGAAATCGAAATTGCCGCCATCAAAAGGGAGAAAGACGAAAGCAAACTCAAAGTTTTGGGAATGGATTTGGCCAATTTGAAAGACGAACGAAACGAAGTATTCTCCAAATGGAAATCCGAGAAAGATGTTGTCGATAATATCCAAGCTGTAAAAACTGAAATCGAAGACTTCAAATACGAAGCCGAACGTGCCGAACGCGAAGGCGATTACGGAAAAGTAGCCGAAATTCGTTACGGAAAAATAAAAGAAGCCCAAGAACGATTGGATGGGTTCCAAAAACAATTAGCCGAAGATCAAAAAGGTGGTACTTCCTTGATAAAAGAAGAAGTAACTCGTGAAGACATTGCCGAAGTCGTAGCCAAATGGACTGGAATTCCCGTGATGAAAATGTTACAGGGCGAAAGAGAAAAACTCTTGCATCTAGAAGAAGAATTGCACAAACGTGTTGTGGGTCAGGAAGAAGCCATCGAAGCCGTGAGCGATGCCGTTCGTAGAAGTCGTGCGGGATTGCAAGACATGAAAAAACCGGTGGGAACCTTCCTTTTCCTTGGAACGACAGGAGTTGGAAAAACCGAATTGGCAAAAGCCTTGGCAGAATATTTATTCGACGATGAAAACGCCATGACCCGAATCGATATGAGCGAATACCAGGAACGCCACAGCGTGAGCCGATTGGTGGGTGCGCCTCCAGGATATGTGGGTTATGACGAAGGCGGACAATTGACTGAAGCTGTGCGCAGAAAACCATATTCTGTTATTCTGTTGGACGAAATCGAAAAAGCGCATCCCGACACGTTCAATATCTTGTTGCAAGTCTTGGACGAAGGGCGTTTGACGGACAACAAAGGACGTTTGGCCGATTTCAAAAACACCATTATCATCATGACTTCGAATATGGGAAGCCAGATTATACAGGATAAATTCGAGAATTTAAAAGGAAGTGTCGAAGCCGCTACAGAACTCGCTAAAGTGGAAGTTTTAGGCTTGCTGAAACAAACCGTTCGTCCCGAATTCATCAATCGTATTGACGAAATCGTGATGTTTACGCCGCTGACCCATGCGAATATTGCCCAAATCGTAGGTTTGCAACTAAAAAGTGTCAAAAAAATGTTGGCTTTACAAGGCATCACTTTGGATGCCACGCCCGAAGCGATCGACTATCTTTCAGACAAAGGATATGATCCACAATTTGGTGCTCGACCAGTAAAACGTGTGATTCAAAGAGACGTTCTTAATGAATTGTCCAAGGAAATTCTCTCTGGAAAAATAACTACCGACAGCATTGTTTTAATTGATGCCTTTGATGGGAAATTGGTGTTTAGGAATCAGAGTGAGGTGGTGCAATAATCGAAGTTTTTCAGTTCGAGTGTTCTGTTAAAAATACGATAGTTTTTTTTAAAATAAAATGTGTAGAGAATAATTTTAAATTATATAACAGCTCCAGTCGGAAGATTGGTGCTGTTATTATTCAAACGAATTTAGTATTTCGTTTATTTGAATCTTAAAGATGGGAATCGTTTCAAAAATAGTTTCCCAAACAAAGTTGTTGTCTACTGAAAAATATTCGTGAACAATAAAATTGCGCATGGATTTAGCGCCACGCCAATCAACATTAGGAAATTTTTGTTTGATTTCTTCATCAATTTGCGAAATAGCTTCGCCAATTACAATGAAGTTTTTAAGAACCGCATCTTGTTTGAGCCAATCACCTAGAAACTCTTCCCTAGTAGTCGTGCTTGCTACCAACTCTAATTTGTCAATGGCTTCAAGGATATGGCAGCAATAAATTTTATGTTTTTCAGTTTTCATAAAAATAGCGTACTTCGTTCAGTACTTTCTCCTTGATAAATTTATTCAAGCCATTTTCAGATATTAAATCTACTTTCTTATGCAGTTTTTCTTCTAACTCAAAATGAATTTTAGACAACGTAAATAACCCAATAGGCTGATACAAGGAAAAAAGAATGTCAATATCGCTGTCGTTGCTTGCTTCGTTTCTAGCCACAGAACCAAACAACCCAATCCTTTTGGGATGATACGGCTTTAAAGTCTCTATAATGATATGCAATTGGCTTTTTGATAACATACTACAAATATAAATAAAATAAGTTTGGAAATTAAGAAGATGGAGGGTTACCGAGTAAATAGTCCTTTTTAAGTACTCTGACAGGGGTATCAAGAAACACCAGTCGAGAGATTGGTGTTATTTATTATTAAAAACAAAAAAATCTAAATCATTGCACAATTATTTCTTCTTTATCGCTAAAGTTCAAAATTTCAATCTTTTTAATTCCTTTAAACCTAAAATGCCTTTCTTTCCCTTCTCTCTTAAAACATTTAGCTTTGATATATTTATTTTTTTTTGAATCTGAATCTTTTTCATCATCTAAACGAAGGTCAAGAAATTCACACTTTGAAATTGTCCTAATGGATGGAATTCCTTTTTTAGACTTGTATTTTATTCTGAAAATCTTATCACTCTTCTTTGGTTTTTCAATTTCTTCTTTAAGAAATTGTTTTATTGTTTTTGCAGTAACTAAACTACCATAAAAAGGAGCGTATTCTTTTGAATAAAAAGCTATTGATTCAAACATTTCAATTTTAAAATCTGTTAGCTTTATTAATTCTTTCTTATTAGTCAAGAAATCAAAATATTCAAGCTCATAATAACAATGGTTAAAATTGATTTTTGATGGTTGACCAATAGTATTTCCATTATTATAATCACTTAAACTAGGATTGTTAAATTTAAAATAACTCTTCAGTTTTATGAAATTTTGAATTCCTTTAATTAATTCTATATCAGGATCTTTTACAAAATTTAAAGATTCTGGAGCGAAAAAATCTTCTGAAAAAGTATTAGTCAAAGGATTAAACCATTTGCATTTAAGTAATATTTTAGAAAATACCCTTTTCGTTTCTCCTGTTTTTTTATCAAAATTTGACTCTTTTGATTCATCAAGTTTTTTTAAACCAATAATAATCATTACTGGTGGCAAAAAACTCAAATAAGAAGTTATTTTATTACTATTTTTATTTGAATATGTATCGTAACTAAAACTTGATTTTTTCTTTCCTAATTCGATTTCCCAAGATTTAAGAATGACATTTTTATTAATCAATTCATTTATGTCACTTTCCTTTTTTAGGATAATCGAATTCTCTATAGACGAATTTTGATTTTTTTCAAGAACATTTTCATCATCAATCTTTTTAATTTGATTTATCAAAAACCAATTACTTTCATACTTATGTGTCTTGTTTGAATAAAAAACACATTTTACCATACTCGAATTAGTTCCCTTAATAGCCGTCTTTTCATCAAAATCAAATTTTGTTTTATAATCATTTAGTACTTCTATAACTACCATTAATGGCGGTGTCATAGTGGCATCAGCAGTAATAAGTATTTTACTATTTAAAGAATAATAAGGATGATTATTTAATGTAACTATTTCTCCTAATGTAAAACTTTCCATAACCTATATTTTTTTAGTAAATATAGTTAAAAATACTTACATTTGGCAGCTTTGTGATATAAGCGGATTTTTACATTTGGACAGGACTATAAATTTCTAAAGTATTAATTACTTTACGAAATCACTAAATGAAATTTATTCATTTAGGTAATGAATTTATTAATTCAGCCGCCTTTAAGAGCGATTGGATAAGATTCATCAAAGTTACTAATATTTCCATTGAAAGCAATACCGTTGCTGATATGTTCATCATTTGTTTACTATTTATAAGTTTTACAATGACTCATTAATTGGGTACTAGTCTGGCTCGAAAGAGAAGTATGTAAAAGACAAATCATTATTGCTAGAGCAAATTATCACAAGGCATTTTTTATTATGAATTCTACAAATAAAGAAAAACAAATTCCAAATTGGATAAAAGCAAAAGGATATTTGCATCTTACTCCTAATATTAATGTTATTGGTCGTTGGCGTGAAATTAAATCAAAAATTGAAAACCCAAACTTCATTGAAAAATATGCTTTTTACCCTCTTATTCATTCTACAATAAAAGAAAGAAAATACAAAAAAATTGATGCCAAAAAATTTGAAATAAAAAATGACAAAATTCGTGCTCATAAATTAAAAAGTTTAAAAACTGGAAAAACTGAAAGTGCTGCAAAAAACAGACCTCTACATTACGCCTCACATTTTGACGCTTTAATTTACGCTTATTACGCTTCTTTACTTCAAACAAAATATGAAGAGAAACTAGACTCTCACGTAGGTCTTTCTGAATGTGTCACAGCATATAGAAAGCTAAAAATAAATCCAAACTTACCCGATAATGCAAAAGGAAATGGAAAAAGTACAATTCATTTTGCAAAAGAAATTTTTGACACAATTTCTATTCGATCTCAAAATGAAAATATAGCTGTTTTAGCATTTGATATTAAAAGTTTCTTTTCTTCTTTAAATCATAAACGACTAAAACATATTTGGGAAGAAATCCTAAATGTGAAAACATTACCTAAACACCATTTGAATGTATTTAAGGCGAGTACGGAATTTAGTTATGTCCTATTAGATGATTTAAGAATTTATCAAAAAACAAAAGGTAAAAAAGCTGGGTTTGACGAAAAAAAGCTGTCCAATATAAGAAAAACAAAAGGTTTTAAATGTTTTTTTGAATCCAACCAAGATTTCAGAAATCATATTAAGTCTGGAAAGCTAAAAATCCATAAATTTCCATTTAGGAATAAAAAAACAAAACAAATAATGGGCATTCCTCAAGGATTACCTATTAGTGCTATTCTAGCAAATATGTATCTCTATCATTTCGATTTGAATATACTCGAAAACTTGGTAAAAAATAAAGGTTGTTACTATCGTAGGTATTCGGATGATATTATTGTAGTCTGCAAAGTCGAACAAATTAATGAGATAAAAGAATTTGTAGAATTACAAATGGAAGAAAACATAGTTGAAATCAGTAATGATAAAACAGAAATTTTCATTTTTAAAAATATTGAATTTAATAAAGACAAGGAAACAAGATTAACTTCTATAAAAATAAATATTGACGGAACTCAAACTTTAGATAGCCCTTTAACATATTTAGGTTTTGAATTCAGGGGATATAATACATTAATAAAATCTACTAATATCGCCAAGTTTTATAGAAGGATGAAAAGCATAATACGTAGAAGAGCTAGAAGAACTATTTTAGGAATTGAAAAAGACCCTTACCAACATAAAGCAATCTTTATCAATCAAATTAAAAAACTATTTCAAACCATCCCAAAGAAAAAAGATAGTGAAAATGAAAACATACAATTAATTCGTTCAAGAAAAATATTAGTACCAAATATTAAAGGCGAATTTAATTTTAAGGAAGATAAAGGAAGTGTAAAAAAACAAAGCAATTATTTTTCTTACCTGAAAAGAGTATCAAAAATTATGAATGAAGATAAGATTGAAAAGCAATTAAGAAAATCAAAACATATTTTATATAGTTCTATCAATAAATTTTTAAACAAATAAACAGATAATAAACTTGCAAACCAGCTGTGCGAAGTCTCCTGACTTCGTACCAATAATTATATGCCGCTACAACTTTAGCAACTTCTTTTCCCCTCTGGTGCTCGTATGCGACGAGTACCAAGATGCGGATATTCCTTTCAATCGGGATGCGTTCTTTGATTTTGAAAGTGAGTCCGACGATGACGATGAGGATTAATTTTTTTCTATTTTTTTGATTCTACCACGAATGGAGTGGGTTTCTAAAAATCATCAAAAAAGTTGCCATGAATTTCCACAAAAAATATGGTTTTTAATTACACAAATCCAATTAGAATCATTAAAATTTGTTTAGTTCAATTCTAAAAATGAAGAATTTGTGTTAATTCGTGTAATTGCTTCGCACATACGCTATCAATCGGGTCGTGGCGAAAATTTTCACCCATGCAATTCGTGGTAGACTCCCTTTTTATTCTTTACTACAAAACAATAGCGCAATCCCCTATCCTACTCCCAAACTCGCTACTTAATTCCTGTTCGCCAAAATTTTTAAAAAAAATTAAATTAAGTACTAAAATTAAGTATTAATACGTATATTTGCGTAATAATACTTAATTAAAGAGCTAATGATTAATGTAATAGTAGTCGGAAACGGCATGGTTGGTTATAAATTCTGCGAAAAATTCATCGCAAAATCAGGACAAGAACACTATCAAATTACCGTTTTTGGCGAAGAGCCAAGGCGTGCCTATGACCGCGTTCACTTGAGTGAGTACTTCGGCGGTAAAAGTGCCGATGACTTATCCATGTCTACTTTATCATGGTATCAAGACAATAATATTATACTCAATACGTCTGAATTAGTTTTAAAAATAGATAAAGAACACAAAACCGTAACTACACACCTTGATAAATCCTATCCGTATGATTATCTCGTGTTAGCAACAGGATCTTCTGCGTTTGTGCCTCCTATAAAAGGTGCTGATAAAGCAGGTGTTTTTGTGTACCGAACCATCGAGGATCTGGATGCGATTATGGCCTACGCCAAAAAAATAAAAAAGAATGGTGCTACCCAAGCTGCCGTACTTGGTGGTGGTTTACTAGGTCTTGAAGCTGCAAAAGCGGTGTACGATTTAGGATTAAACCCTCACGTAGTAGAATTTGCTACCCGCTTGATGCCAAGACAACTGGACAAAGGTGCGAGCGATATGTTACAAGCAAAAATTGAGGAGCTCAATATAGGCATTCACCTTAATAAAGCGACTCAATATATTGATGGAGAAGACCGCATTACGGGAATGATGTTTGCAGAAGAGGAATTGTTAAAAGTAGATATGTTGGTTATTTCTGCTGGGATAAAACCTCGAGACGAACTAGGGAGAGTTTCCGGACTTGAAGTAGGCGAACGAGGCGGAATTGTAGTAAACAATCAGATGCAAACATCAGATCCTCATATTTATGCTATTGGTGAGGTAGCCTTATACAACAGCATGATTTACGGTCTTGTAGCCCCAGGTTACGAAATGGCCGATGTGGCTGCCGAGCAAATCTTGAATGGGAATAAAACCATGAGAGACACCATAGATATGTCGACACAATTGAAATTAATTGGGGTTGAAGTAGCGAGTTTTGGGGATCCTTTTATCGAAAATCATTCGGTTACCGCTATCGTTTACGAAAATAAATTCAACGGGATTTACAAACGAATCAACGTTACCAAAGACGGAAAAACACTCCTTGGCGGAATCCTTGTAGGAGATTCTAGCGATTATAATTCGTTATTTCAAATTTACAGCAACGCTTTACCATTGCCTAAAAATCCAGAAGACTTAATTCTAGGTTCTCGTGGTGGCGAATCTACTGCTCTTGGAGCCAATGATTTACCAGATTCGGCGGTGATTTGTTCGTGTGAGAATGTGACCAAAGGTGCTATTTGTTGTTCGATTACCGAGGGAACTTGCGCCACTTTTGGCGACGTTGTCAAACATACCAGAGCAACAACAGGTTGTGGTGGCTGTAAACCAATGGTGGTTGATATTGTAAAAGCAACTCAAAAATCATTAGGCAAAGAAGTGAAAGATGTGATTTGTGAACATTTTGCTTACAACCGACAAGAATTATATGACATTGTAAAAATAAATAAATATACAAGCTACAATCAAGTTTTAGGAATCGTAGGAAAAGGCGATGGTTGTGAGGTTTGTAAGCCACTTTTATCTTCTATATTTTCTAGTATTTATAACGATACGGCTAACAAACACGTTACCGCTCAAGATTCTAACGATCGATTTCTAGCCAATATTCAGCGAAACGGAACGTATTCTGTAGTGCCTAGAATTGCTGGTGGCGAAATCACTGCCGAGAAATTAATCGTCATTGGCGAAGTAGCCAAAAAATACAATTTATATACTAAAATTACTGGCGGACAACGTATCGATTTATTTGGTGCACACTTAAATGATTTGCCTGCGATTTGGAAATTATTAATCGATGCTGGTTTTGAAAGCGGTCACGCCTACGGAAAATCATTGCGTACCGTAAAAAGTTGCGTAGGAAATGCGTGGTGTCGCTACGGAATGGACGAAAGTGCTGGTTTTGCTATCGAATTAGAAAATCGGTACAAAGGATTGCGATCGCCTCATAAAATAAAAGGCGGTGTTTCGGCCTGTATTCGGGAATGTGCCGAAGCTAGAGGAAAAGATTTTGGATTAATCGCTGTAGAAGGCGGTTGGAATTTATACATATGTGGGAATGGTGGTGCGAATCCAAAACATGCCATTTTACTCGCAGAACAAATAGACCGTGCGACTTGTATCAAATACCTAGACCGTTTCTTGATGTATTACATACGTACTGCTGGCCCACTCGTACGTACTTCTACCTGGTTAGAAAAACTAGAAGGTGGTATGGATTACCTGAAAGAAGTAGTTATCGAGGACAGTTTAGGAATCGTTGACGCGCTAGAAGTAGAAATGCAAGGATTGGTAGACACCTTTGAATGTGAGTGGAAACAAGCCATCGAAAGTCCAGAAATGATGCAACGTTTTAGTCATTTTACCAATTCTGACGAGACGGATGACAACATCGAATTTGTAGCATTACGAGATCAAAAAATGCCTAAATCTTGGTAAAAACAAGATTTTGGCAAAAATAAATTACTGTAAAAACAAACTTTTTTCAATACGTTTCCGTTAACTCTGACTCTTTTCTTTTCATTCTTTCGCATAGAATAGTATAAAGGAGTTTGGAGTGGAAACAAAAAATACAAAGCATGGAAGATATATTAAATCAATACGGAACG
The DNA here is from genome assembly GCF_007097245.1 of Flavobacterium restrictum. Lineage (GTDB taxonomy): Bacteria > Bacteroidota > Bacteroidia > Flavobacteriales > Flavobacteriaceae > Flavobacterium > Flavobacterium restrictum. The sequence continues at coordinate 97,627 of NZ_VJZT01000011.1, read as the reverse complement.
GTACATTTGAACGATGTAAAAGTTTGGTTCAAAGCAGGAACAACAGCAGACTTCCCCAGTAATGGCGGCGGTTGCATCAAATACAAAAACAAGCAAATTGCCGTTATAAAATTTGATCGTAGAAACGAATGGTATGCCTGCCAAAACTTATGTCCCCATAAAATGGAAATGGTTTTATCTCGCGGTATGATTGGTTCTATGGAAGATATTCCTAAAATTGCTTGCCCGTTGCACAAAAAAACATTTTCATTAGTTGACGGATCAAACCTTAATGGCGATGATTTAAAAATAGCGACTTATCCTGTAAAAATAGAAGGTAACGAAGTATTTGTTGGGTTTTTAGATTAATTCTAAAGTTTAAAATATACAACTAAAAATCCTCGTAAAAACTAATTGTATTCGTTTTTACGAGGATTTTTGGTTTTATTCTTTTCTAAATTGCAACGGACTACAGCCGATATGCTTTTTGAAAAAGTTGTTAAAATGAGTCGTTTCGGTAAAGCCCAAACCAAATGCAATTTCGGCAACAGCCCACGAACTGTGTTTGAGGATAGGGCATTCGCTTTTAAAAGTTTTCGCCACAAATTACACTAATAAACACCAATTACAATTCGTTTTCAATTACACGAATTCTTAAAATAGATAAAATTCGGGCAATTCAATTTTAAATTTCGAAAAAATTAGTGCTAATTTGTGAAATTGCTTCGCCTATTCGCTATCGATCGGGTCGTGGCTAACTTTTTTTCTTTTTTAAAAGCGAATGCCCTGCATATATTAACATTTGTACCTTTTGGACTAATTATGTACCTTTGAAAATATACTTTTTCAAATGACAACATCCGCTTTTCAAAATGCCTGTACTTGGATTGATGCCGAAAATGCTCAAGATCCCAATCAAGAAATTTACCAATCTATATCCTATCCAAAAGAATTATTATATTCTAATAGAATGTATGCCAGGCTAATGGATTTTTATCCCGAAGCGTCTCAAGAAGTGCAAATTGCTGCCAAAGCACAACACATTTGCAGGTGGAAAAGCAGCCGTGAATCCTATCCTATGGATCGTGTAGGCTATTTAAAATGGCGAGAAGACCTCAAGAAATTTCATGCCAAAACTACCGCTACCATTCTTGAAAAAGCGGGTTATGACGCCACTTTTATTGCCCGAGTTTCCTTTTTAATAGAAAAAAAATTACTCAAAAAAGATGCCGAAACACAACTCCTTGAAGATGTGATTTGCTTGGTGTTTTTAGAATTTTATCTGGAGGATTTTGTACAAAAACACGATGCCGAAAAACTCAAAAATATCATCCTAAAAACATGGCATAAAATGTCGGAAAATGGACATCAAGCTGCCTTAAAAATCAATTTTAGCGCATCGAATTTGGCATTGATAAAAGAAGCACTTAGTTTATAATTGCCTTTGGTTATGAAAAAAATCTTAAAAGAATCGATTGATACGTCCAATTTCAAAAAGTTAAGACGAATGTACCTTTTCGCCTTATTGACCATTGCGGTAACGGTGCTTTTGAGTCAGCTTTTAATCCAGCATAACCTTACTAGTCAGTTAAGTGACTCCAGATTAATCAATTTTTCGGGGAGACAACGTATGTTGAGTCAAAAATTAACTAAAGAGATTTTGATCCTCAATTTCATTACCAATCCCGAGCAAAAAAAGGTTCAAATCGATAGGATTAATGAGATAATTTCATTCTGGAAATTCAATCATTATGCTCTTGAAAACGGGAATGACAGCCTTGGTTTTCCTAAAATAAAAAGCCCGACAATCAAGACATTATTTGCTAATATCAATCCCAATTTTAACCAAATAATTACGGCTACCACACTTTTTTTAAAAAATAATACCAACACTAATAATCCAAAAGAAAACCAAAAACTCATTGCAATTGTACTGGCAAACGAAAGTATTTTTTTGTCCAAAATGAATCAAATCGTAAGCCAATACGACCAAGAAGCATTAGAAAAAGTGACGCTTCAAAGCAAGACCGAATATGCTATTTTAGCTTTTACCTTACTGGTTTTATTACTCGAATTTTTCTTTATTTTTAAACCTACCGATAAAAAAATTGAAACCTTAATTACCAAGCTTTTGTATTCGGAAAAAAAGGCTTTGAAACTGGCTTATGACACTGAAATCATTAGCGAAATCAAAGAAAACTCCGTCAAAGAGTTGAAATCGCTCAATTATGCCATGGAGAATACCCTACTCTATTCTAGGATTGCTCCCAATGGTTCTATCATTCATATTGGTGAAAAATTTTCTAAATTACTAAATTACAATTCGTTCATTTCCGTCAAAACATTTGCACAAGCACTCACTCCCATCGAAAAAGAGCAAGTGATTATTGACACTATTATTGCCGAAAAACAAAGAAGTGGCTGGCAAGGCGAACTCAATATTACCAGTAGAAACGGACAATCATTATGGCTAGATTTGTCTATGGTTCCCGTTACGATCAAGAAAGACGAATCGGAATTGTTGATTATCTGTTTTGATATTACCGAACGAAAAAATGCCAAACAAGAAGTCGAGCGGTTGAACAACGAAAACATTACCGATAAAATCAATCAGCAAAAAATCATTTCAAGTAAGATTGTCGAAAACCAAGAAAACGAACAAAACAGAATTGCTAGAGAAATTCACGACGGAATTGGGCAAATGCTCACAGGACTCAAGTTTAGCCTAGAAAGCATTAATCTGGACGACAAAGAAAAAGCAAGTCAAAAAATTGAATACCTGAAAAAACTGTCGCTAGATATTATAAAAGGAGTTCGCACGGCAACTTTCAATTTGATGCCACCAGAATTGAGCGATCACGGTATAAATTCGGCTTTGGCCAAACTTACGCTTGAATTATCCAAACTCACCGGAAAAAACATTTTGTTTTACAACAAAACCAATTTCGACAAACGACTGGATTCCTTAACCGAAATAAATATTTATCGATTAACGCAAGAAGCCATTAACAACGCCATAAAATACGCCGAATCAACGCATATAATCGTACAACTCTCCCACAGCAGCAATCTTTTGAGCATTATTATTGACGATAATGGCAAAGGATTTGACATGATTGCTGCCGAGAAAAAGAGAAATAGCGAATCCGGAATGGGACTTTTATTCATGAAAGAACGCATGGAATACATTAACGGACGCGTTTTTATCAACTCGATTATAGACGAAGGAACCCGCATTACCTTTAATATTCCTATCTAAAAAGTGACAATGCCAAAATCAATTTCAAAATCAATGGCAATGACAAAAATCAATTTCAATGGCAAAAGTCAATGGCAATAGTAGATTTTAATAAAAACAAAATTGTATTTTTAAATTGAAATTGAACTTGATTTTTGCCATTGAAATTGAACTTGACTTTTGCAATTGAAATACGTATATTAGCGGTTTGTAATAGCATATACTACGTAAAAATTTAGATTCCAAAATTAAGTAATTATGAGTGATATAATTCGAGTTGTACTGGCCGATGACCATGTTTTTGTAAGAGATGGTATCAAATCATTGCTAGAAAACGAAGCCAATATAATCGTTGTAGGCGAAGCAATTGATGGTCTCGATGCGCTGAAAGTCGTTGAGAATTGCAAACCTGATTTGTTGATTGTTGACATTAGAATGCCCCACCTTACGGGAATCGAAGTGGTTGAAAAATTACGTAGTCAGAACAATACCGTAAAAATAGTTGTGTTGTCCATGCACGAATCCGAGGAATATGTTTTGAAATCCATTAAAGCCGGTGCCGATGGCTATTTGCTCAAAGGATCCAGTAAAGATGAATTTTTGAAAGCCTTGCATACAGTTGCCAATGGCGGAAAGTATTTTAGTGGCGATATTTCCTCTATTTTGATAGGACAATTAACAAATCCGTCCTTAAATACAGAAACGAAACCCGTTTTAGACGAAGAAATGATGATTACCAAACGAGAAAAAGAAATCCTAAAATTGCTTTTATCTGGAAAAGGAAATAAGGAAATTGCCGAGGCATTAGACATCAGCAAACGAACTGCGGAGGTACACCGTTTTAATTTAATGAAAAAACTAAAAGTCAAAAACCTAATGGAGCTTTCTAATAAAGCTACTGAATATGCGCTTCTATAGCACTAGACATCCATTAATCAAATGACAACTACGTATATTTTTATAAAATTAAGTATAAATACGTAATTATTTTATCTAAACTGCGAAAACGCAGGTTTTCAAAAGACTTTAGTACTTAATTTTGTAAAAAAATATAAGTATTATGTCACAATCAAACTCTTTATCCCAATCCCATAGGATTTTATTTTTAAACACACTTGCGTTTACCGTATGTTTTGCTTGTTGGACTTTAAATGGTGTATTAGTCACTTTTTTGGTCGATAATGGCATTTTCAAATGGAGCGTTGTTCAAGTAGGATGGCTTTTAGGAATTCCCATTCTTACTGGTTCCATCATGCGGTTACCCATTGGTATTTTGACCGATAAATTTGGAGGGAAATACGTTTTTTCTATCCTATTACTACTTTGTTCTATTCCTTTATTTTTACTACCATTAGCGGATAGCTTTACCATGTTTGCCATTTTGAGCTTCTTTTTTGGAATGGTGGGAACTAGTTTTGCAGTAGGAATTGGATTTACATCCATTTGGTATCCCAAAGAATGGCAAGGTAGAGCCTTGGGGATTTTCGGAATGGGAAATGCGGGTGCAGCCATTACAACCTTCCTTGCCCCTTCCTTATTGAATCACTTTTCGATTGAAGATCCACAAAACGGATGGAAATTATTGCCTTTACTTTATGGTGCAGCTTTAGTAATCATTGGTATTATCTTCTTGATTTTTGCCAAAAACAAAAAAATAGAAAACCAAACCAAAACCGTTTCACAAATGCTTGGCTCTTTAAAAAGCGTTCGTGTTTGGCGATTTGGAGCCTACTACTTTTTAGTATTTGGTTGCTTTGTAGCGTATTCGCAATGGTTGTTGCCTAACTTTATGAATGTCTACCAAACGAGTTTGGTTATGGGAGGTTTGTTTGCCACCATGTTCAGTTTGCCTTCAGGTGTTATTCGTGCCTTTGGTGGCTTTTTATCTGATAAATATGGCGCTAGAAAAGTAATGTACTGGGTATTAAGCTCTTCTGTTATTTTGAGTTCGTTATTAATGATTCCAAAAATGGATATTACAACAGCTGGTCCTGGGGTTATGGCTGGTAAAAAAGGTATAATTACTTCTGTATCAGATACGAATGTGAAAATTGGCGATAAAGATTTTGCTATCAATCAAAAGGTAGAAAAACCAATTGAAAGTACTATTTTTCCAACCAAAAATTCTTGGCAAGAAGTCATTGTAAAAGAAAACCAAGAAGTGAAGAAAAAAGAATTAGTAGCCAAAGGAATTACGGCTATTCATTTTGATGCCAATATGTGGGTGTACCTAATTTTGGTTATTCTAATCGGTATTTCTTGGGGAATTGGCAAAGCAGCCGTTTACAAACACATTCCAGAATATTTCCCAACCGAAGTAGGTGTTGTGGGCGGAATGGTAGGAATGATAGGTGGTTTAGGTGGTTTCTTTGGGCCAATTATCTTTGGATATTTATTAACTGCAACTGGTATTTGGTCCAGTTCTTGGATATTTGTGTTGCTCTTTTCGGCTATTTGTTTAATTTGGATGCACCGTACAGTAACCAAAATAATGAACGAAAAACAACCTGATTTATCCAAAGTAATGGAGCGAAAATCATCTAAATAAACAACATAATGCCTACTCTAAAAAGCTTTTGAATCGTTTCAAAAGCTTTTTTTTGTTCCAAATACTATCGAAAAACTATTGGGTATTGCGGCTACTCGTTATAAAAATTCTTATTTTTGCAGTCTAAAATTTTGCCTTATGTCAAAGAAGAAATACAAAATAGCGGTTATTCAATTGAATCTGAATGACATTGCCGAAAACAACCTCAAAAAATGTTTGTCTTGGGTTCGTGATGCCGCCAATCAAGGTGCCGAAGTGATTTCGTTACCCGAATTATACAGCAGTCACTATTTTTGTCAAAGCGAGGATGTAGATAATTTTGCTTTAGCAGAACCTTTGTACAGCACTTCGTTTATTGCTTTTAGTGCTTTGGCAAAAGAGTTAGGCGTGGTAATTATCGTTCCTTTTTTCGAAAAAAGAATGGCAGGAATTTACCACAACAGCGCTTACATCATCGACACTGATGGTTCCGAAGCGGGATTGTATCGCAAAATGCACATTCCTGACGATCCTCATTTTTACGAAAAATTCTATTTCACTCCTGGTGATTTAGGTTTCAAAGCGTTTCCGACTCAAAAAGGAAAAATTGGAACACTTATTTGTTGGGATCAATGGTATCCCGAAGCCGCACGATTAACGGCTTTGCAAGGTGCTGATGTCTTGTTTTACCCAACAGCTATTGGTTGGCATCCATTGGAAAAAGAGCAATATGGCGAAAACCAACATGGTGCTTGGATGAATGTAATGAAAGGGCACGCTGTGGCCAATGGCGTGTATGTAGCCGCCGCTAACCGCATTGGTTTAGAACAATACTTACCTGATACCGCTGGAATTCAGTTTTGGGGTTCCTCGTTTATTGCTGGCCCACAAGGCGAAATTTTGGCACAAGCCTCCCACGATAAAGAAGAAATCCTGATTGCCGAAGTCGATTTGGATTTACAAGAAAATGTGCGTCAGAATTGGCCATTTTTTAGAGATAGACGCATTGACGCTTTTGGGGATATTACGAAAAGAGCGATTGATTAAATGTAAAGATTTACAGGTATTTTATTCAAAAAAAAGGACTAAAACGATGGCGTTTAGTCCTTTTTTTGTTGGGAATTATCAAAGTTCGAAATCAGCTAGTAGTACTTTAACCTGCAATTTTTATGTTGCTATTCAAAATTTCTACATTAAAATTTACTTTTGCTTTCAATGCACTAAAAACTCTTAATATTGTTTCAACAGTGACGTTAGTGGTATTATTCTCTAATTTTGAGATTTGCGCTCTTTGAACACCAATTAATTTTCCTAGTTCTTCTTGCGTCATATTTCTTTCCAAACGAACTTTTTTTATTAAATCACCCAGAATTTCCATTTGAAGTTCTTGTTCATAAAGCGTTCTTTTTACAGTTCCAACTTCGCCAATAAATTCGTCTTTTATTGCATCAAAAGAGAACATTTCTAATTCATTTTCTTTATTTTTCATTGCTCTTATTTTTAAGTTCAAAGTATCTTAATCGTATATTTTCAGCTTTTTCTATTTCCTTTTCAGGAGTTTTTCCGGTTTTCTTTATTATTCCGTGAGTTGCTAAAACTAAAGTTGCTATTTTATCTGTTTTGTCCCAAAAAGCAAAAATTCTAAACTGCGTTTTATTATATAATGTTCTGAACTCCCAAATTTCACCTTTCAGTTTTTTGAATAACTCATTATCATTTTTAATTTTCGATTTGTCTATATTGAAAATGATCTTGTCTCGACTTTTTTCGTCTAATTCAAGAAGAAATTCCCTTGCTTCGGTCAAAAACAATACTTTAAATTTATCCACTCTGTTTTTTTTGTTTCCATACAAAGATACACAAGTGTTTCGAGTAAAAATGTTTTTTCGTTTTTTAAAGAAAATGTTTTTTGGAATTTTTGAAATACTTTAAAAGAAGGACTAAAACGATGGTGTTTTAGTCCTTTTTTGTTGGGTTTTGATTTAACAATTAAATTGTTTTTTTTGTAAATAACTTATTTTTTTGACGTAGAAATTATAATTGCTCCATAAATTTCGTCTTTTCCATAAATAACAGGACTGCTGTTTTTATTCAAAATAGTAACATCCGTTATTTCCTCTTTCTTTATAGGCAAAATTATCGTATTTAGTGTTTTATCGTATTCAAAAGGGACACCATCTATTGCGATTAATGGTGAATTTGCAATTTGCTCACTTTGAAACGCAGTTTTGATTTTATCAACCAAATAATACACCGAATCATCTTCATTCTCTAACAAAAATATTTTTGATTTTGTAGTTGTAATTATCAGCACCCCAGCCTCTCCATAACTTCCATAAATAGCAATTCCTACGGTCTTTTTTAATAATTCAATTTTTTCAATAGCGAATTTTGACAATGGTAATTTTTGATTTTCTAAATCTTGATACCGATAAGGCTTTCCATCCACCACAACAACAGGCTCATTTGTGATTGACCCACTTTCTGTCATTTTTGAAAGAAAATCTGAAAGAAATAATTTTTCTTTCCCTTTATCAAGAAGCTCATATCGGTTCTGTGAATATGTCGAAAATGATAAAAAAATGATAAATCCAAGAATAATTTTTTTCATATAATTTGTTTAATGGTTTAATACAAAAGTGATTTTTTTTTAAATAAAAATCTAGTTATTGAATAAGCAAAAATTTAATAGCAAATGTATAGAAACGGTCTCACAAATCACTACTTAAGAAAAGATTTTTCATACAAAGCAAATGTTCGACCTAAAAAAAATCCCCTCACATTTATCAATTCCTCCATTTTTATAATCCTCACGAATGTTTATATTTGCTGTCATACATTTTAGCTACATTTTATGACAACTACAAACAGACGTTTCCCCGCCGAATGGGAAAAACAACAAGGAATCCTATTGTGTTTTCCGCACAATGGCAAGGATTGGCCCGGAAAATACGAAGCCATTCAATGGGCTTTTGTAGAATTTATAAAAAAAGTAGCCTCTTTTGAAACCGTTTTTTTGGTCGTTGCCGATGAAAATGTAAAAACCAAAGTAACAGGAATGCTCGAAACGGCTCACGTTGATTTAGAAAAAATTTCGTTTCTTGTTTATAAAACCAACCGAAGCTGGATGCGGGATTCAGGACCTATTATTGTGAAAAACGGAACGAAAAGAGAGGCTTTAAATTTCAATTTTAACGGTTGGGCAAAATATAAAAACATCAATTTAGACAAGCACGTTCCTGCCAAAGTGGGCGAATTGCTACAACTTCCTGTTACCCAAGTTTTATACAACGGAAAACCCGTAATTGTAGAAGGCGGAGCGATTGACAGTAACGGAAAAGGGACTTTACTAACCTCCGAAGAATGCTTGATGCATCCATCAATCCAAGTTAGGAATCCGGGTTTTACCAAAGCTGATTATGAAGCCGTTTTCAAAGAATATTTGGGAATTACCAATGTGATTTGGCTAGGAGACGGCATTGAAGGCGATGATACGCACGGTCACATTGATGATTTATGCCGATTTATAAACGAAGACACCATTATTACCATTGTAGAATCAGACCCAAATGATAACAACTACAAACCTTTGCAAGACAACTTAAAACGTTTGCAAAATGCCAAATTAGAAAACGGAAAATCGCCAAAAATAGTGGAGTTACCCATGCCCAAACGCATCGATTTTGATGGGTTGCGACTGCCCGCTAGTTATGCTAATTTCTTGATTTTGAATACCTGTGTTTTAGTTCCAACTTTTAACGATGCAAACGATAGAATTGCTTTGAATATCATTGCGGATTGTTTCCCAGATAGAGAAATCATTGGGATAAACGCTATCGATTTGATTTGGGGCTTTGGTACTTTGCACTGTTTAAGCCAGCAAATTCCAGAATAACTTTTACAAAAAAAGGACTTGCAGTTGCTACTACAAGTCCTTTTTTTGAAATTAAAAATGATACCAATACTATTTAATCCTTGAAAAATTTATCTTTTTCCCATCCGAGAGTACCATATCAAATCCGTTTTTGGCACTGTTAAATTCAAAATTAAGTCCCGCTTCTTTCGATTCAAAAGTATCTTTTCCAGTTGATTCGATTGTAAATTGAGGGTAATCCGGAATTAAAACTGATAATACATTGCTTTTTTCGGTAATTACAATTTTAATTTGAGCATTTTTATTCGAAAAAGTTCCTGCATATCCGTCCAGCACTTGATCTACTTCGACAGCGGTTTTTTCTGATGACCATTTGTTATTGGCTTCATTAACATCAGGAAATACGTGATCTGGATCCAAAGTTACACTCGCAATTTCTTCGGTTGAATTGTGTTTGAAAGACCAATCTACATTGCGCTGCCAAATTTCAACTGGCAATTTTACTCGTGTTATTTTTCCGCTTTTGGTTTTTACATCTAATACTATTGGCATTGCCATTTTTTCGAAATTTTCAATCGTAATAATAGCACCTAATTTCGGGTCATTTTTTACATATTTAACCGAATTGATTCCTTGGTCTAAACGCCAATTATTGATAAACCACCCCCGCCAAAACCAACTTAAGTCTTCGCCAGCAACATTTTCGATAGTTCTAAAAAAATCATCTGGAGTAGGATGCTTAAAAGCCCAACGCTCGATATAGGTTCTAAAAGCCAAATCAAATCGCTCTTTGCCCAAAATTTGTTCCCGTAAAATGGTCAATCCTGAACCTGGTTTTGTATAGCACAAAAGTCCAATATTAGCCTCTTTCATATTATCAGGAGAACTCATAATATGCTCAATTGCTGGATTTGTAAGGTAATCAGCAGTTGCATGAAGGTCAGCGGTCTTCATTTTATATTCGCCATTATTAAAATCAAAAGAACTTATTGAATTGATAAAGGTATTAAAACCTTCGTCCATCCAAGCAAATAATCGTTCGTTAGACCCCACTACCATTGGAAACCAGTTGTGACCAAATTCATGATCCGTAACTCCCCATAAATCTTCTCCTTTTGATTCCCAACTGCAAAAAACGATGCCAGGATATTCCATTCCGCCCTCATTTCCCGCTACATTTGTCGCCACAGGATAGGGATATTCAAACCATCTTTTGGAATAATTTTCTATCGACGTTTTAGTGTATTCCGTTGCGCGACCCCAAGCAGTATTACCAGCACTTTCGACTGGATATACGGAGAGTGCCAAGGATTTTTTGCCACTTGGTAAATTGATTTTTGCCCCATCCATAACAAAAGCAGCCGAGGAAGACCAAGAAGCATCACGGGCATTTTTTATTTTAAAATTCCATGTTTTAGTTGTACTAGTCGCAGTATTAGCCAGCGCATTCACCTCATTTTCAGACCGAATAACAATGGTTTTATCACTTTGTTTGGCCTCATTCAATCGTTTTTGCTCTTCCAGAGAATATACCGCTGTAGGATTCATTAACTCACCTGAACAAGCCACAATATGATTGGACGGAACGGTAATGTTCAAGTCAAAATCACCGTATTCCAAATAAAATTCAGAAGCTCCTAAATACGGATTCGTGTTCCAACCGCGTACATCGTCATACACACACATTCTAGGATACCATTGCGCAATGGTAAAAATTTTACCGTTTTTGGTCGCAACAACTCCCATTCGGTCTGAACCTTCAAGAGGTGCTATGAATGAAAAATCGATTTTAATTTTTACGATTCCGCCTTTGGATTTTAATTCTTGTGGCAAGAAAACCTGCATTCTTGTGTCATTAATACTATATTTTACAGGAGTTTCAACAGTTTTTCCATTAGAATTTGACAGTACTTTTACAGCTACTATTTTATGACCACCATCAAAAACTTGCCCTTGCGCACCATTGCGACTTCCTTTCAAAGGGACTAAAGCGTTCCCTCGAGAATCGGCTTTGAATAAATTTTGATCTAAATTCATCCAAACAAATGCCATTTTATCCGGACTATTGTTCGTGTAGGTAAGAATTTCTGAACCAATAATTTCATTGGTTTCTGCAACTAATTTTGCATTCAATTGGTAATCAGCTCTGTTTTGCCAATATTCAGCCCCCGGTTGACCGCTTGCGGAGCGAGTTGCTGTTCCGTTTTGCGTATAAAAATTGGACGCAAATACATCTTGATAATTATAAATAGACTTTGTTGTTTGTTGCGCAAAAATGGTGCAAAAACCAAATAGTAAAGTCAATACATGCAGGATTTTAAAGCCTTTCGTTTTCATTATTTTACTTTTTATTTAGCAAATAAATGAAAAAAAAACCAAAGTAGATTAAATTCTACAAATTGATTAAAATTTATAAAAAATACCTTAAACCGTACAATTTGTTTTATTTTTAGTTTTAAATAAATATATTTACATTTAGTAACCATTTTTAATAAAATACATACTGTTTTGACAACAACCATCACAAATTCAATACTTACAGCGCAAATAAATCATTTGGGAGCCGAATTATTTTCCTTGAAAAACAACCAAAACAAAGAATACATTTGGGATGGAAATCCTGATTTCTGGGGGAAGCACTCCCCTATTCTTTTTCCAATTGTGGGAACTTTAAACAACAATTCCTTTCACTACCAAGGTGTTGATTACCATTTATCCCGTCATGGATTTGCTCGTGAAATGGAATTTACATTGGTAGAAAAATCAGCAACAAGCGCCACTTTTAGGATTACATCCGATGCTGAAACGGTAAAAAAATACCCTTTTGAATTTGAATTAGACCTCATTTATACTTTAAGTAAAAACAGATTAATAATTGAATACAAAGTAAGTAACACATCCAATACTGCAATGCCCTTCTCCATAGGTGCGCATCCCGCATTTGCATTGCCCAACGCATTCGAGAACTATGCACTTGAATTTGCAACTGACGAATCGTTAGACTATTATTTATTAGAAAATGATTTAATTTCGAATACAACAAAAACCATTTCTTTGCACAATAACCAATTGCCGCTTGCGTATGAATTGTTTGCAAACGATGCGTTAATTTTGAAAAAACTCAACTCAAATGCGGTTTCAATTTTAGAAAATTCAAAACCAATTCTAAAAGTTTCGTTTGAAAATTTTCCGAGTTTAGGATTGTGGACAAAGCCCAATGCGCCTTTTCTTTGCATCGAACCTTGGTTTGGTTACTCGGATACCAGGGAAAGCAACGGCAACCTTTTTGACAAAGAAGGCATTCAAATTCTAGAACAAGAAGCCACTTTTGAGTCGCGTTTTAGCATCGAAATCATTTAATTCACCTAACAAAAAAACAATGTTATTACTTAATTTTAATCCTTTTCCTGATTTAGAAACCGAGCGGCTGGTGCTTCGACGAGTTTCTAATGATGATGTCAATGAAATTTTTGAGTTGCGTTCCAATGCTAAAACTATGGAATACATTCCAAGACCATTAGCAAAAACACTTGAAGAAGCCTTGACTCATATTGCTCTAATTGATGCTAAAATCGAAAATAATGAAGGCATTAATTGGGCAATAACCATGAAGGATTCGCCTAAACTTATTGGAATTATAGGTTTTTACAAAATAAAACCAGAACATTTTCGGGCCGAAATTGGATACATGTTACTTCCTGAATACCATCAAAAAGGAATTGTTTCCGAGGCAGTAAAACGACTAATCGCTTATGGTTTTGACGATATGAAACTGCACTCAATTGAAGCAATTATAGCTCCAGAAAATACAGCATCAGAAAAAGTACTCCTCAAAAATGGCTTTGTAAAAGAAGCTCATTTGAAAGAAAATGAATTTTACAACGATAAATTCCTAGATACTGTCATTTATTCGCTTTTAATTAACAGTTAATCCTACTTATTTTTAAAACAACAATTTATTAAGGTGACGCACCATTAAATTGAACGAATTATCTTTACATTTGCCAAAAAAATTCGAATAATTCTTTTGTTTTAAAAGCCCTAAAAACATGAAAAAATCCATACTTGTTGTCCTTCTTTTTTTATCTATTGCTTCTTTTGGACAAACGTATATAAAAGGAAATGCTTTGACTGCATTGGCTTTGATGCCTAATTTTGGTATCGAAACTAGTATTGGCAAAAAAACAACTTTCCAATTTGATATTCTCGCCTTTCCGTGGAAGTCAATCAATGGTAAACCCAGACAATTTTACACCGTTACTAATGAATTTCGGTATCATTTTAACGAAAAATTCAATGGTTTTTATGCCGGAGCGAATGCTGGAATGTCAAAATATAATTTTCAAAAATGGAATTACGAACATTTAGACAAATACCAAAAAGGGTTTGGCTATTTTTTTGGAGCTACCATTGGCTATGAAAAAAAATGGAACGATAAATTTACTATCGATTATTTTGTTGGCGGAGGCTGGCATCAAGGATTTTATCACGGCTATCAAATAAGTGATGACGCCAGTTATGAACATGCCGTACATTGGAACAAAAGTGGCGAATGGCTTCCGTTTAGAGGTGGGATTATGATTTCATACAAACTCAATTAAATTTAGGAATCGACTTTAAATACAGTTCTTCGACTTGTTTTCTAGCCCAAGCTGTTTTCCTCAAAAAAGTCAAACTTGATTTTATACTGGGATTTTCATTAAAACATTTTATTTTAATCAATTCGCCCAAAGTATCAAAACCATAATGATTGACCAATGTTTCTACAACTATAAGGAGTGTAATTCCGTGAAGAGGATCTTTTGATTGCTGCTTTTCCATTTTGCAAAATTATACTATTTTAAGCTATAATTTACCGTATGAAAAAAATCTAAATTTTCTATACCGTAAATTCTAACTTAAAACAGCACTTTGAAAGAAACCAATTGCACTAAAAGAATCCAGATATTAATCCTAAAAATCTCAAATAGTCAATAAATACTATCCTACACCTCTATTCATTCTGGATTTTTCAAAATACTTCTCACCCAATTGTTTTTTTGTGCTATTTTTGAGTATTCTAACAACTATTTTTCGATGCAGAATCGTTCTTTTAGTTAGAATACAAATTCTTAATTGGATACAAAATGACAAAAAACCCTCAATTCTAATAATAACTTTATTTTTTATAAGCACAGTAGTATTTTCACAAACGGTATTTAAAGAGCAAAAAACAGGATGTGTATTTTTATGTTAATTTGCCAGAATACATGAGTAAAACCGTTGGCATATTATACTCTACTTTGCTGGGGATCATTGGAAAACAAAGAAAAATTCAAATCGGATTTTCAAAAAATACTGTATCGCATAAAAGACTAAAATAATTCTTTTTTTAATCTAACAAAAACAACTTATGACTGAAATAAAAAAAGCAAATACCCCTCATGAAATTGCTTCTTGCTGGGAAGCCCTGTTTCTTTTACGCCCCATGTTGAACCAAAATGAATTTGTAGCACAAATACAAGAAATGCAAAAAGAGGGCTACTCCTTACTTTACATTGAAGAAAATGGCATCGTAGTTTCAATAGCAGGATACCGTATTTTTTCGATGCTTTATTGTGGTAAAATGTTATATATTGACGACCTTTCTACTTTGGTCACTTGCCGTGGCAAAAGCTACGCATCTATTTTACTAAACCATCTATGCGAAACTGCTAAACAAGAAAACTGCAAAACCATACATTTAGATAGCGGACACTTGAGAACTACAGCTCACAAACTCTATTTTAAAGAAAACTTCGTCATCAATGCTTTTCACTTTAGTAAATCAATACAGTAGCAATATGAAAATATCAGAAACTAAAATAGCGGAATGGTTTTTACGCATCGCATTGAGTGCTGGATTTTTGTCCGCCTCGGCTGACCGATTGGGAATGTGGCCTAAAGAACTATCCGCTTGGGGAAATTGGCAAAATTTTGTCAATTATACCAAAACCTTAAATCCGTATGCACCAGATAGTTTAATTCCGTTTTTAGCTTTCGCAGCAACAGGTTTAGAAATTGCTTTAGGTATTTTGTTACTCACACCATTCAAAACCAATTGGGTAGCCAAAGCAAGTTGCGGATTACTTGTGTTGTTCGCCTTGTCTATGACGTTGTCAGGAAGTATAAAAGCACCGCTGGATTATTCGGTGTTTTCGGCAGCAGCTGGCGCATTTGCCTTGAGCATACTTGTTAATAAGCCCAAAAAGGAAACAGTATAAAAACAATCACAAAATCAATTAAACTAATAAACCGTAATAAAACTGACTAATGGAATTCAAACCCAAATCAATTCGTCCTTTTTTAGGAACCATAAATTATGACATATCCCGCCATTTTTATCGGGATTTAGGATTTCAAGAAATTCCTATTCGAGCAACGATGAGTTATTTTAATACCGAAGGTTTTGGTTTTTATTTACAAGATGCCTATGTCAAAGATTGGATAGACAACACCATGGTTTTTATGGAAGTGGAGGATGTAACTGCTTTTTGGAATCAATTAGTAGCATTAAACCTTACTGCTACTTACAAAAACGTAAAAATAGTCCCCATTGTTGAACTCGACTGGGGGAAAGAATGCTTCTTGCACGATCCAGCGGGGAATTTATGGCATTTTGGAGAGTTCTATTCTAAATAATCAAAAAAAAAACATTTATGAAAAAATCAACTTCAGTCCTATTCGCACTGGTATTTTTTTTTAGCGCTATTGCTTTTTCGCAAACAGCCACACTGACTAAAAAGTCCAAACAAAGTAGCCAATTGTACCAACTCAAAACCTATGTTTTACATTCAGTAATGCAAGAACAAATCGTGGATAACTATTTGAAAGATGCTTATTTGCCTGCGCTAAAAAAAATTGGGATTACCACTATTGGAGTATTCAAACCAAAAACAAATCCTACAGACTCTATCAAAAAAATTATTGTTCTCCTACCGCTACAATCCATGGAGCAATTCCTTTCGATTGAAAGTAAATTGAACACGGACAAAAGCTACTTGACATCAGGCAAAACGTATCTCGAAGCAGTATACAACCAGCCACCTTATGTTCGTATTGAATCTATTATTTTGAAAGCATTTGTAGATCATCCCAAATTGAACCCTACGCCATTGCGTAATTCCAGAGCCAATCGAGTTTACGAATTAAGAAGTTACGAGTCAGCGACCGAAGCTATTTATAAAAACAAAGTAACTATGTTTAACGATGGTGGCGAAATCAAACTTTTTGACCTTTTGGGATTCAATGCTGTTTTTTATGCTGAAGTGATTTCTGGTCCAAAAATGCCAAATCTTATGTACATGACCACTTTCGAAAATCAAGAAAGCAGGGAAGAACATTGGAAATCTTTTGTAGCCTCACCCGAATGGAAAGCACTCATCGCTATGGAAAAATACAAAAACAATATTTCCCACATGGATATTTTATTTTTATACCCAACTGATTACTCAGATTATTAATAAATTACACTTTTTGTTAAAAAATCTAGTTGCAGACTGCCTCAACAATTTTTCTAATTCATTAAAATTGAGCCTAATAGAGCTCACTTTTTAAGTTTTAGTATTAACTGATTATTTTTCGTAGTTTATACGAAATTGAGCTACAAATACCGCTCTTGAAAAACTCGTTGATGGTGTTTTTGATGCCCAATTAGTATAAAACCAATTGCCCGAACCGAAATTTGAGTATTTGATGCCGTTCCCATTCTAGTTAACTGTTCCGCCGAAAAACTTTTAAAAAGAAACAAAGTCGTATACCGAACTGCAGAAAACTCGGCTAATAAATCTTGAATACTTCTCGAATTAGCATGAGTATTGGCTACATAATCATTTTCTTCAAAACCCGGTAAAGGTGTTGTATCGTTTCTAGAAATTCGCAAAGCACGGTAACTAAAAATGCGTTCCGTATCAATTACATGCTGAATAATATCTTTGATTGTCCATTTTCCTTCGGCATAACGATAATCAAATTTATCCATTGGAATGTTTTGAACAAACTTGATAAAATCATGCAAACTAATTTCTAATTCTTCGATCATTTCAACATTTGCAGCAGCTTTGATGTAAGTAGCATTGAAAACAGAATATTCATTTTCTGGTAATTGATTGGTAGTCATAAGTATTGATTTTAAAATATGATTAAATGAAAAAGTACTAACAAAAAAGATTGTTAGTACTTATTGGTTTCAAATTGGTTGCAATAAAATAGGAATTAAGCCGAGTTTCTGCTGGCATTTGTATTTCCAAAAAGAGAACGAGTTACGATTTTTTCATAGGTTTTAATCAATTCTAAATCGGGGTTCACTTCTTTGTTAATTTCATTTATTCGAAGTAAAGCATATTGTTGTATTGTCAACAATGGCAGCACAATACGCTCTCTTATTTGAATAGAAGCCTTACCATCAGGATAATTCTCCATAAGCTCTTTATGACCCGCTATTTTAAGTAATAATCGTTTGGTTTCTAAAAACTCATCGTAAATAATTTGCCAAAAATCACCAAACTCGGGATCATTTCTCATATAGGCCGTCAAAGGAAAAAATGATTTTGCTAACGACATCATACTATTTTCTAGTAATGTTTTTACAAATAAAGAGTTGTCATACAAATCTTGCACTTCGTCCCAACGATTGTTTTCTTCAAAATATTTCAAAGCAGAACCTACCCCAAAGAAACCAGGAACATTTTGCTTCAATTGGCTCCAAGAACCTACAAAAGGAATTGCTCTTAAATCAGCAAAGTCTAAATGTTCTGACTTACTTCTTTTGGACGGACGGCTACCAATATTGGTTTTTGCATAGTATTTCAGCGTACTCATTTGCTCTAAATACGGGATGAATTTAGGGTGATTTTTGAAATTCAAATATTTGTTATACCCCAATTCGGCCAATTGATCTAGAATATCTTTTTCGTTTTTTGTCAATTCATTTTGTCCTTTGTTAAACACCTGATTAGTCACACCAGCACTCAACAAATTTTCGAGATTGTATCTGCAAGAATCTAAAGTTCCAAAATTAGAGCTAATAGTTTGCCCTTGAACCGTAACTTGAATTTCATTATTTTCGATATTGGGTCCTAATGAAGCGTAGAATTTATGCGTTTTTCCGCCACCACGAGCAGGAGGTCCACCACGTCCATCAAAGAAAATAGCTTTAATACCGTATTTTCTAGAAATAGCCGTCAACTCTTCTTTGGCTTTATAAATACTCCAATTCGCCATTAAATACCCACCATCTTTGGTACCGTCAGAAAAACCAAGCATAATCGTTTGCTTATTTCCTCTGGCCTGCAAATGGCTTGCGTAAGCTGGATTAGTATACAATTTTTCCATTATTTCATGTGCATTTTGAAGATCATCAACAGATTCAAAAAGCGGAATAATATCCACAGTAGCATTTTCCCAATTACTTAATTTAAAGAGCGCAAAAGTCTCCATAACATTCAAAGCACTTTCGTTATTACTAATGATATACCTATTGGCACCCGCTTCACCATTTTTGGACTGAATGGTTTTGATGGCTTGAATCGACTCAATAGTCAAACGAGTCATCTCATTATCAAAAACATTAGGATCTAAATCTCCAGTTACATTTGACAATACTGTGAATTTTTCCTCTTCGGATAATTGAAAATAATTTTCAGGAAAAACCGTAGTGCCTGAATTTAAGTAATATCCAACAACATCATTAAAAACAGCATCGTGTATTTTACTATTTTGACGAATATCCAAAGTGGCAAAATGAAAACCAAAAAGATTCACTCGAATCAATAAAGAATCCAATTCGTCTAAATAAAGCGATTGATGTTGGTCGATAATAATATTTTTTATTTTATTCAACTGCTCTTTGAACTCTTCCAAAGTAAGGAATATTTCTCCTTTTGAATAAAAAACAGAACGATAAAGCTTATGTTCTAATTCGGTTACCAAAACATCAACACCAGAGAATGTTAACTTCCTTTTTAAACTTCTCATTTCGATATAATAACACTTCAAAATTGAGGTACGCAACCGTTCCGCAACTTTTAATGTAATTTCGGTAGTCACAAACGGATTTCCATCACGATCGCCTCCAGGCCAAAATCCTAATTTTATCAACGGATTTTGAATTGAATTGCCATTAAAAATATTTTTCTCTAAATAATGCACCATTTCACCCGAAGTGTTGTAAAATACATTTTCGAGGTACCAAATTAAACTAACCGCTTCGTCAAAAGGATTTGGTTTTTCGTTTTGTATAAAAGGCGTTTTACCCAATTGAGCCAACAATTGTTTGATGTCTAGCAAGTTATTTTTACGAATAGCCTCCGTCAAATCATTGATAATTCCCAATACAGCACCAGGATAGAATTGAGTAGGATGTGCCGTTAAAACCGTACGAACATTAAAATTTTCTAAAAAATCTATCAATTCGGCTTCTTTATTTTTGGCATCTGCTTTTTCTTTAATATCTCGTAGCGATCCTCTTCCTTCCATATTATTAACTACTGGAAAAGCGGCGTCTTCGATAGCATCAAACAAAACAATCTGACGTTCAATGTATTGAATAAAATGAAACATCAAATTGATTTTATCCGTTTCAGAAGCACTGTGCATGTACTTTTTTGAAAAGAAGTTTACAATCTCCTTTGGCGTTTCTTGTTTTCTAAAGCCTTTGTCACAAATATCAGTAAAAATAGGCAACAATACACCTGTATTATCGATAGAATCAAAGGGCAAAGTAATAAATACACTGTTGTAAATGTGATATTTAGAAAGAACATCTTGATTAAAACGTTCAATTTTAGGAAGCGTGTACATAATGAGTTATAGTTGGTTTATTTTAGTTAATTCTTCATAAAAAAACCCCAAGAATAAACTTGAGGTTATATTTTTTAAAAATATAGCATTCAAGCAGTATTACATTTCTTTGAAAATGGTATGCATCAAACGCTTTTTATCATTGATACTTTCTTCTAATGAAATCATCGTTTCTGTACGATAAACTCCTTCGATATCATCGATCATAAAAATTACATCTTTGGCGTGTTTCGTGTCTTTGGCTCTAATTTTACAAAAAATATTAAATTTCCCTGTTGTTACAGAAGCCACAGTTACAAATGGAATTTCATTAATACGCTCCAAAACAAATTTAGTTTGGGAGGTATTGTTTAGAAAAACACCTACATAAGCAATAAAAGAATACCCCAATTTATCATAATCAAGCACCAATGAGGAACCCATTATAATTCCAGCATCTTCCATTTTTTTTACCCTAACATGAACAGTTCCTGCAGAAATTAATAATTTTTTTGCAATGTCCGTAAATGGAACTCTTGTGTTGTCAATCAACATATCTAAAATCTGGTGATCTACTTCATCTAAACGAAACTTACTCATAACTCTTTAATTAATATTACTATTTGCTATAACAAAGGATAAAAATATACATAAAAAACAATAAAACGATGAAAAAATCAACTTTTTATCAATCCGTTAACAAATTCTATCTTTTTATCTAAATAAAAATTTGCTTTTTGATTCAATTTCGGAAAATTATCATAATCATCTTCATATAATGCTTTTTTAGCATCGTACTCATAATGACCAAAATAATTTTCCAAATCCCCTACTTCAGTTATGTAGGCATTGAAAAAAATCTGATTTTCAAATAACTCCTCTTTGTATTGTGCTGCAAAATTCGTTATTATTTCAATACCATCATAATTTATTTTGACATTTTTAAACATAAAATCATAAAAAACGACTTTATTTTGTGAAATATTCAAATAATCAGTAATTCCATTGCTAACTATATCGTTTTCGCAAAGCAATGTAAAACTCGAGAGCAAAGCCATAAAAACATATTTTCGAGTTTCTTCCCGCTGGTAATCATTAGAGAAATGTCCTGCTTCAAACAATAAAGTAGAAACACCTAGATACTGAAACGTGTCTCCTATGCAATTAATATTAAACGAATCGTCAAATCGCCCTATTTGCCCAAGAATATACTCCTGCAAGACTTTATTAATGCCCGCAATTAAGTTTATAGCCTTTAAACGGGACGCATTTACCTCTCGCTCTTCGTTATAAGATGGCGCCAAAAACGATACTGTAGCTGGCTTTCCTGTTGCTCCAACCCCAAAAATAGTGCGTTGATCGTGTAAATTAAAACAATAATCGGGTTTAAAGGATTCGAATGTTGCTCTCAAGACAATGCTTTCGGGCTGTGTCAAATTCTGCGAATCTCTGTTCAAATCCACTTTATTGGCATTTTCACGAGTATACAATGCCGCACCGTCAGGATTCAAAATAGGAATACAACAAAAAGTAAAGGTTTCAAGCAATTGATTTGCCAGATTTGAACCGCTGTTCAAGAGGTTTATAAAATCAAACAAGGCTTTGGTAGTCGTACTTTCGTTACCGTGCATTTGCGACCAAAGAAAAATTCTAGTCGCACCTTGACCTATTTGATACTTATAAATAGGTTTTTCAAGAACCGATTTTCCTATAATCGAAACTTGATTATTCGTATTTAATTGCTGTAATAACGGTTCAATATTTTCGAGCGTAAGGTAACGACCTTGTATTGCTTGCTCTTTAAATTCTGTAAATAAATGTTCTAAATTCATAGCGTAGTAAATGATTTTACAAAAGTAAACATCTTTATATTTACAATTGTAAACGAAATTGTAAAACGATATTTTAATTTTGTAAACACGTTTATGGTACTTAAAGCGGTATTCGGTTTACAAAAAATTGACAATTGTTATTAATTATTAAAATAAAACAAAAATCATTGCTAATCAGTATTTTAAAATACTTAATCTTATATTTTACTTTATACTAAATGTTATGCTTTTACTAATTTACACTTGTAATTTTGCTTCTTTATTTAATTTTAATTACATTTGTAAATAGTTATTTTTTAAAGCAATTTCACAATGGTAAACACCGAAGATTTTATAAAAAGAATCGAAATTCTATTGGATTATTACAGCCTAAATGCCTCTTCGTTTGCTGATAAAATTGGAGTACAACGCTCTAGTTTGTCCCACCTTTTATCCGGAAGGAACAAGCCGAGTTTGGATTTTATACTTAAAATTTTAGATGTTTTTCCAGAAGTTGATTTGTATTGGATCTTAAACGGAAAAGGAATTTTTCCTAAAAACAAACACAATACCAGTCCGGATGATAACGTATTGGTCGCACAAAATAAACCTAATGCACCTACTCCAACTCCAAAAGAAATCGAGCCAGAAAATTTATTTTCGGAAATACAAAACGGGATAACACAAAATAATGTGGACGTAGAAAAACGAAAAAAGGAGCCCCAACTTAACGAGACTCCTTTGAATGAAGTTGAAAAAATAGTGTTCTTTTATACAAATGGAACTTTCAAAGTTTTCCATCCCAACACCTGAAAATTTAGAGTTGAAATCCATTTGCCGGAATTTTACCCGCTACCCCTACAAAGTGTTGTTTGAGACTGTTCAAGTCTGCCTCTATGTTTCCTGTTGGCAACATAGGACTTCCTAAACGAACTTGTTTTTTACCAAAATCAAATGCGACAGGAATTATAGGAACATTTGCCTTCAAAGCGATATAATAAAACCCAGTTCTAATTTCGGTTACTTTTTTGCGTGTTCCCTCGGGAGCAACGGCAAGTCTAAAAACGGCTTTTTTCTGGAAGATAGTTGCAATCGAATCTACCTTATTTAACCCTCCTGAACGATCTAAAGGCTCTCCACCCATGTATTTGAAATAAAATCCAAAAGGAAACTGAAACAATTCTTTTTTTCCAACCCAATGCATGTCTAATCCTGTAATGCCTCGAGTAAAGATTCCTAAATAAAAATCATGGTTGCTCGTGTGTGGCATGACCATCATAACACACTTTTTTACGTCGTTGTCTATAGAACCTACAATTCTCCAACCCATTAGGTCATAAAAAAGCCATTTGTACAATTGTTTTTTCATTCTTGTGATTTATTTGTGCAAAATAAATAATTTATATCTTATTTTTGAGAAAAAACGCACGCTAATGCTCAAAAAAATTGTAAGCTATCTACTCCCTATCAAAATTTATCAATCGAAATCGGCTTGGAGCAAATCTATCGAAGTAACTTGGGCTAACGGAGAATTAGTATTGGATTCCGAAAATACTAATTATTCCTATGGAAGTTTGCAACGCATTTTACGAAAAGGTTTAAAAACCATTGGTTTTAAGCGCATCAAAAAAATGGAACATGTGCTCGTTCTTGGCGTAGCAGGCGGGAGTGTTATAAAAACATTGGTAGATGAAATTGGATTTACTGGAAAAATAACGGGTGTCGAAATAGATCCTGAAATCATAACTGTTGCCAATACTTATTTTAAAATAAATGAAATACCCAATTTAACAATAGTGATTGATGATGCTTTCGAATTTATTTTGAAAACCAAAGACAAGTACGACCTCATTATTATTGATATTTTTCAGGACACTACCATGCCTGCTTTTTTATTCGAAAAGTTTTTTACGGATCGCGTTTGTTTTTTATTAAAAAGCAAAGGAGTTGTACTTTTTAACACCATGTGCCTCGATTCCGAATCGAATTTGAGAAATAAAAAATACGTAGGGGAATTTTATGAAAATCAATTCAAAATAAGAACAATCCCAAGAGTTGAAGTCCACAATGAGTTAATTGTAATCGAAAAATTGATTTAAGCCTTTTTTTGAAAAGAAAACAGACATCTAAATTATAATAGCAAAAACTACTCAAACTATATAGACTACTCTTGATTGATTTTTACAAATTGAAAAAATAAAAAATTCAACCAATTTAAAACTCAAAAAATACTTGAAAAAGTTTTATTACGAAAGTAATTGTAGTTTTTAGAAAAATTATCGTTTGTAAAATATAGTCTACTAAACTATTTAATAAACTCTATTTTTTGAGCTTCGGCTTCGTTGATGCTGTCAAAAAATCCTTGTTCATTCATCCAATCGTCACTAAAAACTTTACTCATATAACGGGAACCATGATCAGGAAAAATGGCTATTACATTACTAGTAGCGTCAAACTCCCCATCATCGGCATATTGCTTGATGGCTTGCATTACTGCTCCAGAAGTGTATCCTACGAACAAGCCTTCTTTACGTGCTAATTCGCGTGTTGAATGGGCACTTTCTTCATCCGTAACTTTCATGAACTTGTCAATAATTTCAAAATCAGTTGCTGATGGAATTAGGTTTTTGCCTAAACCTTCAATACGATACGGGTATATTTCTTTGTTATCAAACTCTTTGGTCTCATGGTATTTTTTTAAAACCGAACCAAAAGCATCAACACCTAAAATTTTAATATTGGGATTTTGCTCTTTCAAAAATTTAGCTGTACCTGAAATAGTTCCTCCAGTACCACTGCAGGCAACAAGATGTGTTATTTTACCGTTAGTTTGTTTCCAGATTTCTGGCCCCGTAGATAAATAATGGGCATCTATATTAAGTTGGTTAAAGTATTGATTAATGTAAACGGATCCTTTGGTTTCCTCATGCAAACGTTTAGCTACGCTGTAATACGAGCGTTCATCATCGGCAGAGACATGCGCTGGGCAAACATATACTTTGGCACCTAAACTGCGAAGCATATCGATTTTATCTTTGGATGATTTTGAGCTAACTGCTAGAATACAGCTATACCCCTTTATGATACTTACCATTGCTAAACTGAATCCTGTATTACCAGAAGTAGTTTCAATTATAGTATCACCAGGTGATAAAATCCCTTTCTTTTCAGCTTCCTCAATTATATATAATGCGATCCTGTCTTTTGAAGAATGTCCAGGATTAAAAGCTTCTACCTTTGCATAGAAATTACCTTCTAACTCTTCGGTGACTTTATTTAGTTTAATAAGAGGAGTGTTCCCTATTAATTCTAAAACATTATTATAAGCATTTATTTCTTCTTTCATAAAAAAATAGTTAATCAAGACAATTTTTTAACTTTACCTTGACAAGTTGCAAATTTAGCAAAAAAAATGGAATTACTTTTTAATTTTCTCTAAATCTAATAAAAAACTATACTCTTTGGCTAATTCCTTGATGGCTTCAAAACGACCAGAAGCACCTCCGTGACCAGCATCCATATTTGTAACTAGGTATAAAACGGTGTTATCGGTTTTCATTGTTCGCAATTTGGCCACCCATTTAGCGGGTTCCCAGTATTGTACTTGCGAATCGTGCAGGCCCGTTGACACATACATATTAGGATATTTTTGTTTTTTTACATTATCATACGGCGAATACGATAACATATAATCATAATATTTTTTTTCGTTTGGATTCCCCCATTCATCATATTCGCCAGTTGTAAGCGGAATGCTGTCGTCCAGCATTGTAGTAACCACATCTACAAAAGGAACTTGCGCAATAATACCATTGTATAATTGTGGCGCCATATTGACTACTGCCCCCATTAACAAGCCTCCAGCGGAACCTCCCTCGGCATATAAATGATTGGGAGCGGTATATTTTTGATTGATTAAATAGGTCGAACAATCAATAAAATCAGTAAACGTATTTTTCTTTTTCAATAATTTACCATCTTCATACCATTGCCTTCCTAGGTCTTCTCCTCCTCTAATGTGTGCTATTGCAAAAACAAATCCTCTATCTAATAATGTCAAACGGGTTGAAGAAAAATAAGTATCCATAGTAATACCGTAGGATCCGTAAGCGTAAAGCAAGACCGGATTGGTTCCATCTTTTTTCAAGCCTTTTCGATATACCATAGAAATTGGCACTTGGGTACCATCTGTTGCGGTGGCCCAAATACGCTCTTCGGTGTAATTATTTTTATCAAATTTGCCACCCATTACTTGTTGCTCTTTCATGATTTCTTTGGCTTTGGTCAGCATATTAAAATCAATTATCGATGAGGGTGTGGCAAGCGATTGGTAGCTGTAACGCAAAATATCAGTATCAAAATCAACATTAGTTGTCGTGTAAGCTGCATAGGTTTCACTTCCAAAAGGCAAATAATACTCGCCTTTGCCATCCCAAGGCATGATTCGAATATGAGTCAAACCATTGGAACGTTCTTCGAGGACTAAATAATTTTTAAAAATCTCAATATCTTCTAATAAAACATCGTTTCGGTGTGGTATTACATCTTTCCAATTCTCTTTTGCAGTAGCGGTTTCAGGCGTTTTCATTAGCTTGAAATTAGTCGCATTATCTTTATTGGTCAAGACATAAAAGGAATCGCCAAAATGCGAAATACTATATTCTAATCCGCGAACTCTAGGCTGAAAAACGGTAAATACACCATCAGGAATATCGGAATTCAAAATACTGTATTCGGTTGTTAGCGTACTTTCGGAACCTATTACAATGTATTTTTTTGATTTTTCTTTACTAACAGAAACATTAAAAGTATCGTCTTTTTCTTCAAAAACTAAAAAGTCGGTTGCTGCATCGGTTGCCATTTTATGTCTAAAAACTTTATCCGCACGCAAGGTTACTTTGTCTTGGTGGGTATAAAAAATAGTTTTGTTATCATTAGCCCAAACGGAACTTCCAGTTGTATTTTCTATTTTATCGGGTAGAATTGCGCCAGTTTCTAGATTTTTTATTTGAATGGTATAAATTCTTCGCCCAAAAGTATCAACCCCAAAAGAAGCCAACTTATTATCTGGACTAATACTCATACCGCCCAATTGAAAGAACGAATGCCCTTTGGCCAATTCATTGCAATTAAATAAAATTTCTTCAGGAGCGGTAAGACTTCCTTTTTTTCGAGAATAAATAGGATAATCTTGCCCTTTTTCATATCTTGAATTGTAATAATACCCATTATATAAATACGGAACGGAGGAATCATCTTCTTTGATGCGTCCTTTCATTTCCTCGAATAATGCCGTTTGAAAATCTTTGGTCGAAGCAGTATGCGTATTGTAATAGGCATTTTCTTGATTTAAGTAATCAATAACTTCTGGATTTTCTCTATCGTTTAACCAAAAATAATTGTCTATTCTTGTATCGTTGTGTTTTTCTAAATTTTTAGGAATTATTTTAGCAACGGGTGCAGCAGTAGTATTTGGCATTTTTTGGGCGTTTATTTTAAAAATTGGTAGTACAAAAATAACACAAAGACAACGCAAAAGGAGTGATTTTTTCATAAAAATTTTTATTGAATATGACTCTGCAATATACTAATTTTGTAACTTAAAATATAAAAAATATGGATTTAATGGGAATGATGGGCAAACTCAAGGAGACCCAACAAAAAATTGAAGATACTAAAAAAAGACTCGACACCGTACTTATTGACGAGCAAAGCACAGATGGTTTACTAAAAGTGACGCTGACAGCCAACACCAAAATAAAAGCGATTGTTCTCGATGACTCTTTATTAGAAGACAAGGAACAACTGGAAGATTATTTGATTTTGGTTTTGAATAAAGCGATCGAAAGAGCTGCCAAAGTGAACCAAACCGAACTTGATGCAGTAGCTAAAATGGACATGCCAATGATTCCAGGAATGGATAATTTGTTTAAGTAATACCAATTACTGTTTATAAAAAAAGTCAAAAAAAAGGGTTTAGCATTTTTATTTACTAAACCCTTTTTTATTAAAGGTGCAATCGCTCTAATGTTTCCATTACATAAGTATGCATCACTTCCCGATAATCCAGATGCGTAACGATGCGTAATTTTCCGGGGCCAATGGTACTAATGGCTATGTTTTTTTGTTTTAATTTTTCGATCAAAACACTATCCGTATAGTGCGGTGTCAATGAAAATATCAAAATATTAGTTGTTACAGGTTCCACACTTGCTACCCAATTCACTTTCTTTAAAACTTCGGCAAGTTCTTTGGCTCGTCTATGATCTTCTGCCAATCGCTCGATATGATTGTCTAAAGCATAAATTCCTGCTGCCGCTAAATAGCCAACTTGACGCATGCCGCCTCCCAAAATTTTTCGGATTCGAAGGGCACGTTGTATTGTTTTTTTATCAGATACTAAAATAGAACCTATAGGTGCACCAAGTCCTTTGGATAAACAAACTGATATGGTGTCAAATACTTTTCCGTAAGCCGCTGGATCATCATTGGTGGCAACCAAAGCATTCCAAATTCGAGCACCATCCAAATGGAATTTTAAATTATTGGCTTCGCAAACACGTTTTATTTTCTTGAATTCTTCAAAATCATAACAAGCGCCACCGCCTTTATTGGTGGTATTTTCTACACAAACCAAACTCGTTAACGGACTGTGATAAAATTCAGGATCATTGATAGCACCCGCTACTTGCTGGGCAGTAATCATGCCTCGATCACCGTTCAATAAACAACAAGAAACACCACTATTGAACGAAACACCACCACCCTCATAATGGTAAACGTGCGCATATTTATCGGCTATTAATTGTTCTCCTGGCTGTGTGTGCAACTTTATAGCCGTTTGATTAGCCATAGTTCCTGACGGGAAAAAAAGACCTGCTTCCATACCAAACATCTTGGCAACTTTGTCCTCTAGCGCAATAACTGTGGGGTCTTGCTTGTACACATCGTCGCCAACTACAGCTTTAAACATGTACTGCAACATCTCTGGCGTGGGTTTAGTTACGGTGTCACTTACTAAATTTATTTCCATATTCTTTTTATATTTAAAGTAGGAACAAGCTGTGATTTGCCCCCGTCGTAAAATTTTTCTATTTTTGCTGGACAAAATTACATAATTTATGACAACTACCGAACAAATAAAAGGTATTGTAGAGCGTCTTGGTGCGTTGAGGAGGTATCTTTGACGTTGATGCCAAACTAATTGAAATCGCTAACGAAGAAGAAAAAACCTTTGCTCCAAACTTTTGGAACAATGCCAAAGAAGCTGAAATCACAGTAAAAAACCTTCGGAACAAAAAAAAATGGATTGAAGATTACAACAAAGCCGTCGAAATGACCGATGAGTTGCAGCTTGCCTATGATTTTTATAAAGAAGGTGAACTTACGCCGGAGGAATTAGACGAGCAGTATGCAATCACGCAACTTCATATTGAGGGCATTGAATTCAAAAATATGCTTTCGGAAGAAGGAGATAGTTTAAGTGCTGTACTACAAATTACGGCAGGTGCTGGCGGTACCGAAAGTTGCGATTGGGCCGAAATGCTCATGCGCATGTACATGATGTGGGCCGAAAAAGAAGGGTACAAAATTCGAGAACTCAACTTTCAAAAAGGAGATGCCGCTGGAATAAAAACGGTAACACTCGAGATTGAAGGCGATTATTCTTTTGGGTATTTAAAAGGCGAAAATGGCGTACATCGATTGGTACGAATTTCTCCTTTTGATAGCAATGCCAAAAGGCACACCTCCTTCGCCTCCGTGTATGTATATCCGCTGGTCGATGACACTATTGAAATTGAAATAAATCCTGCCGATATCGAAATTACAACCGCTCGTTCTAGCGGTGCTGGTGGTCAAAATGTGAATAAAGTAGAAACTAAAGTACAATTGAACCACAAACCATCAGGGATTCAAATTCAATGTTCCGAAACGCGTTCGCAACACGACAATAGAAACCGAGCCATGCAAATGTTACGTTCGCAGCTTTATGAAATTGAATTAAAAAAGCAACAAGAACAGCGCAGCGATATCGAAGCTGGAAAAATGAAAATCGAATGGGGTTCGCAAATTAGGAATTACGTCATGCAGCCTTATAAATTAGTCAAAGATGTGCGTACAGGTCACGAGACTAGTGATGTTGATGGCGTAATGAATGGCAATATCGATGCTTTTTTGAAAGCCTTTTTGATGATGATGGGACAACGTGAGGAAGAATAAATAAGTATACAAATTCGTTATCAAAAATTAGCTTGCAGTTTTTTTGTTTTTAATTGGTTAAAAAAGAAAATCCTACTATATTTGTAGCAACATTAAAATCCCAGAAAATATGTTTACTTTTTCACAGTATTTAGGTTTTTTACTTTTCTTGACCATCCTAACTATGGGATTTTGGTTAATGTTTTTTCTAGTTGGTTTCGTATCCTATTGGGTAGGTGGAGCAACATGGGAAGCATACAAAGAAAAAAGAGCTAAAAAGAAAGAAGAACAAACTGTATAATCAATTTGTTTTTTATAAAAAAAGGGCCCCTTTTCAGGAGTCCTTTTTTTTATAGCTTTTAATTTTTATCCAGGAAATTCACCACCACCTTCTTGATTTTCATTTTTAGGTTGTTTTTCTCGCTCTGCTTTCTTTTTGTTGAATCTGTAAGTGAACGAAAGATTGATTTGGCGTTTTCTAAACTGCATTTCACTGTACGAATTAACATTTTCTAGATAAGTATACTTTTTCATTATTCTAGAATTAAAAATATCGCTCACGTTAAGCGCCAGTGTTCCTTTTTCTTTCAAGATATCTTTGCTAAAAGCAATATTAGCACCAAACTGCCCCAAATCTTTACCTTGTGCACTGGTTTGAGGACCGTTATACATGGCTGTTGTTTGCCAATCGATTTTGTAAGGCAAAGTCACTTTGGAATTGATTCTAGCAAACCAAGAAAAAGTAGTATTGTCAAAATTTTGAGTAATAGCCAAATTATTCGCATCCTTATAGGTGTAATCTCCTGTCGTTTTTACATTAAAAAGATTAAAATTACTGTTCAATTTCCACCATTTAAAAGGAGTATAATTTAAAGTAAACTCAAAACCCATTTTTTGTTCTTTACCAAGGTTAATTGGCGTACTCAAAATAACAGGAACACCATTTACTTCTTCTCCCGTTTGTAAGCGTACAAAAGTGAATACATCAGTCGTGTTTTCAAAATAAGCCGAAGTATTAAACGTTACTTTACTCCAACGCTTGATGAAACCAAAATCATACTTATCTGTCATTGAAGGATCTAAATCAGGATTACCTCTAAAAATATTGACATTACTAGCATAATTAGTCGCAGGATTCATAAAACGCCCTCTTGGTCTAGAAATGCGCTTGCTGTAACTTGCTGTCAAATTACTTTGATTGGAAATCTCATAACTTATGAAAGTACTTGGGAAAAAATTATTGTATTTCTTGGTGTTAAAATTATTGGTATCTAGCAAGTTAACTTCGATAGTAGTATCTTCCCAACGCAAGCCAAATAAATATGAAAATTTGCCTTTTTTGAATCCGTATTGGGTGTAAAGTGCGTTTATTTTTTCTTTGTACTGCAAGGTATTCGATAAATAGCCGTCAATTGCACTGCCTTGCGCATCATTATTGACATAATATTCGTTGTTCAAATCACTAAAGTTTCCTTTATATCCTGCCTCAAACTGATTTCCTTTTCCAAAAGGCAAAACATAATCAGCTTGAATTTGGAACTGGTTTTGCACTTGATTGTTCAAGGTTTTGTCTAGTTGTGGCGACCCCGAAACAATACCATTATTATCATCATTGTTTTTAGAAATAGAACCGTCAAGGGTCAATTTATGTCCGTTTTCATTAAAATTTTTGATAAAATTCGAAGTAAACTCTACGTTTTTGGAATCGCTATTGGCATTATTCAATCGGTAGGAATCAGATGTAAAAGCATGATTCGCATCAAATGCGCTGTAATTTATTAAGTCGTAATCGTGTCCTGTATTTTTTTGATAATTGATAGCATTCGTCCAGAAAGCGGTAGGAGTTATAGCCCACTCGGCTCCTACTCTACTGCTCAATCCTTTTCGCAAACGTTGCGTATCACGTGATTCGTCCAAATAACTTTTGATAGATCCATCCTCATTTAGGTAGGTCGAATTGGTCAAACCGCCTCCTTCATTGGTTCTATAATTGTAGCCTGTAGTAGTAAAAAAATTAAATTTTTCGGTTTTGTAATTCAAATTTCCACTCAATCCGTAGGTTTCTGGAATTCCAGTTGAAGCAATAAAAGTACCGTTAAGTCCTTGATTTTTACCTTTTTTGAGCACAATGTTGATTAATCCTGAACCTCCTTCGGCGTCATATCGCGCAGATGGATTGGTAATAACTTCCACTTTATCGATGGCATCGGCTGGAATTTGGCGCAAAGCCTCGGCAATATTAATGGCATTCGAAGGTCTTCCGTCAATAAGAATTCTAATATTATCGCTACCTCTTAAACTCACATTCCCTTCGGTATCAACGGATACTGACGGAACATTGTCTAAAACATCACTTACCGTACCGCCTTTTACAATCATATCTTGTCCTACATTATACACTTTTTTGTCTAATTTAATTTCGACAGTTGATTTTTCGGCACGAACGACCACTTCATTCAATTGCGAAGCATCTTCATCCAAGGCTATCATGCCCAAAGAAAGGCTTTTTTGAATGTCTTTTTGTTTAATTTGGATGGGTTTAAAGGATATAAATTCAACAGTCACATCATAAATGCCTGGTTCAACTTGAACATCAAATTCTCCTTTGGCATTGGTAATTCCGCCAGCAATTGCTTTTGGATTTGTTGGATTTTTGAAGGTAATTGTAGCATATTCCAGTGGTTGTTTACTCACTTTTTCGACTACTTTACCCGTAATTTTTAATTTGGTTGTGGGCTGCAAAATTTGCTGTTGGTCAGGTCGTTGCCCTTGCGCAAAGTTCAAGTAACTCACCAACAATAGGATAAAGGAGGCGATTAATTTAGTTTTTTTCATTTTTTGATAGTTTGATTATGATGCTTTGACTGCTTATAAAACGAATGGTTTAAATCCCGAAATCACAAAGTATTGTTAACAAAGAGAAAATTTCACGCAATAAAAGCGGCTACCTGTTCTAAATCTCTGCCTAGTATTGCTTTATCATTGTCAATTACAATTGGTCTTTCGATCAAAATAGGATTTGCAACCATAGCGTTAATTATTTCCTTATCCGAAAGCGATTTGTTTTTGAAATTAGCAATCCAAATTTTTTCTTTTTGTCGCACTAAATCCATTGGTTTTATGGCTAATTTGGCAATGATACGGCTTAATTCTTCGAAAGTAAAATTGTTTTTTAGGTATTGAATTTCTTCAAAGGGAATTTTGGCATTTGCTACCAAAGCCACACAACTTCTAGATTTTCCGCAACGGGGATTGTGTACAATTTGAATCATTTTTTTGAGATTTATAGCGGTTTTTGGATTAAATAAGCGTATTTTAGTGGTTGCAAAAATAACGTTACAAAACCAATTCGGAGCTTTAATTCAACAAAAAAAATATGTTTCTAGAACAAGGTATAAAAGAGGAAAATACATTTTGGAAATACATTTTGGGTTCCGTACTTATTATTTCGGCCTCGGTTGTGGGTCAGGTTCCGTTATTAGTGGCAGTTTTTTATGAAACCTTTGTCAACAAAAAACCGTATCCAACGAGTAATGATGCAATCATGCACTTTTTTGAACCCAATTCAACCTTGTTTTTGCTTCTAATTTCGTTTGTATTTGCTATGCTCGCTATTTATTTTGTAGTGCGGTATTTACACCAGCAAAGTTTTCTTTCTGTAACCACCTCGAGAGCTCAAATGGATTGGAATCGGGTTTTATTCTCGTTTTTGGTATGGTCTGGTTTTACCATTGCTTCGACTTTATTTTTCTATTGGAGCAATCCAAATGACTTTGTAATCAATTTTAAACCCCTCCCTTTTTTGTTTTTGGTGGTCATTGGAACGGTGTTAATTCCCATTCAAACCAGTACCGAAGAATATGTTTTTAGAGGCTATTTGATGCAGGGTTTTGCTAATTTATCTGGAAATAAATGGTTTCCGTTACTGATGACTTCGCTCATTTTTGGTTTAATGCACTTATCCAATCCGGAAGTGACCAAAATGGGATATTGGATAATGGTCTATTATATAGGTACGGGATTGCTGCTAGGAGTCATCACTTTGATGGATGAAGGAATGGAGTTAGCATTGGGTTTTCATGCCGCAAATAACTTGATTGGCGCCTTATTAGTCACTTCGGATTGGTCAGCTTTTCAAACTAATTCAGTTCTCAAAGACATTTCTGAACCTACCGCAAGTTTAGATGTTATCTTGCCTGTGGTAGTAATTTACCCAATACTTTTAATTATATTTGGAAAAAAATACAACTGGACAAACTGGATCGAAAAGCTAACGGGTTCAATAAAATAACACTCTAATTTCAACGCACTAAATTAAAATTAATCAACATGAATGCAATCACTTACAAAAACGTACACAATCATTTTAAACTAAACGGATACCATCTGAACAGAGAAGATTTATGTCGAGTTGCCTATACGTATATCAAAGAAGGGGAAGAATTTCAAAAAGCCGTAGGAGACTTTTTACTCGATTGGTTTGATGACAAATCCTATATTGATATGAATACTTCAGGCACTACTGGAGTTCCAAAAATGATTCGTATCGAAAAAGATGCTATGGTAAAATCAGCTTTGGCAACAGGTGATTTTTTTAAACTAGTACCAGGCAATCGCGTTTTGCATTGTTTACCAACTAATTATGTGGCTGGAAAAATGATGTTTGTTCGTTCTTTTATTTTAGGATTAGACATGGATTTTGTCGCACCAAATTCAAACCCATTAGAATATAATGATGAGAAATATGATTTTTGCGCCATGGTTCCCATTCAAGCCAAAAACGGTATTGCGAAACTACACAACATCAAAAAAGTAATTATTGGTGGTGTAAAAGTACACAAATCACTAGTACAAGAGTTAGTCAAATTGCCAATAGAAATTTACGAAACCTATGGTATGACAGAGACTATTACGCATATTGCTGCTAAAAAAATTGGGGAAGAAGCCTTTACAGTTTTGCCAAATGTGACCGTTTCTATAAACGAAAATCAATGTTTAGTCATTGTGGCCAAATACATTAACGATGCGCCAATTGTGACTAATGATATCGTAGAATTAGTTTCGGACACGCAATTTATCTGGTTGGGACGTTTTGACACCATAATCAATAGTGGCGGTATTAAATTAATTCCGGAAAAAATCGAAGAAAAACTATCAACCTTAATCCCAAGACGCTATTTTGTTCGTGGTGAAGCCGATACCGAATTAGGCGAAAAAGTAGTTTTGTTCGTAGAAGGGGAACCATTACCAATTGACGAATCTGTTTTTGCCGTTTTGGATAAATATGAAAAACCAAAAGAAATTGTTTTTGTTCCAAAATTCAAACAAACTGCTACTGGAAAAATTATGCGAAACGAAAGTGCTGCACTTGCAAAATAATTTTTTTTGATTTTAAAAAAAGAGATGAAAACCAATTTCATCTCTTTTTTTTTGTTCTAACACGAATTGAGTGGGTTTCTAAAAATCATCAAAAAAAGTTGCCACGACCCGAGCAATAGAATAGGCGAAGCAATTATACTAATTTACAAGAAAAAATATGGTTTTTAATTACACAAATCCAATTAGAATCATTAAAATTCAGCTAATTCAATTTTAAAAATTAAAAAATTGTGCTAATTCTGCCTAACTCTTTTAAAATACTTAAAAATCAAACTTTTACAGATAATTATTGATTGTATTTTTCAGTTTTAATTTCCATTTTCGATTGAATTCGTGTAATTTTCAATCCAATATAATTTGGGCTCTTCGCCATAATTAGTGGAAAATCAAATTTCGATAACCAACTCATTAGATAAATCTGCTAAATCTGCGTGCCATTTTTCACGCAGATTTAGCAGATTCAGCAGATTCTTTTAATACCTGAAAACAAATGCCTTCTTAAAATTCCACTGTTTTAGGCGAAGAATCATAATTTGTGTTAATTTGTTAAATTTGTGGCGAAAAGAAACAATTAGTGTCTATTCGAGTTAGCTTCACTTTGTCAAAATACTCCCATTTTCTTTAAATTCGTAGCAACATTTTTATTTAAACCTGAATCACACCCATATTAAATTTCTTTTCGATTGGCGCATGATTAGCAGCTTCGATTCCCATAGCAATCCAAGTTCTGGTATCAAGCGGATTTATAATAGCATCCGTCCACAAGCGTGAAGCGGCATAATACGGTGAAACTTGCTCGTCATAGCGTGCTTTTATTTTGTCAAATAATTCTTTTTCTTTGGTTTCATCTACGATTTCCCCTTTTGCCTTGAGCGAAGAAGCTTCTATTTGTGCCAATACTTTGGCGGCTTGAGTGCCACCCATAACAGCAAGTTCAGCACTTGGCCATGCAAAAATAAGTCTTGGATCATAAGCCTTGCCACACATGGCATAATTCCCTGCACCATAGGAATTACCTACAATTACTGTGAATTTGGGCACAACCGAATTGGATACAGCATTAACCATTTTGGCACCATCTTTTATAATGCCACCATGCTCGGATTTTGAACCCACCATAAAACCCGTAACATCTTGAATAAAAACCAATGGAATTTTCTTTTGGTTGCAATTGGCAATAAAACGAGTGGCTTTATCCGCTGAATCCGAATAAATAACACCCCCCAATTGCATTTCGCCTTTTTGGGTTTTGACCACTTTTCGTTGGTTTGCCACAATACCTACAGCCCAGCCCTCAATACGAGCATAACCAGTAAGAATTGTTTGCCCGTATCCTTCTTTGTAAGCCTCAAACTCGGAATTATCAACTAATCGTTTGATGATTTCCATCATATCGTAGGGCTCATTTCTGGCTTTTGGCAAAATGCCATAAATTTCATTTTCGTCTAATGCAGGTTTTTCAGGTTTAACTTTATTGAAACCCGCTTTGTCATAATCGCCAATTTTGGCTAGTATACTCTTTATTTTGTCGAGAGCTGCGGCGTCGTCTTTGACTTTATAATCCGTAACTCCCGAGATTTCACAGTGTGTAGTTGCACCACCAAGTGTTTCGTTGTCAATGCTTTCGCCAATGGCAGCTTTGACTAAATAACTTCCCGCCAAAAAAATACTTCCTGTTTTTTCGACAATCAAAGCCTCGTCGCTCATAATAGGCAAATACGCTCCACCTGCAACGCAACTACCCATAACTGCCGAAATTTGGGTAATTCCCATACTGCTCATCAAGGCATTGTTTCTAAAAATGCGTCCAAAATGTTCTTTATCAGGAAAAATTTCGTCTTGCAAAGGAAGATAAACCCCAGCACTATCGACAAGGTAAACAATAGGCAATCGATTCTCCATGGCAATTTCTTGGGCGCGAAGATTTTTTTTACCTGTAATAGGAAACCAAGCCCCTGCTTTTACGGTAGCATCATTTGCTACTACAACACATTGTTTGCCGCTGATGTAGCCTATTTTTACAATTACTCCTCCTGATGGGCAACCGCCATGTTCGGCATACATTCCATCACCAACAAAAGCGCCAATTTCAATACTTTTGGCTTTGTCGTCTAATAAATAATCAATGCGTTCTCGAGCTGTCATTTTGCCTTCGGCGTGCAACTTGGCGATTCGTTTTTCGCCGCCACCTAATTTTACTTTTGTCAGTTTTTGACGCAAATTAGAAAGCAACAGTTTATTATGATCTTCGTTTTTATTGAAGTTTAAATCCATATTGAGAGAATGATTTTTTTATAAAAATAAGTAATGCTAATTTACAAAAAAGCAATGGGATAATTCCGATTCGGCAGGGAGATTATAAAAACAATACCAAAATTTAGTTCTTTAAAAAATTCAAAATCTAAATGGATTGTTGTAGAAGACAAAATTCAAAAGGTATTGTTGTAAAAGACAAAATTCAATTTTTCAAATTCAAAAGGTATTGTTGTAAAAGACAAAATTCAAAAAACAAATTTCAAATAAAATTCAAAATTCAATTTTTCAAATTCAAAAGGTATTATTGCAAAAAGACAAAATTCAAAAAACAAATTTCAAATAAAATTCAAAATTCAATTTTTCAAATTCAAAAAGTATTGTTGTAAAAGACAAAATTCAAATTTGAAATTCGAAATGGATTGATAAAAATCCTTTTATTTGAAAACAAAAAACAGAAGCGGACTTCTGTTTTTTGTTATTTTTTTTTAGAAAAAAGTGTTTATTTTTTAGAATCATTGACCAATCGTTTTAAAATCGCCCATTGTTTGAGCGCATCACGAGCTTCGACAGCAGGATATCCCAAAACAACTTTACCAGCTGGTACATCACAAGTTACGCCCGACCCTGCTCCTACTGTGGCTCCATCACCTATGGTAGCATGATCTTTTATAGAAGCACTACCACCAATTATAACGCCGTTGCCAAGGGTCACTGAACCAGCCAATCCGCTGTGTCCCGCCATGATGCAAAAACGTCCTAGTTTGCTATTGTGCCCTATTTGAACTAAATTATCAATTTTACAGCCATCGCCTAAAACGGTAGAACTAAACTTACCTCTATCTACGCACGAATTGGCTCCTATTTCTACTCCATTTCCTAAAATAACATTACCTATTTGTGGAATTTTGACCAAGCCTCTTTCAGGACAAGGACGGAAACCAAAACCATCCGCACCAATAGTGGAGTTGGGATGCAAGATGCAATGACTACCTATATGACAACGTTCTCTAACAACAGTTCCTGACCAAATAATGGTGTTTTTACCAATAGTACACTCGTCAAGAATAGTAACATTTGGGTATATAATTACGTTTTCGGCAATAGTTACTTTGGGTCCTATGTAGGTTCCAGCACCTATTTGAGTGCCGCTACCTATGCTAGCAGTAGGATCTATAACAGCCGATGGATGAATTGCTGTAGCAAAAACGGGAGCTGGTGGAGCAAAAAGTGCTAGAATTTGCGACATGGCCAAATCAGCATTTTGAACTTTTATAAAAGCTCTGTTCGCTCCTGGTTCAATAGAAATATCATCGTTTACAACTGCCACACCTGCCTTGGAGGCTTCCCAATATTTTTCATATTTTTTATTTCCTATAAATGAAATCTCGGTTGCGGTGGCCATTTCTAGTTGTTCTGGTGCCGTAATGTTTTGAGAATAGGCGCCAACAATAGTGCCTTTTAATACATCATTAATTTCTTGAATAGAATAGGATTTCATTTAATAATTTGGGATTGAGTTGTGGTATATTCTTCAAATAAAGTGAATTTGGTTTAAATTACCTAATGTTCTTAAGAATACAATAACAAAATATCCTAAAAACCAATTAAAAATAGATTTTTTGGTTAAACAAATACATTTTTAATCGGTTTTACATCACAAATACTCTAGAACACTGTATTTAAAAAAGTATTGCATTTCTTTTATTGAAAACGAATAACTAGTACAAGGCTGATCCTGATTTTAACAAATACACATCGGTTATTTCGTTTTGTAATCAACGTTTTTAGCTTGCTTATTTGATTGACTTCCATAAAAAAGCCCAACAAAAGCTGGGCTAAAATACTTTATTTTGTGTGTGAACTTTACTAAATCTGTTCTAAAATACCACTAGTTTTTCCTGAAACGTAATCTTGCAAATAACTAAATCGAGGCGTTAATTTTCCGTTTTGTGTCATTCGGGCTCGTTCGAGAATTCCGTTGGCATCACCATTAAAAAAAGCGGGAATCACATGTTCTAGGAACATTTCGCCAAAACCTTCGCTGGCATCTTTGGGGAGTTCGCATGGTAAATTATCAACTGCCATAACCACAATAGCCGCTGGATGAAAAACATCAACTTCCTTATTTTCGCTTGGCAAATAGCCGCACAATGGTGATTCAATAGTGGTTGATCGCAACGTGCAAGCAATAGAACCATTGACGTCACATGAGATGTCAGCAACAACTTTTATCTTGCAATCATTGGCTTGAAGCATTTCACGAGTCAAGATTGCTGGGGCTTCATTGGCATGAAAATGCCCCGTAATATAAATGTCCGATACCTTGGTAAACCGTTCAAAATTAGATTTATATTCCTGTGGATTTGTGTAAAAATCGTTACAATCTAACACTCGAGCATCGTGACGCTGGTTGTAATCCAACACATCGATTTGAGTATAAACAGGTTGCGTGTAGTTTTTGGTCAAATAATTTTCGACCGAAACTTCTTTTACTTTAATGGCATCCAAAATCTCTTTGACACCGCTCCCTACTTTTCCTGTTCCTGTAATTACAAATTTTAATGGCGGAAGAATTACCCGCTTCAATTGTACAATCAATGCTTCTTTTCCCGAAAGGGTTTCGGCTTTTGGCATTTTGAACAATTCGAATTTTATTCCAAACGCGCGAATACTGTTGTAAGTACCCACCATACCTGCGTATTTTCCAAAACCAATTAATCGTTTGTTTTGATCGTCGACTATGGTTTCGTGATCGTATAAATCAATGTTTTTTGCTAAAATTGCCTGCAATAATTGTTGATTATGAGGTTGTTTTTTTAAAGTATGCGAAAAAAAGAAATAGGCCTTATTGTGAATCAAATCAGCAACGGGAACTTCTTTTATTCCGAACAAAATATCACAATCAGCAACCGAATCTGTCACGGTAATTCCCATACTCTGGTATTGCAAATCCGAAAAAACTCGATTATCGGCATGTTCAACCACTACCGAAACTTCTGGATGCGCTTTTTGAAGTCTAATTACCGCATTTGGAGAAAAAACAACTCTACGGTCTGGCGGATTTTTTCTTTCTTTTAAAATTCCAAATTTCATTTTTTGCATTTTTAATATAAATAAATATAACTTTAATTTGTTTATTTGTTACAAATATAACATTTAAAACAAAATAACTACTTTTTTTTT
This sequence comes from Flavobacterium restrictum, assembly GCF_007097245.1. Classification (GTDB taxonomy): domain Bacteria; phylum Bacteroidota; class Bacteroidia; order Flavobacteriales; family Flavobacteriaceae; genus Flavobacterium; species Flavobacterium restrictum. Next base: position 56,384 of record NZ_VJZT01000011.1, on the reverse strand, counting down.
CATAAAAAATAAATTCAAAAACCATTACAACCTGATGACCAACCTACTATAGTATACAAAGCAAAAAAGAAAGGAAATAAAGAGTACTTTAACGAAAAAAAAGGATCTCAAAAGCGATTGATTCTATATATTTGTTTTACTAGATACAGCCAAATGAATTTTATAAAAAAAGCAAATATACTACAAATCCTTGTCCTTATCGTGATGATAAGTTCTTGTAGCAAAGAGAAAAAAATTACGGTCTTGAGTGATGCGCAACTTCCCAAGAATATGTTGCCTACAATGAAGCCTTTAACAAACGAAAGTCCCCAATTAACAACAGCTTACATCAGCGAAACGCGAGGTCGAATAGATTCATTTTACCGTAAAAACTGGCCTAATAATAGTATGAATGGGAGTTTTTTGGTTGCTAAAAATGGTCAAATTATTTACGAAAAATACGAAGGACTCGCTAATTTTAGAACCAAAGATTCCATCACTAGCGAGACACCACTTCATATCGCCTCTGTAAGCAAAGTGCTCACAGCAACAGCAATTTTAAAATTAGTGAATGCCAAAAGACTTGATTTAGATCAAAAAGTAACCACCATTTTGAAAGAATTTCCGTATCCAGAAGTGACCATTCGAAACCTGCTTTCGCACCGAAGTGGAATGCGTAGCTATTCCTATTTTACGGATCGAGATCCAAATGTTTGGGATCGCCACAAAACGCTAACCAATCAAGACTTGTTGACTATTATGGGCACCAAAAATATTGGTTTAGAACAAAAAACAGGTACTCGATTTGCGTATTGCAATACTAATTATGCCATGCTGGCTTTGGTTATTGAAAAAATTACTAAAATGCCGTATAAAAAAGCCATGAATACCATTATTTTTAAACCATTGGGCATGAAAAACACCTTTGTTTTTGATATCGAAAAGGATAAAAAAACAATTGTACCGTCCTATAAAGGCAATCGTGTCGAAATTGGAATTGACTATTTAGACGGTGTATATGGGGATAAAAACATTTATTCAACACCAAGAGATTTATTAAAATTTGATCGTGCTAGAAATGCTACTGATTTCTTGGAGCCCAAATTATTGGCGCAAGTCTATACTGGATATAGCAATGAGCACAAAGGAACCAAAAATTATGGTCTTGGCATCCGAATGGTGAATTGGGATACGGGTCAAAACTTTTATTTTCATAACGGATGGTGGCACGGAAACACCTCATCGTACATCCCGTTGATGAAGGAAAAGGTAACCATAATTGCGCTTTCAAATAAATTTACAAAACAAACCTATGCGGTTCGGAAATTATCAAAGCTGTTTGGCGATTATCCTTTTAATTTTGGTGACGAGTAAAAATTAGCCAACAACTATTAGGAAAAATTCATAAAAAAGGAGTTACCTTTGCAGTCTTGAATAAAAAATGGGGTCGACTGGTTTTGACAGCAAGTCGAATTGAGAAGTAAGCACGTCGAGCATTGAGACCTTGCTCGTAAATATAAGATCTTACACATTTACACGGCGAAAATAACTACGCTTTAGCTGCATAATCCGAATTATAGTACGATTACGCCACGTTCCTATCAGATAGGAAAGCTGGATTCTCCTTGAAAGCCTTGGTTTGTGGCGGTCAATACAGGGGAACCGTAAAAATAGACCTAGATTTCCGTGCGCTTCGGGTGGATTTCGAAATTAAGAAGATAAGTGTTGTGCGGCTGTTTCTGGCCAAACACAACATCGAAAATCCAATCAGGAAATAAACGCGTAGAAAGCCTTTTAGTTGCTTGTTTGGACCCGGGTTCGATTCCCGGCGACTCCACTTAAACCTTTGTAATCATTCGATTTACAAAGGTTTTTTTTTATAACTGCTTTTTGAAAAACTATTTATCTGGATTTATAAAGCTATTTAATTAATAATAATTAGGGCATCCAAAACATTTTACGCTTAAATCGAATTGATAAATAACTGATAATTCATAAATCCCACCTGTATTACCAATATTTGAAGTATTAAAATCATAGGAATACCCAAACTTAAAATGTTCGTATTGTAAGCCACCATAGGGATTTATAGAGGTTAAAAAATGACTTGAATTTGTTTTTTTACTCGGATTTGTAGCGGCTGTAACTCCAAAAAAGAATTTCTTAAAAACAAGTCCTGCTCCCAAATCAAACCGGCTGTATTTTCCTTGATTCATGTAATTAGAAGTGATAAGCATTTTTGTTTCATACGGAAAATATGTAATATCAATATAATCTCCCAACAAAAATTCATAGCCAGCAGTAGCCGAAAAAAACATTTCAAGCGGGACATTTCCATTGGCAGCAAAAGATATATTAGGTTTATTGATATGTTTTAATGTTGCTCCAAACCAAGAATTTTCTTTATTAAAAAGCATTCCCGCCGAAAAATCAAAGAACGTCACCTTGTCATTTAACAACAGTGGATCAATACTTGAATTAGCAATTGTTCCAAGACCAACATTCATTTGATCTTCTAAAATAATATTTTGAAAACCATAAGATTTATTTCCAAATCCCACTTCTATAGCAGGTCTAAAAAACCATTCGTCAGTAAGTTGTACTCGATAAGCATAATTAATATTAACTTGTGTAAAATTATAGTTTGTGAATTTTTCTCGGTGATTTAAAATACTCACACCAATACCACTATTGGCTTTTTCTAACCAAGTATTAAAAAAACCAAAATCAGATTCTACTCTAAAGTTCAAATCTGGCCATTGCGTTTTGTGTAATATTCCTGTGGTAGTTGTTTCTAAAAAACCTGTAAAACCAGGATTCAAGGTTTCAGGAACCATAAACGACTGTGTAAAAATGGGATCTTGAGCGTTTACTTTTAAAGAAATACTCCAAAGTAGTAAAAAGGTTATAAGTTTAAGTTTCATGAAATATTTTTATTTGATTAAAGTAAAAGGACCATTTTCTGTTAGTATAGTTCCGTAAAAAGTAGTGGCTTTTATTTTATAATAATAGTTGCCATTTTCGGATTCTTTACTTTTTATTGTACCATCCCAACCTTTTAGTGTCGCCCCTTTTTCGGAATAAACCAACTCACCCCAAGTGTCATAAATGGCTATTTCTATGCTGGTTATACCCATAAAAACAGGTTTAAAAGTTTCGTTTATACCGTCTAAATTGGGTGTAAAACCATTTGGAACCATCAATTGATAGCCTTTATTTAATTTTAATGTTAGCGTCTTTTTATACACACATCCATAGGCATAAGTAACTGTTTGAGTAACCAAATAATTACCTTCTTTTACAAAAGTGTGTAACGGATTTTCTTCATTTGAAACACTTCCATCTCCAAAATCCCAAGCAATACTTACATAGGTTTCGGAACTGGTGTTGGTAAATTGAATGGGGTCGCTTATTGAATACGTTCCGTAGGTTAGGTAAGCATACGAATTAGTTTCAAAGGAAGGCACTCCAAGTTTTGGAATAGCAACAGTAAAACTATAGCTATCAGGGCAATTCAAAGCATCGGTAACGTATAAAATCACTGTCCCGTTTTGAGTGGTATTCATCAATTCGTTATTGATTCCACTAACAATTCCGCTAGACCAATTCAATTTATAAGGGGGAACTCCTCCTGAAACTTGGGCGACAAAAGTTTGTTTTACGGATTTGGTATCACAATCAAAATCAGTTTTGGTAACCACGCTAGTAACGATGGGTGGAGGTCGGTTGATACTATATTGGGCTTGTTTGGAGCAACCATTAACATCGGTTACGGTGACCAAATAATTTCCTGCTGGAATGTTGACTAAATCCTCGGTTGTTGCGCCGTTAGACCAAGCATAAGTAAAAGGCGCTGAACCACCAGAAACCAAAAGATTTATAGCGCCAGTATTGGCATTGTTACAGTCTAAAGCATTGGTTAAATTGGCCGAAAGCACCAAGGCCTGCGGTTCTAAAATGGTAAAAGTTCGAACAATGGTGCAGGGTTTGCTGTCTATAATGGTTACGGTATAGGTTCCTGGTTTTAAATTATTTCGAGTCGTTCCAGCAGTAGAGCCATCACTCCAAGTCAATTTTATAGGCGCAATACCACCCACAAAATTGAGGTTGATACTGCCGTTATTCAATCCAAAACAACTGATGTTTTTGACTACTGGATTGACCGTAAAAATGGGAGCTTCGGGAATATTTACCTTCAGTGTTTGCAAACAATTATTGTTGTCGGTAACCGTAATGGTGTAATCTCCCGCCGAAAGATTGTTTTGAAAAGTGCCCGTTCCCAAATTGCTCCACGCAATGTTGTAAGGCGAAATTCCTCCCGCTATGGTTAAGGATATTGACGCGTCATTTCCTCCATAACAAATGATTGGAGTAGTGGTTGCTGTAATTTTAATTTCGGTTGGTTGCGTTAATGTAATACTTATTGTTTTGGCGCAACCCAAATTATCGGTAACCAATACAGTATAAGTTCCCGCCAAAACATTCGTCAAATCTTCATTGAAACTGCTAAATCCATTGGAGTTTGTCCAAGAATAAGTATAAGGAAACGTTCCTCCAGTAACATCCACATCGATAACTCCAGTGGCTTGTCCGAAACACAATATGTTAGTTTTGTTTAGTAAACTTACTGCTAAAACAGGCGGTTCGGTTATGGTAAATGTAGCCGTTTTGAGGCTGCAATTATTGGCATCCGAAACGGTAACTACATAAGTTCCGGGACTTAAATTGGAGAGGTATTCTGAAGTGGCATAAGGGATTCCGTTTTTTGTCCAATTGATTTTATAATTTAAAGTGCCACCCGATAAGGTTATTTTTATTTCACCATTGGCTGCATTAAAACACGTGATGTCTTTTTCTAAATCGGTGGTAATGATGATTTCAGCGGGTTCTTTGATGGTGAACGTTTCATTAATTGGGCAACCTCCCTGATCTGTTATAGAAAGAGTATAATCGCCAGGATATAAATTAGTTATGTTCGGTGCAGAAGAAGTAAATCCATTTGAACTTGTCCAAGAAATGATGTATGGCGGAATTCCACCCGTAATATTGGTTTGTATAGCTCCAGTATGGACACCAAAACAAGTACAATTAGTTGGAGTTACATTGGGCGAAATGGCCGGATTAATAGTAACTATTACCGCAAAAGGAATTCCTTTACAAACTCCGGATAATGGGCTAACCGTATACGTAACTATTGCAGGATTCGTTGTAGTATTGATTAAGTTTTGACTAATATTACTTTGCTGTATGTTCTGTGCCGAAGCTCCTGTTATAGAACCAGCAGGAGAAATAGTAGGATTCGACCAAGTATAGGTAGTTCCAACGGGTACAAGGTCTCCGCTTAAATTGTCGGGAGAAATTGCAAAAGAATTACCGCTACAAATTAGAGTAGTTTTATTAGAAATAACTGGATTTGGATTAATAATTACTTCCGCTGGGCTTGACGTTATTATAGAACAACTTCCTACCATTGACGAAAAAGTAACTTGACAATAATAGTACATTGTTCCAGATGGAGTTGCTGGAGGATTAAAAGTAGCATTGTTTGCACCCGAAAGTTGCGTTCCTCCAGAATTTAAGTTGGTTGCATTGGAATACCATTGATAATTGGGTGATAATGAATCGCTATTGGTAACAATTGTTAATGGTGACGGGGTTTGACCCAAACAAATAGGACTTGACGACAGCGTTGTTGTAAATGCAGGTGAGATATTTACGGTCACTTTTGCAGTTGCGCTTGTTACATCGCAACCAACACCAGGTTGGGTAATCACACAATAATAATAAAGTGTTCCAACACCATCGGTTGGAGGTGTAAAGACAACGTTGTTTGCTCCTGAAATTAAAATCCCTCCCGAATTTGAATTGGAAACAGAAGAAAACCATTGGTAGGAATAAGTTCCAATTCTTCCAGTTGCTACTACCGTCAAATTTGTTGGAGTAGCGCCTTGACATAAGGTTTGAGAAACTAAAGGTTGCACAGTAACTATTGGGTTGCTAACCACCATAATTTCGGCAGTATTACTAGCTATAGAACCGCAACCATTTCCTGAAAAAGATACTGTTGCATAATAGTAATAACTGCCGATTGTTGCAAAAACGGTTGGCGTAAAAATAGCGTTGGTAGCACTTGGAATTAGTGTACCTCCCGTGTTCAAATTGGTCGTATTAGAATACCATTGGTAACTGGCGGTTCCTGTTCCACCAGTTGGAATTACCGATAGCGGAGTTGGAATTGTTCCTCCCACACATAGACTTTGTGTAGCTAATGGTTGAGTGCTTATGCTTACAACTCTATTTACAATGACCGAAGCGGCATTTGATTTTAAATTTTGACAACTTCCAACAGAAGAAAAAGTAACTTCACAAAAATAATAAACAGTTTCTAAAGTGGATAAAGGTGTATAATTTCCATCAATTGTGGAAGTATTTACTAAAGTTGAAGTTGCAATATTGGTATCGCCATTTTTGTTAAAATACCATTTGTAGGTTGCAGTTCCGCTTGTTGGGGTTGGCGATATTGAAACAGATAGCGGAGTTATTATTCCACCCAAACAAATTAAACTCCCTGTTGGTTGCGTTATTGAAGGTGCAGGATTTACGGTAACATTATAAGTATTTGTGGAAGAACATCCATTTAAAGTTGAATTAATAGTCAATATAACCGTTTTAGGTTGACTATTTGAATTAGTCATTGTTAAAGCTGGGATTAAATTCGTAGTTCCTGACAAAGGATTTACATTTACTCCCGCAGGAACTGTTGTGGCAGACCAAGAAAAAGTTGTACCGCTTTGGGCAGTTAAGGGCAGAGCTGTTGTAGTTGAACCGGAACAAATGACTTGTGTGACCGGACTTAAAGTATTTAAATTAGGGGCAGTGCCAATTACAAAGTTTTGATTACTAATTACAGAATTAGCGCATCCATTAGTAGTAGATATAAATAATGAAACTGTTTTTGAACCTCCAGTCGTATATGTTACTTGTGGTGAAACCTGACTAGAAGTTGCTGGTGTACCATCTGGAAAACTCCAATTATAAATTAATTCGGATGTAGCAAAACCACAGTTTTTAACATTGGCAGTTGGACTTATTGTTGTTGTACCTGAATTACCTGCACATAAATCAGTAATTGAGTTAACGCTAACAACTGGCGGTTTTTTAACAATTAAGGTCTGAACTAGTGACTCAACTACACCACACGAATTAGTCATTTTTAACTGTATAGAATAAGTTCCTGGGGTTGCAAAATTGAATACTGGATTTTGAGAAGCCGAAGTCGTACTATTTAAATAAGTAGGATCAGTTGCCAAAACATCACAGTCTAAATCGGTGTGCGTTACTGTCCATAAATACTGAATGGGTGTAATGCAATTTGACACAACATTAGGGGTTGACGCATTTATTTTTAACGGAGCACAATTACTAGCATTGGCTGGTGTTAAAGTAATTGTTGGTTTAGTTAGTGAGGGTTCAATGCAGATTTGTTGTGTTTTTGTTGTTTTTCCACAAGAATTTTGAGCTGTTAAAGTTACAATATACACCCCTGGTCCTGAAAAAGTATGACTTACATTTGGATTATTATCAACAAATCCTGAATTAATGGTGTTTGAAGTTCCACTTACTGGGTCTCCAAAATTCCATAGGAATTTTGCTTCTTTTTTACAAGAACTATTAACATATCCAAGAGTAGAATTATTTATAAATGTAACTGGAGAAGTTGAGCAATAATTTTTTGGAGCAGTAAAATCGGCAACTGTTTTAGATATTGTATTCCCACCATCCACTTGTGCTTCAGTAGATTTACAAGCATTTGTCACAACTAACTTTATTGTAAATTTTTCCTTTGGACAACTATTTGTAGTATAACTATAGGGCACTGGGTAATTGGTAGATAAAGAAGGATTTGAAACCTTATAATATACAGTTTTAACCATTTCATCTTGAGAAAGGTACAAAATTGGTAAACCATCGCCATAATCAACTGAATAAGTTGTTCCTGGCGAATTCTGACCCCAATTTCCAATGGTATATTGAATAATATCAGTCGGTATACACATATTTGCAGTACTTCCAGGGCTAAGAATACCCGCAGCTGGATTTGAAATATTTTTCACAACATAGGTTTTTGAAGTTATACATTCATAACTTGAATAACTTGCAGTTGCGCTAATTACCATATTATAAACACCTAAAGAATTATAAGTATGTGATATTGGAAAAACAACAGAATTTTCAACAGAGTTATCTCCCCAATTTATAGAATAAGATGTTATACAACTACTAGATTTAGAAATATTTCCAACCTTAATTGTATATGCTTGGTTTGATAACGCATCTCTTTCACAATTACTAAATTGATTATCTGAACTCGTTGCATTTACATCCTCAAAACCTATATCCGGTTTTTGTTTTACAATTATATTTTTCCTTATGGATGAAGAGCATCCGTTTGAATCAGTTATCGTTAACTTTACTGACAAAGTCGAAATACTACATCCTAAAGCCTCAAAAACATGGCTAGGATTCTGACTACTTGAACTAGTACCATCACCAAAATCCCATTCATAGGAATACCCAGCACCCAAAGTATTAGATGTAAATTGCACCACAGTTCCAGAACAGGTATTTTCATTTGTAAATGTAAAATCAACTGTTGGCGGAGCATTAACCGTAACCGTTGCAGTGCCTGTTTGATTTTGAGTTTGTAATGGATTAGAGCTGTCTTTCACACTAACCAATGTGTAAACAAAACTACCAGCTGCATTAGTAGGAGCAGGAATAGTAACACTATCTCCAGAACTTGTGGTAATAGTTTGATTTGTAGGTACACCAGTTACGTTATAAGTAAAAGTATAAGGTGCCGTCCCTCCTGCTCCAGTAAACGTTATTTGAGGCGATGCTGCACCCTGACAAACGCTCGTGCTACCGGAAATACTTGCTGTGGGCGTAGCCAAAACACTTTTCGAAATGATGTTCTCATTGATTGGTAGGACGTTTTTGACATTTAAAGCAAATCCAAATTGGATAACGGTCAATAAACTCAATATAATGTACATTTTTTTCATATCTGCAATGCTCGTTTTTTAGTTTTAATACAATAGGCAACAAACCTAATGCTAATAAAATCCATTTCCTTACGGATTTACGTAAGCCAATGTTATTTTTTTACTATTTTTTTTAAACGTAGTGTTTTTCATTCCCTCCTACCCCACAAAAAGAAACCGCCTCATTACCTAAAATGAGGCGGTTAGCAGTATTTAAAATTACAATTTATAAATAAAGTAATGGTTCTTCGCCAAAAACAGTGGAATTTAAAAAAGGCAATTTATTAGTGAAACATAAAAAAATCTGCTAAATCTGCGGGAAGCAATTTAAAATTTATCCCGCAGATTTGGCAGATTTAGCGAATCCCGTAGCTACCGAAAATTGATTTTCCATTAATTATGGCGAAGAACCAAAGTAATTACAAAATATAATCGGTATTGATGAAATTAGATTCTTTGCTGTTTAACAATTCTTGTAAAATCGCATTGTTGTACTCATTATCTTTGGAAGCTACAAAGGTTCTAATCGAGAACGAACGCAATGCATCGTGAATACTCAAAGTCCCCACAGCCGAGTCCTTACGTCCTGTAAACGGGAAAACGTCTGGGCCTCTCTGACAAGAACTGTTTAAATTTACACGACAAACCAAGTTTACAAGTGTATCAATAAGTGGTGCAATGGTTTTGATATCTTTACCAAACAAACTCACTTGTTGTCCGTAATTAGATTCGGCCATATCGTTGAGTGGTTCTTGAATATCCTTGAAAGTCAAAATAGGCACCACAGGCCCAAATTGCTCCTCTTGATACACACGCATCGCTTTATTTACTGGAAATAAAACGGCTGGAAATATAAAATTATCTGTGGTTTCGCCGCCTTTTGCATTGATAACTTTGGCACCATTGGCTAGTGCATCCTCAATTAATTCTTGAATGTAGGCTGGTTTTTCTTTCTCTGGAAGTGGCGTTAATGCAACTGATTTCTCCCAAGGATTTCCAAAAATCAACCCATCCACTTTGGCCGCAAAACGTTTGTTGAACTCTTCGGCAATGGATTCGTGAACGTATAAAATTTTCAAGGCAGTACAGCGTTGTCCATTAAAGGATAAAGAACCTGCGATACATTCTTGAATGGCCAAATCCAAATCAGCATCGGGTAGGATTATGGCTGGATTTTTTGCTTCTAATCCTAAAATTAAACGCAAACGGTTTTTGTTAGGATGTTGATCTTGCAAAGCAATAGCTGATTTACTATTGCCTATTAAGGCCAATAAATCTACTTTACCGGATTGCATTACAGGCGAGGCTACTTCACGACCTCTACCATATAAAATATTGATGGCTCCTTTTGGGAAACTACTTCTAAAGGCTTCTAACAAAGGGGAAATCAATAAAACGCCGTGTTTTGCTGGTTTAAAAATTACGGGATTACCCATAATCAAAGCAGGAATCAACAACGAAAAAGTTTCATTCAACGGGTAATTGTAAGGACCAAGACACAATACAACTCCCAGTGGGCCACGGCGTACCATGGCGTGAATGCCTTGTACTTTGGAGAAATGAGCCGAACGAGAATTGAGTTCTTTCAAACTTTCTATCGTATCATAAATGTATTCTACGGTACGATCAAACTCTTTCTCGGAATCTCCCAATGATTTTCCTATTTCCCACATCAAGAGTTTTACCACTTCGGTTCTGGTGGTTTTCATTTGAGTGACAAAGTTTTCCATACACTTGATGCGATCCACAACTTTCATCGTTGGCCACAATCCTTGTCCGTTATTATAAGCAGCATGAGCCGCGTCTACCGCTTCTAGCGCTTCGGCCTCGGACATAAACGGGATAGAACCTAATAAAGTAGGTTCATAGACATCCGTAGAAGATATAGTGGAATATACAGGAGTCATTTTGCCTGTCCATAGTTTTAACTCACCATTAACTAAATACGTATCTTGTGTTACTAGCGTTTTAATCTGGTATTCTTCTGGTATTGCAATCATCTTTGGTTGGTATCAATTAATAGTAAAAAGAAAACTTTATTGCGGTAAATTCTATGATTAAATGGTATTATTCTGGGGCAACAACTTCGCCGTCCCAGTCTAGTATACCGCCCATTAAATTATAAGCGTTTTCAAAACCCATTTCATTCATAATTTCGCACGCCTTGCCACTTCTAGCACCCGAGCGACAGTATACATAATAATTTTTGGATTTATCCAATGCTTCAATGGCAGCGATAAACTCTTGCCCTTTATGAATATCAATATTTATGGCGTTTTCAATAATTCCGTCATTGTATTCATCCTCGGTTCTTACGTCAAGTAATACGGCGTTTTGATCGGCTTCCAATTGAGAAACCCAATCTTCTTGTGTTAAATTCATAGTATGTTTTTTGGTAAAAATACGATGTTTTTGCCAAACAACAGAAGCTCTTTTTGTTAAATGGATTATTATTCAAAGAAAACGTTTGAGTGAAATAAAAAAAGCGATGAAATTGAGTATTTCTCAAATTATTCTTAAAAAAATCAACAAAATTTAATTTATACACCTCTATTTTGATTATTAACTACATTTAAGACTAAAAGAGCAGCTCAAAAACGATTCGTAACAGTTATATATTTGTATTATATTTACGGCTTAATACTATGATTTACAGAATTTGATTCGATACCTTTTTGGGTTCTTGCTTGCGTGAGGGATTGAAGTGGAGCTCTTTTTTTGACTACCCTGTCAGGGTTTTGAACCCTGACAGGGCAGTCAAAAAAAAGCGGGAACGGAAAGCCCGACCCGAAGTTTTTACGGAGGGTCACGCCCAAACGAGCTTTTGCAACTGCCGAAGTAAATAACAGAAATAAACGATATTTATATAAAAAATACTGGTTTTTTAATTTTGAAATTTAAAAATGAACGACGGGCTACAACAACTATTTCCATCCTTTTCAACCGACCTACTTCAAGCTATTACCGACAAAGGGGTTGACCAAACGGCCACCGCAGGAAGCGTGCTCATGCGAACGGGACAATACATAAAAAACACCGTTCTAGTGACCAGCGGTAAAATAAAAATCTATCGTGAAGATGCTGATGGTGGCGAATTTTTTATGTATTACCTGCAACCTGGACAGGCTTGCGCCATTTCGATGGTGTGTGCTACCAAAAGCGAAAAGAGCCAAATCATGGCCAAAGTAGTCGAAGAGGCCACCTTAATTGCCATTCCGTTACCGCTGATGGATAAATGGATGATGGAGCACCGCAGCTGGTACGAATTTGTAATCGATACCTACCGCAGTCGTTTTGAGGAAGTGTTGGAAGTGATTGATAGCATTGCCTTTAGAGCCATGGATGAACGATTGGAGTTTTATCTAAAACGCCAGAAAGAATCTTGTGGTTGCAATGATCTAAAGCTTTCGCACCAAGAAATTGCCTCGGATTTGAATACCTCAAGAGAAGTTATTTCTAGATTACTCAAAAAAATGGAACAACACGGATTGGTACAACTGCATCGCAACCATATTGAACTTTTAAAAATTTAGTTTCTGCAATGTGACATTTATTACATTTTAAATCCTATTCTTACGTGACCTTTGTACCCAACAAAAAAGTATAGCATGGAATATATAGGTTATTTTGCTTCGATTATAATTGGGATTTCATTGGGATTAATTGGTGGCGGTGGGTCTATTTTGACGATTCCTATTTTGGTGTATTTATTCAAAATAAATCCAGAACAGGCCACGAGTTATTCGTTGTTTATTGTGGGTTTTACCGCTTTATCAGGCTGTATTAGCCATTACAAAATGGGAAATCTCAAAATAAAATCGGCACTATATTTTGCTATTCCTTCGGTTTTTTCGATTTTATTGATTCGTGAAGTTATTTTTCCTAAAATTGCCGCTACTCTTTTCTTTATTGCTTCGTATCAAGTATCCAAAAGTTTCTTGATAATGATTGTTTTTGCAGTTTTAATGATGGCTGCGGCACTTTCGATGATTCGGAAAACAAATGTTGTAATTACTACTACAAAAACCAATTACGCACAACTCGCCTTAATAGGATTTGTGGTAGGAATAGTAACGGGTTTTCTGGGTGCTGGTGGCGGATTTTTAATCATTCCTGCTTTGTTATTTTTTGCCAATTTGCCCATGAAACAGGCCGTTGGAACCTCGTTGCTCATTATTTTTATCAACTCCTCCATAGGTTTTGCGGGGGATTTATACCTTGGTACGCCTATTAATTATTCGTTTCTATTGACCATTTCGGGAATTGCTTTTGTAGGAATGCTCATTGGAACAAAACTTTCCAAAAAAATAAATGGCGATAAACTCAAACCTATCTTTGGCTGGTTTATCCTTATTATGGGACTTTATATACTCTCCAAAGAAGTCTTTTTATAAAAAAAACGAAGGTGTAACAAATGTCACTTTAGCTACTCAAAAACAACAGTATCTTTACCATATAAAATAGAATGAACATGCAAATAGAACAAATTTACACGGGTTGTTTGGCGCAAGGCGCCTATTATATTACTTCAAATGGCGAGGCGGCAATTATAGATCCTTTGCGAGAAGTACAACCCTATTTGGAGCGTTTAGAACGTGATAATGTCACCCTAAAATACATTTTTGAGACTCATTTTCATGCTGATTTTGTTTCTGGCCACCTTGATTTAAGTCGGGAAACTGGGGCAAAAATCGTGTATGGGCCAACTGCTAAACCAGAATTTGATGCTACAGTGGCTCTTGACAATCAGCGTTTTGAAATTGGAAACATCCAACTAAAAGTTCTTCATACGCCAGGACATACTATGGAAAGTAGTACGTTTTTAGTATTGGACGAAAACGGAAAAGAGCACGCTATTTTCTCGGGAGACACCTTGTTTATAGGCGATGTGGGTCGTCCCGATTTGGCTCAAAAAGCCGCAAGCATGACCCAAGAACAATTAGCAGCCACCTTATTCCATTCGCTACGAGATAAAATTATGACTTTGCCAGATTCTGTAATCGTTTATCCAGCTCATGGTGCAGGAAGTGCGTGTGGCAAAAATATGAGTAAGGAAACGGTTTCGACCATTGGGAATCAAAAAGCGACAAATTATGCCTTGCGCGCCAACATGACCGAAGCTGAATTTGTAACCGAAGTAACCACTGGGTTATTACCCCCTCCCGCCTATTTTGGGATGAATGTAGCCATGAATAAAAAAGGATACAACGCCTTCGAGAACGTGCTTGATTTAGGAATGAACCCCTTATCGGCAAATGAGTTCGAAGCTGTTGTTGCAGATACCGGAGCACTAATTCTGGATACTAGAAACAACACTGATTTTTGTAAAGGATTCATTCCACAAGCCATAAACATTGGCATCGATGGCGATTTTGCTCCTTGGGTTGGTGCGCTTATTGCCGATGTAAAACAGCCTATCATTCTAGTTACGGATGTGGGTCGAGAAGCAGAAACCGTGACCCGATTGAGTCGTGTGGGATTTGATTCGCTCGTGGGACATTTGCAAGGTGGATTTGCCACTTGGAAAAATGCTGGCAAAGAAACCGATACCGTTGCTCGTATGACTGCCCCAGAATTCGAACAAAAAATAGCATTGGAACACGATACCATTATTGATATTCGGAAAGAAAGTGAATACGCTGCTGAACATATTGACCAAGCCTACAGCAAACCCCTGGCGTATATTAATGAATGGATAAAAGACATTAACCCAAAAGAACATTTCTTTTTGCACTGCGCTGGCGGCTACCGCAGTATGATTGCAGCGTCCATTTTGCAAGCCCGTGGGTATCGTAATTTTACCGAAATCGAAGGTGGTTTTGCCGCTATTGCAAAAACCACGATTCCAAAAACGGATATTGTGTGCCAAAGTAAAATCCTACCCTAACTCAATTCAAAAAATATTCAAAAAATCAATTAAAACGTTGTATCAAGAAAAAAAATAGGGGCAAATCGACAAATTAATTCGGGTACTAATTGCCCTTATCCTTGCTTTTTTATTTTTTACCAATACTGTAACGGGTTCAATTTCAATATTATTATTGGTTTTGGCGTTTATATTCTTGGCTACCAGTTTTATCGGATTTTGTCCGCTATATGTTCCTTTTGGAATTTCAACCCAGAAAAAACAATAATACTATTTTAAAGTGGCTGTAACTGTGCACAATAAACTACCTTTATATAGTAATCCTAAAAACAAATCTAATGTCTGCATTCAATACGCTTATCAATTCCGAAAAGCCCGTTTTAGTCGATTTTTTCGCCACTTGGTGTGGCCCATGCCAAATGCTGGCTCCCGTATTAAAACAAGTAAAAGAGCATTTGGGAGAACGTGTTTCGATACTAAAAATAGATGTGGATAAAAACCAACAAATAGCGGCTCAATACCAAGTGAGAGGTGTCCCTACATTGCTTTTATTTCAAAACGGAAAACAATTGTGGCGGCAATCTGGTGTACTTTCTAAAGACGAATTGATTGCTATTATTGAAGAAAAGAGTCACTAAACAACTCACATTTCCTTTAAAAAAATAGAACCTATCATTTAGATGCCCATAAATTAGCTAGCACCAAGACTACTTCGCTACCAACCATTTATACAACATAAGTTCTAAATCCGATTTAATAATGGGTTTCGAGATGTAATCATTCATGCCTGCTTCTAGGCATTTTTCTTTTTCGCCAAACATTATTCCTGCTGTAAGTGCAATAATAGGGATTGTAACATTTAGTTTTCGTAGGGCAATGCTGGACTCATATCCATTCATAATAGGCATTTGTATGTCCATCAAAATCAAGTCAGGTTGTATTTCTTGGAATTGCTCCAATGCTGCCAATCCGTCAAATAACTCATAAATAATGACATTAGGAATGGCTTTTTTGACCATAGCTTTGGCTAACAACATATTTATTTTATTGTCTTCTACAATTAGAATCTTGAAAACGGTCGCACTGTCATTATAAAAAACGGTTTCTGTTTTTGATAAATCCATTACATCACTATTTTTAATTTTTTCATTGCTAGCCACTTTAAATCGTATCGAAAAGAAAAAATCACTGCCTTCGCCATACGTACTCAATAAATTCAGTTTGCTATTGGCTAAACCCAAAAGCTGATTGGATATGGTAAGCCCTAAACCAGATCCGCCAAATTTTCGAGTCGTTGAATTGTCCTCTTGTTCAAAGGAATTAAATATTTTCTTTTGGTTTTTTTGTTTGATTCCAACGCCCGTATCTTTAACCGAAAATTTTATTATTGCTCGATTTTTTTTGGTTGTTTTCACTCTATCTATAATCAATTGTATTTGCCCAAAAGAAGTAAATTTTACCGCATTACTTAATAAATTGACTAGGATTTGCTTTAACCGCAAGGAATCGGCTAGAATAAATTGCGGTACATCAGGAGCAATATTCAAGAACAAATCAATTCCAATTTTATTGGCTTGGTACTTGAACAAATCGATGACTTGATCCGCTAATTCGAATAAATTTGTTTTCTCGATATGCAGTTCTAATTTTCCCGATTCAATTTTAGAAAAATCCAACACATTATTTATAATTTCCATCAATGTATTTGCTGATTCATTAATGGTAGACATGTATGCCAATTGGTTTTTTTCGAGATTGGTATCCATTAGCAACTCGCTAAAACCTACTATTCCGTTCAAAGGCGTTCGAATTTCATGGCTCATATTGGCCAAAAAGTCCGATTTGGCTTTATTTGCTCCTTCGGCTTGTTTTTTGGCAAGCAATAATTCGGTGTTGGTTTGTATGAGTCTTTCGTTAATTTCTTCGTATTCTTCGTTTTTCAAAAGCAAATTTTGCTCATTTTTTTCGGCTTTTTCTTTGGCAACAGTCAATTCTATTTCCAGTTCTTTTCGAACAGTTATATCTCGAATAGTTCCCAGCATTACACTAGGTTGCTCCACACCGTCTCGCTTGATGGCACCCTTACCATGAACCCAACGCACGGCATTATCATTGACCCTGGTGATTTTATATTCTTGGTTAAAAAGTGTTCTTTTTGCAATTACCTCCTCCATTAAATACGCTATAAGGGACTGTCTAAAATCAGGATGTACGATTTCAAGCCATTTTTGTGAGGTTAGATCAAAATCAGAATCAATTCCAAAAATTTCATTTAAAATAGGATTTCGTGTCCATTGATATGTTTTCATATCAATACTGTAAACGCCAATATTAGCAATGACTTGGGTTTCGTTCAAAAAGCTTTCATTTTCTATAAATTGCTCTTGCGAAACCTTATAATCCGTAACATCCTCCGCAAAACCGTATTCTATGGTAGCACCATACGGGTCAATGATAGCATTTGATTTAGACGAAATCCAGCGTATTTTACCATCAGGACGAAGAATTCGATACGAAATAACCATTGGAGTTTCAGGCACCAAATTTTGGTAGGCATGAATGACGAGTTGTTGATCATCGGGATGAATCGCATTCAAAAAATCAGAGGAATCCCTATACAAATCTTCACATTTGCGTTGCCAAATCAGCTCATAAGATGGACTTATATAAAGTGTTTTCGAAAGGTCTAAATTGTACACCCAATAGACTCCAGACCTGCTTTCTATTAAATTTTGAAACAATTCTTTAGACTGTATTACAGCGTTATAGGTTGGTTTAACTTCTTCCATTGTTGCCAAATAAATCATCATTTTTATAAAATGCAATAAACCTAAAGAAAATATACTTTAAAACAAAGCATTTCGTTTTATAAACAGCTGTTTCTTGTATTAAATTGAGTTTCTAATTTGAAAAAATAACCTCAACCCATTTCCTAACTTAAAAAAAAGCTTGTTTTGGTTTGAAACCAAGGAATTACAGGAGCGATTTTTTCTCTTAAACAAAAAATCAAACAATTGAATTACAACACATTAAACAACACAACCATTATATTAATCTATTTTTAACAAAATAATAACACACATTTGTATATACAAATATAAAAAGTGTTACATTTGTATCCACAAATAACATTGTTCCGTTATGAAAATTGAAGAAGAAATAAAAAGCACAGTGGTATTAGCAATTTCAAAAAAAATCATTCTTAACATTTTGTACACTCAAAATGTCATCAACGATAAATTTGCCGAAATCCTAAAACCCTATGATATTTCGGGAGAACAATATAATGTGTTGCGAATATTACGAGGTCAAAAAGGCTGTCCTGCCAATATGTGTTCCATTCAAGAACGCATGCTTGCCAAAACCAGTAACACGACTCGATTAGTCGATAAGTTGTTATTGAAAGCGCTTGTAACTCGAAATGTTTGCCCTGAAAATAGACGAAAAATAGAAGTGTTAATCACTAAAAAAGGATTGAATATGTTAAACGAATTAGATCCAAAAGTGGTGGAACACGAAATCTTTTTTTCAAAAAACATGAATACCCAAGAATTAGAATCATTAAACGAATTATTAGAAAAATACAGAAACCAATAAATTAAACACAAATGAGCACTTTTTTAGAAAATCAAAATTGGAGATACGCAACAAAAAAATTTGATGCTACCAAAAAAATTTCAACCGAAGATTTAAACACCTTAAAAGAAGCAATTCGTTTAAGTTCATCCTCTTTCGGATTGCAACCTTACCAAGTAATTATTGTTGAAAACCCAGAATTGAGAGCACAATTGCAACCAGCATCTTGGGGACAATCTCAAATTGTTGAGGCTTCGCACCTACTTGTTTTTGCTAGCAAAACGGATGTAAGTACTGAATATGTTGATAGTTATGTTCAAAATATTGCTACAACGAGAGGATTAACACTAGCGGATGTGAATCCCTATGGCGATTATATGAAAGGATTTTTAGGCAATGTTCCCGCTGATGTTATCCCAATTTGGACAGCCAAACAAACCTATTTAGCACTCGGGAATTTACTAAATGCCGCTGCCGAACTTAAAATTGATGTTACCCCAATGGAAGGTTTTATTCCTGCACAATACAACGAAATTCTGGGCTTAACGGAACGTGGTTTAAATGCTAGTCTAGTAGCAACAATAGGATACCGTAGCGAAGAAGATGCCACACAACATTACGCAAAAGTTAGAAAATCAACCGAAGATTTATTTATCACTTTATAATTACTAATTCAAAATTCAATATTAATTTAAAACAAACTACACATGAAAAACTTAAAATCAATTGCAGTAGCATTAGTAGCTTTCGCTACAATCACAGTATCAGCTCAAACTAAAAAAATTGACGCTGCAAAAAGTTCAATCAACTGGTTAGCAACTAAAGTAACAGGAAAACATAATGGAACTGTAAACTTTAAAGATGGTGCTATCGTTTTTAAAGGAAAAAAAGTAACTGGCGGAACGTTCACTGTTGACATGACTTCATTGACTGCTACTGATTTGACTGGAGAATACCAAGGAAAATTAAACGGTCACTTGAAATCAGAAGACTTTTTTGGAACTGAAAAAAACCCAACTGCAGTATTAGTTTTCAAAAAAATCGCTGTAAAATCGGCTAATGTTTACACTGTAACTGCTGATTTAACCATCAAAGGAAAAACAAATCCAGTAACTTTTGACTTGACTACAACAGCTGATTCAGCTACTACAACATTCAATGTAGATCGTACGAAATACGACATTAGATATGGTTCTAAATCATTCTTTGAAAGCATTGGTGACAAAGCAATCTCTGATGAATTTGAATTGACAGTGGCTTTGAAATTCTAATTTCAATCCTAGATACTACTCAGAAGCCCCAGCAAGAAATTGTTGGGGTTTCTTTTTTTAACAAAATCATAAAAAATAGTGTTTTTTGAATATTTTATTTGAAAAATCAAATTACATTTCTATATTTGTTCCAATAAAAAAAACATGATAACAATTACAAATAATACTTGGTGGTGGAACAATTTACGTCAAACGTCGTGAACAAAGCACCTGTAGTATCATTTTAAACTATATATAAAAGGCTTGTCATCACGACAAGCCTTTTTTTATGCATAAACGCTATTTATTGCGTTTCAAAATAATAAAATGAAAACATTTAGTACATACAGCTCTCGACCTGTTTGTACACAAATAAAAAATATAAAAATGAAAACATTTACGCTAAATACACATCACAAGCAAATCCTTGCCGATACGATTACTCCGGTAAGCGTTTATTTCAAAATTCGAGATAAATTCCCAAATAGTTTACTCTTGGAAAGTAGCGATTATCACGGTAACGACAACAGTTTTTCGTACATCTGTTGCAACCCAATCGCTTCCATAAAAATCGAAAACGAAACTATTTTCAAAACCTTTCCCAACGGAACTTCCGAAACCCTTTTGATAGGTACCAAAACCGATATCCCGCAAGTAATTCAAGAATTTTCAGGTTTGTTCCAATCCGAGAAAAACGATTTCAAATTCATCAATAACGGTTTGTTTGGGTACATTTCGTATGATGCCGTTCGTTATTTCGAAAAAGTTACTATCGCCAAAAAAGACACCGAAACCACCATTCCCGATGTGTATTATGCGGTCTATCAAAACATCATTGCCATCAATCATTTCAAGAACGAAGCCTATATTTTCTGCCATAGTTTGGACGGAAAAAACAACATTGCCGAAATCGAACAATTATTGCAATCCCGAAATATCGCTTCCTATAAATTTGCCCGCAATGGCGAAGGCAGTTCCAACCTAACTGACGACGAGTTTAAGTACAATGTGGCTTTAGCAAAAAAACATTGTCATAGAGGAGATGTATTCCAACTGGTTTTATCTCGCCGATTTACCCAAGGCTTCAAAGGAGACGAATTCAATGTTTACCGAGCTTTGCGAAGCATCAACCCCTCGCCTTACCTCTTCTTTTTTGATTATGGCGATTTCAAGATATTTGGTTCTTCGCCCGAAGCCCAAATTATTGTCAAAAACCGTAAAGCCGAAATTCACCCTATTGCAGGAACATTCAGAAGAACAGGTGACGACGAAAAAGATGCGGTTTTGGCCAAAAAATTATCCGAAGACAAAAAAGAAAATAGCGAACACGTGATGTTGGTGGATTTGGCTCGAAACGATTTGAGTCGTCACGGACACGGTGTGGAAGTGGAACGATATAGAGAGGTGCAGTTTTTCTCCCACGTGATCCATTTGGTTTCTAAAGTAACGGGACATTTACACGAGAAAGCCACGACAATGCAAGTCGTTGCCGATACTTTCCCAGCAGGAACGTTGAGCGGCGCACCCAAACACAGAGCGATGCAATTGATCGAAGATTACGAAAAAACAAATCGTAATTTTTACGGAGGTGCCATTGGTTTTATGGATTTTGAAGGCAACTTCAATCACGCCATTATGATTCGGACGTTCTTGAGCAAAAACCACCAATTGCACTGCCAAGCGGGAGCTGGAATCGTAGCCAGCTCCGACGAAGAAAGCGAAATGCAAGAGGTTTATAATAAATTATTGGCGTTGAATAAGGCGTTGGATTTGGCGGAGACAATTTAGAAAAAGAAAAAAGAGACAAGAAGAAAGAGACAAGAAGAAAGATAAAAAAATGAAAAAAATACTAGTCATAGACAATTACGATAGCTTCACATACAATTTAGTGCATTATCTGGAAGATTTAGATTGCGAAGTTACCGTTTACCGTAACGATGAATTTGATATTGACGAAATAGCCCATTTCGACAAAATTTTACTTTCTCCAGGGCCAGGAATTCCGGATGAAGCAGGTTTATTGAAAGCCGTGATTGCTAAATATGCACCAACCAAAAGTATTCTTGGCGTTTGCTTGGGTCAACAAGCCATCGGAGAAGTCTTTGGTGGAACACTTTCTAATTTAGACAAAGTGTATCATGGGGTTTCATCGATGGTAAAAAAATCGGTAACAGACGAACATTTATTTGAAGGTTTAGAAGATGAATTCGAAGTGGGACGCTACCATTCTTGGGTTGTCGATGCCAGTTTACCCGATGTTTTAGAAGCCACATCATTTGACGAAAACGGACAAGTTATGTCGTTGCGTCACAAAACATATGATGTTCGTGGGGTACAATTTCATCCAGAAAGCGTGTTGACACCAAACGGGAAAAAGATTTTGGAGAATTGGTTGAAATCATAAAAACGTGACGTAGATACGTTGCAATGCAACATATCTACACAATAAAAACAATAACAATGAAAAACATCCAAATTTCCGAAACAAGAAATCTAAATATTGCAGCTATTTTAGATTTATACAAAGCCAATGAATGGAGTTCGGCAAATAAACCAACTCAATTGTACAATGGTCTTTTGAATTCTGAAACCTTGATTACGGCTTGGGATGAAACCAAATTAGTGGGACTGGGAAACGCTATTTCTGATGGGTATTTAACCGTTTATTACCCACATTTATTAGTACTTCCTGACTATCAAGGCAAAGGAATTGGAAAAATGATAATGGACAAAATGCAAGAGAAATACAATCATTACCACATGCAAATGCTAACCGCAGATGGGAAATCAATTGATTTTTATAAGAAAAATGGTTTTGAACGCGCTGGAAATACAGCACCCATGTGGATTTATTCTGGAAACGAACATTAAAAATGTAGAAACGTGCGGTAGAGACGTTGCTATGCAACGTCTCTACCGTAATACAAACAATAAAAATGAAAACAATATTAAATAGATTAATCAATCACGAGCAACTTTCCAAGGAAGAGGCCAAAAATGTATTGGTCAATATCTCCAACGGAAGTTATAACCCAAGTCAAATTGCTTCATTTTTGACCGTTTACATGATGAGAAGTATTAGCATTGACGAACTTTTTGGTTTTAGAGAAGCTTTGTTGGAATTGTGCATTCGGGTGAACTTATCCGCCTACAACACCATCGATTTATGCGGAACGGGTGGCGATGGCAAGGATACTTTCAATATTTCGACTTTAGCGTCGTTTGTAGCGGCTGGAGCAGGAATAAAAGTGGCAAAACATGGTAATTATGGGGTTTCGTCTATTTCAGGTTCCAGTAATGTGATGGAAAAACTGGGTGTAAAATTTAGTAACGATGCTAATTTTCTGGAAAAGTGTATGGATCAGGCTAGTATTTGTATTTTACACGCCCCATTATTTCATCCTGCCATGAAAAACGTAGGTCCAATTAGAAAAGAATTAGGTGTAAGAACTTTTTTTAATATGCTCGGGCCAATGATTAATCCGTCCTTTCCTAAAAACCAATTGGTAGGCGTTTTCAATTTGGAACTCGCCAGAATGTATGCGTATTTGTATCAAAATACCGATGTAAATTTCACCATTTTGCATTCATTGGACGGTTATGACGAAGTATCGCTGACTGGCCCGACCAAAACCATAACCAAAAGAATGGAAGGCGTACTAAAACCAGCAGATTTTGGAGTTGGACAATTGCTTCAAAGCGAAATCGAAGGTGGAAAAACTATAGATGAATCGGCTCAAATGTTCTTGAATATCATATCGGGAAAAGGAACTGAAGCCCAGAATAATGTGGTTTGTGCCAATGCCGCAATGGCAATTGCAACGGTAAATGGATGCTCGACTTTAGAAGGATTTCAAATAGCGCAAGAAAGTTTACTATCCGGAAAAGGACTCGTAGCTTTGAACAAATTACAGGAATTAAGTAAATAAAGTTTCGGAATTAATTAACTTTAAAATTTAAGTAAAATAAACCTTTAAACAAAAGATAATGAGTTACGAAAAGATAAAAGACACAATAGATGCTATAAAAGCTAAAGTTGCTGCTTTTGGCGAACTCACTATTGAACAAAAAAAGAAAATAAATTACAAATTCAGACTAGAATGGAATTTTAATTCCAACAGTATGGAAGGTAATACACTTACTATTGAAGAAACTCGTAGTGTAATGGTTGGGAATCTTACAGTTAATGACAAACCATTAAAAGACGTTTTGGAAATGCAAGGTCACGATCAAGTGATTGCTGAAATTTTACGCATTGGAAAGGGAGAATTAAGGCTTTCAGAAAAAAGGATTAAAGAAATCCATTCTGGTATTATGCACGAAGAAAATCCAGAGAGGAAAAATAAAATTGGACAGTGGAAAGAGCAAGCTAACGAAATCATTAATTCTAAAGGAGAAAAATATTTGTTTGTTGCTCCTGAAGAAGTTCCAGAGAAAATTCACGCTCTTTTAAACAAAACCAATGCTTCTATTGATGCTATTAATGCCAATAAAAAAAATGCACCGCATCCAATTGATGTTGCAATGGAATTTCATTTGGACTATTTAGACATTCATCCATTTTATGATGGAAATGGTAGAACAGCCAGAATATTAACTAATCTAATTCTTATTTCTTTAGGATATAATCCGTTTTGGATTAATGAAAAAGACCGTGCCATTTATTACAACTACATCAGCGATATTCAAGGATACGGAGGTTCTAAAGAGTTGTTTTTTGAATATTGTGCAGGATTAATTGAACGTTCAGAACAATTAGTTTTAAAGGCTATTCAGGATATTGATATTGAAGAAGAGGATGATTTGCAAAAAGAAATTAGTTTGTTAAAACGACAACTTGAAGGTGAAATATTCACAAAATCTCCAATAAACATTTATGATATATTCCAATTTATAAATACCGACGTTTGGCAGCCATTATCTATTATTATAAATCAATTTGATGATTTATTTAGTGAAAGTAAAACAAAACATTTGGTTAATCGTCAAAGCGAAATATATCCTACAAAATCAATATTACCGATATTCAATCCGTTTGAAAAATCTACTAAACCTAAAGAAATTACAATATTTGGACACGAGATTTATGAAAATGATATTTATAAAGTAGAATGGAATCATTTGAAATATGGTTTAAAAAAGGCAAAAAACAATACTATCTATGAAATAAATTTTTCTCTTTCGTTTGAAACAACAAGTTACAATTTGAAACTTTCAGTCAATCATCTTGAAATTTGGAAAACCAATTTTGCCTACAACGAATTTCCTCATAAAGAAGAGATTGAAAAAGTAAAAAAAGATTTAGGAAAAAATATAATTAATAATATCAAAAATGATATTCAATAATTTTAAAAAACAAAATGAACATACTCGATAGAATCATAATCGACAAAAAAAGAGAAGTCATTCTCAAGAAATCAATCATTCCTGTTTCACAATTGGAAGCTTCGGTATTTTTTGGAAAAAAGACCATTTCATTAAGTCAAAATTTACGAAATAGCCACTCTGGAATCATCGCCGAACACAAACGCCGTTCGCCATCTAAAGCCGAAATTAATTATAGTTTCACGGTAGAAGAAGTGGTAAAAGGGTACGAAAATGCCGGAGCTTGCGGAATTTCGGTTTTAACGGATGGAAAGTATTTTGGCGGTTCATTGGACGATTTATTATTGGCAAGAGCTTCAGTAACTATTCCGCTTTTACGAAAAGAATTCATTGTTGATGAATACCAAATCCTAGAAGCCAAAGCACACGGAGCCGATTTGATTTTGCTAATCGCCGCGGTTTTAACTCGGGAGGAAATCAAATCCTTATCAGAATTTGCCAAAGGTTTAGGATTGGAAGTGTTGCTCGAAGTGCATAATCTCGAAGAATTGCAAAAATCAATCATGCCAACTTTAGATATGATTGGGGTGAACAACCGCAACCTAAAAACATTTGAAGTCAGCTTGGATTTCAGTAAACAATTGGCTGACCAAATTCCAAATGATTTTGTAAAAGTTTCCGAAAGTGGCATCAGTTCTATCGAAGCCATCAATGAACTAAAATCCTACGGTTACCAAGGATTTTTGATTGGTGAAAACTTTATGAAAACCGATAATGCGGGAAAAGCGGCAACCGAATTTATTTCAAAATTAATTTAAACACGACTTTTACCAATTAACGCAAATCAAATCTGTGAAAATCTGTGAAAATCTGTGGCTAAAAAACAAACAAAATGAAACTCAAAATCTGCGGCATGAAATACCCCGATAATATTCTCGAAGTAGGCGCGCTCCTACCCGATTATATGGGCTTTATATTTTGGGAGAAATCGGCACGCTATTTTGACGGAATCATTCCAGAATTGCCAAAATCAATCCAAAAAGTAGGCGTTTTTGTCAATGCAACTGTTGAAGAAATTCTAGAAAAAATTGAAAAACACGATTTACAAGCCGTTCAACTTCATGGAGCTGAATCGGTTGCGTTTTGCGAAAAATTAAAAAAAAGTATACCAAACCGAATTGAAATCATAAAAGTATTTTCAATTTTGGATACCTTTGACTTTACGATACTAAAACCATTTGAATCGGTTTGTGATTTTTTTCTTTTTGATACCAAAGGAAAATTACCTGGAGGCAACGGAACCACTTTCGACTGGAAAGTTTTAGAAAATTATCCATCAACCAAACCGTTTTTTTTGAGCGGAGGCATTGGAATCGAGGAAATAAAAAAATTGGTAGAGACGTTGCAATGCAACGTATCTACCAATTGCAACGTGTCAATAAAAAAATTACCCATTTATGCCATCGATGTAAATAGTAAATTTGAAATAGAACCCGGATTAAAAAACGTACAATTATGTAGAGACGTTGCATTGCAACGTCTAAAATAAAAAACGTTGAATTATTGTCTAAAATAAAAATTCAAAATAAAGACGTTGCATTGCAACGTCTAAAATAAAAAAAATAAAAAAATGTCATACAACGTCAACGAAAAAGGATATTACGGACAATTTGGTGGTGCCTACATCCCCGAAATGCTTTACCCAAATGTAGAAGAATTACGCCAACAATACTTAAAAGTCACCGCCGAACCTGAATTCCAAGAAGAATTTGAGGCACTGCTCAAAGACTATGTAGGTAGACCAACACCTTTGTATTTTGCCACCCGATTATCCGAAAAATACAATACCAAAGTCTACCTCAAACGAGAAGATTTATGCCACACAGGTGCGCACAAAGTCAACAATACTATAGGGCAAATTTTGCTTGCCAAACGCTTGGGCAAAACCCGCATCATTGCCGAAACTGGCGCAGGTCAACACGGTGTTGCAACCGCTACCGTATGCGCCTTGATGGGCTTGCAATGCATCGTGTACATGGGCGAAATCGACATCAAGCGACAAGCACCCAATGTGGCTCGAATGAAAATGTTGGGAGCCGAAGTTCGTCCAGCACTTTCAGGGTCAAAAACCTTAAAAGACGCCACTAACGAGGCCATTCGGGACTGGATCAACAACCCCGTAGACACCTATTACATAATTGGTTCCGTAGTAGGACCACACCCCTATCCGGATATGGTAGCGCGTTTTCAAAGCGTTATTTCAAAGGAAATCAAAGAGCAATTATTACAAAAAGAAGGCCGTGAAAACCCTGATTATGTTATTGCTTGCGTGGGTGGCGGGAGCAACGCCGCAGGAGCTTACTACCACTTTTTGGACGAAAAAGACGTGAAAATTATCGCTGTCGAAGCCGCAGGTTTAGGCGTAGATTCGGGCGAAAGTGCCGCCACTTCTGCACTAGGAAAAGTAGGCGTTATTCACGGCAGCAAAACCCTCTTGATGCAATCTCTAGACGGTCAAATCACCGAGCCGTACTCCATTTCCGCAGGATTGGATTACCCGGGTGTAGGTCCCATGCACGCCAATTTATTCGAAACGGGTAGAGCACAATTCATTTCCATAACGGATGAGCAAGCCATGAATTGGGGCTTGAAATTATCCAAAATGGAAGGCCTCATTCCCGCCATCGAAAGTGCCCATGCCTTTGCCGTGCTAGACGAAATGAAATTCAAGAAAGACGACATTGTAGTCATCAATCTTTCCGGTCGTGGCGACAAAGACCTCAATACCTATATCGATTATTTCAAATTGTAACCTAATTGGGGCGTTACCCTCCCGAAAAGGTCGGGTCGGGCTGTACGTTCCCGCTTTTTTTATCCATTACCGCAGGTTTAAGCCCGCGGCAATAACTAAAAAAGAGCTCCACTGCCATCCCTAACGCACACGAAAATAGGAATTAGGAACGGTTGACACTTTCAAAAAAAATAGAAACTATGCAAAAATTATTCACCTACGGCACCTTGCAAAACGAAGACATTCAGGAAAATATTTTTGGACGCATCCTGCAAGGAACACCCGAAACACTCATTGGTTATGTGCTAAATGAAATTCAAATTGAAGAAGAATTTGGAATTACCCACTACCCCATCATCGTGGAGACCAACGATCCAAATGATACCATTAGCGGCATCCTTTACGAAATCACTTCAAATGATCTCCGCCAAGCCGATTTATACGAAGGATTGCATTACAAACGCATAGAAGTACATTTACAATCCAACGATATTGTGTGGGTGTATAGTGTAGCAACCTAAAATCAATACAATTACAACGTCAAAAAAACAGCTTAAAACCTGATAAAACATACCCAATGAATCGCATCAACCAAAAACTACAAGAAAACAAAAAAATACTTTCCATCTATTTTTCAGCAGGATATCCCAGTTTGAATGATACGGTACAAATCATCCAAGATTTAGAAAAAAACGGGGTCGACATGATCGAAATTGGATTGCCATTTAGCGATCCATTAGCCGATGGACCCACGATTCAAGAAAGTTCCACCCAAGCCCTGCATAACGGCATGACCACCCAAGTGTTGTTTGACCAACTAAAAGATATCCGAAAAACGGTTGCCATACCGCTGGTAATCATGGGCTATTTCAACCCAATGTTGCAATACGGAATAGAAAAATTCTGCCAGAAATGTGCCGAAATTGGTATCGATGGATTAATCATTCCCGATCTACCTGTTGGTGTTTATGCCGAGGAATTCAAAGCTACTTTCGAACAATACGGACTCAAAAACATCTTCCTGATAACGCCACAAACCTCAAACGAGCGTATTCATTTTATTGACAGCGTTTCGGATGGATTTATTTATATGGTTAGTTCTGCAAGTGTTACGGGCTCGCAATCGGGTTTTGGTAGCACGCAGGAAACTTATTTCAAGCGCATAGCAGCTATGAACCTCAAAAATCCGCAAATCATTGGTTTTGGAATCAGCAATCAAGAAACCTTCAACCAAGCCACACAATTTGCCAAAGGCGCTATCATAGGCAGCGCTTTTATACAAAACCTTACGAATAATGGAGTTGGAAGTATTGGGGAGTTTGTGGAAGCGATTCGATAATATCTTTTTGTAATCAAACCAAAGCGGCGTTTAAAGGTATTTTAAACGCCGCTTTTTTATTTACTAAACTTTAAATTAATTATAAGATTATTTTTATATATTTCGGAGGTGGTTGTATTTGGTATTGTCATACGTAGTTAGCCTAAAAAGGGCGGCTTTGGATGATTTTGACAGATTAATCTAGGAGTTAGTGGCTATTTTGCCAAAAAATCAGAAACAGAAATGAAAACTATTTATAAAACATCAATCTCTTTTATCGTTATTTTAATCATTGCATTTTCTTTAAGAGGAAGAATATCTGGTGAGAAATTCAATAGCGAAAAGTGGAAAAATTCTGATTTGAACGCAGAAGAAAATTGGACTTTACGTTGGGATATGATGAATAGTTTGCGAAATAATCATGAGCTTATCGGCAAATCTGAATCTGAAATTATAAAGTTATTGGGAAAACCAATTGATAATAATAACTCTGAATTAACATATTCTTTGGGTTATACTGGAACTGGGATTAATACAGGACTTTTAACAATCATTCTAAATTCAAAACGAATTGTAACTGACATAAAAGTTCGTCAAGGTTAATAAATATAAATGAGATGTTTAAAATACTTGATAAAATAACAGAAATTGTTGGTTGGATACAAATTGTGCTCTCGCCAACTTTAATTGGAATTGCATTCGGTTTTGGAATTTACCATAAGTTTCCTAATCTAACTGGAACGCTAATTGGAATTTTGATTGCAGTTATTGGTTTAATTATTGGAATTGTTTTGGCAACAAAAAAGTTTAAAACAACTGGAACAATTAATTTTTTGTCAAGAATAAGCGCAACACCAGAATTAGACAATGTGGAAAAGTCTCAAATTGAAAAGATAAAACGGAAAAATAAAAACAGCCACTAACACACGCTACAAGCAATTTGGGCAATTGGCTTAATTTGAAATTGGTTTTGTATTTGGAAGATTTGGCAAATCCGAATAATGGGCTTAATTTAGTCCCAAACTGCTTGTAGCGCGGGGACGTTGGCAGAGATTTTGAGCCAAAGAAAACTAAAGAAAACTAAAATTATGCAAGAATATAAATTTGAATATTCTAATCAAAAATTTGCAACTAAATTATTCATAATATGTTTTGGTTTTTTCATGTTATCTTTCATTGGAATACTTGGAATTGCAAAATTTATTCATTTACCTAAAATGATTTTTTTTGCAACGTTTCTAATTTTATGTTTTGGAATTCCTTTTTTTATTTTTTGGCTTAATCGTAAAAAAATTAAAAATTCAGGTTCAGCAAAATTAGAAAATGAAAAAGTAAAAATTGTGCTAGACAATGAAATCAAAGAAATAGAATTTAAACAAATTGAAAATTATTTAGTTCAAGTTTACAATGGCACATTATTACAGATAAAACTTTTGAATGGCGAAAAATTCAAAATGTACTCAAATTCAAATTTTTGCAATACAAAAGAATTTGATGAATTTACTGGTGATTTAGAAACTAAAATTCAGAATTTTAAAGAAGTAAACGAAATAACTATAATTAGAAAAAAAACTTTTTTTGAAAGAGTTTGGATTTATCCATTTCTTATAATAATGACAATTTCAGTAGTCATAATTGTTATTTATGGAATATATAAAGGAAAAGGAATACCGCCTTTAAAATTGATTGCTGTAATTGCTCCAATACTTTCACTTTGGGCTGGATATTTTGGAACAAAAAACAGAAACAAAAAAGAATAAAAAACCATCTGCCAACACAGGTTTTGCAAGATTGCGGGTTTTAGGCTTAATTTAAAGTTGGTTTTGTATCTTTGAGTTTAGTGTTTAACCGAAAGTTTCGGCTTCTTTAGTCCGCAACCTCGTAAAAGCCTGAGAACGTTGGCAGTAATATTTTGACGAATATTGCATAAAATAAAAATATTGTACATATATTTGTACAAATTATAATAATTATGGTAGTAACAAATATTTCAGATTTCAGAAAAGATATTAAATCTTACTTTGATAGAGTGGCAATAAATTTTGAAACTCTAATCATAAATCGTGGAAAAGATTCAGGAATTGTTGTTATTTCACTTGCAGAATATAATTCACTAATTGCAACAAATTATGAATTATCAAACAGAACTAACGAAAGTAGGTTAGATTCTGCTGTAGATAAATTTAAAAATGGTAAGTCATTTTCTAAAGACTTAATTGAGGAATAAAATGAAATATGTATTTGTTGATGAATCTTGGGAAGATTATTTGTATTGGCAAAAAATTGACAAGAATAAAGTTAAAAAAATAAATGAACTACTCAAAGATATTTCAAGAAATCCTTTTGAAGGAATAGGAAAGCCAGAACCATTGAAACACAAGTATGCTGGATTTTGGTCAAGAAGAATTGATGATGAACATAGATTAATTTACAGGTTTATCGATGATGAAATTCAAATTTTGAAATGTAGACATCATTACGACTAATATTAATACCGCTAACAGCCAAATATTGAAATAAATCCTCGGCAACAGAAGGCATCAAATACGTTCTGTGAAAAAATAAATCAGTTTGAATCGAAACTGTCTAGCTTTTTTTGTGAATATCTAAGCCAATGAATATCTTTGGTTTTAATAAGTCATCTTGTAATGGCATAATCTTCGTTTTTAGTAACTTTAAGTTATGCTTTTACATAGATACTACAAAGGATTTGGGCAATTGGCTTAATGGAAAGTTAGTTTTGTATTTGGAAGATTTGTCAGTAACCTAAATTTAAGGCTTCCTTACACCCGCCATAACATCTAATAACGAGAGCAATCCCAACACTACTATTTGGACATTTAGAGATAAAAAACTACTTTTGATACTATCAAATGATAGTATCAATGAAACCACCTTATGACATTACTTCGGAAATTTTAAAATTGATTACTTCAATTTCACAAAAACTTGGTGAAGTAAATGCTAATTATCTAAATAAACAATCCCCAAAATTACGAAAACAAAATAGAATAAAAACAATTCATTCCTCTTTGCAAATCGAAGGGAATACCTTGACAGAAGAGCAAATCACTGCATTAATAGAGAACAAAAGGATAATTGGTCCAAAAAAAGAGGTGCTGGAAGTAATAAACGCAATTACAGTTTATGACAAACTAAATGAATTTAAATTTTATTCGGATGTGAGTTTTTTAAAAGCGCATTCCGAATTAATGAATGGATTAATTGAAAATGCTGGAAAATACAGAAAGCAAAGTGTTGGAATAGTTAAAGGAACTAAAATGGAGCACATGGCACCGCCTTTTGAAAATGTTCCCTATCAAATGAAAAATTTATTCCACTATTTGAAAGATTCTGATGAATTAACATTAATCAAAAGTTGCGTATTTCATTATGAAATGGAGTTTATTCATCCTTTTCTAGATGGTAATGGCAGAATGGGGAGATTATGGCAAACTTTAATACTCATGAACGAATATCCAGTATTTGAATTTCTTCCTTTCGAAACTTTAATTAGTCAAACTCAAGATGAATACTATAAATCACTTTCGTTAAGTGATAAATCAGGAAAATCAACATTTTTTATTGAATACATGCTTGATGTAATAAACAAATCTTTAGTAAGTTTGCTCAACTATAACAATAGAATTTTAAAAGATGTTGATCGATTAGATTACTTCATAAAACTTGGCTTAACAGCGTTTACTAGAAAAGAGTATATGAATATTTTTAAAGATATATCATCAGCAACGGCAAGTAGAGATCTTAAAAAAGGGATAGAATTACAACTATTTGAAAGTATTGGAAATCTAAATAAAACCAGATATATCATAAAATAAATTACTGTTGCCAAGAGTCGTTTTATAAAATTACTCGCTTTGTATTAATGGAAATCATATTTTACACAACTACGTTTAGCAGTAATAGAAAAAGTAGCGTTTATAAAGTCGCAACTGTACGCTACCAAGTCTCCAGACTTCCTATCAATTCTGCATATCATTACAATTTCGGCAACAGTATTTTTATCGAATTTCGTTAATTAAAATCTTTAGATACGATTTTGCGAGATTTTGTGGTGTGCCGTTTTGCCAATGTTATATTCCACTTTGAGTACAGGTAAAAACCTGTTTCTAAATCTCTTAATTAGCTGGTACAAGTTTCCGAGTTACCTCCCATCCCAAGACAACAAAAACAAACCTTCACAAAAAAATACTACTATACAATTAAAATAATCATAAAATAATTGCGAAACCAAAAAGTTGCGCATATATTTGCAACCAATTAGTTTCATATATAGATATTCCAAAATGAGAAGAGATGTATTTCAAGCCATTGCTGATCCTACCCGTAGGGCAATTATTGCACTTATTGCTATACAAGCAATGACACCTAACGCATTGGCTGCCCATTTTGACACCACCAGACAAGCCGTTTCTAAACACCTCAAAATTTTGACGGAATGTGAGTTAGTCCAGCAAGAGCAACAAGGTAGAGCCATTTATTATTCGCTTCAAATTGAAAAAATGAAAGAAATAGATGTTTGGTTATCCCAATACAGAAAAATTTGGGAAACGCGATTTAACCAATTGGATAACGTATTAGTAACTCTTAAAAATCAGAAAATATGAAAAACAAGTTGCAATTTGATTTTACCGTAGACAAAACAGCCAAAACGGTATTCATAAACAAGGCATTCGCTGCGGAACTTTCGGTGGTTTGGGATGCGTTTACCCAACAAGAAATTCTAGATAAATGGTGGGCACCTAAACCTTGGGCATCCAAAACTAAATACATGAATTTTGAAGTGGGCGGAAAAAGATTTTACGCCATGGTCAGCCCAGAAGGACAAGAGCATTGGTCAATACAAGAATTCACTTCGATTAGTTCAAAAACCAATTTCAAAATGTTGAATTCCTTTGCAGACAAGGACGAGAATCCTGAATTACCTGGTTCGCAATGGGAATACCATTTTAGCGAACAAAACGGCATAACAACAGTCAAAATCACTATTTATAATGAGTCGCTTGCCCGTTTAGAGAAAATGATCGAAATGGGTTTTCAAGGCGGTTTTACCATGACGCTCAACTATCTAGAAGCACTTTTAACAACTGTATCCTAAAAATGATTTTCGTTTTCGAGATAGTTAATGACTGGATAGCTGATTCATTTTTGTTTAAAAACGTTCTTTATAGCCGTAAATTCTTGTATTATGGTGCTTTTTAAAATACAAAAAATCGAATTTTCGTAGGGTATTTTGCTTATATTTAATTGATAATCAAACGGAATTTTCATCTACATCTGTCAGGTTTTTAAAACCTACACTATCAAGCCAACAAAGCCTCAAAAAACATCCAGATACCGCAAAGTGTCTACACAAGAAACCCTTTCAAATCTACAATTAGACAGAAAGGGTTTCTTTGTAACAAAAAGCAATTTTTCGTTAAGTATTGTTGGAATTAATTAATTATACTCCGCCACAATCTCGGCATCAAATTCCGTGGTATCTTCTATTTCTGGAGACGCAATTTCGGGCACAGAGGCTTTAAGTGCATTGAATTTTTCTAGTTGTTCCAGCTCCCCTTCTTCTCCCGAAAAATAAGGAAAAACATCCAAAATTGGTGATTCGGCAATAGCAGGAATACTATAATCGCCCATCGTGCCCTTCATGACTTGAACGGTGTTGTCATAAGCCTCTTTTATATCATTGGCTTGCAATAAAATATACATATTGGTCTTGCGTTCTTTGCCACTTTCTTCGTCATAGGCGAGTAACGAAACTTTAGATTTAAACCAGCGATCGGCATTTTCAAAGGGATGAATCTCACTAAAATTGGCCACTTTTATATTCGTGATTTTAAATTCTTCGCTAATGTAAGTCGCCATTTCTTCGTTAATTCTCTTTTCGGCTTCGGTGTAAGATAAGGCATCGACCAAATACGGTTCTGTGGTGACCTTTTGTTTTCCAGTATCGTCGGTTTTTCTATATTTTACTTTGCATTCGTACCAAGTTGTGCTCATCGTTATTTTTTTTAAGGATGCCAAAGATAGATTTTAGAGAATAAAAAAAGCATTTTTATCCTGCAAATAATAATGCTAAATCCCAATTTTAACGTTTTTGAAAACCAAAAAACAATTCTTAACGTAACTAACAATAGTTAAATAAATTACAATTGTAAAGTGCACGACATTTAGGAAAAAACAGAATACATACCTTTGAATTATAAAAATAAAATCATGAAAAAAATAACGCTACTCCACTTCCTCTTTATGATTCCACTCGTTATGCTAACGGCATGTGGACAAACAACAACGACAACTAATGCAACTAAACAAGCCGCTACAATGGAAAACAACAGCAAGCCCAACAATCCTTACTATTCCCACACGGATCAAACCAAACTGAATTTGACCGACGCCGAATGGAAAAAAATACTGCCCGAAGCGGTTTACGAAGTCTCTCGACATGCCGATACCGAACGCCCTTTTACCGGAAAATATTGGAACACGGACGAGAAAGGAACCTATTATTGTGCCGCTTGTGGCAATACCCTTTTCCGTTCAGGAGCCAAATTTGCCAGCAGTTGTGGTTGGCCCAGTTTTTTTGAACAAGAAAATAAAAAAAGCGTAGTCTACAAAACCGATAATTCGCTAGGAATGGAACGAATCGAAGCACTTTGTGGCAGATGTGGCGGGCATTTAGGACATCTTTTTGACGATGGTCCTGCTCCTACTGGAAAAAGATATTGTATGAATTCTATCGCTTTGGATTTTGAACCTGATACTAAAACCAACTAAAATGAAAAAAATAATCGCCCTTATTTTACTGGCAAGTACTGGAATATTTGCCCAACAAAAAGAATCTAAAAACACTCCAAAAACTACATCCCTAGAAACCATAACACTTGCCGGTGGCTGCTATTGGTGCGTTGAGGCGGTTTACGAAAATCTAAAAGGAGTACAATCAGCTGTTTCAGGGTTTACAGGAAGCAAAGTAAAAAACCCAACTTATGAGGAAGTTTGTACTGGAAATACGGGAGCCGCCGAAGCGGTTCAAATTACGTATGACCCAAATACAACCAGTCTGGACGAAATTTTCAAAGTGTTTTTTACCGTTCATGACCCCACCACTTTAAACCGTCAAGGTGCGGATAGTGGCACACAATACCGATCGGCAATTTTTTATAAAAACGAAACACAGAAAAAAGCGGCACAAGACATAATTTTTTCTTTAAAAAAAGCAAAGGT
Organism: Flavobacterium restrictum; assembly: GCF_007097245.1. Lineage (GTDB taxonomy): Bacteria > Bacteroidota > Bacteroidia > Flavobacteriales > Flavobacteriaceae > Flavobacterium > Flavobacterium restrictum. The sequence continues at coordinate 19,990 of NZ_VJZT01000011.1, read as the reverse complement.
TTACGATGCTCCCATTGTCACTTCCCTAGAACCGTTAACGCAATTTTACAAAGCCGAGGATTACCATCAAAATTATTATCAAAACAATAAATACCAACCGTATTGTCAAATGGTAATTCAGCCTAAAATAGAAAAATTCGAAAAACTATTTAAGGATCGTTTAAAAAAGAAATAATAAACTACTCAAATGAAACCGCTTCTGAAAATGAGCGGTTTTTTTATTTTAAAAATATGCTACTTATTTATTATTAACCAATTATATCAAGATCGGGATTAAAAGGAATGGTGGTTTTGAACACAATTATCGAATAAAAACAATTACATTAGCCTTACACTAAAAAAATGTCATGAAATTTCCCAAAAATAGCGTTCCATTTATTCTAGTTCTTTTAGTAATGTTTGCCTATTCTGTAGATGCACAAGAAAAAAAAGTAGCACCTACAACGGTAAAATTGTATTCGGAAATTGAACAAATGGATCAAGTGGTATTTGAAGATTTCAATACTAAAGATTTCAAAAAATTCAAGGCATTATTTACCGAAGATTTAGAATGGTATCAAGACAATGGCGGATTACTTTCGTATGAAACTGTTTTTAAAAATTTCGAGACTATGTTTGGAAACGTTAACAAACTTACTCGAAAATTAGTCAAAGGAACGCTAGAAGTGCATCCGATAAAAGATTTTGGCGCCATTGAAATAGGAATTCATGAATTTCGACATATCGAAAATGGAAAAGAAGAATTAGGTACTTTCAAGTTTCTAATGATTTGGAAAAAAGTCAATAACCAATGGAAAATTTCCAGAGTCATCAGTTACGACCATTAATTTTAGTATTAAAACCAAAAAAATAATCTTTTAAACGAATCTTCTGTCGCCATGAAAAACACAATACTGATTTTTTTGATTTTGCTTTCTATTAGTTGCAAAAAAAACAATACCGTAGTTACATCAATATCCAAATCATCCCAAAATTGGGCTATGCTAGATTTTGAAAAAGTGGATAGCATCAATCCTATTTTGGCTCCAGATTCCAATCAAATTTTTAATTGCCCTGTAAGTCATAAAGTAGTTCATTGGGAAGAGCGCAATGTGCTCAACCCATCGGCAATTATAAAAGACGGCAAAGTTTACTTAATTTATAGAGCACAAGATCACGAAATGACCTCCCGATTAGGATTGGCCGTAAGCGAGGATGGACTCCATTTTAGAAAATTACCCGCACCAATATTCTTTCCTGATGTTGATGCTATGCAACAATACGAATGGAAAGGTGGCGTTGAAGATCCTAGAGTTATAGAAAGCCCTGATGGAACGTATATTATGACCTATACTTCGTATGATGGAAAAACAGCTCGATTGTGTTTGGCCAGTTCCAAAGATTTAAAAACTTGGGTAAAACAGGGTTTGGTTGCAAAAGACGAGAAATACAAAGATTTATGGTCAAAATCGGGTGCTATTGTGGGTAAAGTAAGCAACAATCGAATCATTGCAACAAAAATAAAAGGACTTTATTGGATGTACTTTGGCGATTCGGATTTGAATATGGCGACATCGGTTGATTTAATCCATTGGAAAGTTGCCGTAAATGAAGAAAATCAAAAAATGATTACCGTTTTACACCCACGAATGGGGTATTTTGATAGCCGTTTGGTAGAGCCTGGGCCATTTGCTTTGCTTCAAGAAAATGGAATTCTCCTTATTTATAACGGCAGCAATGCACTAAATTATAACGACCCAAAACTTCCTAAATATACGTATGCGGCGGGACAAGCACTTTTTGACAAAGAAAATCCATACAAACTCATCAACCGACTCAAAACTAATTTTATACATCCTGATAAACCGTACGAGAAATCAGGCGAGGTCAATGAAGTTTGTTTTGTTGAAGGATTGGTTTATTTCAAAAACAAATGGCTTTTGTATTACGGAACAGCCGATTCTAAAATTGCTGTAGCCGTAAAAGCGGAAAACTAGAAAAATTAACATTTCAAAACCGCCGCAATCATTTGGGCACATTTCTCGCCATCAATAGCCGCCGAGATAATTCCTCCAGCATAACCCGCACCTTCTCCACATGGATACAAGCCTTTTACATGAAGATGTTCGTATGTAAAAGCATCTCTTGGAATGCGTACCGGGGAGGAAGTTCTTGATTCTGGCGCATGCAAAATTGCCTCGTTAGTCAAATAACCCCGCATGGATTTTCCAAATTCGGTAAAACCTTCTCGCAAAATTTGAGTTAAAAAACCGGGGAAAACCTGTCCCATTTCTACCGATGTAGTTCCGGGAACATAGGATGTTTTCGGAATTTCGGATGAAACTTTATTTTGTGTAAAATCGACCATTCGCTGTGCAGGCACTTTTTGCGATTGACCTGCTAACTGCCATGCTTTTTGCTCTATGCTTTTTTGAAATTCCATTCCTGCCAAAGCACCAAATTTAGCAAAAGGAGCAAAATCCTCCAGTTTTAATTCAATTACAATCCCCGAATTTGCAGTGGCTTGATCCCGTTTAGAAGGCGACCAACCATTTGTAACCACTTCGCCGGGACTCGTGGCGCAAGGAGCAATTACACCTCCGGGACACATACAAAAGGAATACATACCACGACCATTTACCTGTTTTACAATTGAATAAGGTGCTGGCGGAAGTAGCGATCCACGGTAATCACAATTGTACTGAATGCTATCAATTAACGACTGCGGATGTTCAGCTCTTACGCCCAAGGCAAAAGGTTTGGCTTCGATAAAAACTTTTTTTCTGTCTAATAATTCAAAGATATCACGAGCAGAATGTCCAGTTGCAAGAATTATTTTTGAAGCAGTAATTGTATCTCCATTTTGAGTAACTATACCTTGTACTTCGTTATTTTTTATGATAATATCAGTCAAACGCGTTTCGAACAAAACAATTCCACCACATTCGATAATTTTTTCCCGAATATCCTGAATAATTTGCGGCAATTTATTCGTTCCAATATGCGGATGTGCTTCAACAAGAATATCCTCCGATGCGCCAAAAGCGACTAACAATTCGAGAATCCTAGTGACATCGCCCCGTTTTTTGGAACGCGTGTATAATTTTCCGTCAGAGTAGGTTCCCGCGCCACCTTCGCCAAAACAATAATTAGAATCTTTATCGACTAGATGATCCACATTGATGGATTTCAAATCGCGACGACGACCACGAACGTCTTTTCCACGTTCAACAACTATTGGTTTTAAACCTAATTCTATCAATTGCAATGCAGCAAAAAGTCCAGCAGGCCCAGCTCCTATAACAAGTACTTCTTGAGAATTTGCAACGTTTTTATACTCTGGAAGTTGAATTTTCGTTTCCTGAAAAGGTTCCCCTTTTAAATAAATAGCCACTTTCAAATTGATTTTGATTGCTTTTTGACGAGCATCTATCGAGCGTTTTAAAACCAAAACATGTTGGATTTCATTGCTATTCACTTTAATTTGTTTGCACAAATGGTCTTTGAGTAGCGATTCGCTAGAAGCTATTTCTGGAGTGACTTGTAAAAGGAGTTCTTGAGGCATTTGATACAATTTATGCGTTGATTGTGCTATTCGTTCGTTCGAAAAACCAAATCAGCTATGCAAAAGTAGTATTTTGAAGTGAAACTTGTAACTAAATAGGAAATCCATTTTTAAATCAGACTTCGTATCTTTGTGTTTTTAATTCATTCAACATTCCAATCAAGATAAAAAATGCCTGAATCTATAAGCCAAAACGAAACAATCAAAAAAATAAAACTAATTTGGGACTTTCGTGGACCTGTCGCTGCAAAAATTGCGGAACATCACGAAATTCATCTCAAAGAATACATTGCAATCGAAAAATTAGAGTTGAATATAACTGGTTTTGAAATCAAAAATGACATGTACGCCATCGCTTTTATGGTGGTTACCCAAGAAAATATGATTCTGGTGCGAGATGCTTTGAAACCACATCGAGGAGAAGTATTCCCCTGCCCAACTCTCCCCAAAAGTGAGGAAGCCTAGAAAAATTAGAGTAGCAGATTCTCAAAACCCAAAAAAACTTCGTAAACGAAGTTTTTTTGGTAATTACCTGAAATTTATCCTGTTTTTCAATTCCTCCATGAGATTTAGGAGGATATTAATTGGCCACTTCGCTAATAAATTTGATTCGCATTAATCGCAACTCATCAATATCATAATCGCCATCAAATTCCTTGAGTGCTTCTTCAATATTATCCGAATGGGATTCCATGAAATAATCGTGAATTTCTTCTTGTTGATCATCATCCAGGAGTTCATCAACCCAATATTTAATATTGAGCTTGGTGCCCGAATATACAATTTGCTCCATTTCTTTGATTAAAGCGTCCATCGTTAACCCTTTTGCGGAAGCGATATCGTCTAATGACAATTTACGGTCGATATTTTGAATGATATATAGTTTATTTATCGAATTGACACCTGTCGATTTGACCACCAAATCCTCTGGGCGAATGATGTCATTCTCTTCTACATAACGTTGTATTAAATCGACAAATTCTTTACCATATTTCTTGGCTTTCCCTTCCCCAACACCATGAATATTGGTTAATTCCTCTAATGAAATAGGATATTTCAAAGCCATATCCTCGAGCGATGGATCCTGAAAAACGACAAATGGAGGTACCCCTAATTTTTTGGCTACTTTTTTTCGTAAATCACGCAACATTCCCATCAAAGCTTCGTCAGCAGTTCCTGTTGATTTTGCGGCCGTAACTATGGCTTCATCTTCGGATTCGTTGTATTCATGATCTTCGGACATCAGGAAGGATTCAGGTTTTTTGATAAATGCCAATCCTTTTTTGGTGATTTTTACAATGCCATAGGTTTCAATATCTTTGGACAAAAAACCATCAACCAGTACTTGTCGCAACAAGGCCATCCAATATTTTTCGTCATGATCTGCACCAGAGCCAAAAAAGGTTTGAGAATCTGTTTTGTGCGCTTTTATAACAGCATTGACGCGACCTATTAAGGTAAAAACTAATTCTTTGGATTTGTAAATGTGCTTGGTATCCCGAACAACGCTCAACAATTTGACCACTTGATCTTGGGCTTCGACTTTGGTTTTTGGATTGCGAACATTGTCGTCCATATCAGCTCCTTCGCCAGTTTCGCTGCTAAATTCTTCTCCAAAATAATGCAGTAAAAATTTACGCCGTGACATTGACGTTTCGGCATAAGCGACAACTTCTTGCAATAAGGCAAATCCTATTTCTTGTTCCGCGACTGGTTTTCCAGATAAAAATTTTTCTAATTTTTCGACATCTTTATAGGAATAATAAGCTAGACAATGCCCTTCGCCACCATCACGACCGCCACGCCCCGTTTCTTGATAATAACTTTCTAATGATTTTGGAATATCATGGTGAATCACAAAACGCACATCGGGTTTGTCAATTCCCATCCCAAAAGCAATGGTTGCCACCACCACATCTACATCTTCCATGAGGAACATATCCTGGTGTTTTGCTCGCGTTTTGGCATCTAAACCGGCATGATATGGGACAGCACTAATGCCGTTAACCTGCAAGACTTCGGCTACGGCCTCTACTTTCTTGCGGCTTAAACAATAAATAATACCTGATTTTCCTTTGTGTTGTTTTATAAAACGAATAATATCTGACTCAATATTCTTGGTTTTGGTACGCACTTCATAGTACAAATTTGGTCTGTTAAAGGACGCTTTAAAAGTAGTAGCATCCGCCATGTCTAGATTTTTGAGAATATCTTCTTGTACTTTTGGCGTAGCAGTTGCAGTAAGGCCAATAATAGGGACGTCACCCAATTGATGAATAATGCTTTTTAAATTTCGATATTCAGGTCTAAAATCATGTCCCCATTCCGAGATGCAATGCGCTTCATCAATAGCGACAAAAGATATGGGTACATTTTGAAGAAATTGTACATACTCCTCCTTGGTCAAGGATTCTGGAGCTACATATAATAGCTTGGTCAATCCAGAGGTAATATCCTTTTTTACTTGGGCAATTTCGGCTTTGTTCAGTGAGGAATTCAAAACATGGGCAATACCGTTCTCCGATGACAAGCTTCGGATGGCATCAACTTGGTTTTTCATCAATGCAATCAAAGGCGAGACCACAATAGCAGTTCCCTCTAAAATCAAAGCTGGCAACTGGTAACAAAGCGATTTCCCGCCACCCGTAGGCATAATCACAAACGTGTTTTGCTTGTCGAGTAGGCTTTTTATAACTTGTTCTTGTAAGCCTTTAAATTGGCTGAAGCCAAAATACTTTTTTAATTCTTTGTGTATGTCAATTTCGTTTGAATTCATTCTTGATTATATGGTATTTTGTATAAATTTGCACTTCATAAAGATACTAATTTCTTTTACACTTACAAATTTTAAACATTCTGTTTTGATAACCAACGAAAATATAATGGCACTTGCCAAAAAAACGATTGTATCCGAAAGTGAATCGATTGCAAAACTTACTGATTTCATCGATGCGAGTTTTGTAGCCGCAACGCAATCCATTTACAATTCTAAAGGAAGAGTCGTTGTAACTGGGATTGGAAAAAGTGCTATTATCGCTCAAAAGATGGTAGCCACCTTCAATTCAACCGGAACACCAGCACTTTTTTTGCATGCTTCGGAGGCTATACATGGTGATTTAGGAATGATTCAGGACGATGATGTCATTATTTGCATTTCAAAAAGTGGCAACAGCCCCGAAATTAAAGTTTTGGTGCCACTGTTGACCCGTTTTGGAAATACTTTGATTGCCATGACTGGAAATATGACTTCGTTTTTGGCCAAAGGTGCCCATTTTGTCCTCAATACCACCGTAGTTTCCGAGTCGTGCCCTATGAATTTGGCTCCTACCAATAGTACAACTGCCCAATTAGTGATGGGAGATGCACTCGCTATTTGTTTGATGGAAATGAATGATTTCAAACCCGAAGATTTTGCCAAGTACCATCCCGGTGGCGCACTAGGCAAAAAATTATTACTTCGTGTAATCGACATGCTAGAAAACTCCTTGAAACCCATGGTAGCGCCAGATGCTCCTATAAAAAAGGTGATTTTCGAAATTTCGGAAAAAAGACTTGGCGTTACTGCTGTAGTCGAGAACGAGAAAGTAATTGGTATCATTACTGATGGTGATATCCGACGAATGCTCAACGACCGCGATACTTTTATGGATTTGACCGCCAAAGATATCATGACCAAAAACCCTAAACTTATTGCATCCGATGCGATGGTAATTGACGCATTTAATATTATGGAAGATTTTTCGATTACACAATTAGTCGTTGTAGACAACGGAAACTACAAAGGAGTGCTACATTTACATGATATTTTAAAAGAGGGAATCGTATAATGGCAGCAAAAAATTTAAACGAAATGTCGTTTTTAGACCATCTCGAAGAGTTAAGATGGCTTTTAGTTCGCAGTACAACAGCCATTATTATTATGGCGTGTGCCACCTATTTTATTAGTGACTATTTATTTGACGTCATTATTTTAGGCCCCACAAGACCCACTTTTTTTACCTACCAATATTTTTGTGAATTATCACATCAATTGGGTTTTGCCGATAGCATTTGCATCACCGAAATGAATTTTATCATTCAAAACACCGAAATGGAAGGCCAAGTCAACATTTTTGTTTGGATGTGCGTCTTGGCGGGTTTTATCTTGAGTTTTCCTTATATCTTATGGGAAATTTGGAAATTCATAGGCCCCGCTTTGTATGAAAAGGAAAAGAAAAATGCCAAAGTCTTTATTTTTACCTCCTCGCTCCTTTTCTTTTTAGGCGTTTTATTTGGTTATTATGTAGTTATCCCCATGTCAGTAAATTTTGTGGCTACCTTCTCCGTGAGTGATGTAGTCAAAAATCAATTTACACTCGACTCCTATATGGGAATGGTAAAAACGAGTATCCTCGCCAGCGGTTTGTTTTTTGAATTGCCTATAATTATTTATTTTTTAACCAAATTAGGGTTGGTAACGCCTTCTTTTTTAAGAACATACTGGAAATATGCCGTTGTCATCATCTTGATTGTGGCCGCAATAGTAACGCCTCCTGATGTAGTAAGTCAAACCATTGTTGCTATACCCATGCTGCTTATTTACGAAGTAAGTATCTTTATATCTATGCTTGTTTATAAATCTAAAAACAAAAAAAATGCCTAATATCGTAACCGAATTCAATGAATACCGTTCTAAAATGAACGAAAAACTCTTGGCGGACAATAACAAAATTGTGAAACGCATTTTCAATTTAGACACCAATGCGTATGCCGCAGGAGCATTAGACGTAAAAACAAAAGAACTATTGGGATTAGTAGCATCGGCGGTATTGCGCTGCGATGATTGTGTAAAATACCATCTTGAAACTAGTTTTAAAGAAGGAATTACCAAAGAAGAAATGATGGAAGCCATGGGAATTGCCACTTTGGTAGGCGGAACAATTGTAGTACCCCATTTGCGAAGAGCTTATGAATTTTGGGAAGCATTGGAAAACCAAACTACCACCGAGGAATTGTAATTCTCGAACCCTTTTTACAACTAAATAGTCCAGCATAAACAACCCAAATAATGAAATTAAGAGCAGAAAATCTTGTAAAAACCTATAAAGGTCGCAGTGTGGTAAAAGGCATTTCGGTAGAAGTGAACCAAGGCGAAATTGTGGGACTTTTGGGACCAAATGGTGCTGGTAAAACAACTTCTTTTTATATGATTGTTGGTTTAGTAAAACCCAATTCTGGTCATATTTATTTAGATGATTTAGACATTACCGAATATCCTATGTACAAAAGAGCCCAGCAAGGTGTGGGGTATCTAGCACAAGAAGCATCGGTTTTTAGAAAATTAAGTATCGAAGATAATATTTTGAGTGTCCTACAATTAACCAAACTTTCTAAAGAAGCCCAAATTGCCAAAATGGAAAGTTTAATAGCCGAATTTAGTTTAGAACACATACGAACCAACCGCGGAGATTTATTATCTGGTGGAGAACGCCGTCGTACCGAAATTGCACGTTGTTTGGCCACAGATCCTAAATTTATTTTATTAGACGAACCCTTTGCCGGAGTAGATCCCGTGGCTGTAGAAGACATTCAGCGCATTGTAGCACAGCTAAAAAACAAAAATATTGGCATCCTTATCACGGATCACAATGTGCAAGAAACACTGGCTATTACTGATAAAACCTACCTCATGTTTGAAGGTGGCATCCTAAAAGCCGGCATACCCGAAGAATTAGTAGAAGATGAAATGGTACGTCGAGTGTATTTGGGTCAAAATTTTGAATTGCGCAAAAAGAAATTATTGTTTTAAAAAGTTCGTTTAAGCGTGTTGTTCCAAAATTATTTTTGGCACGTTTTCGTTGAGCCATTTGTATTTATTTAAAATCATAATGTGCGTACCCCCTTTTACAACCATACAATTGGAAATGTTTTTGATAGGAAAAACATCGTCTAAATCGCCATGAATATGAATAACATTGGGGTCTACAACCTCTCTATCCCAAAGAATTACTTGCTCCACAGCCCAGTCTAAATAGCGAATATCCCTAACAGAAAGAAATTTTTCGTACAATCGAAGTCGTTTATTTACTTTTTTACCAAAAGAAAATTTAGCTAAATTCTCTATATTCAAAATCAAATGCAGCGGTATCAACTTGTAGGCTTTGGTCGTTTTGGCAATTTTCATTCGGAGTGGAAATTCTAAATTACTTTTGACACTCGAAATAATAATTACTTTTCGAACAGGAATCCATTTTGCTATTTCTTGAACCAGAATACCTCCAAAAGAAACGCCAATTAATACTGGATTTTCAAGCGTAATTTTAGCCGAAATCCTTTTGGCATAGTCGGATAACGACTCGGTTTCTAGAGGGATTTCCCATTCTAAAAAAATCATTTTAAACTGCAACTCGGGAAGCAAAATTCTTTCAAAAATAGAAGAACTTGCCGCTAATCCGGGCATGAAATAAACAGGAATTGTATTCATTTTTAAAGGTAATGCAGTGTTGGAACAAAAGTTTGGGACTAAATTAGCTTTATTTTTTGGACTTAACCGAATTCTTTTACGTACAAAATCAACTTTGCCTTGAATCTATTCACAAATCCTTGGTCGGCTACTTGTGTTTTCAAGTAATTATTTTCAAACTCCTAATTCGCTTTACACTATTTTGAACATTCATTCCACACCAACTCCTAAAAACCAGCCTACTATATCAACGATAATTAGGGTACTAAAAAAACTAGTAATACCCAATTATCCCCATCCAAAATCCGCCTATAACCATATAAATTACTAATAGAACGAGTCCGGTTACGAGTCCTTTTAACCACCAACTTTTTAAATCTACATAACCACTCCCAAAAAAAACGGGTGCAGGACCATGCCCATAATGAGTTAGTGTTCCGTACAATGAACCCACAAAACCAAGCATAAAGGCTAATAGTAAACCAGGAATTCCTAGTGAAACACCAACTCCAAGTAACGCCGCATACATGGCCGCCACGTGAGCTGTGGCGCTTGCAAAAAGGTAATGACTAAAAAAGTATACTACTACAATTATGGGAAATGCAATTTGCCAACTCAATCCGCCAATTTGAGCTTTGATCAATCCGCTAAACCAACTTATAAAACCCAATTCGTTCAGCGAACTGGCCATCATTACCAAAACCGAAAACCAAATTATCGTGTCCCAAGCTCCTTTCTCGGATTTTACATCTTCCCATGTCAAAACCGAAGTGAGCAATAACAACACCAAACCAATAAATGCGGTTGTTGTAGCATCAATAGAGAAAATATCGCCTGTTATCCAGAGGATTAACAAAATAACAAATGCCAAAAGCATCAGCCATTCGTTTTTAGAAATAGGTCCCATTTCCTTCAATTTTTGATTGGCCATTTCGGGTGCATCGGCAGTTTTCTTTAATTCTGGTGGGTATATTTTGTATAAAACTAATGGAATGACAAAAAAAGCGACTAAACCCGGAACAATCGCAGCAACTGCCCACGACATCCAAGTGATTTTTATTCCTAAATCGGCAGCAAACTTTTGACACATGGGATTACTTGCTGTTCCTGTCAAAAACATCGAGGAAGCAATCAAATTCATATTGTAGCTGTTCAATGTCAAAAAAGAACCCAATTTGCGATGTGTTTCGGGCTTATCAGGTTCCGAACCAAAACTAATCGCCATCGATTTCATAATAGGATAAATAATCCCTCCTCCTCTAGCGGTATTACTAGGAATAGCGGGGGCTAAACACAAATCAGCAAGTCCCAAACCGTAGGCTAATCCTAGGGAACTTTTGCCAAAAATTCGGATAAACAAAAAAGCAATTCGGTTGCCTAATCCCGTTTTTATAAAACCTCTTGCTATGAAAAAAGAAATCCCTATGAGCCAAATCACTTTGTCACCAAATCCTTTTAAGGCTAGCGTAATGGACTTTCCTGCCTCACCTGGGGCTAAAACTTGAGAAAAAGCCGTAACAGAAATAGCCATCATGCACATCGTTCCCATAGGAGCTGCTTTGAGAATGATACCCAAAATTGTGGCGACAAAAATTGCAAATAAATGCCACGCTTCTGGAACTACGCCTGTTGGTGGCGGAATAAACCAAATTAATAATCCAACAGCTAGGGTAATTAATACGCGGATAGTACTGACTTCTTTCATAAAAATTAGGAATTAAAATAACAATTTATAATCTACTTTGAACTTGTAAAACAAACAATTCTTTGTTGTAATTGGCCGTATTGGGAACGTTTTTATCAAATCGATCTATTTGTACCCCCATTTGAATTCGGGCGCCATAATCCTTAAGAAATTCTAATCCTACCATAGGAACAAGGCTCTGTTTCACATTAGAATCCAACCTGAAATTAGTGTCTAGATATTCATACCGACAAGAAAATTCTATCGAAGTCAATTTTTTGTAATTGATTTGATACCTAAAGTTGGGCAAAAAATAAAAACCGCGCATCAAGTAATCATTGACTTGGGCGGTTCTATTGGCTGTAGGAATAGTAAAATACAAATTATGATTCGTAGCTTGCTTCGCCTCCAGTTGCATGTCTACAAAAAACAAATCGGATAATTTTACATCTGTAGTCAAATCGAGACCCACGGCATAGACTTTTCGGTTTTGAACCTCCCCTATTCCACCGTTGAGTCCAAAGTTGACATTGTTCTTTTTAGACAAACCAAAAACAAATCGAGACATATATTGCTTGCCATTGTCCTTATCCGTTTCTTGGTTGCGACCATTGCCATTTAAGGCCGAAAGCGCGTAGGTTACAGGAATTTTATTGATATCAAAAACACCCGTTACCGTAGCTCCTATTTGAAAACTAGACCAGCCATTTTTTCCAAATTCATAATATTGATTCGAAAAATCCAATGATTTAATGATATCAATTGGGTAGGTCTCTTCAATCCCAAACCAAGGCCTAAATTGTCCCAAAGTCAACCCAATATGCTTGTTGAAGGTGTATTTTATATACGCATTTTCTAAAACTTTATTTTTAGGATCCGTTTTAAACTCGGCGAGATTAATCAAGGCTACGACTTCGGTATGTGGCCCAATAGCCGCTTTTACTTGGGTTCGCATTCGTTTGATATCAAATGAGTTGCTCGAAAAAGCATCGGCATTGGCATGATGTACTCCTAATAAATCGACATCGTTGTTGAGACCTACTAAATAACGAGCTTGAAAAAGTCCTTTGAACTGAAACTGCGGGTATTTTACTTCTTTTTTCTTAACCGTATCAATTTCGTTTTGAGCAGAAAGAAGTGCTGGAACTAAAAAAATAGCAAAGAGTAATTTGCTAAAAAAGAGTCTACTAATTTTTTTCATGAAAGTAATGTATTTAGAATTTTGTTTGAAAATGGAAACCAAAAAACTTCGCCAAACCCCAAATTGCTTTTCAAAAACAAAAGAAACGAACTCCATTATAATGTCCTCTTTCGAATTTGACCAAACAAATAAAATAAATTTTTAATGAATAAACAAATAAAAAAAATCTGATTAAAAAATTATAACCCTAACACATCGTTTGTGTTAGATAAAACCAATCAAAATCGCTCGCAATCCTTTAAATTTTTATTAAAAAAACAAAAAAATTATAGCATAAAAATATAAAATTTATGTCTTTTTATTAAAAAATATAAAAACTTAACAATTGTTTAATCTAACTAGTTAATAAAATTTATAATTTTAACATAAATAAATCATAAAAATACAAACCCAAAAATCAATTTTATGGAAAAAGTTATTCACGTAATAGGAATTTTTCTTGGACTTTTAATCCTCAACGAGGTATTTAGGAGATCCAAATGGCTTTCGCTTATTGTTTTTGTAGGTATTGCGGGTATATTAACGTTCACCATTTGGCCTACCGCAGCGGATCATCCTGATGCAACCATCAATACTTGGTTTCATACCGCCAAATTATATTCGGCGATTGCGGGCGTACTAATTTTTATAGTAATTCGTTATACTAAATGGGGCGAAAACAAAAACCTACTTATTTTTCCGGCCTTAATACTTGCCGTAAACATTCTTGAAGCAGTCGCTAGAGATTTTGAACTTGGCGGACAAAACGGTGGCATTTGGCATTATCTTAATGGTGTTGCAGGCCTACTTTCTATTGTAACTATCTCGGGTTGGGTTGGCATCAATGTAACCAAGGACAACATAAAAGACATGATTTGGCCTGATATGCTGGTGTTTTGGATCATTGCGTATGATATTTGGAACTTTGCTTACATCTATTTTTGTGTGCCACAACATACCTTTTATAACGTAGCCGTTTTATTTTCGTGTACCGTTCCTGCCTTATTTATCAAAAAAGGGACTTGGCTTCAGGCTCGTGCCATTACATTGAGCGCTTGGATGATGTATTTATTCACATTCAATTATTATGTAGACAACCCAAACACGTATATAATGCCGTCTAATAACGAAACAATGATGCTCGTTGTAGGCCTAATCAGTTTTGGTGCCAATGCTGCTTTTGCTTGGATTCATTTCTCTAAAATGATTAAAGAGAAACGTTTTGGTTTTGGTCAAGAAATACATGTTAATTAATAATGAATTTGAAAAATTAAAAAAGAATATTTTAAGGAATATTCTTTTTTTTTCATAAATTCGTCTCCTACCAATTGGTGTTTTTAACACAAAAATTAAAAAAATTCTTATGAATAAAAGAATACTTTTTATACTCACTTTTGGATTAACGCTTTCCCATTCTTTTTCTCAAATTGTAGTTTCCACTAGCCTTGAAGAAGCCATAAATAAAGCAATAATTAAGAGTAGTTCTATAAAAAATAAAGAGCTGGAAATAGAAAAACTGTATTTACAGGAAAAAGGACTCTGGAACAAATACATTCCAAGCATCGAGGCAAGTGCTGTCTATTCGTATTTTGACAACAAACTTTCGGTTAACTTACCCGCCTCGCAACTGCCTGCAATTCCTAATATTCCGCCTTTTGACGGCAAAACATCCTTTGGCAATTACGGCAATTTATTCAACGGAAGTGTGATTGCAAAAGCCGTACTTTTTAGTGGTTTCCAAATCCCAAATGCAGCCAAAGCCGTACAAGAAAAAACAAAAGGAACCGAATACTTGAAAGAATCCGAAAAAGATGGAATTATCAAAGAAGTCATTAACACTTTTGACCAATTAGCACTGCTAAATGCCATCGAAAAACTCTTGCACGACAGCAACAATCGCTTGAATACCGAAACCAAACGCGTAACCAAAGCCGTGGAGCAAGGACTCGCCATTCCGTATGATCGGGACAAAATTAAACTGGCAACATTAGAACTGGAATCCAAAGGAATCGAGTTAGAAGGAAAGCGAAAACTCGTCTATAAAAAATTAGAATATTTAACAGGATACCAACAATCCGAAATTGACCAAGTGAGCTACACTCTAGAACCCTATCTTATTTCGGATCAAAAATTAAGCACTGATAACAAGCAAGAAATCAAAGCTTTGGAATCCTTTAAATCGGCATACGAATTTTTATTAAAAAAAGAAAAAGGAACTTTTTTACCTACTTTAGGCGCATTTGGTGGCGTAACCTATTCGAGTTTATTTAATGCCAAAGCCACGACACAAGTCATTACAGGCATCAACGAAGCCTTGTATTTAGGATTAAACGAGCTTACCATAAGCAACAATTGGGTTATTGGAGCGGGATTAAAATGGGAAGTTTTTGCGGGTTTTGAGAGAGAACACAAAGTACACGAAGCCAAGATCAACATTGAACAAGTCCAAAACCAAATTGATGATACCAAAGAAAAATTGGAATTATTACTAGAAAACAATTATGTTAATTATACCGTTTTAAATCAAAAAATAGCCATCACAGCCCAACAAGAAAAAGTGGCGGCAAACAATTTGAATTTGGCTGTAAAGCAATACAAAGAAGGACTCAT
Organism: Flavobacterium restrictum; assembly: GCF_007097245.1. Classification (GTDB taxonomy): domain Bacteria; phylum Bacteroidota; class Bacteroidia; order Flavobacteriales; family Flavobacteriaceae; genus Flavobacterium; species Flavobacterium restrictum. The sequence continues at coordinate 4,530 of NZ_VJZT01000011.1, read as the reverse complement.
CACCATTTCCGAGCGGTTGGAAGCCGAAAATGATTCGTTTAAAGCGGCTGTTGCCAAAGTAAATACCCTAATCGAGCAACGTTTAGCAGCCATTGAAACCATTATTGCAACGGGAGAATTATCCAAAAAATTAAATAAATAATCTAGTAATGTATCCTTTTTTGCAAAAGGCAGTGGCATTTTATAAAAAAGAACAAACACCAAAAAACATGAAAAAAACAATCCTTATACTGTCCTTTTTATTTTTGCTTATCAGTTGTGAAAAACCCAAAAACGAAAACATTTTGCAAGGAAAAGTAGAAAACGAGCAACTGGCCATTGTGAGTAAAGTACCTGGTAAAATCATACAATTATTGGTCAAAGAAGGCGATTTGGTCCAAAAAGGAGACACACTTGCCGTACTCGATATTCCTGAAGTAGATGCCAAAAAGAGTCAAGCCGAAGGTGCCGTTATTAGTGCCAAAGCCCAGTATTCGATGGCGTTGAAAGGGGCTACAGCTAACCAAATCAAACAGCTAGAAGCCAAACAAACAGGACTAAAAGAGCAATACGAATTTGCACAAAAATCCATCAAGCGATTGGGTAATATGCTCAAAGATTCGCTGGTATCCCAACAAATGTATGACGAAACTTTTGCCAAATACCAAGGCGCACTCGCCCAATACAATGCCGTTCAAGCCGAACTAGACGAAGCTAGAAAAGGCGCTCGAACCGAACAACAAACGATGGCTTTGGGACAACAAGACAGAGCGTATGGCGCCTTGCAAGAAGTAGAAACCGCCAATAAAGAACGCTATGTAATTGCGCCTCAAGACATGAGCATCGAAACCATTACGCTCAATTTAGGTGAATTGGCGTTGCCAGGGTACACGCTTTTTAACGGTTACATTAGCAACAGTACCTACTTTCGATTCACGCTACAAGAAAGTCAGTTGAAAGGGTTCAAAAAAGGACAAGAAATCACGGTGAGCATTCCAAACTCGAACACCAAAATAAAAGGAAAAATAACCACCATCAAACAATTGGGTGCTTACGGCAACATTGCCACCGCTTATCCTGACTATGAATTGCAAGAAAGCTTGTTCGAAGTGCGCGTAACGCCGCTAAACATAAGCGAAACCAAAGATTTGATTACCAAAACAACAGTCACTTTATCCTTATAATTATGCGAAATTTCTTTTCACTCTTAAAAAGAGAATTCCAATTATTTTGGCAAAATAAAATCTTACGAATGCTTTTTATAGGCGCACCACTACTCTACGCCGTACTTTTGGGCTATGTATACAGCAAAGGAAAAGCAACGGATTTACCCATTATTGTAGTCGATATGGATCAATCTGAAATGAGCGCCAAGGCCATCGAAATGTTCAACGACAACGAAGTCCTGACCATCAAAACCGTTTTGTACGACAAAAATAACCTCGCAAAAATTGCTATTGACAACGATGCCAATTGCATTGTCATTATTCCAAAGGATTTTCAAAAAATGGTACTCACCAAACGCTATCCCGAAATCATAACCATAGTAAATACCGCCAATATTTTGACAGCTAACTTTTCGTCGAATGCTATTTTGGCTTGTTTGGGAACCTTAAAAGTAGGCGTTCAAATGGAAACTTTACGCAAGCAAGGCGTTCCAGAAAAACTGCTCGCGTCGCAATTTGAACCCTTTAAAACTACAGTTGTCAAAAAGAACAATCGCAGCAGCAATTATTTGTATTATTTGTGGCCTGGCGTATTATCGGCGGTGTTGCAACAAGTGATGTTATTAGCATTAGCCTTGTCGTTTGCCTCTGAATTCGAAAATGGAACCTTCAAAATTTTAGTCGATAAATCGCCTTCGATTCTACAAATGATGAGTATCAAAATAATCCCCTATCTAATTATGAGTTTTGGGGTTTGGTTGCTGTACTGGATGTTTACTTTTTATTTCCGAATCCCATTTTTCGATAATTTACCAGAACTCACTTTTGTGGCGGGTGTCTTTGTACTATCGGTCTCTTTTATAGGAATATTAGTAAGTATTTTGATTCCAAGTCAGCTCAAAGCCACCGAAATTTTGATGGTTATTGCCACGCCTAGTTTTATATTAAGTGGTTTTAGTTGGCCCTTGAGCCAAATGCCCAGTTGGGTTCAGGGCGTTGCCAATGTGATTCCGCTGACTCATTTCCTGAATGCTTTTAGAATATTAATTATAGAAAACGGAACCTTATCACAAACCAAAGCGCCCATACAAAGCATGATTATTATAGGAAGTGTTTGTGCCGTAATGGCGTATATTGCGTTGTATTTCAAGAAAAAACAAGTGTTGAAAAACGAAATATAATCGACAGCAATTATTCAAAAACAGGAACACTATTCCACTCTTTTAAACCTAAAAAAACCGACAAACAGCAGTAGATTTGTCGGTTTTTTTTTATAGAAATTGGATTATTTTTTACCAAATTTCCAGTCAAATTCATCTTTTTGATTGATGGTAGCACCCAATTCAAATTTTACCACTTCGTCGAATTCCGTTTGCAGAATAAACCAATTTTCTTCGTTAAAATAGTTTTCAAAGGTATCAAACTCTTCTTGTGTGAACTTGGTTATGCCTTTGGGAGCAACCTCTTTTTTGACATCGGCAATTTTTTTATTGATGATGGTATTCCCAAACAACTCCAAATCCAGACTAGAAGCTACGATGTAACCTAACTTTAATTCTTCTTCCTGATAAAATGTCAAACGCATTTTTAAGCTATTATAAGAGAAAATAACATTGTTGTCCTCGTCCTTATAATTGCGATTGGGTTTGCCATAAAGTGCAATTACATCATTTTGTTTCATCCCAAAAAGGAGTTTATCGATGCCACTTTTTAAATTTATTTTCATAATCAATTTTTAAACAAAGTTCGTAAAGTTTATTCAAAAGTAAGTATTTTATTATTTGATACAATTTTCTTATATTAGGGGCACAAAATCAGTGCTTATGAAATGGGATGCCCAAATAATCAACCACAAAAAAGAAAGCCGAATCGCCGTTTATTTTGATAAAAATGCCGACTTAATAACGCGTATCAAAAAACTAGACGATTCCCGCTGGAGTCAATCCTTGGTCGCTTGGCACCTTCCAGATACGCTAGAAAACCGAATTCGGTTCAAAATCGCACCACTACCCCACACCCTTCCATCAGAGGAAGCTATTCTAAATATAGAAAAATTCAAGCAATGGCTGCGCTCCAAACGCTATAGCGAAAGCACGATTACTACCTATAGCGAAGGTTTGAGATCGTTCTTGTTCTTTTACCGCGAAAAACCAATCTCCGAAATTACCAATGAGGATGTCATTTTGTACAATAATGAGTATATTTTGAAAAATAAGCTATCGGCTTCCTACCAAAACCAAATTGTTAACGCCATCAAATTATTTTTTAAAACCATACACGAAAAGAAAATTGATATTGACAAAATACACCGTCCCAAAAGAGCCAAACTGTTGCCTAATGTATTGAGCAAGGAAGAAATAAAAATGATTTTGAATGCCCACAGCAACATCAAACACAAAATGATGCTTTCCTTGATTTACAGTTGTGGCTTGCGCTGCGGCGAATTATTGGCATTGCAACCCGTTCTTATCGATTCCAAAAGAAATATTGTATTGCTTAAAAATGGCAAAGGCAAAAAAGACCGAATTGCACCTTTATCTCCTAAAATTTTAGATATGCTTCGCGTATATTACACCGCCTTTAAACCAACCAACTATTTATTTGAAGGCGTAATTCCGGGAGAGCCCTACTCCGAAAAAAGTTTACAAAGCGTACTGAAAAAAGCGATCAAAAAAGTGGGTATCACCAAACCCGTTAGTTTGCATTGGTTGCGCCACAGCTTCGCCACGCATTTACTAGAAAGCGGCACTGATTTAAGGTATATCCAAGAACTATTAGGGCACTGCAGCAGCAAGACCACCGAAATTTACACGCATGTAAGCACCAAAAGTATTCAACAAATAAAAAGTCCTTTTGATGATTTATGAAATAAATATCTTATATTTGAAAAGAAATAAACACTGACACTTGTCAGACAAAGCGACCCAATTTTGGGTTGATATGTCGGATGTTGTCAGGGGTGTATACTAGTTACTGGAGACTTGTGCCGAAATTACGCAGATAAAAACAATTAGAAAATAAGCATTGATTCCGCAAGAAGTTTATAAGCAGAAGCGTGAAAATTGGATTGTGCCGTCAGAAACTTGAAAAACCGAAGCGTTAAAATTGGAATTTGCTAACACAGACTTGAAAAGTTGAACTTGAAACGTGGAAGCGTGAAAATTGGAATCCTCGAGCAGAAATTTGACTTTTTTTGCGCAGAATTTTAAAGCGAAAAGTAAATAATTGAAAGTATGCATTGAAATTACGAACCGAAAATCACAAACGTCAAAGTTGGGTTTTGCCATGGAAGCGTGAAAATTTGCGGTTTAATCGTAATTTCGACAAAAACAAGCCTCCAGTAACACACGCTACAAGCAATTTGGGGATTTGGCTTAATGGAAAA
>NZ_VJZT01000010.1 GCF_007097245.1 Flavobacterium restrictum | reverse complement strand
CTTGGAGAGGTTAGAAAAACTCTTCTCGCTGACAATTATAGCATTTGTTTGGTGCTATAAAATCGGAGATTATCTAGTATAGGGGTTAATTAAACACATAACAAACTATTAAATACAAAAAAGGTCGAAAAACCAATAAAATAAGGACTTCACACGGTTTTGTGTTTTTTGTACAAATATAACAATTGAAAAAAAATAGGCGATTAAATGCCTAATATGTACCAGTTAATTAATGATTAATTACCGAAGCAAGTTTTTTATATGGAGCTAATTGTCTTATTAGCTTTGATAGATACCTTAAAAACGACAAAAGCCCTAAAAATAGGGCTTTTCTATACTTCGAACAATAAGACTAGTATAATGAATTCTTATTGAGCGTTGCCCGACCCACGAGCCTGACTTGGTTTTGGTGGGACTTCTACCCACAACTTCCAATCCGTAGAATGACGCTCTATTCAATTTAAGACTTACAAAACCCAGAGCAAAGATATAATAATTTTTAAAGAAAAGAGGAATTTACTTTATCCTGCCAACGTTGTTGACGATAAAGAACAATTTTTAGGTCTGACTCACTCAATTCGTCTTGTAGCTTTTGCAGGGATTCGATAAACCACTTTCTTTCTTCAAGATACTCAAGGCCTTCAGGAGCTTGCAAAGCCGATTTTTTCGTGTAATATTCCTCAAGTGTCATCATAATATATGTGTTTAGTATTTATCCTTTGTAGTTACCTTCGTGGCTTATGATTGCTTCAATAGTTCTACTAGATAGAAAGAATTTATTTGCAACATCCTGAATAATAGCGTCTATTTTGTATTTTGGGTGCTTTTTTTGCATTTCATAAAAAAACTTTCGCACCTCTTGATTACGTTTGCTTAACAACTCTTTGCGGGTTGGTTTGTCTATTTTTTCATCTGATTTCATTGTGTAAATGTATAAAAAAAATACACATTTACAGAAAATCTAAATTCTCAATTTTTGGATTTGTTTCTAGTTTTAGTTTGTAGTATTCATCTAAATATTTGTCAATCAATTCTTTTGTTAAATTAATATGTTCGTCTATAAATTTCTTAAATTTTGTTTCTCCATTCTGCTTTATGTAAGATGTTGAGTAAGTATTTGTTAAACAAGTATATAATTCCTTTTTCTCATTTTCATCAATCTCTCTTTTAAATTCAGTCACTAGTAATTTAATGATATTAAAAAGCCATTTTTGCATTCTCTCATACTCCATATTTTGTAAATAATAATAAGTGTAATCAACATCTTTATTATCTATACTGTCTTTTCTATTAATACCTATTGTTTTGTGGAAAAATGTATCTTTTTCAATAGATGGTTGTGTGTATTCTTGTGTAATTAGATGTACACTATTATAGCCTGTAATTATTTCTTTGTAATCATCATTAAAATATTTGATTAATTTTTCAAATATTTTTTTTGAAATTTCAATATTTTCATTTTCAATTTTAGCTATTGTACTTCTGCTAACCCCCAGTATATCAGCAAATTCTGTTTGTGTTTTCGCCTTACTTATTCTAAATTTTTTTAAGTCAAACTTATCCATATAAAATTGTATAAAAAAATGTGTAATTTTTCTTTTTAATGTGTAATATATTTATACATTTGCTACATAAATATTAAACAAAGTTAATATATAAAATTACAATTGTATGGAAAAATTAGAAAACATATCAAAAAGAGAGATTTGGTTACGGGCTGGAGTATCTCCAAAAACATACGATAAATATTTAAAAGGAGAAATTTTAAGGTATAAAACAGCAAAAAAAATAAAAGATACAATAGCAACAATCTTAAAAGAAATTAATGAATTAGAGAGTGAATTATCAAATTTTTAGTTTATGTACTATATTCCATTTAATTCTATTTTAGATTATACCGTACCATTTAACACCATAACAGATGGGTGTAAAAAATATCGTCAAGGCAAATCAAAATCGTGGGCTAATAAAAAAGACACGAATGACAAACGAAAAGTCTTAATTGATATTGATAGCATACCCGAACCTACTCGCAAAAAATACAACATTCCTACAGGAAGAGAATATTTTGAACAGGAGGAACTAGACCGCTACACTGCTACACAGGAAAAAATACAGAAAGAAAAGGAGTTAAGAGCCGATGTAGAAAAATTGGCTTTGCACGATGCTTATAATAATGGCTATATGCCATTTGTGGCAATGTATAGAGAGCGTTACTCGTATAACAGAACTATAAAGGATGATGTTGCGGTTCTATCGGCTAGAGAACACGCCTTTTGGGTAAAAATGGTAGAGGTTACAGGTACAAAATACAAAACCTATGACGGAGGTTGCAAACGTGGTTTTAATCTGTATATGGAGCTAAAAAAAGAGCTTGTTTTTACAAAAGACTTTGCCAACGAAAACTATTTCAGAATACTGCTTTTGAAATTTAGAACCAAACTTTTAAAAGAGCAAAGCATTGTTGATGTTGTTGTAAATGGTCATAAAAAACCAAGAGAAAAGAAAAAAACAAACGAGTTTCACAAAGGTGTTACAATGGCTTTTTTGAGCCACCCGAACAAATACCCTTACAGAGTTGTAACCGATCTAGTGAACCATCATTGTATAGAAGAAAACCAACCCGAAATAACCGAAAGTTGGGTAAAGTTCCTAATGGCGAGCGATAACCATTTTAGAACGTTTGTGATGGCGTCAAGGAATGGTAATAAATTCACTACTGATAATCTTTTTGCATTTGCAGTTAGGAAAACTACACCATTCCCCGCCGATTGTTGGATGATTGACGGTACACCAGTGCAGTTTTATTGTTGGAACGAAAGCAGAACCAAATCGGTACGCTTGAACCTCTTTGTGATAATAGACGTTTGCACCCGCAAAATCGTAGGTTTTGATATATCCTACAGCGAAAGCAAATTTGAGATTATGAACGCACTTAAAAATACGGTTATGATGGAGGGGCATTTGCCTGCCGAAATTGTATCGGATAATTTTTCTGCTTCGAAGTCAGAGGAAATAATGACTTTAAAGGCACAAATGGAAAAAATTGGCACCATTTGGCGACACGCCAAAGTGGGAAACCCACAAGATAAAACCTATGTAGAGCGGTTTTTTGGTACGTTTCAAAGTGTTGAATGTGCTTTGTATGATGACTACATAGGCGAAGGTATTACCAGTAAAAGAGATAACAGACGTAATGCAGAACATCTTGAAAAAACAGTAAAAGCCAAAGGATTGCCTACATACAGCGAAATGATAAGCCGTATTGTTACAATGATTACCAAATACAACGAACGTGCTAAAACGGCTCAAAAATCGCCTTTGGAAGTTTACAGAACCCTGCCAAAACCAAACGCAAAAGAACTAGACAGTGTTAGAACCGCTTTACTGTTTTGGAAACGAACCAAAGTAACCGTAAGGCGTGGAATGGTTAAAATAATAATAAAGGAAACACCCCATTTTTATGAGGTGTATGAGAACCATTTAAAAGCCGAATTACAAGGTAAAGAAGTCTATGTAAGATATGATGAAAACGACCTAGAATGTATAATGTTATTTGACAAACTAACTGACTTGGTTATTTGTAAATGTAACAAATCTTTAGAGTTTCACACAGCGCAAGTAAATAGAAAACAGGAAGATATAGAAAACACCTATAAAACCGTTGCCAAAAACAAAAGCTACGAAAAGTATTTAAAGGATGGAAAAAACACCATTATTGATAATGGATTGAAAGCCATCAATAAGGAAAACCTAGACCTAATACACCCGCTGATGTTGGATAAAAACAAGATTAACGAAAAGGAAAGTTTAGAAGTACAGGAATACTATTTGAATGTTTTTAAAATCGCAAAAGGCGATGAGGAACAACCCCAGACGAAACCTTTGGGAACAATACACCAAAAGGGAGTTATAACCGATTATACCGATTTATTAGAACAAAAAAAGCCCCAGAAGGGCTTTAGTAAACCAACACTAGCAGGTGTTGATAAATAGATTTTAATCATCAAAATCAAGTGCAAAAGTATGAAAAAAAATGAATTACAACAGGAAGTTAGGGAGTTAGTTACAACTCACTTGCAACAAAAGAAAATCAGTCAGAACAAACTGGCTGAAATGATTGGTGTTAGCAGCGGAACTATTAGCAATATTGTTAATGAAGTTTGGGAGCGGTTAAACGAAAGTATGTTATTGAAAATAAAAAGTTTTTTCAATACCAAAGAGTGGAATGTTATAGAAACGTACAATTATGCCACTATTCATTTAGCTTGTAAAGAGGCTAGAGAATACAATAAAATGATTAGCATAATAGGTTATTCAGGAGCGGGAAAAACAACCGCTTTGCAGTATTACTACCAAAAAAACACTAATACTTATTTAGTAACCTGCGGGCGTTCGATGCGAACCAAACAGCTATTAAGCGAGATATTAAAAGCGTTAGGTATTAGTTTTTTAGCCAGTGATTACGAAATGATAAAATTGATAATCGAAGAATTAAACAAAAAAGAAAGTCCGCTTTTGATTATTGATGAAGCTAGTAAATTATCGCCAACGGCTTTAATGTATTTGCAAGATATATGGGACGGTATAGAAGACAATGCAGGAATACTAATAGCAGGTGTTGAATATTTATTAACCAACATCAAAAAAGGTGCAGAAAAGAACAAAATCGGAATGCCTGAATTTTACGGACGTGTTTCAAAGTGGATTTATCTACAATTGCCCGAAAAGAAAGAAATAGAAGCCATTTGCATAAACAACGGATTAACCAATATGGAGTTAATAAAATCAATGCACCGCATAGGAAGTTTTAGATTAATGAGAAACGTAATTAATAACCATTTAAACACTATTTAAACGATGGAAAAGACAACGCCAATTAGAGAATATAATAAAAATGCACTTATTGATATTGCAAAACATTTAGAGTTTAGCGACTGGGAAAAACAACCAGTTATAAAAATTATTACACACCAAGATTTTAACGATTTGGGATTGAATTTATTAACAATCCTAACCGCTATTGAGTTTATTGGTTTTAATGGACAAAGTCAAGATTTAGGCACTTGTGCGGGATTGGCACAAATTGCACAAAAGCTATTACCTATGAATGAACTGGATTTTTTAGATAGTTTATTAATCAAAAAAGAGGGTAACAAAGAAGTATTTTCAAAAATCGAAAACTTATAAAAATGAAAACAATATTTAAAATAGAAAAGGTATTGCACCACAGCGAAAATATGGAGTTAGTCTATATTGAAATCAGGATTAAAATTTTAGGGCAAAACGTATTAAGTTATCGTTTGCAACAAAAAACAAAACTATCATTATGGGCTTGAATAAAAAGCATTTACACATCAAAGAGGTTTTGAAGTTGTATCATCAAGGCGTCCCAAAAAAGAGCATTTCCCTAAAAATTGGTATAACCGAGAAAACAGTGGCTAAATGGATTACTGAATCCATAAAAGTAAAAGACAGCCACGAAACAAGGATTACAGCCCTTGAAAAGGAGTTAAAAGAAATCAAAATTAAATTAAATAAATATGAATGAAATTTTAATGTATGGAGAAATTGGGTTTGGAGGCATAACCGACACCGATTTTATTAACCAATTAAACCAGTTGCAAGGTCAAGATATTAAGGTAAGACTTAATTGTCCTGGTGGGGATGTTTTCCAAGGTTATGCAATGTATAACGCCATAAAAGACCACGGACAATGCGATATTTATATCGATGGGTTATCTGCTTCAATGGCTACTATTATTATGCTGGCAGGACGTAAAATTTACGCTTCAAAAAACGCTATGATAATGATACACAACCCGAGTGTTGGCGGTTATAATGGCGATAGCAAAAAATTAAAATCGGTTACGCAATTACTTGACAAAGTGAAGCAACTGGCAACCGATAGTTATTCAGAACGCACTGGAATACCTATTGAGGAATTGTCTGAAATGCTCGATGAAGAAACTTGGTTAACAGCACAAGAAGCTCTTGAAAAAGGATTTATTGATGAGATAACCGATGAAGTTTTAGAAACTACCTCCCTTATAAATCAAAAATCAAAAACGCCAAAAATGGTGTTTATGAATTACAAGCAAAAGGAAAATACCGTCCCAAAATCATTGACATTAATTTTAGGCATTCCAAATGAGAGTAATCCAGATGCTATTTTAAAGGCTATTAGTTCGCTAAAAGATAGAAACGTATCACTCGAAGCCGAAAACAAAAGGATTAAGAACCAAATCAAAACAGAGCAAAGAGAGGAGGCAAAAAAAATAACTGCACTTGCTATTGAAAAAGGAGTTATTAATAAAAATTTAGAGCGTATTCAGTTAATGGCTTTTGATACTGATTTTAAAAAGACAAAAGAAGACTTAACAAACGCAATAAATGAGGTTGTAGGTTATAATATTCAAATGCAAAACCACAAAGTAATTAGGGAGATTGTTTTGGGTTCTAAAGCCACTACAGTAGAAGCAAACGCAATAAAACCTAGAAGCGAATGGAATTTAAGGGATTACCGAATGAATGCCCCTAAAGAGCTCGAAAGCGACCCCGAACTTTACAAAAAACTGGTCAAACAAGAATTTAATAAGTAGGATATGTTTGTACTAGAGGGTAAAGTAGAAATAGGCAACTTTATTTTTAATTCAGTAAATGAAATTGAGATAACAAAGTCCGTTGAGGAATTGGGAGATACTGCCATTATAAAATTCCCAAACCGCTTTAAAGTGAAACAAAACGGAACTCAAAATCTTACAGAAGAGGCAATAAAGATAGGCGATAAAGTAATTATTACTTTGGGTTATGAAGGTAAATATTCAGGTATAGAGTTTACTGGTTATGTAAAAAAAATAAGCCCTAAAATACCTCTTGAAATTCATTGTGAAGATGCTATTTGGGTTTTACGTCGCAAGAATGTTGTAGGGAGTTGGGTCGAAACCACTTTAAAAGAAATTTTAAAAGAGGTTGTAAAAGATACCTCTATAGAGCTTGCTGATAATATTCAGGATATGAAATTAGATAAGTGGATAATTAAAAATGCAAACGGTGCGCAAGTTCTCGAAAGTATTAAAAAAGATTTACTTATGTCGATTTTCATTAATGATGAAGGCAAACTCTATTGTGGACTTCAACAACTTACAAATATCGGGCAAACGGTAGTTTATGATTTGAATTACAATTTAGTGGCTAATAACCTCGAATTCAAGAGCAAAGAAGATAGACGTATAAAAATAAAATTTACCTACATAAGTTCCTCAAACAAGCGAACCAGTATAGAGATAGGCGATACTGACGGAAACCAAGTAGAATATAACACTTCTGTTGTATCAGATGAAAAGCAATTAATAGAAATGGCAAAGGCAGAACTCGAAAAACTAAAATATGATGGTTTTAGTGGCGATGTTGTAAGTTTTCTAATTCCGTTCGCTACAAGAGGTATGAAAGCTAAAATAATAGACAAAGAACACCCCAATAGAGAGGGAAGTTATTTTATTAAAAAAGTGGTTACCACTTTTGGAATGAGTGGAGCAAGGAGAAGAGTAGAATTATCAAATAAATTATAAATTTTTAAAATCAATTATTATATGAGTACATTAAACAAGCAAGTTTGGATAAGCCAAATTATGGAGAATTTTTATCCTGAAGCATCATTTTTAAATTATGCAAAGGATATGACGGAACACGTTGAAAACGACAAAATCAATCTAGCCGATTGCGGTTTTGATCCTGACGTATTAATAAACAATACAACCTATCCAATTCCGATAGTTCAAAGAGCTGATATGCCTTTATCTATCGAATTAGATTTGTATGAAACTGAAAATACATTAGTAAGAAGTCCCGAAGCCGTTGAGTTGGCTTACAATAAGTTAGAAAGTGTTATTTACGGTCATAGAATGACTTTAAGAGCAAAATCAGGACAAAAAGCAGCTCACGCATTCGCTCCAAATTCTGATACTGAAAACACCCCAATTTTAGTAACAACAGGCGACAATAACGGCGATGGTTTCAAAAGATTAATACCAGAGGATATTTTGAAGCTAAAAAAGAAATACGACCTACTGGACGTTCCTTATGACAATCGTTATTTAGTATTAGACCCTAACCACGTTGAAGATTTGATTTTGTATGATTTAAAGGCGTTCAAAGATATTACAGACTTTAAAAACGGACAACCTACTAGGTTTGCGGGTTTTAATATTTTGCAATATACCAAAACTGCAAAGTACAATCTACTAGCAAAAACAAAATTGCCTTGGGGTGCGGTTTCTGATGCAAATACTACTTATGGTTCTTTCTCTTTTAGTTCAGAGGAAGTAATGAAAGCCGATGGAAGTGTTAAGATGTTTGAGAGAATTGACGACCCCGAATTGAGGGCTACAGTTGTAGGCTTTGACAAAAGGTTTATTGCGTTACCGATTAGAAATAAAGCAATCGGTGCTATTATAGCAGGTAAAATATAACTTCTCACGGTATTAATATAGCAACCTAAAACCGCTCGATTTGAGCGGTTTTTTTATTGGGTATACTATCTATATTTGTTATTTTAATCACTAACTTTTTATCTTTAACAAAAAATCGATTATACTAGATGAAAATGTAAAACAAATAAAAATAAAAACTCATGGACGAAGAGCTGTAAGTGTAGTTAAATATGGATTAGACTACTTGTCAAAATTTCTTTTGACTGGATTAAGTCTTTGGAAATATGCTTGTTTAGCTTTTTTGTCATGTACTGAAGACAATACTAGTAAAACTTGGCTTTATGACATTTTAAGTTCAATCAATGAAATAGAAAGTTATTATATTGATACTCCAAAATATTTGAAATTTATCAAAATGATTTAAGAACAAAAAGAGCAGTTGAACGAAATATTGAAATTATTGGTGAAGCGATGAACCGTATCTTAAAACTTAATAGTGAAATTGTAATTTCTAACTCGAGGAAAATTGTCGATGTTAGAAATAGAATCATTCACGGATATGATTCGGTTTAGGATGATGTAATTTGGGGAATTGTAATTAGAAATTTACCCGTTTTACAAAAAGAAGTCGAAGAATTACTTGGTGAATAACAAAGAATTTCATTAAACACTCGCAGCTGTTGCGCAACCTCTTCAAAAATTTAATATTCACAATAAATCATAATAAACAACCTCGCTCAAAGCAATGTAAGCGAGGTTTCTTTTTTGCTTGCTTCTAATTTAGAAAAATACAATAGCTTAAAAGTCTGTTTTAAGCGGTATAAATTCCTGTTGTCTTTAACCTATTTAGTCACAAAATCCGCCTCGAACAGTTGTGTCAAATGCTTGATTATTTTTGCTTTTACTTCGGCTTCAGGTACTTTTTCGACTCCCAATTCTACGTGCAACGAGGTGACTGCTTTGCCCCTGATGCCACATGGAATAATATTATCAAAATACCCCAAATCGACATTGACATTTAAAGCAAAACCGTGCATGGTTACCCAGCGTGAAGCGCGAACGCCAAGCGCACAAATTTTTCGAGCAAATGGGGTTCCTACGCCCAACCAAACGCCAGTTTCGCCCTCGCTCCTACCACAGTCTAACCCGTATTCTTGCAAAGTCAAGATGATGGATTCCTCCAGAAAACGCAAGTATTTATGAATGTCTGTAAAGAAATTTTCGAGATCCAGAATAGGATACCCCACAATTTGTCCGGGACCGTGATAGGTAATATCGCCACCCCGATTGATTTTGTAGAAAGTAGCAGCTTTGGCTTCGAGTTGCTTTTCGTTTAATAATAAATGATTCAAATCGCCGCTTTTTCCTAACGTATACACATGCGGGTGTTCGACAAAAAGGAAATAATTAGGCGTCGCCAGAGTCGTTTCCTCTCTCCTATTTTGGATTTTGAGATTGACAACACCCTGAAATAATTCTTCTTGGTAATCCCAAGTGGTTTTGTAATCTTGAAGCCCTAAATCTTGGAGTTGGATGGTTGTATTCATTGCCTATTTTTGAATGGCAAAGTTACGAAGTTTTTACTGATTTTGCGTGTAGGAGATTTTGCTGATTGCATAACAAATTACCTGTTTTTTTAACATCAAAAAAAAAATAGTTTTATAAAATCATTCACCATGCAAAACATTTAAGGTCATATAAGTTTAAAACTAAAAACGAATTAAACCAATAGTAAACAACACTATTATATGACCTTACATAACTTAAAAAACAAAAAGGTTCTTTATTTCATGGTTCGTAAAATGAAATTTGTCATGCGCCCGATTTTGCATTACCGCATTCGCTTTTAAAAACACACCACAGATTGCTTTATTTACAAGACTCGTTTGGGTTTGGACTTCAACAGAAAATACCAATAGTCGCTCACTCGATGGAAATCCTATGGATTTATTCTTGTTGCAAAATCACATTGAGATTGGTGATTTCGGGATGTTGCAAAAAATCGGATAATAAGCATTCTAGCACAACGGTTTTTTTATCAGCGCTAATCACTGCTTTGGGATTAGAAACGGATTGTATTGCTTTTGGGAAATGATAGTTCAAGATATAGGATTGCCGCAGGTTGATCTTGGAAAATCGGTTCTTGTAATTTTCCACCTCGGATTGTTGCTTTTTTAATTCGGTTTCATTGGTAATTGTTACCGTTCGTTGGAATTGATTTCCATCAAAAGCGTATTGGATAACATAATAATGTTCCTCGGCACTTAAGGCATAATTGTGCTGTAAATCACCCGTATATTCTTCGGTTTTGTAGAGGTCTGGAACTTCGGTTAGTGTTGCAAATTTTTGAGAAAGTGTGGTTCGGTATACTTTCTCGTAAGCATTTTTTTCGATGTGCACTTTTACGGCATTGTATTTTTGAAAAACAGCTTTTTCTGCTGATGTAAGTTTCAAAAATGTTTCCTTGTATCGCTCTATAAAACCATTAAAAACATAGGTTGTATCGACAAACTCTTTTTCTTTCGAATAGTTTTCGCCTGCTAATTGTATATAACTTTGCTCGTCCCGAAGCTTGCTTATTTCGATAGTGCCACTCCCATCAGCATGGATATCAATGGTTTCCAAGACTTGACAACTTGTTGCCAGAAAAAGTAGCAGAAGAGAAAGATAGCGTTTCATACGGAGATTTAGGATTGGAATTACAGCTTTTAAATTTCAAATATAACTGTTTTATGTGCTTTATCTTGCTGTTTATGAAAACGAAAACTGTAGCCCAGATAGTAGTGGAAAGCCCACAGCGAAAAACCCTATTTTTCTTGCCAGAAAAGAGCGACCAAAGGAAGCTCCTTTTCTGGTTTAGAAAAATAGGGTTTGTAGCGAGGACTTGCAACGGATAGCTGGATTGGCTCCTAAATAATAATGAGATTAGTTGTGCCGTTTGGGTAGTGCAACAATGGAGACCTGACAAATAGCCTATCAGCCAGTTAGATAAATAGAACCGTCTGGAAATCAAATAGTCTAAAAATCAAAAAATCCATTTTTATACACTACCTTTGCAAAATATTTGAATTTAGAGTTATGAACAATATTGTTGCGATAGTAGGAAGACCTAATGTGGGGAAATCAACCCTTTTTAATAGGCTGATACAAAGAAGAGAAGCTATTGTAGATTCGGTTTCTGGAGTTACCAGAGATAGAAACTACGGTAAAAGCGAGTGGAACGGAAAAGAATTTTCGGTGATTGATACGGGAGGATACGTGCGCGGATCGGATGATGTTTTTGAGGGAGAAATCCGCAAACAAGTAGAACTAGCCATTGACGAAGCCGATGTAATTATATTTGTGGTCGATGTTGAAGAAGGCATTACCCCAATGGATGATGTGGTTGCGCGCTTGTTGCGTAAAGTGACAAAGCCAGTTTTACTGGCAGTCAACAAGGTCGATAATGCCATGCGGGAGAAAGATGCGCTGGAGTTTTACAACCTTGGATTGGGCGAATTTTATACGTTTGCTAGTATTTCTGGTAGTGGAACTGGTGATTTATTGGACGCCGTAATTGATGCTTTCCCTGTAAAACCAGAACCTGTTCAGGAAGAAGTGGTTTTGCCTCGTTTTGCGGTTGTAGGTCGTCCTAATGCTGGAAAATCTAGTTTTATAAACGCACTTATTGGCAAGGATCGTTTTATGGTTACCGACATTGCGGGAACTACTCGTGATGCTATTGATACAAAATTCGACCGTTTTGGTTTCGAATTCAACTTGGTCGATACGGCGGGTATTCGTAGGAAAGCGAAAGTGAAGGAAGATTTGGAGTTTTACTCCGTCATGCGTTCGGTTCGTGCGATTGAATATGCGGATATTTGTCTGCTAGTGATTGATGCTACTCGAGGATTTGAAGGACAGGATCAAAGTATTTTTTGGTTAGCCGAAAAAAACCGAAAAGGGGTTGTGATTTTGGTCAACAAATGGGACTTGGTCGAGAAAGACACCATGTCAACCCGTGATTACGAAGAGAAAATCAAAAAAGAGTTAATGCCGTTTACGGATGTGCCTATTCTTTTTGTTTCGGCTTTGACCAAACAACGTTTGTTGAAAGCACTCGAAGCCACTGTTCAGGTGTATGAAAATAGAAAACAACGCATACCAACTTCAAAATTCAACGAATTTATGTTGAAAGTAATTGAAGCCTACCCGCCACCAGCCACCAAAGGGAAATATGTAAAAATTAAATATTGCATGCAATTGCCAACACTCACGCCACAATTTGTGTTTTTTGCGAATATGCCGCAGTACGTTAAGGAACCATACAAACGCTACTTGGAGAATAAAATTAGAGAAAAATGGGACTTTTCAGGAGTGCCAATTGATATTTATATTAGAGAGAAATAATAGCAAATCCCATTCAAATCGAATGGGATTTTTACTTATAAAAGGGAGATTCCTTTTGGTCGGGATGACTGGATTCGAACCAGCGACCCCTAGCACCCCATGCTAGTACGCTACCTGGCTGCGCTACATCCCGTAAGTTTTCGAAAGTACTCTATTTTTTAAAAAATCCAAAAAGAAATAATTTTTTTTTTGGATTTTTGTTTCATTCCACTAAAAAGTGTACTTTTAGTTTTCTTATAAATTCATTTAGAAATGAAACTATTGGTTACCACTACAATTCAAGCCAGTTTAGAAACCGTTTGGCACTTTTGGACGACTCCCAATCATATTATGCAATGGAATAACGCTTCCGAAGATTGGCATACGCCTAATGCCGAAAATGACCTAAAAATTGGCGGAAGATTCAAATACACAATGGCGTCTAAAGACGGATTATTGTGTTTTGATTTGGAGGGAAAATATACAAATATCGACTATTTATCTGCTATTGATTATGTCCTTGACGATGGTCGAAAGGTCGAAATACGATTTGAAGAAACCATCGATGGCGTTCTCCTAACCGAATCCTTCGAGCCAGAAGACGAGAATCCCATAACCCTGCAACAGCAAGGATGGCAAGCGATACTCGACAATTTTACAAAATACACGAACCTTAATCACAACTAAAAAATGGCGACAATAAACCCCTATTTAATTTTTAACGGAAACTGCGAAGAAGCTTTTCTGTTTTACAAAACTGTATTTGGCGGTGAATTTCCGTATGTAGGAAAGTTCAACGAAATGCCAGCAGACGACAGTAATCCAACACTTTCAGAAGAAGATGGAAACAAAATCATGCACATAACGCTGCCCATAGGAAACGGATCCATTTTGATGGGTAGCGATAGCAACTCGGCAAGTGGTGCTGTAGCAATTGGAACTAATATTTCACTTTCTATAAACGCGCAAAGTAAAGCCGAAGCCGATGCCGTTTTTGACGGATTATCGGCTGGAGGCAATCCTTTTATGCCAATGAATCAAACTTTTTGGGGTGCTTATTTTGGCATGTTTGTCGATAAATTTGGCATTCATTGGATGGTGAATTTTGACGAAACAACTCATGAGCAAGCTTAAATCTATGAAAATTTTAAAAATAATAGGAATCATAGTAGTGGTATTGCTAACGCCAATCTTGGTCGTAGCCCTTTTTGTGCCCAATAATTACATCGTTTCGGTAACAACCACCATTAACAAACCCAAACAAGTTGTATTTGATTATGTAAAACAAATCAAAAATCAAGAACAATATAGCGTTTGGATGCTGCAAGATCCAAATGTAAAAATGGAGTACCAAGGCACCGATGGAAGTGTTGGTTTCAAAGCCATCTGGGACAGCCAAAACAGTAATGTTGGTGCTGGTTCGCAAGAAATAACAGCTATTTCAACGGACTCAATAACTATCGATTTGCATTTTGAACGCCCGATGAAAGGAGAGGCCAAGGTAACAACACGACTGAAAACTGCATCCCAAAATCAAACCAAAATTTCAATCGATTTTTACGGTCATGCCAAGTATCCAATGAATTTGATGAACCTCATAGCAAAAGGAATTATCCAAAATGCCGAAACTCAAAATTTAGCAAATTTGAAAAAAATAGTAGAAAAATAATCTACGGAATTATTTTTTGAGGAAGTATTAGAGAAAAAGAACAAGTAGATTGGATTATTTTGTAAACAGTATTGGTATAACACCAATACTGTTTACAAAAAAAGCTGCAGATCAATGATGCTGCAGCTTTTTTTTTGGATTTATTTTTTTTACAACTTAAATCGGACAACAAATTACGAACGAATTTTCTGTTCCCATTTCCAAGCACTAGCCATCGCTTCATCTAGCGTTGATTGTGCTTTCCAGCCCAAGATTTCATTCGCTTTATCGGTATTGGCGTAAGCCGAGGTAATATCACCTTCCCGACGAGGCATAATTTTATACGGCAGTTTTTTGCCGCTTACTTTTTCAAAACTTTGAATCACTTCTAGCACAGAGCTTCCTGTTCCTGTTCCTAAATTAAAAGTTTCTACTTTGTCCAGATTTTTTTGGTTCAATAAACGTTGCAAGGCTATCACGTGGGCTTTGGCCAAATCGACTACGTGAATATAATCGCGAACAGCAGTTCCATCAGGCGTTGGGTAATCATCTCCAAAAACAGACAATTCAGCACGCAAACCAAAACCAGTTTGTGTAATAAAAGGCACTAAATTTTGTGGTACACCAATGGGTAATTCGCCAATTTCGGCAGTAGGATGCGAACCAATTGGGTTGAAATAACGCAATAAAATGGCATTAATATTCGAAATTTTAGCGACATCAATAATGATTTCTTCGCCTATTTTTTTGGTATTTCCATAAGGGGAAATAGGTTGTTGCACGGGAGCATTTTCGGTAATTGGCATTACCTCGGCTTGTCCATAAACGGTGCAAGAAGAACTAAAAATAAAATTTGCTGCTGGTTTTTTTTGCAATTCTTTCAAAACATAAACCAAGGCACTAATGTTGTTTTCGTAATACAATAAGGGATCCCCAACGCTCTCGCCAACTGCTTTTGACGCTGCAAAATGAATAACACCTGCAATATCATCATGCTTTTGAAAAAAGTCTTGAACGGCTGCTTTTTCTCTTAAATCAATGTTTTCATAAACAGGAGTTGTACCTGTTATGGCTACAATTCCTTTTAAAACTTCTTGGGAAGAATTAGAAAGATTATCCACAATGACTACTTCGTATCCTACATTTTGCAATTCGACAACGGTATGCGAACCAATAAATCCTAAACCTCCTGTTACTAATACTTTCATGTTTGTTTTTTTTGCAAAGAAAAAATAAATTAAGCAGTGGTATTACAATTACCTACCACTTATTGCCCGTTTTTTTTGTTACGAAGAAGCTAAAAACTCCAAAACGCTATCTGTTATGAATTTAATTTGGTCATCGTCCAGTTCCGTATGCATTGGCAAAGACAATACTTCCTTAACCAATTGATTGGTAACTGGAAAATCCTCTTCTTTATAGCGATCGTCCAAATAGGCTTTTTGCGAATGCAATGGGATTGGATAATAAATGGCGCACGGAATACCTTTGTCTAGTAAATGCTGCATCAATCCGTTGCGATCAGCATCGACAATTCGGAGTGTGTATTGATGAAATACGTGGCAATCGCAATTCCCGCAAATAGTGGGCGCAACAATGTTTTTATGACCAGCAAAAGCGGCTGAATATTTTCGAGCTGCTTCCTGACGAGCGTGTCCATATTGATCTAAAAACGGTAATTTAGCATTCAAAACGGCAGCTTGAATACTGTCTAAACGAGAATTCACTCCCACAACATCGTGATGGTAGCGCTCGTACATACCGTGATTTACAATACCGCGAAGTTGGTGAGCTAGTGCATCATCATTAGTAAAAATAGCCCCACCATCGCCATAACAGCCTAGATTTTTAGAAGGAAAAAAGGA
Organism: Flavobacterium restrictum; assembly: GCF_007097245.1. Taxonomy (GTDB): domain Bacteria; phylum Bacteroidota; class Bacteroidia; order Flavobacteriales; family Flavobacteriaceae; genus Flavobacterium; species Flavobacterium restrictum. Next base: position 126,792 of record NZ_VJZT01000010.1, on the reverse strand, counting down.
TGTAGAACCCACATGACCTATTGTCCCTGCTTTCTTTTTGGTACCATCCGAGAATTTACAATTGGCACCAATAGCTTGTGCATTATCCTCAATAACGTATAAATTATACTCATTGGCAACAGCCATAATAGCCTCCATATTAGCCGCACGTCCAAATAAATGTACTGGTACAATTGCTTTGGTTTTGGGAGTAATCGCTTTTTTGATGGCGTCGATAGAAATATTCATATTATACAAATCAACATCAACTAAAACGGGTGTCAATTGCAACAAAGCAATCACTTCAACAGTAGCCGCAAAAGTAAAATCAGCGGTAATTACCTCATCGCCGGGCTCCAAACCCAATCCCATCATAGCAATTTGCAAGGCATCCGTTCCATTGGCGCAAGGAATGACGTGTTTTACATCAAGGTATTCTTCTAATGCTTTCTGGAAAGCATGAACTTGTGGTCCATTGATGTAGGTATTCGTGTCCAAAACTTCCTGAATAGACGTATTTACGGTATCTTTTATTTTTTCGTATTGACTTTTTAAGTCAACCATTTGAATTTTTTTCATGTATTCCTGTTTAATGTTGAAAAGCTTTAGAGGCAAATACTGCAACTGCTTTCTAATAAAGAATAACAAAAATAGGTATTTAATGAGTTTAAAGCAATGAAAATAATACAAAGAAACAGTATTTTAGCCAAAAAATAGTTCTATGCTTTTTCTCTACAACATCACGGTACTTTTTGCTACATTTTTTATCAAAATCATCGCTTTATTCAGTTCAAAAATAAAACTTTTTGTAGACGGAAGAAAAACAGTTTTCCTTGTTTTGAACCAAAAAATAAAACCTTCGGATAAAACCATTTGGTTTCACGCCGCCTCGTTGGGCGAATACGAGCAGGGTTTACCCGTTATCGAAAAGGTAAAAATGCAATTTCCCAACCACAAAATTGTGCTTACTTTTTTTTCCCCTTCTGGTTATGAAGTCCGAAAAAACAACACGGTTGCTGATGTTACGGTTTATTTGCCAATAGACACTAAAGCAAATGCCCAGCAATTTCTAGCAATTGTTCACCCCGAAATGGCATTTTTTATCAAATACGAATATTGGCTTAATTACTTGAATGAACTCCAAAAAACAAAAACACCAACTTATTTAATTTCTGGAATTTTTAGAGAAAATCAGCTTTTTTTTAAATGGTATGGCGGTTTTTATAAAAAAGCATTGGATGCCTTTACGTATTTTTTTGTACAAAATGAAAACTCTCAAAAACTACTAAATCAATTGGGTAAAACCAATGCAATTGTTTCTGGAGATACCCGATTTGACCGAGTAGCAGCTATTGTTGAAAAAGACAATACGCTTGATTTTATTGCGGAGTTCAAAAACAATACCCTCACGATTGTAGTAGGTAGCTCGTGGCCAAAAGACGAAAGTATTTTGGTTGATTTTATCAATACTACGACTCTAAAAGTGAAATTTATTATTGCACCGCACAACATTAAACCCGATCAAATACAGGAACTCAAAGCAAGCATTCGCAAAAAAACGGTGCTATTTTCGGAACGAGAAAATAAAGACGGTACTGATTTTGATGTTTTCATCATTGATACCGTAGGAATTCTGACCAAAATATACGCCTATGCCGATATCGCTTATGTAGGTGGCGGTTTTGGTAATCCAGGAGTTCACAACCTGTTAGAGCCCGCTACTTTTGGTGTTCCCATAATTATTGGCCCTAATTATTCTCATTTTGCAGAGGCAACCGCTCTGGTAAACCTAAAAGGATGCGTCACAATTGCAACAAAAACCGAATTAGCGCTTGCCGTATCCCATTTAATAACAAATGATACCACAAGAACCGAAAAAGGAGCCATTTGTAGTTTATTTATAGCACAAAATAAAGGAGCAACAAACAGTATTATGAGCCATTTGCAATAGTGTTACAAAGGTGCAAAAAAGGTGTTTTTACCACACTAACTACTTAAAATTCAAATTTTACCGAATTAAATTCACAAAAAAAAGCAACTTTTAAAAAAGAGCTATTTCTAGCACTTTCTTAATTTTGCACCCTAATAAAAAACAAACATTCAAAAAAAAGCAATTATTCTATTACTATTCGTTTTTTGGCATAGTACTTGATAAATACAACGAGCGTTGCAATTGAATATTATTTTAAAAAAAAAATAAAAAAATATTTTACATATTAAAAATTTTATATCTTTGCCACGAATTAATAATTAACCTTTATAATAAAATTAAGATGAAAAAAGTATTTTTAAGTTTAGCTGTTGTTGCTGTTTTGACTGTTGTATCTTGTAAAAAAGCTGATGCTGCTGCTGATGCTACTGCTGTAGATTCTACTGCTGTTGTTGCTGATACTGCTGCTGTTGTTGCTGATACTGCTGCTGTTGCCGTTGATACTGCTGCTGCTGCTGTTGTTGCTACTCCTGCGACTAAGTAATTCTAAATTACCTAAAAAATCAAGTCGTCCACATCGTGTGACGACTTTTTTTTGTTTAAAAAATAATTATTAAAATGCTAAAAGACAGTGTTTTAATAATTTTTAAACCCTAAAAAAACCCATACTACAAAAAGCAGTATGGGGTTTTTCAAAAAAAAATCTTCCTTAATCGGTAAAAACAAAATCATTTTCCGAAAAGTCCAAAACTTCCGCCTTGGAAGCGTATAGTACAATTTCATTTATTCCTTTTTTAAGCCGTAACTCCGTTGTGTATTTTCTGCTTGTTGCAAAATGTTGTTCTCCTAACATCAATTTAAAAAAATACTTCCCGTTGGGCGATTTGAACTTTACAAATTCAGCTGTTTCAATAGCCGCTTTAAATCCATCGATTTCTTCTTGGCATTCAAATTTTAGTTCGTAGCTCAAACTCGTAAAAATAATTTTTCCCTTTCTAGAAGTAAAAACAAATTTATACGTATCATTAAATCGCTTGCTAATTACAAAAGCTCCCATACATTTTTTACGCTAGACATTTACCACAAAACCATTTACACATTAGAAAAAATCGAAAATAAAAAAAGCCTCAAACATAGTTTGAAGCTTTCTTTGTACTCAGAGCGGGACTTGAACCCGCACGAACATTGCTGTTCACTGGATTTTAAGTCCAGCGTGTCTACCAATTTCACCATCCGAGCATTGTATGGTTTTTTGAGCGAAAAACGGGGCTCGAACCCGCGACCTCGACCTTGGCAAGGTCGCGCTCTACCAACTGAGCTATTTTCGCATTTTCAATTCTTGTAAAGAACAACAATACTTGTTCTGTATTGCGGTGGCAAATTTAGCACATTAATTGGATTAAACAAGTCTTTTTTGCTAAAATTTTTAAGCTAAAAGGTAACCTTCTGATAACCTAAACCTTAAACACTTTATTTTATTTTCTAGTCAACATTCTCTTGATTTCATTGAGTTTCATCAAGGCTTCCATAGGCGTAATGGTATTGATGTCTAAATTCAGAATTTCCTCTTTGATTTCCTCAAGTAAAGGATCATCAAGATTAAAAAAGCTCATTTGCACCTCGTCATTGGTGGCTTTGATTCCGTTTAGGGCGTCACTAGAATGGTTTTTTTCTAATTTTTTTAATAGTTTTTGGGCTTTTAAAATCACAATTTGAGGCATTCCAGCCATTTTGGCCACGTGAATTCCAAAACTATGGGCACTCCCGCCTTTTATTAATTTCCGAATAAAAAGTACGGTATCTTTTAGCTCTTTTACTGCCACATTATAGTTCTGAATTCGAGGCAGGGATTCGGTCATTTCGTTCAACTCATGATAATGGGTTGCGAATAAGGTTTTGGGTTGCGAAGGATGCTCGTGCAAAAACTCCGCTATTGCCCAAGCAATCGAAATTCCGTCATACGTACTCGTTCCTCGTCCTATTTCATCTAGTAGCACCAAACTTCTGTCGGAGATGTTATTTAGAATCGAGGCTGTTTCGTTCATTTCGACCATAAAAGTCGATTCGCCCATCGAGATATTATCACTTGCCCCAACTCGGGTAAATATTTTATCTACAATTCCCATCCTCACGTTATCCGCAGGGACAAAACTTCCCATTTGAGCCAAAAGCACAATCAAAGCGGTTTGTCGCAAAATAGCCGATTTTCCAGACATATTAGGGCCCGTAATCATGATTAATTGTTGCGTTTCACGATCCAAGAAAACATCATTGGCAATGTACGGCATCCCAACGGGCAATTGTTTCTCGATAACAGGATGCCGTCCGTTTTTGATTTCTAGTTCGAACGTTTCGTCAAGTTCTGGACAAACATATTTATTTTCGATGGCGAGTTGCGTAAACGAACACAAACAATCCAATTGGGCGACCAAATTAGCATTCATTTGAACAGGTTTGATGTACGTTGCGATCCAACTGACCAATTGCTCGAATAATGCGACTTCTATTTTATGAATTTTTTCTTCGGCACCTAGGATTTTGGTTTCGTATTCTTTGAGTTCTTCAGTGATATAACGTTCCGCATTGACCAAGGTTTGCTTACGAATCCATTCTGGAGGAACCTTATCTTTATGCAAATTACGCACTTCGATATAATACCCAAAAACGTTATTGAATGAAATTTTTAGAGACGAAATTCCTGTTTTTTGAGATTCTCTTTTTTCGATTCCTTCCAAAAATTCTTTTCCCGAAGTGGATATGGCTCGCAATTCATCGAGTTCTTCGTTGATTCCTTTGGCAATCGCATTCCCTTTTGCAATAGCGACAGGAGCATCTTGATTTAGGGTGATTTTTATTTTTTCACGCAACAAATCACAACTGTGCAGGCTGTCGCCAATGACTTTTACGGCTTCTTGTGGACTTGCCAAAGCCAATGTTTTGATGGGAATAATAGCGTCTAGCGATTCCTTGAGGTAGATAATTTCACGAGGCGACACTTTCCCTGCGGCAATTTTGGAAATGAGTCGTTCTAAATCTGAAATTTGCTTGATTTGCTTTTGGATATTTTTTAAAACCGATTGATTTTCTTTTAAATACAAAACCACTTGATGGCGATTTTTTATTTTATTGGCATCTTTCAACGGCAAAGCCAACCAGCGTTTGAGCAGCCGACCGCCCATTGGCGAAAGCGTTTTGTCAATAACATCCAGCAGCGTCACGGCATTGGGATTATAACTGTGATACAATTCGAGATTGCGAATTGTAAAGCGATCCATCCAAACATAGGCATCTTCGGCAATACGCTGAATTGCCGTGATGTGTTGCACTCTGTTGTGTTGCGTTTCGGATAAATAATATAAAATCGCTCCCGAAGCAATGATGCCTTCTTTCAATTCTTCGATTCCAAAACCCTTTAGCGAAACAGTTTGAAAATGCTTCGTTAGGATTTCGAAGGCATAATCCTCCTTGTAAATCCAGTCTTCGAGATAAAAACTATGGTAATCATCTCCAAAGGTTTCTCGGAAATTATTCTTATTATTTTTTGGAATCAAAACCTCACTTGGATTGAAATTTTGTAACAACTTATCGATATATTCGGCGTTGCCTTGCGACGTTAGAAACTCACCTGTAGAGACATCTAAAAATGCAATCCCGATGGATTTATTGGCAAAATAAATAGCTGCAAGAAAATTATTGGTCTTGGATTGCAACACCTCATCGTTTAGCGAAACTCCCGGAGTTACCAGCTCTGTCACGCCTCGTTTTACAATACTTTTGGTCATTTTGGGATCTTCAAGCTGATCGCAAATAGCCACTCGAAGTCCCGCTTTGACTAGTTTGGGCAAATACGTATTAATGGAATGATGTGGAAAACCCGCCAACGCCGTTTCGGTTTCGGAACCTGCGCCTCTTTTGGTCAAGGTTATCCCTAGAATTCTGGAAGCCCGTACCGCATCGTCACCAAATGTTTCATAAAAATCGCCTACACGAAACAGCAAGCAAGCATCCGGATATTTCCTTTTGATTTCGTTGTATTGCTTCATTAAAGGGGTTTCCTTAACTTCTTTATCTTTAGCTGCCAAAATAGTTTTCTTTAAAAAAATGTGACAGCGAATTTATATATTTTAAAACGAAAAAGGAAGACTTCAAAAATTAAAAATATATTTAAGAAAAATTTAGGACTAGATTTCTATTTTTTATATAGATTTGTGATTGAATTTTAAAATTAAACAAAGATGAAAAAAATAGTTACTCTTGCCCTGTTAATCGTTTTAGGAATTACAAATTCTAATGCGCAAGAAACTTCTAAAAAAGTTAAGAAAGCTCCAGCCGCTGCAAAAGTATCTACACCAAAGGTAGAAGGCGCAGGAATGGTATTTGTTACTGAAACTATTGATTATGGTACGATTGCACACAATGCAGAACCAAATCGTAAATTTGAGTTCACAAACAATGGTAACAAGCCATTAATCATTACTAACACACAAGGATCATGTGGTTGTACTGTTCCAACTACTCCAAAAGAACCAATTATGCCAGGTGCAAAAGGAGTTATTGGAGTGCGTTATGCCACTGACAGAGTAGGTGCTTTTACTAAAACGGTAACCGTAACTTCTAATGCAGAAGGACAAGCTACAAAAGTACTAACCATTAAAGGTACTGTTTTGCCAGATGACGCTCCAAAAAGCTAATCCAAAAAAAATCATACCATCAAAAGCTTCCTATTTTAGGGAAGCTTTTTTGTTTATAAAATAGTCACAACAAAGCATGAGAAAATTAGAAAATAGCGAACTCAACCGAAAATCCGTTACTGATTTTAAAACATCGGAGAAAACACCTCTTATATTGGTACTCGACGACATCAGAAGTTTGCATAATATTGGGTCTGTGTTTCGAACGGCAGACGCCTTTTTGATCGAAAAAATAATCCTTTGCGGGATCACTGCAACACCTCCCAATAAGGAAATTCATAAAACGGCACTTGGCGCCACCGAAACTGTAGCATGGGAACATCACGACAACGTGCTGGAAGTAATTGCTATTTTAAAAAAAGAAAATACCGTAACACTTGCCATTGAACAAGTAGAAAGTGCTGTTTTTTTGCAAGATTTTAAAGTTAAAAAAGATACTAAATACGCTTTAATTTTTGGCAACGAAGTACATGGCGTAGCACAAGAAGCCGTTGCTTTATGCGATTGCTGCATCGAAATTCCGCAATTGGGAACCAAACATTCCTTAAATATATCTGTAAGCGCTGGAATTGTGGTTTGGGATTTGTTTTGTAAAATGAGTTTTGCGTAATGAGTTTTGCAGTAACTCGGTGTTTTGATAAAATAATTCATTAGCCTCTTTTATTTCCATTTACTTCCCTATTTTTACGAAATCGTTTAAGCAGTTGATTGTTATGAAAAAAATAGTGTTTTTTGTTTTGTTATGTTCTAGTATTTCTGGGTTTGGGCAATATACTTTAATTCCTGATGTAAATTTTGAACAAGCTTTGATTAGCTTAAGGATTGACAGTGGTGCTATTGATGGGAAGGTGCTTACTGCAAATGTGAGTGGGGTAACTAGTATAAATCTTGCAGACCTAAATATTGCTGATTTAACAGGGTTGCAGGATTTTTTAGCATTGACAGATTTAGATTGTCTTGGGAATCAATTAACGAGTTTGGATGTCTCCAAAAACACAGCATTAAAAACTTTGCAATGTACATTCAACCAACTAACTAGTTTAGATATTACCAAAAATACAGCTTTAAATAACTTATATTGCGGCGGTAACCAATTAACGAATTTGGATGTTACTAAAAATACTTTTTTAACATATTTAGGCTGTTCACAAACTAATTTAGCGAGTTTGGATGTTTCTAAAAATGTAGCTTTGACTATTTTGGATTGTAAAGAAAATCAAATAACAAGTTTGGATGTTACTAAAAATACGTCTTTAACAATTTTAGTATGTAGTTATAATCAATTAATGAGTTTGGATGTTACTAAAAATATGAATTTGACTACTTTAGATAGCAGTGGTAATAAGTTAATTAGTCTTAATTTAAAAAATAGTAACAATAGTATTTTAACTAGTATTCTTTTGGGATCCAATCCAAAGCTAAGCTGCATACAAGTTGATAATAAAGCCTATTCTGATGCCAATTGGTCAACAGACAAAGACGCAACCGCCAGCTATTCTGAAAATTGTACATCCATAGCGACAAGTACAATTCCAAAAATCACCGCCACCTCAAATCCAAATCCATACTGCCCCGGCACTTTGACCAATATCGTAGAAACGGTTCACATAACTTACAATCCTCTTGATCCCAATACGAATGCGGTTTATGTTCAAATAGCGTCTGGCTATGTATATGGACAAGATGTATTGACACTTACTGGCAATCACCCCACTATTGCATCCAGTTGGTCGGTATCCGAAGGGAAACTAACGCTTACTTCCATTACTGGTAGTCCCATTCCTTTCACTGATTTTGAAGCAGCTCTTGCAGCTGTAAAATACAGCAACTCGACAACTTCTCCCACTGGAGAGCGCTCTTTTTCTATCAATTTAGGAACAGGATCCTTAAGTTATTTGCCTACAAACAAGCATTTTTATGAGTATGTGCCCAATTTAGGAATCACTTGGTATAATGCAAAAGCAGCAGCCGAAACCAGAAATTACTATGGATTAAAAGGATATTTAGCCGCCTTAACCTCTGCCGAAGAAGCACAATTAGCGGGAGCCCAAGCACCCGGAGCTGGCTGGATTGGCGGAAGCGATGCTGCTGTAGAAGGGCAATGGAAATGGGTTACTGGTCCCGAAGGATTTGCTAACGGCGGTACAGGAACTGTTTTTTGGAACGGAATTGGTAACGGCACTACTCCAAATTTTGCTTTATGGAATACTAATAATGGAGAACCAAACAATTTGGGCGACGAGGATTATGCGCATGTAACAGCTCCCGGCGTAGGTATTCCAGGTTCTTGGAATGACTTATCCAATACTGGCGGCTCCTCTGGTGATTACCAACCCAAAGGCTATATTGTAGAATATGGCGGCATGGTTGCTGGAGATGTTGATGGCATACAAATTTCGGCAAGTACAGTACTCGAAATGTCTCAAATTAATGTTACCACACCAGCTCCTATATGCGGTTCAGAAAAAATAACACTTCAAGCAAGCACTTCAACAGGGACAATAAAGTGGTATGATAGCCCTACAAACGGAATTTTGTTACAAACTGGTGATACGTATACCACGCCTCCGCTAGCTGCTACGACGACTTTTTACGTGGATAACGGCTGTACCGATAGAACACCAATTACGGTTCTCGTGAGTCCGTTACCAATTGCAAATACCGTAACAATTGCAAGACATTGTGACGATAATCAAGACGGCATTTACACTTTTAACACCGCTACACTAGAACAAACGTTATTAAACGGACAAACCAATGTAACCGTTACTTATTTTGACCAAACGGGCAATCCTTTAAAAGATTCCAATGGAACTTTGATTAGCAGTCCATTTCCAGCTAGTTTCTCCACCATCTCACAAACTATAAAAGCGGTTGTTACAGGAAACTCGGCGCTGCATTGTGCTAGCGCAACAACAATTCCATTTGTAGTTGATGATTTGCCCGAAGCTTTTGCCATTTCACCAACGCTAACAACAACTTGCGATGACGAACCAAATTCATTGAACCAAGATGGAAAATTTGGTTTTAATACCAGTACTTTTCAAGCTACTATTCTAGGAACTCAAACTGACATGACCGTTTCCTATTTTGATAAAAATAACAATCCATTGCATAGCCCGCTTCCAAATCCATTTGTAACTGGAACTCAAACGGTGACGGTAAAAGTTGAAAATCCAATAAACACCGCTTGTTTTGCAACGACAACAATACAATTTACAGTCAATTCTGTCCCAATTGTAAACGATATTACTATTGTTCAATGCGACACCGATATTATTTCGGACGGAAAAACACTATTTAATTTAACCGTAAACAATAATCTAATTTCTGCCAATTATACTAATGAAAATTTTAACTATTATACCTCACAATCAGGAGCAAATAGTGGTCTTTCGACTGATTTAATTACAAATAATTTAGCATTCGAAAATACAACTCCATCAACCATGGATGTTTGGGTAAGAGTAGCCAATAAAATAACGAACTGCAGTAGCGTGGGCAAAATAACGTTGAAAGTTCCCGCAACTAATATCCCAAAAACCTACAAAATTCCATTCGCACCGGTTTGCGATGATTTTTTAGATGCCAATGGAAATAATAATGCCAACAATAACAATCGTGATGGAATTACAAGATTTGATTTTTCGGCGACCAAAGCTGTAATTTTAGCCACATTACCAACCAATCAAACGTATACAATTAATTACTATAAAAATGAAGCCGATGCGCTGGCAGAACTTCAAGTAATTACCGATATTTCAAATTATAGAAATAATGGGTATCCCAACTCACAGGATATTTGGATTCGTGTCGATAGTGATGTAGACAATGCATGTTACGGTTTAGGTCCTTACTTGACCCTAAATGTCGAAGCGTTGCCTGTGGCTAATCCCGTAACCATTACCAGACAATGTGACGATAACAACGATGGTATTTTTAGCTTCAATACCGCTTCTCTCGAATCAGATTTAGTAAAAGGGCAAAGCAATGTCACAGTAACTTATTTTGACAAAAACAACGCTCCGTTAAAAGATTCGAATGGAAATTTGATTACAAGTCCATTTCCAGCCACTTTTTCAACAACCTCAAAAACTATAAAAGCGGTGGTCACCAATACTTCGCCTCAAAAATGCTTTGACGAAACTACCATCGCATTTATTGTTGATGCAGCTCCAGTTGCTTATGCAGTTGATCCATCATTAACCACTTCTTGTGATGACGAAGCAAACCCAATAAATCAAGATGGAAAAATTGGCTTTGACACTGCTACTTTTCAAACCACCATTCTGGGCGGGCAAACCAATATGATTGTGAAATATTTCGACAAAAATGGAGCAGTATTACCAAGCCCTTTGCCCAATCCATTTGTGACAGGAACTCAAACCGTTACTGCAAAAGTAGAAAACCCTTTGAATACCATTTGCAGCGCAAGCACAACTTTGAATTTTGTAGTTAATCCAATTCCGAATATCGATTTGAATACTGATGGAAGTGCCAATGAATTGGTCTGTTCAAATATTGCAACCTTTTTTGTTACGCTTGATGCTGGAATTTTAGACAATACACCAACAAATAATTACGATTATTTATGGACAAAAGACGGTTCAGCTACAGGCACCAACTCGCCTATCCTAGAGGTAAATACCGAAGGTCTGTATACTGTAACAGTAACCAGTCCTTCTGGTTGTAGCCGCATAAGAACAATAAAAGTTACCGCCTCGAATACAGCGACCAATGTTACCGTTGATGTGGTTGACTTAACCGATGTGAACACCATCACGATTACCGCAACAGGGCCTGGAAAATACGAGTACAGCCTTGACGAGCCGACTGGTTATTATCAGGATTCCAATTTTTTTACTAATGTTTCCTCGGGAGTTCACGTAGTTTATGTGAACGACAAAAATGGCTGTGGTTATGTTACGCAAGAAGTTGTACTTGTAGGCGTTTCCAAATATTTTACCCCAAATAATGATTCTTTCAATGATGTATGGGAAATTAAAGGAATGATAAAGTATCCAAATGCTGAAATCACCATTTTTGACCGATTTGGCAAATACATAACTAGCCTAAATTCCAAAAACAAAAGCTGGAACGGGACATTAAATGGTGCATCTTTACCCGCAGATGATTATTGGTATACATTAAATTTAGGAGATGGTAACGCAGAGATAAAAGGTCATTTTAGTTTAAAACGCTAAACCGTTTTATACTGTTAAAATCGTAACAATAAATAGTTTACGAATACTAATTTTAATAATTCCATTTGAGAAAACGATTTAAAACATGAAATTTTTAAAACGCAGCTGTATTTTCATATCATTTCTAGCTCTTGCTTATACTAGTTCTGCGCAAAATTTTAAGGAACAAATCAAAGCCACGTCTGATTCGATAGTAAGTATTTCATCGCTTTCATTTCAAAAAAAAATGACCAATGCTTTAGCAATTTTAAAAGCTACTGGAGATCAAATATATTGTCCACAAACGAGCCTGCCTATTGTTACTGATTTCACTATTACTGACCCCGATAATACTAGTACAGATACCATTTTTATTCAAATTTCCATAGGATATAACGAACAATATGATCTTTTATCGCTTACTGGAAATCATCCATCAATAGTTTCAAAGTGGGATTCTAATTCAGGACGTTTAACCTTAACGAGTCCAAATCCAGGAGCATTAGTAGCATATTCTGACTTTATAAAAGCAATTAAAGACGTAGTATACATCAATTCATCGCTAAAACCAACAGGCAATCGTTCTTTTTCTATAAGTATAGACAAAGCTAGTTATTTCCCAACCAACAAACATTTTTATGAATTTGTAGACGCTAAAGATATCCTTTGGGATGGTGCACTAAAAAATGCTGAAACCAAAACGTATTTTGGATTAAAAGGATATTTAACAACTATAACATCTACAGACGAACAACAATTAGTGGGCGGACAAATTGATGGAGCAGGTTGGATTGGTGGTTCTGATTTAGAGGTTGAAGGACAATGGAAATGGATGAGTGGCCCAGAAAAGGGCACCGTTTTTTTTGACAATCGACAAACGACTCCAGCACCTGGTGTTCTAATATCGAATCCGAGATATATTGGGAATTATCCAGGATACGCCTTTTGGAATAGAAGTAGCCCTAGATGGTATGAAGGAATACCTATTTACGAACCAAATAACGATACAGACTTGTTTGGATTTAGCGAAAATTTTGCACACATTTGCGAACTGGGAACTGGCGAAAAAGGGTCTTGGAATGATTTGAGTTACAACGGCTCTCCTAGCGGATTAAACCAACAAAAAGGCTATATGATCGAATATGGCGGCATGCCCAATGACCCAAAAATAGATATCGCAACTAGCACCTCGATGCGCATTCCTCAAATTACACAAACAACTCCAGATTCTAGATGTGGAACAGGAAGCGTTACCCTACAAGCAAGTACTAATTTAGGAATTGTTAATTGGTATGAAAATGAAACTGGAGGTACCGCCATAGCAACTGGAAACATTTTTACAACTCCCAATATAACAAAAACGCAGACGTATTACGTGGAAACAAAATATTCTGGTTGCGAAAAAACATCTTTAAGAACCCCTATTATAGCTACAATATATAATGTTCCTGTTCTAATTCCAACAAAGTCAACATTCAAATTATGTGGCTCAGGTACCATTACAATGGAAGCCAAAACTACTGAAGGAACCATATATTGGTATGAAGATCCACTAGGAAGTAGTCTAATATCAGTTGGAACTACTGTGACAAGATATGTTACCGCAAACACCACTTTTTATATAGAAGCCGTAAATCAATACTGCAGCAACGGAGTTAAAATACCTATTGACGTAATTGTATACGATTTACCTCCTACAGAAAATCAAGAAGTTGTCATTTGCACACCAAATCCTCTCACCATTGAAACCAAGTTGAGTGGCGAAAAATACCTTTGGTCTACTGCGGAAACAACCAAAACCATAACTGTTACTGCGCCCGGAATTTATACTGTATCCATTACAAGACCAGATCCAGCAAGCTGCACCATCACCGAGACCATTAATGTAATAGAACATCCTGCGCCTGAAATAAAACAAATAAACATTGAAGACAATACCATAACTATTCTCTTGAAAAACAAACAACCGTTTTTCGAATATTCAATTGACAACATTCATTATCAAGCATCAAATGAATTCACAAATGTACCCAGCGGATTGCAAACAGCCTATGTGCGAGAAATAAATTCCTGCAGTATCGATACTGAAACTTTTATTATTGTACTGGCACCAAAGTATTTCACCCCAAATAATGACAATTTCAATGATGTCTGGAAAATTAAAGGAATCGAAAACTATCCAGAAGCCCAAATTACAATTTTTGACCGTTACGGAAAATTCATCACTACTTTAAATGCAACAAATCCTTCTTGGAACGGGACACTAAATGGTGCTCCTTTACCTGCTGACGATTATTGGTATGTTCTAAAGCTTGACCCAAATAGTCCAGAAAAAAGAGGTCATTTTACTCTAAAAAGATAAGTGTTTATCCAATTAATTTTTGTTGAATTTCATTTAAAATAAAAGTATAATCTTCCTGTTTTTTTACAAAATCAAGATCTGAAACATCTATAATCAAAACATTCAAATCGGTTTGGGATTTAATATAATCGAGATAGCCCGTATTTATTTTATCTAAATATTCTTCGGTGATCGTTTGCTCGTAACTTCTACCGCGGCGTTTTATATTTTGCAACAAACGGGCGGTGTTTTGATATAAATACACATACAAATCTGGTTTAGGCATTTCTTTGTAAATAATATCAAACAAGGTGCGATACAAGCGAAACTCGTCTTCCGCCAAGGTAATCTTGGCAAAAATCAGCGATTTAAAAATATGATAATCAGCTACAATAAAATCTGTAAACAAATCAAATTGTGCCAAATCATCCGATACTTGCTGGTACCGATCTGCTAGAAAAGACATTTCCAGTGGGAAAGCAAACCGGTTTTGATCCTTATAAAACTTGGGCAAAAAAGGATTGTCAGCAAACCGTTCCAAAACCGTTTTGGCATTAAAATCTTGAGCAATTCTGGTAGTCAAAGTAGTTTTTCCAGCGCCAATATTCCCTTCAAAAGATATGTAATTGAATTTTTGTAACGGAATAGCGTCCAAAGGATTTTCTAAATCCCGAATGGCAACACAGCGACTTTCATCAGGAGAAATAGCCAGTAAATCAGCAATAGATTTTTTTAAAATGGGATGTTTCCAATCTAAATTCAAATCTTGAAAAGGCAACAAAACAAAATTTCGATTTTGCATCGACGGATGCGGAATTTGAAGTGTTTGGGTCGCTATAATTTCATCATCAAAAGCAATCAAATCAATATCAATTACTCGTGCTTCATAGCCTGTTATTCCTGATCGAATACGCCCTAGTTTTTTCTCTATTTTCAATACCTGACTCAAGACTTTGGTCGCCGAACTAAAGGTGTGCAACAGCAAAGCACAATTGTAAAACGCATCACTTTCAAAACCCCAAGACGGCGTTTCGTACAACTTGGAAACCTTGATTATTGTCCCTATTTCTTGATGAATAATCTGTAAGCAAGTCTCGATATTCCTGAATCGATCTCCTTGATTACTGCCTAACGATAAAACGACTTGATGCTGTGCTTTCATATTAAGCACAAATTAAGTAAAACAATTTTAGAATTACAGTATATTTGTAGCAGGTGTTGATAATTAATTCTATCACCATAATTGTAACACAACAAGTGTTTTTGCGACTTATTTAAAAAAAATAATATGAGATTTTTAGGAAATGTGCTGGCCACGATTATTGGTATTTTTGTGTTTTTTATGTTATTCTTTTTCGGAATCGTACTCATCGGAGCTATTTTTGGGGGCGAATCCGAAGGTGTTGAAGTAAAAAACAATTCGGTAATCGAGCTTAATTTAAGTGATATTACCAATGATTATGCGGGAAAATACAAAGATCCTTGGATGGATGTTTTTTCTAAAAACAAAAAAATTGGTGTTACTGATGTTATAAACGCCATCGAAATAGCACAATCAGACGATGCTATCAAAGGCATTTCGATTCTCAACAACAACTCCGAATTGGGAATGGCGCAAAGCAAAGAATTGCGAAATGCACTAGAAAGTTTCAAGAAATCCGGAAAATTTGTCATGGCCTATGCCAATGCCTATTCGCAAAAAGAATATTATTTGAACTCGGTTGCCAATACCATTTATCTCAATCCTGTGGGCGAATTAGATTTCAAAGGACTGTCTACCGAAGTGATGTTTTTTAAAGATTTTCAAGATAAATCTGGTTTAAAAATGGAAGTCATTCGCCACGGAAAATATAAAAGTGCCGTTGAACCTTTTCTAGAAAATAAAATGAGCGATGCCAATAGAGAACAAACCACGGCATTATTAAACTCGGTTTGGAGCAGTGTTGTTACTGATATTTCAAAAAGCCGTAATATTCCCGTAACCAAGCTAAACGAAATTGCAAATGGACTTTTGGCACGCACACCCGAAATGGCAAAAGCGCAAAAACTAGTCGATGTTGTCGCCTATGAAGATGTTTATCATGACGCCATCAGGAACGCCTTAAAAGTAGCTAGCGACGAGGACTACAATAGCATTTCAATTTCGGATTATACCCAAAATACAATAACTACGGGCACGGATACGGATACGAGCAACCAAATTGCCGTTATTTACGCCCAAGGCGAAATACAAAGTGGCGAAGGCGACGTAACCGTTATTGGCGAAGGTTCTATGCGACGTTCGTTGCAGGAAGCTAGAAAAAACAAGGATGTAAAAGCCATTGTATTGCGTATTGACAGTCCAGGCGGGAATGCGTTGACCTCTGATTTGATTTGGAGAGAAATAGAACTGACCAAAAAAGTAAAACCTGTAGTAGTTTCTATGGGAAATTATGCAGCTTCGGGCGGGTATTACATTGCTTGTAATGCCAATACCATTTTTGCCGAAGAAAATACTATAACTGGTTCGATAGGCGTTTTTGGAATTTTACCTAATTTTGCCACTGCCGCAAACCGCTACGGAATCAATACCGAGCAAATACGAACACACGAAAACGCTCCTAATTACAGTCCGTTTGTACCCTTGGACGAAAAGTTTAAAGCCGTTACTCTTGCAGGTGTCGAACAGATTTACAAAATATTCGTGACCCATGTTGCCCAAGGGCGAAAAATGACTTTTGCACAAGTAGATGCAATCGCTCAAGGGCGAGTTTGGACTGGTGCCGAAGCATTGAAAATAGGTTTAGTTGACAAAATTGGAGGTTTGAATGATGCCATTAGCCAAGCGGCGGCTCTTGCCAAAATTAAAACGTATTCGACTCAAAATTATCCTGAATACGAGAAAAACTTCAACGACCTTCTAGCAAACTTCCCTTTCGCACAATCAAAAGAAAACTTTATAAAAGAAGAAATTGGTAACGAAAATTATAAATTAATGCAACAAGTAAAACAATTTCAATCTCGAACAGGAGTTCAAGCCTTGATGCCGTTTGAAATTGACATCAATTAAATGTAATATAAAAACGAAAAAGTCCGTTCGAGAAATTCTTAAACGGACTTTTTTATTACTATTTCCCATAAAAAGGCATCGTTTTTGTTTTAATGATAATCCAAAATTAAACAATTATGTTCAAGAAAATTTTAAAAGTAGTAGGAATACTAATCGTACTCTTCACAGTAGCTTTGTTTGCAATTCCGTATTTTTTTAAGGACGAAATCAAATCCAAAATTGCTAGTGCCATCAACGAAAAAGTAGATGCAAAAGTATCATTTGCAGATGCAGATTTAAGTCTTTTCAAGAATTTTCCAAATGCAACCATTACGTTAAACAAACTACTTATCATCAACAAAGCACCTTTTGAGGGAGATACGTTAGTTTCGCTTGGCGAATTGAATCTAAAAATGTCCATAAAAGAATTATTCAATGGCAAAGACGAAGCCATGCAAATTCAAGGAATAACTTCTAAAAATGGATTTATAAATATCCTTTTCAACAAAGACGGAATCGGGAATTATGATATCGCTTTGAAAGAGAAAAACCCCAAAGACGATGCGAAAAGTAAGCCTTTGGCACTTAAAATTCAGAATTATAAAATAGAAAATTTTAAGTTTCAGTATTTTGACGAAAGTTCTCAAATAAAAATGGTTATCGATAGTTTGAACCATCAAGGAACAGGCGATTTTACCAATTCGATATTAGATTTAGATACGAAATCGACTGCTAAAATCTCACTAAATATGGGAAAAGTTAATTATATGAACAAAGTACCCTTGACATTAAACGCAGTTTTGGGCATAGATTTAGAAAAAAGCAAATACACGTTCAAGCAAAACAAAGCACTCATCAACCAACTACCATTAGAATTGGACGGATTTATTCAAATGGTCGATGCAGGTCAGAACTATGACTTGAAATTTAAAACACCTACCTCATCGTTCAAAAATTTTCTTGGGCTGATTCCAGCAGCGTATGCTTCGAATTTAGACAATGTAAAAACAACGGGAGATTTTACCGTTATTGGCTTTGCAAAAGGACTGTATTCTGCAACAACAGTTCCTAAATTTAACATCGCAATTGCATCAAATAATGCGTCGTTTCAATATCCAGATTTACCAAAATCAGTCAAAAATATTATAATTGACACCAAAATTATTAATGAAACTGGAATTCTAAACGATACTTATGTTAATCTTGATAAATTGTCCTTTACCATAGATCAAGATATTTTTAATGCCAAAGCCAATGTCCGAAACATTACACAAAACGCACTTGTTGATGCCGCTTTGAAAGGGACAATCAATTTAGGAAATCTTTCAAAAGCGTATCCAATAAAATTAGACAAGCCTTTGTCAGGAATTTTAAAAGCTGATGTAACCACGAAATTTGACATGCAATCTGTTGAAAAAAGCCAGTATCAAAACATCAATAATGCGGGAACAATGAGCTTGTCAGGCTTTAATTATGCGGACGAAAACGGAAAAATAATCCAGATAAGCAACGCCTTGGTGCAGTTCAATCCAAGTCAAGTGAATCTAAAACAATTTAATGCCACGACAGGAAAAAGTGACATAAGCGTAACAGGAGTTTTAGAAAATTTTTATGGTTTTATGTTCCGAAACCAAGAATTAAAAGGGAATTTCAACATGAATTCAAATCAACTTGCGGTAGCTGATTTTATGACAACTGGAGCAACTACAGTAACCAAAAAAACCGAAGCTATGAAAATCCCAGCTTTTTTAAATTGTACGCTTACCGCCAAAGCCAAATCAGTATTGTATGATAATTTAACACTTAAAGACGTGTCTGGAAAACTAATTGTAAAGGACGAAAAAGCAACATTACAAAACATGAAAACAGCTATTTTTGGAGGAGTAATTGGTGTAAATGGGGACGTTTCTACAAAGGGGAAAACACCCATTTTTGATATGAATTTGAATTTGAGTCAAGTAGACATCGCTCAATCTTTTACACAACTGGACATCCTTAAAAGCATTGCTCCAATTGCAGGAATCATCAACGGAAAATTAAATTCGACTATAAAACTTAACGGAAACCTTGATGCCAATTCAATGACACCAGACTTGAAAACGATAACAGGAGATTTGCTTGGGCAACTACTTTCAACGACAGTAAATGCAAATAATTCGACTTTATTAACCGCTTTGACAGCTAATATTAAGTTTTTGGACTTGAAAAAATTGAATTTAAATGACGTGAAAGCAGCACTTTCGTTCAAAGACGGAAAAGTTACTGTAAAACCTTTTGATATCAAATACCAAGATATTAAAGCGACTATTGGAGGAACACACGGTTTTGACCAAAGTATGAATTATAGTTTAAAATTTGATGTTCCTGCAAAATATTTGGGTGCAGAAGCAAATGCTTTACTTGCTAAATTAAGCCCGTCCGACGCTGCAAAACTGGATAATATTCCAATAAATGCCTTGCTTACAGGAAGTTTTACTAACCCAAAAATTACAACCGATATAAAAACGGCTATTACTCATTTGACAACGCAAGTCGCCAATCAACAAAAAGATAAATTGGTAAAAAAAGGATCGTCAGCACTAACAAATTTGATTAATAAAAATACAAAATCAAGCGATACTACTAAAACTGGTGCTCAAAAAGAAGATATAAAAACCAAAGCAACCGACTTGATTAATGGTTTGTTTAAGAAAAAGAAAAAAACAGAAGAACCTAAAACGCCATAGCTTGCTCTTGTTTTAATCAAAAAGCCTAAAAGAACAATACCTTTCTTTTAGGCTTTCTTTTTTTATACTTCAATTTGTACCACATATCCTTCGGAACTGCGTACATTAAAAACAGTTCCATCCTCAAAAATCAAGTATTGCCCTTTGATTCCTTTGAGTTTTCCTGAAAAATCAGGCGTTTTATCAAGATTTAAACTCGTGACTTTTTTTGGATATTCAAGAACAGGAAAGTGCATTTGGGTAATGGCACTGCTATTCATGTCGTAAAATTCCTGGGCTTCTTTTGGAATTAAAAATTTCAAACTAGCTTTTTCTTTAAATAAATCGGCTGGAGCGACATCGTTTTTAAGCATTTTTTGCCAATTGGTTTTGTCCGCATACACTTTTTTTAAGGCAACTTCGGTAATTCCTGCTAAATATCGGTTGGGAACTTCTACAACGGGAATCGCTTGCGTTGCGCCTTGGTCAATCCATCGAGTTGGCACTTGCGAGCCACGAGTTACCCCCACTTTTACTTCGCTTGACAAAGCCAAATACACAATATGCGGTTGCAATTGTACTTTTTGTTCATAGACCAAGTCACGATCTTCAATCCCTAAATGTGCTGTTGAAAGTTCAGGGCGCATAATCCAATCGCCTGCTGATGCACTCGACATAAAACAATCGTAACAAAATCCTTGACGAAATATTTTCTTTTTTTTACCACAATGCAAACATTGATACCCAATAAAATGAATCGCAATATCTTTGTCAAGCAACTGATTTACATTCAAAAAACTATGCTCAAAAACCAAATAATATTGAATTGGATTTCCAAATTCGGTTTGCATTTTTGTCAAAACACCTTCGTATGTCATTTTTGATTTTAGATTTTAGATTTTTTTAAAATTGGAAATAGAAATTGGAAATTTCCATAACTTTAAAAAAAAATACTATTTTTGATAACGATGTAAAGTTAGTATTTGTTCCTCGTTTTACAAATCTAAAATCCTAATTCCTAAATCTAAAATCTGAATGCCTTTACCAATACTAAATTCTTTTGCTTCTTGGGTTCTTAAACAGCGAATTCATCAAATTGAACTTTTTATAAAATACCCAAATGAAGTTCAGGAAGAATTGTTGCTGAATCTCATTCGAGCCTCGGAAAACACAGTAGTTGGAAAGCAATATGATTATGAATCGATACATTCCTATGCCACTTTTGCCAAAAGGATTCCCATTTCGACGTATGAAGAATTGCAACCCATGATTGAACGTACGAGGCAAGGCGAGCAAAATGTTTTTTGGGAAACGCCTATCAAATGGTTTGCAAAATCCAGCGGTACAACTAATGCCAAAAGCAAATTCATTCCCGTAAGTTACGAAGCATTAGACGATTGCCATTACAAAGGCAGCAAAGATTTGTTGTGCATGTATTTGAACAACAACGAAGATTCTGAAATGTTTTTAGGAAAAAGTTTGCGGTTAGGCGGAAGCTCCCAAATTTACGAAGACAAGAATAGTTTTTTTGGGGATTTATCAGCTATTTTGATTGAAAATATGCCTATTTGGGCCGAATTTAGTAGTACGCCAAGTAGCAAAACCTCCTTAATGAGTAATTGGGAAACCAAAATTGCAGCCATTATAAACGAAACCAAAAATGAAAATGTAACCAGTTTTGCTGGCGTTCCATCATGGATGTTGGTCTTGATGAACAAAGTTCTAGAAGAGACTGGAAAAGGAAATTTGCTGGAAGTCTGGCCCAACTTGGAAGTTTATTTTCACGGTGGCGTAAATTTTGAACCCTATCGAGAGCAGTACCAAAAAATACTTCCCAAAAAAGAATTCAAATATTACGAAATATACAATGCTTCCGAAGGTTTTTTTGCCATTCAGGATTTGAATAATTCCAGTGATTTACTTTTGATGTTGGATTACGGGATTTTCTATGAATTTATTCCCATGGACACTTTTGGCACTCCAGAGCAAGAAACCATTCGCCTGGCAGATGTGGTGCTTTTCAAAAACTATGCTTTGGTAATTACCACTAATTCTGGATTATGGCGCTATTTAATTGGTGATACAGTGCGTTTTACCTCCTTAAATCCATATCGAATTCGAGTTACAGGAAGAACGAAACACCACATCAACGTATTTGGTGAGGAATTAATGGTTGAAAATACCGATCAGGCCATTGCCAAAGCCTGCAAAATAACCCAAACCGAAGTCGTCGATTATACCGTTGCGCCAGTTTTTATGAAAGAAAAGGAAAAAGGAGCCCACGAATGGATGATTGAGTTCAAGAAAAAACCTGCCGACATAGGCCTTTTTCATAAAGTACTCGACGAGACCCTACAATCCTTAAACTCGGATTACGAAGCAAAACGACACAATAACATGACTTTGAACCCTTTGATAATAAATATCGCTCGTGAAAATTTATTTTATGATTGGCTCAAAGAACGAGATAAATTGGGCGGGCAACATAAAATCCCGAGATTATCCAATCAACGAGATTATCTAGAACAACTAAAAAACATGTAATTCATTCAAATTGAAAAAACTATCCCTACTCCTACTTTTAATCCTGATCACTTCTTGTTCTACCTCGGGGAGAATTTGTGGTGGAAGTAACGGAAAACGTTGTGTTCAAGCGACTATTGTACGGCATTATACTAAAATTTCTTAATTTTTTTAACAGTAGTTGTAACATTTTTTGATTTTGAAAGTCTTGTAGGTAATCAATCAAAATCAATCAACTTATGAAATTACATTTTATCCCTTTGACTTTTCTTGTCACTGTATTTACCTTGGCACAAGAAACCAAAAACAATCCTGAAACCCCATCCAAAGTCGTCTTGGATACTGTAAAACCAAAAGCAAATTCGCTAAAAGAAGTTACTGTTTACGGCAACAAAAAGCAGTTTTTAAAGGTTGAATCAGACAAAACCACCGTTAGCGTAAAGGACAACGGAATGCTCAATAGCGGTAGCAGTCTCGATGCTGTAAAAAAACTACCTGGCGTAATTACTTCTCCTACAGGCAGTTTATCACTAAATGGCAAAAGCGTGAAAATTTATGTAGATGGTGCACCGAGTACGTTAAGTGGCACTGATTTACAAAATTATTTATCTAGCCTTCCGGCAAATGCTATCGAGAAAGTAGAATTAATTTACAATCCTGGTGCTTCCTTTGATGCTAATTCTAGTGGCTCTGTAATTAATATTATCACGAGTTCTAAACGATTAAAGGGAATTAATGCTAGCTTTAACATCAACTATAATTTTAATAAATACCAAAAACCAAGTCCGCAAATTTTACTCAACGGAAAGGAAAAGAATTTTAGCTGGCAAACTATGGCAGGTTTCAATTATATTGATAGTGATAATTTGTCTAGAAACGGCCAAGCTTTTACCGCATTTGCTCCAGTAAAAAACCTATTTCAAGAAAACTTTTCCGTTTCTACCAATAGGAATCAGTATTTTAGGGTGGGAGTAAATTATAAAGTAAGTACCAAATCCAATGTGTTATTTAATTACAACGGCAATTTTGGCAACGACCGAAATGTATACAACGCAACCACACTGGGCGAAGGCATTGATTACAAAGACAACGGAACAACCAAAAACAAAAACAACAACCACGAATTTAGTTTACAATACAAAACCAAATTGGATACCATAGGAAGAACGCTGGATGTAACCGCTTTCTTGAACACCTTTGGCAAAAATCCTTTGACCGAATCCAGTGGGTACAACACCACAAGTGGCAACTCCTTTAACAACGGAAATATCGATTTTGGATTGACGAATTATTACCTGAAATATGATTTTGCAATCCCTTTTGGGAAAAAAGATTTCTCGATTAATACTGGCGGAAAATTCAATTCAATACAAGTGAATGATTTAGGAAAGTATAACATTAACAGTCCTAATAATGCTATTTTTGGCACCAACCAATATGCTCAAATTATTAATTTTAATTACAACGAAACCAACTTGGCTTTTTATGCCGAAGCCCGAAAAAAAATAAAAAAATTCAATTTTACGGCAGGTTTGCGTTTTGAAGATTTTGATGTAAAACGGGACGCCAGCACCATTACGGATAAAATTGAATACAAAAATACCAATTTTTTCCCCAACATAAGTGCCTTGTACGAACTGACTTCGCAAGTAAACTTGAGTACTTCCTACTCCAAAAAAATCTCGCAACCCAATTACAATACAATTGACCCAAACAACAGTTCAAATTTTAATCAATACAATTCATCGAACGGAAATTTGACTTTGCAACCTGTTTTTTACGACAATTTTGAGCTAAAACTTACAGCATTTCAATTTGTACAATTAGGTGCCAATTATACCATTGCCAAGGACGATAGTCGGTTTATTTTTAGTGCCAAACCGGGCGAATTAATCAGCAATCAAACGTTTCAACAATTTGATAAAATCAAGACTTTTAGTGCCTTTGCGTCGTTTCCAATTCCGTTAGATTACTTTTTTAAAGGAAAAGAAGAATTCCAAAAACGCATGAATACCATTGACAAAATGAATTATATTTTCATCAATGTCAATTATGTCAAATCGAGTATTGACGGTTATACCTTTCCCTACACGAACAAAGCAATTACTAATTATAGCGCACAAGCACAAATTATGTTGCCGTGGGATATTACCAACTCGATCTCGTATTTTATTTTGCCAAAAGGGACTTGGGAAATTTACCAAATCGAAAAACCAATACAAGAATTTGACATTTCGTTCAACAAAGATTTCATGAACAAAAAATTGAAAATTGGCTTGCATTGTTTTGATGTTTTCAACAAAAACGAGGTAAACGCTTTGATTGCAGGCGAAAATTTGGATACGCGATTTTATCAAAAACAAGATTCAAGAACCTTCCGATTTTCATTAACCTACAATTTTGGAAACTTAAAACTGGAAAAAGAAAACACCGACATCTCTACCGAAAAAGTAAAACAAGGTGGTGGTATGATTAAATAAAGTTTATTTTAGTAAACACAAAAAGCCCTTCAAATTTGTCATTGAAGGGCTTTTTGTTTTTAGGAATACGAATCAAAGTTTACCTCATGGTTCACATCAGGAAATTTTATGCATTCGCCGTAACCGCTTCTTTATTAATTTTCCCAATTAATCCTGCTAATACTTTGCCTGGGCCTACTTCGGTAAACAAAGTGGCTCCATCGGCAATCATTTGTTGCACAGATTGCGTCCATTTTACAGGAGCTGTCAATTGGGTAATAAGGTTTTTCTTGATTTCGGCTGGGTCAGAAACTGCGCTTGCTGTCACGTTTTGGTATACGGGGCAAATAGGCGTGGAGAATGACGTTGCCTCAATAGCTGCGGCTAGTTCTTCTCTTGCAGGTTCCATCATTGGGGAGTGAAAGGCACCGCCAACAGGCAATAACAACGCCCGTTTGGCACCAGCAGCTTTCATGGCTTCGCACGCTTTTTCTACCGCGGTTGTTTCGCCTGAAATTACTAATTGTCCGGGACAGTTGTAATTGGCAGCCACTACAATCCCGTCTATAGAAGCACAAACTTCCTCTACTATATTGTCCGCTAATCCTAGAACTGCCGCCATAGTCGAAGGTTTGATTTCGCAGGCTTTTTGCATCGCCAAAGCTCGTTTTGAAACCAATTGTAATCCATCTTCAAATGACAAAGTACCATTAGCAACCAATGCCGAGAATTCACCCAAGGAATGTCCCGCTACCATTTCAGGATGAAAATTTTCTAACGTTTTCGCCAAAATAACCGAATGCAAGAAAACCGCTGGTTGGGTCACTTTGGTTTCTTTCAACTCTTCGGCAGTGCCTTCGAACATGATATCTGTAATGCGAAAACCTAAAATTTCATTTGCTTTTTCGAATAACTCTCTTGCTAATGCGGAGTTTTCGTATAACTCTTTTCCCATTCCTGTAAATTGTGCGCCTTGACCCGGAAATACGTATGCTTTCATATTTTTAATTTAAAGATTGAACGGTTGTAAAGGATTGAAAATGGATTTCAATCCGGATGCAAAAATAGTATTTTTTGAGATAATGCTATTTTAAACTTTACTTTCTTTGCTTATAAGTAAGTCGAAAGTTTTAATGTCGTAAAGTCAAAAGAAGCAATAGTGTCAATAATAATTCAAAATCAATCCATTACTCCATTTTGTCTAATTTTTAAGACACGTCATCATACGATGATTGTTACTTAAAAGTACCACTATTTTAATACATTTACTACTCGGTTTGAACTCCTTAAAAATTGTAAAAAATGACTGAAAAAGAGAAAATGCTTTTGGGCGAAATTTACTTTGCCAATGACAAACAACTTGCCGAGGAACGCAACAAAGCCAAAAAATTGCTTCACAAACTCAACGTTACCGAGTATTTGATGAACGGAAAATCACGTGCTATTTTAAGAGAATTACTCCCCAATTCGCACAAGCGTTTGTACATAGAACCGCCATTTCATTGTGATTATGGGTATAACATTCATTCCGGAGAGAATGTATATTTCAATGTCAATTGTGTGGTTCTCGATACTATGAAAGTAACCATCGGAAATAATGTTTTCTTTGCGCCTGGTGTGCATATTTACACAGCAACACATCCGCTTGATGCGCTAGAAAGACGAACGGTTGAGTTCTCCAAGCCCGTAACTATAGGCAATGATTGCTGGATAGGAGGAAATTCCGTTATTTGTCCGGGAGTTACTATTGGTGCGGGTTGCGTAATTGGTGCAGGATCAGTGGTGACCAAAGACATTCCCGAAAACTCCTTGGCAGTTGGAAATCCAGCTCGAGTAATCCGTAAATTAAACGAGAAAATCCTATCGAAAAGCTAGAATTCTAGGGTTTCAATAGGATTTATATTAAACTATATTCGTTATTACTGTGCCATTGGAATTTCCATTAATAAAAATTTCGCATCGGTTGATGCTTTGAAATCCAAGGTTTTAAAATCAGTAATTCCCAGACCATCACGAGTTTCTAATTCCTGACCGTCAACGGTAATTGTTCCTGAAATCACGAAAACATACATTCCGTTTCCTCCTTTTTTCAATTCATATTGTTTGGTAAATCCAGCGCTAAAATCAGCTAAATAAAACCAAGCATCTTGATGAATCCAAACGCCAGCATCATCAGGATTTGGCGATAGTATTTGAGCAAAATTATTTTTTTGTTCTGCTGTATCTAATGTAATTTGTTGATAACGAGGGGTTACGTTTCTCACTTTTGGAAACAACCAAATCTGAAATAATTTAGTACGTTGATCTGCATTTGGATTAAACTCACTGTGTTGAATTCCCGTTCCAGCACTCATTACTTGCACATCGCCTGTTTTTATAGTCGATTCATTTCCCATGCTGTCTTTGTGCGCCAAATCACCCTCTAAGGGAATGGTAATAATTTCCATATTGTCGTGTGGATGCGTGCCAAAACCCATTCCGCCAGAAACGGTATCGTCGTTTAAAACACGTAACATCCCAAACTGCACTCTATCCGGATTGTACCAACTGGCAAAACTAAAACTGTGATACGCGTTTAACCATCCGTGATCTGCGTGTCCTCTTGTAGCTGCTTTGTGTAAAACTGTAGTTGCCATAATAAAATTTTTAGTGATTATTGTTACACAAATTTACGATGGAAGTAAGCAAAAGGTACTTAATGTAGATTAAGAAAATAGTGGTCAGTGTTCAGTAATTTAGTGACAAAACTGTCTGTTTTCATGAGACTGTTTACTTAATACTAACCACTGATCACTTCCTTAAAAGCTTACTTTTCATTTTACTGAAAAATTCGGGGGTTACTCCTAAATAGGAGGCAATTTGTTTTTGAGACACTTTCTGGATTAAATCTGGATTTTTTTTGCAAAATTTCTCAAACCGTTCCTCCGCCGAAAGACTCAAATTATCCATCAAACGCTCCTGATGGGCTACCAACGAATTTTCGGTCAAAATCCTAAAAAAGCGTTCCAATTTGGGAATTTCTTGGTACAGGATTTCCTGATTTTCTTTAGATAACAAAACAATTTCGGCATCTTCTAGGACTTGTATAAAAAGGTTTCCTGGCTTTTGCGAAAGCAAACTGTACATATCCCCAATCCACCAGCCACTACACGCAAAACTCAAAACGTGTTCTACTATATTGTCATTGATGTTAAAACTCCGCAAAACACCCGAATTTACAAAATACGAAGTTTTACACACTTCGCCAGCATGGAGCAAAATGGTTTTGGCTTTGTAATGGCGGATTTCAGTTTTAGACAAAAAAAGTTCCTGCTCTTGGGGAGTCAGCGCAATATGCTTGGAGAGATTGTCTATTATTTGAGGCATTGTTTTTATTTGACCACAAATTACGAGAATTCGATTGTTATTTTGTTTTCCTGCAAGGTCTTTTTCAGACCTTGTAGGTGTTTTAGTTTTAAATAACATACCTACAAGGTCTGAAAAAGACCTTGCAGGAGTATAAACAGAATTGAAAATCAGTATTGTAAAATCGAATTCATGCCTTTATAATCCATGTGAAATCTTTTTAATAATTGATTTGTACCAATGCAGCAGCATTTTTAGCTTTTTCGATAACTTCCTCCAAAGGAGTTCCGAGACTGTCGTTGACTAATGCGACTCCCATGCGACGATAGGGGCGCGAACTTGGTTTTCCGAAGATTCTGAAATCGGTTTTGGGTAAAGCAGCAATTTCTCCTATTCCCGTGAATGTTGGATTTGTAGAGTTTTCCGAGGCTAGAATAACAGCACTCGCAGCTACTTTTTCTAGAGTGATTTCGAAAATAGGCAAGCTCAATATCGCTCGCAAATGCAATTCGAATTCGTTGAAGTTTTGTGTTCCTGCCAAAGTCACCATTCCGGTATCGTGAGGTCTTGGAGATAATTCAGAGAAATAAACGCCATCATCGGCAAGGAAAAATTCGACTCCAAAAAGTCCTGCGCCACCCAAGGCTTCGGTTACTTTTTCGGCCATATCCTGCGCTTCGTATAAGTCTTTGTCGGAAATCAGTGCGGGTTGCCAGCTTTCTTGATAATCGCCACGTTCTTGACGGTGACCAATTGGTGCACAGAAAAGAGTAGGATTATTATTTTGAGTAACGGTCAATAAAGTAATTTCGGAATTGAATTTGACAAATGCTTCTACAATAACTTCGATCACATCGCCACGTGAACCTTCAACGGCATAATGCCACGCTTTTAGAATGTCTTCGGGAGTTTTGATAGTCGATTGTCCTTTTCCTGAAGAAGACATCAAAGGTTTTACTACACAGGGAATACCAACTTCTGCAACAGCTTTTGTTAATTCTTCGGCGGTGGTGGCGTAACGGTAATTGGCTATTTTTAGTCCGAGTTCTTTGGCAACCAAATCCCGAATGGCTTTACGGTTCATAGTAAAGTTGGCGGCTTTTGCAGATGGAACTACAGTAATGCCTTGTTTTTCGTAATCATAAAAACGTTCGGTGCGAATGGCTTCTATTTCGGGAACGATAAAATCGGGTTGGTGTTTGGCAACAATGCGGTCTAATGCCTCGCCATCTAGCATATTGATGACTTCAAAACCTTGAGCTACTTGCATTGCAGGTGCGTTTTCATAATTGTCTACTGCAATTATGGTTTGCCCGATGCGTTGGGCTGCGATTGTAAATTCTTTTCCTAATTCGCCGGAGCCGAGAAGTAGTATTTTCATTGTTTTAGTGTGTTGTGCGATACCTATTTGTATTTTTTTATTATTTTTTTTCTTTGTTGCAAGGGATTAATTTCGCTTACTTCGTAGTTAATTAATGGATAGTAGTCTTTAGCAAGAATACAATTAATAATTTTTTCATTAGGAATGTTTTTTACTAAATTATATTTGGTAATCAATCCTTTGTTGATTTCATCATAGTTATCTAATTCCCATTTCCTTCCAATTGATGAAATACTATTTAAAAAAAGTAATATTTGCTCATAATTTGAAAAATGAACTCTTAATAATTTTATGTATGAGTATTTTTCGTCGTAGGTAAGATATATTTGATTATTTATGAAGTTTATATTTTGAAATATATTTCTATAATAATGTCCTAATCGAAATTGATGTCCTCCATAATATTTTTCGTAGTAATCGTTATAAAAAACTGTTTTTCCTTGAGGATTTAAGAATAAATCATTTATTGGATTCAATTTTAAATTGTCATCCCTTTGCTCATAAAAAGATTTTATAATCTCACATTTAATTCCGAAATCATTAATATCATTAATTCTTATCCATTGGTTCCAATATTTTGATTCTCTTTTCGGCTTTAGAATTGCAATTAAGATGATGTTTTCAAGAAATTGTTCTTTATATTTATTTTTAAATAATGTTTTGATTGTTATAATATCTTCTTTCCCTAACCCAAAAAAAACTATTAAATAGACTATATCAATTTGTGCTAATTGTTTGTAATCTTTGAATATATTTTTTGCTTTTACTTCATTTAAGTATGTGGTGCTATAAATTCCTTCTATTTCGGTATTTTTAAAAACAGAATTTAATTCTTCCCATAATTCTTTAAATTGAGAATAAATAATTTTAAAAACTTTTCGTTTTTCTGCGGTTACTTTTGTTTCTTTATTTTCATAGTATGAAAATTGTAGCTCATTAACGTTTTCTCTATGAAATTTTATCATTTCAAAAAAATTGTTTTCAAGTCTTTCTTTATTAAAATTTTCTCTTTGCTCTTTTAAAGTTAGATACAGAAAAAATATACCTGCTAATGAAAATAAAGTACCTATAAATCCTCCAATAAAATCGCCAAAAGCACCAAAATTTGTAAGATTCAGTATTTGACCTTCTTTTGGTAAAGAATGTGATTGTGTAACTTTACATATGTAGTAGATGAGTATTACTATTCCAAAAAAAGTAGAAGAAATAGCGCCAAAAACCATAAAGTTTTTATTAAATTCACTTCTCTCTAATGGTGTATGTTCTTCACCGTAATTTTCTTCCATTTCGTTTTTTTAGTTATCGCAAAACTTGCGAGTTGTCTGTACTGAATGTGTTTTGCGTGAGGGATAGAAGCGACATCCTTTTGTGAAGCGATAGCGGAACAAAAGATATAGCGTATAGCCCGACCCTTGTGGTCACGCCCAAATTTAATAAAAAAACCGATGCCTTTTTGAAGTAAAGCATCGGTTTTAGTTTTTAATGAAAGTGGTCTTCCTCGATTTCGAATTCGGCATCTTTCTCCCAAATTTCCATTTCGCAGGGTTTGCATTTGAATTTGAGTTTGTATTCTAATTCGCCTTGCTTCAATACTAATGGTTCTTTTAGTTTTTCTCCCATTTTATCTTTTTGATGTATAGGACATTTTTCCAATTCGTATTTGATGCAATATTTAGTGGTCATTACACGAGATTTTCCGGGATCCCATTGCAATTCGAATGCTTTTTCGATTTCGGTAACACCGTGACGTTCGTAAAATTTACGCGCCATTTTATTGGAAACATTGTACATAAAATCCAATTTGGTTTCCGGATACGGATGCGATGTTTTAACCAATTGGTGTTCGTGGCGCTTGTAATTGTCCAAACGAATTTCGGATAATTGTTCGAAAGCAGTTCTTCGCATTTCGTTGATTTTAGAAATAGGAAGGAACCAATTTTCGGTAAACATAATCGTTATCTCATCGGCAGTGTAAGGCGTGAAACCTGTTTTTGCCAAATTAATTTTGAAATTTTCTGCAATTGATTCGTTGTTTTTGGTTTGCTCTTTTGGATGAACCAAATTCACGGTGCTAGCATTGCCATCTTCGTCGGTGGCTATTAATTCAAAACCAGTTTTGGTTTCGATCAGCAATAAAGTCGTGCTGATTTTCCGAACGGCACTGTCTTCACGTTCTACAATTTTGATGAAAGCCGTGTCGTTATTTCGGTAAATGAAGGTTCCGGGTTTGATTTCTTTCAATACATTTGGATATGCCAAGCCGTTTTCGACTTTGTTGACATAAATTCCGTCAGCTTCGTTGTTTTCGTTGATGAAACACAATCCGTCACCATTGTTTAGGAATTCGCCGTTTTCAATTTCATAGGCGTTTCCAGAGGTTTTTATTAGTTTACCAATGTATTGCCCTTTGGATTTTGGACTTTCCCAAGAACCAATCGCTTGGTGTCTTTCGTTGACAAAATAATCAGTATAACCACGGTTGAAACTTTTGTTCAAAGCCGAATCGAACGTAAAAGTACATTTTCCCGAAGAGGCTTTTTCGTATTTCCCGCTGGTGTCGTTTTCTAAAAAAGCATCCAGTTTTTGTCGCAAATACGACACGTTATTTTTTACATACACAATATCTTTCAAGCGACCTTCGATTTTAAAGGATACCACTCCCGCTTCAACCAGATTTGGAATTTGATCTGAAACGTCAAAATCTTTGATGGAAAGCAAATGGCTGTTTTTGATTAAAGTCTCGC
This sequence comes from Flavobacterium restrictum, assembly GCF_007097245.1. GTDB lineage: Bacteria > Bacteroidota > Bacteroidia > Flavobacteriales > Flavobacteriaceae > Flavobacterium > Flavobacterium restrictum. The sequence continues at coordinate 94,483 of NZ_VJZT01000010.1, read as the reverse complement.
CATTTCCGTCGATAAGATTGTATGGCAAACGACAGTTTTGGGCGCACGAACCGCGGTTGGCAGAGCGTTCGCCATTGGCAACACTCATATAGCAATTTCCGCTGAACGATACGCAAAGCGCACCAGTTACGAAAAATTCCAATTCCACATCGCTCGCTTCGCTGATTTGTTTGATTTGATGCAGGTTCAATTCGCGTGCCAAAACCACACGTTTCATTCCGGCATCTTTCAGGAATTTGATTTTGTCGGCATTGCGGTTGTTGGCTTGTGTGCTGGCGTGCAAAACGATAGGAGGCAATTCCATTTCCATAATCGCCATATCCTGCACAATCAAGGCATCGACACCAATGTCGTACAATTGATAAATCATTTGGCGGCAGGTTTCGAGTTCGTTATCGTACAAAATGGTGTTGATAACCACAAAAACCTGTGCGTTGAACAAGTGTGCATATTCTACCAATTTCGCCACATCTTCAATCGAATTGGTGGCATTGGAACGGGCTCCAAATTGTGGCGCTCCTATATACACGGCATCGGCACCGCTGTTGATAGCGGCCATTCCGTGAATTAAATCTTTGGCTGGAGCGAGTATTTCTATCTTTTTCTTCATCGGGTTGCTGCTGATTTTTGCTGTTTTTATTTTATTTTCCCTTTTACTTAAAAGCTGCACTAATTTTGCTAAAAAACAAAACAATTGGGATTTATACTATGCTTTTTTGGATAAAATACCACTTGAAAAGTAAGTCCAAATAGCGTTGGCTTTTTGGGAGACCTGTACCTTTTGCTAAAAAAATTACTCTTGTGTCATATCAATATGACGGTCATGATAGCCCAATAAATACAAAATACCATCAAGACCCAAACTAGAAATCGAGGTCGAAGCACTTTCCTTTACTTTGGGTTTGGCATGAAAAGCAATGCCTAAACCCGCCAAATTCAGCATGGGTAAGTCATTAGCGCCATCGCCCACCGCGATAGTTTGGTTGATGTGAATGCCTTCTTTTTCGGCTATGGCTTTTAGGTATTCGGCTTTCTTTTGACCATCTACGATTTCGCCAAGGTATTTGCCTGTTAATTTACCGTCTTTAATTTCCAATTGATTCGCATAAACGTAGTCAATTCCCAATTCTTTTTGCAAATATTCCCCAAAATAAGTGAATCCTCCTGATAGTATTGCTGTTTTATATCCGTAGTATTTCAAGGCTTTCATCAAGCGATGGGCGCCTTTGGTAATGGGTAAATTTACCGCAACGTTGTGCAGCACCTCTTCACTCAATCCTTCGAGCAACGCCATTCGTTTTTTGAAGCTTTCGCTAAAATCGATTTCGCCATTCATCGCCGATTCTGTAATGGCTCGCACTTGCGCTCCTACTCCAGCCAACTCGGCAAGTTCATCAATAACTTCGGTTTGAATTAAAGTAGAATCCATATCAAAACACACCAAACGACGGTTTCTTCGGTAAATATTATCTTCTTGAAATGAAATATCCACATCTAATGCGCTAGAAATTTCCATAAAACTGGCCGTCAGTATCGTTTTGTCGACAATATTTCCTGTTACCGATAATTGCACGCAGGAACGAGGATATTCCTCTTTCTCGACCACCGAAACGCGACCTGTTAACCGAATGATAGAATCGATATTCAGATTTTGGTCAGACATGATTTTAGTCACTGCGGAAAGTTGTGCTGCAGTAAGCCTTTCACCTAAAATATTGATTATAAAACGTTGTTTGCGTTGCCCTTTGACCCAACTTTCGTAATCTGGAATTGTGATGGGGATAAATTTAACTTTGATTCCCAACTCATAGGCTTTAAACAATAAATCTTTTAAAACGGGCGCCGAACTGGAACCGGCTTGTATTTCGAATAAAATTCCCAAAGATAACGTATCGTGAATATCGGCTTGACCAATATCTAAAATAACGGCATCGTAATTGGCCAATATGGAGGTTAAACCAGCAGTTACTCCTGGCTTATCCTGACCAGAAACCTTTAATAAAATAATTTCTTTATCTTCTAATGTCATTTTTATTCCAATTGATTTATGTTGCGCAAAAATCGACAATCTAATGTAGATAAAAAAGGATATTGGTTGTTTTTTTGGGAAGAGGAAAATGCAGAAAAATAGGTGTAATTTATCCGCAAAAATTTAAGCTCACACCCTAAACGAATAAAGCTCAAAAACATCCGTTTTTGAGCTTTATTTTGCTTTTTATTGCGCTTGAAATTTACTTACGAAGCAATTTCCAAACGTTTCAATAAATTTTTATTCAAGGTTTCTTTGGCGTAATCCACGTCTATTTCGAGTGTTTTATCCTCTGAACTTGGCAATTCATACATCGCATCGGTTAGGATGGCTTCGCACAAAGAGCGCAATCCACGAGCTCCGAGTTTGTATTCCAATGCTTTTTCTACAATAAAATCCAAAGCTTCATCGGTAATGGTAAACGCGACTTCATCCATCAAAAACAACTTTTGGTATTGCTTGATTAACGCATTTTTAGGTTGTGTCAAAATCGCACGCAAGGTTTCCTTATCCAAAGGATCCATGTGTGTCAAAACTGGCAAACGTCCAATAATCTCCGGAATCAATCCAAAATCTTTGATATCTTTTGGGATAATGTATTGCAACAAATTGTCTTTGTCGATATTATCCACATTTTTAGATGTCGAATACCCTACTGCTTGGCGGTTCAAACGTTTGGATATGATTCTCTCAATTCCATCAAAAGCACCACCTGCTATAAACAAAATGTTTTGGGTATTGACCTCAACAAATTTTTGATCCGGATGCTTACGACCTCCTTTTGGCGGTACATTAACCACAGTTCCTTCTAATAATTTCAATAAAGCCTGTTGCACACCTTCGCCAGAAACATCCCGAGTAATAGAAGGATTATCGCTCTTGCGGGCAATTTTATCAATTTCGTCAATAAAAACAATTCCTCTTTCAGCTTTGGCTACATCATAATCCGCAGCTTGCAGCAGCCGCGTCAAAATACTTTCGACATCTTCGCCTACATAACCTGCTTCGGTCAAAACTGTGGCATCCACAATAGCCAAGGGTACGTCCAGCATTTTGGCAATGGTTTTGGCTACTAATGTTTTTCCAGTTCCAGTTTGTCCTACCATAATGATATTGGATTTTTCGATTTCCACATCATCGTCTAATTGCTGTTGCATCAAACGCTTGTAGTGGTTGTAAACTGCCACCGACATTACTTTTTTGGTTTGGTCTTGCCCTATAACGTATTGATCTAGGAATGCCCTAATCTCTTTGGGTTTTTTCAAAATCAAATCCCCAACTAGTTTCGAGTTTCCGTGTGATTTTATTTCTTCCAGAACGATTCCGTGGGCTTGTTCGATACATTTATCACAAATGTGAGCATCGATTCCTGCTATAAGTAAACTCGTTTCTGGTTTTTTCCTTCCGCAGAAAGAACATTGTAATACTTGTTTTGCCATTTTTAATGTGTCTAATGTCTTAATGTCAAATGTCTAAAGTCAAAAATATTTGTAGAAAATATTTTTTACGAACCATTATGACTTTTGTAAATACTTTATAAAACCACTTAATAATTTTGATATATTGGTAATTTCAATAAGTAAATCCTCCAATTCTTGTTGTGTAATATATTCTAAATCGAATGCTAAATATAATTGAGATCTAACTTCCCCTGCTGAAGCTTTGGCTACAAATAAGAAATACACAAATTCTTTGTCTGTATTTCTTTCAAAACCTTCGGCTATATTGGAAGTTACAGATACGGATGCTCGTCTAATTTGTCTAACAAAATCAAAATCTTTCTTGAAATTTACATTATCTGTAATTCTATAAATTTTTTTATTGAAAACCCTCGCTTTTTGCCAAGAGTTAATTTCCTCAAAAGAATTAAATTTTCCCATATCTTTAGCCAAATATCAAAAGTCTGAATGTCAAGTATCTAAATCTTTCAGCACTCGACATTCAGACTTTTGACGTTAAAACTTTCGACAAATTTATCTTCTTAAAACTTCATCAATCATTCCGTATTCTTTGGCTTCATCGGCAATCATCCAATAATCGCGCTCGGAATCTTTGTGCACTTTATCAAATGTTTGTCCAGAATGGTGCGAAATAATGGTATACAATTCGTCTTTTAGTTTCAACATTTCACGCAAATTGATTTCCATATCCGTTGCTACGCCTTGTGCGCCGCCTGATGGCTGGTGAATCATTACACGGGAATGTGGCAAAGCCGAACGTTTTCCTGCAGCTCCTGCACACAACAATACCGCTCCCATAGAAGCTGCCATTCCCGTACAAATAGTTGCCACATCTGGTTTGATATATTGCATCGTGTCATAAATTCCCAATCCTGCATATACGCTTCCGCCTGGAGAATTCAAATAAATCTGAATGTCCTTGGACGCATCAGCGCTTTCTAGAAACAACAATTGCGCTTGAACAATATTAGCAATTTGATCGTCAATTCCGGTTCCTAGGAAAATAATCCTGTCCATCATTAATCTCGAAAAAACGTCCAATTGCGAAATATTCAACTGACGTTCTTCTATAATATAAGGTGTCATATTAGTAGGATTCATTGCCGCAACGATTTTATCGTAATACATGGCATTTACTCCTTGGTGCTTTGTAGCAAATTTTTTAAATTCTTTACCGTAGTTCATTTTTTTATGTTTAAAAGTTTGAAAGTCTAAAGTCCGAAAATCACTTAACCACAAGGCAAAGTTCATACCTTTGTGTAAATGATGCCAATTTGTCTTGTTTTGTAAGTTAAAAAAAAATCAAGCTATTGCATTTGAAACCTGAAATTTTTAAACAAAAGAGCGTCAAAAAAATATTTTTCTGACGCTCAAATATAACTATTTTTTATTGTTTTGCATTTGTAATAAAATCATAAATTTTAACTCTTGACTTTTCGCACTTGGCATTAAGACTTTCGACGTTATGACTTTATGACTCCGTTTATTCTCCGTAAGAAGCTGCAATAAATTGGTCGTAAGTTACTTCTTTGGTGGTTGGATTTGCTTTTTCTTTGAACATTTCCAATAATTTCTCACCAACAACTTGATCCGATAATTTTTTTACTTCATCTTGGTTCGACAACACTCTTGCTACAATTCCTTGAACTTCGGCGTCAGTAGGATTGGTTTGCCCAAATTGTGCCATTTGCTGACGGATATTTTTGGCTGTAAATGTTTTCAAATCTTCAAAAGTGATTTTGATGTTGCTTTGCGCCATCGCCAAACCTTCGATTAATTGAAAACGCAATCCTCTTTCGGAACGTGCATATTCTATTTCGGCTTCTTCGGGAGTCAATTGTTTTTCACCAACCGTTTGCAACCATTTTTTTAAGAATGCGGCAGGCAAATCAAATTTGGTGCTTTCTATCAAAAAGTCTTGTACATCAGCCAATAATTTTTGGTCTGCTTGTTGTGCAAATTGCGATTCGGCATCTTCCTTGATTTTTGCTTTCAACTCCTCAAGAGTCGCTACCGTTCCAGCTCCAAAAAGTTTATCGAATAAATCTTGGTTCAATTCAGCCGCTTCGGCACCGTTGATTTGCTCGATGGTAAACGTTACATCCACTTCTAGACCATGAACATTGTCGTGTCCTACTTTTAGGTAATCCATCAATTGGTGATCATCCTCGAACAATCCTTTTGTGTTAACGGTAACCACATCACCTACTTGCTTGCCAATAAAAGCATCTGCAGTCGCTTTGTCTTTAAAAATGGACAATGCAATTGTTGTGGTATTAGTAATTCCTTCGGCTTCGTTAGCAAAAGTTCCAGTAATATCCGAGTCAGCAACCACAGCTTCTTGCGGAATTGCTTTCCCAAATTGTTTTTGGATGCGTTCCACTTGACCGTCAATTAACTTATCATCGGCAGTAACTACATATTTCACAATGTTGTTTTCGGCTTCAAGATTCAATTCAAAACTTGGCACTAAACCTATTTCATATTCAAAAGTCAACTCCTCGGCATCCCAGTCAAAGTTGTCATTTACTTTAGGAAGCGGCGTTCCCAAAAGGTTCAAACGCTCTGATTGCACAAAACGCTCCAAGGCCAAGTCAACTACCTTTTTTACTTCCTCTTGCTTAATCCCTTTACCGTATTGTTTAGCAACAAGATCTTTGGGCACAGCGCCTTTTCTAAATCCTTTTACAGTTGCCAAAGGCATTTTTTCGTTAATTCTTTTAGCTACTTGTCCTTTGTAATCCATGTGAACAACAGTCATTACAATCGTTTCATTCACAGCGTCTATTGCTACTCTTTTGATATCCATCTTCTTCGTTATTTTACATTATAAAATTGGGTGGCAAAATTAAGAATTTTTTGCAACCCAAACAAGTATTTTACCACATTGAATTTTAGACCATTCTTCGTCCTAACCCAAAGCACAATAAGAAACTCATTTTGGGCGTGACCCTTCGTAAAAACTTCGGGTCAGGCAGTACGTTCCCGCTTTTTTTTGACTACCCTGTCAGGGTTATGAACCCTGACAGGGTAGTCAAAAAAAGAGCTCCACTGCCATCCTTCACGCTACTCCCGTTGCCCAAAAACAGTACAAACATCCCCAACGACAACCGTACCTAACCCCAAACCAATTGCATTTTGACCAAACAATACTTTGTTTTCAAACTTTCGATACGTGGCCAAGGTTTTCAAGGGATCTTTTCCTGAAAGGGTTCCTTTTTCTTGGTCAACGGTGGTCATGATGCAACGCTCGCAAGGCTTTACCCCTACAAAATCAACACTACCAATCCGAAACTCGCGCCACGATTCCTCCTCAAAAGCGACTGTGTTCGTCATCACAAAATTAGGTCGAAACCGATTCATAGGAACAGGATTTGCCAATCGTGCATTCAAATCATCTAGCGCCGATTGCCCAATGAGTAAAAACGGATACCCATCCGAAAAGGAATTAATAGCACTAGGAGCAACAGCATATTCGGGCGCTACCAACCGCCTGCTTTCGTGGGGCATGTAGACCAATCGAGTAGGAAAACCTAGTTTTTGGGTAAACCAGCTCGAAATACTGCTGCTTACCTCAAAAGCCACAATGGAATCGTCCCAAACGGTAACTTCTGTTTTATTTTCTAAAGCAATGGGATGGTGCAAAAACGCAATAGAATCGCCTTGTTCTCGATCAATAACCTGCAAGAAATCACCAGCAATCTCGGGTTGAAAAAGCGCTAATTTGGGGTATTCTCTTTGTGACAAAAAACGGCTGTTACCATCCACAAGTAACCAACGGCGATCCAATTCCAGTCCGCGATCTGTGACTTTGGACTCCTGCAACGAAATGCCTCCCAACGATTTTATAGGATAAATCCAAATTTGAGAAAGTTGTATCATGCCTTATTTTTTTTCAAAAATACCAAAAAGGAATTAGTTGGTGGCTTGAAAATATTTTTTTCGGAACCAAAAAGCCACATTCACCAGCGCAATCAAAGCTGGAACTTCGACCAAAGGTCCTATCACTCCTGCAAACGCTTGACCGCTATTGATTCCAAAAACACCAATAGCGACGGCAATCGCCAATTCAAAATTATTTCCAGTAGCAGTAAATGCAATGGCAGTAGCCTTGGAATAATCGGCACCAAAATACTTGCCTATAAAAAAACTAATCACAAACATAATCGTGAAATAAATCACTAAAGGAATCGCAATCCGAACCACATCCATTGGGATTTGAACAATCAATTTGCCTTTTAAACTAAACATCAGTACAATGGTAAACAATAACGAAATCAGCGTTATAGGCGATATAAAAGGCACATATTTAGTTTGAAACCAAGTCGCTCCTTTCCAAGCAATCAAAACATACCTACTGATAATTCCAAGTGCAAAAGGAATTCCTAAATAAACACCCACACTTTGTGCAATTTGAGCAATACTAATGGCTACGGCAAAACCTTTGTAACCAAAATACGGAGGCAAAACGGTAATGAAAATATATGCATAAACGCTGTACAATAGCAACTGAAAAATACTGTTCAAAGCGATTAAGCCCGCAGCATATTCCCGATTCCCATCGGCCAAATCATTCCAAACGACCACCATGGCAATACATCGCGCCAACCCTATTAAAATCACACCAATCATATACTCTGGATAGCCGTTCAAGAAAAGTAAAGCCAAAGCAAACATCAAAATAGGCCCAATGATCCAGTTCAAAAACAAGGAAGCACCCAATACTTTTGTGTTTTGGAACACTTCGCCCATTTTGCCGTAATCGACTTTTGCCAGTGGTGGATACATCATCAAAATAAGTCCTATCGCCAACGGAATATTCGTAGTTCCGCTCGAAAAGGAATTGATAAAACCGCTACTTGACGGCATAAAATACCCAATAGCAACCCCAATTGCCATGGCCAAAAATATCCAAAGCGTTAAATTTCGATCTAAAAAACCTAGTTTTTTTCGTTCCACAACTGGAGCACAATTTGTTGCTGACATGATTATTTTTTTATTTGTGAAAAAACATAAAACAATTCGGTAGCAATTTGAATGCTTCTTTCTTGGTACTTTTCGGCTTGTTGTGGGGTGTTGTCAAAGGCTTTTGGATCATCATAAGTAATGGGAATTCGTTTATCGGCACCTGCTATAAAGGGACAACCCACATCAGCATTGGAACACGTCATGATAGCAGCGAACTCACTTTGCGGATTAAAATCGTCCTCAAATGTCTTGGAAAAACCCAATACAGCTGGCTCATTTTTATCGTATTTAATGGCATAAATAGGATTGTTGCCTTGCGCTATTATTTTTATTTGAAAGCCTTGTTGCGCAAGTGTTTGTGCCGCAACTGGAAATAGTGCCGTAGCCTCGGTACCGCCCGAATAGCAAAATACGCTTGGAATACCATAATAAGCAGCCGCCGTTTGTGCCCAAACTTGCGACAAATGACTGCGTCGCGAATTGTGCGTACAAATTAAATTGAGTCGCACTGGGAGTTGCTGACTGACTTTATCTTGAATGTAAGCAACAAGTGGCTGCAAAACGAGTTGGCGCGTTGCGGGAATCGTTTCAAAATTAAATGTGCGAATGGTTTCTTGTATTTCTGGAAAAATCGTTGATTGGATTACTTGCATTGGATGGTATTTATAAATTAGCAACAGCCTCCGCCAGGAGTGCAACTGTTCGATTGATTTTTTATCTCGGATAGAATTACGTTGGGCTTTTGCGCTGGAATACCGCACTGATTTAGAGCCAAACAAGCGGTTTTTTTGTTGACCAAAAGAAAGGTATTTCCATCAAAATCCAAATCGTATTTCCCTATGGTCGTGTCTTGGTACTCGACCTCAATCTCGTGATCGCCTATGCCTATCACTTTTTCGGATAACTCGATTATGTCAAGCAATTTTTGAGGTTTCAAGCGGTGTTCCCAATCATTGGCATCCCACAACTGAAAATTAACCACCACTTCTTCCCGAAGCGTTCCGCCACAATCAATGAATTTTTTGGTAATCAAACCCACTTCGGTAACATGAAAATGTTCTGGAACTGCGCTACCATTGGGCAATGTAAACTGTACCGTTGCTACAGTTTTTAAAATCGATTTAATTTGTGATAGTTTCATTTTTTAGGTATTTAAAATTAATAAGCAACTCGAAATGCTACCAAAGCAAGGTTGCTAAAACTGATTTTTTAAATTGGAAATGCAAAAACAATTTGTCGTTTTAGTCCTAACGAAAATTAACAACATTGCGTTTTCTTTTTCTCTAAATGATTGGTGATTTCCTGAAAAAAGCTTTTAATTTTTTCGAAACCCACTTCGTTAATGCAGTAGCAAATGCTGTTGCCCTCAATGCTTCCCTTAATTAATCCCGCATTTTTCAACTCTTTGAGGTGTTGCGAGACAGTAGGCTGCGCCAATGGCAATTCCGACACAATATCGCCGCAAATACAGGTATTCACTTTCAATAAATACTCCAGAATGGCAATTCGGGCGGGATGTCCAAGTGCTTTGGCGAGAACCGCCAATTGATTTTGCTCGTCTGTAAAATGTTCCGTTTTTGTAATTCCCATAGCAATATTATTATATTGCAATATTACGATATGATTTTAAATAAAAAAAGCTATTGCTAGTTTTTTTTAAAGTAAAGAGTTTGTCTTGTTTTCCAATCTGCCAATTTTTTTCGATAACTCCTAAAGGCTGGAAATCCGATTCCGTTTAACGGAAGTTTCATTGTTTATGATGCGAACGAAACTTTAGCCGTTGAGTAGCATTTATTTTTCGCTGGCTATTAAAATATTGTTTCCATTAATAGGAAGTAAAATAATATTCCTTTTATATTCAGCTTCAGTAACGGTCTTCAGGAAAGTTCCACAAAAAAGAAAGTTTTCTTTTTTATACTTTTTAAGACCAATATTACCTGAAAGAGCAATTATTGGATTTCCACTATCACAACTAATGCTCTGAAAACTTACGGTTTTTGTTGAATCTTTTTCTATTGTCCCCAAAAAAATATTTTCAACTGTAAGAGAATCAATCCTTTCTCCTGTATTATTTTTCAATAAAATTTTTACTTGAGCATTTAAAATTGTAGAAAAAAGTATAATTGAAGTGAAATATATCAATTTCATAATAGTTGTTTTTAAAGTTGCACAAACTCCCCATTAAAGCAATTACTTAAATCCGTTGTAGCGTTTATTAACGGTATTACTTTCAATTCGTCTATTCTTCGGTGTAGCTAATAGTTTCTTTAAATACAAAACTTAATAGTATTAAAATTGGTATTGCTAACCAAGCAGTGAAGACTAATTCTAGTCCATTTTGCCCATCACTTACATAACATAATGTATTGCTACTTGAAAAATAGCATCCAAGACTTGATTGAATACAAACATACTCCACTAAGTTAAATATTGTAAATTTTGACTTTACCTTTTTTAGCTTTTCATCAGTAATATTAGTAATATAATTTGCAAAAATAAAAGGCAAGCTTATTCCCAAAATTGTTGTTATAGTCCAAATTATTTTCCAAGACACTGTACATTCTATTCCAAAAGCACTTAACAACATTTGAATTCCAAGTAAAGCAACTGCTGTAAATCCAGGAATAAAAAGACCAAGTATTGAAAATTTAAGTGTTGATTTAATGAAATTTATGTTTTCCATTTATTACTTTTTAAAAAACTTTAGATGCTTAAATTCTATCATTTTTTGGACGTATTACCCCTAACGTTAGCATGCCTCACTAATCCCAGAAATTTTTAAATCTACAAATCCTAATTTAAACCCCTAACTTAATTATCGCTACCCGTTATTTTATAAGCAATCGATTCTAAAATGGATAATGCAATACTAAACAATAGGGCTGTCCAAAGGGAATCGACCGAAAATCCACCCACAATTTTGGTACAAATAAGGATTACAATTGCGTTGATAATCAATAGAAAAAAGCCTAATGTTAAAAGTGTTATTGGGAAAGTAAGTATCACCATGATGGGTTTTACAAATACTTTGAGCAGTCCCAAAACAACAGCTACAATAATTGATGTTGTAAAACTGGCAACATGAACTCCGGACATAACGTTTGAAATAAGCAAAACTAAACCTGCAGTAATCAGAATTCTAATGAGTAATTTCATAATATGAATTTTAAAATTTTTACTAAAAGTACTAAAAAAACGATTCTGTTTCTAACTCAAAAAAGAAATTGCGAGTTCAAAAAATAAAGCGGGATTTTCGGCATGAAGCCAATGACCTGCGCTGGGAATGGTTTCTAGTAGCGCGGCAGGAAAATGCTGCTTTATAGTTTGAAAATCGGAATCTAGAATGTAATCGGAATTTCCACCTCGGATAAAAAGGGTGGGTTTATTAAAAACAAAACCTTCGGGCAAGGCTACTCCAATGGCGCTGCTATTGGTGTTGAAAACCGCAAGATTAAACCGAAAACCCAATTGCCCCGGCTCTTGCCAATACAAACTTTTCATCAAGAATTGACGCGTTCCAAAATCAGGAATATAGGCAGTTAAAATGGTTTCGACATCGACACGAGATGGTTTTTGAGCAAAATCAACCGCATTCAATCCCGCCAAAATTGCCTGATGGTGCGATGCGTAATACTTGGGACCAATATCGGCAACTATCAATTTTTCGACCAAATCAGGATGCGATGTTGCCAAGAGCATGGCTACTTTTCCGCCCATAGAATGCCCAATGATGCTGATGGTATTCAAATTTTGGGCTTGGCAATACGCTACCACATCCTGCACCATAAGCGCATAACTAAACGCCTCCGAGTGGAAACTACGCCCGTGATTGCGCAAATCGAGCAGGTGAACCTGAAAACCTGTGGAGGCAAATTGTACGCCTAATGTTTTCCAGTTATCAGACATTCCTAAAAAACCGTGGAGAATTAAAAGCGGCTTCCCCGAACCTTCAATTTTTGAGTAGAGCATTGTGATTGTAGCTATTTATTGGGTTGTAATGGTGGCTTGCGTGAGGGATAGTAGTGGAGCTCTTTTTATTACCTACCCTGTCAGGGTTCAAAACCCTGACAGGGTAGGTAATAAAAAAGCGGGAACGTTTAGCCCGACCCGACCTTTTTGGGAGGGTCACGCCCCAATTATTTTATTTCAGTTTATGCAAGTACATATTCACGACATTGTCTAAACCGAGGTAAATTGCTTCGGAAATTAGGGCGTGACCTATGGAAACCTCCAATAATCCTGGGATATTTTGTTTAAAAAACTGAATGTTGTCCAGACTTAAATCGTGTCCCGCATTGATTCCTAAATCCAATTCGTTTGCCAAGACTGCGGCAGTCACGTAGGGATCTATTCCGTTTTTGTTGCCCAAACCGTATTGGTGCGCAAAGGCTTCGGTGTACAATTCGATTCGCTCGGTTCCAATTTTTTTAGCACCTTCAATCATTTCGAGTACAGGATCGACAAAAATAGAAGTTCGGATTCCGTTGCGTTGGAATTCCTGCACCATTTCGGTCAAATAACTGGCGTGTTTTAGGGTGTCCCAACCAGCGTTTGAGGTGATTGCGTCTATTGCATCAGGAACCAAGGTAACTTGTGTGGGTTTTATTTGGAGTACCAAATCGATGAAAGAGCCTTCGGGATTGCCTTCGATATTGTATTCCGTGTGCACAACGTCTTTTAAATCTCGGGCATCTTGGTAGCGAATGTGGCGCTCGTCAGGTCGGGGATGTATGGTGATTCCTTGCCCACCAAATCGCTGAATATCCGCAGCAACTAGTAATAAATCTGGCACATTGCCGCCTCGTGCATTGCGCAACGTGGCTATTTTGTTGATGTTAACACTTAATTTTGTCATTGCTGTTAGTATGTTGTGGGTTATATTTTGTGCTGTGGTTTTAATTTATGGGTTGTCGGTTTTTGGTTAGGTATTATGGGTTGCGTTTTTGGTTATTTACTACCTCACGTTTCAACTCTTAACCACTAACTTTTCCCCTGCAACACACTACCAAAATTTCACAAAAATACAAAGTAAAATCTAGGAGTTTTTACCTTTTTTTGATTATTTTGCAGGAAATATTCCAACCTGATTTATGACCGAAATTGCCAACTATATTACCAATGATTATAAAGCAATAGATAGCCAAGAAACCATTGCGGCTGCGCAAGGGTTTTTTGAGGAAATTAATTTTTCACATTTCCCTGTTATTGAAGACGGTGTGTATATTGGCAGCCTTATTGGCGATGATTTAGAAACCTTTGATTACGACAAAAAAGTAGCTGATTACAGGTATACCTTGGAACATTTTTTTGCCAGAACGACTATGATTTGGCTGGATGTTTTAGAGGTATTTGCCAAAAACCATACGAATCTAGTTCCCGTTTTAGACGACAACAACGACTACGTGGGCTATTATGAAATGGAAGACATCATCAAATTTTTTCATGAAACACCATTTTTGAAAGAACAAGGCGGTATTATGGTGGTTCAAAAAGAAGTTTTGGATTATTCGATGAGCCAAATAACCCAGATTGTCGAAAGCAATAATGGCAAAGTATTGGGTTTATTTATTTCGGATGCTACGGTGCAAACGGTGCAAGTCACTGTGAAAATTAGCTTGGGACCAATGAATGAAATTATTCAAACTTTTAGAAGATACAACTACGAAATCATTTCAGAACATCAGGAGGATAACTACATCAATAATTTAAAAGAACGTTCGGAATATTTAGACAAGTACCTTAATATATAGATTTATTAGTTGGTTTGAAAACGAATAAAAAAATAAAAAAACTATGAAAGTAGCCATATATGGTCAATATTACCTCGTAAGCACCGAACCTATTATTAAAGATATTTTTGTTTTTTTTAATAAAAACAATGTCGAAATGGCTATTGAATCGGATTTTCTAGAAATGTTATACGAAAAGAAAATCGTTCAAAAAGAATACAAAACATTTACATCGCATACGGAACTGGACAGCAGTTTTGACATGCTCATCAGCATAGGCGGCGACGGCACGATGTTGCGAGCGGTGACTTTGGTTCGGGATTCGGGCGTTCCTATTCTGGGGATCAATGCCGGACGATTGGGCTTTTTGGCAACGGTTCAAAAAGAAAATATTGCTGCCTTTATGCAAATTGTAATCGACAAAAAATACACTATTTCAAAACGAACGCTTTTGAGCTTGACTTGTTCTGAAGAAAATGAAAGTATCGAAAGTCTCAATTTTGCGTTAAACGAAATTACCGTAAGCAGGAAGGATTCGACTTCTATGATTACAATAGAAACCTATTTGAACAACGAGTTTTTGAATTCCTATTGGGCAGACGGTCTTATTATAGCCACACCAACGGGAACAACAGGCTATTCGTTAAGTTGTGGCGGTCCCATTTTGACTCCCGATGTAAAAAGTCTAGTCATTACTCCTATCGCTCCACACAACCTCAATGCCAGACCATTAGTAATTTCGGACGATACTGAAATAAGGCTAAAAGTAAGCGGACGAGAGGAACAGCACCTAGTTTCACTCGATTCCCGAATTGCATCGGTCAAAAACGAGTCGATATTGACGATTACCAAAACTCCTTTTGAAATCAACATGGTCGAAATCCCCGGCGAAACCTTCTTAAAAACACTTCGAACCAAATTGCTTTGGGGCGAAGACCGACGTAATTAAACGGTTATTTTAAAACTGCGGCATACTATACCCCTACCTTTTGACGTTTAGGATTTTACAAAACGACAATTTAATCCCTATATATAAACGTATGTATCAAAAAAACATACATTTAGGAATAGGAGTATTGAATCGAATTGATAATTATTATATTTGCACGCAATTTTTAATTTTATGACTAAATATTTTTATTTGTTTTTGCTGTTTTTCACTGCTATAACCCTTCAAGCTCAAATACACGAGATTGGTGTTTTTTTGGGAGGCAGTAATTATGTAGGCGACGTAGGATCAACGACTTATATTGATCCAAACGAACCCGCTTTTGGAATTTTATACAAATGGAATAAAAGCCCCCGTCATTCGTATCGCTTTTCGTACACGCAATCTACACTTTCAGCTAATGATTCAGATTCAAAAGAAGGAAGCCGAAAACAAAGAGGATTTCAATTTAAAAATAGCGTCAAAGAACTATCCGCAGGATTAGAATTCAATTTTTTTGATTTCAATTTACACGATTCTAGAAACAAAGTAACACCTTATGTCTATTCCGGAGTAAGCTACTTTAGATATGACGAGTTGTATGTTGATTTATCTGGCCAAACGCAAAAAGATAAAAGCGCAAGCTCCTTTGCTATCCCAATGATTGTAGGTATAAAATCAAATATCACACCTCATTTTATACTAGGTATAGAAGCTGGTGCAAGATATACGTTGATTGACAATTTAGACGGAAGCAATCCTAAAAACGAGAACTTAAAACCGTTACAATTTGGAAATATTAATAATAATGACTGGTATGTATTCACTGGTCTCACTTTAACTTATACCTTTGGCAATAAACCGTGTTATTGCCAAGATTAACAATATGAATTTACTTGAAAAAATAGACAAGACAAATTTACCCAAACATTTAGCCATTATCATGGATGGAAATGGGCGTTGGGCAAAAAAACAAGGCTTCTTGAGAGCATTTGGTCATGAAAGCGGCACCAAATCAGTAAAAAAAATAATCGAAGCCAGCGCATTATTAGGTATTGAATGCTTGACCTTGTATGCTTTTTCTACCGAAAACTGGAACAGACCCAAACTAGAAGTCGAAACCTTAATGCGTGTTTTGATAAATGCACTAAAAAAAGAACTCGTTACGCTCCAAGAAAATAACATCAAGCTAAATGCTATTGGCAATTTAGATCTTCTACCCAAAACTGCCCAAAAACAACTGCGGGAAGTAATGAATCTAACCCAAAACAACAATCGAATGACCTTGACATTGGCGTTAAGCTACGGTTCTAGGGAGGAAATTGTAAATGCCGTTAAAATCATAAGTGATAAAGTTAAAAATAATATAATTTCAATAGACAGTATTGACGATTCAATTATAAATGAGCATCTTTACACGCAAAATTTACCAGAGGTAGATTTATTAATACGAACTAGCGGAGAACATAGAATAAGTAATTTTTTGTTATGGCAAATTGCTTATGCCGAATTATATTTTACGGATATCTTGTGGCCCGACTTTAAAGACCAAGATTTATATGAGGCTATCCTTAGTTATCAAAAAAGAGAACGCAGATTTGGAAAAACAAGTGAACAAATTAAATAATTTTTTAGTGTTACATAAAAGTATAAAAATAGCCCTTACCCTACTCATTTTTGGAAGTTTTTCACAATTAAAGGCACAAGACCGAGTTCCTTTTGACCAAGGAAAAAAATACATTCTAGCCAAAGTAGATGTGATTGGCAAAATCAGTTTCAATAAACAAACCGTTGTTACCTTTTCGGGACTTCAAAAAGGACAAGAAATAACCATTCCAGGGGAAGAAATTAGTAGCGCTATTAAAAAATTAGGAAAGCTAGGACTCTTTGACGAAATTTCCTTTTATGTAAACAAAATCGAAAATGACAGCGTTTATCTCGACTTAAATATCGATGAGTTACCCAAACTTAATGAGGTAAAATTTGTAGGCATCAAAAAAAATAAAACCGAAGGTTTAATAAAAGACAACAACCTAACCAAAGGTAAAATTGTCAACGAAAACTTAATTACTACGACCAAAAACTACATCGAAAACAAATACAAAAAAGAAGGTTTTTACAACACCAAAGTTACCCTGAACACGGTAATTGACACTTCAACGGTCAACCAAGTAAACATGGTGGTAAAAATTGATAAAGGCGAAAAAATTAAAATTAATTCCATTGATTTTGTTGGCAACACCAAACTTTCGGACAAGGCATTGAAAAGTGCCATGAAAGACACCAAACAAAAGAAATTCACCCGAGTATTAAAAGCCTCAAAATTCATAAATGCCAAATACAAAACCGATTTAGAAAAAGTAATCGCCGCCTATAAAGAAAAAGGATATCGTGATGCCCGAATACTCTCGGATTCTGTTTGGTACAATAAGGAAAAAAACGGTCTGGATATAAAAATAAATGTAGAAGAGGGTAATAAATATTATTTTGGAAACATCAAATTTTTAGGAAATACTGTTTATTCGGATCAAGGATTAACCAGAGCTTTGGGTGTAAAAAAAGGAGATGTTTATAATGGTGTCCTTTTGGAAAAAAGAATCGCCGATAAATCAAAACCTGATGGCGAGGACATTACCAATTTATACCAAAATAATGGGTATTTGTTTTCCAATATCAATGCTGTAGAGGTAAAAACGGCTAATGATACCATCGATTTTGAAATTAGAGTTACCGAAGGACCCATTGCCTATTTCAACAAAATTACTGTTGTAGGAAATGATAAAACTAACGACCGTGTAATTTACCGTGAATTAAGAACCAAACCAGGAGAAAAATACAGCAAAGAAGAATTGGTTCGCACCATTCGGGAGATCGGACAATTAGGCTTTTTTGACCCAGAAGCAATAGACCCAAAATTCAAAAATGTAGATTCCGGAGCAGGAACTGTAGATATTGAATACAACCTTGTCGAGAAAGGAGCCAGCCAAATAGAGCTACAAGGTGGTTATGGCGGTGGTGGATTTATAGGAACATTAGGATTGTCATTTAATAACTTTTCGGCTCGAAATTTATTTAATAAGGAATCGTATCATCCGCTCCCAATGGGTGATGGACAAAAAGTATCCTTGCGATTACAAGCCAGCACCTATTTTCAAACCTATAGCGTTTCCTTTGCAGAGCCTTGGTTTGGTCAAAAAAAACCAGTACAATTCAGTTCATCACTTTCCTATAGCAAACAGTTTTTAAACAATTACGTAACTCGTAAAGCGGACAAAAGTAAGAGTTTTAACATCTTGACTTTATCTGTAGGATTGTCTAAAAGGTTAACGGTGCCAGATGACAACACGTATTTATCACAATCCGTAAGTTATCAAAACTACGATTTGAACAATTACAATACTGGATTATTTACCTTTGGTAACGGTTCTTCTCGTAACTTATCGTACACCATTGGCTTGACCCATACTAATAAAGGGTTCAATCCTATTTTCCCAACTTATGGCTCTGAATTTAGTATTTCGGCCAAAGTTACACCTCCCTATTCATTAATGAATGGTGTTGATTACGCCACATTGGGAGATAAAAAAGAGTATAAATATAAGTACGCTGGCACAACTTACACAGGAAGTAATGGCATACAAGTAAATGCCGGTGATTATCTGGAAGCAATACCAAGTACAACGACTCCAACACCTAATAGTGTTACTGATTACAAAGATGCCGTTGCTGACCCCGCATTAGTAGACCAGAAAAAATTTAATTGGCTAGAATATTATAAAATAAAATTCAAAGGCGATTGGTACACCAAAATTTATGGTAAATTAGTACTTCGAACATTGACTGAATTTGGATTCTTGGGAGCTTACAATCAAGACAGAGGAGTAGTTCCTTTTGAACGTTTTTATGTTGGTGGCGATGGATTAGCCAATTATTCTATGGACGGAAGAGAAACCATACAATTAAGAGGATACCCCAACAACTCCTTAACTCCCGTTAATAGTGCCGGAGAGCAAATTGGAGCCACGGTATACAATAAATTCTCTATGGAATTGCGTTATCCTATAACTCTAAAATCATCAGCATCGATATATGCCTTAACGTTTTTAGAAGCTGGATCTTCGTATCCAAATTTCAAAAGCTACAATCCATTTGATTTAAGTCGTTCGGCAGGATTTGGTTTGCGAGTATTTATGCCTGCATTCGGATTATTAGGGATTGATTTTGGTTATGGATTTGATGCTTTACCGGGTACCAGTAAACCAAATGGTTGGGAAACACATTTTATCATTGGACAACAATTTTAAAAAAAATCTGTTATATTTTTCTAAAACAAAATGTTATGAGAAAACAATTTTTATTTCTATTTTTGGCGCTTTTTGTATGGAATACAAATCATGCGCAAACAAAAAGTACACGAGTTGGCTATATTGATATGGAATACATTCTAGAAAATGTACCCGAATATACCGAGGCCAAAACACAATTAGAGCTAAAAGCTCAAAAATGGAAACAAGAAATTGATACCAAACAAAATGAAATCAATACCCTAAAGGAAGCTTTGAAAGCCGAAAAAGCATTATTGACTCGAGAACTTATTGAAGAAAGAGAAACCGAAATTAAGTTCCTTGAAACCGAAATGCTGGAATACCAACAAAAACGTTTTGGTGCCAATGGTGATTTAATAATTCAAAAAGCAGGTTTAGCAAAACCCGTTCAAGATCAAGTTTTCACAGCAGTTCAAGACATTGCCGAAGCAAAAAAATATGATTTTGTATTTGATAAATCATCCAGTTTCACGATGCTTTTTGCAGCCAAACGATTTGATATTAGCGACCAAGTGTTGCGCGTTATCAATCGAGCCGAAAAAAGACAAGAATTAACCAAGAAACAACTTGCCGCCGAGGAAGCCAAGGAAAGTAAAGAAGATGCCATAGATGCGAATCCTATTTTGGCCGAAAGACAAAAAGCATTAGACGCCAAGAAAGTAGCTCGAGATAAAATCATAGCTGATAGATTGTTGCTTCAAGAGCAAAAGAAAAAAGAATACGAAGAACGACGTTTACAGTTGCAAGCCGATAGAGAAGCTAAAAAAAGTGGCACAGTTTCTGCAACAACTCAAAAAACAACCACTGATGGAGCCAAAGAAGCGGTAACCAAAACAGTAGACCCAGCAATAGAAGAAGCCAAAATTGCCAATGCGGAAGCCAAAGCAAAACAAGCCGAAGATAGAGCCAACGCATTAGAAGAACGCAAAAAAGTAATTGAAGAGCGTAAACAAGCATTGGAAGAAAAAAGAAAGAAAACACTCGAAGATAGAGAAGCAATCAAAAAAGCAAAAGAAGAACAATTAAAAGAAAAAACAAACAATAATTAATTACTAAATATTTTAAAACGATGAAACAAATCAAAACTTTATTAATTGCTGCACTACTTGTTTTAGGAGCTAGCCAAACAATGAATGCACAAGCAAAAACTGCTCATGTCGATGTAAGTGATATTATGGCAAAATTGCCAGCCATGCTTGAAGCACAAAAACAATTAGAGAAATTAAGCACTACTTATGATGCCGATTATAAAAAAATGGTGGTAGAATACCAAACTAAATTGGCACAATACGAAAAAGAATCTACTACAGTTACCGAAGCGGTAAACGGAGAACGTTCTAAAGAAGTGCAAGACATGCAAAAAAGAATTACTGATTTTAGAGACAATGCTCAAAAAGAATTGCAACAAAAAGAATCCGATATTGTAAAACCAATCATGGAAAAAGTGAGACTTTCTATCCAAAAAGTTGGAAAAGCAAAAGGGTTTCAATACGTTCTTGATGGATCTACTTTATTACTTGCTGATGGACCAAACTTGACTGCAGACGTAAAAAAAGATTTAGGTTTCTAGCATTAATCGAATCAACATAAAAAAACTGCTCAACCAAATTTTGGATTCAGCAGTTTTTTTTGCGCTATCAGGAATACCATTTTACTACTGTATCCAACGCATCAATCCCAATAGCAAACAAAATAAGTTAGTCGAAAGTTTTAATGTCGTAAAGTCAAAAGAAGTAATATTGTCAATAATAGTTCAAAAATCTTTTACCAAATTCTTTCTAATTTTTAAAATACGTCATCATACTATAATTGTTACTTAGTGCTACCAATTGCTCTAAACAAAAACAAACATTACACAAAAAGAACCGTAGGTTCGGCACATTTTGTAGGGCTGGACTTTAGTCCAGTTTAACAATGCAAACCAGCATAAAAGAACCGTAGGTTTGGCTCATTTACAATTCCATATCAGTCACAAATCACAACAATCATTTGTTATAACCACCAATAATAATTTGAAAACCACATACTAAAACATTCGTTATTTCAAACCATCAACCGAGACTTTTACCGTTCCTTTTACAGCAATAAAAGCAATAATCGCCTGATTAGTCAACACCACTTTTTGAAACTCAATAGTTTCTGTTTTACCGTTTACAAACACACCTGGCAGAGGAGAATAATTATTCAAATATGTCTTCATACTGTTTTTTCCTTCTTCTAAATTGGGTGCGATAGAATACCTACAACTGGCCTCCATTTTTTTCAAAATCAATCCTTGTGCTAACCAATTGGCGGTGCGCATCAACTTATTTTTAGTATCCAAAACATAATCTAATTTATCAAAAAACAACTCTTTGGTTTTGTCATTATACTGCGGAAACCCTGATAAATAAATAGTTCCATTTACACTTCCTAGAAGCTCCAAAGCAATAACCATTTTGCCCTCTTTGTGCCAAATAGATACATTTTGAACCATGACTTTTTTACTTCCCGAACCAAATTCTTGTCCAACAAAATTTTTAGTCATTATTTTAGAAGCTTCTTGATAGGTCGAAACGGCAGCAATCGTACTCGTAATTTGTTCCGGGATTTGAGTTACGGGCTTGAGAACAATTTTAGTCTTATCAAATTTTGAAACTGGCTTTTGACCAATCAAAGTTTCCATGGTGCATTTCATTCCCATTTGCAGCAGGAAGGAATCGTTTTTGAGTTTGGCATTGGTGGTGTACAATTCCAAAGGCGTAATGCGAAGCCAACTAGAATAGGTATCACTCATTTCAAACGGGGTACAAATTTTCTCTAATGCATCGAGAACATTTGGTTTAAAATCCATAGATTTTGCAATTGCTTCGTCTATTTTTCTTTCGATTTTAGATCTAAAAAGACTTACCGCAGGATTAATCACATACGTAATTGGCATATTTTTGCCTAAAACAAGCATCGTTGGACTTTCGTTCCAATCCAATGCTTTTAAAGTTGTTTTGGTATTCAATCGCCAATTGGTCAAAGTAACATCACTTACCAAAGTTACTACTCCATTTAAATTAAACTCGTGCGTATCGTATAAAGAAACGCCAAATTTTTTGGTTCCAATTCTATATTTCACCCAGACTTTTAGAGGCAAAACTGTTTTAATTTTTTCGCCATCTTGGTTGTTAGTAATGGTAATTGGAGCTTGTTTCCAAACTTTCATGGCGATATCATCATCTTCAATAATGGCGTCTTCATAAATCAATCCGTTCAATAAAGTGTTGGTTTGGTTCTCAATATCTTTTAGTTTCACACTTATGGGCAAATTAATATAGGAAGGCACATTGTCATAAACCAAAGGGCTAGCATCATCGGGTTCGGGTTTTAAAGTGCCTATTTTATTGGATGTAGAGCAGCTAGCAATCAAAATAAATAGTACGAATACTAGTAGTACCGAAAAATATTTCATCATTTTGTTTTTGTTTTAAAAGTGTAAAATTAGCAAAACAAACTTTATTATGAATTCTACTGTAACATTTTCAACACAATAAAGTCTTATTACTTAAAAAGTCTCTTTTTTAACGTTTTCTTATCGTAATTTGGTATTCAAAATAACTATTATTGTTTCAAAATCAATACACTATGATTGCAATTAAAGACCTCCATAAATCCTATAAAATGGGAAATTCCGAATTGCATGTGCTAAAAGGAATTAATTTCAACATCAAAGAAGGAGAATTGGTGGCCATTATGGGTTCTTCGGGTTCTGGAAAATCGACTTTATTGAACATTCTCGGGATTTTGGACGAAGCAGATTCCGGAAGTTACACCTTGGATAATCTTGCTATCAAAAATCTTAACGAAACCATTGCCTCAAAATACCGAAACCAATTTTTAGGTTTTGTTTTCCAATCCTTCAATCTTATTAATTACAAAAGTGCGCTAGACAATGTAGCCATGCCACTATATTATCAAGGAGTTAAAAGAAAAGAGCGCAACGAAATAGCCTTATCCTATCTCGAAAAAGTAGGATTAGCATCGCACTCGCACCATTTGCCAAACGAACTTTCGGGCGGACAAAAACAAAGAGTTGCCATTGCAAGAGCCATGGCTTCCAACCCAAAAGTGTTATTAGCCGATGAGCCAACTGGAGCTTTGGACACTAAAACTTCTTATGAAGTCATGGAATTAATTCAAGCCATTAACGACGAAGGAAAAACCGTTTTAATTGTAACCCACGAACCTGATATTGCGGCTATGTGCAAAAGGAATGTGGTTTTAAAAGATGGATTAATCATTGATGACAAATTAGTAGAACAAGTAAGAGCCGCTACTTATGTTTAATCTAGAACGATGGCAAGAAATATTCGAGGCAATTGCCAAGAACAAGTTGAGAACCTTTCTCACGGGAATTTCTGTGGCATCTGGGATTTTTATTTTGGTAATCCTTTTGGGCGTTGGCAAAGGACTTCAAAACGGAATTGCAAAACAATTTGAACGCGATGCCGATGGTATTATCGAAGTGTGGTCTGGAACGACTACCAAAGAATACAAAGGAATGAATCCTGGTAGACAAATTCAGTTTAGAAATAGCGATTACGACATTAGCATTCAAAAATTCGACAATCAATTAGACAAAAAAGCGTCGACTTATAATTTTTGGGATGGATTGATTTCACACGGTAAAGAATCCGGAAATTATCAATACCGAGGCGTGTATCCCGATTATGGCGTTATCGAAAATGTGACCATCATTGAGGGGCGGTTTATTAATGCCAATGATTTAAAAAACACCGAAAAAGTGGCGGTAATTGGTCTTAAAATAAAACAAGACATCTTCAAGGACAAGGAAGCATTGGGCGAAGAAATCACCATCAACAACATCAACTTTAAAGTCATTGGAGTCTTTACAGATCCTGCAGGAGAGCGAGAAGAAACCCGCGCTTATTTGCCCATAACAACCACGCAACAAGCGTATGGCGGTGGCGATAAGATTAGTAATTTGTTTTATATTTTAAATAAAAAAGCAACTTACGAAGAAGCATTAGCCGCATCGACAAAATTTTCAACCGAGTTAAATCAATTACTCAAAAGCAAAAACATTGTCGCTCCAGATGATGATAGTGCCATTAGCGTTCACAATTCGATACAAGATGCCAAACAATTTTATGATTTGAATTTATACATTCGATTGTTTTTTTGGTGGGTAGGTATTTGTACCATAATTGCTGGAGTAGTGGGCGTGAGCAATATTATGTTGATTATTGTTAAGGAGCGAACCAAAGAAATAGGAATTAGAAAAGCACTTGGTGCCTCTCCCCTTTCTATAATAGGAATGATACTTCAAGAATCCATTTTCATCACTTCTATTTCGGGGTTTGTGGGTTTGCTTATGAGTTTATTGCTATTAGAATTCGTAGGCCCGCAAGTAAAAAGTGATTATTTCTTGAATCCATCGGTTGATTTTGGTGTCGCTTTAACCACATTGGTTTTGCTAGTATTAGCAGGAGCAATTGCAGGATTTTTTCCAGCGTACCGAGCCGCAAAAATAAAACCCATTGTAGCACTTAAAGACGAATAACTATGTTTGATAGAGACAAATGGAATGAAATTCTAGAGGCACTTACCGCCAACACTTTCCGAACGATTCTGACCGCGTTTGGAGTATTTTGGGGCATATTTATTTTAGTTATTTTACTCGCCGCTGGCAATGGTTTAGAAAATGGCGTAAAAAAAGGCTTTGATGGCATTGCTACAAACACCATGTTTATGTGGACGCAAACCACCTCAAAACCCTACAAAGGATTGCCTAAAACTAGAGATTACAATTTCAAAAACAGCGATGTTGATGCTTTAAAACAAGACTTCCCTGATTTATTATATGTGTCGCCTAGAAATCAACTGGGAGGATTTGAAGGTTCGAATAATGTGGTTAGAGGCACTAAAACTGCTGCTTATACCATTTATGGCGATTACCCAGAATTGATTTTGCAGCAACCCATGGACATTATAAAAGGACGTTTTGTAAACCAACAAGACATTCTTTTGAAACGAAAAGTAGCCGTAATTGGCCAAGGCGTTTTATCGGAATTGTATAGCCAAGCCGAGGAAGCCATTGGAACCTATGTAAAAATAAATGGTGTCAACTTTATGGTGGTAGGCATTTACCACTCCAAGCAAAACAATGGCAATTCAGAGTCGGAACAAAAAAATATTTTTGTGCCTTTTTCTACTTTTCAACAAGCCTTTAATTATGGCGACAGGGTAAGTTGGATGGCTATTACTGCCAAAGACGACGCGTCGATAACCAAACTAAAAGCGGGAATTATCAACGAAATGAAAGCCCGACACAGCATTCATCCCGATGATGATAGAGCCATAGGAAATTTCGACTTGTACCAAGAATTTAGTAAAGTGCAAGATTTATTTTTGATTTTAAAATTCATCGCCTATTTTGTAGGAACACTAGTGTTACTTTCGGGCGTCATTGGAATTTCGAATATCATGCTCATTGTTGTCAAGGAACGCACCAAGGAAGTTGGTATCCGTCGCGCCATTGGAGCTACTCCAGCAGCTATTCGATCCCAAATTCTATCCGAAGCTATCTTTTTGACCATCATCGCAGGCATGTTTGGCATTGCACTAGCAACAGGCGTGCTGGTAATTGTCAATATTGTACTCGACTCAATGCCCAGCGAGGGAATGATGTTTGCCAATCCAAGTGTTGATTTAACCGTAGTTTTTGTGGCACTTCTCATCTTGGTTGGTTCTGGTTTATTGGCTGGATTTATCCCTGCACAAACCGCCATAAATATCAAACCAGTAGACGCCTTACGAACCGAATAAATTGTAAAAAACAAGAAAATAAAAGAAAAAAAACAATCGATTAACCTAATACACTATGAAAAAAGGACTAACCATAACTATTTTAATTGTAATTGCACTAGTGTTTTTTGGTGCTTTATACTATTTGTACGCCAAAAACCAAGAATCACCCGTAGTTTTTGAAACAGACAAACCCGAAACCAAGACCATTATCAAAAACACCATTGCCACCGGAAACATCGTCCCTGATGAAGAGGTGCTCATAAAACCTAATATCTCGGGAATAATTGAAGAAGTCTACATCAAAGCGGGGCAAAATATCAAGGCGGGAGATTTGATAGCCAAAATCAAAGTGGTCGCCAATGTGTCTAATTTGAGTAACTCTCAAAATCAGGTTCAATCCAACAAAATTGCATTAGACAATCAAGAAAAAGTATTTCAGCGTCAAAAAACCTTGTTTGACAAAGGTGTTATTTCTGCTAATGATTTTGATGCTGCCCAACTGGCGTACAAACAAGCAAAACAAAATTATGCCGCATCCCAACAAAGTTTTGATATTGTAAAAACTGGAACAACATCAGGACTTGGCAATTATGCCAATACCCTAATTCGTTCCACAGTAAACGGAATGGTACTAGACGTTCCCGTGAAAGTAGGAAACCAAGTAATTGAAAGCAATAATTTTAATGAAGGTACAACCATAGCAAGCGTTGCAGATGTGGGACGAATGATATTTGTTGGAAAAATTGACGAATCCGAAGTAGGGAAAATAAAAGAAAAACTCCCAATCGAAATCACGGTAGGCGCCATCGAAAACAAAAAATTTGACGCCGTATTGCAATACATTGCCCCAAAAGGAAAAACTGAAAATGGCGCCATCCAATTCGAAATCAAAGCCTCGTTGACCAACCGTGATGATACTTTTATTCGGGCGGGTTTGAGTGCCAATGCCTCCATCATTCTCGAAAAAGCGGATGCCGTTTTGGCACTAAAAGAATCCTTAATTCAATTTGATAAAAAAACACAAAAACCATACGTAGAGATTGCAACTGGCCCTCAAAAATTTGTTCGAAAAGAGCTGGTACTTGGCGTTAGCGATGGCATTTATGTCGAAATAAAAAGCGGTATCAAAGCATCCGATAAAATAAAAGTTTGGAATCAAGGTCTAAAGACAGAGGAACCAAAACCATAAAAGAATGCCCTTAAAAAGAAGTATAGTTTTAAAAAAAATGTTAAATTTGTGTGGTAGCTTTGCTGCACTTTCATTCAAAGTATATGAAGAAAAATAATTATGTAAGTCTCGCTTTTATTTTGCTTGCCAGCTTTTCAATTCAGGCGCAAACCAAAAATTGGACGTTAGAAGAGTGCGTGAAATACGCCATACAAAACAATATTTCGATCAAACAATCGGAATTAGATACCAAAACAGCCGAGATTGATAAAAAAGGTGCAAAAGGTAACTTTCTGCCTTCGGTAAATGCTAATGCATCTCACTCTTGGAACATTGGTTTGAATCAAGACATTACAACGGGACTTTTGCGCAACCAAACCACACAATTTACCTCTGCAGGTGCTTCTGTAGGAGTCGATATTTACAAAGGCATGCAAAACCAAAATACGCTTCGCAAAGCCAATCTTTCTATTGTTGCCGCCAAATACCAATTGGTAAAAATGCAAGAAGATGTTGCGCTAAATGTAGCCAATGCTTTTTTGCAAGTACTTTTTAACAAAGAAAATTTAAAAGTACAACAAGAACAATTGGCCATAAACGAAAAACAATTCAAGCGTTCCGAAGAATTAGTAAAAGCAGGATCAATACCCCGTGGTGATTTACTGGATGTAAAAGCAACCGTGGCAACAAACAAACAAAATGTAATCACGGCCGAAAACACCTTGTTGATATCCAAATTAAGTTTGGCGCAATTGTTACAATTAAAAGAATTTGACAATTTTGATGTCATTGACGACACCAATATCAAGGATGAAAATAATATTATGGCACAAACACCAACTGCCATTTATGAAAAAGCCAAAGAAAACAGAACAGAGTTAAAAATTGCCAAAACCAATTTAGAAATTGCCGAGAAAAATGTAGCTATAGCCAAGGGAGCTTTTCAGCCAACTTTACAAGGCTTTTATAACTTTAACAGTCGTGTTTCTTATGCCGATGTTGTTTCGGTATCAAACGGACTGGTTGTAACAAATCCAGCACCACCATTTTGGACACAATTTAGCGACAATAAAGGACAATCTTTTGGAGCACAATTATCAATTCCTATTTTTAACGGATTTTCAACAAGAAATAATGTAGAACGCTCCAAAGTAAGTTTAGAGAAATCTAAAATTGCGCTGGAACAACAAAATCTCGACTTACAACGCAATGTATACACCGCTTTTACCGATGCCAAAGGAGCACTAAACGCCCATGAATCATCGATTGTAGCACTAGAATCCAGACAAGAAGCCTACAATTATGCCAAAGAAAAGTATGCCGTTGGGTTAATGAATTCCTTTGATTTCAACCAATCGCAAACCTTACTTACTAATGCACAATCAGAAGTAATTAGAACCAAATACGATTATATTTTTAAAATTAAAATCTTGGAATTCTATTTTGGAATACCAATTATCAAAAACTAATACATTATGTCAAAGAAAACAATTTATATTTTATTAGCTGTTGCCGTGATCATTATAGGAACATTAATAGGACTATCGAAAGCAGGAATAATAGGAAATAAAGACAAAGGAAAAGAAATAGAAATTGCCAATGTTAATCCATCTACTGTTATCGAAACGGTTTCGGCAACTGGAAAAATCCAACCCGAAATAGAAGTAAAAATAGCGTCGATGGTATCAGGCGAAATTATTTCGTTGCCTATAAAAGAGGGACAAGTAGTCAAAAAAGGAGATTTGCTAGTCAAAATAAATCCTGATTTATATACTTCGGGATTAAATAGATCCGAAGCCAATTTATCTGGAAGCAAAGCAGGATTAAATCAATCCGAAGCTTCGTTTAAAGAAGCCAAAGCCAGTTACGAACGAAACAAAACTTTATTCGACAAAGGCATTATTTCAAAATCGGATTGGGACAAAGCAATTGCCTCGTTTGAAGTAGCCAAAGCCAATAAACAAACCGCCTATTTTAATGTTCAAAGCGCATCGGCATCCGTAAATGAATCCAAAGACAATTTGGGTCGTACCGTGATCTACGCACCCGCTGACGGAACCATTTCGGTATTAAATGTAGAGTTAGGAGAACGTGTTTTGGGAACACAACAAATGGCTGGAACCGAGATTTTACGGGTAGCCAACCTCAACAATATGGAAGTTGAAGTAGATGTAAACGAGAATGATATTGTAAAAATAAAAGTAGGAGACCAAGCCAATGTTGAAGTTGATGCGTATCTAAAAAAACAATTCAAAGGCGTGGTAACGAGTATTTCTAATTCGGCTAGTTCTACTTTGACTGCGGATCAAGTAACTAATTTCAAAGTAAAAGTGCGCATCCTTAAAGAGTCCTACCTTGATTTATTAGAAGGAAAACCAGATACTTATTCGCCATTTAGACCTGGAATGACCGCTACAGTTGACATCATTACCAAAACAAAAACGAATGTTTTGACTGTACCCATTAGTGCTGTAGTTGTAAAATCAGATACGGCAGCCGTAAAAGAAATTAAAACGGATAGCCCCGAATCAAAAGACAATTCTGCTCCCAAAAAGGATAAAAAATGGGAATGTGTTTTTGTAAAAGTAGGCGACAAAGCCAAAATTAGAATTATTAAAACAGGTATTCAAGACGACACCAATATCGAAGTTTTATCAGGACTCAAAAAAGGGGATGTCGTAATTACTGGCCCGTATACTACGGTATCCAAAGACCTGAATTCTGGCGATAAAGTTGCCCTCAAATCAGAAACCCCTTCCGAAGAAACGAAAAAATAATAGCACACTACCACTGTAAAAATCACAATCTTAAAAAACAATTTTAAGATTGTGATTTTTGGGTTTAAATACAATCAAAGTTGACCTATATACTTAACATCGAAACCGCCACCAAAAATTGTTCTGTGGCTTTGGCCAAGGAAGGAAAAACCATTCTTTGCAAAGAAATTGCCGAAGAAGGCTACTCTCATGCCGAACGCTTGCACGTATTTATTGAAGCAATTATCCACGAAGCTGGAATTACCCTAAATGATTTAACAGCTGTTGCCGTGAGTCAAGGTCCAGGTTCCTATACGGGATTGCGTATTGGGGTTTCGGCGGCAAAAGGACTTTGTTACGCACTAGGCATTCCGCTACTGGCGATAGATACTTTGCAAACAATAGCCATGCAAGTAAACGCCACCGATGGTTGGATTGTTCCAATGATTGATGCCCGACGCATGGAGGTTTATAGTGCGATTTATGATGCTAATTTCGAAAATCAAAGAGCTGTTCAAGCAGAAATAATCACCGAAGATTCGTTTAGTGATTGCCAAAAAAAGCTCTATTTTGTTGGTGATTGCGCCTTAAAATGCCAAACGGTTTTGACCAAAGATAATTTTGTTTTTTTAGAAGAAATAAAATACCCTTCGGCAAATGAAATGAGTTTGTTGAGTTTTATAAAATACCAAAAAAGCGACACTGTTGATGTCGCTTATTTTGAACCGTATTATTTGAAAGATTTTATGATTACCACTTCCAAAAAAGTTTCCTAGTGGTGTTCTAATGCCACTTTGATTGTTTGAATCCATTCATCAATCGAGGAATGATCGGTATGAATGGCAACACTTTTTGGATTATAAGGTGCATATTTTTCGGTATCCGTAACCGAAAACAACCCCACAATAGGAATTTGAGCTGCACTAGCCAAGTGCATCATGCCACTATCGGCACCAATAAAAATGGCGGTATTCTTCAAGAATGCCGTAATTTCCCGTATATCTTTACTGTAATACGATGGAGCAGCAAAATCAATTTGCGAAACATTTTCAACTGGCAACACTTCGATTATATTATAGGCTGCAAACTCCATTTTAATTCTTTCATAAAAAACCGCCCACCACGCAACCGAATAACATTTGGCGCCTGTGGCAAAAGTAAAAAGGCAAATTGTTTTTTTATCGTTAGGAACCAATTGATCTAATAGCACTTTTCCGTTGGCAATTTCAACATCGCTTAACGCCAATAAAAGATTAGGAATTGGCTTTTTGACAACAGCCATTCCGACAGAGGTAAGGAAATTACGTAAATCATAAACTGGATATTTCGCTATGTGTGCATAATCCTTTGGTTGTTGGGCAATGTCCACTTCGAGATCCCCAAAACACTTATAGGTTGCTTGAGCAAGTTGCACAGACAATCTTCCAGAAGAAGAATTTTTATCGGCATTGATGGCCAAATCGTAGGGCTTATTTTTTAGTTGTAGCCAACCTTTGGCATAATTGCCTAACTCATCAAAATGCTTTTTTGGTAGTCGGATAATTTGGTCTATGCTTTTGTAATTTTCAAAAACAATAGGCCCTAAATTTCCTTTTATAAAAAGATCAATGGTACAATTGGGAAATAATTGTGTGACTTCTTGCACCAAAGGCGTAATCAATAACAAATTCCCTAATCGATGATTGGGTCTTGAAATTAAAACCCTTTTTATTTGCATGGGGTCAATGGCACTAGCCGTTTTCATAGCATTTGACTTTCCTATTCCAGCGGTGATTCCACGCATTGCAGCTCTTCGCCACGTATTTACTTTGATTTTAAAACTCATATTCGAAATGGCAAACACCACTATTTAGTATTAATTTTGGAATGAAAACACAAAAATAAGCTATTACTAACTTCAAATGCAATTTTGTCTATAACGTATTTTTTACAACGACTCCATTTTTGATAATCACCAAAAAGTTTTTAGCCGGATCTCCTACCAAATCAATATTTTGAAGTGGATTTCCATTTACTAAAATCATATCCGCATAAGCACCTTCCTCGATAACTCCCAACGCTCCAGCTTGATACGGATTGCGTTCCCCACTTAATGCCAAAACTTTAGCATTGTCATAAGTTACTAACTTTAAAATTTCAAAAGGAGAAAACCATTTTTTGAGTTTCAAAATATCGGTATTTTGATTCGCACTTTGTTTTGGATCAAAAAGATAATCGGTACCCCACGCTAATTTCACTTGATATTTTTTGGCCATTTGAAAAGCGAAATCAGTTCCATCAACTACTTTTTGCTTTTTAATTTTGGTAGTTTCTGGGGCTTTTTCGGGTGCAGGATCGAGTACTTGAAGGCTCAAATAAATTCCTTTATCGGCCATTAATTGAATGGTTTCTTCGTCCAGTAATTGTCCGTGTTCAATTACTTTTACACCAGCCTCAATAGATCGTCTTACAGCTCTTGCGGTGTAGGCATGCACGGTCACATAAGTTCCCCAATCCTCGGCGGCACCAACAGCGGCCTTCAATTCCTCCAAAGAATATTGGGTCACATCCAATGGATCATAAGCTGTTGCAGCACCTCCGCCAGCCATTACTTTAATTTGTGTCGCACCCGCACGTAAGTTTTCTCTTGTCGCATTCAGCACTTCGGGAACACCATCGGCAATGTAATTAACGCCCATTAATTCCCCACGCGAAACCTGCCCACCATAATGTTTTGACTTTTCATTAGGCAATCTCGAATCACCATGTCCCGAAGTTTGCGAAATCATAGCTCCCGACGGATATATTCTTGGACCAATTACTTTGCCAGCATCTATATCTTTTTTGACATTAAAAACAGGCCCACCTAAATCTCTCACGGCTGTAAAACCTCTTAACAACATATTTTTTCCTTCGATTCGGGTTAAGGAATCCATTTTGGCTTCCGTCAGTTTAGGATCTAATAATTCCATTTGACCCATTGTATTTATGGACAAATGCACATGATTATCAATAAGTCCTGGGATTAAAAATTTTCCTTTTCCATTGATAGTTTTTAAACCTAAAACATTTGATTTAATTGGAGTAGTCGCAATTTTTACAATTTTATTGTCGTTTATTAACACATCTCCAATGGTAATTTTGTTTTCTTTTCCATTAAAAATAGATACATTTTCAATTAAAATAGCGGTTTGTGCTTTTACATTCAAAAAAACTAAAAATGTAGCAAACAAAAGCAGTTGTTTTTTCATAATAATTCGGTTTAAGTTGGGGTTTTAGAGGAATAAATATATGAAAAAACTATAAAAAAACACATTTTTTAGGCCTATTTACTTTAGAATGTTTATTGAAGAGAATCATTTCAGAGCGATGTAATCCAAAAAAGGGAAACACAATTTAAAAAAACTATGGCATTCGGATTTAAAATTTTAGCTGCTAATTGTACCAATTATAATTAACTTTTAAATCCAATAATCTGTAGAAAATAAATAATTATTTAAGAAGAGACGTTGCAATGCAACGCCTCTACAATTATAATCTAAAAAACCAAACTGGCTATTTGATGAATATTATCTGATTTTCCCATCGAATAATAATGCACGCAAGGCACACCAAATTCAATTAACTCTTTGGATTGTTGCACGGCAAACTCAATTCCTACTTGACGGACTGCCGCATTGTCTTTGGCGTTTTCGATAGCACTAATTAAACTTTCGGGCATATCCAACCAAAAAACTTGAGGCAACAATTGCAAGTGACGTTTCACCGCAACAGGTTTGATTCCGGGAATAATAGGCACCGTAATTCCGATGGCACGAGCGGCTTCGACAAACTTAAAATACCGTTGGTTGTCAAAGAACATTTGGGTTACCACATAATCGGCACCCGCATCTACTTTTTCTTTTAGTCTTTTTAAATCGGCATCCAAGCTTGGGGCTTCAATGTGTTTTTCGGGATAACCTGCAACACCCACACAAAAATCGGGTGCGTTTTGCATAGGCAACACCTCGTGCAAAAACTGACCTGCATTCATCGCTTTGATTTGTTTTACTAAATCAACAGCATAATGGTTTCCGCCTTTTGTAGGTTCAAAATACTTCTCGCCTTTCATTGGATCGCCACGAAGTGCCACCAAATTATCGATTCCTAAATATTGACAATCCACCAATAAATATTCGGTTTCTTCTTTGGTAAATCCACCACACAAAACGTGCGGAATGGCATCAACGCCATATTTATGTTGAATAGAAGCGCAAATCCCAACCGTTCCGGGACGCATACGGGTAATGCGACGGTCAAAAAGCCCATCTTTCTCGATATATACATACTCTTCTCTAGAAGTGGTTACGTCTATAAATGGCGGATTAAACTCCATCAACGGATCTATATTTTCATATAAATCTTTAATATTAGTCCCTTTTTGAGGTGGAACAATCTCGAATGAAAACAAAGGTTTTCCGTTTGCGTTTTCTATATGTTGTGTTACTTTCATTATTATGTCTTAAAGTTTGAAAGTCGAAGGTCGAAAGTCTCCATCGTTAAGACATTAGGACATTCGACATTAGGACTATATTTTAATCTGCTATATTTGGGTTCAACCATTTCGTTGCCATATCGGTGGAGATACTTCTTCTTTTGGCGTAATCAATCACTTGATCTTCTTTTATTTTTCCGAGTCCAAAATACTTGCTTTCTGGATTTCCAAAGTAATAACCTGATACCGAAGAAGCGGGCCACATCGCCATACTTTCGGTCAACGTCACTCCAATTTCCTTTTCTACATTCAGCAATTTCCAAATCGTTGGTTTTTCTAAATGGTCGGGACAAGCAGGATAACCCGGTGCAGGACGAATTCCTTTGTACTCTTCGGCAATCATTGCTTCAGTGCTTATATTTTCGTCCGATGAATATCCCCAAACTTCTTTACGTACTTTTTCGTGCAGGTATTCGGCGAAAGCCTCTGCAAAACGGTCTGCCAAAGCTTTGACCATAATCGAATTGTAATCGTCTAAATCTTTTTCGAATTCTGCTGCCCATTCGTCAACACCAAAACCGGTGGTTACACAAAAAGCGCCCATATAATCGGTTACTCCGTTGTCTTTTGGGGCAATAAAATCCGCCAAAGCGATATTTGGCGCACCTTTTGTTTTTTGGGATTGTTGGCGCAAAGTCAAGAAGGTCTGCAATGGTTTTCCGTTTTCGTCTGTCAATTCAATATCATCATCATTGATTTGATTCGCAGGGAAAATTCCGAAGATACCTTTGGCTTGTAATTTCTTTTCTTTCAAAATAACGGCTAACATTTCTTGTGCATCTGCAAAAACCGAAGTTGCTTGTTCACCCACTACTTCATCTGTCAAAATCGCTGGATATTTTCCAAATAATTCCCAAGTTCTGAAAAATGGCGTCCAGTCGATGTACGGAACCAAAACATCCAAATCGACTTCAATCACTTGTTCGCCAATTACATTTGGTTTTACCGGAGTAAAATTGGCCCAATCCAACTGTAATTTATTTTTACGAGCATCTTCAATACTCAAGAAATTCTTGTCACGCGAACGATTCAAAAAAGTTTCTCTAAACGCATCGTAGTCCGCTCTGATATCGGTCGTGTATTTTTCTTTATTATCGTCTAATAAATTTCCTGCTACCGTAACGGCCCTCGAAGCATCGTTTACGTGAATAACCGTTTCTCTATATTGCGGTGCAATTTTAACGGCAGTATGCGCCCGAGAAGTCGTTGCACCCCCTATCATTACTGGAATTTTCATTCCACGCTTATCTAATTCTTTCGCCAAATATACCATTTCATCCAAGGATGGCGTGATCAATCCACTCAATCCAATAATATCGACGTTGTGTTCTATAGCGGCTGCAATAATTTTTTCGGGAGGCACCATTACACCTAAATCTACAATCTCGTAATTGTTACACGCCAATACCACCGAAACTATATTTTTACCAATATCGTGTACATCTCCTTTTACGGTTGCCATCAATATTTTTCCATTCCCTTGTTTGTCGCCCGCTTGTTTACTGGCTTCGATATAAGGCAACAAATACGCCACGGCTTTTTTCATTACACGAGCCGATTTTACTACCTGCGGCAAAAACATTTTCCCTGAACCAAACAAATCCCCCACGACATTCATTCCTGTCATCAAGTTGATTTCGATAACTTCAATTGGTTTTACGGCTGCTAATCGAGCCTCTTCTACATCTAGTTCTATAAAAGCATCTACGCCTTTTACCAACGAGTGCGTGATTCTTTCTTGCACGGTTCCGTTTCTCCATTCTTGAACCGCTTTTTCGTTATTTTTGACATCCCCTTTTACATTTTCGGCAAAGTCTAATAAGCGTTCTGTGGCATCATCTCGACGATTCAAGATTACGTCTTCTACGTGTTCCAATAAATCTTTTGGAATCTCATCATAAATAGAAAGCATCTCGGGGTTTACAATTCCCATCGTCATTCCATTTTGAATGGCGTGGTACAAGAAAACCGAGTGCATCGCTTCTCGCACCGTATCATTTCCTCTAAACGAAAACGAAACGTTACTCACACCACCACTAATATGTGCGTGTGGCAAATTCTCCCGAACCCATTTGGTTCCTCTAAAGAAATCCAACGCATTCAATCTATGTTCGTCCATCCCTGTAGCAACAGGAAAAATATTCAAATCAAAAATAATATCTTGGGGAGCAAAATCTACTTTATTCACCAAAATATCATACGAACGCTGGCAAATTTCAACCCGCCTTTCGTAGTTATCCGCTTGCCCGACCTCATCAAAAGCCATTACAATAACGGCTGCACCGTATCGTTTAATAAGCTTGGCATATTTGATAAAATTCTCCTCTCCCTCTTTCAACGAAATCGAATTGACGACACTTTTTCCTTGCACCACCTTCAAACCCGCTTCGATAATATCCCATTTCGAACTATCAATCATAATAGGCACACGTGAAATATCTGGTTCGGCAGCGATTAAATTCAGGAATTTAGTCATCGCATACTCACCATCCAGCATTCCTTCATCCATATTAATATCGATGATTTGCGCGCCACCTTCCACCTGCTCTTTGGCAATGCTTAAGGCTTCTTCGTATTTTTCTTCCTTGATTAATCGAAGAAATTTTCTAGAACCGGTTACATTCGTTCGTTCCCCAATGTTTACAAATACGCTTTGAGGCGTAATAATTAAGGGTTCTAATCCCGATAATACTAGGTTTCTTCTTGCTTGTGCTACTGCCATTTTTTTATTTTTTAATCCTGCAAGATTTTAAAAATCTTAACAAGTTTAGCTTATTTGTTTTTATATTAAAAAACGTGAGACAGTGTCTCACATATTGAAATTATTCCAAAAGTTTTTTTGCACTTATGGAGCTGACTATTTTTTTGCCTGTTTTCTCTTCTATTTCTTTGCGTGTATTTCCTGCAATCGTACCGCCTTGTTTGGCAATAGTCTTGTTTTGCTGAAAGGTTACTGGCTTTTTCTCTTTGCTTATTTCTGTTGTTGTGGCTTCGGCTAGCATATTTAGAACCAATTCTAAATTAGTCATATTATCCCGAAGATTTTCCTTTTTCAAATCCTTTAAATTCTTGTATTCTTTAACCGAAAGTCCACTCCAAGCTTTTGTTATTTCATCCGTCAATATAGCAAACTCCTGCCCTTTTTTTACTCCTCTTATTTCCCATTCATCCGTAAGATCTCTACGAACTTCTATACTTTTCAGTCGCTGGTTAACCCATTCTTTAGAATATCCTTTCTTGAGATAGGTTTCCATCAATCGGTCGATTCCTAATTCGGGATCGGCTATTTCGTCTAATCTTTCGCTTCCTACTTTGGCTAACCAAAGCTTGAAAGGTTCTGCGTTTGGCGATGGTACGGATTGGATTAATCGCAACAAATGATTGACATTCAAACAATCCGTAGCATACTTTTTACCATCAGCAGCAACAAATTTCAGTTGTACGATATTCTCGTACAACTGACTTCCTTCCTTTGTTAATTTCTTTTTTAAATCTGTCCAATATCTTTTTGGCACAGAACTTTCTGTTAAAACAGCAATTACATCTACAATAGAAAAATACCATTGTTCTTCCTCCTCATTCCATACAGAACGAACTTGCTTCTGCTCGAATAATTTTACTGCGGTT
Source organism: Flavobacterium restrictum (assembly GCF_007097245.1). Taxonomy (GTDB): domain Bacteria; phylum Bacteroidota; class Bacteroidia; order Flavobacteriales; family Flavobacteriaceae; genus Flavobacterium; species Flavobacterium restrictum. Next base: position 56,182 of record NZ_VJZT01000010.1, on the reverse strand, counting down.
TCTTTGGTCATTGTTGTTGCTTTATTTAAAACAGTAACTGTTTTAATTTTTTTATTCACTTTGTGGGCACGGATTGCAAATCCGCGCTATCGGGACTCTATGTTGTTATTGACTAACTTCTTTCAATGACTGAAGCAATTCTTTAATATTATTTCTCGCCGAAATTTCATTTGCCAATCGCAATCTTTTAGTTCCACTTAAAGCATCCGACATTGTAGCATTTCCTGATTGACTAATACTTTTACTAAAAACCAATCTATTTTTATTATACAACTTATATTCTATTTTTGTTTTAACAGTTAAATTAAATCCTATAGGCCTACTGACAGAAATTAAATTAACTTCAAGAACCCAATCACCGTCTGTAATAGCATCTATCTCTGAAAAAGCATTTGACTCAAGAATTGATTTTCTTAATGCTTCTTTAAAATTTTCATTTGAAATATTAGAAACCCATAATGGATTTGTCTTTTTTCCACCCATAACAGATTTTATAAAAATCTTATCTCCAATCTGTTTTTCGACTTTATAATCTTTAACAGTCATACCTTCAATAGACGCACTGGAAGCGCATCGACAAAAAAATACTGAAACGAAAACCAATAAAGCTAAATATTTTGATTTCATAATTTACAATTATTTAAAATCTACATCACCGCCACCGAAACCCTCGGCTTATACTCCTTCGCAATATCCGCAATCAATTTGATGTGTTGTGGCGTTGTGCCGCAACAACCGCCTATGATGTTGATTAAATTATCGTCGAGATATTCCTTGATGAAAACTTGCATTTGCTCTGGTGTTTCGTCGTATTCTCCAAATGCGTTGGGCAATCCTGCATTAGGATGCGCGGATACGTTGAATGACGTATTTTGTGCCAACGTTTGTAAATAGGGTTTTAATAAATCGGCACCAAGAGCACAATTAAATCCTACGCTCAACAACGGAATATGCGATACGGAAACCAAGAAAGCTTCGACCGTTTGTCCGGAAAGTGTTCTTCCAGAAGCATCGGTAATGGTTCCTGAAACCATAATGGGAATATCAATATTACGCTCGTCTTTGACTTGTTCGATGGCAAAAAGTGCTGCTTTGGCATTCAAGGTATCAAAAATGGTTTCTACCAAAAGCAAATCGCAACCGCCGTCCATAAGGGCTTCGACTTGTTGTTTGTAGGCAATACGCAAATCGTCAAACGTTACGGCTCGGTAACCGGGATCGTTCACATCTGGCGACATACTGGCGGTTCGGTTTGTTGGGCCAATGGAACCGGCTACAAAACGGGGTTGATTTGGATTTTTGGCGGTGAATTCATCAGCTACTTCACGGGCAATTTTGGCGGATTGGTAGTTGAGTTCGTACACGTATTCTTCGAGATGGTAATCGGCCATTCCGATGGTGGTGCCCGAGAAAGTGTTGGTTTCTACAATATCGGCTCCAGCTTCAAAATACAAGGCGTGCACTTCTTTGATCGCTTTGGGTTGGGTCAAGGACAATAAATCGTTGTTTCCTTTGAGCGAATGCGGAAAGTCTTTGAATTGTTCTCCTCGAAAATCTTCTTCGGAGAAATTATAGCGTTGCAACATAGTTCCCATGGCTCCATCGAGTACGAGGATTCGTTTTTTGATAGCCCCCCAAACCCCCGAAGGGGGAGTTTCTAATGATTCATTGAATTTATTTGGCATAACTTATTTTGTTTTTTTACCGCTAAAGCGCAAAGGTTTTATTTGTTTTCCTGCAAGGTCTTTTTTGACCTTGTAGGTATAATTTTAATGACACACCTACAAGGTCAAAAAAGACCTTGCAGGAGGAATTGGCTCCTACTATTATTTCCAAAAAAATCACAATCTTGGCCATTTAGCCCAGATGGGAGGGAAAATCCTTTTTTGAGCCGATTTTTCTTCGGCTCAAAAAAGATTGGAAGGACAGCTGGAACCCATATCTCCTGAAAATACCCGATTTTTCGCTCCTCTTTATTTTACTTTTTAAGAACTGCAAAGAAACAAAATAGCCTTACCACTTGCAAGGGATAAGGCTATTGATTTTTGCCGAAAGTCTTAAAATTGAAAGTCTTAAAGTTTAAAATTAAAAGGGCTTTATTATGGCTTTAGACTTTAAGACCTTTGACTTTATGACGCTAATTTATAGCTTTTACGACTGCTTTTGGGGCTTCTTTACGCGTACCATCAAATCCGTCTACGCCTGAAACGGTGGTGTATTTCATCACGTATTTCTTGCCTGGATTGATGATTTGGTAGGCAGCTTGACACATTAATGTGGCTTCGTGGAATCCGCAAAGAATCAATTTTAGTTTTCCTGGATAGGTATTTACGTCGCCAATGGCAAAAATCCCTGGAATATTGGTTTGATAATCCAAAGCGTTGTTGACTTTGATGGCATTTTTTTCGATTTCTAATCCCCAGTCGGCAATTGGTCCTAATTTTGGTGTTAGACCAAAAAGTGGAATAAAATAGTCGGTAGCGATGGTTCTTTTTGCGCCATTTTCTTCAACAATTACCGATTCTAAATGTTCGGCACCGTTCAATCCAACCACTTCTCCGGGAGTTATCATTTTGATTTTTCCTGCGTTTTTGAGTTCTTGTACTTTTTCGACAGAATCCAATGCGCCACGGAATTCATTTCGGCGGTGAATTAAGGTTACTTCGGAAGCGACATTTGCCAAGAAAATACTCCAATCCAAAGCAGAATCGCCTCCTCCAGAAATTACCACACGCTTGTCACGGAATTTCTCTGGGTTTTTGATAAAGTACTTGATTCCTTTATCTTCGTAGAATTCGATGTCTTCGATAAGTGGTTTTCTTGGTTCAAAACTTCCTAATCCGCCCGCAATGGCCACTACGGCAGCGTGAAATTTTTTGCCTTTATTTGACGTTACAATAAAGCTACCGTCTTCTTGTTTTGCAATGGTTTCGGCACGTTCTCCCAATGTAAAACCAGGTTCGAATTGCTTGATTTGTTCCATTAAATTATCTACTAAATCTCCTGCTAATACTTCGGGAAATCCCGGAATATCATAGATTGGTTTTTTGGGATACAACTCCGATAATTGCCCGCCTGGTTGTGGCAAAGCATCCAAAATATGGCATTTTAGTTTTAATAATCCTGCTTCAAAAACGGTAAATAAACCAGTTGGTCCTGCGCCAATTATAAGTATGTCTGTTTTAATCATTTTTTATGGGCTTTGGGCTATCAGCTCATGGCTTTTAGCAAATTATATAATTTATTTATTTTTAAGTGCTTCGGTGATTTCGTTCATCTTTTGGACTTTTTCTTCGAAATTTCCTTTGAGCGTTTTGCGGTATTCGTTGAGATTTTCGACCATTTTATTGACGTCCTCGGGAATAACTTCTTCGAAAAATTCTCGCAATCGTTTGGCAGTTGTTGGCGATTTTCCGTTGGTGGAAATGGCAATTTTTACGTTGCCTTTGGTTACAATACCACCTAAATAATAATCGCACAAGGGCGGTGTATCGGCAATGTTGCAAATGAGATACCGCTTTCTGGACAAATCGTACACTCGCTTGTTTACCTTTAAATCATCGGTGCAAGCGATAACCATATTGCGTTTGCGAAGCATCCAGCGATTGAATTTTTTGTAAGTCAATTTTACCGAGGAATGTTTTTCGGCTAATGCTTCCAACTCGGGCAAAAACTGGGGTGCAACGACCTCCACATTGGCATTCGGGCTGGATTTGAGCATAAACGACAATTTTTCTAATCCTACATTTCCTCCGCCTACAATGAGAACATTGAGGTTGTGGAGTTTTAAAAAAATGGGGTAGAGTTCATTCCTTTCTTCGCTCTTGGCTCTTGGCTCTTGGCTCTTGGCCCTGTTTGTATTATCCATTTTTTTACGCTTTCGCTAAATCTTGGGCTCTGTAATTTTCTAATGAATCAAAAAACGAAATGGCTTCTTGAATGTATTTTTTGGCAAAGGCTTCAGACGGTTCGTTTTTGTTGATTTGGTACACCAATTCGGAAAAAGTTGCGTCCAATTGAATTTTGTTTGTTGCTGTAAAAACGGTATCAAACAAATCGATAATTCCAGAATGGGTGTTTGTTTTTTGGTTTTCTGCCAATAAAATAGCTTTGGCTCCATTTACAAATCCGGCGTAGGCTTGGTATATAGAATCCGACCATTTTCCGTCTGCGAAAGATTCTTGGGCTACGGTCAATTTGTCTTTGGCTTCTAATAATAATGTCGCCACTAAATCAATTACAACACCGGCACATTCTCCAACTCCAACTGCTTTTACGTAGTTATCGGCATTACCCCAATCGATAAAATCGGCGTCTACCAAATTCGTTACATCGGCTAATGGTTTCAAAAATTCGTAGAAATATTTCTCGCCTTTAGCATCGTAATAATTCAAGAATGACAGTCCATTTGCATTGGCTTCAAAATCGTTCAAAATATAACGCAAGGCTTCTGGGCCACGACGGCTTGGAATTTTGATTACTTTGTCAGAAAAACGTCCGTTTCCATTTCCTAATTTCCCACCTCCTAACAAAACTTGCAACGCAGGCGCTACTAATTTTCCGGAGTTGATGGACATTCCTTGGAAACCAATGGCAGACATATTATGTTGTCCACAAGCATTCATACAACCACTAATTTTGATTTCAATTTCTGTGTTGTTGCTGTATTGTGGAAATTCGGTTTTAATTACTCGTTCTAATTCATCAGCAATCCCTGTACTGCTGGCAATTCCAAGATTACAAGTATCTGTTCCTGGACAAGCTGTGATATCTCCAATAGTATCGTATCCAAGAGTAACCATTTCTAATTTGGCTAATTCTTGGTAAAAGAAAGGTAAATTTTCTTCTTTGATATTACGGATAACGATGTTTTGTCTTAATGAAAAACGCAATTCGTTTGCACCATAATTTTTAATCAAATCGGCTAACAATCTTGCTTTGTCCGTGTAGAAATCTCCTAAAAGGACTTTAACGCCAATCGCAACATATCCTGCTTGTTTTTGTTGAATCACATTCGATTTTTTCCAAGCTTCAAAAGCTTCAACATCGTCAATGGTTACGGATGGTACGGCCAATAAAGGTTCTGTTATTGGCCCTTCAAATGCAGTGGTATCTATTTCGTAAGAGTGAAAAGGCAATGCTTTTTTCTCTTCTTCAACCAAACGTAAAAATTCGTCACGACCCAAGTCTTTGATTAAGAATTTCATACGTGCTTTCAAACGTTTGGCTCTTTCGCCATAACGGTCAAAAACTCGGATGATTCCTTCCGCAGTTGGGATAATTTGGTTTACGGGTACAAATTCCGAAAGCAATTCGGCGTGACTTGGCTGTGAACCCAAACCACCTGCAAACATAATTTTGAATCCTTTTTCGCCATTTACAATTTTTGGAATAAATCCTAAATCGTGCAAATAACTCAAAGCCGTATCTTTATCTGATGATGAGAATGAAATTTTGAATTTACGCCCCATTTCTTGACAAATTGGGTTACGCAATAAATATTGGAACAATCCGTGTGCGTAAGGCGTTACATCAAAAGGTTCGTCCACATCTACACCTGCCAATTCGCTTCCTGTGATATTACGCACGGTGTTTCCACAAGCTTCCCGCAAGGTAATATCGTCTTTGGCCAATTCCGACCAAAGTTCGGGCGTTCTGTCTAAACTTACATAGTGAATTTGAATATCCTGACGGGTGGTAATGTGCAAACGCCCCGTAGAATATTTATCCGATACTTCGGTAATTCTACGCAATTGCTCGCTGGTTACTTTACCGTAAGGCAATTTGATACGAATCATTTGCACGCCTTCCTGACGTTGCCCGTAAATTCCACGTGCCAATCGAAGACTACGAAAACGCTCGTCGTCAATTTCTCCGTTGCGAAAAGAGAAGATTTTTTTCTCTAAATCGATGATCTCTTTTTGTACAATCGGATTTTCTATTTCTGTTTGAAAACTTTCCATATTTTTTTGGCTTTTGGCTTTTAGCTTTTTATTATCGTACTTTTTAGCTTATTTGAATTCTACTTTTTTGCTAATGGCCAAAAGCCAAAAGCTAATAGCTACTTAATAAACCCTACTCCTGCTGTTGTATTCGTTGTAGCATCTATCAAAATAAATGCTCCGTTTGATTTGTTGTCATTATAAGCATCAAAATAAATGGCTTTGCTCAATTTGATGGTTACTTCACCAATTTCGTTGATAGAAAGTTGCGAAGCTTCTTTTGAACCTGTATAATCGGTAGCGATTACGTTGTGTACAGCATCAATTTTTGCCAAAACTCTGTTGGAATTGTGTTGTACAAAATATTTTGCACCCGCTACTAATTTTTTGCTATCCATCCAACAAACGGTTGTGGTGATGTCTTTTTCAATTTTTGGCAATTCGTTCGATTTTACAATCATATCGCCACGAGTTACATTGATGTCATTTTCTAATTCTAATGTAATAGAAGAACCAACACTGGCCTCCTCAAATTGCTCGTCGAAAAAGTGAATCTTCGTTACCACAGATTCTGTCAAAGACGGCAAAACCGTTACGGCATCGCCAACTTTAATATTGTTTCCGTATAATTTTCCGGCATAGCCACGGAAATCGTGGTATTCTTCGGTTTTTGGTCTAATAACCGTTTGAACTGGAAAACGTGCTTTCCCATTATCATACACATCTTTTGGTTCTAAATCCTCCAAATGTTGTAGAATTGTTTTTCCAGAATACCAAGGCATTTTTCCTAATGTTTCTACCACATTATCTCCTGTCAAAGCACTCAACGGAATGTAACTTACGTTTTGTTCTTTGTAGGCACTTTTTTCGTTTAATGCTTGAAAATCGGCTTTGATTTTGTTGTAAACTTCTTCCGAATAATCAACCAAATCCATTTTGTTTACTGCAACAATCACATCTTTTACTCGCAATAAATTATTGATAAAAAAGTGACGGTACGTTTGCTCAATTACCCCTTTACGGGCATCAATCAAAATGATTGAAACTTGTGAAGTCGAAGCTCCAGTAACCATGTTTCTTGTATATTCCACGTGACCCGGAGTATCGGCAATGATGTAACTTTTCTTGGCAGTCGAAAAATAAATATGTGCTACGTCAATCGTGATTCCTTGTTCTCTCTCGGCAACCAAACCATCGGTAGCCAACGAAAAATCAAGGTAATCGTATCCTTTTTGCTTACTGCTTTTTTCTATTGCTTCTAATTTATCCGTAGTCAAGGATTGTGTATCATACAATAATCGTCCGATTAATGTGCTTTTTCCGTCATCTACACTTCCTGCTGTTGCTATTTTTAAAACTTCCATTTTTATATTTTTGTTTAAAGTTTAAAAGTTTCCAGTTTTCCCAAACCCTCTTTACAAACTTCTAAATTTGATTTTTTATATTAAATGTTGAATTTTAAATTTTAAATGTTTCGAAACAATTCATAATTTATAATTCATAATTTATAATTGTTTTCTAAAAATACCCTTGTTGTTTTCTTTTTTCCATTGCAGCTTCCGAACGTTTGTCATCAATTCTGGCGCCTCTTTCGGAAATAGTCGAAGATCTGATTTCGCCAACTACTTCGGCGATTGTTGCCGCATACGAATCAACTGCAGCTGTGCAACTCATATCACCAACGGTACGGAAACGAACAATACGTTCTTCTATTTCTTCGTCTTGTTCTTGGTAAACGAATGGCGAATGCGACCAAATCATCCCGTCACGCAAGAAAACTTTACGTTTGTGTGAGAAATAAATGGATGGAATTTCGATTTGCTCTTGTTCGATATAACTCCAAACGTCTAATTCTGTCCAGTTTGATATTGGAAAAACACGCACGTTTTGACCATTTTCAATTTTTCCGTTCAATAAATCGAATAATTCTGGACGTTGGTTTTTTTCGTCCCATTGACCAAAATCGTCTCGAACCGAGAAAATACGTTCTTTGGCTCTTGCTTTTTCTTCATCACGACGCGCTCCTCCAATACAAGCATCAAATTTGAATTCGTCGATAGCATCTAATAAAGTAGTGGTTTGTAAACTATTTCTACTAGAATATTTCCCTGATTCTTCCACCACTTTTCCAGAATCGATAGCGTCTTGAACATTACGAACGATTAATTCCAATCCTAATTCAGCAACCAATTTGTCTCTAAATTCGATTGTTTCCGGGAAATTGTGTCCCGTATCTACATGTAATAATGGAAAAGGAATTTTTGCCGGAAAAAATGCTTTTTGCGCCAAACGCACCAAAGTTATAGAATCTTTTCCACCAGAGAAAAGCAACACAGGCTTGTCAAATTGAGAAATTACTTCTCTGAATATGTAAATTGCTTCGCTTTCGAGAGCGTTTGTTTTTAATATGGAACTCATTTTATTTATTTAAAGATTAAATGATTGAAAAATTTAAAGATTCCAACAATCATTTATAATTTATAATTCATAATTATTTTTGGTGCAAGCCACATTCTTTATGACTGGATTCCCACGACCATCTTCCGGCTCTAATGTCTTCGCCTTCGGCAATGGCTCTCGTACATGGCGCACAACCAATGCTTACAAACCCTTTTTTGTGCAAGGCGTTTTGGGGTACATTATTGTCGTCAATATATTGTTGAACTTCGGGCAATGTCCATTTTAACAATGGATTGAATTTTATTAAATCGAAATTGGCATCGTATTCAAACAGAGCCATATCGTTTCGGTTTTCGGATTGTTCGGCTCGCAAGCCCGTAATCCAGATTTGATTTCCTTTTAATGCTTTGCGCAAAGGTACTACTTTGCGAATAAAACAACACTCTTTTCTGTTCTCAACCGATTCGTAAAAGCTGTTTGGGCCTTTGGTGTTCAATAAATTTTCTACGGCACTGGTTTCTGGAAAATAAGTTTGAATGGCTACTTTGTATTTTTTTATTGTTCTATGAAAAACATCGTAGGTTTCTTGAAACAATCTGCCTGTATCCAATGTAAAAATGGTAATTGGCAAATCGTTTTTGGCGATAAAAGCCGTAATTACTTGGTCTTCTTGCCCGAAAGAAGTGGAGAAAACCACTTTTTCGGGATATTCAGTAGCCAAAAATGCCAAGATTTCCTCGATGGAGAAATCTTTGGTTTTTTCTGCTAATGCGTTTGCTATTGTTGCGCTCATTTTGTTGTTGTTTTCCTTACCCCAACACTCTCCGAAGAAAGGATGAAAATTGGATTTGTTTTTTGCTTAAATCTATTACCCTATCGGTTTTGTAGATTACTCTACAAAAGTACTACTTATTTTTAGATTACAAAAAAATATTTGAAATTTTTCAGGACGGGATAATTTGAGACTGTTTGTTTGCTCGTTAACCCCTGTCATGGTTTTGAACCCTTACCGGGAATAGTTGGCTTGTCGAGAAATAATCCAAAAATATACCCAGTTCTAGCTCATTAGCCCTGACAGGAGGGAAAATCCTTTTTTACTAAAAACACACCCTGACAAGGTGTGTTTTTAGTAAAAAAGATTGGAAGGATGGCAGGAATGCTATTTCCTAAAAAAGCCAACTGTTTCGCTCCCGATTTAATTTATTGAATAAACTCTACTTTGTCTATAGGATTATAGAAAAATAGTGTTATTTTTGCCAAAAATTAAAATAATGGATTTTCAAATAGGATTGGTTGTTGCCGGCGTAGTTGTTGGTTTTATTGTTGGATTGACTGGTGTTGGCGGTGGGTCGTTGATGACGCCAATTTTGTTGTACTTTGGGATTCCGCCGACAAAGGCTGTGGGAACGGATTTGCTGTATGCGGCGTTTACAAAAATGGGCGGCGTGTATGTTCATAATAAAAAGAAAAACATCAATTGGACGATTACGGGTTGGCTTTCGTTGGGAAGTATTCCTGCGGCTTTGTTGACTTTATGGGTTTTAGATCGATTTAAAACGGATGTCACGGCGATTAATGCGGTGATCAAATACAGTTTGGGTTGGGCGTTATTGTTTACCTCGGTGGCAATATTATTTAAGACAAAACTGTTGGTTTTTTCGCAAAAGCACGCTGGCGACAAGTTTCATACTGAAAGTAAAACTCAAAATGTATTGACGGTGGCTATTGGTGTAATGCTGGGAGCTACGGTTACGCTGACTTCGATTGGGGCGGGTGCTTTGGGGACGGTTACGTTGTTTTTCTTGTACCCACTTTTGGCAACGCCACGATTGGTAGGAACCGAGATTGCGCACGCTGTACCACTGACGCTGGTGGCAGGTATTGGTCACGCTTCGATGGGGAATTTGGATTTAATGTTGCTCGGACAATTATTGATGGGGTCACTTCCGGGGATTTATGTGGGGAGTATGTTGAGTGGCAAAGTGCCTGATTTATTACTCCGAAATGCGATTGCGATAATGTTGTTTTTTGTGGGGTATAAATTGGTTTTTTAAACCTCATTCCAGTCCTTTCGCTGTGGCGAAGAGGGAGCCGAAACTGGGGTATGTATAGAACACAGAAAAAACCCAAATTCGTCAATTTCAATACAATTTGAAATTGGCGAATTTGCGGTTTTTTAAAAAGCAATGTCTGCCAAAGAATTATTTTCTAATATCATCAGCGTGTTATCTCGCACTTCCATCATTAGTTTGCGGACGGCACAAGTGGCTTCATCCGTGCAATCCGTGCATTTTTCGTAAAAATTATGGCTGGCACAGGGCAACAAAGCGATTGGTCCTTCGAGAATGCGATAGACTTTGGCCATATTGATGTCCTTGGGTTCTTTGATTAAATAATAACCGCCTCCTTTTCCTTTTTTGGCGCCCAGAAATCCTGAATTTTTGAGGAGTAACAGGATACTTTCTAGAAATTTCAAAGAAATGTTTTCTGCTTTTGCAATATCGGAAATGGCAATAGGCGTCTGGTCTTCTTGGCGTGCCAAGAAAGTGAGTGCTTTGATACCGTATTTTGTTTTTTTGGAGAGCATGTAGATTTTTGATTGAAGATTAACGATTGCTGAATTTTTGATTTATGAATTCGTTTCAAAATCTTTTAATGTCGTACCATTTTTAAGTTTCCATTCCTTCTGACCATTAGCATTTCTGCCCATTACAATTGCAGCAGCAGTTGAAGGACTGCTAAAAATATAATCTTCTAAAAATTCAAAGTATTCTTTTTTATCTTCAAGAACTCCTGTGTCAATAAGTTTTTGCCTTATTTTTAAAAGACTTGGACTAAATGAATTTGTTGCTTCAAAAGCAGCTTTTGAGCCTCTAAATACAACAAACCCATCGGATGTAGGCTGACCTTGACTTTCTGCACCCCTTGTAGCTTTTAGAGAAAAAAAATCTTGTTTTTCCTTTGCTTTATGCTCTCTTTTTTCATCAAAAACTTTATGCCCTAATGTATTTACAAGCATTTTTACATATTCAATAAACTCTTCCATTTCTGCTCTATCCGATTCTGAAATTGAAGATTGTGTTGGAATCATTGAATTTTCAATTTTATAACGCCTTGCTGATATGGCAATATCATGAAGTCTGTTTTCTAAATATTTAACATGTGCTTTATTCAAATTGTCATCTTTAGAAATAAAAACAATAGCTTCATTCCAAAATTCTTTTCCGCTTAAGTGTTGTTTTAACCTACTCAAAACTGATTCTGCTTCTCCAATATAAACTAATTCAGTACCTTCTTCATCTCTTCCAAAAAGCAAATAAATTCCAGTATTAATCAAATCGTCTCTGTCAGAACATTCCTTGATTTTTATTCTAGGAATTTTATACGCTTTACCCGTCCAATTCGATAGTTCGCAACTCATGCGTCCATTTGAATCCCCATCAATCAAAAATATTTTTATCGTTTTTCCGTGAGCCATTTGGTTAATTTAAAAATTTAAATCTGCAATCTAAAATCTTTAATCATCAATCTAAAATCTTAATCCAATGCCTGTTTCAAATCAGCGATAACATCCTTAACTGTTTCTAAACCTACTGAAACTCGTACCAAACCTTCGGTAATTCCTACTGCTAATTTTTCTTCGACAGACAATTTGCTGTGCGTGGTGGAGGCAGGATGCGTTACAATGCTTCGAGTGTCGCCAATATTTGCGGATAGCGAACAGAGTTGTATTTTATCCAAGAAAGCCCTACCGGCTTCGATACCGCCTTTGATTTCGAAAGCGATAATATTGCCGCCCAAAAGCATTTGTTTTTTGGCAACTTCGTATTTTGGATGCGATTTCAAGAACGGATATTTTACGCTGTTTACGTTGGGATGCGCTTCTAAAAACTCGGCAACTTTCAAGGCATTTTCGCAATGTTTTTCGACACGAACCGCCAAAGTTTCCAAACTTTTAGACAATACCCAAGCATTAAATGGCGATAAAGCAGGCCCTGTATTTCGCGAAAACAAATAAATTTGACGAATCAAATCTTCACTTCCTACCGTAACTCCACCTAAAACGCGTCCTTGTCCGTCAATTAATTTAGTAGCCGAATGAATCACCAAATGTGCACCCCATTTTATAGGTTGCTGAATGTAGGGTGTAGCAAAGCAGTTGTCGATAATCAAAATCAGGTTGTGTTTTTTGGCAATCTCGCCTAACAATTCCAAATCAATGACATCAACACCCGGATTTGTAGGCGACTCGGCATACAATATTTTGGTGTTTGGTTTTATAAAACTCTCGATGGTTTCGGGTTGGTTTATGTCAAAATACGACGTTTCTATATTCCATTTTGGAAAATACGTCATAAACAAGGCGTGCGTCGAACCAAAAACGCTTCCTGCCGATACAATATGATCGCCTGAACGCAACAAAGCAGCAAAGGTAGAATAGACCGCAGCCATTCCTGTTGCAAAAGCATAACCTGCTTCGGCACCTTCCATTTTGCAAATTTTATCTACAAACTCTGTCGTGTTCGGGTTACTAAAACGGCTGTAAATATTGCGCTCCTTTTCTTCGGTAAAAGAGGCACGCATGTCTTCGGCGTCTTCAAATACAAAACTCGACGATAGATACAAAGGCACGGAATGCTCTTGGTATTGTGATCTTTCTAATTGGGTACGTATGGCTTGTGTTTCAAAACCGTATTCTGAATTGTTCATTTTTTTTAAGCTTTTAGCTATTGGCTTTTAGCTCCTAGCTAATACCCGATGGCTTGTTATTATTCTTTGACTCTTTTGCTAAAAGCTAATAGCTACTTGCTAATAGCTACTCCGTTCAAAACTACTTTATAATGTATGGTTGCTGTTGGTTCTAACGTTTTTGAAACCGAACAATATTTTTCAAATGATAATTGAGCGGCTTTTGCGGCCTTGTCTTCTTTGACGTTTCCTTCCAGATAAAAAACTACGTAAATATCTTTGAATGGTTTGGCTTCGCCCACTTGTACCCGCTCGCCTTCGACTTCGGCTTTGAAGGATGTGATTTCTTGTCGCTGTTTTTTCAAAATCGAAATCATATCAATGCCGCTGCAACCTGCCACACCCATCAAGATCAATTCCATTGGACTTGGTCCCATATCATTTCCTCCAAAATCGGGTCTTGCATCTACATTTACTATGTGTCCCCGTTCGTTTTTCAGTTCGAAATGGAAATTTTCGTTTACTCTATTTAATGTTATTTTCATTGTTTTTATTTTTTTGGGACGCAGATGAAACGGATTTTCAAACGCGGATTTTTATTTTTTTACTGAACACAAATTACGATATCTGTCGGAACTGAACACTGAATACTTCTTGTTTTTTAATTTATATTCAAAAAAAAGATTACTAAATCTGACTAATAATTATTCAATACAAATGCAATTATTAGATAAACAATTATAGTTATTATTGAATACCACAAAAAATTCAATTTTATAAAGCAATTTTTATAGACGAAATACATTAATGAAAAATGTAAAATTACAGTAATACTATATAAAACCCATATGTCAAGGTTATGATTTGCATTACTTGATAAATACCCCGACAAGAAACATAATAAGAACCAAATAATTACAAATACAATAAGTGCAATTACATCTAAAACTATAAATATTATGTTTTTTTTCATTTAATTGTTAATTATTTATGGCTCAAAAATCTGAAATCAAAAATCGTTACTCTACAATCTGAAATCTTTATCCTTTCTCCGATAATCGCAAAACATCTCCAAAAACACCTCTCGCAGTTACTGCGGATCCTGCGCCTGCTCCTTGAATTACGATGGGTCTATCTCCATACGATTCGGTATAAATTTCGAAGAAGGAATCCGAGCCTTTCAAGCCACCCAAAGCGGTATCCGAAGGTACGGAAACTAATTTTACTTCCAAGTTTCCTTTGTCGTTTTGTAAATCGCCCGACAATTCCCCGATGTATCGCAAGACGTGATTGGGTTTTTGGTTGGCTTTTATTTGGTTGTAAATAGGATCAAATTCCGTTAATTTATTCAAGAAATCCGAAACATCACCTTTGCGCAACTGTTCTGGAATCAGGTTTTGAATGTTGATTTCTTCAAATTCGTTTTGCAAGTCCAATTCTCTAGCCAAAATCAGCAATTTTCTGCCCACATCGTTCCCGCATAAATCCTCTCTTGGGTCAGGTTCGGTGTAGCCGTTATCGATGGCTTCTTTCAAAATTTCGCTAAACGGTACGTCTTTGGCAGAGAAATTATTAAACAAATAACTCAATGTTCCCGAGAAAACACCTTTTATTTTGGTGATGTTTTCGCCCGAAAGATGCAATAGTTTTATCGTATCAATAAGTGGCAATCCTGCACCAACATTGGTTTCATACAAATAATTCTTTTGATTATCTGTTAATACTTTTCGCAAATCTTTGTAGAATTTATAACTCAACGTATTCGCCACTTTATTTGATGAAATCAAATCGAAACTGCTTTCGGCTAGCGGAATATAATTTTCTACAAATGCCGCACTTGCTGTGTTGTCAATGGCTATTAAATTCTCTAGATGGTGCTCATTGGCATACGCAATAACATCCTGAATCGTGTATGAAAAACCATTGGTTTGAATTTCGCTTTTCCAATTGGGGGAAACGCCCTCTTTGTTCAACAAGGCACTTTTGGAATTCGCAATCGCAAACACATTCAACTTAATTCCTTTTCGTTTTTCGATGGCTGCTGCCGATTCTAGAATCTGATTGATCAACGTTCCTCCCACCAATCCGTGACCGAAAATGGCAATATTTATTTTTTTAGAAACACCAAAAATCTCTCCGTGAATCACATTCAAAGCCTTATTCAACTCGGATTTTCGCACCACCAAACTCACATTTTTGCCTGTAACCGTATTATTGAACAAAATCGGAACAATTTTATTCTTAATAAGTGCCGTGTAAGGCTTGTGAAACGTGCTCAAATCCTGACCAATTATCGAAATAACCGATACATTATCCGTAACCGTAATTTTGTTGACATCCTTGGAATAGAAATCATTTTCGAATTCTTTTTCCAGTTCAATCATTGCCGTTGTGGCTTTATCTGCCGCTACAACTAGCCCAATACCGCGTTCTGATGATCCTTGCGAAATAATGCTTACGCTAATATCGTGGTCGCCCATTACTTTAAAAATACGAGCATCAACCCCTGTTTTTCCTAACAATCCTCGTCCCTCAAGATTAACTAACGACACGTTTTCAAGCACCGAAAGGGTCTTAATTCCTTCTTTACTCGAATTCGAAGTAATCAGCGTTCCTTTGTTTTCGTGATTAAACGTGTTTAAAATTCGGAGTGGAATATTTTTTTCTAATAACGGAATAATCGTTTTGGCGTGCAAAATAGTCGCACCAAAATTTGCCAACTCATTCGCTTCGTTAAACGACAAATGGTCTATTTTTTTGGCATCCAAAACCAAGTCGGGATTTGCCGTATAAATGCCGTCAACGTGGGTGTAATTTTGTAATTCTTCGGCATTGAGGTAATTTGCAATTAACGAAGCGGTATAATTGCTCCCATTTCGTCCCAAAGTTGTCGCTTCGTTTTTGCTATTGGAACCTATAAAACCTGTAATGATATTTACTGTTTTATTATTTTCTTTAAAAAACTGAATCACATTCTTTTTAGACACTTGTTCCAAAGGTTGGGCATCTCCAAATTTCGAATCGGTTTTTATCAATTCTCTCGCATCCGTAAAGCGGGCATTGATTCCTTTCTCGTTCAAAACAGCCGCAATTAATTTGGCCGAAAGCAATTCGCCTTGAGCCAAAACTTGGTCTTTAATCTTGTCGCTATAATCGCCAATCAAACTTACCCCTTCCAAAAGCTTGTCTAATACAGCAAACTCTTCGGATAAATTCACATTCACATAACCATCCTGCTGATAGCTTTTAAAGCTTTCCAGCAAAGGTTTGTAATTGCCATTTTTGCCCGCAATGGTCAAAATATCATCCAACTCATCGGTGGCATTTCCTCTTGCCGAAACCACAACCGCAATGCATTCTCCTTGGCTAGTTTTGTCACTAATAATATCTAAAACTTTGTTTATGCCTTCGCCGTTGGATAATGATTTTCCTCCGAATTTTAATATTTTCATCTGTTTTTTATTTTTAAAAACAACTTCTAACAAATTGTCTAATTGTTCGTATTCCATCAAAAAAGCGTCATGTCCGTGTTGCGAATCAATCTCGCTGTAAAACACATTATTTTTGAATTTTTTTATTTCGTAATAGGTTTCTCGGTTTTCATTGGCCGTAAAAAACAAATCGGAATTGATTCCAATAATATAAATATCGGCATCAATTTGGGCAATTATCGACTCAAATGACGTTCTATTCCGAGTAACATCAATCGTTTTGAGCAACTGATTCATCATTTTGTAGGCGGAGAGTTGGAATCTTTTTTGGAGTTTTTCGCCATGATGATTCAACCAACTTTCGACTTTAAAGGATTCGAGTTGGTCATTGGTATTGCGTTGAAATTTTTCTTTGAAAGATTCTGGCGTTCGGTAACACAACATGGCGTGAATGCGAGCATCCTCAATAGGTTTGCGGGAATTCGTCAGGATTTGTTCTTGCAAATAACAATTGGCAATAAGCCAATCCGTAGATTTCCAGTCGGTAGCAATTGGGATAAAATTTTGAGTGATTTTAGGTGCCAAAGCGACCATTTCCCAAGCAATTCCGCCACCAACGGAACCGCCAATGAGAGCAAAAACTCGTTCAATATTCAAAAACCGAATCCCCTCCAAGAAAATCCGAGCAATATCTCGAGCATTAAAATCTAGATACTTCTCCATCGTATGGACGTCAAACCCATTGCCGGGAACGTTGAACGAAAGAATCGTATATTTACGAATATCAATTGTTTTATCAACCCCAATCAAGTCGTTCCACCACCCGTTTTCGCCAATAACTTGGGAGTTTCCCGTCAAGGCATGATTGATTAAAATAATGGGAGCCGTATGTAGTTCCTGACCAAAAACTTGAAAACTTAAGTTAATGATAGGATAAAAAGCACCACTTTCGGTAGTGAAATCTTGAATTATAATAGGTGTTGGTTTATTTTCCAATGGTCAAATCTTTTTTATTTTGATTTGTATTTGGAAATAGTATAAAGAAAAATTAGAGAAGAATTAGGTATTCTTGGCGTTATCTTCTCCGTTGTGGCGGATAGAATGTAGCACCTTCTTCGGGTTGGCGAAGGGTTGCTAAGCTTTCAATGGGTCTATTCCCTCGAGCTTTCTTTATAACATTTCAATACGTGTGTGAACTTAAAGATGCAAATTAACTACTATTTTTTTTAAGAACCAAATTTTTCAAGTCTTGATTCCTATTTTTAAAATCAACTCTAAAAAAGCAACCGAAGCAATCCTTTTTTAGAGCTGATCTTGAAACAGAAACATTTTTTTTTAAATAAAAAGTGCTTCATTTTCATCGGAATACATTTGCGTCAACAAGGAATCGGTTGCTTTATTTGGCGTAGTCACCGCTTTCAAATTGAACCCAAACTTGGTGTAGGTCAATTCATAATTATTGATACTGATTGCTTTTGAATTGGTTCTCCACCTTTCCAATCGTGCTGTTGCTTTTGATAATACTCTTATTGCTTTCATGATTTCTGGAATTTATTGGGATTGCTATTTTATTTTTTATTTTTCTTCTTGTAAACAAAAAACCCTTTTAGACACGAATCCAAAAGGGTTTTAAGTTGTAGTGAACTTATACTTTATTTTGGATTCAACAGACGGGAATACACATCACGACACTAGCACAAATCATCGATTTGACAGTAGTGGCATTCATTAATTGCTGGTTTAAATTGTTCATTTTATTATTGTATTTAGAAATTTATTCAAAAAAAAAAGCTTCCCGTTATCTGGGAAGCTTTTACTATATATTTTAAAGTTTAAAATTAAGCAATAGGCGTCCCACAGGATTTTTCCTGAATGGCTTTTGACATATTACACACATTTAAATTCATCTTTGCTTCTTTGATGTAACAAATGTGCAAACTATAATTTAGATATCCAAATAAATTTCAATAAATTAATAGTCCAATAACAATTTGGTAAAGCGGTCATTTCTTGGAGGATTCAAAACGACATTCTTTTGACCTCAAAAAAAAAGTTAAGTTTAATTTGCAATTCAAAATCGTTTCATACATTTGCACCCGAATACAAGAGGAAAAATTTGAACTGATTGCAACCTCTTCATAATGAAACGAATTCATTATGGATGCTGAAAAATTTTCAGTAGAAAAAATGCTAAAGCAGGAACACTACTTTAGTCTTTTCTAGCAATTATTTTTTCCTCACTTAATTTTTAAAACTATAATTATTATGGCTTATTTATTTACGTCAGAATCTGTAAGTGAAGGACATCCTGACAAGATTGCAGATCAAATTTCGGATGCATTGATTGATAATTTTTTGGCGTTTGATGCTGATTCGAAAGTAGCTTGCGAAACGCTAGTAACAACTGGTCAAGTAATTTTGGCTGGCGAAGTAAAATCCAATACCTACCTTGACGTACAACAAATTGCTCGTGATGTGATTCGTAAAATTGGGTATACCAAAAGCGAATACATGTTTGAAGCCAATTCTTGTGGCATCCTTTCGGCAATTCATGAACAATCTGCTGATATTAACCAAGGTGTAGATAGAAAAAACCCCGAAGAACAAGGTGCTGGTGACCAAGGAATGATGTTTGGTTACGCTACCAATGAAACCGAAAATTACATGCCATTGGCACTTGATTTGTCGCATAAATTATTGCAAGAATTAGCCGTTTTGAGACGTGAAAATAACGAAATCACGTATTTGCGTCCTGATGCAAAATCGCAAGTAACGCTAGAATACAGCGATGACAACAAACCAACGCGTATTGATGCCATTGTAATCTCGACACAACATGATGATTTTGACGAAGAAGCAACGATGCTTGCCAAAATCAAAAACGATATTGTTACCATTTTGATTCCTAGAATCATTGCCAAAAACCCAACGCACGCTCATTTATTTAATGATGCTATTCAATACCACATTAACCCAACAGGGAAATTTGTAATTGGCGGGCCTCACGGAGATACAGGCTTGACAGGACGAAAAATCATTGTTGATACTTACGGTGGAAAAGGAGCTCACGGTGGTGGCGCATTCTCTGGAAAAGATCCAAGTAAAGTAGACAGAAGTGCTGCGTATGCTACACGTCATATTGCCAAAAACTTGGTTGCTGCAGGTGTTGCCGATGAGATTTTAGTACAAGTATCGTACGCCATTGGAGTTGCAAAACCTATGGGGATTTTTATTGACACGTACGGAACTTCAAAAGTGAATTTAACTAATGGTGAAATTGCCAAAAAAGTAGAAGCCATTTTTGATATGCGTCCGTATTTTATCGAGCAACGTTTGAAATTAAGAAACCCAATTTACAGTGAAACTGCGGCTTACGGTCACATGGGACGCACACCAGAAACGGTTACCAAAACATTCTCTGCTCCAGGTGGAAACGAAAAAACAGTTACTGTTGAATTGTTTACTTGGGAAAAATTAGATTTTGTAGACGAGGTGAAAACTGCTTTTGGATTGTAATTCTTTCAAAAAAATACATTTCTCAAAAACCATTCGGCTAGTTCGAATGGTTTTTTTTTACTTTAAATTTAAAAGCACTAAAAATCAAAGTGCTTTTTTTGTAATTTGGTACACTTATGAAAAAACTGCTTTTCCTGCTATTCATGTTCTCTTTTTCTTTGGTTTTGGGACAAATTCCAAAAATTGAAGCCGTCAAAATAAACACCTTTGCCGTTACAGCCGATACGTTTTTGGGCTTTGACTCCTTTGGTTTTTATTATTGGATAAAAAACAATGTGCTCATTAAAACCAATTCGGATGCAACATTTGAATATAAAAATGTCTCACTAGGAAAAATAACTGCCGTTGATTTACAAAACCCTTTGAAAGTGGTTGTTTTTTACGAAAATTTCAATACAATTGTGATTATTGACAATCAATTTAATGAGAGCCAGAAAATAAATTTTTCGGAAAATAGTGTTCCAATTGTGGTATCAGCAATGGGAATTGCCGCCCAAAACCAGTTTTGGATTTACAATAGTTTGAACCAACAAATAGGGTTATTTGATTATTTAAAAAAAGACTACAAGACCATTTCGACTTCATTTCCAGAAAGCATAAAGTTATACCAATCGGATTTTAATACTTTTTATTGGATAGACAAAAACAACAATTGGTATGCCTGTGATCTATTTGGCACCATTACTTTTAAACAAAAAATATCGAATTTTGATAGCATTCAGTTTCTAAATCAAACACAACTGATATATACCAAAGAGGGGCATTTGTATTTTGAAGACATTCAAAAAAAGCAAAAAACCACCATTGAAATACCAGAAAAATCATTTAAAAAATGCTATTACAAAGACCAAATTTTAGCTATTTTTACATCCGAAGGAATTACCAATTATAAAATCATACTACCGTAATGCACATAGCAATAGCAGGAAACATAGGCTCTGGAAAAACAACATTAACCCGTTTATTAGCGAAACATTTCAAGTGGGAACCACATTTTGAAGACGTAGTTGACAACCCGTATTTGGATGATTTTTACCATCAAATGGAACGTTGGTCCTTTAATTTGCAAATATATTTCTTAAATAGTCGCTTTCGTCAAGTGATGCAAATTCGAGAAAGTGGCAAAAAAATTATCCAAGACCGAACCATTTATGAAGATGCGCATATTTTTGCACCCAATTTATATGCTATGGGTTTGATGACCAATCGTGATTTTCAAAATTATTCTTCCCTTTTTGAATTGATGGAATCGCTGGTCAAACCGCCTGATTTATTAATTTATTTAAGAAGTTCCATTCCTAATTTAGTTGGGCAAATTCACAAACGAGGTCGTGAATATGAAAATTCCATCTCCATAGATTACTTGAGTCGCTTGAACGAAAGGTACGAAGCTTGGGTTCATTCCTATACCAAAGGAAAATTATTGATTATAGATGTGGACAACATTAATTTTGTGGACAATCCAGAAGATTTAGGGAATATCATCAATAGAATCGATGCTGAATTGAATGGTTTATTTTAATATCGAACAATTTTTATCATAAAAAAAGCATATTGAAAAGGATTTCAATATGCTGTTTTTATGCTGTTTTATACACAAATTAGAAACCCAAAAAGAATCTAAATTTGTTCTTGAACGAGTCCTATAATGGTGTTGGCATCGAGTTCCCCAGATTGTCGCCAGATCATAAGCCCTTCCTTATAAATCATTAAAGTGGGCAATCCTTTAATCCGCAGGGCTTCGGCTAATTCTTGATTTTTATCAACATCAATCCGAATCACTTTGGCTTTATCGCCAAGTGCTGCCGCTACATCTTTTATTACTGGATGCATTGCTACCGATGATTCATTCCAATCCGTGTAAAAGTCTATTAACACAGGGATTCTAGCATTTATAAGTTCTCCAAATTTTGACATAAACCAAAAATGTTTAATTTTTTTATACTTTCGTAGCCATATTACAATTACAAATATAGCGTTTTTAAGTAATTATGCTGTTTTTTCACCTTTTTTTAGCTGAATAACAGTTATTTCGGGCATGATACCCACTCGACCGGGATAGGCATGAAACCCAAACCCACGGTTTACATACACATAACGCCCCAAATTGGAATACAATCCAGCCCACTGTTTGTAGACATATTGTGCCAAACTCCACTTGAAATACCCAGGAATTTCTATCCCAAACTGCATGCCGTGTGTGTGTCCCGAAAGCGTTAATTGAAAATGTTTCTGGTCGTGTTGCACCACATGATCCCAGTGACTTGGGTCGTGACTCATAAGGATTTTGAAATCTTCTTTGACCAAACCCTTCGAAGCTTTATCAAGATCACCCGCTTGCTTGAAATTATGTCCCCAATTTTCGACTCCAACCAATGCTATTTTGGCTGCTCCTTTTTGGATAAAAGTATGCTCATTTAACAGCAATTTAAAACCTATTTGACCGTATAAATTTTTTATAGCATCAAAATTTTCGTCTTTATCAATTTGAGTAGACCACGTTACATATTCGCCATAATCGTGATTCCCCAAAACGGAATATTTGCCAAATTCATGCGGTTTGATTCTATTAAACGTTGCCAACCAAGGATGCATTTCTTTGGCATGTGTATTGACAATATCGCCGGTAAACAATATTAAATCTGAATTTTGTTCGTTGACTAAATCAATTGCATAATTTATTTTTTCGGGATTATCAAAGCTTCCGCTATGTACATCCGAGATTTGTGTAATCGTAAAACCATCAAATTCATCAGGCAAATCCGGAAAGTAAATAGCTTGTTTAATCACTTTATAATTGTACCGCCCAACGGTTATGCCATAAATTAGAGACAAAAAAGGAATGGCCGCCAATCCTAATCCTATTTGGCTAACAAATTTTCGACGGGAAGGAATTATCCCCGAATCCGAATTATTATCAATAAAATAATTAACTGCTCCCGCCCCAACCCGAAAAATATCTTCTCCCAGAAGCACTATGGTAAGCACAATTTTGGGCACATAAACTAATAACAACAAGCCCATTGTAATCATGGTCTGTTTGGTTTGACCTACAGAACGATCAAATTGGGTAAAAGAATAGAGGATAAATACAAAGAGCAAAAGGCTAATTATTTGATACGAAGTCAAAAGCCATCGCAACTTGATTACCGTTCTAATTGCCTGAAAAGCATAAAGTTCTATTACAAAAAAAACAATTCCTACAAGAAGTAAACGTAAAATCATTATTTTAAAAAATTTTACACAAAGTAACAACTTATGTATTCGTTTGGGATTTACATTATCAAAAATTTAACGCAAAAAAAGGGAGTAAATTTCTTCATCTCTCATTTATTAACGCTTAAAACTAACCTTTGAATAAAGAGGGACAACTCCCAAAAGTTTAACTTCGTCTTAACCCAATCCTTTTTAAACTATAAAAAAGGAACTACGCATTACTTTGCTATTTGCAATTATAAATTGCAACAACAAATTCATTTTTAAAACGTAATTGTCTATTTTTACAGACTAAATTTTTTTTATGTCTGCTCAAAAACGCCTTTACCTACTCGATGCTTACGCTTTAATATTTCGTGGTTATTTTGCCTTTATAAAAAACCCAAGAATCAACTCCAAAGGAATGGATACCTCCGCTATTATGGGGTTTATGAATGCCTTGATGGATGTTATAAAACGGGACAAACCCGATCATTTGGCCGTAGCTTTTGACAAAGGCGGAAGCACCTATCGCTACGAAATGTACCAAGAATACAAAGCCCATCGTGACGAAACGCCCGAAGCCATCAAAATTGCCGTTCCTTATATTCAGGAATTATTAAAGGCAATGCACATTCCCATTATTGAAGTCCCCGGTTTTGAAGCCGATGATTTAATAGGAACTATTGCCAAACAAGCCGAAAAACAAAACTACCAAGTTTTTATGGTAACGCCCGATAAGGATTTTGCCCAATTGGTATCGGAAAATATTTTTATGTACAAACCCGCTCGAATGGGCAACGGCATCGAAATTTGGGGTGTTCCAGAGGTTTTAGCACGATTTGAAATTACCCATCCTTTACAAGTGATTGATTATTTAGGGATGATGGGCGATGCGGCCGATAACATTCCAGGATTGCCTGGCGTTGGCGAAAAAACAGCCAAGAAATTCCTAGCAGAATATGGATCGATGGAAAACCTTTTGGCCAACACCCACCAGCTAAAAGGGGCTATAAAAGATAAAATTGAAGCCAATGCCGAATTGGGGATTTTATCCAAAAAACTAGCCACTATCCTACTCGATTGTCCTGTAACGTTCAACGATAGCGACTACGAACTATCCAAACCCGATGTCGAAAAAACCGATGCGTTGTTTCAGGAATTAGAATTCCGTCAAATGAAAGCGCAGTTTGATAAATTATACAACCCTACGGCAATTGACAATAGCAATGACAATTTCAATAGCAATGAGGAAATAGCAACTAAAAAGACTCCTGCAAAAAAATCGAATGAAGATCAATTTGACTTATTTGGTTTTTCGGATGAAGATAGTGGTGAAGTACAATCGAGTTCACATTATGCCACTTTAGAAAATACCGAACATTTTTACCAAAGCATTCAAGGCGATTTTGCAGTGAAATTATTGTTGCAAAACTTAATGAACCAAACCTCTATTTGTTTTGACACCGAAACTACTGGAATCGATGCCTTAAATGCAGAATTGGTTGGAATGTCATTTTCTTTCGAAAAAGGAAAAGCGTTTTACGTTCCGTTTCCCGAAAATCAAGAAGAAGCACAAGTTTTGGTAGATAAATTCAAACCTTTCTTTGAAAATGAAAGTATCGAAAAAATTGGTCAAAACATCAAATACGATTTAAAAATCCTGTCGCATTACGGCGTTCAAATCAAAGGAAAATTATTCGACACAATGATTGCGCATTATTTGATTAATCCTGATATGCGCCACAATATGGATGTTTTGTCGGAAACCTATTTAAAATATTCCCCAAAACCGATTGAAGATTTGATTGGCAAAAAAGGCAAGAATCAAAAATCGATGCGAGACGTAGCTTTGGAAGAAATCAAAGAATACGCTGCTGAAGATGCCGATATTACCTATCAATTGAAACAAAATTTCAGCCCAATTCTTGACAAAGCCGAAACCAAAAAACTGTTTGACGAAATCGAAATTCCGTTGATTCCTGTTTTGGCAGCAATGGAATTGGAAGGAATCAATTTGGATGTTCCATTCTTAAAATCGATGTCGGTTGAAATGGCTGTCGAAAGCAATGCCTTGGAACAAAAAATATATGAAACCGCAGGCGAAAAATTCAATTTGGCTTCGCCCAAACAATTAGGCGACATTTTATTTGATAAATTAAAAATTGGCGGTGCCAAACAAAAGAAAACCAAAACTGGTCAATATGCCACTGGCGAAGAAGTTTTATCTTATTTAGCCAACGATAACGAAATTGTTCGTGACATATTAGAATGGCGTCAAATGGTAAAATTACAAAGTACTTATATTGATGCGTTACCCAATCAAGTTGATGCAAAAACAGGCAGAGTTCACACCGATTATATGCAAACGGTTGCTGCAACAGGTCGTTTGAGTTCGAATAATCCAAACTTGCAAAACATTCCTGTTCGAACTGAAAGAGGACGCTTGATTCGTAAAGCTTTTATTCCTCGTGATGAAAATTACACTTTAGTTTCTGCGGATTATTCGCAAATAGAATTACGAATTATCGCTGCTTTATCTGGCGAAGAGAATATGATTGCCGCCTTCCAGAACAACGAAGACATTCACAGAAGTACGGCAGCCAAAGTATTCAACGTCCCTTTAGAAGAAGTGACCAAAGAGCAACGTAGCAATGCCAAAACCGTGAATTTCGGAATTATCTATGGTGTTTCGGCTTTTGGATTAAGCAATCAGACTTCGCTTTCCAGAAAAGAAGCTGCCGAGTTGATTGATGCGTATTATGCAACGTATCCTAAACTAAAAGCCTATATGGCGAACCAAGTGGATTTTGCCAGAGAAAATGGCTATGTACAAACCGTTTTGGGAAGAAGACGGTATTTGAAAGATATTAATTCGGCCAATATGATGGTCAAAAGTGGTGCGGAACGCAATGCAGTAAATGCGCCAATTCAGGGTTCTGCCGCCGATATTATCAAAATTGCGATGATAAATATTCATAAAAAATTAGTTGCCGAAAACTGGAAATCGAAGATGTTATTGCAAGTACACGATGAGCTTGTATTTGACGTTCACAACTCCGAATTAGAAAAAATTCAACCGATGATTAAGCACGAAATGGAAAATGCTTTTATAATGAATGTTCCACTGGATGTTGAAATTGGTTTGGGCAAAAATTGGTTAGAAGCACACTAGAATTAGTTTTTAGTTTTTAGTTTTTAGTGATCAGTCGGTGTTTACAATGATTTATATTATGCAGATTTGACAACTTTCAAAAAGTTGTCAAATCTAAAATATTAAAAGTTTAAAATTTTGCAACTTGGGTAAAATACAGACAGAAATTTTTTGCCCCTAAACTATTTTCCATCATAAATAGTGAGCAACATTTTGTAAAACCAAAAGAGACTGATGAAGAACCTTGCGATATGACAAATTTGGACAGATGGTGGGGTGATGAAACTTGGGTTTACACCGAAAAAGGCATCGAATTTACTCCCTCCTTTCCTCATGCAATGAAAGCTTGTGAGGAAACTATTTAGTTCCTTTCGAAAAATTAAAAAAGTATAAAAATCCTAAATTCACTTGTCAATTTTAACGAACAAAAAAACACTACACCTTCCTAGTCGAATCTCTCTCTTTGAGCTTGGTTTTGATTACTTTAGTTTCATAAGGAAGTTCTTCTTCGCCTTTGTACTCTAGGCGTTTTATTAACAATTGTGCAGCAACTTCGCCTATTTCTATTCCGTGTTGACTCACAGTTGTTAAGCTTGGTGACAATCGTCTGGAAGCTAAAATCCCATCTGCAAAGCCTATAATCGATAGATTTTCTGGAATAGAATAGCCTTTTTTTAGTCCAAAACGTAAGGCAGCAACCGAGTCATCTTCGTCTAGTGCAAAAATACCATCAATAGTGTTGGCATCAAAAATGGCTTCTATTTTTTCGTTCAAACCATCTTCGGAATCGGTTCGCAAAATAATACTGTCATTTACGGGGATATTATTGTTTTTTAAGGCTTGCAAATAACCATCAGCTCTTAATTTCCCTACGCTTAAGTTGTCAACCGAAGAAAACAACGCTATTTTTCTACAACCTAAATCAATTAAATGTTGGGTAGAATTCAAAGCCGAATCAAAATCATCAACAATAACCTTATCACATTCGATTTCATCGGTGGTACGATCGAACAAAACAATAGGAGTTCCATCGTTGATAATATCCTTGAAATGGGTGTATTCGTGTGCTTTTTGAGCTTCTTCAGAAATAGATAAAATAAAACCATCAATTGTACCATTGCTCAACATTTCGAGAGTATGCGCCTCTTTGTCCAGAGATTCATTAGAAATGCACATAATAACATTATATCCGTTCTCATCGGCCACTTTCTCGATACCACTAAATACTTTGGCAAAAAAAGAATTCAAAATATTAGGAATAATAACCCCAATAGTTTTTGTCTTTCTATTCTTAAGATTCAACCCAATAACATTGGGCTTGTAGTTTTTAAGTTTGGCGTATTCTTTGATACGTACTTTGGTTTGTTCACTAATTTCGGGACTATCATTAAGTGCTTTTGAAACAGTTGAAACAGAAACATTAAGTTCTTTTGCAATTTGTTTTAATGTTGCTTTAGCTTTCATAAGTGAAGAAGTATTTGTTTTTTTATTAAAAATTATTCTAAAAGTAATAAATAGTATGGTAAACTCGAATAAAATTTAAGCGAAGATATGTAAATCTCTTATTTGTAAAAATGAAAATTACATTTTTTTTACAAAAACAAACCGTTAGAAATGTTTAAAGCATAATTAACAAGGACTATTCAAAGAAAGACGTTGACACCTATTATTAAATATTCATTTGATAATCAGAGTAGAAACAAGAAAAAAATAATCAATTAAGGTATTTGTATTTAAAATAAATAATTGTACTTTTGCAACCCCTTTATTGGGGATGGAATGTTTAATTAAAATATATTATTGTGAACGCATTAAGCTACAAGACAATTTCAACAACAAAAGCCAATTCTACAAAAGAATGGATTGTTGTAGATGCTGACGGTCATAACTTAGGTCGTCTTGCTTCAAAAGTCGCTATGATTTTGAGAGGTAAGTACAAGCCAAGTTATACGCCACACGTGGACTGTGGAGATAACGTAATTGTTATCAACTCAGAAAAAATCAACCTTACAGGTAACAAAATGGACGAGAAGACTTACGTTCGTCACACTGGCTACCCTGGAGGACAAAGAACTTTAACTGCTAAAGTATTGCAATCAAAAAACCCTGCATTATTAGTAGAAAAAGCGGTAAAAGGGATGTTACCTAAAAACAAATTAGGAGCAGAACTTTTCAGAAATTTAAATGTTGTTGTAGGACCAGAGCACAAACAAGGCGCTCAAAAACCTAGAACAGTTAACCTTAACGATCTTAAGTAATGGGAGTTATTCACAAAATCGGTAGAAGAAAAACCGCTGTTGCACGTGTTTATGTTCAAGAAGGAACAGGAGTTATCGTTGTAAACAAAAAACCATTCGCAACCTATTTTCCAACAGCTACTTTACAGTACAAAGTTTTGCAACCTATGTCTATGACAGAGAACGCTACCAACTTTGACGTAAAAGTAAATGTGTATGGAGGTGGTTCAACTGGTCAAGCAGAAGCTGTAAGAATGGCATTGGCACGCGTAATGTGTGAAGTAAATGCTGAAAACAGAGCTATCTTGAAACCAGAAGGTTTATTAACAAGAGATCCAAGAATGGTTGAACGTAAAAAATTCGGTCAGAAGAAAGCTCGTAAGAGATTCCAATTCTCTAAACGTTAATAATACCATCTTGTTCTTATCGAACAAGATTATGTTTATTATTGAATTTAAAAACAATGTTGTTGTTGCTCGTTGAGGCGAGAATTAGTTTAGCATCTAAATGAAGCCAATAGCCAATAGCCACAAGCTAAAAGCGAAAGGAACATTGCTAATCAACAGAACGTAAACTAAACAAAAAATGTCAAACAAAGTAGAAGTAAAAGAATTACTAGAAGCAGGTGTTCATTTTGGACACATGACTAGAAAATGGGATCCAAACATGGCTCCTTACATTTATATGGAGCGTAATGGTATTCACATTATCAATCTATATAAAACTGCAGCAAAAATTGAAGAAGCAAATGACGCTTTGAAAAAAATCGCTGCATCAGGTAGAAAAATATTATTTGTTGCTACCAAAAAACAAGCAAAAGACATCGTTGCTGAAAAAGCAAAAGCTGCAAACATGCCTTACATCACTGAAAGATGGCCTGGTGGAATGCTAACTAACTTCGTAACTATCCGTAAAGCTGTTAAAAAAATGGCTACTATCGATAAAATGAAGAAAGATGGTACTTTCATGACACTTTCTAAAAAAGAGCGTTTGCAAGTAGATCGTCTTCGTGCTAAATTAGAGAAAAACCTAGGTTCAATTGCAGACATGTCTAGACTTCCTGCAGCATTGTTCGTAGTTGATATCAAAGCAGAACACATCGCAATAAAAGAAGCTCAAAAATTAAACATTCCAGTTTTCGCAATGGTTGATACCAATTCTGATCCTCGTGAAGTAGAATATGTTATCCCTGCAAATGATGATGCTTCTAAATCAATCGATAAAATTTTAACTTTGGTTACTGCTGCAATCGTTGAAGGACTTTCTGATAGAGGTTCTGATAAAGAAGGTGACGTAGCTGTCGAAACTCCTGTTGCTGAAGTAGCCGTTGAAGCAGCTCCAGCTGTTGAAGTTGAAGCTCCTGTTGCCCCTGCGACTGAAGAATAAATCAAATATTAAAATTCCAAATTTTAAATTCCAAATTCCACAAAAAATTAATAACGTTAGGTTAGTAATTTAATAAAATTGGAATTCAGAATTTGAAAATTGGAATTTTACTTTTATAACACATAAACACATTATATTATGGCAACAATTACTGCTGCAGACGTAAATAAATTAAGACAAACTACAGGTGCCGGAATGATGGACTGTAAAAAAGCTTTAGTTGAAGCGGAAGGAGATTTCGATAAAGCGATACAAAACCTTAGAGAAAAAGGACAAAAAGTGGCTGACAACCGTTCGGATCGTGAGTCATCTGAAGGAGCTGCTGTTGCTTTTATTAATACCGACAAAACTAGAGGAGCTATTATCACTTTGAACTGCGAAACAGATTTCGTAGGTAAAAATGAAACTTTCGTAGCTTTGGCTAAAGAATTAGTTGAAAAAGCAATTAACTATTCTTCTAAAGAAGCGTTTTTAGCGTCAGATTTCAACGGAATTACTGTTGCTGAAAAATTAATTGAACAAACTGGTGTTATTGGTGAAAAAATAGAAATCGGTGGTTTTGAAATCGTAGAAGGCGTTTTCGTGGGATCTTATGTTCACGTCAACAAAATTGCTGCATTAACAGCTGTTTCTGCATCAGTTCCTAATGCGGATGTATTAACTAAAGACGTCTCTATGCAAGTTGCTTCTATGGGAGCTGATACATTATCTTATAAAGATTTCGATCCCGCTTTCGTTGCATCAGAACTTGCTGCTCGTATTGCTATCATCGAAAAAGAAAATGAAGAAGCAAAACGTTTAGGAAAAACATTGAAAAATGTTCCTAAATACATTTCTTTCTCTCAATTGACTGAAGAGGTTTTAAAACAAGCAGAAGAAGATGCAAAAGCTGAATTAAAAGCAGAAGGCAAACCAGAACAAATTTGGGACAAAATTCTTCCAGGAAAAATTCTACGTTTCATTTCTGACAACACAACTTTGGATCAAGAGAAAGCTTTATTAGATCAAAACTTCATCAAAGATGATAATAAAAAAGTTGGTGATTATGTTAAAGGTTTCAATGTTGAAATTACAAATTTCAAAAGAGTTGCTTTAGGGTAGTCCAATTTTAGATTTCTTATTTTAAAATTCAGATTTAACTTTTTATAAAAATCCATCTTGTTCTAAAAACGAGATGGATTTTTTTTTAATTCAACACACATTTTCAAAAATAAAAATAAAATACTAAATTTGGAAAACCAAATTTTTATGTTTAAAACCAAAAAAGAAATCGTATTTGTAATCCTAGCAGGCATTTTTATAACTAATGCAGTCGTAGCCGAATTAATTGGGGGGAAACTCATCCAAATAGGCCCATTTGTCATGAGTATTGGTATTTTGCCTTGGCCAATCGTTTTTTTAACAACTGATTTAATCAATGAATATTTTGGCGAAAAAGGAGTCCGAAAACTCTCTTTTATCACCGCTTGCTTGATTGCGTATGCCTTTATCATTTTGTTACTAGCCATAGGAATTCCCGCTGCCAAAGGGATTAGTCCCGTAAACGACACACAATTTCAAGCCGTTTTTGGGCAAAGTATGTGGATAATTGTGGGGAGTATTATTGCCTTTATGGTTTCGCAATTGATTGATGTTACGGTTTTTTGGTATTTCAAGAACAAAACTGGTGAGCGTAAAATATGGTTGCGTACCACGGGATCTACTGTAGTTTCACAATTATTTGATAGTTTTATCGTACTTGGAATTGCTTTTTGGTTACCCGGAAAAATAACGTTCGACACTTTTATAACCTCGGCAATTACGGGTTATGTTTTTAAATTGGGAGTTGCCGTTTTACTAACACCCATCATATACTTGGCGCATCATTGGATAAAAAAATACATTTCGGAAACGGAACACTAAATATGGACGATAAAAAAAGATGCAACTGGTGCAATTCCAGCCAACTGTATCAAAAATACCACGACGAAGAATGGGGCGTTCCCGTATATGACGATGCTACCTTATTCGAATTTTTGCTGCTAGAAACCTTTCAAGCCGGTTTGAGTTGGATTACTATTCTCAACAAAAGAGAAAATTTCCGCAAGGCTTTTGATAATTTCGACTATCAAAAAATAGCCCTTTATACTGATGATAAAATTCAGGAATTGCTTTTGGACGCAGGTATCATTCGCAACAAACTCAAAGTCTATTCAGCGGTGACTAACGCTCAAAACTATATAAAAATCCAAGAAGAATTTGGCAGTTTTTCTACCTACATTTGGGATTTTGTAAATGGAAAACCAATCGATAACAATCGAAAATCTTTAAAAGAAGTCACTGCCACCACGCCACTATCGGACAAAATTAGCAAAGATTTAAAAAAACGAGGCTTCAAATTTGTAGGTTCCACGGTAGTTTATGCACACATGCAAGCTACAGGAATGGTTAACGATCATGTGGCCGATTGCTGGAAAAGAAATGAATAACAATTATTTTGATTTCAAAATTGCAACAAAATCAACTCTATCAATTTTGCGGCAGCCCAAACTTTCGAGATGTTCATTATACACTTGGCAATCCAATAGGCGATAATTATCATTTTTAAGTTGCTTTGTCAGGGCTATAAATCCTACTTTGGAAGCATTAGAAACCTTGGAAAACATACTTTCGCCACAAAAAACGTGACCCAAATCGATACCGTACAAACCACCAACTAATTCATTGTTTTGCCAAACTTCGACAGATTTGGCAATTCCCAACTCATTCAATTTGCAATAGGCTTCGATCATTTCGTTGGATATCCATGTTCCCGTTTGTCCATCCCGTTTTGCTTGTTGGCAGTTGGAAATAACGTCCCTAAAATTCTGGTTGAAAGTAACGCTAAAAATATTTCGGTTTAGGATGTTTCGCATACTTTTGGAAACCACCAATTCGTCCAAAAACAAGACCATTCTAGGATTAGGTGACCACCAAATTATGGGTTCACCAGCATTAAACCAAGGAAAAATACCGCTTTTATAAGCAAGCAACAAACGCTCGGGTGACAAATCGCCTCCGATGGCCAAAATCCCATCCAAATTAGCTTGCGAAACGGGAGGAAAAAATAATTCTTGGGTTAGATAATACATTTTATTTCAAAATTCAAGTGCAATTTCAATAACAAAAATAGGTGCAATAAAAAAAGTTAGAAGTTCAAGTACGCCTCAAACTTCTAACTTCTTCATTGCAAATTCTTTCTCTAAAACTAGAAAGGTAAATCGTCTGCTTCTTCTTCGTTTATGTTTGTTGCTGGTGCAAAAGCAGCTGCGGCAGGCATTGGCGGAGCTTGCGCTGGAGCACTTGCACTTTCAGCTTGCACTTTTCCTATTCTCCATCCTACTATACTGTTAAAATAAACAAGTTCGCCTTGGTTATTTGTCCATTCTCTACCTCTTAAATTGATATCAATTTTTACATTATCACCAACTTGATAATTGTTCAACAATTCGCATTTGTCTTGAACAAACTGCACCGAAATATGTTGTGGATATTGCTCATCAGTAGTCACAACTACGTCTCTTTTTTTGAATCCTGCTGAACCAACTTCTTTAGTTTGATCAATCATTTTAATTTTTCCTGTAACTTCCATCTTCGCTAGTATTTATTGTTGTTTAAATTAATTTCCATTGGTAGCCAACCCTTTCAAAGCCCAAAAAAAGGATTAAAACCCCTTATTTATTGACTTTTACTTGCCTTTTGAATACAATTGCAACATAAAATTACTATTGCAATACCATTTTGTTTTACAAATATACTAACTTCTTGAATAGTAGACAAGGTTTCTAGAAGAGCTATTATTCAAAATTATTTGGATTTAAAACAGAGACTTTATTTAGAATAAAAAACTAAAAAAACTAAAAATCATCCTGCTGTAATTCAATCCTGAAAAAAAATCTTTATTTCAAACTAAAATACCAATGCTTTTATTTCGTTATATTTATATTCAAAAAACAATTTATGCTTTTTTCCGAAAGAAGAAATACAACTCGCTGGATTCTTATTGCGATTTCCTTTTTAATCATTTCCTTAATCCTTTGGAACACCTATACTTTTTTTCAAATTTTTAAAAATGAAGAACGTTTAAAAATGAATCTTTGGGCAAATGCTCAAAAAACCCTCGAAAATGCTGGCGAAAACACCGATGTAGAATTGCCATTACAAATAATTAGCAACAACACCTCGATTCCTATATTAATGACCGAGAATGACAACATTATAAACAATGTAAATATCGAGGAGGCGATTATCAAAAATAAAACTCTTTCTAGAGATTTTTTGAACAGGCTAAAAAACGAAAATGATCCCATTTTAATAGAATATGGCCCCGGGAAATTTCAAAAATTGTATTATGGAAATTCTTCGTTATTGAATAAATTAAAATATTATCCCATTGCCTTATTGTTGATTATAGTTTTGTTTGGCGCTTTGGTCTATAACTTTTATAAAAGCACCAAAATAGCGACACAAAACAAGCTTTGGGCTGGAATGGCAAAGGAAACAGCGCATCAAATTGGTACTCCGCTATCGTCGTTAATAGGTTGGGTCGAATTATTAAAAATTGACAATGTAGCCGAAAGTACGACGCTAGAAATAGAAAAAGACATTGACCGATTACAAACCATAACGGATCGCTTTTCGAAAATTGGCTCGGAACCCAAATTAGAAAACAAGGATATTATTGCCGAAACGTTACAATCCTATGATTATTTACAATCTCGTTTTTCGAAACAAATCGAATTTTCATCCAAAAGTCCAAATCAACCCGTAATGTTATTCCTCAACCCGACATTGCACAGTTGGACTATCGAAAATTTAGTCAAAAACGCTATCGATGCCATGAAAGGCAAGGGAAAACTTGGTTTGACTATTGAGCTTGAAGGCGATTTTCTAAAAATAAACGTTACGGATACAGGAAGCGGAATTCAAAAAAAACAATTCAAAACCATTTTTGAACCTGGCTTTACAACCAAAAAAAGAGGCTGGGGATTGGGGCTTTCGTTAACCAAAAGAATCGTAGAGGAATACCACAAAGGCACCATAAAAGTACTGCAATCCGAAATTGGAAAAGGAACTACCATACAAATTGGCTATCGCATTCCTAAAAAAGGAACGACACCAAGTTAAGTTAATTCAAAGGAATTCCAAACCATTTCATTTTGGTAAACATCGCTTTTCTAGCGCCTTTTCCTTTGCTTAAATAGTCTAAAACAAACTTTTCTTGATCTTTGACTTGTTCTAAAACACTTGCTACATTTTGCCGCACAGCGGTCACATTTGTTCTATTTTCCTCATTTACTGGCTCTAAATAATCCAACTGATTTTGACATTTCAAAAGCTGTTCTTTGGGTTCTTGAATCATCTTTAGAAGGACATCATCTGGCAAGGTGGGTTTAAATTGCTTGTTGCGATACCCAATAAAATCATTATATAGCAAAATAGCTTGATTACTCTCGGTGACAAGAATCGAAAACTTAGCATTAGTTTCATTTTGCCTTATGTTTTCTAATTCTTTCTTTTTATAGATCCAATAGTCTTGAATCAAATTGTTTTTAATACCATTTTTTTCAATTCGAACGGTGGCATCAAAAATTTTATCCGCAGCTAATGCGTTTTCTTGTTTTAGTATTTCGGACTCAAAATCAAACTTCTTTTTGGTTGTATTTGCTTCTAATTTACCAGAAATAAATTCTTGATTTGAAATAGGAAAACTTAAAAATTGCCACAAATAATCAAAAGGCATGTGAGTAGCAATAGCCGCCGAAGGTGTCATTTTGAAATAAATAGCATTCAATTTTCGAAAATATTTTTGTTTATCTACATATCCAGCACCCCAAGTAGGATCCATCAACCACCATTTCGAATCAATCTTGACGGAGCACCAAGCATGCGCTACTGTGGCTATGGCACCAAACTGTTTCGTATAGCCATGAACGACGTAGGATTTTACTCCAACTTGATTCGCAATCGAGTTGAACACTTCGGCATAATGGATACAAACTCCTTTATGACTGCTCAAAGTGGCATTAATTTTTTGCTCGGAAGTGGTGTTGTAATCAATGGTGTTTATGTTCGCAATGTCGTAACTTATAGTGGTTGCTGTCCAGAAAAATGCGGCTCTAACTTTATCGGATTCGGTATTGAAATTTGCGTTTATGTAGCTTGCAATTCCAGTGGTAGTTGTTGCATAACTCTTTGGCATAACTGCCATCTTGGAATCAATTTTCGAGTAAATAGATTGCGTTTGCCCATTCCCCAATAGAGAGCATAAAAAACTCAAAAAGAACACTATTTTTTTCATTCTAAAAATATTTAAGACACTAAAAAACACGAAAATCACATCTTAAAAAAGTGCTTCAATTCGTGTTTGTTTATATTAAGTAGGCTTTTTATAGATTGTTCTGAATTTGGATTGCTAATTTTTCGAACTCCTCTTTGGTCATTTGGACTTTATTTTGAAAACGCATTTCATCCATTTCATTCAAAGGAATTAGGTGTACATGCGCATGTGGGACTTCAAGCCCAATAACGGCCATACCAATTCGTTTGCAAGGAATCGTTTTTTCGAGAGCGATGGCAATTTTTTTAGAAAAC
The DNA here is from genome assembly GCF_007097245.1 of Flavobacterium restrictum. Lineage (GTDB taxonomy): Bacteria > Bacteroidota > Bacteroidia > Flavobacteriales > Flavobacteriaceae > Flavobacterium > Flavobacterium restrictum. The sequence goes on along the minus strand of NZ_VJZT01000010.1, from coordinate 19,620 downwards.
TGCATCAATCCAAGGTACAAATCGTCCGGGATATCGAAGATTTTATTAATTTCTTGTTTGGGGATACAAAGAGTGTGCCCTTTGGCATTTGGATTCACATCCAAAAAAGCCAAAAAATCATCGGTTTCGGCAATTTTATAACACGGAATTTCACCGTTTATAATCTTCATGAATATACTCATCGCAATTATTATTTTTGGTTACAATTTGTTGCTTTTTTTTAACAAGTAAGAAGTCAAAAAAAATACAATTAATCGCGAGAGATTTCTAAAATTTCGAATTTCAAAACACCATTTGGAACTGTAATTTCAGCCACTTCGCCTATTTTTTTGCCTAATAATCCTTTTCCAATTGGGGAAGTTACGGATATTTTTCCCGTTTTCAAATCGGCTTCACTTTCGGCTACCAAGGTGTATTTCATTTCCATTCCATTGGATTGATTCTTGATTTTCACATTCGATAGAACCAATACTTTTGAAACATCAAGATTCGTTTCGTCAATTAATCGTGCGTTAGAATGCACCGCTTCGAGTTTGGCAATACGCATTTCTAGCATTCCTTGTGCTTCTTTGGCGGCATCGTATTCGGCATTTTCGGACAAATCGCCTTTATCTCGCGCCTCGGCTATATCTTGGGATGCTTTTGGACGCATCACGCTTTTTAAATAATCTAATTCTTCTCTTAATTTTTTTAATCCTTCTGGGGTATAATAAGATATTGCGCTCATAATTTGGTGATTTATATAAATAGAAAAAATCCCATCAGGACGGGATTTCTTTCCACAAAGATACTATAATTTTGTTTAGACTATAATTATTTGTTAATGATATCTATTTCAAAGTTAAATAAATTAAATTTGTTTCGCTAATTCTTTTACTTTATTTTAAAATGATCAAAAAAATGCTATCCTTGCTCTGTTTGACACTGCTTCTTGGTTGCAGTCCTAACAGCCTTAATAATAAAAATCCGTACCTCCCTAATTATACTTTTACGGTTGACCTCAACATGAGTTTGCCCACGTACTCTAACCTAAAATACCCGAGTAATGCTATTTATTATGGCGGAGCTGGAGTGAGTGGCATCATTGTTTTTAACACCGGTAGTGGTTATAATGCCTTTGATGCGGCTTGCCCAAATCAAGCGGTTTCGTCCTGTTCGACAATGACAATAAATGGAATTAATGCTATTTGTGGGTGTGATAAAACCACATATAGCTTATTCACAGGGCTTGGCGGACTTCAATACCCGTTAAAACAATATCGAGTTGAAGTTAATGGTACTGTTCTTCGAGTGTACAATTAATACTTTTTACTATAGACTTTTCGAAAAAAAATTGACAAAAAAAATCCTGACAGCGTTTAGACCATCAGGATTTTTTTTTGGGGTTTAAAATCTAAAACTTTAAAGTCATCCCTGCTAGAAAATTGATTCCTGCTTGTGGATAATAATACGGATAAACATCCCACATGTAACCATTTGAAACGTATTTTTTATCTAAAAAATTATTTATCAAACCATGAAATACAATTGAATTAAAAATCGATTTAGGTTTTATTTCATAGGAAACATTAAAATCATTGACAAAATAATCAGCTAATTTTGCGGCTGAAAGTTCGATATTGTTCATGTATTGTTCGCCCACAAATTTTTGCAAAAGCGAAAAGTGCCAATTCTCAAAAGGCGAATACACCACAATATTCCCCATGATTACTGATGGCGAATACGCAATAGTTGTAGTTCCATAATTTTCGCCAGCCACGGCCAAAGCTTGATTTTTATTGCTACTCAACGTAAAATTAGGACGAAGTACCAACTGCTCCGAAAGCGCAATAGTGGCATCAACCTCCAGTCCTAAACGATAGCTTTTTTCGCTATTGGAACGAATTGGACTGCCTACATCGTCTAGTTTTCCTGTCAAAATAAGTTGGTCTTTGTACGCCATATAATACACATTGGTATTGAACTGTACTTTATTTCCAGTAAATCGCCATCCTAACTCAAAGTCATTTAGCTTTTCGGGCTTGGCATTTCCTCCCTCATAATCAGTTCTATTGGGTTCTCTATTGGCTCTTGCGTAGGACACATACACCTTGTTTTTGCTGTTAATGTCAAAATTCAAACCTGTTTTGGGATTAAAAAAACGGAACGAGTCATTGACCAAACCTGTTTCCCAACTATTGGCTTTGTAATGTACATTTCGATATTGCAAATCGCCAAACAAACTCATTTTGGCACTTACTTGAAAGTTTGCTTTCGCAAAAAGAGTACCATCAGTTTTAGTCGCAAAATCATCATAATAATGATCTCCCAATTCGCTTTGCGAAGCATAACGAGCCCAAATCACTTTGCCATAATGATCGCCTTCGTATTTATTATACCCGCCTCCAAGAATCACATTCCATTTTGCCTCTTTGTAAGTAGCCGAAAATGTAGTGCCATAAAAATCATTGTCTAACCATTTCTGGCGCACTACATCCGTTGTGGTCAAATTGCCAACTGGTACTAAATTATAATCCTCAAAGGACGCATCCTCCTTATAGTTTTCATAGTAGCCCTTCCCTTTTGTGTAATGAAAAGCGAGATTGGTGTTCCATTTTTTGGATATTTTTTCACTCCAATGCAACTGAAAATGATCTTGTTGGTAATTATCGGTCTCGTTGTCATAAAAACGTGTTTTACCAAACTCATCCGTAAAAATACCAGCCGAATTAAATGTTCGATTGCTATTCATAGTTTCCGCATCGGTTCCGTTCCAGGATTGGTATGTTTTTTCTTTTCCGCCAAAAGCCAATGCTTTAATCAAAGTCGTTTTGCCCACATACGTACCTTGTAAAAAATACGATTTCAAGTCAGAAGCGGCTCTATCAATAAATCCATCTGATTTTAAAGCAGACAAACGACCCGCAATTTCAAAATGATCATTCATCAATCCCGTACTGAATTTCACGGTATTTTTGTAGGTATTAAAACTTCCAAAAGAGCTAGCAATCTCGCCAGTCGCTTTTTTTGCATACGAATCGGTGAGCATGTTTAAGCTTGCGCCAAAAGCTCCTGCCCCATTGGTAGACGTTCCCACGCCACGTTGCAACTGCAAACTCTCTACCGAAGAAGCAAAATCAGGCATGTTGACCCAATAGGTGCCATGACTTTCGGAGTCGTTATATGGAATTCCGTTAATGGTCACGTTTACACGAGTTGCATCGCTGCCCCGCACCCGAATTCCAGTATATCCCACACCATTTCCGGCATCAGAAGTGGTCACTACAGAGGGCAAATAATTCATTAAAATAGGAATATCTTGTCCTAAATTTCGAGTTTTAATTTCGGTTTTAGTCAAATTGCTGAACGAAACGGGTGTTTTTGAAGTTACACGAACTGCAGCAACCAAAACTTCGTCTAGTTGATTCACCCTAGTGGTGTCTTTTGCTTTTTCTTGTGAGAAAGAAAAGAGAAAAAAGAGAGAAAAGAGAATAGAAAATAGACATTTAGCATTAAATCGTTCTGTCTTTGTGTCTTTGTGACAAGTAAAAATAGTATTCATCCGTAAGAAGTTTACGAATAAAAGGGGGAATTATTCTTTTGTTAAATTAAAAAATGATTGTTTCCTATGACAAAACAGTAGTGTGCACGCTATATTTTGTCATTATTTCCCTTGGCAGCATTACCCGCCCAGGTTCTTTGGGTATAATCTCAGCTCGTTATTTAGAGCACCCCTTTGAGACAGTGCAAAATTAATTATAAATTATGAATTATGAATTATGAATTCGTATAAATTTAAAAATCTGGTTTTCTGCGTGATTGTTTAATTTCCGAAATATTCTTTTTGTCCTTAATTCTTTTTCGAATTACTCCTTTTGGAATTTTGGTCGCTTTGCGTATTTTAGGGACTAAAAGCGCATTTTTAACTATTTCCAGAAACCGTTTGGTAACAATAGCTTTGTTTTTGAGTTGACTTCGGTCTTCATCACAGTTCAAAATCAATATGTTTTCTAGCGTTAATCTGGATGCTAATTTTAGTTTTATCCGCTCTTTTTGTTCGGGTGATAAGGCATTGGAAGCGTCCAAATCAAAACTCAAGACTACTTTTGAAGAGACTTTATTTACATTTTGACCGCCCGCACCACTGCTTCTAACGGCTTTGTATTGTAGTTCCGAAATTATTTTTTGGATTTCCATTGCTATTAAGTTGTCGCAGTAAATTAATGCGATTGATGGGCTGGTTTCAATAAATCATTTACGGTTTTAACAGGATTAAAAGTAAGCAAAGGCAACTCGACAAAAACGGTTAACCATTTTGCCATTGCACCATTCCACAATCCGGGTAATTCATAAGATTTTACTACTTTATCAGAAATTTTTCGCTCTACAATAAAACCGCTATGGGAATCTACAAAACGGGAGAGATCAAAGCCTTCGTTTTTATAATTTTTAAGCCCACACACTATATCTACAGGATTAAAATGAGTTGATTGGGAAAGAATTGTTCGTTGGTTTTCAAAAGACAAATCAACTTGCGCTGTTTCTACAATTTGCAAGGACGACCTGCCTTTATCACCACGAACCCAGAAGGGGCCACCACCAGGTTCTCCCTCATTTTTAACCATACCGCAAACTCTAATAGGCCTGTCTAGTTTGGATTTTATTTTGATGATTTTATTTTCTAAAGTAAATTTATAGAACCCTTTAGGCATTTCTACATGCGCTTTATCTTTCAAAAAAGACAACATTTCTTGAATATCTGTCTCGGTAATTTCCTTTTTATCAATAGCTTGCAAATACTTAAAAACTTGTTGTTGCAGTTCGAGTAAAACTCCAGCTAATGCTTTTTTATACAGCGTAGTTTTGTCAATATTATTTTGGATAACATTGTCAATATTTTTTATAAAAACCACATCCGAATCTAATTTATTCAAATTCTCAATCAAAGCACCATGACCACCTGGACGAAAAACCAATTGCTTTTTATCGTTTCTAAACGGATAGTTATTGTCATCTACTGTAATGGTATCAGTAGATTTATTTTGAAACGAATAACTCACATTAATTTGTGAACTAGAATCGATTTCGAAATTATTTTTTGAATCTGCGACTATAGTTTCAAACTGACTTAAATGCGCTTCTGAAACTGTAAAATGCAAATTAGAATTCCCATTTACTGTTGCGTAATAGGTACATTCCTTGATATGTTCCTCGATTGGCGTAGCAATATGACACGGATACGTATGAAAAGGGATTACTCCTTTTGGCTTATTGGCAAAATCAAAATATTCCGATTGCAACAGTAGCTTAATAAAAGCATGATTTTTATAATCTTTATCTAAAAAATCAAAACCTTCAACGTCTGACAGTAATTTTTGATGCATTGCTTTAAAAAACGGAAACTTATCCATTCCCAAAATAAAAAAAGAAAGTTCGATATTCTTTTTTCTATTGACATACGCATTAATACTTTCGTTTTCAGCATCATAGTCAGCCAAAAATTCATTCAAAAACTTAAACATTCGCGTCGCCGCTCCTGATGCTGGAACAAATTTTTCTAACGTTAGGTTGGTTTTATTGGCGTCAAAAAAAGCAGCTTTTTTGGCAAAATCACTTTCTGATAATTTCAAAATCCCATCGCCTATTTTGGCTGGACGGTCTAAAATGGTTTTGGAAATCCCATTTTTAAAAATATTCAATTGACTTTTGATGTTTTGCAACGGAATGCTATGCGCATAAATTTGCAAAAAGTCATGTGAAGCAATACCTATCTCTTTGGCAATTGCCAACTCATCTAATATAGAAACCGCTTTTTTTAACCTCGTTTCCTTATCGCCTGAAAGGGTAATAAATGGCTTTTTGTTTTGGATTAATGATTCTTTAAAAACGGTAAAAATAGCTTCTCTTCCATCTGGACTGTCCCGAATATCGTCCTTTTCCCAAGGAACATCAATATCGGTAAGGAAGTAAAAATCGTATTGGTGCGTGCGTGCCGCTTTATCCAATAAAGAATCACAAAAATTATAATACATCTCCGAGAACACCTTGGTAACCAAAAGATTTGTATCGCAAAACAAAAATTTATTTGCTTTTAAGGCACTATCATTTTCTAATTTGGTTTGACCATAAGCAATAGGAAGCATGTCATCAATATCACAAACACCTTGGTATTTATCCCATTTTTTTTGCAAATATTCTCTTGCATATTCAGGAACACAAACTGTTTTATAATAGTCTGCAAGTTGCGTAGCCAATGTTGTTTTCCCAGTGCTTTCCGGCCCGAAAATAACAATTCTTATAATTTTTTCAGCTCCTGATTTGGAGTATTGTTGCAAATTTTCTTCCATTCTAAATAACCATAAATGGCAATAATTGTGAATACTATGTATTGAAAACTAGTAAAAGTAAATCCTTTTATAAAATACAATGGAATGGAAATAATATCCCCAATAATCCAAAATATCCAGTTTTCGACTTTTCGTTTGGCCATTAGCCACATTCCCACAAAGAAGATTCCCGTTAAAAGAGTATCAATATAGGAAAACCAGTTTGTAAATTTATCGAAAAAATGGTACACTTCAACGACAAAAACAATTGTTAAAATAAAAATAACAAGTGCTTGTATTTTTTCCTTTTGGGTTGTCATTTCAATAGGAAATTCAGCTACTTCACCGTTTTTTCTTGTCCAGTGGTACCAGCCATAAATACTCATTACAAAATAGTATCCATTAATCATCATATCGCCTAATAGTGACCATTTCCAGAGTAAATACACATAAATTAGTGTGCTTACAATACCAGTAGGAAAAACCAAAATATTGTCTTTCTTGGCGTACCAAACACTAAATAACCCAAAAACTACAGCTGTAATTTCGAGAAAAATATCAAAAGTGGAATACAAAGCATATTGCGAAAAAAAATAGTCTATCATTTTATTTTTGGGTTCAGCAACCAAATTTAGTTGCCATGTGGTTATGTATTTTGATTAAAAAAGTCACTATTATTCTCGAATGCAGTTCCTATTACGACCAAATCGGCACCCGCTTGGTAGGCGTTTTGAATGCCTTGCAAATCTGTAATCCCACCACCCACGAGCAGCGGAATTTTGATATTTTGCGCAACCAATTGAATCATTTCTAGCGGAACGGCCTGTTTAGCACCACTTCCCGCTTCAAGGTATATGAGTTTATTACCTAACATTTCGCCCGCTTGTGCCGTTTGCAAAACATAATTACTATTATCTCTGTCCAATGGTTTAGTGTTACTCACTCGCTCTACGGCAGTTTTGGTACCACTTTCGATCAAGAGGTATCCAGTTGAAATGATTTCGAGATTGGTTTGTTTCAAAATGGGAACGGCATTGACTTGATGTTCGATTAAATAATCAGGATTTCTTCCTGAAAGCAAGGAAAGAAACAAAATCCCATCAGCTTCACTTGAAATTTGCGAAGGATTACCAGGGAATAAAAGAATGGGAAGTACAGAGTTTTCTTTTATTTTTAAAATCAACTCGGTTATACAATTATTTTCAACTTGGCTTCCGCCAATAAAAATATGAGTAGCAGGAGATTCCTTTATTTTATCAATCAAAGTTACAATTGTATTCCAATCGATTTTGTCTGGGTCTAAAAGAATGGCGAGTAGCTTTTTGTTTGCTATTCTAGAATTTAAAAAATTTTGATAAATAGTTGTCATTTTAAATTTTATTTGACGTTATTTATCTTCATTACTTTCTAATGCAATTTTTCTAAAACCATCTATAATTTGAATAAAATAAGGATTCTTCATTTGGATAATCAACGAAATGGGATACGAATTTCCTTTAGAATCTCTAATGTGTTCATCAAATTTCATTAAACCATATCGGGTTTCGCTATAAAACCAATCGTCAAATTTTCGGCGTCTCAATTCCTGTCTCCCATCCGATGAATCGCAAATATAAATACAGACTGAACCGTTTTTTTTATAATAAAAATCTTTAATGATCTCGGAGACAGTTTTTGAAATTAGCTTATCTAATGGTGGATTTTTGCCCAATGGGTTATATACAACTTCAATTATGAATTCATAGATATGGCTAGCATAATCAGTCGTTTCATCACCTAACAAATAACTTGACGGACGAAACTTAACTTCGTAAGAAATTTTTAAATCGGTTTCAAAAGCGTAAACATTATTTTTTCCACCGTCAAAATAAAAAGAATATCTCATTGCTATTCAACTTTTTTCATTTCACGTAGTTTTTTTAGAATTTCTTGAAATTCTGGCGTATTGTATCGTGCCTGACTTTCTATTTTCGATTGTTTTTTGCTTTCCAACATTAATCGGATTATTTCGTCGGCAGATTTAAAAACGGTTTTTTTATTTAAAGTTTCCATGGCAATAGTTTTTACAAATATAATCATTTTTCAAAAGCATAAACCAATGTAAAATCATCAATCGGTTCAAAAAAGATAGCGAATTGCTGTTTGAAATTTGCTGTAGTCAAAGTTGCCAGTGCCGTTTTAGTTTCTAGTTCAAAGGGATGGACTTGAATATGATTTTTAAAACTGATTCCTTTTTGGTTTTTGATTTTAAAAACAGCCTCTTTCACCCCCCAAATAACGGTTAATTTTTGAATGTATTCGCCTTTATTTTGGGGCGTTAGATACTCCCATTCGGTGTTGCAGAATTTATTGGCAATGCGACTAATTTTTTCACGCTGGAGTTCCATGTCGATTCCTGCGCTTTGGTCACTTATAATTACAGCCGAAAATTCATGTGAATGGGTAATCGAAATGTACTTGCCGTCCTGCAAATGCGGTTTCCCAAATGCGTCATAATACAAATCAAAATCTTTGTAACCCGCCTGTTGTAATACTTTTCGAACACTCAAAAAAGCGCGTTGTTGCATTTGGGATTTCATACTTTGGAGTCTAGCGCGACTATTTTCATTCAAAATAACGTCTTGTACTAAATCCGAAAAAGATTCGGTGATGTGCCAAACCAAGATTTGGGTGCTGGAATTAGGGTGGATGGTTTTGTAAAGTGGCATAGTAACAACGTGATTTTTAGCCCTGATGTCCAATTGCTTTCGCAATTATCTTTTATGACGGGGTTCGCCATAAAAGATGAAGTGTACAACAGGATTAGCTTCTGACTCCAATTATTTATCTAAAGTTCAAAAGATTAAGCAATTAAACATTTCACAAATGTTAAATAAATTTAGTTTAAATCTAAACTTATTACGTAAATTTGCAAAAAATTTAGAACTACAAATATACTATAAATGAGTACTACAACTATGCCTTATGTGGCTTTCAAAGTAAAAGACATTTCTCTAGCGGCTTGGGGAAGAAAAGAAATTGAATTAGCAGAAGCCGAAATGCCAGGTTTAATGGCGCTTCGTGCGGAATACAAAGACGAACAACCCCTTGCTGGTGCTCGTATTGCAGGCTGTTTGCACATGACGATTCAAACTGCTGTTTTGATCGAAACTTTAATCGCGCTTGGTGCCGAAGTGACTTGGTCTTCTTGCAACATTTTCTCTACACAAGATCAAGCTGCTGCTGCGATTGCTGCTGCTGGAATTCAGGTTTATGCTTGGAAAGGTCTTGATGAAGCCTCTTTTGACTGGTGTATTGAGCAAACTCTTTTCTTTGGCGAAGACCGTAAACCATTGAATATGATTCTTGATGATGGTGGTGATTTGACCAATATGGTAATTGACCGTTTCCCAGAGTTGGTTGCTGGAATCAAAGGATTATCCGAAGAAACTACAACTGGAGTTCACAGGTTATACGAAAGAGTGAAAGCAGGAACATTGCCAATGCCGGCAATCAATGTTAATGACTCGGTTACTAAATCGAAATTTGACAATAAATACGGTTGTAAAGAAAGTGCAGTGGATGCCGTTCGTCGTGCAACTGATGTGATGTTGGCTGCCAAAAGAGTAATCGTATGCGGATATGGTGATGTAGGAAAAGGAACTGCGGCTTCGTTTAGAGGTGCTGGATCTATTGTTACTGTTACCGAAATTGATCCAATTTGTGCGCTTCAAGCGGCAATGGACGGTTTTGAAGTAAAAAAATTAGATACTGTTATTGCAACTGCTGATATTATTATTACCACTACTGGAAACAAGGATATTGTTTTGGGTTCTCATTTCGAAAAAATGAAAGACAAAACGATCGTTTGTAACATTGGGCATTTTGATAACGAAATTGATATGGCTTGGTTGAATACCAATCACGGTGCATCAAAAGTAGAAATAAAACCACAAGTTGATAAATATACTATTGCTGGAAACGATATTCTTATCCTTGCCGAAGGACGTTTGGTAAACCTAGGTTGTGCTACAGGTCACCCAAGTTTTGTAATGAGTAACTCCTTTACCAACCAAACTCTTGCTCAAATCGAATTGTGGAAAAACAGTGCTGCTTACAACAATGAAGTGTATATGTTACCTAAACATTTGGACGAAAAAGTAGCAATGTTGCACTTGGCAAAACTAGGTGTTGAACTAGAAACTTTACGTGTAGATCAAGCGGATTATATTGGAGTTCCTGTTGAAGGCCCATTCAAACCAGAGTATTACAGATATTAAATCGATTTCAGATTTCTGAATTTAGATTTTAGATTATTGAGAACCCTTGCAGGAAACTGAACTAAATTCAGTTTGAATGTGAGGGTTTTTTGATTCCAAAATATTATTTTCCTTATATTTGTAACACCTTATAAAATAGTATTATGCAAATTTTAGTAGAAATTCCCGATAGTAAAGCAGCCTTTGGACTCGAAGTGTTGCGTAACCTTGCTTTTGTTAAAAAAGCGAATCCTATTTCTGGAGAAAAAATTAGCCTTTTTGAGGATTTGAAAGAAGCTGCTAACGAAGTTAAATTGCACAAAGAAGGAAAAATTAAGTTGAAAACAGCTCGGGAGTTGCTTGATGAGTTATAGTATTTTACCCACCCATCGGTTTGAAAAAGAGCTAAAACGATTGGTTAAAAAATTCCCATCGCTAAAAATTGAGTTTAAAGAACTCATCGAAGAAATAACCAAAAATCCACAAGCAGGAACTTTTATTGGCAACAATTGTTATAAAATTCGAGTAGCCATTGAAAGCAAAGGAAAAGGCAAAAGTGGTGGTGCAAGAGCTATAACCTACGTATATATTGAAAGTGAAACGGTTTATTTACTTACGATTTATGACAAAAGTGAAAAAGAAAACTTAAAACCCAATGAACTCAAAATGATGATTGAGAATTTGGAATTAGAATAGAACCCTTGCAGGAAACTGAACTAAATTCAGTTTGAATGTGAGGGTTTGTTTATTTTTGGACGTGACCCTCTGTAAAAACTACGGGTCAGGCTATTCGTTTCAATCTTTACTCCACTCCGTTTTGCAAAGGATTGCCACTGCTATCCCTCACGCAAGAGCAATCAATAACCATAAAATCAATCCTTTACAAACTGGTTGATAAACCTCCATTATTCTTGGCTTCAATCCATTTTGACATGTATTTTGTACTGTTCAAGGTATGGTGCCGGAGTACGCTTCCTAAAAAATTAGCCGAGCGATGTTGGGCTAAATTAACGATCAAAAACCTTATTTTGGCATCAAAATCTGCTTCAAAAAAGCGTTTTAAATACCGCTTATTATTGATTTCAAATCCGTTTTGCTGTGCTTGCTGCCACAAGAATTTATCTTCGTACAAACGGATGGCTTGGGTTACAAAAAGGTCAGGATCATCCGTAACAAAACCGTTCCACGGCAAATAACCACACATGGATTCTGCACCAATAGTAGTTGTAACACTAGGCGTTCCGCATTGCATGGCTTCTAGCAATTTCCCTTTTTGGCCTGCGCCAAAACGCAAAGGAGCCAAAACTACCCTCGCCGCTTGAACCACTTCTTGGGCATTTGGGGCACGACCCAAAACATAAAAACCAGACGTTGGTTGATGCAATTGCAACACTTTTTGCGAGGGATACGCTCCGTATACCTGCAAAACAGCCTGGGAAAATTGCTTTTTCAACAATGGCCAAATGGTTTCTTTCAAATACTGAACCGCATTCCAATTGGGTTCATGAAGAAAATTACCTATAAAAATAAAACCAGTTCTTTGCTCAAAGGAAGGTGTTTTTTGAATTGCAGCAGCGTCTATTGGCGGAACCAAAAAAGGCAAATAATACAACAACGAAGCATCAATTTTGAATACCGTTTGCAAAATTTCCATTTCATATTCGGCAATAATCAAGGCCAAATCACAACGCAAAATACTCGCAATCTCCCGTTTGGCAACATCCTCAAGAAACAAATCCGTCAACACAAAAAGGCGTTTTTCCTTGCAGGCATTTTGACGGGCTTTTCGCAAACAATGCAAATCTTCGGTGTCAATAATTCGCAAAGCGGCAGGACAATGCTCGGCAACACGCCAGCCAAACTGCTCTTCCATCATAAAACGATCAAATAAAATAACGCTGGGCTGCAACTCTTTTATATAAACATCAAAGCTAGAACAGTTCAGCGCAATGGTTTTTTTGGCGATAGCCAAGGCTTCAAAATCGATGCTAAAATCGCTATCCATTGCAGGACTCGAAAACGTAACCGCATAGCCTTGCGCCTGAAAAAGGGATATTAGTTGCAACATCCTGCCTCCCGCCGCAGAGGAATTAGGCTCGGGCCAAACAAATCCTATGACTAAAAGCGTTTTATTCATATTGGTATATTTTCGTTTGCAAAATAATACTATTTTGATGGCAATTTGCGCTTTGGAACCAAAAATCGAGTAGAAAACACTAATTTTGTACCTCAAAAATTCCAAAACCATGTTAGGATTACAATTAGCAACCGACCCAAGATGGGTAAATATAGTCGAATCGAACATCGAGGAAATACTCACCGATCACGCTTGGTGCGAACAAAAAGCAGCCTCAAACGCCATTAGTTTAGTCGCCTATAACTCCGAGTATGAGGAATTAGTGACCGAAATGTTAATTATTGCCAAAGAAGAACTCGACCATTTACAACTAGTTCACAACCTCATCAAAAAGAAAGGTCTTACCCTTGGTCGAGAGCGCAAGGATCATTACGTCAACGAACTTTTTAAATTCATGAAAAAAGATGGAAGCCGCAAAGACGCACTTTGTGACCGATTACTGTTTTCTGCAATGATTGAAGCCCGTAGCTGCGAGCGTTTCAAGGTGCTTTCGGAAAATATTCAAGATCCAGAACTGGCTAAATTTTACCGCGATCTCATGATTTCCGAAGCCGGTCATTACACCACTTTTTTAGGATTTGCACGAAAATACCAAGACAACATTGACATTGACAAACGCTGGCAGGAATGGATCGCATTTGAAACCTCCATCATCGTCAACTACGGAAAAAACGAAACCGTTCACGGATAATTCCATTTCATACTAAACAGTTGGGCATGACCCTCCTGAAAAAAGTCGGGTCGGGCTGTACACTCTATCTTTGTTTTCTTAAAGAAAGAAAACAAAGGATGCCGTTTCCATCCCTCATGCAAAAAAACCAGAATTGACCAAAAATTTTCGTTATTTAAAACAAAAAAAAGGATGCCTTTCGAGCATCCCTTTCTAGTTTAATTTCCTTTATTTTTTAATAATCATAAACTCGGAACGTCTATTTAGAGCATGTTCCTTTTCGGTGCATTTCTCGCAATTTACTTTCGGTTCTGATTCACCAAAACCTTGTCCCGTAATTCGGCTTGCGTCAATGCCTTTTGAAATCACATACTGCACTGTAGCTTGTGCTCTGCGATCCGATAATTTCATATTGTACGCATCGTTGCCTCTAAAATCGGTATGCGATTTAGCAAAAATTACTATTTTGTCATTTTGCGACATCACATAAACTAGCTTGTCGAGTTCAGTAGCACCTTGTTTGGTAATATTACTTTTATCGTACTCGAAATAAATAGGATTCAAGATAATTTCGGTTTCGGTAATAATAACTTCTATTGGATCAATATTGGCTTCCAATACTTTTTTACCGCCATCTAAATTGGCTACTGGGAAATTTTTCGTGACAAAACCATCTTTATAAACGGCTATTGTATACGGTTTGCATTCGGTATCATACAGCACTTCGGCATTGTCATTGGTGAATTTGGTACCCAGAACATTGCCCGCTTCGTCCATAATAACCACTTTGGCATTAGGAAGTAAAGCTCCTGTTTTGGCATTTTTTACAATCGTTTCGATTTGTCCTTTACAAACTGGAATAGCACTATAAATATGATCGACTCCAAAACGATTACTCGATACATACCCCCTATTTTGGGCCGTATTGAAGGTAAATGCAAAATCATCTTTCTCGGTATTAACGGGTTTCCCTAGGTTAACAGCCGCCGCATTTGTTTTTAAATCTATCGAAAAAACATCCAATCCGCCAAATCCTGTAAGTCCATTGGAAGCAAAATACAACACCGAATCATCTGTAATAAACGGAAAACTTTCGTCGCCTGCGGTATTGATTTTGTCACCCATATTCTCTGGTGTTCCAAAGGTACCATCCGCATTTACAGCTACTTTCCAAATATCGATACCACCCTTGGAACCCGGCATATTCGACGAAAAATACAAAGTCGTTCCTTTTACATCTATTGATGGATTGCTAGTAGAATAGCTTTTACTATTGAACGGCAAGGGTTTGATGACTGTCCATTTGCCATTCTCTTTCTTGGCGGTGTAGAGATTCACTTGTCCGTATTTTAATTTCTTGGTTTTGTCTTTTTCAAATAAGTTCTCATTAAAACTTTCGCTTGAATAATAAATGGTATTCCCGTCTTGCGTCATCGTGAGTGGGCCTTCGTGAAACCGGGTATTGAGCTCGGTTATGGCGGTAGGTTCAGTATACTTTTTTTGTGCACTATCGTAGGTAGATTGGTATAAGTCTAGAAATGGCTCGTCATTCCAGCCGTATTTTTTTAGGGTCTCGTTCCGTGCGCTCGAAAAGTACAATTGATTGCCATAGAGTACGCCTCCAAAATCAGATCGCTCGGAGTTGATGCTTATTTTTTCTACATCAAAAAGCTTTTCGGTATCGATTAATTTGGGTAAATAATCGGGGTTTTCATTGAATATTTTGGCTCTTGAATCGGTAGGAAGCATGGCTGCGAAAGTTTTCATTTGAGCATTCGAGGCTTCGTATTTGCCATCACTTTTGAGCATTTGCGCATAGCGGTAATAGGTTTCGGGATCTTGTTTGCCACTTGATATGGCTTGTTGGTACCACTTTATTGCTTCGGTAGGATTGTAGATATTGTAGTAGCAATCGCCCAGTTGTTTTTGGACATAACTATCGGATTTTCCGTTATCTACTAATTTCAAATATTCTTGAACAGCTTGTACATACTCGAGGCGTTCCACTAGCTTATCGGCTGGTTTGGTTTGGGTGTTTTGTGCTGTTAGTAGCGTACTAACAAGTATCAAAATCAAAGTTATAGTACTGGTTTTCATTTACGTTTTGTTTTGATATTAGAAAAATCTTGGGGAACGAGATACTTTTTTTGGCACAAAAATATCATACAACAAGAGGAACTCGTGCGAAGATGGTGCGGTAACTTTCAAGTTAGAAATCACGTGATCATACGCATATCCTATGCGCAACTCGGGGGTTATGGCAAAATTTACCATGGCACCAAAACTATCTTCTAAACGGTAGGTAGCTCCTATTTCAAACTTTTCTTTGTACAAAAAATTAGCGGATAGGTCTAATGACGGCGATACATTAAACGATGATTTTAGCATAAAGGAGGGTTTGAATTTTAGTTCGTAATTCACATCAAAAACATATCCTGCTGTCAAAAAGTAATGGGATACATCCGACCCGTATTGTCTTCCGTCATAATCTAAATGTGCTGCGTTGAGCATATTGGGAACCGATAGCGAGACGTAATACTTGTCTGTATAATAAAAAATCCCTGTTCCTATATTCAATGCTGCGTTATTAATGTCTTTTCCAAAGATACCTTCGGAAGGATCGGGCAAACTTGATTGAATATCCCGAAGACCTACTTTATGAAAAGACACTCCCCCTTTTAATCCAAATGCCAAGCGTTGTACATCGCCTAATTTTAAGGTATACGAAAAATCACCATATACATTTTGTTCGCTAACTGGTCCTATTTGATCCGAAATAAAGGACAATCCCATACCTACATTTTTTCCGGTGGGACTATGGATAGAAAAGGTAGAGGTCGTTGGTGCGTCATCTATATTTACCCATTGACGGCGGTGGAGTAATCCTATGGAGATGTTCTCTTTGGAGCCTGCATAAGCTGGATTCATGACATTCATATTATACATGTACTGGGTATAATGTGGTGCTTGTTGCCCTTGTACATTTACAAAGGCGATAAGCACTAAAAGAGACGTTAGAAATATTTTGTTCATAGCTTTTTATTTTATTTTAAAGAACTTTTTTGTAGTTCTACGACAATACATTACTCTATTATTTTTCTCTAATGAGATAAATCCAACCTGTTTTGGTTTCACCCGAATTAAACTCAATGGCATAATAATAGGTGGCACTTGGTAGTTCATCGCCTTTGGTGCTTTGTCCTACCCATTGGTCGGTATAATTATCTTGACTATAGACTTGAATACCGTATCTATTGAATATCTCAATTTTTTTAACATCCATTAATCGCAAATCAAAAAAGTCATTAGAGCCATTGCCATCGGGAGAAATTCCTTTTTGAATGTCGCAATAAATACTCTGGATAGTCGCACTGGCGGTTGTTTTACATCCTGTAGTTGCTGCTGTAATGGTTAGCGTATAAGTCAACGGAAACTGCTCTTTATCTGGTGTTGCAGCTACTGTTTCGGTGACATTCAAAACATTCGTTGTAGCTCCTGCTATTACTGCGCCTTGCTTGTCCTTCCATTCATAAGTAACCGTATTAGAATCATAACTTCCTGATAACGGACTCGCTGTTAAAGTATAGATTTTATTATCGCAATCGCCAACTGTTTCAAATGCAATATCGGGAGGAATTGAACTTATCTTTTGGGTAGATCCGGTAGATATACATTCGGGACTTGTTACAAAACGAACGCTTACAGGATACTTTCCAGGCGCTAAATTAGAAAACACGTTACTGTCCTGAAAACCAGTTCCAATACTATATTGAACTCCTGTTTGTGCTTCCAATTCGATAGTTCCTGTCGGAATATCACATCTTGGTTGAATCACAGCACTTACTGATGGTGCACTTGGTAAAGGAGGAAGTGGATTAATGATACTAGTTGCAGCACTTTGCATTACGCAAGTAGCATCTTTTATATTTCTAACGTACAAGACATACCCTTTTGGGGCAAGACCTTCAAAAACAGGATTCAACTGATAATCAGTTCCATTCAAACTATATTCCACTCCAGCCTGAACAGCTACTGTTATTATCCCTGAAGAAACGACACAAGTAGGTTGTACAATACTAGCTGCAATTGGTTCTTGTGGCGCAGTTGGAATTGCATTAATAACAACTCCCACTAATGACGTCGAAACACAAGTAACATCAGTACTGTTTCGGGCATATAATGTATAGCTATTAGGTGCCAATCCGCTGAATATAGTACTTGATTGATAAGTTAAACCATCTAAACTATATTCAATACCTGCTTGACTCGAAATGGTAATAGTTCCAGATTGAATTGCACAAGTAGGCTGTACAACACTTGTTGCTGTAGGAACAAGCACTACTGATGGAGAATCAATTATCACTGGCAAAGCTGATGAAGTTACGCAAGTTGCATCGGCAAGATTGCGAACGTACAAGGTGTAACTATTTGGAGTTAATCCAATGAATACGTTATCCAAAACATAAGTAACACCATCCAAACTGTATTCTACGCCTGATTGTGTTTCGATTATTATAGTTCCTGATGGCAAACCACATGTGGGCTGCACAATTGTTGCTGCAACTGGAGCGGTTGGAGGTAACGGAATCGCGTCAATCATGACTGGTAAAGTAGATGAAGTTACACAAGTTGCATCGGCTAGATTGCGAACATACAACGTGTAATTGTTAGGTGCTAATCCAAGGAATGTGTTGCCTAAAACATAAGTAGTTCCGTTTAAACTGTATTCTACGCCTGATTGAGCGGCAATGGTTATGCTTCCAGATGGCAAGCCACATGTGGGTTGCACAATTGTTGCTGCAACTGGAGCCGTTGGAGGTAATGGAATCGCGTCAATCATGACTGGCAAAGTAGATGAAGTCACACAAGTAGCATCGGCTAGATTGCGAACGTACAAGGTGTAACTATTTGGAGCTATTCCTATAAAAGTATTATCTGAAACATAAGCAACCCCATCCAAACTGTATTCTACGCCTGATTGAGCCGCAATGGTTATGCTTCCTGACGGTAAACCACATATGGGTTGAACAACTGTAGAAGTTACTGGTGCCGTTGGAGGTAACGGAATCGCGTCAATCACAACTGGTAAAGTAGATGAAGTTACACAAGTAATATCGGCAAGATTGCGAACGTACAAGGTGTAACTATTTGGAGCTATTCCTATAAAAGTATTATCTGAAACATAAGTAACACCATCCAAACTGTATTCCACGCCTGATTGTGTTTCGATTATTATAGTTCCTGATGGCAAACCACATGTGGGCTGCACAATTGTTGCTGCAACTGGAGCGGTTGGAGGTAACGGAATCGCGTCAATCATGACTGGTAAAGTAGATGAAGTTACGCAAGTTGCATCGGCTATATTGCGAACGTACAAGGTGTAACTATTTGGAGCTAATCCAAGGAATGTATTATCTGAAACATAAGCAACCCCATCCAAACTGTATTCTACGCCTGATTGAACTGTAATTGTTATACTTCCTGATGGCAAACCACATGTCGGCTGCACTACTGTTGCAGCAACTGGTGCCGTTGGAGGTAACGGAATCGCATCAATTACCACTGGTAAAGTAGATGAAGTTACACAAGTAGCATCGGTAAGATTGCGAACGTACAAGGTGTAACTATTTGGAGTTAATCCAATGAATGTATTATCTGAAACATAAGTAACACCATCCAAACTGTATTCCACGCCTGATTGAGCCGCAATGGTTATGCTTCCTGATGGCAAACCACATGTGGGTTGCATAATTGTTGCTGCAACTGGAGCCGTTGGCGCATTAGGAACTGCATTGATTTTTACTGCTAAAGCCGATTGAGTCACACAAGTTGCATCGGCAATATTGCGAACGTACAACGTGTAATTGTTAGGTGCTAATCCAAGGAATGTATTATCTGAAACATAAGCAACCCCATCCAAACTGTATTCTACGCCTGATTGAGCAGCAATTGTAATAGTTCCTGATGGCAAGCCACATGTCGGCTGCACTACTGTTGCAGCAACTGGTGCCGTTGGCGCATTAGGAACTGCATTGATTTTTACTGCTAAAGCCGATTGAGTTACACAAGTAGCATCGGTAAGATTGCGAACATACAACGTGTAACTATTTGGAGTTAATCCAAGGAATGTGTTGCCTGAAACATAAGTAACACCGTCCAAACTGTATTCTACTCCTGATTGAGCCGCAATGGCTATGCTTCCTGATGGCAAACCACATGTCGGCTGCACTACTGTTGCAGCAACTGGTGCCGTTGGCGCATTAGGAACTG